>CBFHND010000017.1:0-67579 GCA_965657085.1 uncultured Paracoccaceae bacterium
ACCCACTGGCCCGGAACCAAGGCGCGCAGCGCCGCCGGGCCGCGCCCGACCTCCCCCCGGGAGGGCGCTCTTCCATGTCAACAATCAGAACAGGGGTCACAGGCAAGAAACGACGATAAAGCGCAACCGCGTAACCGTTTGAGCGCCCACCCGAGGTCGGGCGCGGCCCTGTATTACCCTTGAAAGGAATGCTCCGCCCGGGCTCAGATTCGCCCTTCAATGCCCGCCGATGGACATATGTCGCCAAGGCCCATGCGACGGGCCTTGACCCGGCCCGCCGTCATTCCAGCTCCACCAGCAAATCCTTGGCGTCGATCTGGCCACCTGCCGTCACGTGCACGGCCTTGACCACCGCATCGCGTTCAGCGTGGATGCCGGTTTCCATCTTCATCGCCTCGATGGTCAGCAGCAGATCGCCTTCCTTGACCTCCTGACCCGCTTGCACGCCGACAGATGCGACCACGCCGGGCATCGGGGCGCCGATATGGTCCGGGTTGCCGGTTTCCGCCTTGGGGCGCTGGATCGTCGTGGCCTTGACCATGCGGTTGGGCACGCGGATCACCCGCGGCTGGCCGTTGAGTTCGAAGAACACCTTGACCTCGCCATCCTCGTTGGTCTCGCCCGTGGCCTGCATCCGGATTTCCAGCGTCTTGCCGGGGTCGATTTCGACGCTGATCTCTTCGCCCGGGGCCATGCCATAGAAGAACGTCGATGTGGGCAGGGTGCGCACGGGGCCATAAGTCCGGTGGCGGCCCATGTAGTCCAGAAACACCTTGGGATACATCAGATAGCCGCTCAGGTCCTCGTCATCGATGGCCTTTCCGTCCATCTGCGCGCTGAGATCGGTGCGGGTGGCCTCAAGGTCCACGGGCGGCAGATGCGCGCCGGGCCGTTCGGTCGAGGGGTCCTCGCCCTTGAGCACCTTGGTCTGAATGCCGATGGGGAAGCCCCCCGGAGGCTGGCCGAGGTTGCCGCGCATCATGTCCACGACGCTGTCAGGGAAGGCCACCTCGGTCGCCGCATCCTCGACTTCGGCGCGGGTCAGGTTCTGGCTGACCATCATCAGGGCCATGTCGCCCACCACCTTCGAAGAGGGCGTGACCTTGACGATGTCGCCGAACATCCGGTTCACGTCCGCATAGGTCTGCGCCACCTCGTGCCAGCGGTCCTCAAGCCCCAAAGACCGCGCTTGCGCCTTGAGGTTTGTAAACTGCCCACCGGGCATTTCGTGCAGATACACCTCGGAGGAGGGGGCCTGCATCCCGCTCTCGAAGGCGGCGTAGTGGTTGCGCACAGCCTCCCAGTAATCCGAGATGTCGCGGATCGCCTTTTCGCTCAGCCCGGTGTCGCGGTCGGTGTTCCTGAGCGCACCGACAACCGTGCCCAACGTCGCTTGCGACGTGTTGCCCGACAGCGCGTCCATGGCGCAATCGACGGCATCCACACCCGCCTCGGAGGCGGCGAGGATGGTCGCAGACGCAATGCCCGCCGTGTCATGGGTGTGGAAGTGGATGGGCAGGCCCACCTCCTGCTTCAGCGCACTGACAAGCTGGCGGGCGGCGGCCGGTTTCAGCAATCCGGCCATGTCCTTGAGGCCCAGCACATGCGCGCCCGCGGCTTTCAGGTCCTGACCCATCTTGACGTAATACTTCAGGTCGTACTTGGCCCGGTCGGGGTCCATCAGGTCGCCGGTGTAACAGATCGTGCCTTCGCAGATCTTGTTCTGCTCCTGCACCGCGTCCATGGCGACGCGCATGTTCTCGACCCAGTTCAGGCTGTCGAAGACGCGGAACACGTCCACACCGCTTGAGGCCGCCACACGCACGAACTCCTGCACCACGTTGTCGGCATAGTTGGTATAGCCCACGCCGTTGGCCCCGCGCAGCAGCATCTGCGTCATCAGGTTGGGCATCCGGTCGCGCAGATCGCGCAGGCGCTGCCAAGGGCATTCCTGCAAAAAGCGGTAGGCCACGTCGAAGGTTGCACCGCCCCAGCATTCCACGCTGAAAAGCTGCGGCAGGTTGGCCGCATAGGCGGGTGCGACCTGGATCATGTCATAGCTGCGCATCCGCGTGGCCAAGAGCGATTGGTGCCCGTCGCGCATGGTGGTGTCGGTAATCAACAGCTGCTTTTGCGCCTTCATCCAGTCGGCCACCGCTTGCGGGCCTTTTTGTTCCAGAAGGTTGCGCGTGCCCATCTGCATCGACGGATCGGCCTGCAGCACCGGCGGGCGGGGCGTCTTGAGGTCGGCGCGGGGACGGGGGCGGTCCTTGACCTCGGGGTGCCCGTTCACGGTGATGTCGGCGATATAGGTCAGCACCTTGGTCCCGCGGTCGCGGCGGCGCTTGAACTGAAAGAGGTCCGGGGTCTCGTCGATGAACTTGGTGGTGTATTCATTCGACAGGAACGTGGGGTGCTTCAGCAGGTTCTCGACAAAGGCGATGTTGGTGCTGACCCCGCGAATGCGGAACTCGCGCAGGGCCCGGTCCATCCGCGCAATGGCCATTTCGGGCGTGGGGGCCTTGGCCGTGACCTTGGTCAGCAGGCTGTCGTAGTAGCGGGTGATCACCCCGCCCGCATAGGCGGTGCCGCCATCCAGGCGGATGCCCATGCCCGTGGCCGACCGGTAGGCGGTGATGCGGCCATAGTCGGGGATGAAGTTGTTCTGCGGGTCCTCGGTGGTGATCCGGGTTTGCAGGGCGTGACCGGTCAGGCGCACGTCATCCTGGCTTTGCTTGCCGGTGGCTTCGGCGATGGTCTTGCCTTCGGCGATCAGGATTTGTGCGCGCACGATGTCGATGCCGGTGACCTCTTCGGTCACGGTGTGTTCGACCTGTACGCGCGGATTGACCTCGATGAAGTAGAATTTGCCGTCGTCCATATCCATCAGGAATTCGACGGTGCCTGCGCATTCGTAATTCACGTGCTTGCAGATTTTGTAGCCAAGATCGCAGATTTCAGTGCGCTGCGCTTCGGTCAGGTAGGGGGCAGGGGCGCGTTCCACGACCTTCTGGTTGCGGCGCTGCACCGAACAGTCGCGTTCGAACAGGTGGTACATGCCGCCGTGCTTGTCGCCCAGAATCTGCACCTCGACGTGGCGTGCGCGGATGATCATCTTTTCAAGATAGCCCTCGCCGTTGCCAAAGGCGGCCTCGGCCTCGCGGCGGCCTTCAAGGACTTTTTCCTCAACCTCCGCCTCGCCCATGATCGGCCGCATTCCGCGTCCGCCACCGCCCCATGAGGCCTTGAGCATCAGCGGATAACCGATTTCGGCGGCCTCGGCCTTGACCGCTTTCATATCATCGCCCAGCACTTCCGTGGCGGGGATCACAGGCACACCTGCAGCCATGGCGACCTTGCGCGCGCTGGCCTTGTCACCCAGCGCACGCATGGTTTCGGCCTTGGGGCCGATGAAGGTGATGCCCGCCGCCGCACAGGCGTCCACGAAATCGGGGTTTTCCGACAACAGACCATAGCCCGGGTGGATCGCATCCGCGCCCGACATGCGCGCCACGCGAATGATCTCCTCGATCGACAGATAGGCCGCGACCGGCCCCATGCCTTCGCCGATGCGGTACGCCTCGTCCGCCTTGAACCGGTGCAGGCCCAGCTTGTCCTCTTCGGCAAAGACGGCGACCGTCTTTTTGCCCATCTCGTTGGCCGCGCGCATGATGCGGATGGCAATCTCGCCCCGGTTGGCGATCAGGATCTTGGAAAATTCGGTCATGGCAGCGGTCCCTTTGTCAGGTGGCCTTGGTCAGGTGCGGCAGGGTTTATGACGTTTACGCAGCGTCGTATACCCGTAGAACTGGGTAGCATGGCCATGTTTGCGCCATCACTGCGACAAAACCGTCATGAGCCGCGCGAGGGTATGGGTCTGCTGCGCGGGGTCAGTCGAGGGCGAAGGTCTTGGGCAGCTTGGCAAGGGTGCGCGCGCCCAATTGGCCCATGTTCGCCTCAAGGTCCTTGCGCAGAAGATCAACAAGGTGGTCCGGACCCACCGGCCCCAAGGCTGCCAGCGCGTGGTGCCATGCGCGGCCCATCATCACGAAATCCGCCCCCAGTGCCAGCGCCCGAAGGATGTCCAAACCGCCTTCGATCCCACTGTCGAAGATCAGCGGCAGGCCGGTGGCGCGCCGGATGGCGGGCAAGGCTTCGATGGTGGCGGGGGCCGCATCGAATTGACGGCCGGCGTGGTTGGAAATCCAGACCGCATCAACGCCCATGCTTTCAAGCTTCTTGGCGTCGGTGGGCCGCAGGATACCCTTGACCACGAAGGGTCCGTCCCACGCATCGCGCAGCCATTTGACATAGTCCCAGTCGGGGGCCGTGCGCAGCAGGTATCCCACGTGGGCATTGGGCGGCAGGTTCTCGGTGTTGGCGTTGGAATACTTGTCCAGCATCGCCATGTGCGGCATGCCCTTGCGCGCCATGCCCATGGCCCATGCCGGGCGCATGGCGACCTGTGCCATCAGGCGGGGCGTCAGGCGCGGCGGCTGCGTGAGGCCCGACCGGGTCTGACGTTCGCGGCGCGAGGGCACCGGCACATCCACGGTCAGGACCAGCGTGGAGAAGCCCGCAGCGCGTGCGCGGTTCAACATGTCGCTGCGAATCTCGGTGTCGCGGGGCGGGTACATCTGGAACCACGCGTGTTCGCCCAGGGCATCCGCGACATCCTCGGGGGCCGCGGCGGCCACGGTCGAGAGGGTATAGGGCATTCCCGCCCGCGCTGCAGCCTGCGCCAGCAGCCGCTCGGCGTCGGGCCACATCAGGCCCGACATCCCCACCGGCGCAACGCCGAAGGGCAGCGGAAGGTCGGCCCCCAGAAAGGTCGTTGAAACATCGGGTTTGAATTCCCCGTGCAGTACCGATGGCATCAGCCCCACGCGGTCGAGGGCGGCGCGGTTGCGGGCCTTGGTGGCCTCGGCCCCGGTGCCGCTGTCGAGGTATTCCCAGACAAATTTCGGAAGGCGACGTTTGGCACGGGCGCGCAGATCGGACAGGGCGGGATATTTGGCGTGCAGATCCATGGCGCCATGTGAGGCAAGCGCCCGGATCATGTCCAGATGCTTTCTGAATTCGCGACAAGTTCAATCATTTTTTAATTGTCTTTTCGCAATGTCGGAATCATCGCAACAGATGCTCACCAACGGAGACCAGCACATGCAAGCCCTCATCATTGACACCGAAGTATCCCGACTTGACCGCAGCCTGATCGCACTGATGGAGGCAGGTGTTCAAGTGACGGGCACCGGTAGCATCCGGGTGGCGGAAACCTGTATTTCACGCATGTGCGTCGATCTGCTGATCGTCGAGAAAAGCACGCTGGGCGATTCGCTGGGGGACACGATCGGCATGGCGGAAGAGCGCAATGCGAACCTGGTGACGATCCTGCGCACCAACGATGTGAGCGGGGATCAGGACGCGCTGACGCCGCATTTCCCGTCTCTGCACTGTGTTGTGGGGTTGGACGTGATGAACAGCGTGGCGCTGAAAATCGGGTTGGCATCGCTTTATGCAATGACGCGCAGCCCCGCGATGGCTGAGGACCGGAGCGCTGTGCCAGCGATGCCGCAGGCCTCCAAACTGATCCAGCGGCCACAGACGCCGATGTACAAGTCACCGATTGCCACCCGCGTGGCGGCCCCGCTGCCGTCGCTGGCCGAAGCTGTGTAATGCTGCCATGTCCTTGCGCCGACAGGGCGTGAGGAACATAGCAGGAACAGCTTTCGCTTTGCCGTGGGCCACGCTATGGTGTGGCCCATGAGCAGTTTCGATGAAATGGACGCCTTCGAGGGCGCATCCCTGTCCGCGCGCGCCATGGCGGCGCGGCCGCAACCCTATCTTGATGGATTGAACCCCGCCCAACGCGCAGCGGTGGAGCAGATGGATGGCCCGGTTCTGATGCTGGCAGGGGCGGGTACGGGCAAGACACGGGCGCTGACCGCGCGCATCGTGCATTTGCTGAACACGGGCCGTGCGCGGCCCAACGAAGTTCTGGCAGTGACCTTTACCAACAAGGCCGCGCGCGAGATGAAGAACCGGGTGGGCCAGATGCTGGGCCAGCCGGTTGAGGGGATGCCGTGGCTGGGTACGTTCCATGCCATCTGTGTCAAACTGCTGCGCCGTCACGCCGAACTGGTGGGGCTGAAAAGCAATTTCACGATTCTGGACACTGACGATCAATTGCGCCTTCTGAAGCAACTGGTCAGTGCCTCGGGCATTGATGACAAACGTTGGCCCGCGCGCCAGCTTCTGAGCATCATCGACGGCTGGAAGAACCGCGCGCTCACGCCCGACAAGGTGCCAAGCGCGGATGCAGGGGCCTACGACCACAAGGGCGTGGAGCTTTACGCCCAGTACCAGCAACGCCTGAAAGAGCTGAACGCCACCGATTTCGGCGACCTGCTGCTGCATATGGTCACGATCTTTCAGACCCACGAGGACGTGCTGAAGCAATACCAGCGCTGGTTCGCCTATATCCTGGTGGACGAATACCAGGATACCAACGTGGCCCAATACCTTTGGCTGCGCCTTCTGGCGGGGGGGCACAAGAACATCTGCTGCGTGGGCGATGATGACCAGTCGATCTATGGCTGGCGCGGCGCAGAGGTGGGCAACATCCTGCGGTTCGAAAAGGATTTTCCCGGCGCGCATGTGGTCCGGCTAGAACAGAACTACCGCTCAACCCCGCATATCCTGTCAGCGGCCTCGGGTGTCATTCGCGGCAACGAGGGGCGGTTGGGCAAAGAGCTTTGGACCGACGCCACAGATGGCGAAAAGGTACGCCTGATCGGCCACTGGGACGGCGAGGAAGAAGCCCGCTGGATCGGAGAGGAGATCGAGGCCGCGCAATCCGGCACCCGCGGCGTGCGCGCGATGTCGCTGGACGACATGGCGATCCTTGTGCGCGCGTCCCACCAGATGCGCGCCTTTGAGGATCGGTTTCTGACCATCGGCTTGCCCTACCGCGTGATCGGCGGCCCACGGTTCTACGAGCGGATGGAGATCCGCGATGCCATGGCCTATTTCCGCGTGGTGGTGTCGCCGGACGACGATCTGGCCTTCGAGCGGATCGTGAACACGCCCAAACGCGGCCTTGGGGACAAGGCACAGCAGACGATCCAGATCACAGCGCGCGCCAACGGCGTGAACCTTGTGGAGGGCGCGCGGCTGGCGGTCGAAGAGGGGCTGATCAAGGGCAAGGGCGGCACGGAGCTGCGCCTGCTGGTCGAAAACATCGCCCGGTGGACACGGCTGGTCGGGTCCAAGGACATGACCCACATGGAACTGGCCGAGGTGATCCTCGACGAATCCGGCTATACCGGCCATTGGCAGAACGACAAGACACCCGAAGCGCCGGGGCGGCTCGAAAACCTCAAGGAACTGGTCAAGGCGCTCGAGCAATTTGAGAACCTGCAAGGGTTTCTCGAACACGTCAGCCTGATCATGGACAACGAACAGGAAGGTGAAGGGGCCAAGATCAGCATCATGACCCTGCACGCGGCCAAGGGGCTGGAATTTCCCATGGTGTTCCTGCCCGGCTGGGAAGACGGGCTTTTCCCCTCGCAGCGCAGCATGGATGAAAGCGGCATCAAGGGGTTGGAGGAAGAACGCAGGCTGGCCTACGTGGGCATCACCCGCGCCGAAGAGGTCTGTACCATCTCGTTCGCTGCTAACCGCCGTGTGTTTGGTCAATGGCAGAATTCCCTGCCGTCGCGGTTCATCGACGAGTTGCCCGAAGAACATGTGGATGTTCTGACCCCGCCGGGGCTTTACGGTGGCGGCTATGGTGCGGCCGGGATGCAAGGCGCAATGCAGTCCAACCTGCACGACGCAGCGGCAGAGGCGAATGTCTACAACTCGCCCGGTTGGCGGCGGCTTCAGGCGCGCAGCGCCGAACGGCCCATCAGCCAGCCGCGCGAAACGCGCAATTCGGTGATCGACCTTGATGCGGTCAGCAGTTTCACCGTGGGCGAGCGGGTGTTTCACCAGAAGTTCGGCTATGGCGCGGTCATTGGCATTGAAGGTGACAAGCTGGAGATCGAATTTGAAAAGGCCGGCACCAAGAAGGTGATTGCAAAGTTCATTTCGGGCACCGACGATATCCCGTTCTGATGCCGCCGGTTCAGTGCAGTGTCCAATCGGGCAACTTGTCCGGGTTGCGCTGCGTGTAGAGCCAACCGATTTCGTGGCCTACATGTCCATACGCGCAAATGATGGACTCCACAACGCCGTCCTGAAACCACGCCAAGGCAGGTGTGCCGTTGGCCATGCAGGCGCGCATGCCATTTGCAGGGCCCGACCGCTCAAGCACGGACAGGGACACATGCACGATTTCCGCGGGCCCGACCAAAGGACGCCGCGCGGCACGGCGCTTGGCCCCACCATCGCTGATGGCGATGGCGTCGGCTGCAAAGCAGGCGCGCGCGGCATCGACATCTGCCATCGCCAACGCAGTCACGAGCGGCGCAAGGTCTATGCCACTGCCGCTGCCCAACTTGGCAACATCATTGCGTGTCGCCGCAAGCTTGGCGTGGGCGCGCGATACCATTTGGCGCGCGGCAGCCACCGAACAGCCCAGAGTGCACGCGATATCCTCGTAACTGTCGTCAAAGGCCTCTCGCAGCACAAAGGCAGCCCGTTGCCTTGGCCCCAGAACGTCCATGGCCCACAACAAGGCCAGTGAACATTCCTGTGCCAGTGCCAAATGCGCCTCTGCCGGATTGTCCTGTGTCGACACGATGGGTTCGGGCAGCCATGGACCGACATAGACTTCACGCCGCGCCCGCGCGCTGCGCAACTCGTCCAGGGCAAGGTTGGTGACCACCCGCCGCAACCACGCAGACGGGATTGCAATCTCTTGTTGTCGGGCAGACGACAGCCGTATCCACGCCTCTTGCACGATGTCTTCGGCGGCACTGACCTCGCCGAGCATGCGGTAGGCCAACGCAATCAGCTTTGGCCGTTCATTTTGGAAAAGCTGCTGGGACATGAATGTCATGCCCGCAGGGTTAGCATGTCGTCCGCATCGCCGAAATGCAGCTTTTGGCACGTGTGCCCATAGCCCAGCCCCCGTTTCAAAACCGGGTACACACGTCCGGCAGACGCGGGGATCGCGGCCGCGACGACGGCTTTGGGTCCATGTGCGGCCTCGATTTCGGCGCGCAATTCATCAAGCTCGGGCGCATCCGTGATTGCCGCCATGGCAAAGCGATACCCCAGACCAACCTTTCCTGCCTGGTCAAAGCGCCCTTCGACACAGGCGCGCATTTCATCAGCGCAAACCCCGGACTTGCGCCCCATGTCGATGACAAGCTGCGTGCAGGGACCGCAATCGCCTTCAAAGGTTGATGCAAGTAAAGCGCCCACCGCGATCGGCTCTGCGCCCTTGGGGGCTGGAAAGCGTGTGTACCATCCAAACGCCAGCATCCGGCTGGACGCGCCCGCCGCGATCATCGGGTCAAGGTAGGCGGGGTCATAGCTGAAATCACGACGCAACTGACGGGCAAGGGTTCGCAACAGAAACTTCATCATGTGGTGGATCCTTTCAGGTCTCTTATGGAACAGGCGGCCCAAAGACCGGCCCATGCCGGGGCTTGCAGCAGTGTCAGGTTGATAAGGGCCACGGTGTCCGCCGGGGTTCCGCGTTGGACCCAGACGCCAACATGCAAAACCGCGTGCAAGACGGGCCATGCTGCGCCGTACAGGGCCACCGGGTTTTGTCGCACCCGCGCGCCGTGCCACATCGCCAATCCAGACACGAGAAATGCCAAGGCGATGTCGCGTACAAAGTGTTGGTTGTAACCTCCCATGTCGGCGACGCCGGGCGTGTTGAGATACCAGTAATGTGGCGCAAACCACATGATCAAAGCGGCGAAGACATGCATCGCGCCAATTGCGTACAGAAGATTTCGTGCCATCGGGCCCTCGTTGGTTGCGGTTCTATGAACAAGACGGGGCGGCGGGCCGGTTTGTGACATCGCACCTGAAAGAAATCTGGCGCACCGGGAGTTTGCCAAGTCGTTTTCGCGCTTGCGGCATGAATGCCGCACTCCTAGTGTGAAGGTCCAAGGTGCCGCCCCATGGGGGGCGGAGAATTGGGAAGCCGGTGCAAATCCGGCGCTGCCCCCGCAACGGTGAGGGTGGGACGAGCCAGGCCAAACCACTGAAGCGCGCGCTTTGGGAAGGGGTCCGGTTCAGGTGTTCGCACCGCCCGCCCCGAGCCCGGAAACCAGCCTTGGACAAACGTGGATCGCGGGTGGCGATGGGGCGGCGTTGTGCAGGCCCCGGGTTTGCAAGGTGCCACATGTCCTTTTGCCTGCCGCCAGCAATCGTCACGGGCGGTGACGGAAAGGACAAGATGATCGTTGCAAAAATAATGGCGGGGCTCGCCGATCTGGATGCAGCCGGAACCGAAGGCACGCAAGCCGCGCGCGCAGGATTCCTGGAGTGGGTGATGACGCTGGAGGCCGGGGCGGTTCCACGACAGGCGGCGCAGGATGCGCTGCGCGGGATGGGGGACGCGGCGGGCCATGGGCCTGCGGTTGCGGCCTTCCGTGCCCATATCGAGGCGGCGACGCGGCCATGCCCGGCACCACATCGCCGAGGCGGGGCGGCCGCACGGCGCGCAACGCTGCACTGAACCTGCGGCCATACAAAAAGAAAAAAGCGACGGCCCCGGGAGGAGGTGGGACCGCCGCCTTGTAGCGCAGCGCCACTCAGGGAGGAGGAGGAGCGGAAGCTGCGATCTGCGAACGCCCGGACAGGCGTTTTATGTGTGCACCACTTGGTGCGGTGTTTGCCGGCGACACCCGGGAGGAGGTGGATGCCGCCGCCGAAATGCAGGCGCGAAAGGGAGGAGAAGCGCCTGATCTCATCTCGTTAGCGTGGGAATTGCTCCAGCGCTGTGTCCCATGCCAGGCGACGAATGGTTGACCGGTGCAGACCCAGATCCGTCAGATCGCGGTCGCTCAGCCCTGCCAGCTCGGCGAAGGTATTGCGGTACACGCGGCGGCGCGCGTGGCGGATTCGGGCGGCCTCGAACAGGTCTGCGATGCCGCCAAGAAGGCGTTCGGTCAGATCACTGCGGGTCGATGCGTCGTTGTAGTAGGCCATATGCTTGCCTCGGGTGTTGTGTGCGTTTCGTTTCTGTTGAGATAAAGATAGGCGAATGCTGCGCGCGCACAATAGCCGCCTCAACAATGCTGCCATGCAGCATTTGCATAGGCGACGTGGCGTAAATTTAGGCGCAGTGACTGTAGGTTAGGCAATTCGCGCGCGGGGGTTGAACCTTGGGGAAAACCTGCCAATTGATGCATCAGCAACGGGGAGAAAACGGGGAGAAAATGGGCATGACAATCACAAGCGAACAGGTGACCGAAGCATTGGCCCGGGTCGGATTGCCGGACGGTGGCACGCTGATCAGCCGCGATTTGATTCGTGCCGTGCAGATCGATGCGGACACCGTGCGCTTCGTGATCGAAGCGCCTGACGCCGACGCCGCACGCCAGATGGAACCTGTGCGCGCCGCTGCCGAGGCTGCGGTGGCGGCCATCCCGGGCGTGGCACGTGTGCAGGCGGCGCTGACCGCCCATGGCCCGGCGGCCAAGCCCAGCACCCCACCGCCCAGTCTCAAGATCGGCGGCCATCCCAAGCCACAGGAGGGGCCGACCAAGCCCACGGGCGTCAAACGCATCCTGGCCATCGGGTCGGGCAAGGGCGGCGTGGGCAAATCGACCGTGTCGTCGAACCTAGCCGTGGCATTGGCGCGGGCAGGGCGCAAGGTTGGTTTGCTGGACGCAGACATTTACGGCCCCAGCCAGCCGCGCATGATGGGCGTGAACAAACGCCCCGCATCGCCTGACGGCAAGACGATCATCCCCCTGCACGCACATGGGGTGACGTTGATGTCCATCGGTTTCATGCTGGAAGAAGGCAAGGCCGTGGTCTGGCGCGGTCCGATGCTGATGGGCGCGCTGCAACAGATGTTGGGGCAGGTGGAATGGGGCGAATTGGATGTGTTGCTGGTCGATCTGCCGCCCGGCACGGGGGACGTACAGCTGACCCTGTGCACCAAGTCCGAACTGACCGGTGCCATCGTGGTCAGCACGCCGCAGGACGTGGCCCTGATCGATGCACGCAAGGCAGTGGACATGTTCGCCACGCTGAAAACGCCGGTGCTGGGGCTGATCGAGAACATGTCGATGTTCGTCTGCCCCGATTGCGGATCCGAGCATCAGATCTTTGGCCAGGGTGGCGTGGCCGCGGAAGCCGAAAAGATGGGCGTGCCGCTTTTGGGGGCCTTGCCCATTGATCTGGACACCCGGCTTGCAGGCGACGGCGGAACGCCGGTGGCCGCGGGCGAGGGGCCCATGGCCGACGCCTACGCGCGCATTGCGGATGGGTTGATCAAGGGCGGGATGGCGTGAGAGCTACGCCTTGATGGTCCTTGGTCAGCTTTGCGGACCAAGCGGACAGTTGTCATTTCGCCTGACGCGAGCCTTGTATCGCAAGACCGCGGGATGGCGAACAAGTGGTTCTTCGACGCGCTTTATGGCTGCCAAGCACGTCTTCCCTCAGAGGGACGCGCGCATGTCAGCCAAATCGCCAGCCCGGTGGGGCGGTCTGGCGATGCACGGCGGCTTCGCCTTGAGTCCGTGCAGGTCTCATGGAGACGACGTCTGCCGTGGGCTATAACCGGACGTTGGCGCAGAGCGCTGGACCGCCAGGGACAAGGCGAAGCCGTCGGGTGATCGGTTCGAGCACCGCATCGCCTCGGGTTCGAGCGCGCAGCCGGGCCTTTGGGACACTATCGTAATGTACGGCAAATGCGCCTGACCGCCAGAAAACAGTCCGGCATGTGCCAATTCGCGAAAAGCGGTGTCGCGGGTCATGGGAAACCGTGGGACAGGTCACGCGCTGATTCGAATCAGGGGCGGGTTTTCGGGACATAGTGGGTGTATTTTGGCGAAACCGACTTTAACTGCATGAGAACAAGATAAGAACATCAAGGGCTTGCCCGGAGTGGGTGTGAAATTCTGGGAAATTATGGGCCGTGATGGGTGTTGTTTTGAGAGGTCTACATGTTGTGTATGTGCGGCTATCCTGACACCAATTGAGCCGCATTTTTGGTGAAAACGCCTTTTAAGCTGCATTGAGAGAGTCGCTGTGAGCCCTGCCATACAGGCTCTTTCCCATAAAAAACTATTGCGACCCATGTTTTCCCGTGGCATCCCTAATGCATCAGATGAGAACGAGACTCCGGGGCGCCAAACGACCCCACACCAAATAAAACTCTAGCAGGTTTCATACAGGCACCTCGCTTTCATCAGACCAGAGATCCGGCGCGCGAGCGAGCAGACATCCCCCCAGGTGGCGCGCGCAGCTGGACATCCCGCCAAGCGGGACGAGGGCGGCGGGTTGATCAGTGGCAGCAGATCAACCCGCCGTTTCCTTTTCAAAAGCTGGGGAACGAATTTTCGCGGGGGCGCGAACGACATCAGCCCACAGGGGCGACAAGAGGGACGGACCAGGCCACATGGCACGCAGGTTCAGAGGCGAAAGCCACCATAAGGTGGACAGCAAGGGCAGGGTGTCCATTCCTGCCTCTTTTCGTCGTGTGATCGAGGCGTCCGACCCCAACTGGCGCGATGGCGACAACCCCGAACTGGTCATCGTATATGGCGATCACCGCCGCAATTACCTTGAATGCTACACGATGGAGGCCATCGACGAGGTCGATGCCAAGATCGATGCCCTGCCGCGCGGGTCGATGGAGCGCAAGATGCTTCAACGCCTGTTTCATGGGCAATCCTTTCCCACCTCCGTGGATGAAACCGGGCGTTTGGTCCTGCCGGCCAAGCTGCGCCAGAAGGTCGATCTGGAGGCGGAGGCGTTTTTCATCGCCGCAGGCGACACCTTCCAGATCTGGAAACCAGAGACCTACGAGGCCGAGGAACTGGCCCGCACCGAAGAGTGGCTGGACGAGTTGCCCGGCGACTTTGATCCGCTGGAATTCCTCGAAGGGGCCAGTACGGCCAAGACGGAGGGATGATGTGATGGCCGCTGCCGCCGCCGCTGATCCTGTTGCCCCCCACATTCCTGTCCTGTTGCGCCCGTTGCTGGCCGCCGTGGCGCCTGTTTCGGGTGTCTGGCTGGATGGCACCTTTGGCGCGGGCGGTTACACACGCGCATTGCTGGACGCCGGGGCCACGACGGTTATCGCGGTGGACCGTGATCCATTGGCCTTCGAGATGGCGGCGTCTTGGGCCGGAGAATATGGCGACCGTCTGGTGATGCAGCAGGGCGTTTTTTCGAAACTGGATGAATACGCGAGCGACCTCGACGGGGTTGTTCTGGATCTGGGCGTCAGCTCCATGCAACTGGATCAGGCCGAGCGTGGATTTTCGTTCATGAAGGATGGCCCGTTGGACATGCGCATGAGCCAGGACGGCCCGTCCGCGGCCGACCTGGTGAACACTGCCGAAGAATCCGCGTTGGCCGACATCTTGTTCCACTACGGTGAAGAACGCGCCAGTCGCCGCATCGCCCGCGCGATCGTACGCGAACGCGACCTTGCGCCGATCACCACCACCTTGCAGCTGGCGCACATCATCGAAGGGTGCCTGCCGCGTGCAAAGCCGGGGCAATCGCACCCGGCCACGCGCAGTTTTCAGGCCCTGCGCATCGCGGTGAACGACGAATATGGCGAATTGTATCAGGGGCTTATGGCTGCCGAACGGGCGCTAAAGCCCGGCGGCAAGCTGGCTGTTGTCACCTTTCACTCGGTCGAGGATCGCATGGTCAAACGGTTCCTGACCGCGCGTTCAGGCGGGGCGGGCAACGCCAACCGCTATGCGCCGGAGGCCCAGACCGCCCCCGCACAGTTCACGATGAAATCGCGCAAGGCCATCGGGCCGGATACGCAGGAATTGGAAGAAAACCCGCGCAGCCGGTCGGCCAAGCTGCGGGTGGCGGTGCGCACGGATGCGCCTGCCGGTGACCCTATTGAAGCAAAGCAGATTGGAATGCCCCGCGCGGCAGGAGTGTGAGTTGAGATGCGAACGGTTTTGTACATTCTGACCACCCTGGTGGTGATCGCGCTGGCCTTCTGGGCTTACCGGGAAAACTATGCCACGCAGCAGGCCCTGTCCGACGCCGAGCGGTTGCACCGGGACATCCGCGCGGCCCATGCGCGGCTGGCGGTTTTGCGGGCCGAATGGGCCTATCTCAACCGTCCGGACCGCTTGCGCGATCTGGCGGACATCAACTTTGACCGGCTCGGCCTGTTGCCGCTGGCACCAGAGCAATTCGGTATCATCGACCAGGTGGCCTATCCTACGCCCGAACCGCTTGCCATCACCAAAGGCATCGATGTCTCCAACACGGGGGATGACCAATGATCCGCACACCGCTGCGCCCCCTTGCGCGTATCCTGCGCGCCCGTGAAGTGGGCGAAAACCCCGATGCCATCGAGCGCGAGAACAAGCGCATCCGCCACGAAGAAATGCGCGACCGGATGCGCGCGCGGGCCGAGGGCCGGCTGTTGGTGCTGGGGCTGTTTTTTCTCTGTGCGTTTTCCGTGGTAGGCGCGCGTATGGGCCTTTTGGCCATATCCGAACCCACGGAGCCGCGCGCGAGCGCGCCGGGGTCTGTCATCAGCGCGGCCCGCGCCGACATCGTCGACCGCAACGGGCGGCTCTTGGCCACCAATTTTGAAACCCACGCGCTTTACGCCCAACCCACCCAGATGATCGATGCCGAAAACTCCGCCAATCAGCTGGTAAAGATCTTTCCGGACCTGGACCGCGACCGGTTGATCAAGGATTTCACGGGCAAGCGCAAGTTCCTGTGGATCAAGAAGAAAATCAGCCCCGAACAGATGCAGGCCGTGCACGAGATCGGTGATCCGGGCCTGTTGTTTGGCCCGCGCGACATGCGCCTTTATCCCAACGGAAAGCTCGCGGCGCACGTGCTGGGCGGTGCGTCTTTTGGCAAAGAGGGGGTGAGTGCGGCCGAGGTTATCGGCGTCGCGGGGGTCGAGAAATACTTTGACGACTACCTGCGCGATCCCGCCAATGCGGGCCGTCCGTTGCAACTGTCTTTGGACCTGACCGTTCAGGCCGCCGCCGAACGTGTGCTTTGGGGCGGTATGAAGCTGATGAATGCCAAGGGGGCGACATCCGTCTTGATGGATGCGCACACGGGCGAGGTTGTGTCGGTCGTGAGCCTGCCCAGCTTCGATCCCAATGACCGTCCGCGCCCCGCCACCACCGGGGATCAATCCGACAGCCCGCTTTTCAATCGTTCGGTGCAGGGGGTTTACGAGCTTGGCTCGGCCTTCAAGATTTTCACCGCCGCACAGGCGGTTGATCTGGGGCTGGTGAACCCCTCGACCCAGATCAACACCGCAGGACCGATGCGCGTGGGCGGCTTTCCCATCGGAGAGTTCCGCAACAAGAACTACGGCACGCTGAGTGTGACCGACATTATCGTGAAGTCCTCCAACCGCGGCACAGGGCGCATGGCGCTGCAGATCGGTCCAAAGCGGCAGAAGGAATTTCTGCAGGGATTGGGCTTTTTCGAAGCGACGCCTTTCGAGATTGTCGAGGCGGCGACCGGCAAGCCGTTGTTGCCCAAACGCTGGACCGACCTGAGTGCGGTGACGATTTCATATGGCCACGGGCTGTCGTCTTCACCCATGCATCTGGCCGCTGGCTATGCTGCGATTGCCAACGGGGGCCATGCGGTCAAACCGACGATCCTGCGGCGCGGAAGGGTTGAGCCCGGTCCGCGCGTAATGAGCGAAGGGGCAGCACAGGCCGCACGGCGCATGTTGCGCAAGGTGGTCAGTGAAGGCACCGCCAGCTTTGGCGAGGTTCCGGGCTATGCGGTGGGCGGCAAGACCGGCACCGCCGACAAGCCCAAGCCGCGCGGCGGCTACTACGATGACAAGGTGATCGCCACCTTCGCCAGCATCTTTCCCGCCCATGATCCCAAATACGTGCTGATCGTGACCCTTGATGAACCCGTCGACACCACGGGCGACGAACCACGTCGCACCGCGGGTTGGACCGCCGTGCCGGTCGCCGCCGAGATGATCCGCCGCGTTGCCCCGCTTTTGGGTCTGCGTCCGACCGTTGAACCCCGCGCCTTGGCTGATATAACGCTGACAAGCTCGAACTAGGGGCATGAAGGCACAGGCGACATGGGCGATCAGGCAAAACCACTTTCATCTCTGGGCCTGACCGCACGGTCGGGGGCCAATCCACAGATCACCGGGCTGGCCGTGGACAACCGCAAGGTCGAGGCCGGTTACCTCTTTGCCGCAATGCCGGGAAGCCGCGTGCATGGCGCGCGCTTTGTGCCCGATGCGCTGGACCGTGGGGCCGCTGCGATCCTGACAGATGCCGAAGGCGCGGCGATGGCGTCCGAGGCGCTGGCCGCATCGGGGGCCGCACTGGTTCTGACCGATGCCCCCCGCGAGGCGCTGTCGCGCACCGCCGCCCTGTGGTTCGGGGCGCAACCGGCCACCATGATCGCGGTGACCGGGACCAACGGAAAAACCTCCGTCAGCACCTTCGTACGCCAGATTTGGCAGGAACTGGAGCTGCCAGCAGTCAACCTTGGCACCACCGGTGTCGAAGGCGCATGGAGCGCGCCGCTGGCCCACACCACGCCCGAGCCGATCACCCTGCACCACACACTGGCGCAGGCGGTTGAAAACGGGATCACCCATGCCGCGATGGAGGCATCAAGCCACGGGCTGGACCAGCGCCGCCTTGATGGGGTGACGCTGACTGCGGCGGGGTTCACCAATTTCACCCAGGACCATCTGGACTACCACGAAACCTTCGAGGCCTATTTCGACGCCAAGGCCGGGTTGTTTGCGCGGGTGCTGCCCGAGGACGGCACGGCGGTGATCAACATCGATGATGCGCGCGGCGTGGACATGGCCGCCATCGCAACCGCGCGCGGCCAAAAGGTGATGACCGTAGGGCGCAGCGGGGCTGATCTTCTGCTGGCGGGCCAGCGGATGGATGCCACGGGGCAAGACCTGCGGATCGAATACAAGGGCAAGGCGCATCAGGTGCGGCTGAACCTCATCGGCGATTTTCAGGCTGACAACGTGCTGCTTGCGGCTGGGTTGGTCATCGTCTGCGGGGCGGAGCCCAGCGATGTCTTTGATACATTGACCCACCTGACGACCGTGCGGGGGCGTATGCAACTGGCCGCGACCCGCGCGAACGGGGCCGCCGTCTTCGTCGATTACGCCCATACGCCTGACGCCGTTGGAACCGCCCTGCGCGCCATGCGCCCGCACGTGATGGGCCGTCTGATGGCGGTCGTGGGTGCCGGTGGCGACCGCGATGCGGGCAAGCGGCCCCTGATGGGGCAGGCGGCCTGCGTCCACGCGGATACCGTCTTTGTCACAGATGACAACCCGCGTTCCGAAGACCCGGCGCTGATCCGCGCGGCGGTCATGGCGGGCTGCCCATCGGCCACCGAAGTGGGCGACCGCGCCGAAGCGATCCTGCGCGCCATCGACGCGCTGGGGCCGGGGGATGCGTTGTTGATTGCAGGCAAGGGCCATGAAACCGGGCAGATCGTTGGCGATGACATCCTGCCCTTTGACGATGTGGAACAGGCCAGCGTCGCTGTGGCCGCATTGGAAGGACGATTGGCATGACCCTGTGGACCGCCGCCGACGCCGCCGCCGCCACGGGCGGGCGCGCAACGACCGATTGGGCCGCAACCGGCGTCAGCATCGATACCCGCACCTTGCAGCCCGGCGATTTGTTCGTGGCCCTTCAGGCGGCGCGCGACGGCCATGATTTCGTGGCCCAGGCGCTTGAGGCCGGGGCCGGAGCCGCATTGGTGTCGCGTATCCCGGATGGTGTGGCGGACACCGCACCCCTGCTGGTGGTGCCCGATGTGTTGGCCGCACTGGAGGATCTGGGCCGGGCCGGGCGCGCGCGCACCGCGGCGCGGGTGGTGGCGATCACCGGCAGTGTCGGCAAGACCTCGACCAAGGAAATGCTGCGCGCAATCCTGTCGGATCAGGGGCGCACCCATGCCTCTGTGGCCAGCTACAACAACCATTGGGGCGTGCCGCTGACCTTGGCGCGCATGCCCATCGACACCGAATACGCGGTGATCGAGATCGGCATGAACCACCCCGGCGAAATCGCCCCGCTTGCGCGCATGGCGCGCCCGCATGTGGCGCTGATCACCACCGTGGCCGCCGCCCACCTCGAAGCGTTCGACGACATCGCGGGTATCGCGGTGGAAAAGGCAAGCATCATCGACGGGCTGGAATACGGCGGAAGCGCCATTCTGAACAACGATGTTGACACGGCAGCCATTCTTCAGGCCAAGGCCCATGACGCCAAGCGCAAGGATGTGGGCTTTGGCTGGAACGGCTTCGACTATGTTTTGAAGGATGTGCAGTTGCAGGACGACACGACCGTGGTGCAGGCCGAGGTCGACGGCACGCCGCTGATCTACAAGATCGCCGCACCCGGGCGTCATTTCGCGATGAACGGCCTTGGCGCGCTGGCTGCTGCCACGGAATTGGGCGCTGACATGGCGCTGGCCGCGCAAAGCATCGGGCGCTGGGTCCCCTTCGAAGGGCGTGGCGCGCGCGAGGTCATCACCCTCGATCCGGTTGAAACTCACCTGACCCTGCAATTGATCGACGACAGCTACAACGCCAATCCCACCTCCATGGCCGCAGCGCTCGACGTACTGGCCGCCGCCTCGGTCCGCAATGACATTGGACGTGTCAGCAAAGGACGCCGCATCGCTTTTCTGGGCGATATGAAGGAGTTGGGGCCGGAAGCTGAGGCGTTGCATTCAGGACTGGCCGATCTTGGGGCGATGCAATCGGTGGACAAGGTGCACTGCGTTGGCCCGCTGATGCGGCACTTGTACGACGCGCTTCCCGATCACCGGCGCGGCCTCTGGACCGAAACATCGCAAGAGATGGTTCAGGGTTTGCGCGCACGTCTGGACAGTGGCGATGTGGTGCTGGCCAAGGGATCGCTGAGCATGAAATTGGGGCTTGTCGTTGACGCAATCCGCAAAATGGGCCATCCGGTGGAAAACGCCGACACCTGAGCAAAAAGCAGGTAGAGGCCACAAGATAATGAGTTGGGACTGCTGAAATGCTCTATTGGTTGACCGCACTGTCGGACGGTGGCGACTTTTTTAACCTGTTTCGCTACATCACCTTCCGTGCAGGCGGTGCGTTTCTGACCGCATTGCTCTTTGGGTTCATGTTTGGTCGTCCGCTGATCGCGGTGCTGCGGCGCAAGCAGGGCAAGGGCCAGCCCATCCGCGATGACGGTCCCGAGGGGCACTTCGTCAAGGCGGGTACGCCGACCATGGGCGGGCTGTTGATCGTGGGGGCGCTACTGACCTCGACACTGCTTTGGGCGCGGCTCGACAACATGTTCATCTGGATCGTTCTGTTCGTGACGGTATCCTTTGCCGCCATCGGTTTTGCCGACGATTATGCCAAGGTCAGCAAACAGACCACGGCAGGCGTGCCGGGCAAGGTGCGGCTGCTTCTGGGCTTTGCCATTGCGGGCATCGCGGCCTATCTGGCGGCCCAATATCACCCCGAAGCCTTGCAAAACAAACTGGCCCTGCCGGTTTTCAAGGACACGCTGATCAACCTTGGGTTCCTGTTCGTACCCTTCTCGATCATCGTGATCGTGGGGGCGGCCAATGCGGTCAACCTGACCGATGGTCTGGACGGGCTGGCCATCATGCCCGTGATGATCGCCGCGGGCACGCTGGGCATCATCGCCTACGCGGTGGGCCGGGTCGATTTCACCGACTACCTTGATGTGCATTACGTGCCGGGCACCGGTGAAATCCTGATCTTTACCGCTGGCATCTTCGGCGGTGGCCTTGGGTTCTTGTGGTATAACGCACCGCCCGCTGCCGTCTTCATGGGCGACACCGGGTCGCTGGCTTTGGGTGGCGCGCTGGGGGCCATTGCCGTGGCTACGAAACACGAACTGGTGCTGGCCATCGTCGGCGGCCTCTTCGTTGTCGAAGCGCTCAGCGTGATCATACAGGTTCTGTATTTCAAGCGCACGGGCAAGCGCGTGTTCCTGATGGCGCCGATCCACCACCACTATGAGAAAAAGGGCTGGGCCGAGCCGCAGATCGTGATCCGCTTCTGGATCATCTCGTTGATCCTCGCGATGATCGGGCTGGCCACGCTCAAGGTGCGGTGATGATACGCCGGGTCAAGGAACGCCAGGCCATGATTTCGGGCATGAACCCCGAAGCGCAGGATGGCATCTGGCATTTTGTCGGGGCCGCGGTGGATCATCCGGCACGGTCCAAGGCGCTGGCCACGATCCTTGAGCCGGAAGGGTTGTCGATGATCCTCGGTGACGCGGACGCCGCAGCACATGGTTTTGCCCGCGATATGCCGATGGCACAGATCATTCTCAAGGTGAACTCGGCACTGGACGGTGTCGGCCTCACGGCGGCCGTTGCCGAGACGCTGGCTGATCACGAAATGCCCTGCAATGTTGTTGCGGGTTTTGCGCATGACCACATTTTTGTTCCTGCTGACCGGGTCAGTGAAGCGGTTGAGCTGTTGATTGAACGCGCAGGTGCGACATGATCGCAGTCAAAGGATTGTCGGGCGCGACCGTCGCCGTTCTGGGGCTTGGCCGGTCCGGCCTGTCCGCTGCGCGCGCGTTGCGCGAGGGCGGAGCCACGCCCATCTGCTGGGATGACAACGAAGCCGCCCGTGCCAAGGCCGAGGCGGAGGGGTTTGCCTGCAAAGCGTTCAAATCCGCAGACGCCTTTGCCAACATCGCGCGCTTGATCGTCAGCCCCGGCATCCCGCATCTTTACCCCGCGCCGAACCCGGTGATCGCCGCCGCCCAGGAGGCGGGCGTGCCGGTGGACAACGACATCGGCCTTTTCTTCCAGTCCTTCGCCACTTCGGAGTGGGACAGCTTTGACGTTGCCCCGCAGGTCATCGCTGTGACCGGGTCGAACGGCAAATCGACAACATCGGCGCTTATTCATCACATCATGGAAAGCGTGGGGCGCGACAGCCAGCTTGCCGGTAACATCGGGCGCGGGGTGCTGGATATCGACCCGGCGCGTGACGGGGGCGTGGTGGTGTTGGAGCTTAGTTCCTACCAGACCGATCTGGCGCGCAGCCTGACGCCGGATGTGGCGGTGTTCACCAACCTCAGCCCCGATCACCTCGACCGCCATGCAGGCATGGGTGGGTATTTTGCAGCCAAGCGGCGGCTCTTTGCCGAAGGCGGGCCGGACCGTGCCATCATCGGCGTGGACGAGGACGAGGGGCGGTTTCTGGCCGGGCAACTGGCCGAAGGGCCGACCGATGACCGGGTGATCCGCGTGTCGGTGGCGCGCAAGCTGACGGGGCCGGGGTGGCAGGTCTTTGCGCGCAAGGGGTTCCTGTCGGAATACCGAAAGGGCAAGCAGGTGGCGTCGATCGACCTGCGCGGGATCGCGGGCCTGCCCGGATCGCACAACCATCAGAACGCCTGCGCCGCTTACGCGGCCTGCCGCACGCTGGGCCTGGCCCCGCGCGTGATCGAGGCGGCGTTCCACGGTTTCGGCGGTCTGCCGCACCGCAGCCAGTTGATCGCCGAGGCGGATGGCGTGCGTTACGTGAACGACAGCAAGGCCACCAACATCGACAGCGCGGCCAAGGCCTTGCAGGCCTTTGAGGACATCCGGTGGATCTGTGGCGGACTTGAGAAAGACGGTGGACTGCAGGCGCTGAACGCGGTCTCGGGGTCCGTGCGCAAGGCCTATGTGATCGGGCGCGAGGCGGCGCAGTTTGCCATGCAGCTTGAGGTCGAGGCGCAGGTGTGTACCACCATGGCCGAGGCGGTTGCGGCGGCGATGGCCGATGCGCAGGAGGGCGAGGTCGTGTTGCTGGCCCCGGCAGCGGCCAGCTTTGACCAATACGACAGCTTCGAGAAACGCGGCGAGGACTTCATTGCCGAAGTGCAGGCGCGGCTAGGGGTTTGAACTATGACCCGCCTGTCGCGCCAGCGGCAGGCACGCGCCCACCCGTGCGGACGCTTACCGCGATGCAATCGCCCGTGCCGCCGCCATGCCCGACGACCACGCCCACTGGAAATTGTACCCACCCAGCCAGCCCGTTACATCCACCGCTTCGCCAATAACATATAGCCCCGGCACCGCCTTGGCCTCCATCGTGGTCGAGGACAGCCCGTCGGTGTCGATGCCGCCCAAGGTCACCTCGGCCGTGCGGTAGCCTTCGGTGCCCGACGGCACCATCTGCCAATCCTGCAAACGGCCAATCAGGGCCTCAAGCGCCTTGTCGGATTGATCCGCCAGATTGCCCTGCATCGGCATATCGGCGGCCAGATGTTCAACCAGACGCGCAGGCAACAGCGTCGCCAGTTCGGTGGACAGGTTGCGCCGCCCATGCTCCTGCCGCCGCGTGCGCAAAGCCTCGAACATTTGCGCCTCCGGGTCGAGGTTCAGCGCGATGGGTTGGCCTTCGCGCCAGTAGGACGACGCTTGCAGCACCGCCGGACCGGACAGCCCACGATGGGTGAACAGCACCGCTTCGTCAAAACTGGTTTCACCCGCACTCACCCGCGCCGGAGCCGCGACACCCGCCAGCGGCGCGAAGCGGTTCTCGGCAAAGGTGAAGGGCACAAGGGCAGGGCGGGTGTCTGTCACCGCCAGCCCGAATTGCCGCGCAATGTCATAGGCAAGGCCCGTGGCCCCCATCTTGGGAATGGATTTGCCGCCCGAAGCCAGCACCACGTGGCGCGCCTCAACCGAAACCGCCCCGCTGTCATCCTCCAGCGCCACGCGAAACCCTTCGCCACTGCGCTGAATGTCGCGCACGGAAGTCTTCAGCCGCAGATCAACACCCGCCGCCTGCATCAGGTCGCGCAGCATCGCCACGATGTCCTTGGCCGAGGTGTCGCAAAAGAGCTGCCCCAGAGTCTTTTCATGCCAGGGGATGCCGTGACGGTCCACAAGGTCAATGAAATCCCATTGGGTGTAGCGCGCAAGCGCGGATTTCGCGAAATGCGGATTGGCCGACAAAAAGGCGTCCGGGCTGCAATACATGTTGGTGAAATTGCACCGCCCACCACCCGAAATGCGGATCTTTTCACCCGGGGCCTTGGCATGGTCGACCACCATGACGCGCCCGCCTGCGTGGGCGGCGCACATCATCCCGGCGGCCCCGGCCCCTATGACAAGCGTATCGATCTGCATGGGCTGCCCCTGCCTGAATGTCGGGTCAGCGTCAAGAAACCCGGTGCCGCAGGGGCGGGGCGGAAACGGGCTAGCCCCAAGGCCAATTTGACGCTACAATGACGCTCAGACCCCGCAAAGGGGCGGTATGAGGCAGTGTTAGGCGGTGTTCCATGACTGAGATGGTGTATGGCGCAGTTCCGGTGCGCGAAGGCGAACCGATCCTGCCGAAATGGTGGCGTACGATCGACATGTGGTCGATGTCGTGCATCCTGATCCTCTTTGCCGTGGGACTTTTGCTGGGGCTGGCCGCGTCGCCCCCCTTGGCCGCCAAGAACGGCTTTGAACCTTTCCATTATGTCCAGAAGCAGGCGCTTTTCGGCAGCATGGCGCTGGTGGCGATGTGCCTCACGTCGATGATGTCGCCCGTCTTGGTGCGGCGTCTCGCGGTTCTGGGCTTTGTCGTGACCTTCGTGGCGTTGGCACTGTTGCCGTTCTTCGGCACCGACTTCGGCAAGGGCGCGATGCGCTGGTATTCGCTGGGCTTTGCCTCCGTGCAGCCGTCCGAATTCCTCAAGCCCGGCTTTGTCGTGGTGGCCGCGTGGATGCTGGCCGCGGGGCAGGAAATTAATGGCCCGCCCGGGCGCACATGGTCTTTCATCCTTTGTGTCACGATCGTTCTGATGTTGGTGTTGCAGCCCGATTTCGGTCAGGCCTGCCTGATACTCTTCGGCTGGGGCGTGATGTATTTCGTGGCGGGCGCACCAATGCTGGTTTTGGTGGGCATGGCGGGGCTGGTGGTGGTGGGCGGGGCCTTCGCCTATTCCAACTCCGAACACTTTGCCCGCCGCATCGATGGATTTCTGAGCGCCGATGTCGATCCGACGACGCAGCTTGGATATGCCACCAACGCGATCCGCGAAGGTGGGCTTTTCGGCGTGGGCGTGGGCGAGGGGCAGGTGAAATGGTCGCTGCCTGATGCGCACACAGATTTCATCATTGCCGTTGCGGCCGAAGAATATGGGCTGATCCTTGTGCTGTTCATTATCGCGCTTTATGCGGGCGTGGTGGTGCGGTCGCTGTTGCGGCTGGTGCGCGAACGCGATCCGTTCATCCGGTTGGCGGGCACCGGTTTGGCCTGCGTGTTCGGCGTGCAGGCGATGATCAACATGGGCGTGGCCGTGCGCCTGCTGCCCGCCAAGGGCATGACCTTGCCCTTTGTCAGCTACGGCGGATCCTCGGTGATTGCCAGCGGCATCGCGCTGGGGATGCTTCTGGCCTTTACACGCACACGGCCACAGGGTGAAATCAGCGACCTTCTGGGCCGGGGGCGCTGGCGATGACCGCGCCGCTGTTGCTGATCGCGGCCGGTGGCACCGGCGGGCATATGTTCCCCGCGCAATCGCTGGCCGAGGTGATGCTGGCACGCGGCTGGCGCGTCAAGCTCAGCACCGATGGGCGCGGCGCGCGCTACACGGGTGGCTTTCCCCATACCGTGCAAATCGAGGAAATCAGCAGTGCCACATTTGCGCGTGGCGGTCTGGCGGCCAAGGCGGCTGTGCCCTTCCGCATCGCGGGGGGCGTGGCCGCAGCCATGTGGAAGATGCGGCGCGACCGGCCTTCGGTGGTCGTGGGCTTTGGCGGATACCCGTCGATCCCCGCGATGGCGGCGGCCACCGTGCTGCGCATCCCGCGCATGATCCACGAACAGAACGGCGTGCTGGGCCGGGTCAATCAGCTGTTTGCCAAGCGGGTCGAGGCCGTGGCCTGCGGCACGTGGCCCACCGACCTGCCCGAAGGGGTCGAGGGCGTGCACGTGGGCAACCCCGTGCGCCGCGCTGTGCTTGAGAAATCGGGCGCAGCTTATATCGCGCCGGGGGACTATCCCATGGAGCTTCTGGTGATCGGCGGCAGCCAGGGCGCCCGCATCCTGTCGGATGTGGTGCCTGCGGCCATTGCCGCCCTGCCGCCCGAGATGCTGCGCAACATCCGCGTCAGCCATCAGGCACGCGGCGAGGATGAGGTGCGCGTGACCCAAGCGTACGCCGAGGCCGGTATCGCCGCCGATGTGCAACCTTTCTTTCACGATGTGCCGCGCCGCATGTCCGAGGCGCAGCTTGTCATAAGCCGCTCGGGCGCGTCGTCCGTCGCCGACATCGCGGTGATCGGGCGGCCTTCGGTGCTGATCCCCTTTGCTGCGGCCACGGGCGATCACCAGACCGCCAATGCGCGCGGGCTGGTCGAGGCAGGTGGCGCCATTCTGGTGCCGGAATCCGCGCTGACGCCTGAAAGCCTGACGGCACAGATCCAGATGGTTCTGGACAATCCGGGTGGCGCCTTGCAAATGGCCAACGCTGCCCATTCACAAGCCAGACCCGACGCCGCCGCAGACCTTGCCGACCTCGTGGAAACGCTTGCCCACAAAGGAACCGCGCCATGAACGCCGCCACCAAACTGCCCGGAGACGTGGGCCCCATTCACTTCGTCGGCATCGGCGGCATCGGCATGTCGGGCATCGCCGAAGTGCTGCTCAATCACGGCTATGTGGTGCAGGGCTCTGACCTGAAAACCTCGAAAATCACAGACCGTTTGCACGATCTGGGGGCGCTCATCTTCGAAGGGCAGCGGGCCGAAAACATCGAGGACGCCGAGGTTGTTGTGATCTCGTCCGCGATCAAACCCGGCAACCCCGAACTTGACGCAGCCCGCGCACGCGGCCTGCCCATCGTGCGCCGGGCCGAAATGCTGGCCGAACTGATGCGCCTGAAATCCAACATCGCGGTGGCAGGCACGCACGGCAAGACCACCACCACCACCATGGTCGCGGCCCTTCTGGACGAGGGCAAGTTCGACCCCACGGTGGTCAACGGCGGCATCATCCACGCCTACGGCTCCAATGCGCGCAAGGGCGAGGGCGAATGGATGGTGGTCGAGGCGGATGAGAGCGACGGGACCTTCAACCGGCTGCCCGCGACCATCGCCATCGTAACCAACATCGACCCCGAGCATATGGAACACTGGGGCACCGAGGAAAACCTGCACCGCGGGTTCCTTGATTTCGTGTCGAACATTCCGTTCTACGGGTTGGCCGTGTGCTGCACCGACGATCCGGACGTGCAGGCGCTGGTGGGCAAGATCACTGACCGTCGCGTGGTGACCTATGGCTTTAACGCCCAGGCAGACGTGCGCGCGATCAACCTGACCTACAAGGCGGGCGTGGCGCACTTCGACGTGGCGCTGCAAGCCGAGGATCAGGTGATCGAAGGGTGCAGCCTGCCAATGCCTGGCGATCACAACGTCTCGAACGCGCTGTCAGCCATTGCGGTGGCGCGGCATCTGGGCATGAAGGCCGATGAAATTCGCACGGCACTGGCCAATTTTGGCGGGGTCAACCGCCGCTTTACCCGCGTGGGCGAAGTGCAGGGCGTGACCATCATTGACGACTACGGCCACCACCCGGTCGAAATCGCCGCCGTTCTCAAGGCCGCGCGGCAAGCGACCGAAGGTCGTGTGATCGCCGTGCACCAACCACACCGCTATACGCGCCTGTCGCATCACTTTGACGAATTTTGTGCCTGTTTCAATGATGCCGACGTGGTGGGCATCGCCGAGGTGTTCGCCGCGGGCGAAGCGCCTATTCCCGGCGCCAGTCGTGATGACCTTGTCGAAGGCCTGATCCGTCACGGCCATCGCCACGCGCGCGCCGTGACCGACGAGAACGATCTGGAACGGCTGGTGCGCGAACAGGCGCGGCCCGGTGACATGGTGGTGTGCCTTGGGGCTGGGACAATCAGCACTTGGGCCATCGGCTTGCCCGCACGTCTGCAAAAGGGCGCTGCATGACAGAGACCGCCCTCAAACGCCGGATCGGACCGGGGCTGCTGACAGCCTACGGTGTGGGCGTGATGGTGGGGGCGGGGATCTATGTTCTGACTGGTGCTGCCGCAGGGGCCGCAGGCATGTGGGCGCCTCTGGCCTTTGTTCTGGCCGGATTGGTCGCAGTTCCCTCTGCGCTCAGCTTTTCCGAACTCAGCGCCCGCATTCCCGAAGCCGCCGGTGACAGCTCTTATGTCGAGGTGGGCCTCAAGATGCACTGGCTTGCCGTGCTGGTGGGGGCGATCAACATCATCGCAGGCACCGTGGCCGCCGCCGCGGTGCTGCGCGGTGGGGTCGGGTACCTGACGTCCTTTGTCGATCTGCCCTTCACGTGGAGCGTTATGGGCCTTGGCGCGGGTCTGACACTGATTGCCATCGTGGGCGTGCTGGAAAGCCTTGCCTTTGCCGCCATCCTGACGGTGGTCGAGGTCATTGGCCTGATGCTGGTGATCTGGGCGGGCTTCAACGCGCCGCCCGTGGCCGAATGGTCCATGCCTCTGCCATCCATCGAATGGGCCGGGGTGGCGGGGGCCACGCTTTTTGCCTTTTTCGCCTTCATCGGGTTCGACGACATGGTGAACATGGCCGAAGAGTCCCGCAATCCGGCGCGCACCATGCCCCGCGCGATCATCTGGGCGCTGGCGATCACCGCGCTGCTTTATACGCTGGTCTCCCTGGCGGCGGTCCGCGCGGTCCCGCGCGAGGTTTTGGGGGTGTCCGAACGCCCGCTGGCGCTGGTTTGGGAGGCGGGGACCACCGGCAGTGCCGTCTTTTTGTCGGCCATCGCCGTGGCAGCAGCCCTGAACGGTGTTCTGGCACAGATCGTCATGGCCAGCCGCGTGTTTTACGGGCTGGCCAAACGCTCGCCGCTGTTGCGTCCGTTTCGCGCCACCTCTGCGCGCTTTGGCACGCCGGTTCTGGGGTCGGTGGTGGTGGGCGTCGCGGTGTCCGCCTCTGCGCTCACGCTGCCGGTGGCGACGCTGGCCGAGGTGACCACGCTGGCGCTTCTGATTGTCTTTGCCATCGTCAACGCGGCCCTGATCGGCCTGAAACGCCGCGAGCCAAAATCGCCCTTCGACGTGCCGGACTACGTGCCGTGGTTGGGCGTGATTGCATGTCTCGGCACCTTTGCCGCCTCCATTGCAGGGAGTTTTTAATGCTTTTGCTGTTGCTTTGCGTTGCCTGGGTACTGGCCAGCACCGTGGTGGCAATGTTGCCCATGCGGTACCAATACGTGCCGGGGGTCACCTTGTTGCTGGCCGCGCCGGTGCTGATCTTTTTCATCGGCCGCGACGTGTCGTGGTGGGCGGCGGTTCTGGGGGCCTTTGCGTTCTTGTCGATGTTCCGCAACCCGCTGCGCTACATGTGGGCGCGGCTGACCGGAAATACAGAAACCGCGCAAAGACTTGCGCGCGGCCCCGAGGAGATGCCGAAATGACCCTGTCCCTGATCCTGGCCTGCTTTTGGGCGCTGGTGGCCAATGTGCTGGCGATGACGCCCAGCCGCGATTACCACTGGCGCAACGCCTATCTGCTGATTGCCATCGGCATTCCGCTGGTGGGCTATGTCACATGGCAGAACGGCCCGTGGGTTGGCCTTCTGGTGCTGGCGGCGGGGATGTCCGTGCTGCGCTGGCCGGTGATCTACCTTGGCCGATGGCTGCGCCGCCGGGTGTCGTCGCAATGACGCTGCTGGTGCATATGTGGCCCATGATCATCTTGGGCGTCATTGCCCTGTGGTTCGGGATCAAGGGCAGGGTGCGCCTGTTTCTCTATTTCGTGCCGCTCAGCCTTGTGGCGATGGGAGGCGTGATCTGGGCCGGTCTTGGTTTTGCACCCACGCAGGTGCTTGCGCTGATGTTGCTGTTGTCACTGGGCCTGTTTCTGAGTACGTGCTTTTGGCTGGGCTGGCTGGTGCGCCGCCTGCGCGGCCACGCAGATCAATCCGCCTGAGCCTTTCGCACGTGGCCAAAGTGAAGTAACTGCCTGCGACATGACTCAAACCACTCTTCCCCCCGTGCGCGGCAAGCTGACGGCCCAACGCGCGCTTGATGATCTGACATGGCTGCGTGTGGGTGGGCCTGCCGATTGGCTGTTCCAGCCTGCGGATGTGCAAGACCTGGCCGATTTTCTGCGTGCATTGCCTGATGATGTGCCGGTCTTTCCCATGGGCGTGGGCAGCAACCTGATCGTGCGCGATGGCGGCCTGCGGGCTATAGTGATCCGGCTGGGGCGCGGGTTCAACCAGATCACGGTCGAGGGCGACACGGTCGTGGCCGGCGCCGCGGCGCTGGATGCCCATGTGGCGCGCCGCGCGGCGGATGCAGGCGTTGACCTCACCTTTCTGCGCACCATCCCCGGCAGCGTCGGCGGGGCGGTACGCATGAACGCAGGCTGCTACGGCAGCTATACCGCCGATGTGCTGCAAAGCGTCACCGTGGTGCTGCGCGATGGCACGGTGCGCACGCTTTCGCCCGACGCTCTCAACTTTCGCTACCGCCAGTCCGACCTGCCCGAGGGCGCGGTCCTGACCCAAGCCACGTTCAAAGGCCCCAAGGGCGACCCGGAGGCGCTGCACCAGCGCATGGCGGATCAATTGCAAAAGCGCGACGAGACCCAACCAACCAAGGACCGCAGTGCGGGCAGCACCTTTCGCAACCCCGCAGGCTTTTCCAGCACAGGGCGCGCGGATGACGTGCATGACCTCAAGGCGTGGAAGGTCATCGACGATGCAGGCATGCGCGGCGCACGGCGCGGCGGCGCACAAATGAGCGAAAAGCACTCCAACTTCCTGATCAACGCAGGCGGGGCCACGGCGGCGGACCTTGAGGGTCTGGGTGAAGAGGTGCGAAAAAAGGTTTACGATTCAAGCGGTATCACGCTAGAATGGGAAATCATGCGGGTGGGTGAGCCGGGGTAGGGTTCACAGGCACCACCGCAGGGTGAAAGGGCCGCACCGGCGACCCGACCAAACGTCGAAAACGACAATAATGAAGGACCTCTCGAAAGGTCCGGGACATAGAGGCACCACGGTGGGTCAGTCGAGCAGGACAACCCCGAAAGTGGCGGTGTTAATGGGTGGCCCCTCGGCTGAACGCGAGGTTTCGCTGTCCACTGGGCGCGCATGCGCCGCCGCCTTGCGGGACGCAGGATTTGAAACGGTCGAGGTCGATGCAGGCCCCGACCTTTGTAACGTTCTGCAGGATGTGGCGCCCATTGCCGTTCTCAATTGCTTGCATGGCCGCTGGGGCGAAGATGGCTGTGTGCAGGGCCTTCTGGAATGGATGGGCATTCCCTATTCGCATTCCGGGGTTCTGGCCTCGGCCCTCGCAATGGACAAACAGCGCAGCAAGGACACGTATCGGGCTGCGGGCCTGCCAGTGGTGGACAGCATCATTGCACGCGCATCCGACGTGCGCGCCAGCCATGTCATGGCACCGCCCTACGTGGTCAAACCCAACAACGAAGGGTCTTCCGTTGGCGTCTACCTTGTGGGCGCAGAAAACAACGGCCCGCCGCAACTGGCCGATGACATGCCCGAATGGGTGATGGTCGAAGCCTTTGCTCCGGGCCGCGAGCTGACCACCACGGTCATGGGCGATCGTGCGCTGACCGTGACCGACATCGTGACAACCGGTTGGTACGACTATGACGCCAAGTACAAGGAGGGTGGGTCGCACCACGTACTGCCCGCCGATGTCCCGTCCGAGATTTTCGATCTGTGCATGGACTATGCCCTGCGCGCGCATCAGGCACTGGGATGCCGGGGCGTCAGCCGCACCGATTTCCGCTGGGACGAGGCGCGCGGTGCGGACGGCCTGATCCTGCTGGAAACCAACACGCAGCCGGGCATGACCGCCACGTCGCTGACTCCGGAACAGGCGCAGCACTGCGGTATCTCTTTTCCTGAGCTTTGTGCATGGATGGTGGAGGACGCGTCATGCCAGCGTTGATTGCCACCCGCCGCAAGGCCGCGTCCAAGGCCGATCCCGCCCCTTCGCGTTGGGCGTGGCGGCTGCAGCGGTTGATGCTGACGCCGGGCTTCCGCTTTGGCCTGCGGGTCGGGGCGCCATTCGTGATCGCGCTGGCGGGGGGTACTTATTGGCTGTCCGATCCAGCGCGGCAGGCGCGCATCACCGATCAGGTGGCCGAAGTGCGCGCCAGCATCGAGGAACGCCCCGAATTCATGGTCCAGATGATGGCGATCGACGGCGCGCCCCAAACGGTGGCCGAAGACGTGCGCGCAGTTGTGCCGCTCGACTTTCCGCTCAGCTCTTTCGATCTGGATCTGGAACAGATCCGCCTGACCATCACCGCACTGGACCCGGTCAAGGAGGCCAGCGTGCGCGTGCGCCCCGGCGGCATCCTTCAGGTCGACGTGGTGCCGCGTGTGCCGGTGGCAATCTGGCGGCAGCCCGAGGGGCTGACCCTGATCGACGCAACAGGCCAGCACATCGACACCATTGCCCGCCGCGCGTTGCGTCCCGATCTGCCCTTGGTGGCGGGCGAAGGGGCCAACCACGATGTGGCCGAGGCGCTGGCCCTGATCGACGCGGCGGCCCCTCTGGGTCCGCTCCTGCGCGGGGTGGTGCGGATGGGCGAACGGCGCTGGGACGTGGTTCTGGACCGCAACCAACGCATCCTTCTGCCCGAGTTCGGTGCGGTGCGTGCGTTGGAGCGGGTGATCGCCCTTGAGGGTGCGCAAGACGTGCTGAGCCGTGATGTGGCGCGGGTGGACATGCGTCTGGCCAAGCGCCCGACGGTACGGATGAACAAGGCGGCCACGCAAGAATGGTGGCGGATCAAAGAGATCGAGTTGAACGGACAGTGACGGTATGATGGACTTGTATGACAGCCAGCGCAGCATGCGAAACATGCGCAAGATCGCGATGCAACGCGGCGTGGTGGCTATTCTGGACGTGGGCAGTTCGAAAATCGCCTGTCTGGTGCTGCGTTTTGACGGCAGCGCGCGCATGGACGAAGGCGGCGAGATCGGATCGCTGGCCGGACAATCGGGGTTCCGCGTGATCGGTGCCGCGACGACCCGGTCGCGCGGCGTCCGCTTTGGCGAAATTTGCGCCATGGGCGAAACCGAACGCGCCATCAGGACCGCCTTGCAGGCCGCGCAGAAGATGGCGGGCATTCGCGTGGATCACGTTATTGCCTGCTTTGGCGGAGCCGAGCCGCGCAGCTATGGGCTGGACGCGCAACTGGACCTCGAAGGCGAGGTGGTCACCGAACAGGATGTGGCCCGCGTGCTGTCGCGCTGCGATGTGCCCGACTACGGCGAGGGCCGCGAGGTGCTGCATGCGCAGCCCGTGAACTTCGCGCTCGACCATCGTTCGGGCCTGAGCGATCCGCGCGGCCAATTGGGCCACCAGCTGTCGGTGGACATGCACATGCTGACCGTGGATGCCGCCGCCGTGCAGCATCTGGCGCACTGTATCAAACGCTGTGACCTGGAACTGGCGGGCATCGCCAGCTCGGCCTATGCGTCGGGCATTGCCGCGCTGGTCGAGGATGAACAGGAACTGGGGGCCGCCTGCATCGATCTGGGCGGCGGGTCCACTGGTGTGTCGGTCTTTATCAAGAAACACATGATCTATGCCGATGCGGTGCGCATGGGCGGCGATCACGTCACCTCCGATATCTCGATGGGGCTGCAGGTGCCCATGGCCAACGCCGAACGGATCAAGACATTCTATGGCGGGGTCCATGCCACCGGGATGGACGACCGCGAGATGATCGAGATCGGTGGCGACACGGGCGACTATGAACACGACCGCCGCACGGCAAGTCGTGCCGAACTGATCGGCATCATGCGCCCGCGTGTCGAAGAGATCTTGGAAGAGGTGCGTGCGCGTCTGGATGCGGCGGGTTTTGACCACCTGCCAAGCCAGCAGATTGTCCTGACCGGTGGCGGCAGCCAGATCCCCGGCCTTGACGGGTTGGCGTCAAAAATCCTGGGCCAGCAAGTGCGTCTGGGCCGCCCATTGCGCGTACACGGGCTGCCGCAGGCCGCGACCGGCCCCAGCTTTGCCAGCGCCGTGGGACTGTCTCTCTTTGCGGCGCATCCACAAGACGAATGGTGGGATTTCGACATTCCCGCCGACCGCTATCCGGCCCGGTCTCTGCGCCGTGCGGTGCGGTGGTTCCGCGACAACTGGTAAGAGGTTCAATCGGGGGTTGAGATTCTGCTGCCACAAGAGATTCTCTCCCTCATGGGGCGGGACGGTCCCTTGCGACCACATCATACGGTGTGATCGGCGAAATCCCGCGTTTTTTGCCCGAAAACAGTCAATATTTTGCGGTCTGTTCCCAGAATTGACGTGACGATTGCGGCCAATACCGATAGGATTGTCGCAATTTAGGCACAAAAACACCCGCGAACGCGGATCAGAACAGGCGGACATAGCTATGACATTGAACCTTTCGATGCCCGGTCAGGAAGAACTGAAACCCAAGATCACCGTATTTGGTGTTGGCGGGGCAGGCGGCAACGCGGTCAACAACATGATCGAAAAGCAGCTTGATGGCGTTGATTTTGTCGTGGCCAACACGGACGCACAGGCGCTGCAGCAATCCAGTGCCAACAGCCGCGTGCAACTGGGCATCAAGGTCACCGAAGGACTGGGTGCGGGCGCGCGGGCGACAGTGGGTGCCGCCGCGGCCGAGGAAAGCATCGAGCAGATCGTCGACCATCTGGCGGGCGCGCACATGTGTTTCATCACTGCGGGCATGGGCGGGGGCACCGGAACCGGGGCTGCGCCGATCATCGCACAAGCCGCGCGCGAGCTGGGCGTTCTGACCGTGGGCGTCGTGACAAAGCCGTTCCAGTTTGAAGGCGCAAAGCGGATGCGTCAGGCCGAAGACGGCGTCGATGCGCTGCAAAAGGTCGTCGACACGCTGATCATCATTCCCAACCAGAACCTGTTCCGGCTGGCCAACGAAAAGACCACCTTCACCGAAGCGTTCAGCATGGCCGACGATGTGTTGTACCAAGGTGTGAAGGGCGTGACCGACCTGATGGTACGTCCGGGCCTGATCAACCTCGACTTTGCCGATGTGCGCGCCGTGATGGACGAAATGGGCAAGGCGATGATGGGCACGGGCGAGGCCGATGGCGAAGATCGCGCGATCCAAGCCGCCGAGAAGGCCATTGCCAACCCGCTGCTGGACGAAATCAGCCTGCGCGGAGCGAAAGGCGTTCTGATCAACATCACCGGCGCGCACGACCTGACCCTCTTTGAACTGGACGAGGCGGCCAACCGCATCCGCGAGGAAGTCGACCCCGAGGCGAACATCATCGTGGGTTCTACCCTCGACACCGCGATGGAAGGCACCATGCGCGTCAGCGTTGTCGCCACCGGTATCGATGCCGTGGACGTCCAGAGCGACATTCCGGTGCCACGCCGCTCCATGTCTGCCCCTCTGGCGCAAAGCGTTCCCGCAGCGGCCCCAACTGAGGCACCTGCCGCAGAGGCAATGCCAGAGGTTGCGCAAACCGAAGTGGCGCAAGCCGCCGAAGAACCTTCGTTGTTCGAGGGGTTGGACGTGCAACAGGCCGCCGCCGAGGACATGGCCGAGGATATCTTTGCCGGCGAGCAGGAAGCCGACGATCTGCCCCCACCGGCCTACCAGCCGCAGGTTGCAGCCTTTGAACCGCAGCAGGATGCGCTCGAAGCTGAGCCGGAAACGTTCGTAGCCCCGCGCGCGCCTGCGCCCGGTACCCCGTCGCCAGAAGCGCTGGATCGTTTGCGCGCCGCCGCCGAGCGTGCCGCACCTGCGCCCGCCGCGCCGGCACAGCCGCAACAGCCTGCTGCTTCCGCAGCGGCGGATCGTCCCCGTTTTGGCATCAACACGCTGATCAACCGGATGACGGGTCACGGCGACGGCCAGCAGCCACAAGGTGAACGCGCGGCACCTCAGCCTGCGCGCCAGCAGCCTCCGGTGCAATCCGCACCGGCGCCCGCGCAAGGGGCGGCCCCGGCGCCACAGCCGACACAGGCCGCCGATCCCGATCAGGAACGGATCGAAATTCCCGCCTTCCTGCGCCGCCAAGCGAATTGACGCCGCGTTACACAACACAAAAAGGGTCGCCTTGGGCGGCCCTTTTTTGTTTTGGATCATAGGCTTACGCGAGCGTTAGCGTTATCTTGCCGATGCTGAAACGCCATGTTTCATAACGTTGCAAAGATTGAGTTGTGACAAGCCCCTGCGCCACGTACCTCTACTGCAACAAAAACAAACATGCGGTGCCTTCGTGCAGACGACCTTGAAATCTCCGATCAGCTTTGCTGGCACTGGCCTTCATTCCGGCCAGCCTGCGACGCTGACTTTGCGCCCGGCGATGGCCGAGCACGGGATCTGGTTTGTGCGCACCGATATTTCCACGGGCGATCGCATGGTCCCTGCACGCTGGGACGTGGTCAACCGCTCGCCGCTGTGCACCAAGTTGCAAAACGCGGCTGGCGTGACCGTATCCACGGTCGAACATGTGATGGCGGCCCTCGCAGGTTGCGGCGTGCACAACGCCCTGATTGAAATCGATGGTCCCGAAGTGCCGATCCTTGATGGATCCGCCGTGCCCTTCGTGCGTGGGATCATGCAACGCGGCGTGCGCAGGCTTGCCGCGCCTGTGCGCGCTTTCGAGATCATGAAAGAAGTGTCCGTCTCCGAAGGGGATGCCCGCGCAACGTTTGCGCCTTCCCACGAGATGCGTATCGATTTTCAGATCGATTTCTCGGACGCTGCAATTGGCCGTCAGGCATTGTCACTGAACATGGCGAACGGCAGCTTTGCCCGCGAATTGAGCGACAGCCGCACCTTCTGCCGCCAGGCGGATGTGACCGCGATGCAGGCCAATGGCCTGGCCCTGGGCGGTGCGCCCGGCAAGAACGCGGTGGTATTTGACGGTGACAAGGTTTTGAGCCCCGGTGGTCTGCGTCATGCGGACGAACCCGTGCGCCACAAGATGCTGGATGCGCTGGGGGATCTGGCGCTGGCCGGTGCGCCGCTGATCGGACATTACACCGGTGTGCGTGCGGGTCATTCGCTGACCAACACCTTGTTGCGCAAGGTTTTTGCCACGCCGGACGCGGTGCGCATGATCGTGTGCGATGAAATCCAGGCCTCCCGCCTGCCGGGCTATGGCCTGCATTGGGATGAAATTCCCCAGGTTGCCTGACCTTCTGACGTCATTCTGATACCGCAGGGGCGCAAAGGGCGTTTTGCACCACAAATTAATGTGCTAGAGACGTCCTAATAAGCCCTCGAACGGGCGGTGTGAAAGCTGTGAGGATGGCAAGACATGACCATCGGCAAAGCGCGTAAGATGCGTGGATCCCGGGCCTTGGGGGCATTGGCCGTCGTTGCCATGCTGGCAGCTTGTGGTGATGGGCGCGATCGCCCAACCAACGGCAGTCTTTTCAATCCGCAGGAAATCCCGCTGGAGACCTATACCGCGCAGCAGATTTTCGAGCGGGGTGAATACGAATTGGAGCGGCGCAAGCCGGATCAGGCAGCGTTTTATTTCTCCGAGATCGAGCGGCTTTATCCCTATTCCGACTGGGCCAAGCGTGCCTTGATCATGCAGGCGTTTTCCTATCACCGCGACAAGGATTACCCCAACAGCCGGTCCGCCGCGCAACGTTTCATCGATTTCTATCCCGATGACGATGATGCGGCCTATGCGCAATATCTTCTGGCGCTCAGCTACTATGACCAGATCGACGAAGTGGGCCGCGATCAGGGTCTGACCTTTCAGGCGCTGCAATCGCTGCGCGATGTGATTGAACGGTACCCGGACAGCGACTATGCCAAATCGTCGATTCTGAAGTTCGACCTCGCCTTTGACCACCTGGCGGGCAAGGAAATGGAAATTGGGCGCTATTATCTGAAGCGGGAACACTATGGTGCTGCGATCAATCGATTCCGCGTGGTGGTCGAGGATTTCCAGACCACCAGTCACACCGCCGAGGCGTTGCACCGGCTGGTCGAGGCCTATCTTTCGCTGGGCCTGACCGACGAGGCGCAGACCGCTGGTGCTATTCTTGGCTATAACTACCGCTCCACCGATTGGTACGAAGACAGTTACAAATTGCTGACCGGGCGCGGACTTGAGCTTGAGGCGGCAGGGGACGGATGGCTGCGGCAGATCTATCGCCAGATGATCCAGGGCCGCTGGCTGTAATCTCGGTGCGGGCCACCGACCTCTCTGGGTAAACGGATGCTGCGCGGGCTTGATATCTCGGACATGCTGATCATCGACCGGCTGGAACTTGCGTTTCAGCCTGGTCTGAACGTGCTGACCGGGGAAACTGGGGCGGGCAAGTCGATCTTGCTGGATTCGCTTGGTTTCGTGCTGGGATGGCGCGGGCGGGCCGATCTGGTTCGGCAGGGTGCGGCACAGGGCGAGGTCACTGCGTGGTTCGATCTGGACGCGGATCACCCGGCTCATGCAGTTCTGGAAGAGGCAGGCTTGCCCGGCGGCGCGGAGTTGATTCTGCGGCGCATCAACACGGCTGACGGGCGCAAGACGGCATGGGTCAATGACCGGCGCTGTTCGGGCGAGGTGCTGCGCGCGCTGTCTGAAACTCTGGTGGAACTGCACGGTCAGCATGATGATCGGGGGCTTTTGAACCCGCGCGGGCACCGCGACATATTGGATGCGTTTGGCGCGCTGGACGGTGCGCGGGCCAAGGTGCGCAAGGCCTGGACCACACAAGGCAAGGCGCGCAAGGCTTTGGACGCCGCAGAGGCGGGCATGGAGGCGATCCGTGCCGAAGAGGAATTTCTGCGCCATGCGGTGAGCGAGCTTGACGTGCTGGCCCCTGAGCCCGGCGAAGAAGCACAATTGGACACCAAACGGCGGCTGATGCAAGCGGCTGAGCGCATCCGCGATGATGTGGTCAAGGCCTATGATGCACTCGGGTACGACGGCGCCGAAGGGGCCATGAGCAATGCCATGCGCTGGCTCGACGGGGCCGCCGACAAGGCCGAAGGCACGCTTGAAGCACCCTTGGCCGCATTGGGCCGCGCGATGGTGGAACTGGACGATGCGCAGTCGGGCATCGTCGCGGCCATCGACGGACTGTCGTTCAATCCCGTTGATCTGGAAGACGCCGAAGAACGCCTTTTCGCCATCCGCGCACTGGCCCGCAAACATGATGTGGCCCCCGACGATCTGGCGGCATTCGCGGACACCCTGCGCGCCAAGCTGGCGGCGCTGGATGCAGGCGACGCCGATCTGGCCGAATTGCGTCGTAGCCTGTCGGAGGCCGAAGCCGCCTATGCCAAGGCCGCTGATGCGCTGAGTGCGGCGCGCACCAAACACGCCAAGGCATTGGACAAGGCCGTAAGCGCCGAACTTGCCCCGCTCAAGATGGAGCGGGCGGTGTTCGAGACGCAAGTGACCCGCGATACCCCCGGCCCTGAGGGGCAGGACGCGGTGGCCTTTACCGTGGCCACCAACCCCGGTGCACCTGCCGGGCCGCTCAACAAGATCGCTTCGGGCGGTGAACTCAGCCGCTTCCTGCTGGCGCTGAAAGTGTGCCTGGCGGGCGGGCAGGCGGGGCTGACCATGATCTTTGACGAGATCGACCGGGGCGTGGGCGGGGCCACTGCCGATGCCGTGGGCCGTCGCCTTGCCGCATTGGCCGAGGGCGGGCAGGTTCTGGTCGTGACCCATTCGCCGCAGGTCGCCGCGCTTGGCGCGCATCACTGGCGGGTGGAAAAACAGGTGGCGCAGGGCATGACCACGTCGAATGTGGTGCCACTGGCGCCCGATGCCCGCGTGGACGAGATTGCGCGCATGTTGGCAGGTGACACCATCACCGACGCGGCCCGTGGTGCCGCGCGTGAGCTTTTGGGCACCTGACCCGCGCGCGTTGACAGTCTGTTGAAAGCAATTGGGGTTTTCGCGGCCTGCGCACTGGCTTAGACAGACAAGGGTGCACACCCCGCCACAGCAGGCCAAAGCCCACGCGCCATGTCCGACCCACGCCCCTCCATCTATCGCCAGCAGCTTGATCAGGCTGTTACGGCCTGCAAGGGCGGCTGGAAGGTGCTGCGCCAGCAAGGACCAAGCCAGATACAGTTCTGGTTCATCGCCTTGGCCATCGGTATCGCCGCCGGGTTTGCCGCCCTGTTTTTTCGCAAGGGAATCGAAGCGTTACAGGCCTATCTTTATGGAACAGATGATGTGCAGCTGCTGCACAGTTTCGCCCAATCCCTGCCGTGGTACCTGATCCTGCTGATCCCCATTGCAGGCGGATTGCTGGTGGGGCTTATCCTGCACAATTTCACCAGTGACGGGCGTGTGCGCAGCGTCGCGGACGTGATCGAAGGTGCCGCCCTGCGCGATGGCCGGGTCGAAACCCGCGCCGGGGTTGCATCGGCGCTGGCGTCGTTCATTACCCTGTCCTCGGGCGGGTCATCGGGCCGGGAAGGGCCGGTGGTTCACATGGCGGCCGTGATCTCGACCAAGGTGTGCCGCCTGATCAAGGCCGATGGCGTCACGGGCCGCGATTTGCTGGGCTGTGCCGTCGCGGCAGCCGTCTCCGCCAGCTTTAACGCGCCCATCGCCGGGGCGCTTTTCGCGCTTGAAGTGGTGTTGCGCCACTTTGCGGTCCACGCCTTTGCACCCATCGTGATCGCCTCGGCGGCGGGCACCGTCATCAACCGGCTTGAATTCGGCGGGCTGACGGAGTTCCGGCTCGCTGAACCTGAAATGCTGCAATTCCATGTCGAATTGCCCGCCTATCTGATGCTGGGGCTGGTCAGCGGCTTGGTGGCCGTGGTGCTGATGCGCGCGATCTTCTGGGCTGATGACATCGGCACCCATGTGCAGGAACGCACCGGATTACCGCGCTGGCTGCGCCCGGCGGTGGCCGGGGCGATGCTGGGCGGTTTGGCGATCTGGTATCCGCATATCATCGGCGTTGGTTACGAGACGACGTCGCTGGCCCTGACAGGTGCGCTGGGTCTGCACGACGTGATGGTCTTTGCCATTCTCAAGGTCATCGCGGTGGCGATCACCATGGCCGGGCGCATGGGAGGCGGGGTGTTTTCACCGGCCCTGATGGTTGGCGCGCTGACGGGGCTTGGCTTTGGGCTGGTCGCAACCGGCGTCTTTCCCGACGTGTCGGGGTCTGTCACGCTTTATGCCCTGGCGGGCATGGGGGCGGTGGCAGCCGCTGTTCTGGGCGCGCCCATTTCCACGACCTTGATCGTGTTCGAATTGACCGGAGACTGGCAGACAGGGCTTGCGGTGATGGTCTCGGTGTCGCTTAGCACCGCGCTGGCCTCGCGGCTGGTGGATCGCAGTTTCTTCCTGACGCAGCTTGAGCGGCGTGGCGTGCATCTGGCGGCGGGGCCGCAGGCGTACCTTTTGTCGATGTTCCGGGTCGCCGGGGTCATGCGCGCCATGGACGATCCGCGCGCAGCCGATGAACAGGCCTGTTGGGAAATGATCGGTGACGGAATTTACGTGGACGGCAACGCCACGCTCGAGGCGGCGATGCCCATTTTCGACCGGGGATCGGTGCCATTTATCCCGGTGGTCACCCTTGGCGGCGAAGACAGCCCACCCGAACTTTGGGGCGCGCTGTTTCATGTCGATGCCTTGAAAGCCTACAACCGAGCGTTGGCAGAGACCGCCGCCGAAGAGCACTCGTGATCCCTAGATCTGTTCGACCTTGATCAAATCGCCTGCGTAAAAGGCCAGATGGTCCTTGATCCGCGCCACACCGTCTTTCGGCGTTTCATAGCTCCAGACCGCGTTTTCCAATGTCGTTGATTTGGTCACGACCGAAAAATACGTGGCATCGCCCTTGTGTGGGCAATGGCTGGATTTGTCGGACGCATCGAGGAACGCCATGGCGATATCGCTGCGGGGGAAATAGATCACCGGGGCATACTCGCCTTCGCTCAGTTCAAGCGCGCGGTCGCTTTCGCCCAGAACGGCGCCACCGGCGCGGACGGACCATTTGCCCGGAGCGTTGCGAATTTTGATGTGGTCAGCCATAAGCCTGCCCCCCTTGATCTTGCCATGTGTGACGTGATGAAGGGGCGTTGTAGCAGGTCCGTGACGCCAAGGCCATGGGAGCGTTTGACACGGTCTCAGATCGGGGCAGTCGCCTCAGCCAACCATGCTTGCGCCCCCGGGCTGATCCGTGGCCCGATCTTTTCCAGAACTTCGGCGTGATAGGCGTTGAGCCAGTCGCGCGACGGCCCGTCCAGCATATCGGCCACGATCAACCGGCGGTCGATGGGCGCAAAGGTTAGTGTGCGCCACGACAGCATATCGCGGTGCGTATCACCACCTTCGGGCGCTTCGGCCTTTTGCACAACGATCAGGTTTTCGATGCGGATGCCGAATGCGCCCTCGCGGTAATACCCCGGTTCATTGCTCAGGATCATGCCCGGCAGCAAAGGCACAGAGCTGACCCGGCTAAGCCGCTGGGGGCCTTCGTGCACGCTCAGATAGGCGCCAACACCGTGGCCCAGCCCGTGATCGAAATCCTGATGCGCGTACCAGAGGGGCGCGCGGCCAATCGCTTCGATATCGCGTCCGGCAAGGCCCGCAGGCCAGATCAACCGGGACATGGCGATCATGCCCGCCAGCACGCGGGTGAAGGCCGTGCGCGCCTCGGCTGACGGGGTGCCGATGGCGATGGTGCGCGTGATGTCCGTGGTGCCATCAAGGTATTGCCCGCCGCTGTCCAGCACGATCAGCTGGCCGTCTTCCAGCGTGCTGTCGGTGTCTTCGGTCACGCGGTAATGCATGATCGCGCCATTGGGGCCGGTGCCGGCGATGGTTTCGAAGCTGATGTCGCGCAGGGCGTTGTCGCGGCGGCGGAAGGTTTCCAGCTGCGTGACGACCTGCGTTTCGGTACGGCTACCCGGGGCCTGATCATCCAGCCAAGCCAGCAATTCCACCACCGCGGCCCCATCGCGCAGATGCGCCTCGGCGGAGCCTGCGATTTCGGCGGCGTTCTTGGTGGCCTTGGGCAGCGCGCAGGGGTCATCGCCCCATGCCACGCGGTCGCCCACCGCTTCGGCCACAATCACCGGGACAGATGATTTCGCAAGCCGCACGGGGCCGGCCAGAGCGGCAAGATGGCCCAGAAAGCCGACGGGGGGATGCATGGTGACGTCCGACCCCAGATGGTCGCGCACCTCGTCCAGCTTGGCCGCGTCCATGAACAGATCGACCGCACCCGTGGCGTGCAACACGGCGAACCCTTGGGCGATGGGATTGCGCGGAATGTCCGCGCCGCGGATGTTCAACAGCCAGCACAGCGAATCCGGCAAGGTGATGACAGCGCTCGCGTGGCCCGCATCGGCCAGTTCTGTGCCAAGGCGGGCGCGCTTGTCGTCATGACTTTCACCTGCGAACTCGAGCGGATGCACCTTGGCCGGTTCCATGGCCGGGCCCGGCTGATCGTCCCAGATCACATCGACGAGGTTCTCGCTTGGCGTCAGGGTGATGCCTTTTGCGTTCAGCGCATCGCGCAGGTCTTCCAGCTGGCCCGCTGTGTGCAGCCACGGATCGAACCCCACGGTACCACCCTCGGGCAGTTGATCCTTCAGCCATCCCGCCAGCGTGGTTTCGGGCCATGGCACCGGGGTATAGTCGGATGCCACCTGCGCCTTGACCTGCGTGCGGTAGCGTCCGTCGATGAAGACCCCGGCAATGTCGGTCAGAACCGCACAAAAACCCGCAGACCCGGTGAAGCCCGTGAGCCACGCAAGCCGCTCGTCCCGCGTGCTGACATATTCGCCCTGATGCGCATCGGCGCGCGGCACCAGAAATCCATCAAGCCCCCGGTCGGCCATCACAGCGCGCAGCGCCGCCAGACGGGGCGGGCCCTGTTCGGGGCGGGCGGTCACGTCGAAACTCTGGAACATATCAGACCTCTTTGGTGGACCTATCGGATCATTGGCCTAGCTGGCGCGCTTGATGCCCATGACGCGGGCGCGGGCGCGCGGATCACTGTCGAAAAGGGCTGCAAGCTGTTCGGTCATGGCGCCGGCCAGCTGATCCACATCGGTGATCGTCACCGCGCGGTCGTAATAACGGGTCACATCGTGGCCGATGCCGATGGCCAGCAACTCAACCGCACGCCGCTTTTCGATCATGGCGATCACGTCGCGCAGGTGCTTTTCAAGGTAGTTGGCAGGGTTTACCGACAGGGTGCTGTCATCGACCGGTGCGCCGTCCGAGATCACCATCATGATCTTGCGCGCCTCGTGCCGCGACACCATGCGCCGGTGCGCCCATTCCAGCGCCTCGCCGTCGATGTTTTCCTTGAGCAGCCCTTCTTTCATCATCAGGCCCAGATTGGGCCGCGCCCGGCGCCACGGCGCATCGGCGGATTTGTAGACGATGTGGCGCAGATCGTTCAGACGACCGGGCGTTTGCGGACGGCCATCGTTCAGCCACGCCTCGCGGGCCTGTCCGCCTTTCCACGCGCGGGTGGTAAAGCCCAGGATCTCGACCTTGACGTTGCAGCGTTCGAGCGTGCGGGCCAGAACATCGGCACAGATCGCGGCAATGGAAATGGGCCGCCCGCGCATGGAGCCGGAGTTGTCCAAAAGCAGCGTGACCACGGTGTCGCGGAATTCGGTGTCTTTTTCGACCTTGAAGGACAGGGGCGTGGTGGGGTTGGCCACCACACGGGCCAGGCGGCCCGCGTCCAGAATGCCCTCTTCGAGGTCGAATTCCCAACTGCGGTTCTGCTGTGCCTGAAGGCGGCGCTGCAATTTGTTGGCCAAACGGCTGACCGCGCCCTTGAGCGGTTCAAGCTGTTGATCAAGGTAGGCGCGCAGGCGCTCCAATTCGACGGGTTCGGCCAGTTCCTCGGCGCCGATTTCCTCATCATGGGTGTCGAGATACACGCGGTAATCGGGGTCGGCATCTGACACAGGCTGCGGGGCCGGGGGCTCAAGGGGCGCTTCGCCCTCGGGCATCTCCGCCTCTTCGCCCAGTTCCTGATCGGCCATCTCGTCCATGGAGACCTGGGCCTGGCTCGCGTCCTGCTGGTCTTCCTGACTGGACTCGGGGCTGCCTTCGGCGTCCTCGCTCTGGTCGTCGTCGTCGCCCGTGCTGTCGGGTTCCTGTTCCTCTTCGGCGCCCTCTTCGGCCTCGTCCTGCTGGTCTTCGTCCGCCTGATCGGGGTCGTCACCGAGTTGATCGCCATAGCCCAGATCGGTGATGATCTTGCGCGCGAACTTGGCAAACGCGGTCTGGTCGCTCAGGGTTTCGTCAAGGTTTTCAAGGGTGTCGCCCGCCTGATCCTCGATGAAGCCACGCCACAACTCCATCACGTTCTGCGCGCCCGCAGGCAGATCGCGGCCCGTGGCCAGATGCCGGATCAGGTAGCCCGCAGCGGTGGCCAGCGGCGCGTCGGCGGCTTGGCTGACCTGATCGTACCCCTTGCGCAAGGCCTCGCTCTTGATCTTGGCGTCGATGTTGCCGGCGGTGCCGGGCATGTCCCGCGCGCCCATCGCCTCGCAGCGCGCGGTTTCCATCGCCTCGTACAACTCGCGCGCCATTTCGCCTTGCGGTGCATAGCGGCTGTGGGTCTGGCCATTATGATACCGGCGGTTCAACGCCAAAGCGTCCGCCGTGCCGCGCGCCAAGAGCACTTCTTCGCGGGTCATGCGGCGGCTCACTTGCGGCAGGCGCATGCTGTCGCCGGACAGGCCCGCGGGATCGACCGAGTAAGAGACGTTCAACTCTGGATCATTCGCCATGACCTTGGTGGCCTCAGCGAGGGCCTTCTTGAACGGATCTGCGGGGTTGTCGTTTTGATTGCTCATGTCAGTCTCTCGCACCAGTTGATGCGTTTTCCCCCATCGTAACGCACGGCCAAGCCTTGCGACACCATGATGGATGCCAATGGTTCACCGTCAAGCCACATACGGCTCAGGGTTCGGTTATATTTGTCTCGCCCCTGCGCTTCGACTCGGATGACGTCCGCCTGCTCAAGTGCGCGTTTCAATGCGGCCTTGGCGGTTTCCCCCAGCCGTCGTTCTGCTGCGCAGCCCGGACGGAAAGTTTCGGGTGTGTCAAATCCCATCAGCCGCACATTACCGGCAGAGGTGCCGCAGTGAACAGTGATGGTGTCCCCATCGACCACGCGCGTGACGGCACAAATGGCCCGGTCGGTGGTTGGGATATACGCAAGGCCTTTGGGTAAGGTGGTCGCCGTAGGTGCTTCGGTGCACGCAACGCATGCACACAGCAGACCCAAGGCGATCCCTAAGCGCGTCACCCCAAGCTCACACTCGCAGCGCTCTCCGGCAGTTCCTCGTCAAAGAGGCGCTGGTAGAACTCGGCCACGGTCTGGCGCTCAAGCTCGTCACATTTGTTCAGGAAGGACAGGCGGAAAGCATAGCCGACATTGCGGAAAATCTCGGCATTCTGTGCCCAAGCAATCACCGTCCGGGGCGACATCACGGTCGACAGATCGCCGTTCATGAAGGCGGTGCGCGTGAGGTCCGCCACGGTCACCATCTGCTTGACGGTCTTGCGGCCCTCGGCGGTGTTGTAATGCGGGTTCTTGGCCAGCACGATCGCCGTCTCTGCGTCAATCGACAGATAGTTCAGCGTCGCCACCAGCGACCAGCGGTCCATCTGGCCCTGGTTGATCTGCTGGGTGCCGTGGTAAAGTCCGGTCGTGTCGCCCAGACCCACGGTGTTCGCGGTCGCAAAGATGCGGAAATAGGGGTGCGGGTTGATCACCTCGTTCTGGTCAAGCAGCGTCAGCTTGCCGTCCACTTCCAGAACCCGCTGGATCACGAACATCACATCCGCGCGGCCCGCATCGTATTCGTCGAACACGATAGCCGTGGGGTTGCGCAGCGCCCAAGGCAGGATGCCTTCCTGGAAGTCGGTGACCTGTTTGCCGTCTTTCAGCTTGATCGCGTCTTTGCCGATCAGGTCGATCCGGCTGATGTGGCTGTCGAGGTTCACACGCACCGCAGGCCAGTTCAGCCGCGCGGCCACCTGTTCGATGTGCGTGGATTTGCCCGTGCCGTGATAGCCCTGGATCATCACGCGGCGATTGTGGGAAAACCCGGCAAGGATCGCCAGCGTCGTGTCAGGGTCGAACTTGTAGGTGCTGTCGAGATCGGGCACCCGGTCGGAGCCGTTGGCAAAGCCTTTGACGACCATGTCGCTGTCGATGCCGAAGACTTCGCGCACCGAAATCTCTTCGGTTGGTTTTGCGTTGATATCCATTGCACCGTCAGCCATCGCGCCGTCCCCGATCATTGTGATTTGCGCCGCCCAATGGCGCGCGGTTCGTGGTGCAACATATTCCGGACGAGGGCAAGGGGAAGAGGCGGGGGAATCTTTGCATTGCGCGTGCAGGTCGCAGGCTCTGCACAGGCTTTGCGAAAATGGCCTGCGGGTCCTAAGCAATCGGCTGGCTAGGGTGGGCGAAACCCAATCCAGCGAGGACCAAAATATGAGACGTCATCTGTTGAACAGCCGCCAGCGCGGTGCAATCTGCGGGGCCGTGGCCCTTATGGGTGGTGCCTTGTCGGTGGTGATGGTCTGGCCCGGTGGATCGCTGGCGCGGTTCCTGCCCGGGGTCGAATTTCATCTGGCTGCGCTGATCGGGGCCGCACTGGCCGGGGGCGCATTGGCCGACGCCTTCGGGCACCGCGGCATCTGGGGCTATGTTGCGGCCCTTTTCGCGGCGCTGGTGATGACGGGTCTTGGCGCGATGCTCGGCAGTTTCGTGATCACGCTGCAGGGCGATCTGGGACTTCTGGCGGTGGTTGATGCGTTGACGACCAGCATCGCGGCGATCTGCGTCTGGAGCATGGGCGTGATTGGCGTGCAACTCTGGGCGCGCCGGGTCAGGCGGTGGCCGGAAAGGACCTAGGGCAGGGCGGTCATCTGCGTAGGGTGGCGGGCGGCGTCGGCGTGGGCGTAATCGACAAGGGCTCGCAAGTCATCCATCGCAACAGGCTTGCGCAGCACCCAATCGACACCCGGTGCAAAGCGGGCATGTTCGCCATGGGGAAAGACATCTGATCCCGTCAGAAGAATAGTGCGCGAGTTGGGGCAGAAACAGGCCACTTGATCCGAAAGGCGCAACGACGTCCCATCGGGCAGATGGTAGTCCAACAGGACAAGGTCGAACTTCTGCGTGGCAAGCAGATGCATCGCAGACGCAATGCTCGACGATGGCACCACGAGATGTCCCATTTCGTCCAGCATGTCACAAATTATGTCACACAACAGCGGGTCGTCTTCTACAACCAAGCACTTCATACGGATCAACTTCAACTTTATTTCTAGGCGTGGAATATGCCTGAAACTGTCAATAAAGCGTTAAGAAGAGGTGCGGCGATCGTTCGAAATCACCGGGCTTTTTGTCCTAATCCTTGAAGTTCCGGCTGGCCTTGATCTGATCCCAGGCCCAGACGACCTCTTGCAACTGCTCTTCCTGGCTGCGGTCCCCGCCGTTCATGTCGGGGTGCAGCACCTTGATCAGCGCCTTGTAGGCCTTGCGCACCTCGGTCTTGGTGGCGTTGTCCTTGATCTCGAGGATTTCGACAGCCCGGCGTTCGGTGGGCGGCAGTTTGCGCCCCGATCCGCCCGCGCCCCGGCCCGGGTTCTGCGTGGCATTGGCCCCAAGCACTTGATGCGGGTCCTCAATGCCCAGACGCGCCCACGCACGGGCCTCGGGGTCGCTGATCGGCTTGGTCGCGCGTTCCCACACCTTGTCCTTGGATTGTTGCGCGTTGATCTCGGCCTCGGTGGTGCCATCAAAGAAGTTCCACTTGAGGTTATATTCACGCACGTGCTGCTGACAGAACCAGAAAAAATCATCCAGTACATCGGGTGCCTTGGGCGCGCGATACTTGCCCGGCTCCTGGCATCCTTCGTGATCGCAGATGCGCGTCGAGGTTTCGGATGCCCCTGACATCCCCCGCCGACCACGCGGGTTCTTCTTCTTTGCAGAGGATACGGACATATCGAATCCGAATGGATCTGACTTTGACATGAGAAAACCTTTTCGACTCAGGGGCGTGAGTTTAGGGTATTGAGACCGAGATTGAAGGGGGCTGGCGAAAAAAATGCGGGTTGCAGACGAGATTGAAGCAAAGTTGCGTGCGGCCTTTGCGCCGCGCACTCTGGAAGTTGTCGACGACAGCGCCAGCCACGCCGGACACGCAGGTGCTCCGGCCGCCGGGCAAAGCCATTTCAATGTGGTGATCCGGGCCGATGCCTTTCAAGGGCAGTCGCGCATTGCGCGGCACAGGGCGGTGCATTCGGCCATCGGTGCGGAGCTGATAGGGCGCATCCACGCGCTGGCCATCGACGCAGATGCCTGACGGTCAGTTTTCGGTTTTGCGTTGATCTGCAAGGCGTTGCAATGAGTTGCTCATCCCCGAGACGTCGCTGATTTCTTCGACGCCGTTGTCTGACAGCATATGCGTGGCCCCAGCGCCCGGTCCATCCTGTGCGTCTTCGAGAGAGCCTTCGTCATCCTCCGCGTCGTCTTCCGTCCCGGCGGCGGCAGGCTCAGGCGTGACCTCGGGCAAGAGGTCGGCATCTGCAAAGTCTTCGGCTGCTGCAATCGGCATGTCTTCGCCTGTCTCGGCACTGGCCTCTGCCTGCGCCGTAACGGCTGCGACGGCCACCGGAGCGGCCACGATCGCTTCGGGCGCGGGCAGCAGTTCGGGGGACAGGTCCGACACGTCCGATGGCGGTTTGCGGCGAAAGACCAGAAGGTTGCGCCATTGGGTCGTGGTGCCCGTCAGGCCCGCGCGTTCCGTCGATGGCAGGGTTTCGGCGCGCTGATATTCCCAGCCGTCGGCGGCCATGGCGTTCATCATCTCTTCGATGGAATGGGCGAACCGGCCCTCTGCGCTCTTGACGCCCTTCGCTTTGCGGCCACGGGTCGGGGCGGGCACAACCTTGTATTCATAAGCAGTCATCGTGATCCCTCGCGGTGATGGGGCGGCAATATCACCTGCCGCCGCGCGGGGAAAGACCAAGCCGCGCCCGCTATTTGCGCGGTATGCCGATCTTGCGCCCCGCGCGGTCGGGCCATGGCAGGGCGCTGTGCGCGTCATGCATGATCTTCATCCGCTCCAGAACCGCCTCGGGCATCGGGGCCACGCGCGGGCCCGATTGATCCACGTGCAGGGTCAGCGCCTCGCCGGTGGCGGCCAACCACCCGTCTTCGTGCCACAGCTCCTGATACATGTGGAACCGCTTGGTATCATAGTCCAGCAACTGGATGGCGCCGCGCACCCGGTCACCTTCGTGCAGTTCGCGCACATAGCAGATGTGGAATTCGGCCACGTACGTGGTGCAACCTGTTTGCGCCAGATAGTCGGGGCCGAAGCCGAAGTGTGGATAGGCCTCGTCCGCAGTCTGGTCCATCAGCACCGAATAGTAGGCCATATTGAGATGGCCATTGTAGTCGATCCATTCAGGACGAACGGTCAGAAGCGGAGAGCGGAAAGGGGCGTCGGTCATGCAGGGCCTTCAGGTGTTGGAGATTGCCACATGCTCAGACAGTGCGCGAAAGAGAGCAAGCGCTTAGTTGCTGCGCGGGCTTTCCCGCACTGCGGGAAATGTGTCGGGCCGGTGGCTGTGCTTATCCCGACACACCTTGCACAAAGCCGGGATCCTGTCCGTGCCTTGTCCTTAATTTTGCCCGCATTCTTCTGCTAGGCAGATCGTAAGGCACGCGAAAAAGTATTTAATTCAGACGTTTTACGGTTATGCGGTCCTTTCGCGCAAGACAATTGAACCGAAACCAGACGGGTGAAATTTCATGACAAACCGAGCAGAATTCCGCGTCAATACATATACGTACAGCAATCAGAACGACCCCAAGGCAACTGCGCTCAGCGACGGCGGCTGGGTGGTGACCTGGGAATCCTTGTATCAGGATGGTTCGGATAAGGGGGTTGTTTCGCAAGCCTATGACGCCGATGGTACGCCGCGCGGTGTCGAAACCCTGGTCAACACCTATACCCCAGACACTCAATCCCTGCCGCTGATCACGGGACTGGCCGATGGCGGCTGGGTCATCACATGGACGTCGATTAATCAGGATGGTTCCAGCGCCGGCATCTACGCGCAGGCCTTCAACGCCGACGGCACCAAGCAGGGCGCCGAGACCCAGGTCAATTCCTATACCACCGGCTCTCAAATCACCCAACAGATTGCGGCCCTGACCGATGGCGGCTGGGTCATAACGTGGCAATCATTCGCACAGGATGGCGATGACTATGGAATTTATGCCCAGGCTTACAACGCCGATGGCACGCTGCAGGGCGTTGAAACGCAGGTCAACACATCCACCACCAATGCCCAGAGAGACCCTCAGATCACGGCGCTTGCGGATGGTGGATGGGTCATCACATGGCGGTCTTACAAAGATACCAGCACGGGGTATGACATCTTTGCCCAGGCTTACAATGACGAAGGGACGCCTCAAGGCGGCGAGACACAGGTCAATTCCAGCACCACAGGCTGGCAGAACGACCCGCAGATCACGGCCCTGAGCGACGGGGGATGGGTGATCACCTGGTTTACGGGCTCTACTATTTATTCACAGGTCTACAATTCCAACGGGACCAAGCAGGGCAGCAACACGGAGGTCAACCCTTTTAACAGTTACACCAATATCGAAGCCAAAACCATCGCGCTCAGCGATGGGGGGTGGGTCATCAGCTGGGTTAGCGAGGAAAAGGATGGCAGGTTAGAAGGTATTATCGCAAAAGCCTTTAACGCCGATGGCACGGCGCGGGGCGTCGAGGTGGTGGTGAACACTTCCACAAGCAGTGCCGAGCAGGATCATGAAATCGCAGCACTCAGCGATGGCGGATGGGTCATCACGTGGGAAGCGCTATCCCACGATGGTTCGAGCTATGGCATCTTTGCGCAGGTTTTCAATGCCGATGGCACACCGCTGGGTGGCGAGATTGCAGTCAACACCTACACTTTGAACGCGCAGCGAAATCCGGATGTCGTCGCCCTTGAAGGGGGTGGATTCGTGATCACCTGGCAGTCCGGTGGTCAGGACGGATCGTCGGAGGGCATCTATAGCCGCGTCTTTACCGCCGTGTCGGAGGCCGATGTTTCGGCCACGGTGACCGGAACCCAGCAAGAGGGCGAAACCCTGACTGCCGAGATCACAGGGCTCGACCAGACCGATTCGACGTTCGCGGTGACCTACTACTGGATCGTCGACGGCGAAGAGGTCGCGGTGACATCCGATGCGACTTTCGTGTTGACGGCCGAACATGTGGGCAAGGAAATCAGTGTTCTGGTGGACATCGCGGACCTGGTTTTTGTCACCAACATTCAGAAAATCAGCGCCGAAACCGGGCCCATCGATGACCTCAACTCCGATCCGACGGGGGCGGTTGTGATTGCCAGCGACAACGCTGATCCGGCCACCTTTGACATAGGGGATACGGCCACGGCCATGACCGACACTCTGGCAGATGCTGACGTTCTGGGCACGCTCAGCTATCAGTGGATGCTGTCCGGCGAGGTGATCGTGGGGGCGACCGATGCCACCTATGTGATTGGCGCGGGCGACAAGGGGCAGAAGCTGACGGTTGTGGTCAGCTACACGGACGGTGCAGGCTATGATGAAGTGATCACCAGCCAGAAGGTGCGCATCGAAGGCTATACCGGTGTCGACCTCTTGGGCGGCGGTGATGCGGATCACCTGTTCGGCACGAACCTCGAAGACCGCCTGAAAGGCGGGCACGGCGACGACACGCTGATTTCATCCGGCGGGCGCGATAAGCTGTCGGGCGGGCACGGCAATGACCTGATGATCGCAGGCGCGGGCCGGGACAAGCTGGCGGGTGGTCGCGGCGATGACACGATGTTTGGCGGGGCCGGGCGCGACGTCTTCATCTTTGGCGCGCGGGGCGACAATGACACCATCGGCGATTTCGAGGATGGCACTGACGTCATGCGGATCAAGGGCGGGGCCAGCGGCTTTGGCGATCTGACCGTGGCGCAGGTGGGCGCGGATGTGCGCATCAGCTATGCCGACACGACCATCACACTCACCAACACCCAAGCCGCGGACATCGGCGCCGACGACTTCATCTTCTAGAAAGGGCTGTCCGCGCCTCAGCCCTTCAGCTTTTGCGCCACCATCTGGTTCACGACCTTTGGGTTGGCCTTGCCGCCCGTGGCCTTCATCACCTGGCCCACGAACCACCCGGCGAGTTTCGGGTTTTCCTGCGCCTTGGCGACCTGATCGGGGTTGGCGGCGATGATCTCGTCTACCGCGGCCTCGATCGCGCCGGTGTCGGTGACCTGTTTCATGCCTTCGGTTTCCACGATCTCTGCCGGGTCGCGGCCCGTGGTATAGGCGATCTCGAACACGTCCTTGGCGATCTTGCCGCTGATTGCATCGGATGCAATCAGGTCGATGATCCCGCCCAGTTGCGCAGGTGCGACGGGGCTGTCAGTGATGTCGCGGTCGTCTTTCTTCAATCGGCCAAAAAGTTCGTTGATCACCCAGTTCGCGGCCATCTTGCCATCGCGCCCTTTGGCGACCTCTTCGAAATAGCCTGCGCTGTCCAGATCGGCGGTCAGCACGCTGGCGTCATAATCGGTCAGGCCGAAATCCGCCATGAACCGCGCCTTCTTGGCGTCGGGCAGTTCGGGCAGGTTGGCCTTGATCTCGTCCACCCACGCTTGTTCGATTTCCAGTGGCAAGAGGTCGGGATCAGGGAAATAGCGGTAGTCATGCGCTTCTTCCTTCGAGCGCATGGACCGCGTTTCCTGCTTGTCGGGATCAAACAGGCGCGTTTCCTGATCGACGGTGCCGCCGCCTTCGACGATGGCGATCTGGCGGCGGGCCTCGACCTCGATGGCCTGCTGGATGAACCGCATTGAGTTCATGTTCTTGATCTCGCAACGGGTGCCGAGGTGGCTGAAATCCTGCGTTTCCTGATACTTTTCATACTGGCCCGGACGGCAGATTGACACGTTCACATCCGCGCGCATCGCGCCCGACTGCATGTCGCCGTTACAGGTGCCGAGATACCGCAGGATCTGGCGCAGCTTGGCCAGATAGGCAGCGGCCTCTTCGGGGCCGCGAATGTCGGGGCGGCTGACGATTTCCATCAGGCACACACCCGTGCGGTTGAGATCGACGAAGGACATGTTCGGGTCCATGTCATGGATCGACTTGCCCGCGTCCTGTTCCATGTGGATACGTTCGATGCGCACCATACGTGCGGTCCCGTCGCCCAGTTCCACCAGCACTTCGCCTTCGCCCACGATAGGGTGATACAACTGGCTGATCTGATAGCCCTGCGGCAGGTCGGGATAGAAATAATTCTTGCGATCAAAGGCCGAATTCAGGTGGATTTCCGCATTGAGGCCCAACCCTGTGCGCACCGCCTGTTCCACGCAATATTCGTTGATCACCGGCAACATGCCCGGCATCGCGGCATCGACGAAGGCCACGTTGGAATTGGGCTCTGCCCCGAACTGGGTGGACGCCCCCGAGAAGAGCTTGGCGTTGGAGGACACCTGCGCGTGTACCTCCATCCCGATCACCAGTTCCCAATCGTGTTTGGCTCCGGCGATGACGCGCGGTTTGGGCAGGTCGTAAGTCAGATCAAGCATGGCAGGCCCTGTGGTATTTGGGGTTCATTGCGGTCATAGATCAGCGCCCCGACAGGGGCAAGAGGCAGGGGCGTTGGCCATGCGACCTCAAGGCACTGGAAACGCGCAAAGTGCAGGCGTAGCGTGCACGGCAGGAGGTGCGCCATGCAGATCACCGAAATGCCCATTCCGCCGGAATCTTTGATCGCGCCTTTTGCCGAAGAGCCGGTCACCTATACCGACTGCTATGCGGTGACCGTGCCCGCATCTGTCGATCTTTCCGCCTATATCGCAGCCTTCTATACCACCTGGCTTTTCCGCGCCGAACGCATGGTGCTGCGCGTTGCGGCCCGCAGGCCCAGCACCGATGCCGAGGCCCATGCGCTGGCAGGTGGCACCGCCGACAGCTTTGCCGTCTGGACGGTCGAGGGGCGCAGTGCGCAAGACATCCTTTTGGGGGATATATCGGGGCGCACCAAATCATGGTTGATGGTTTCCCCGGAAGACGCTGGCACAGGGCTTTTCTTTGGGTCGGTGGTGGTGCCTGAACCGCCGAAAAAGCCGGGGGCTGCGCCCCGGCTGGGGCCGGTCTTTGATGCGCTTCTGGGCGCGCACAAGGTCTATTCGCGGATGTTGCTTGGGGCGGCGGCGCGCCGGGTTACGCGGATTCGGTTTGAGCCCCCTGCGGCGTAAAGATGATCCGTTGACCGGCAGCAATCTCGCGGCGGAACATATCCGTGAGGAACCGTACGGCATCTGCATGTCCTGACGCGGCAAAGCGATGCGGACAGCGCACCCGCAGATTGTTGTCAAACCCACGCGCGGCATGGGCCCAGAGCATCGGGTGCAATTCGGTCAGCTGCTGCCGGATGATCCACCGGGCACAGTCCGCGATCTGCGCGCGCACCAATGCTGCCTCGTCTGATCCGTGGCTGGTCATGCCCAGGGTGTTGGCGCAATAGGCGGCCAAAAGATTGACTGTGTGCTGATCCGGCTTGCGTTCGAGGATGTCGCGCATCCCTTCGATGAAGAACTCCAGATCAATGCTGGCGCAGACCTGATCGTCATAGGCAATCGCATCCAGTAAAACCCAGGTGTAGGCGCCCGCACCCCAGATGTGATGGGTGCGCCCGGCCATGCGCCGCGCCTGAAGCTCAAGATCATGAACCGTGCCGAACCAGCGCGGCAACAGGTGGTTGCCCATCGCACGAAAACTGCGGGCGTTCAGCGGATCAAGGTCGATCAACCGCTCGTAGGCGACGACGACGGTGTTCACGTCGGTGGACAGGCCCGCGCGGACCGCGCAGCATGTGGCCGCCAGCAGGGGCGAGGCATGGGAGACCGCGCAGAAATCCTTGAGGATCGATTGCGCGCGATCAAAGTGCGCCTCGAAAGCGGCGCGGTTGCGGTCGGGGATTTCGGCGGTCCATCCCGTTCCACGCCAGGCCCATCCGATATCGATATGGGCCTGCGCCACGACCAGCGCGATGGCATAGTCATCGGGATGTTCGGCAAGGACCTCTTCAAGCGAAACAATACCATCCAGAAGAGGGGCGTCCTTGGCCGGTTTGCCGTTGAGAAGGGCGTGTTCTGCTGCCTGCACCACGTCGGAGCGTGCGCCAAAGCTGATCAGTTCGGCAACGGTCATGCCGCCGGGCGTCTTTTCGCAGGCGCTTTCAGCGGCGCGGATGGCCTGTGAAATCTCGGTCCAGTTTTCCTGCCGGGCCAGGCGTTGCCCCATGGTCTGGTGCAAATCGCGCGCACTGTCTTCTGCGGTGGGGTCGGGACAGGGGATTTCCAGCGGCGCGAACTTGGCTGCGACCGGCTCGGCAAGCGGTTCAGGCCCGGTCCGCAAAGGCATTTGGTGCGCGGGTTCTATCACGCCATCATGCGCCACGCTGTGAGACGAACGGCTTACAAGGTTTTGTGCCCATCGCTTCATGTCGATCTTCAGTACCATATTCCAACCTGGAACTACTTACGTCCGCTGCCGAAATGCCGGGCGTTTGCGGCTCAAAGAAGGCGCTTCAAAGGTAACTTGACGCTCTTTGATGTGCGCATAGGTTGAATTCCGCGCAAATACCCGTTTTGGGTGTGGTTTTGTTAACGTTTTAGGCGATTTATGGCCGTCTGCCGGTGCGCTGGATGCCTGTCGGTCCCACCTGTTGGCGATGATTTGCGCGGTTTGAATTGGTGCTTCTCTTGTGCCGTTCGGGCGGGCATAAATGGCCCATGAGAATATTGTTGGTCCCACTTCTGACGGCGCTTTGGGCAGGCGGTGGCGCAGCGGATACCACCTCCGGCGCGCCTGCAATGCCATCAACAGTGACCGCCGCCATCGCGACGGACCTGCGCCCACCCGCGCGGGATGGCAACGTGCCCCGCACCCGCTGGCAGCATCAGGCGGACCATGTGTTGTGGAACCGCGCGGCCCTTTCGGCGCTCAAGGCCCATGGTGCGCCTTTGGTGTCGCTGGTGCCCCGCGACATCGCCGATTGGTGCCCCAACTATCCGAAAGGCAGTGACGCGGATCGCCGGGCGTTCTGGGTGGGTTTCATGTCTGCATTGGCCAAACATGAAAGCACATACAAGCCCCGGGCGGTCGGGGGCGGCGGGCGTTGGTACGGTCTCTTGCAGATCCTGCCGGCCACAGCGCGAGGCTACAAATGCAACGTCGGCACGGGCGAAGCGCTGAAGAACGGCGCGGCCAACCTCAGCTGTGCGGTGCGCATCATGGCGGTGACTGTGCCGCGTGACGGCGTCGTACATGGGCGCGACAGCCGCTGGCGCGGGGTCAGCGCCGATTGGGGGCCCATGCGCAACCCCTCGAAACGTGCCGATATTGCCGGCTGGACAAGCCGCCAAAGCTATTGTGCGTCGCCCGGTGCGATCCGGCCACGGCCCCGGCCTGCAGGCTAACCCACCAAAGAGAAGTGATGACGCTTGACCGTGACGCCGCGCGCGGTCAGTGCCGCTTCGAAGTCACGGTGGGGTGGGACCACATCCAGCGGCAGGCGGTCCTTGCGTCCTGACGGCATGACTGCGCTGGCGCGCACGGACATGTCCAGCCGGGTATCCAGCCGGATGTGGTCAATCCGGTCCAGATCGATGTGACCCTCGCGCCGCCCTGACACCCATGTGATCGCCGTGTCGGTCAACTCCAGCTTTGAGGTGCGCGCGGTTGCCAGATCAATGAGTGCAGGCAAAGTAAACAGCGCCAGTACCCATATGATCCACAAGGCCGCGTCCAGCCACACAACAGCAGCAGCCATCGTCGCCCAAAGCCCCAGCACCGTCAGCGCCGTGGGCCAATTCCGGCCGGTTGTCTGATAAGTGTAGGGGGCTTCTTTCACTGTTTACCGCCCGCCGGTCACGTCCAGCGTGGAGCCTGTGACATAGCTGGCCTCGTCCGAGCAGAGCCAGAGAATCGCGCGGGCCACTTCTTCGGCGGAGCCTGTGCGTTTCATCGGCACCATATGGGCCAGGCGTTCGGCGCGGTCGGGCTCTCCGCCCTTGGCGTGGATCGCGGTTTCAATGAGGCCGGGGCGCACAGCCATGACGCGAATGCCCGCGCCCGAAACTTCGTCGGACAGACCCTTGGTGAAGGTGTCGATGGCGGCCTTGGACGCGGCATAATCGACATACTGGTTGCCCGAGCCGAGCCGCGCGGCCGCCGAGGACACGTTGACAATGACACCCGATGCCATGCGCCGCACGGCCCCTTGTGCCATCAGCATCGCGCCGATCACGTTCACATCAAACATGCGCCGCAAGCGGTCATAGCTCATATCCGTGAGTTTGGCCGTCTGATCCACGATGCCCGCGTTGTTGATCAGCGCATCGAGCCGTCCAAATTCTGCATCAAGCGTGGCGTAGGTGCGCTCAATCACCTCCGGGTCTGCTACGTCGCCCTGCACCAGCACCACGCGTGCGCCCGCCGCCGCGCAGGTGGCCTTGACCGCGTCCGCTCCGGCCGCGTCGCTGTGGTAGGTCAACAGAAGGTCATAGTCGGGCGCGGCCAGCGTGGCACAGGCGGCACCAATGCCGGAGGAGGCTCCGGTGATCAGGCAGACGGGACGGGACATGGCGTTTCCTTTTCAGGTTCTTCAAAGGGCAGGGATCACGCCTCGCGGATGCGGGTGATCATTTCGGTTGTGTCGCGGCTGAGGTTCGGGGTGGACGCGATGCGGTCCAGTTGCGTGCCGATCAGTGACTGGCGGATCTGGTCATAACGCCGCCATGTCTGGAAGGCTGAACACATCCGCGCGGTGGTCTGCGGGTTGACCGGATCCAGCTGGATCAGCCAATCGGCCAGCAGGGCATAGCCTGAGCCGTCCTTGGCATGAAAGCCCGCGTGATGCATGGCCAGAGCGCCCAACGTGGCGCGAAACCGGTTGGGGTTCTTCCAGTTGAACGCCGCGTGGCGGGTCAGGGCGGTGGCCGTGTCTGCGGCATCGTCGGGCCTGGCCTCGATCACCTGAAGCGAGAACCACTTGTCCATCACCAGACGGTCGTCGCGCCATTGTTCTTCGAAGGCGGCCAGCGCCGCATCGCCGCGACCCGCGCGGATCAGGTTCGCAAGGGCGGCCAGTTGCTGGGTCATATTGGTGGCTGCATCGTATTGCGCTTGTGCCGCATTGCCACCGTCCAACCGGGTCAGCAGGGACAGGGCGGCGTTGCCAAGCGCGCGTTGGCCCGCCTGTTCGGCGTCGGGCGAGAAGGGGGCCGTGACCTGATGCTGTGCGTATAGGTCCGGCAGAAGGTCGGACAGGTGCCGGGCCATCGCCTCTTTCATCGCCTCGGATGCTGCATGGATCGCATCGGGGTCAGGCGTGTCGCCTCTTGCGTGCAGGCTGGTGGCCAGTTCGCTCTGACTGGGCAGGCCCAGCATCAGCGCGCGGTAGGCGGGGTCGGCGCTGTCATCGCGCAGAACCGCCGCGATCCCGTCGAGATAGGCGGCGTCCGGTTTGGTGCCCTTGTCGATGCTCGACAGCAGTGACGCCCGCGCCAGCGCGCGCCCCGATTCCCAGCGGTTGAACGGATCGGTGTCATGGGCCAGCAAAAAGGCGTGATCGGCCGCGAAGTCCAGAACCACCGGCGCGGAAAACCCGCGCAGAACCGACGCCTTGGGCCGCGTGGCCTGACCGGGGAAGCTGAAGCTCTGGGTGGCTTTGGTCACTTCCAGCACTTGCGTCGGCATCACCTCGTCGCCGTTTTGTCCCAACAGGCCCACGGCCACGGGGATCACCTGTGGCAGCGGGTCGGGGGTTGCGGCGCTGGGCGGCGTGGATTGGGTGAAGGTCAGGGTATATGTGTCGCCTTCGAACGCCTCTGTGACCTTCAGGTGCGGCGTGCCCGCCTGTGCGTACCAGCGTTTGAATTGGCTCAGATCGCGGCCCGTGGCATCCTCGAACACTTTCAGCCAATCCTCGATGGTGCAGGCCTGCCCATCGTGGCGGTCGAAATAGAGGTCCAGTGCCTTTGTATAGGCCTCGGCCCCCACCAACGTGCGCAGCATCCCGATGACCTCGGCGCCCTTTTCATAGACGGTCGCGGTGTAAAAGTTGTTGATCTCCTGAAAGCTTTCGGGCCGCACCGGATGGGCCAGAGGCCCCTGATCCTCGGTGAACTGGCGTGCGCGCAGGTCGATCACGTCCGAAATCCGCTTGACCGGGGCGCTGCGCATGTCGGAGGTGAACTGCGCATCGCGGAACACGGTCAGCCCTTCCTTCAGACACAGCTGGAACCAGTCGCGGCAGGTGATGCGGTTGCCCGTCCAATTGTGGAAATATTCGTGCGCGATGATCGCCTCGATGCGTTCGAAATTCATGTCGGTGGCGGTTTCGGGGCTGGCAAGCACGGCAGAGGCGTTGAAGATGTTCAGCCCCTTGTTTTCCATTGCGCCCATGTTGAAATCGTCCACCGCCACGATGTTGAACACATCCAGATCGTATTCACGGCCATAGACCTCTTCATCCCAGCGCATGGAGGCCTTGAGCGCCTCCATCCCGAAGGCACATTTGCCCTCGTCACCGGGTCGCACGTACAGCGCCAGATCGACCTTGCGCCCACTTTCGGTGGTGAAACTGTCGCGGTGCGCCACCAGATCGCCCGCCACCAGCGCAAAGAGGTAGGCAGGTTTGGGCCATGGATCATGCCATTCGGCCCACCCGTCGCCCGAGGCCACGGGGTTGCCGTTGGACAAAAGCACCGGATGCGGCCCGTTTACCCGCACGGTAAAGACGCTCATCACGTCGGGGCGGTCGGGGTAGAAGGTGATCTTGCGAAAGCCCTCGGCCTCGCACTGGGTGCAATACATGCCGTTTGATCGGTAGAGGCCTTCAAGGGCGGTGTTGGCCTCGGGATCGATCTGCACCTCGCATTCCCAGGTGAAGGGGATCGACGGCACATCGCAGGTCAGCCCGGCGTCTGTCACTGTCGGCGTGACCGGATCGCCATCGATGCTGGCCTTGATCAGGTTCAGGTTCTCACCATGCAGGAAAAACGTAGGGTCCGTGGCCGCGGGGTTGGGTGCAAACCGGATGCGCGCCCGTACCCGCGTGGCCGACGGGGCCAGATCGAATGTCAGGTGCACCCGTTCCACGGTATAGCCGAAGGGCGTGTAATCCTTGAGGAAGATCGTCTGGGGGGCAGCGTCGCGCATTGCGGGATTCCCTGAAATGGCTTGTAATCGTATGACACTAGAACGCCCCATGGGCAGCTTCAAGCGCGCCTGTGCGCCGGATTTACCGCGCCGCTGCTCTTTCCTTGGCGTGCGGGGGATTTATCTGGTGCGCCATGCAAAAGCCCATCCTCCTTTGGTTCAAACGCGATTTGCGCGTGGTCGATCATGCCCCGCTTGCACGGGCGGCGGCGATGGGGCCGGTTTTGCCGCTGTTCATCTGGGAGCCGATGGCGTGGCAGCAAGGGGATGTGGCGGGCCGCCAGTTCGATTTCGTGGCCGAATGCGTCGACGATCTGCGGGATGATCTGGCGCGCCTGGGTCTGGATTTGTGCGAGCGGGTCGGGCCTGCGGTCGAGGTGCTGGGTGACCTGCACCGCGCAACTGGATTTGCGACAATGTTGAGCCATGAGGAAACCGGCAACGGCTGGAGCTATGCACGCGATATCGAGGTAGGGGCGTGGGCCTCGGCCAATGGTGTGGCTTGGGAAGAAATGGCAGGCGCAGGCGTGGTCCGGCGGCTGAATGGGCGCGATGGCTGGGCCAAACGGCGCAATGCGTTCGTGGCGCGGCCTTTGGAGGCTGTGGGTGCGGTCATTGGTGCCGCGCCGCATCCATCGCACGCCCGCCCGGATTGGCTGCGTGGTGATCATTGTCCGCACAGACAGCGCGGCGGCCGCAGGGCCGCGCTGGCCACGCTTGACAGTTTTCTCAATGAACGTGGGCGACCCTACCGTGCGGCCATGTCCTCGCCCCTCGGGGGCGAACGGGGCTGTTCGCGCCTGTCGCCGCATCTGGCCTTTGGCACCCTGTCGGGCCGCGAGGCCGCGCAGGCCGCATCCGCCCGTGCCCAAGGCGAAATTGACGGCACTTGGCGCAAGTCTTTGCAGTCCTTTCAGGCGCGTCTGGCATGGCGCGATCACTTCATGCAAAAGCTTGAGGACGAACCGGCGCTGGAATACCGCGCGATGCACCCCGCCTGCGAAGACCTGCGCCCGAAAATCCCCGACACCGCGCGGTTGGAGGCTTGGGCCAAGGGCGAAACCGGTCTGCCCTTTGTCGATGCCTGCATGCGCTACGTGGCGGCCACCGGATGGCTGAACTTTCGGATGCGCGCGATGGTCACGGCCGTGGCCTCATATCACCTGTGGCTGGATTGGCGCGCCAGCGGGCAGGTGCTGGCCCGTCTTTTCACCGATTACGAGCCGGGCATTCACTGGCCGCAGGTTCAGATGCAGTCGGGCACCACGGGCATGAACACCGTGCGGATTTACAATCCCGTCAAACAGGGCGCCGATCAGGACCCGCAGGGCGTCTTTACCCGCCGTTGGGTGCCGGAATTGGCGCAGGTCCCCGATGTGCACCTGCAAACGCCGTGGACATGGGAGGGGGCGGCGCGCCTGCATTATCCGCCCCCCATCGTGGACGTGGCGCAGGCGGCGCGGGAGGCCCGCGCGGCGGTCTTTGCTGTGCGCAAGAGCGATGGGTTTCGCGCCGTGGCGGGCAAGATCGTGGAAAAACACGCCAGCCGCAAATCCGAAGACAGCCGCTTTGTCGATGATCGCGCCCCGCGCCGAAAAGCCCGCAAGGCTGCCGATCCGCGCCAGCAGGGGTTTGATTTCTGATGGCCCGCATGCGCCGCAAGGGCGATCTTTTGCAAAAACCCTGCGCCACCTGCGGTCGCCCGTTTGCGTGGCGCAAGAAGTGGGCGGCGGTCTGGGACGAGGTGAAATACTGCTCCGACAGGTGCCGATCTGCTGCTCGGAACAGCAAATTCAAGAAAGTGGTAAAATAATTTTACCAATACTGTTTACGATCGGAAACTTTTTCCCTACATCTGCCTGCACAGTAGAATTCAAGGGAGTCTGACATGTCGCAATTTGTGGATCGCAGCGGGTTGAAAGTGGCACCTGCGCTGGCCGGGTTCATCGAGGATCGGGCCTTGCCCGGCACCGGCGTGGACAGCAGCACCTTCTGGGCAGGCTTTTCCAGCATCATCGAAGACCTCGGCCCCAGGAACCGCGCACTTCTGGAACAGCGCGCAGAGATTCAGGCCAGGATTGATCAGTGGCACATCGACCACCGTGGTCAGCCCCATGACGCCGAAAGCTATACGGCATTCCTGCGCGAGATCGGGTATCTGGTGCCTGAAGGCGAGGCGTTCGAGATCGACACCGCAGGCGTGGACCCCGAGATTGCCGATATTGCGGGGCCACAGTTGGTGGTGCCCATTACCAACGCGCGTTTTGCCCTGAACGCGGCGAACGCGCGCTGGGGCAGCTTGTATGATGCGCTCTATGGCACGGATGCTCTGGGGGATCTGCCAAGCGCGGGGGGCTATGACCCCGAGCGCGGTGCGCGCGTGATTGATTGGGCCAAGTCGTTTCTGGACGAGTCCGCACCGCTCAAATCCGGCGGCCACGCGCAGGTCACCGGGTACACTGTCGAGGACGGCGCATTGCTCTGTCACGTTGGGCAGGGCAATGACGAACACATTGCACTTGTGGATCCAGTGCAGTTCGTGGGCTTTGGCGGAGCCGCCGATGCACCCGACTTTGTGCTGCTGCGCAACAACGGGCTGCACATCCAGATCATGTTGGACCGTGACACGGAAATTGGCGCCAGCGATCCGGCGGGCATGTCCGATGTGCGCCTTGAATCCGCCATGAGCACGATCATGGACTGCGAAGACAGTGTCGCGGCCGTGGATGCCGAGGACAAGGTCGTGGCCTATGGCAACTGGCTGGGCCTGATGAAGGGCGATCTGGAGGAAAGTTTCGACAAGGGCGGCAAGACGATGACGCGGCGCATGGCCTCCGATATCGGCTTTACCGCCGCGGATGGCACCATGGGCAGCCTCAAGGGTCGGGCGCTGATGCTGGTGCGCAACGTCGGTCACCTGATGACCAACCCCGCCATTCTGGACGCGCAGGGCCACGAGGTCGGCGAGGGGCTGATGGATGCGATGATCACCACGCTGATCGCCATGCATGATCTGCGCAAGTCCGAGGGTCTGCGCAATTCGGTCGAAGGATCGGTCTATGCGGTCAAACCCAAGATGCACGGGCCTGTCGAAGTGGCCTTTGCCGACGAGATATTCACCCGCGTGGAAACGGCGCTTGGCCTGCCGCGCAACACGGTCAAGCTGGGCATCATGGACGAGGAACGCCGCACCTCGGCCAACCTTGCAGAATGTATCCGCGCAGCCAAAAGCCGGGTGGCCTTTATCAACACCGGGTTCCTCGACCGGACCGGCGACGAAATCCACACGTCGATGGAAGCAGGGCCGATGGTGCCCAAGGGCGAAATGAAGTCCGCCGCCTGGATCGGTGCCTACGAGGATCGCAACGTGGACATCGGGCTGGCCTGCGGGTTGCAGGGGCGCGCGCAGATCGGCAAGGGGATGTGGGCGATGCCCGACCGTATGGCGGAGATGCTGGAGGCCAAGATCGGCCACCCGCAATCGGGGGCCAATTGCGCGTGGGTGCCATCGCCCACCGCCGCCACGCTGCACGCCACCCATTACCACAAGGTCGATGTTCTGGCCCGTCAGGCCGAGATCAAGGCCGGTGGTGCGCGCGGCACGCTGGCGGACCTGTTGACCATTCCGGTGGCCACGGGGCGCAACTTCTCGGATGAGGAAATCACCCGCGAGATCGAGAACAACGCACAAGGTATCCTGGGCTACGTGGTGCGCTGGGTCGATCAGGGCGTGGGCTGTTCCAAGGTGCCGGACATCAATGACGTGGGCCTGATGGAAGACCGCGCCACGTGCCGGATCAGTGCGCAGGCGCTGGCCAACTGGCTGCACCACGGTGTGATCAGCGAAGAACAGGCCATGGCGGGCCTCAAGAAGATGGCCGCCGTGGTTGACGGGCAGAATGCGGGTGATCCACTCTATCAGCCCATGGCGCCAGGCTTTGACGGGATCGCCTTTGCCGCAGCCTGCGATCTGGTGCTGAAGGGCCGTGTTCAACCGTCCGGCTACACAGAGCCGGTGCTGCATGCGCGGCGGCTTCAACTCAAGGCGGCGGCCTGAGCGCCCCGCATCCCTGCCTGAAAGGAAAGACACCATGGCTATGATCACTTTGCGCAAGGCGCGCACCATCATCCGCAAGGCGCTTGAAAAGGGCCGCGAGATGGAATTGAAGCCGCTGTCGGTGGTGGTACTGGACGCCGGTGGCCACCCGTTGGCCTTCGAGCGTGAGGACGGTGCGGCACCCGGTCGCTTCGCGGTGGCCCACGGCAAGGCTTACGGCGCGGTCATGCTGGGCATGGCAGGCACGGCGCAGATGGCGCGTGCAGAGCAGCAGGCCTACTTCATGAACGCTGTCAACGGGCTTTACGGTGGGCAGGTCGTGCCCGTGCCGGGCGGCGTTTTGGTGCGTGACAAGAAGGGCGCGGTGATCGGTGCCGTGGGCGTGACAGGCGACACTTCTGACAATGACGCGGTCGCAGCCTTGGCAGGCATCGAAGCGGCGGCCCTTTCGGGTGAAATTTAGGCGTTGATCGATCTGCGGACCTGCGCACAGGTCTTTGCGCATGGGGCGGGCTGGCATGGTCCGCCCCTTGGCGTTATATCTGGCCCGAAGATGTGCGCAGCGCAAAGAGGACCCATGGCCCGCCCAATTGTTGGAATTATCACGAACACCCATGTCATCGGAGATGACTACAGCGTCCATGCGGGCGGATTGATCAATACGCATGCCGTTGCGCAGGTCGCGGATTGCGTGCCTTTGCTGGTGGCGGCTGATCCGGGTCTGAACAGTGCAGAAGAGTTGATGGAAGTCTGCGACGGGTTCCTGTTCACAGGGGGGCGGCCCAATGTGCACCCCGAAGAATACGGTGAAGAGGCGACCGCGGCCCACGGTGAATTCGACCGGGCGCGCGATGCGGTGACATTGCCGCTGGTCCGGGCCTGCGTGGAGCGGGGGCAGCCGTTTCTGGGCGTCTGCCGTGGCTTTCAGGAGGTCAACGTGGCGATGGGTGGCAGCCTGTATCCCGAGATCCGTGATTTGCCGGGACGCGACAACCACCGGATGCCGCCCGATGGCACGCTGGAAGAGAAATTTGCCCTGCGCCATGCGGTGACATTTGCCGAAGGCGGGCCGTTTCACCGGTTGATGGGCGCGCGCGAGGTGATGACCAACACGCTGCACGGGCAGGGGATCAAGACCCCCGGTCAGCGCATCGTGATCGATGGCCATGCGCCCGATGGCACGCCCGAGGCGATCTATGTGGAGGGTGCGCCCGGGTTTACCCTGTCGGTGCAGTGGCATCCCGAATGGAACGCGGACAAGGACCCGGTGTCGCGTCCGCTGTTCGAGGCTTTCGGGCAGGCCGTGCGCGCATGGTCCGAAGGCAAGGCGCGCCCGGTTCTGAAAACCGCCTGACGACTGCGCGGGAAGGGGCGGGGCGGCGGGCCTTGGCCCGCCTTACAACTACCGAAATCCGAAGGGTGAAGGGTAAGGCGCAGCCGTGCTGCGCCGGGGCGTCAGGTCTGAAGCATGTGCTCTTCGGCCTGTGCCTGTACACGCGGCATGCGCGGGGACAGCGCGGCGCTGGTGCCATAGGCCTGCGCCCTGTTCCACGTGCCCGCGCGGGCGGCGCGGTGGATCGAGGACCATTGCCAATCGGAAGGGCGCGCGACCAGCCCGGCCTGAACGGGGGCTGCGTAGATCATGTGGCGATGTGCTGCGATGTCATCGGCGTCGCGCAGGTGGTGTTCCCAGAACCGGCGCTGCCAGATTCCCTTTTCCTGTCGGCGCAGGGCGGCCGGGTGGCGGTCTGCAGGCGCTGGCAGCCCGCGCGAGAACACGGCCCTTAGCATGCCCCAGCGGTTGGAGAAATCGGCATCTCCCTCGGGCAGGGTCCAGATGGTGTGAATGACCGACGGCAGGATAACGATATCGTCGATCTGGAATGGCTTGCGCGCGAGCGTGGCACGTGTGGCGCGGCGCAGGCGGTCGACCTCGCGGATCAGCAGGTCGGAGTTGCGGTCCTGCAAGCGGACCGTGAAGAAAAAGGTGCCTCCGGGCACGCGGCGTCGTCTGAACTCTGGCATGAGAGCAGGGTAGCGTCCGGATGGTTAACGGCTGGTGAATCGCGTGGCGCAAGGCAGAGGCGGGGGGG
>CBFHND010000018.1:0-66232 GCA_965657085.1 uncultured Paracoccaceae bacterium
TAAGGGTGGCCCTGACGACATCAGCAACTTCCAAGCTCTTTGCATGACCTGCAACACCAACAAGCGGGATACTGACGATACGGACTTTAGCGCCCAGCAATTTGAACTTTTCCCCGCAAGCGGGACACCCAGCCATGTTAGCTCCCAATCTCAATCTGCAACAGCCTAGCATCACTGGTGACAATGCCAATACGGAACTTAGGGCCGCAAAGGTAGTGAGCCGCTATGATGACCTGTGAGTAGGTGAGGCTGATGCTGGGCGAGTTTTGTAGCTTTGTTGGCAGCAGATTAAGCGCTGGGACTAACTGCACAAAGTGGCCGAGTGGTCGAAGGCCCTCCCCTGTTAAGGGAGTAGGTGTGATTCATGTTAAATTATGAAATCAACGTGTGTGGCTTGCGTGTGTGGTAAACGTGTGTGGTAGTCGCTTCTACGCCACGCCATAAAACCCTTATTTGTATGATCAAAACGGTCAGATAGGGGTAATGGCGGAGGAGGTGGGATTCGAACCCACGGTACGCTCTCACGCACGCCGGTTTTCAAGACCGGTGCATTCGACCACTCTGCCACTCCTCCGACGCGACCCTCCTAGGGCCGCTTTGTCGATTCGGCAAACCGCCTTTTTGCGTCCCATCCGGGCGATCACAAGTTTGGGGATTGTTGCCGATTGATGGTCGTGCGGCTTTTCACAAGGGCAAAGGCGCTGTAGAGTGCGTCCAAAGCTCGTTTTCCGGGCGGATCAATCATGCCGGTCAACCGGCACATTCCGGCAAAACACCGGACACAGGCAAGGACAGTACGAAGATGGGCAGCTCAGTCTTTTCGAACATCTATCCGGGGCGCAAGACGCCGATCTGGGCCGCAGGGCTGGCATTGACCGTGTTGGCAGGATGCGATGAAAGCGGGCAGTTCAATCTGCGCGAAGGGTTAAATTTGAGTGGCAACGGTGCCGCCGCCGCGGATGCGCCAGTGCGCACCACCAAAACCGTCGAACGCGATGTTGAAGCGCCCGAGGTGTTCTCAGCCACCGAAGCCGGCCTTTGGGATGGCCGCCCCAGTCTGGGTGGTGTCTGGGTGGCCCACCCCGACGTCAAAGATCCCGAACGTGTGATCATCCGCAACCAGACCAACGACAAGTTCGTGGTGGGAGCGCTGTTCCGCCGCGAACGGGATATTCCCGGACCACGCCTTCAGGTGTCCTCAGACGCCGCAGCGGCACTTGGGATGCTCGCGGGCGCGCCGCTTGAGTTGAACGTGACCGCCCTGCGCAAGGAAGAAGTGGCCGAAACGCCCGAACCTGTCGAGGCCGAGACAGTGGCCACCCCCGCCGAAGTGACCGAGGCCACGCTTGACCCGATCGCAGCAGCCGGTGCCGCAATCGACGCCGCACCGGATACCAGCATCGAAACGGCCGCCGCTGCACCCGCCCCGGCCCCGACCCCGGCGGCGCCGGGGCGCACCTCGTCGCTTGACAAACCATTCATCCAGATCGGCATCTTCTCGGTCGAAGCCAACGCCAAGCGCACCGCCCAACAGATGCGCAGCGCGGGCATCGTACCCACGATCAAACAATTCACCTCGAACGGCAAATCTTTCTGGCGCGTGGTCGTGGGACCCGCCCAAACCAGCGCCGAACGCCGCGCGCTACTCGCCACCATCAAGGACCAAGGCTTTTCCGATGCCTACGCCGTGACCAACTGAAGGAAACATCGCCCGTGATCCGCTTTATCGCTGCCGCTTTTACGCTGATCCTGACCGCACTGCCCGCCGTGGCCTTCGATACCCGCGCCACCGCGGCCTATGTGGTTGACCAGACCACGGGTACCGTGTTGCTTGCCAAGAACGCGGACCAGCCTCTGCCGCCTGCCTCGATGTCGAAGCTCATGACGCTTTACATGGCCTTTGAGGCGCTGCGCGAAGGGCGCCTGAACCTGAACGAAGAGCTGCGCGTGTCGCAACATGCGATGAACTACGGCGGCTCCACCATGTTTCTCAAAGCGGGTGAGCGGGTCAGTGTCGAGGACCTGTTGCGCGGGATCATCGTACTTTCGGGCAATGATGCCTGTGCGGTGATTGCCGAAGCCCTCAGCCCCGATGGTACGGAATCCGGCTTTGCCCGGCTGATGACCCAACGCGCGCAGAAGATGGGCATGACCAACTCCACCTTCGCCAATTCCAACGGTTGGCCGCAAGCGGGCCACCTGATGTCGATGCGCGATCTGGCTTTGCTGGCCGACCGCCTGATCACCGATTTTCCCGAATTCTATCCACTCTTCGCGGAAAAGGAGTTTCTATTTGATCCCAACGAGGCCTCCAACCGTTTCAACCGCAACCCGCTTCTGGGTCTGGGCATCGGTGCGGACGGTCTGAAAACCGGCCACACATCCGAAGCGGGATACGGCCTTGTCGGATCGGCCAAGCAGGGCGACCGCCGGGTGATCTTTGTGCTGTCCGGTCTGGACACCGCCGCCGCACGCGCACAGGAATCCGAGGCCATCGTGAACTGGGCCTTTCGCCAATTTTCCCAACGCTCCCTGATCACTGCGGGCGACCGCGTGGCCGAGGCGCAGGTCTGGGAAGGTGCGACAGACACCGTGGGCCTTGTCACCACACAGGACGTTTCCGTGCTTTTGCCGGTGCTGGCGGGCAACACGCTCGAGGCCGAAGTGATCTACGAAGGCCCCCTGCGCGCGCCGGTGCTGGCGGGCGATCCGGTAGGCCAATTGATCATCCGCCCCGAAGGCCTGCCCGAACAGACCTTTGATCTGGTGGCTGATGGCACTGTCGCGCATGGCGGGTTCATGGCCAAAGTCACATCGGCCCTGAGCCATCTGATGGCCCGCCTGAACCGTGGGCCAGAGGGCGCAACTTGACGGCAACACCTGCGGGCACCGGCCTTTTCATCACGTTCGAAGGGATCGACGGATCCGGCAAATCCACGCAAGCGCGCATGCTTGCGGATGCCCTGCGCGCGTCCGGGCGCGACGTGGTGCTGACACGCGAACCGGGCGGCAGCCCCGGCGCTGAGGAAATCCGTGCACTTGTCTTGCAGGGTGATCCGGACCGCTGGTCCGCTGAAACCGAGATGCTGCTCTTTACCGCTGCGCGCCGCGATCATCTGGAGCGCACGATCCTTCCCGCATTGACCGCGGGAAAGATCGTGATCTGCGACCGTTTTGTTGACAGCACACGCATGTACCAAGGCCTCAGCCGGGGTGATTTGCGCGGCGCGGTCGACCAGATCCACGCGCTGATGATCGGCCGCGAGGCGGACATGACCATCCTCATCGACATGGACCCGGAGGTGGGCCTTGCCCGCGCCAAATCCCGCCAGACGGTCGAGGAACGCTTCGAAGACTTCGGCACCGACCTGCAAACCAAGATGCGGGCGGGTTTTCTGGCGTTGGCCGATGAATTCGCCGACCGCTTTCACACCATCGACGGTGCCCGCGCGCCCGAGGTCGTGGCCCGGGACGTGCTGCAAACGGTTCTGCCGCACCTCTCGTGATCTTCATCTTGCCGGATATACCCGGAGGGGGTCCGAAGGACGGGGGCAAGGCCCCCATTTCCCCCGCCCGCAGCAGGTGCTAGACCCGCCCCATGGCCACGACCGATCATTCCCCACCCGACCAGGTGCCCGGCGCACCGCATCCGCGCGACACGGCGCACCTGATCGGTCAGGACGCCGCAGAGGCCGAATTTCTGGACGCATTCGGGTCCGGGCGGTTGCATCATGCCTGGCTTCTGACCGGCCCGCGTGGGGTGGGAAAGGCAACGCTCGCATGGTCCATCGCGCGGTTTCTTTTGGCCACACCTGATCCGGGCGGCGACGATATGTTCGGCGCGCCGCCCCTGCCGACATCGCTGCACGTGGACCCTGAGCACCCCGTTGCCCGCCGCATCGCCGCCGGTGCCGAGCCGGGGTTGAAATCCGTCACCCGCACCGTCAACGACAAGACGGACCGGATGCGCGATCAGATCGTGGTGGATGACATCCGCGCGCTCGCCGGGTTTTTCCAGCTCAGCGCCGCCGACGGGGGCCGCCGCGTGGTGATCGTGGACGCTGCTGACGACATGAACGTGCAGGCCGCCAACGCGCTTCTCAAGATGCTCGAAGAGCCGCCCGACCGCGCCACGATCCTGCTGATCTCGCACCAGCCGTCGCGGCTTTTGCCCACGATCCGTTCGCGGTGCCGCACCTTGCGGCTGGACACGCTTGGCCCCGACCAGATGCAGGACGCCATGGCGCAGGCCGGAGTGGAGGCTGGCCCCGAGGCTGCGGCATTGGCCGAACTCAGCGGCGGATCCGTGGGCGAAGCCCTGCGACTGTCGCTGCTGGGCGGGTTGCCGATCTACGCCGAGATCATTGGCCTTTTGGGAAGCCTGCCCCAACTGGACCGCGCGCGTGCACTGAAACTGGCCGAGGCTGCGGCCCAACGCGGTGCAGCGGAAAAGCTCGATTTGCTTTTCGTGTTGCTCGATATTGCGCTGTCGCGTCTGGCGCGGACCGGGGCATCGGGCACCCCGCCCGAAATTCAGGCGGCCCCACACGAATCCACCGTGCTCAGCCGCCTTGCGCCGACCCCTGGTGCCGCGCGCGTCTGGGCCGAAGCGCAGCAACATGTCAGCGCCCGCGCCGCCCATGGCCGGGCGGTGAACCTTGACCCCGCGGCACTCGTCCTAGATACGATGTTCAAGCTCCAACAAACCGCGGCCGGGCATCGTGTTTCCTGACCGCCCGCCCGAGGCCGCATGACCGACACCCCCGACATCATCGCCCCGATCACAGACAGCCATTGCCACCTCGATTTCCCGGATTTCGAAGGGCAACTGGATCAGTTCGTCGCCGACGCGCAGGCAGCGGGCGTGCACCGCATGGTCACCATCTGCACGCGGCTCAAGAACGAACCCGCCGTGCGCGCCATCGCCGAGGCCCACGCGCCTGTCTTCTATACGGCAGGGACCCACCCGATGAGCGTGGCCGAAGAGCCCATGGCCACCGCCGATCAGCTGATCGCGCTGGCGGCACACCCCAAGTTCGTGGGCATCGGAGAGACGGGCCTCGATTACCACTACACCGCCGACAGCGCGGAGGCGCAGCAACAGTCCTTGCGCATTCACATCGCCGCCGCACGCGAAACGGGCCTGCCGCTGATCATCCATGCCCGCGACGCCGATGACGACATGGCGCGCATCCTGACCGAAGAATACCGCAACGGCGCCTACGCCTGCGTCATGCACTGTTTTTCCAGCAGCGCCGCACTGGCCCGCGCCGCTCTTGATCTGGGCTTCTACCTCAGCATGTCAGGCATCACCGCCTTTCCCAAAAGCCAGGATTTGCGCGATATCTTCGCCGCGGCTCCCATCGACCGCATCCTCGTGGAAACCGACAGCCCCTACCTTGCCCCGCCGCCCCATCGCGGCAAGCGCAACCAGCCCGCTTTCGTGGCGCACACCGCGCGCCGGGCGGCGGACACCTTCGGCATGGGTTATGCAGAGTTTGCCGCCCAGACCGAAGCCAACTTTGACCGCCTGTTTGCCAAGGCCACGCTGACAAAGGCCGCCGCATGACCGACACGATCAGCTTTACTATCCTTGGCTGCGGGTCCTCGGGCGGCGTGCCACGGCTTGGCGGGCACTGGGGCGCCTGCGACCCTGACAACCCCCGCAACATCCGCCGCCGCTGTTCGATGCTGGTCGAACGCAAAGGCGCGGAGGGCACCACCACCGTTCTGATCGACACCTCGCCCGATCTGCGCAGCCAACTGCTGGATGCAGGCGTCGGGCGACTGGACGGGGTGATCTACACCCACAGCCACGCCGATCATGTGCATGGCATCGACGATCTGCGCATGATCGTCTTCAACATGCGCGCGCGCCTGCCCGTCTGGGCCGATGGCGACACCACCGACGCATTGCTCAGCCGCTTTGGCTATGCCTTTGTGCAGCCGCCAAATTCGCCCTATCCGCCGATCCTCGATATTCAGGGCATCGACGGCGACGTGACCGTGGATGGCGCAGGCGGCCCCATCACATTCACCCCGTTCGAGGTTGATCACGGATCGATGGAGGCGTTGGGATTCCGCGTGGCCGATGTGGCGTATTTGCCCGATGTGGCGACCATCCCCGACGATGTCTGGCCGATGCTCGAAGGTCTTGACGCCTGGATCGTCGACGCCCTGCGCCGCGACCCGCACCCCACGCACAGCCACCTGTCACAAACGCTGGAGTGGATCGAACGGGTCAAGCCCAAGACCGGAATCCTCACAAACATGCACATCGATCTCGACTATGCCACTGTCGCCGCAGAGACCCCCGAGAACGTGGTCCCGGCCTATGACGGCATGACCCTGACCATCCCCGCACCGTGACCCCGACGGGCCGACATTTCCGCTGATCCCAAGGCCCCGCTTCATGCAAACGCTTCTTGATGTTGTCCTGCCCGTCTTCTTGGTGATCGGCTTTGGCTATGTCGCGGTATGGCAAGGGTTTTTCCCGATTTCCGGCGTGGATGCGCTGATGAAGTTCACCCAGAACTTCGCCATTCCCTGCCTGTTGTTTCAGGCGATTGCGCGGCTCGACCTGCAGGCCACCTTTGATCCCGCGTTGTTGATCAGCTTTTACACCGGCGCGGCTTTATGCTTCACCCTTGGCCTGCTGGGTGCGCGCTTTGCGCTGAAGAAGGATTGGGAAGACAGCGTGGTCATCGGCTTTTGCTGCCTGTTCTCAAATTCGGTTCTGTTGGGGCTGGCGATCACCGAACGCGCCTATGGGGTCGAGGCACTGGCAGGTAATTTCGCGATTGTCGCGCTGCATTCACCCTTTTGCTATGGCCTTGGCATCACAGCGATGGAGGTGGTGCGCAACCGGGGCAAATCCCCCCTGACCGTGGCGCGGTCGGTTACGCGGGCGATGTTCCGCAATGTACTGGTGTTGTCCATTGTGCTGGGCTTTGCCGCCAACCTGTCGGGCGTGACCTTGCCCACCGCGTTGGACGATGCGCTGTCGCTTTTGTCGCGCGCGGCGTTGCCGGCGGCGATCTTCGGGCTGGGCGGAGTACTGGTGCAATACCGCCCCGAAGGCGACAAGATGGCCATAGCGATGGTCTGTGTGATTGCCCTTGTCCTGCACCCCGGCATCGTCTGGACCATGGGATCAAGCCTGTCGCTGCCCACGGATCTCTTTCGCTCGGGTGTGGTCACCGCCGCCATGGCGCCGGGGGTCAATGCCTATATCTTTGCCAACATGTACGGGCGCGCACGCCGGGTTGCCGCGTCATCTGTGCTGATTGCCACCTCTGTGTCGGTCTTGACCGCGTGGTTCTGGCTCGAAGCGTTGCCCTGATCGGCTCTCAGGTCGGACCGCGTCCGGCATCCCGTGCCGCACGCCGCTCAAGGTGCGCATTGAGCGCGCCCCCCAACAGCACCAGAAAGGCGCTGATAAACAGCCACATTAGCAGTGCAATCACCGCACCGATAGAGCCGTAGACCTCGTTATAATTGCCGAAGTTGGACAGGTAGATCGAAAACCCGGCCGAGGCCGCAGACCAGCACAGGGTGGCAAAGACCGCACCTGCTGTGACCCAGCGCCGGTGCGTGTCGGGCGCACGGTTCGGCCCGATGCGGTAGATCAGCGAAAACCCCGCCAGCAGCACCGAGATCGCAATTGCCCAGCGCGCCAGCTCCAATACGGTTTCATTGAAAGCGCCAAGCGGCACAACCTGCATCACGATCGGGGCCACCACCACAGACGCCAGCGCCACAAGGGCCACACCGATCAACGCGCCCGTCAGCATCAAAGCGCGCGCATAATGCGCCAGTCCCGCGCGGTTGGGCCGCCCGTAGATTGCATTCAACCCTTTCATCAGGGCCGCCACCCCAGCCCGCGCGGTCCAGATGGCAAGAAAGATCGAGATGACCGAAGCCCAGCCCAAAGCCTGTTCGTCCGCACGGGCCAGTTGGGTGATCTGCTGGTTGAACAGGTCATAGACATCGTCAGGCAGAAGGCCCCGGTAGCGTTCAAGTTCAACCGCCACCGCCGCAGGATCCGCCACCATGCCCCACAGCGCAATCACGGCGGCAATGGCCGGAAACACGGCCAGAATGCCATAAAAGGCAACGCCTGCCGCGATCAGGAACAGGTTCTTGTCATCCATGTCGAACCAAAGCCGCCGCAAGGTGGCCAGCCACCGTGCATCACCGGGAATGTCATCGTCTAGTTGCATCTATGTCCCTGTCCGCACATCCGGGCCTCTTTCACCTAAACACACGGGCTTGATTTCCAAACATATTCAAATTACCTAATGTGTTGAGCGCGTGGTCTTGCGCTTGATCTGTAACAAGGCCCCGGGGTTGAGGCACAGATACACTGGACCCATCGCTCAACCAACCAAGGAGACATTACAATGAAAGCCAACGTCGGCACCATCGACCGCGCCCTGCGCACAATTGTCGGGCTTATCCTGGTCATCCTCGCCTTCACCACCATCACAGGCACCACCGCCACTTGGGTGGCCGTTATCGTGGGGGCGGTGCTGATCGGCACCGCAAGCATTCGGTTCTGTCCAGCCTACCGGATTCTGGGCATCCAGACCTGCAAATCCTGACGTCACCGGCGGCAAGTCACCCGAAAAAAGGACACTCCATGACACCGCTTTGGCGCCGCTACATTCCGGTTCTTGACTGGGGACGCACGTATTCGCGTCAAAGCCTGTCAAACGATCTTGTCGCGGCATTGATCGTGACAATCATGTTGATCCCGCAGTCGCTGGCCTATGCATTGCTGGCCGGATTGCCGCCCGAGGCGGGGATTTACGCCTCGATCGCACCCATCGTGCTCTATGCCATTTTCGGCACCAGCCGCGCACTGGCCGTGGGGCCAGTTGCGGTCGTGTCGCTGATGACCGCCGCCGCCGTGGGCCAAGTGGCCGAGGCCGGCACCATGGGCTATGCGCTGGCGGCGCTGACGCTGGCCCTGTTGTCGGGCGTGATGCTGGTGGTGATGGGGCTGCTGCGGCTTGGGTTTCTGGCGAACCTCTTGTCACACCCGGTGATTGCGGGGTTCATCACCGCCTCTGGCCTTTTGATTGCAGCCAGCCAGTTGCGCCATATCCTCGGGATCGAGGCCCATGGCCATACCCTGCCCGCCATCCTGTCGAGCCTTGCCGCGCATCTGGATCAGATCAACCTGCCCACGCTGGGCATCGGTGTGGCGGCCACGGCATTCCTCTTTTGGGTGCGCAAAGGGTTGAAGCCTCTGCTTGTCCGGCTGGGGGCCGGTCCGGTTCTGGCGGACGTGCTGACCAAGGCGGGGCCAGTGGCCGCGGTCGTGATCACCACGCTGACAGTCTGGGCGCTGGCACTGCCGGATCAAGGCGTTGCCATAGTGGGTGCGGTGCCAGCCAGCCTGCCGCCTCTGACTGTGCCCGACTTTGACATGGACCTGATGCGCGCCCTTCTGGTGCCCGCGCTTCTCATCTCAATCATCGGGTTCGTCGAAAGCATTTCCGTGGCCCAGACACTGGCAGCCAAGAAACGCCAGCAAATCGACCCCGATCAGGAACTGATCGGTCTGGGGGCGGCCAACATCGGGGCGGCTTTTACCGGGGGCTACCCTGTCACCGGGGGATTTGCCCGTTCGGTTGTAAACTTCGACGCCGGCGCCGAAACCCCCGCAGCCGGGGCCTATACGGCCGTGGGCCTTGCCATTGCCGCCGCGTTCCTGACGCCACTGGTGTTCTTTTTGCCCAAGGCGACGCTCGCCGCCACGATCATCGTGGCCGTCTTGGGCCTTGTGGACCTGTCCATTTTGCGCAGGGCGTGGGCCTATTCGCGCGCCGATTTCGCCGCTGTGGCCGCAACCATCCTTCTGACGTTGGGCTTTGGTGTGGAAACCGGGGTCAGCGCGGGGGTGATCCTGTCGGTGGCCCTGCACCTCTACAAGACCGCCCGCCCCCACGTGGCCGAGGTGGGCCTGGTCCCCGGCACCCAGCATTTCCGCAACATTCACCGCCATGCGGTGATGACCGACCCCACCGTTCTGACCCTGCGCGTGGATCAGAGCCTTTATTTCGTCAACGCCCGCTTTCTCGAAGACCTTGTGGCCGCGCGGGTGGCGCAGGATTGCCCGATCAAACACGTGGTTCTGATGTTCTCGGCCGTGAACGAGGTTGATCTGAGTGCGCTGGAAAGTCTTGAGGCCATCAACGAACGTCTGATGGGCCTTGGCATCGGCCTGCACCTGTCAGAAGTGAAAGGCCCGGTGATGGATCGTTTGAAACGGTCGCATTTCCTCGATGAGATGAACGGCGAGGTGTTCCTGTCGCAATATGACGCCTGGACCGAGCTGACCCGCGTGCCAACGCCGCGCGCCATCGGTTAGACTACCACATGCGGGGTTTGGCGTATTCGGCATAGCCTTCGTCGTAAGCCACGGCGTCGAACCCGGCCTGCATTTCCTTGATGAAAGCCCCGGCGGTGGGCACAGCGGCACTGTGATCCTCGCCCGCCCAAAGCGCCGAGCGCATCAACGCCTTGGCGCATTGAAAATACATATCGTCGATGGTTATGGCGATCACCGTGGCGGGCTGTTTGCCGCCTTTCTCGAAGCTGGCGCGCGCATCTGCATCCGCCGTCAGGATCGCATGGCCGTTCACCCGCACCACGTTCATGCAGCCCGGAACCATGAACATCAGGCTCACCCGCCCGTCTGTCACGATATTGCGCAGCGAATCCAGACGGTTGTTGCCGCGCCAATCGGGCATCAGGATCGTCCTGGCATCGGCAATCCGCACGACCGGACCATCGTCACCACGCGGGCTGCCATCAGTGCCTTCATCGCCTGCGGTGCTCAGAACCACGAAACGCGCGGCGTTGATCCACTGGGCGTAAAGCGGGGTCATGGATGTGGCGACCTTGGTCAGCGATGCGGGCACGGCGGTGGCGTAGTGACCTTCAAGCTCTGCGATGGAGGTGATCGGGGTCATGGGCGTGCTCCTTGCTGGGATTGCGCACAGTGTGGTGCAAGGGGGCCGGATAGAAAACCGTAAAAGGTGCAAGGCAGACCCGGCAAAGGACGCTCTCAACGCTCTTTCCGAGCGACTGCCGCCGGAGATGGGAGTGAGAGCTTCGGCGCCTTGCTTTGCAAAACGCCTTTGGTGCGGCCGAGAAGACTCGAACTTCCACGGGTGTTACCCCACAGCGACCTCAACGCTGCGCGTCTACCAATTCCGCCACGGCCGCACGCCTAGGCTTGGTCCCGGCGCTATAGACCGCGCGCGCGGCGTTGTGAAGTCAAAATTTGACCGCCGGGCCACAAGCGGGCAAACTCGCGCCATACGAGTAATCCTTTTTCATTTGAAATCCTTTCAGGAGTCTCCGATGACCCAATGCTTTCCCCTTGCCGATGCTCAGGTGCAAATGACGCTGGCAGCGCTGGCCTATGCCGCCGACACAGATCCCAAGACACATACCATTCCGCCGATTGCGGATGTGAAAAAGGAAATCTGCAAACAGCTCGCATCTGGCAAATACGCCACCGGGACGGATTGGTCGCTGGTCTGGGGACCCATCCAGACCGAAGGCACAGACAACCTTGTCTATATCGCCAAGCGCACCAACGGCGACTTGGCCGTGTGCCTGCGCGGTACGACCACGCAGTGGTATTCGCGCCGCGAAGACCTGCCCACGGGGCAGCGCCGCTTTCCCACCGCCAACACGAAGGGCGAAACCGTTTCCACCGAATTCTTCGGCGGGCTGGTCGAGATGCTCGCCTGCCACGACCCCGATCAACACAGCGGCATCATGCAGTTCGTGGCAACCAATCTTGCGCCCGGGGCCACGGTCTATGTCAACGGCCATAGCCAGGGCGCGGCACTGGTGCCGATGATGATGGCCGCCCTGCAACTGGGCTGGGCGGGTCATCCGCGCATCGCCGCACCGATCAAGGGGTTTGCCTTTGCGCCGCCCACCTCGGGCAACCCGGCCTTTGCGTCGTGGGTCGACAGTGCCTTGGATTGCTGGTTCGTGATCAACCCGCTGGATGTGGTGCCTTTGGGCTATGCGTCGATCAACGATGTGCTGACCAAGCAGATCCCCGGCCCCCTGCCCGACTGGCCCGAAAGCTGGGGCATCGAAGCCGCCGTGGAATTCGCCCGTGGCGTGGCTTATGAAACCGGCCCATGGGCGCAGCCATCGCAACAGGCGATCCTGCAACACATGCCGCTGCACCAGCTTGAGTTCTTCAGCCAGGTCATCGGCCAGCACAATCACAACAGCTATCTCTACATGCTGGGGGCTGCGATCATCGACCAGATCGTGCCTGACCCCACACCGATGGCAGGCACGACCGTGCCACAGCCGCCGGTGACAAACGTGCCAGTCTGCTGACACACCTGCCGGGAGTGTGGCCCGAGGGCGGCGCCACACCGCAGGTTGCAATGTGCTTTTTGGAAACAGCCAAAGCCATCTTCTCTTTCTGCCGCGTGCCCTGCGGGTGCGGCCTTGTTTCGAGCCGGTGGCTTTGGCGAGGGGGCTGTTTTGACTTGAGTATGGTCTTCGGCACACCACACGGCGAAGGTTTGCTGTGAGCCCTTGTGCGCCATACCACTGGCGCGCACCACAGGGCCGCGCCCGACCTCGGGTGGGCGCTGCACCGGCTGGGCGGACGTGATTTATCGCGGGCATTTGCCTGAAACGCTTTTTCCTTGTGCCGACGTGAAAGAGCGCCCTCCCGGGGGGAGGTCAGGCGCGGCCCGGCGGCGCTGCGCGCCTTGGTTCCGGGCCAGTGGGTGCTGAACGTCTGTGCGTGTATCTCACGTGGCGCCGCGCAGCCAAGGTCGGGCTTGAGCCCTTGTCGGTCATTTGCCACCGGCACCATCCCGCCCGGAACAAGCCGAAGGCGCAGGGCGATCGCCTGACCGGCCCGCGGTCTGGCGATTTTGAAACGGCGTGCTGCCCGCTCGGGTGTTGGGATGTGCTTGTCGGCCATAAAGCGCGCCGTTCCAAGGTTACGTCGCCAGCCCCCGGTCAGGCGTTCGCCCTGCGTAGGACTGTGCACTGAGGTCCGCTGTGAACCCAAATTGTTCGATGCTGCACGCGGAACGAATGTCGGCTATTTTCCCGTGGCAAGCATCGATGGTTCTAACTTTTGAGAGGGTTTGATGGCCAAGAAGACCGAGTATCTGGTCACCCAGTACGTAAGCGACAGCAGCGTTTTGAGGCAACTGCGCGTTCCCAAGAGTATCAACCTGCGTATACTGTTGGAGAGGCTTATATGCCAAAACTTAGATGATGACGATGTGATCAGTTCTTGCCTTCGATCAAACGCCAATCGTTTCTATGATCCTTTTCAAATAATCGACATGCGCGAGGAGCATCGACGCGAAAAAGCTCGTGAAGCGTTGAACGCTGACCCCGAGACCAAAGACCCGATAGGGGTCTATAACCGCGCGAGGAACGCGCGAATTCCGCTCGGAAAGACACTAATGATCGCTGGCGTAGATCATGACTATTTCGTCAAAGAGGTGCCCGTCTAACAAAAGCAACCATTGGCGCAGCCGCAGCGAACTCACACTTCGTCCCACACAGCGGCCTTTCCGGTACTCCCAAGCCACATCCTTACACCCAGCCCCTTGAATTCACCCGCCACAAAGGCAACCTTGAAAGCAACGACCAAAAGGTGCCCCATGACCGACCAGCCCCCCCAAGGCCCCGTGATCGACGTCGACATCGTCTCGGACGTGATGTGCCCGTGGTGCATCGTTGGATTTCGCCAGTTGGAACAGGCCCTGGGGATGACCGGCACCGGCGCGCGCATCCGCTGGCATCCTTTCGAGCTGAACCCGGCAATGCCGCCCGAGGGGCAAAACCTGACCGAACACATCGCAGAGAAATATGGTGCCAGCCCTGAACAATCCGCGCAGAACCGCGCCCACCTGCAAAACTTGGGTGAATCCCTGGGGATTGATTTCCAGTTCACTCCTGACGCGCGCATCGTCAACACCTTTGCCGCACATCAAGTGCTGGACTTCGCGCTGAGCCAAGGCAAGCAGCATCCGCTGAAGATGGCCCTGTTCGACGCGCATTTCACCCAAGGGCGCGATGTGTCCGACCACGATGTGCTGGTCGACGTGGCCACAACCGTGGGGCTGGATGCGGCAGAGGTGCAAAAGGTTCTGGACACCGGTGCCTTGGCCGACACCGTGCGCGAGAAACAGCAGTTCTGGACATCGCGCGGCATTTCGGGCGTGCCGTCGATGGTCTTTGACGGCAAATATCTCGTGACCGGGGCGCAAGGCGCAGAGAACTATGCGCAGCTTTTGCAAAAAGTCGTGGCAGAGGCGGCCTGAGACCTTTCATGGTTGAATGGATCACAACCGAGGGCCTGACCGACTACCGGCAAGCCGAGACATGGATGGAAGAGCGCGCCGCGGCCATTGCCGCAGGTGAGGCGGACGAGTGTATCTGGCTGCTGGAACATCCGCCGCTTTATTCAGCGGGTACGTCTGCCAAGGCGGATGATCTGACCGATCCCCACCGCTTTCCCGTCTATCCAACCAAACGCGGCGGGCAGTACACCTATCACGGGCCGGGCCAGCGCGTGGCCTACACGCTGCTGGACGTGGGCAAGCGCGGGCGCGACGTGCGCTGTTTCGTACGCGATCTGGAAAAGTGGGTGATCAACACCCTCGACAGTTTCAACGTACGCGGTGAAATCCGGCCGGGCCGCGTGGGCGTGTGGGTCGAACGGCCCGAAAAGCCGCCACAACCCGATGGCAGCCCCGCCGAAGACAAGATCGCCGCCATCGGCATCCGTTTGCGCAAATGGATCAGCTTTCACGGCATTTCGATCAACGTGGAGCCGGACTTGAGCCATTTTTCCGGCATCGTGCCCTGCGGCATCACCGATCACGGCGTGACATCGCTTGTTGATCTGGGCCTGCCCGTGACGATGGACGACGTCGATGTCGCGCTGAAGTCCAGTTTTGGAAGGGTGTTCGACGGCTGATTTGCCCGGAAACTGGCCCTGGATCGTCACTCCGACGCCTCATTAACGCTCCGTTTACCATGTCTTCTGCTCCGCGTAATGATTGGAGCAGACTATGGCCGATCGCGTTGACGGGCTTATTATCAGTGAAATCCTGGCAGACAATGCCGGGGGCAGCGCCCTTGACACTGATGGCGACGGTTCCACCAACAAGGCCGACGAATTCATCGAAATCCAGAACACCACAAACAGTGCAATTTCACTTGAGGGTTTCGAGATATGGACCGAGAAGGAAGGCCTGCTTTACAGCTTTGATGCGACAGACACCATAGACCCCGGTGGCACGGCGACGGTGGTGGGGAATTATTCAGGCACAACACCCAACGGGTTTTATGACGGCGGTGCTGCAGAAAATTCCAATTGGATCGCGGATGGCGAAGGCCAGAAGTTCAATTCCGTGTTCCTGGTCAATTCACAGACCGGCCAATATGTCGTGATTTCCTATGGCAACCCGCCCCGAACGCCGACCCTGCCCACAGGCTTTCCCGGCACGACCCAGGTGGGGTCCGGTGAAGCCATCGACAGCAACGCCCCCAACGGAACCGCCTTTGCACGCGACGCCAATGGTGATCTGATCGAAACAACGCCCACGCCGGACACACCGGGCGTTGCCTGCTTTGCGACCGGCACGTCCATTCTGACGGCCAAGGGCTGGATCCTCGTTCAGAACCTCGAACCGGGCGACATGATCGAGACCATGGATCACGGCCTCCAGCCCCTGCGCGCGATCTGCAGCCGGGTCTTGCGCACGTCGGAATTGCTGAAGAACCCACACTTGCGCCCCATCGCAGTGCCTCAAGATGCCGATGCTTTGCAGCGGCCGCTGCTGCTGTCACCCGCACACCGCGTTCTGCTGGCTGGCCCCATGGCCGAGTTGCTGTTTACCGATACGCAGGTTTTGGTTCCGGCACACCACCTCGTGCAAAGCGGCGCGGCGTACATTCAACCGCTCAAGGGGCCCGTGACCTATTTCCATCTGCTGATGGATCGCCACGAGATTATCAACGCGGACAATTTCTGGGTCGAAAGCATGTTCGCCGAGGTGGATGCGCCGCACACCGAAGATGGCGACACGCGTTGGAAAAGCGCGCACGGGATTGACCCACTGCGCAAGCGTCACACAGAAGCCGCCCGACCGATCCTGCGCGGTTTCGAAGCAGGGCTCGCAAGCGCATACGGGGTTGCCCCGATGGTGCGCTCATCGGGCGATCCTATTCGAGCCCGCGCGGCATAGCCCGCCCCCCGAAACCTGCTGCAACGATGATCGAAACAAGCCCCAGTTTCTTGCGCTTTGCGCCCAATTTCCGCCCGCATGTGCGGCCACAAACAACAAGAATTCGGAGGCCACCAAATGGCAGATTTGCTGGACGGTATATTTATCAGTGAAGTGCTTGCAGACAATGCCGGCACCAGTGCGACCGATACCGACGGTAACGGGACCATCAACAAATCCGACGAATTCATCGAACTTCAGAACGCCTCCGGTTCAACACTGTCACTTGATGGGTTCGAGGTCTGGTCCGAAAAGGAAGGCCTGCTTTACAGTTTCGACGCCACCGACACGATCGCGCCCGGCGAAACCGCCACGATCGTCGGCGACTATGACGGAACGCCACCGCCCGGTTACTATGATGCGAACAAATCAGAGGATGGCAACTTTATCCCGGATGGCGAAGGCGGCAATTTCGACACGATCTTTTTGGTAAACACGAACACCGGCGAATACATCGTTCTGTCCTATGGCGATCCGCCCCTGACACCTACGTTGCCGACGGGCTTTCCCGGCACCACGCAAGTGGGAAGCGGCGAGAGCATCATAAGTGGAGCGCCCAACGGAACCTCTTTCACGCGCGACATAAACGGCAATCTGGTGGAATCCACACCCACGCCGGGCACACCCGACATCCCTTGCTTTCTCGGAGGCACTTGGATCGACACGCCCCACGGCCAGGTGCAGGTTGAACGGCTCGTGCCGGGACAGACGGTGCTGACGCTCGATCATGGACCACAACCGCTCTTGGCCATCGGGCAATATCGCGTCAGCCTGCCCGAGATCAAACTCAACCCCACGCTACGGTCGATCACCCTACCTGCCGGATTTGGCGGCGCGACCCACCCATTGCAGCTTTCGGCCGCACACCGGGTCGTGCTTTCATCGGCAGTGGCTGAACTGATGTTTGAACATACACAAGTTTTGGTGGCGGCCCACAGGGTTGCGCAAGCGCACGGCATTGGACCAGATAGACCCACGCGCGCGCTTCGGTATTTCCATCTGTTGCTCGCAAATCACGAGATCATCCGCGCCAACGGCGCTTGGGTCGAAAGCCTGTTTTTGGGGGATGTCGCGGCACGTGCTTTGCATGACCCGCACAACTGGGTCATCGACCCGACCTGCGATATGACGAAGATCGAGCATCCCGAAACGGCTCGACCGGCACTGAAAGGCCATGAAACAGACGTGCTTCTGGCGTCCATCACACCGCCAACCTGTACCCGGACGCGCAAGGCGGCGTAACCGGTTCGATACCGGCATCGCCAAACCGTCCCCGCGACAAATAATCCACCTCTGCGGCAAATACGATCATTGCCCCCCGCGCATCAACGCACTAAAAACCCTAGGAATCCACGCGCCAAGGGAACCGGTGCGTGATCTTTTATCTAACAGGAGGCACCGCATGGCAGACGCAGCCATTCACGGGCACGACCACCACGACGAGCGCGGCTTTTTCACCCGCTGGTTTATGTCCACGAACCACAAAGACATCGGTATTCTGTACCTGATCGTTTCGGCCCTTGCGGGCTTCGTATCCGTTGCATTCACCGTTTACATGCGGCTGGAACTGATGGACCCCGGCGTCCAATACATGTGTGAAGAAGGCGCGCGTCTGATCGCGTCCTCGGCCACCTGTACGCCCAACGGCCACCTTTGGAATGTTCTGATCACTGGCCACGGCATCCTGATGATGTTCTTTGTCGTGATCCCGGCTCTTTTCGGCGGTTTTGGCAACTATTTCATGCCGTTGCAGATTGGCGCGCCGGACATGGCGTTCCCCCGGATGAACAACCTGTCGTTCTGGATGTATGTCGCAGGCACCACGCTCGCAGTTTCTTCGGTGCTGACACCGGGCGGCAATGGCCAGGCCGGGTCCGGCGTGGGCTGGGTGCTTTACCCACCGCTGTCGGTGAAAGAAGGCGGCATGTCGATGGACCTCGCGATCTTCGCGGTGCACGTCTCGGGTGCGTCGTCGATCCTGGGTGCGATCAACATGATCACCACCTTCCTGAACATGCGCGCGCCGGGCATGACGCTCTTCAAGGTGCCGCTGTTCTCCTGGTCGATCTTTGTCACCTCGTGGCTCATCCTGCTGTCGCTGCCGGTTCTGGCCGGTGCGATCACCATGCTGCTGATGGACCGCAACTTCGGCTTTACCTTCTTTGATCCCGCAGGCGGTGGCGATCCGGTGCTCTACCAGCACATCCTGTGGTTCTTCGGCCACCCCGAGGTCTACATCATCATCCTGCCCGGCTTTGGTATCATCAGCCACGTGATCGCCACGTTCAGCCGCAAGCCCGTCTTTGGCTACCTGCCGATGGTCTGGGCGATCATCGCCATCGGTGCCTTGGGCTTTGTCGTGTGGGCGCACCACATGTACACGGTCGGCATGTCACTGAACCAGCAGGCCTACTTCATGCTGGCCACGATGGTGATCGCCGTGCCCACGGGGGTAAAGGTGTTCAGCTGGATCGCAACGATGTGGGGCGGTTCGATTGAGTTCAAGACACCGATGCTCTGGGCCTTCGGCTTCCTGTTCCTCTTCACCGTCGGGGGCGTGACAGGCATCGTTCTGTCCCAGGCCGCCGTGGACCGCGCCTATCACGACACATACTATGTCGTGGCGCACTTCCACTACGTGATGAGCCTTGGCGCCGTCTTCGCCATCTTCGCGGGTATCTACTTCTACCTGCCCAAGATGTCGGGCCGCATGTATCCTGAATGGGCGGGCAAGCTGCACTTCTGGACCATGTTCATCGGGGCCAACCTGACATTCTTCCCCCAGCATTTTCTGGGCCGTCAGGGCATGCCGCGCCGCTACATCGACTATCCCGAGGCCTTCGCTTACTGGAACGAATGGTCCTCGTGGGGCGCGTTCCTGAGCTTTGCCTCGTTCCTGTTCTTCTTCGGGGTGATGGCCTACACGCTGCTGCGCGGCGCACGGGTCACAGAGAACAACCCCTGGAACGAATATGCCGATACGCTGGAGTGGACACTGCCCTCCCCGCCGCCCGAGCATACGTTCGAAATCCTGCCCAAGCAGGAAGACTGGGACAAGCAGCCGGGTCACTGACCACGCGCTGATCTGACACCAAAAAGGGCTCCAACGGCGGTTGGGGCCCTTTTCTCATTTTCCTGCACCACGTACCGCTTTCATGTCATTCACATCACGCGACACGCTTCAAATGCTGTTTCTCTGGGCCCTCGGCTATCCCGTCATTCGGGACAGCGTGGAAAGGCTCAGCCTGGTCTATGCTGCACACACCGACGCCGCCGGGTGGATTGACCAGCGATATATCGATCACCCTTATCTCAGCATGCTGCACCTCGCGGCCGGCGCAGGTTTCCTCATCCTTGCACCGCTCCAAACCCATGCCCGAATGCGCAGAGCCCTGCCGCGCGTTCACCGCGCGCTTGGCCGCACCGCCACCGCATTGGCTGTCGTTTCGGCCGTCGCCATCTGCATCATGGTGATCGTTTTTCCCGCCATCGGCGGGCTCTTGACCCAAGTCGTCACGATTGCTTTAAACATGGCCATATGTGCCGCTCTGACAATTGCCATCGCGGCGGCCCGCAGCAGGAATATCAAACTGCACCGCGCCTTCATGATCCGCGCCTACGCCATCGCCCTGTCCGTTGCCACCGCGCGCGTTTTCATCTGGGCGGCCGAAACCGCGCTCGGCCTGCCCTTCGGATCCAGCTTTACCATCGCGTCCGGCCTGGGTGTCGTGGTGAACCTGGCGGTGACGGAACTGTACCTGCACGCCAAATGGCGCACCTCCACCGCCCAAACCTGACCCATATCTTCATCTTGCCAGATAAACTCCGGGGTTTGGGGCAGAGCCCCAAAAGACACCCACAAGGGTCGGCGGGCGGGCGCCTTTGGCGCCGAAGGGCCAAACAGACCAGCCCGCCGATCCCATCACTTCAGAACGTTGGGCCAGTTCGCATCCGCTGACGAAATCCGCCCGGGAATGTCCTTCTCCCACCGGCGCTGCACGCGCTTGGAATAATTCAGGTACAGCTTGCCATCCACGATCCGCCACGCCTCGGGCGTTGTCGACGCGGTATAGCCCTCGCTCACCGCATAGGCGCAGTAGCCCCCGTATTGCGGCGCATAGGCCTGCGGGTCGGCGGCAAAGGTGTCGCGGTTGGCCGCAGTGGCAAAGCGCCACGTGGCCCCGTTCCAGTCATGGGTAAAGGCCGCATCACCCGCCACAGGTTTGCCTTCGGTGAAATAGGCCACGACATCCGTGCCATCCACGGCCACGCCGTCCTCGGCATAGGTCTGCGGCGTGGCGGCGATGCCAGCGCCGGGAACAAGGCTCAGGGCGACCCCGGCCCCCACTACAAATCCCCCCAATACAAATCGACGTGTCACGGTCATGCGTTCTCTCCACTGTTGCTCGCAACGACAATGGGTCCGGCAACAGGCACGCGCAAACCCTCCTCACAGCATCGTTATGCTGCCACAATACCGGACGCCGATGCGAAAAAGTGCGCCGTGTCGCATGGAACTGCCGCGTGGTCCGACTATACTTCCCCCATGCCCTACCAGTGGACGACAGACACCGCCGACACGGTGCAGGAAATGCACCTCTGGCCTTATCAAAGCCTGCCTGCACGCGGCATGGCGGCCTTTGTGCTGACGACCTTTACCCTGATCATGATCCCCACGTTGGCGATGCTGGGATCTCCGATCCTGTGGGGGCTGTTGCCCTTTGCCTTGCTCGCAGTCTGGGGTGTCTACTACGCGCTGCAAACCAATTTCAAAGCGCGACAGATCCACGAGGTGCTGACGCTTGACGCAGAAGACGCGCGGCTGGTGCGCACCAATCCGCGTGGCGACGTGCAGGAATGGGATTGCAACCGCTACTGGACGCAGGTCACCAAATATGAAGATGACGGCCCGGTGCCGCACTATGTCACGCTCAAGGGCAAGGGCCGCGAGGTCGAGATCGGCGCCTTCCTCAGCGAGGAAGAACGCATCGCGTTGTATGACGATCTGGCCCGCGCGTTGCGCAGGCCTGCACCTGAGGTGCCTTAGCCGCCGTTGCTCAGGCGGTCCTTGACCATTGGACCCACCGCGCCGAAATCCATCTGGCCGGTGTATTTGGATTTCAGGATGCCCATAACCCGGCCCATGTCACGGATGCTGTCAGCGCCGGTTTCGGAGATAGCCGCATCCACGGCCGCCGCAGTTTCCTCTTCGGTCAGCTGCGTGGGCAGGAATTCCTCGATGATCTCGACTTCGGCCTGTTCGCGCTCTGCAAGGTCCAGACGCCCGCCTTCCTCGTAGGCGCGCGCGCTTTCCTGACGCTGCTTGACCATCCGGCTCAGGATCGCGAGCAGATCGGCATCGCTGACCCCGTCATCATCGCCGCCACTGGCGCGGGCATCGATATCGCGATCCTTGATGGCGGCATTGATCAGGCGCAGCGTCGACAGGCGGTCCGCCGCCTTGTCCTTCATCGCCTGTTTGAGAGCTTCCGAGATTCGGGCGCGCATTTGCATAAGTCTGTCCCATCCCCATGGGTTGATTACAAGTTTGTCACAATAGCCAAAGCCATCCCGGCGTGCAACCGGCAGAAAAATCTGCAAGCCATTGAAATTATTACATTTCATAAATTTCTACGCAGCCTTGACCCGGCTCGCTGCAATGACTAGTTTCCGCGCAATTTGCTCACATCTCCTGACTTCGAGGCTGCCCCCATGTCGACCATGTCCGCGCTTGCTCCTCAACACCCAACCGCCTGCCTTGCATTGGCCGATGGAACATTGTTCTACGGCATGGGCTTTGGGGCCACGGGCCAGACGGTGGCCGAACTGTGCTTCAACACCGCCATGACAGGGTACCAGGAGATCATGACCGACCCGTCCTATGCCGGGCAGATCGTGACCTTTACCTTCCCCCACATCGGCAACACCGGCGTGACCCCCGAAGACGACGAAACCGCCGATCCGGTGGCTGCGGGCATGGTGGTCAAATGGATGCCCACCGATCCCTCCAACTGGCGCAGCGCGGGGCCCTTGGGCGACTGGCTGGCCGCGCGCGGGCGCATCGCCATCGGCGGCGTGGACACGCGCCGCCTGACCCGTGCCATCCGGCAAGCGGGTGCGCCGCATGTCGCACTGGCCCATGACCCCGATGGAGATTTTGACACCGATGCGCTGGTCGCTGCCGCGCGCGATTTCGCGGGCCTCGAAGGCATGGATCTGGCCAAAGATGTGACCTGCGCGCAATCCTACCGGTGGGATGAAATGCGGTGGGCATGGCCCGAGGGCTACACCCGACAGGACGACCCCAAGTACAAGGTCGTGGCCATCGACTACGGAGCCAAGCGCAACATCCTGCGGTGCCTTGCCTCCGCCGGGTGCGATGTGACCGTTCTGCCCGCAAGCGCCACCACCGAAGAAGTCCTGTCACACAATCCCGACGGTGTGTTCCTGTCCAATGGCCCGGGCGATCCCGCCGCCACCGGCGAATACGCGGTGCCGATGATCAAAGGTGTGCTGGAACAGACAGATTTGCCGGTTTTCGGCATCTGCCTGGGCCACCAGATGCTGGCACTGGCGCTTGGGGCCAAGACGATCAAGATGAACCACGGGCACCACGGCGCCAACCACCCGGTCAAGGATCACGACACCGGCAAGGTCGAGATCACCTCGATGAACCATGGCTTTGCCGTCGATGCGCAATCCCTGCCCGAGGGCGTGGTGGAAACGCATACCTCGCTCTTTGATGGGTCCAACTGCGGCATCCGCATGGCCGACCGGCCTGTCTATTCGGTGCAATACCACCCCGAAGCCAGCCCCGGCCCGCAAGACAGTTTCTACCTGTTTGAACGCTTTGCTGCGGCCATGGCAGCACGCGCCGCTTGAATTCTTACGCAACGGCGCCCGCGTCAAGGTTGCATTAACGCTTCATTAACTCTGCTCAGGCACGACTGACTGCATGTGTGAACATGTAGTCCGTATCGATGAGTGACCCGCGCCTGCGCCTTCATGCGCCGCAAGGCATACCCGTGGACGCGCCAGTGCTGCCCATGGGACGGCTTTTGGTCAACAGCGGCCACATCTCGCAAAATGATCTTTTGAATGCACTTGGCTTGCAACGCCGTGTCGATGCGCAGCTGGGGGATATCCTCGTGGCCGAAGGGCTGGTTGACCAGATCGACGTTCTGTCGGCACTGGCGCGGCAGCACAATGCGCAACTGGTCAACCTGCGCACCGATCCGCCGCGCATGGCCATGGCCGAAACCCTGCCCCCCGGCATTTGCCTGCAACACGGCGTGGTGCCGTGGATGTGGGTCGATCGCACGCTTCTGGTGGCGACATCGCGGCCCGACCAATTTGAAAAGCTGCGCCTGTGCATGGGCGCGCAAGGGGCCGCCATGCTGCCCGTGGTGGCCGATGCCGGGTCCATCCGCGATCAGATCAACCGCCTTTACAGCATGCCGCTGACACAAAAGGCCGTGAGCCGCGTGCCCAGCGCCGAAAGCTGCCGCAACTGGGCGCAAAGCACACAGACGCGCGGCCTATGGGCATGGGGCCTTGGATTTCTGCTGACCGCCTTGCTGATCCTGTTTCCGACCTGGTCGATTACCGTGGCTGCTCTGTTCGCCATCGTGACCCTCGTCATGACCACAGCGATGAAGGGCGCGGCCTTTGCCGCACAGGTCCTGGACAAGGTGCCCGAGGGACAGGCCGACCCCACGGCGCAACCGCCGCCCTTCCGCTTGCCGCGCGTGTCGGTGATGGTGCCCCTGTTTCACGAGACCGAGATTGCCAGCGCGCTGATTGCGCGCTTGTCGCGTTTGACCTACCCCAAATCCCTGCTTGAAGTGGTGCTGGTGCTTGAGGCCAAGGACCAGACCACACGTGACACCATTGCACGCACCGAAATGCCCGGTTGGATCAGCGTGATCGAAGTGCCCGATGGTGATTGCCTGACGACGAAACCGCGTGCGCTGAACTATGCGCTGGATTTCTGCAACGGCAGCATCATTGGCGTCTGGGACGCCGAGGACGCCCCCGAACACGACCAGATCGAAAAGGTGGTGATGCGGTTCCAAACCGCGCCAGACAACGTGGCCTGCCTGCAAGGCATTCTGGATTACTACAATCCGCGCACCAACTGGCTGTCGCGGTGTTTCACCATCGAATATGCAACCTGGTGGCGGCTGGTTCTGCCGGGGATCGCCCGGCTGGGGCTGGTCATTCCGTTGGGTGGTACAACGCTGTTTTTCAAGCGGAATATTCTTGAAAAGCTGGGCGGCTGGGATGCGCACAACGTGACAGAGGACGCCGATCTGGGCGTGCGTCTGGCACGCCATGGCTACCGTACGGAGCTGTTGCCAACAGTCACCCATGAAGAGGCCAATTGTCGGCCGTGGCGTTGGGTGCGGCAACGCTCGCGCTGGCTCAAGGGGTTCCTGATCACCTACTTCGTGCACATGCGCACGCCGCGGCAATTGCTGCGCGAATTGGGCTGGCTTCGGGTGCTTGGCCTTCAGGTGATTTTCCTGGCGACTTTCGCGCAGTTCGCGGCGGCCCCGCTGCTGTGGTCTTTCTGGATCATCCCTTTTGGCCTGACCCACCCGGTTGAGGCGACATTGGGCAGCACCGCGCTTTGGGGCATAACTGCCTTTTTCATCCTGTCCGAACTGCTGAACCTCGCTATGGGGCTGGTGGCCGTGTCAGGACGCAAGCACCGGCACCTGTTGCCGTTCGTGGCGACCATGCCGCTGTATTTTCCACTGGGCGCACTGGCGGCCTACAAGGCGCTGCACGAGATGATCGCGCAGCCGTTCTATTGGGACAAGACACAGCACGGCTTTGCCCCGGCTACGAGTGATTACCCGTCGTCCTGACGCCGCTCTGCGTCCTGCTTCAGTCGGGTCATGAAGGCCACCGAGATATGTTCGCGCAACGCATCGCCCGCCGCGGCCTCGTCGCCCGCCTCGATGGCGCTGACGATCGCATCGTGTTCGCTTTGGGCGATGGTTGTACGACCCTGCGCGGCGAGTGATGTCGTGGCCATCAACGCCATGGTGCGGTGCACCAGATCAAGCTGCTGCACGAGGTAGCGGTTGTGAGAGGCGAGGTGAATCTGTTTGTGAAAGCGGCGGTTGGCGCGGGCCAAGGCGGGTGGGTCATCGACCAGCTTGTTGTCGGCCTCGACCATCTCGCGCAGGATGCGCACCTCTTCCTCGGTGGCATGACGCGCGGCCAGTGCTGCGGCCAGCCCTTCAAGTTCGCGGCGCACCACGTAAAGTTCGGCCATCTGGTTGTGATCCAGCGACGCCACGATCAGGCTGCGCCCGTCGCGCGACAGCAACGATTGGGTTTCAAGCCGCTGCAATGCCTCGCGGATGGGGGTGCGCGACACGCCGAACCGTTCAGCCAGTTCGCTTTCCACCAGCCGGTCACCAGGTTTGTAGATGCCCACGTCGATCGCCTCGAGGATCATCGAATAGGCGTCGGTATTCTGCGTTTTCATTCCTGCCTCCCCCCGAAATGCGCGGCCATTTCAGCACCCTAAGGCGCGCGCGTGGGCCGGCGCAAGTCTTGGGCTTGCGGCATTTGTGCGGGCGGCCTACCAAAGGGCCATGCCACGCGCCGCTTTTTCACATGTCGACACTTGGGTCTTTGACCTCGACAACACGCTTTACCCGCCTTCGGTGCGCCTGTTCGACCAGATCGAAGTGCGCATGACCACCTACGTGATGGATGCGCTTGGCGTGGACAGGGCCGAGGCCGACCACCTGCGCCAGCATTATTGGCAGACCCACGGCACCACGCTGGCGGGGTTGATGCGCGAACATGACGTCGATCCGGGGCCGTATCTCACGGATGTGCATGACATCGATTTCACCGTTCTGGACCCTGACGCCGATCTGGCCGCACGCATCCGCGCGCTGCCGGGGCGGCGCATCGTCTATACCAACGGCTGCGCGCCCTATGCCGAACAGGTGCTGGCGGCGCGCGGGCTCAACGGCCTTTTCGATGCGGTCTACGGGGTGGAGCACGCAGGTTTTCTGCCCAAACCCGAACGCGCTGCCTTCGAGGCGGTCTTTGCCGCAGATGGCGTCGCGCCGGAACGCGCGGCGATGTTCGAAGACGATGCGCGCAACCTTGCAGCACCCCACGCCATGGGGATGCGCACGGTGCATGTGGCCCCGCAGCCGCACGCGGCTGATCATATCCACCATCACACCGCCGATCTGACCGATTTTCTGGGCCGGATCTCCCCCTAGGACGGAATGCCGCCTTTTCCCTGCGCGCGAAACGCCTAGGTTCAGGGCATGAGTGAAAACACCTGTGATATTCTGATCTCGGGCGGCGGCGTGGCGGGTCTGACCGCAGCAGCAGCCTTTGGCACTGCGGGCTTTGACGTGATTTGTGTCGATCCGGCCCCCCCGATCACCGACCGCGACGCCGAAGGGGCGGACATGCGCACCACCGCCATGCTGCAACCGGCGCGCGGGCTGCTGGAGGCGGCGGGCCTGTGGGACAAGCTGGCCCCGTTTGCTGCCCCCCTCGACATCATGCGGATCGTGGACGCGGGCGGCGAAATGCCCGAGCCGCGCATCACCCGCGAATTCGAGGCCTCCGACATCTCCGATCTGCCCTTTGGCTGGAACCTGCCCAACTGGCGATTGCGGCGTGAAATGGTGGCGCGGCTTGCCGAGCTGCCCAATGTCGATTTCCGCCCCGGCACCGGCACCGCCAGTCTGTTCACCCGTTCAACCGAGGCCCGCGTGACGCTGAGTGATGGCGCGCGCATCCGCGCCAAACTGGTGATTGCGGCGGACGGGCGCAATTCACCCATGCGCCGTGCGGCAGGCATCAACGTAAAAACCCGCCGCTACGGGCAAAAGGCACTGGCCTTTGCGGTTACGCACCCGATCCCGCACGACAACATCTCGACCGAAATACACCGCACCGGCGGCCCCTTCACCCTAGTGCCGCTGCCCGACCACGAGGGCCTGCCCAGTTCGGCAGTGGTGTGGATGGATGATGGCCCGAAGGCGCAGGCGCGCATGGACATGGACGTGGCCGCCTTCGAGGACGAGATGTCGGAGCGCAGTTGCCACCTTTTTGGCCCGCTGACATTGACCTCACGGCGCACCATCTGGCCGATCATCAGCCAAGAGGCCGAACGGCTGAGTGCCCAGCGCATCGCCCTGATGGCCGAAGCCGCCCACGTGGTGCCGCCCATCGGGGCGCAAGGCCTGAACATGAGCCTTGCCGATCTGGGCACGCTTCTGGATCTGGCCAAAGCGCGGCCCGAGGGTCTGGGGGATGCGCAGATGCTTGACGCCTATCACGACGCGCGTATCCGCGACATTCGCATCCGCGTGGCGGGCATCGACGCACTGAACCGCGCGAGCCAGGTCAGCGCCCCCGCCCTGCGTGATGCGCGGGCGATGGGGCTGAATGCGCTTTATGCGCTGGGGCCTGTGCGCAAGACGCTGATGCAAATGGGATTGGGTGTGCGGTCGGCCGAGACCTAAAGCACCTTGTCCACGACCCGTTCCAGCCGCGCCAGCGTGGCATCGACGTCATAGAGCTTGTCCAGACCGAAGAGACCGATGCGGAACGTGCGGAAATCCGCAGGCTCATCACATTGCAGCGGCACACCTGCGGCGATCTGCATCCCTTCGGCGGCAAAGCGTTTGCCGTTCTGCACATCCGGGTCAGCGGTATAGCTGACCACGACGCCCGGCGCGCCAAAGCCGTCCGCCGCAACCGAGGTCACGCCGCGATCCGCCAGCATCGAGCGTACGGCATCGCCCAGCCGCCATTGCGCTTCTTTCAGACGCTCGAAGCCGTAGTCGCGGGTTTCGATCATCGTGTCGCGGAAATCGCGCAGCGCGTCGGTTGGCATCGTGGCGTGATAGGCATGTCCGCCGTTTTCATAGGCCTGCATGATCTGGTGCCACTTGCCCAGATCGATGGCAAAGCTGTCCGATTGCGTGGTTTCCAGCCGCGCCACGGCACGGTCCGAAAGCATCACCAGTCCGGCACAGGGCGACGCGCTCCACCCTTTTTGCGGGGCGGAAATCAGAACATCGACACCCAGCGCGCGCATGTCGACCCAGGCACAGCCCGACGCGATGCAATCCAGCACCATCAGTGCGCCGACTTCATGTGCCGCTGCGGCCATTTGTGCCACATAGTCGTCTGGCAGGATCACGCCCGCGCTGGTTTCCACGTGCGGGGCAAAGACCACGTCAGGCTTTTCCTCGCGGATCGTGGCCACGACCTCTTCGATCGGGGCCGGAGCGAAGGGCGATGCGCTGGCATTGCCGGTCTGGCGCGCCTTGAGAACGGTGGTGTGTTCGGTCAGATCACCGCTTTCGAAAATCTGGCTCCAACGGTAGCTGAACCAGCCATTGCGCACGACCAGAACGCGCGCGCCGCGCCCGAACTGGCGCGCGACCGCTTCCATGCCGTAGGTGCCGCCGCCCGGCACCACGACCACCGCATCGGCGGAATAGACCTCTTTCAACATTGACGAGATGTCGTTCATCACGCCCTGAAAGGCCGTGCTCATGTGGTTGAGTGAACGGTCAGTGAAGACCACGGAAAATTCTTCGAGACCTTGCGGATCAACCGTCTCAAGCAATGCTGGCATGGGTGCCTCCCTCTCTGGTTGGTCTCGAAATAGCCCTCCGCCCGCGCCAAGGCAAAGTCTACTTGGGTATACATTGCCCCCGGCCCGCGCATTTCTGGAGCCGATAAGAACCTTTTGCCGCGCATCCGGTGCGACAGGGCCGCAAAACCGGCCTTGCCCATATTTCGCCACATTTTGCGTCTAATTTGGACAAAGTTCCTAAAAGACCGCTAAAAATTGCGGCAAGAGGCAGGCAGAAATGGCAACGACAACCCTGTTGCTGAACGGATTCAGCATCATCGGGGATTCGCAAACCAACAGCAACGCCAGCAATGGCGGAGAGTTGATGATTCACGACGGTTCGGCTGTGTTCGAGGCCGATGACATCGTGGTGTTCACCGTTGAAAACGCCAATCCCGATGGATCATTGAACGAAAATTCAATCATCACGGGCGTGGTCGTCTATGACAACGCCAGTGACTATTACTACGACATCGCAAAATTCACCTATGACGCGGACCCGGGCGAAGGTGCCGAGATCGGCACCGGTCGCAAGAACATGGGCGACCGTTACCTCGAACTGGATGCCAGCGAACTGACATCGTCCGATCCCAACGCCCCGGTTCTGGATGATCTGACGGTGGTCGCAGGCGTCGACATTCTCAGCACCCTCAACAACACAAACGGCCCTCTGCAGATTGCAACCAACGAAGACATCGACCTGAACGGCGACGGTATCATCACGCCGGATGAAGAAGGCGATGGCACGTTTTCCAGTGACCTGAATGACGTTCTGGTGATCTGTTATGCACGCGGCACGCTGATCGAGACCACCGACGGCCCCCGTGCCATCGAGACCTTGAAAGAGGGCGATCTGGTCACCACGCTCGACAATGGTTTGCAACCCATCCGTTGGATCGGGGCGCGCAAAGTGCCGGGCAGCGGGCAGAACGCGCCCATCCACATCAAGGCCGGAGCACTTGGCAATGTGCGCGACCTTTGGGTGTCGCCCAACCACCGTATGCTGGTGGCGGGCGCGCAGGCTGAAATGCTCTTTGGTGAAAACGAGGTTCTGATCGCCGCCAAACACCTGGTGAACGGCACGACCATCCGCCAGGTCCCCTGCCCCGAGATTGAATACGTGCATTTCCTGTGTGACGCCCACCAGATCGTCTTTGCCGAAGGTTGCCCATCCGAGACACTGTTTCCGGGTCAAGAGGCGCTGGACACTGTCGAGGACGATGCCCGCGCGGAAATCATTCGCCTGTTCCCCGAATTGCGGCGGACGGAGACCGACATGATATTGTCACGCTATGCGCTGAAGGCACACGAGGTCGGCGCGCTGGCACAGGCCGGTTAATCCAACGGCCCGGGGCGTTCTTCCTCGCTGAGCAACACATTGGCCTCGACCTCGCCTGCGCCGGGCAGCGTCATGATGCGCCGCCGCAGAACCCGTTCGAAATCTGGAAGGTCACGCGCCACCACGCGCAGGCGGTAGTCATACAGACCCAACACATGCTCGACCGTCTGGACTTCCGGGATGGCGCCCACCGCGCGCTCGAAGTCCTCAAGGCTCACCCGGCCCTTGGTGGCAAGCTTCACGCCCAAAAACACCGTCACGCCAAAGCCCACGGCCTCGGCATCAATGTCCAGTCTGCGCCGCTTGATCACCCCGCTGTCATAAAGCTTGCGCACACGCCGCCACGTGGCGGGTTGGCTTAGCCCCACGGCCCGAGCCAGAGCGCCTGCGCTTTGGTTGGCATCGGCACTCAGCAACCGCAACAGGTGCAGGTCATGATCATCGAGCGGGATCACAGTGGCAGGCTTTCATCGGATTTGATCCGTGCCACATGCATCAGGGCCTCGATGTCCGCAATATGCGGCAGGGTCAGGATACGGGCGCGGTAGATGTGCTGATAATGGGCCATGTCGCGGGCGATCACCGACAGGCGCACATCCACCCGACCCAGAAAGGTCTGAATTTCGACCACTTCCTTGACCGCGCGTGCGGCTTTGATGAAGTCGTCAAAGGCCCCCGACACGGTCTTGTCCAGCGTCACGCGCAAGGACACCTCGACGGAATACCCAAGCGCTTGCCAGTCGATGACAGCGCGCACCCCGCGCACGACACCCTTTTCCATCAGACGCGCCTGCCGCCGTCCAATGCGGGCGGCAGTGATTCCACAGCGGTCGGCCAGTTCGGCGGGGCTGAGCGTAGGGTCGGCCTGCCACTGGCGCAGAATGCGCCGATCGATGTCATCAAGAATGATATTCACAAGCTTCCCGCTCTATGCGAATGATTTCATCTTCATTTCGCTAGATAAACTCAAAATCCAACGCTGACCATCCCCAACCCCAAGTATATGGTGCGCCCAGACATCAACCCGGAGAAACACCATGCGCGTTTACTATGACCGCGATTGCGACATCAACCTGATCAAAGACATGAACGTGGCCATCCTCGGCTACGGCAGCCAAGGCCACGCCCACGCACTGAACCTGCGCGACAGCGGCGCCAAGAACGTTGTCGTCGCCCTGCGCGAAGGCTCGCCTTCCATTGCCAAGGCCGAAGGCGAAGGCCTGAAAACCATGGGCATCGCGGAAGCCGCAGCCTGGGCCGACCTGATCATGTTCACAATGCCCGACGAACTGCAGGCCGAAACGTACAAGAAATACGTGCACGACAACATCCGTGAAGGTGCGGCCATCGCGTTCGCTCACGGCCTGAACGTGCACTTTGGCCTGATCGAGCCCAAGGAAGGCATCGACGTGATCATGATGGCTCCAAAAGGCCCCGGCCACACCGTGCGCGGCGAATACACCAAAGGCGGCGGCGTGCCTTGCCTTGTGGCTGTTGACCGTGACGCGTCCGGCAAGGCGCTGGAAATCGGCCTTTCCTATTGTTCCGCCATCGGTGGCGGCCGTTCGGGCATCATCGAAACCAACTTCCGCGAAGAATGCGAAACCGACCTCTTTGGCGAACAGGCGGTTCTGTGTGGTGGTCTGGTGGAACTCATCCGCATGGGCTTCGAGACGCTGGTCGAGGCGGGTTATGCCCCCGAGATGGCCTATTTCGAGTGCCTGCACGAAGTGAAGCTGATCGTTGACCTGATCTATGAAGGCGGCATCGCCAACATGAACTACTCGATCTCCAACACGGCCGAGTACGGCGAATATGTGTCCGGTCCTCGGGTTCTGCCCTACGACGAGACAAAGGCCCGCATGAAAGCGATCCTGACGGACATTCAGACCGGCAAGTTCGTGCGTGACTTCATGCAGGAAAACGCGGTTGGTCAGCCGTTCTTCAAAGGCACGCGTCGCATCAACGACGAACACCAGATCGAAGCCACGGGCGAAACCCTGCGCGGCATGATGCCTTGGATTTCGGCTGGCAAGATGGTCGACAAGTCCAAGAACTGATCCTTCGATCACAATCGAAACACAGCGCGGCAAGTCCGTGCAAATCCGGCGGGGCGATCCATTTCGCCCCGCCATTTTTTTGGAATCCGATGCAACAAGAACCCGAAATTACAGGAAAAAGCTGGGCGATGGTGGCCATCCTCGGGTTAACTTGGGGCGGCACATTCCTTGTGACCGAACTGGCCCTGACAGGGATCACCCCGTTCTGGTTGGCTGCCGGACGCATCGGGTTCGCCGCTGTTCTGATGGCCGTGATCTGGCGGATGCGCGGCGGTGCGCTCTTTGCAGCTCCACCATCAAACGGGACGCGCGTGTCACTGGCCATTATCGGCGCTTTCAGCACGGCGGTGCCTTTCATGCTGCTGGCTTGGGGGCAACAGTTCGTCACCTCCGGATTTGCGGGGGTCTCGATGGCATCGGTGGCGTTGATGGTTCTGCCACTGGCGCATTTCATGGTGCCGGGCGAGCGCCTGACCTGGCGGCGGGTGATCGGGTTTCTTGTTGGCTTTTCAGGGGTTGGTGTACTGATCGGCGGACAGGCCTTTGACAGCAGCGGATCAAGCTTCGAGACCGCGGGACGATTGGCTTGCGTGGCGGCGGCCTGTTGCTACGGGCTGAGTTCTGTTCTGATGCGTCGTCTGCCTGCCGTCGATCCGATCGGCTTGGCAACCATGGTCCTGATCATCGCTGCGGCCATCGTCATACCGCTCGCCCTGATCGTCGAAGGCTGGCCGCCTGCGGTCTCGGCCCAAACGCTGGGCATCATCGTCTTTCTGGGCCTCATCCCCACCGCCGCGGCCAACCTGTTACGGGTCACGGTGATCCGCACGGCGGGGCCTGTATTCATGTCCCTGACCAACTACCAGGTGCCGGTGTGGTCGGTGGTGATGGGCGTTGTGCTTTTGGGCGAGCCGATGCCCGCCACGCTGCTGTTGGCGCTGGCGCTGATCCTGAGCGGCGTGGCGGTCAGCCAGTATGGCGCATTGAAACGGTTGTTCGCCCGCGCGGATCAGTAACGCCCGAGGTCCATCTTGGTCTTGGCCAGAACCTTGCCGCTGGCATTCACCGCCTTCACATCCGCCTGGTACTTGTTGCCGCGCCCACCTGAACAGGGCGGCAGGTAGCCGGGCGAGGCGTAATCACCGGTGCTGCGCGCCTTCTTGATCACGCGCACGCCGCCGGGCAATTTCGCGCTCAGCCCCGGCACGGGGGCGAACTTGGCTGATGTGCCTTTTACCGTATAGCCGATGATGCCATGCCCGCCTTTCGAGGACAGCTTGGAAAAGGATTTGTCGTTGTATTCGACCACGATCATGGCCGTGCCTGCAGGAATGCCCGTGACCTGAAATGGGGGTGTCTTGCCCTTGCCGCCATGCAGGGTGCACTGCTGGCCTGCTGGGACTTTCTTGCCATCCCAAGGCGGCAGGACCTGTGCCTTCATGTCCGCCAATGCGGTTCCGGCGGATAAAATGATTACGGGGAGCGCAAGCAACAAAGACTTCATCGGAACAACCTTTCACTGAAATGATTGTCCCAGTCTGCGCCTCAAACTCCCTCAGATCAAGATGAGACAGCGTGTTCTACCGCGTCCACGACCGATCCGACCGCCTCTTGCAGGATGATCGCATCCTCGCTTTCGGCCATGACCCGCACCAGGGGTTCGGTGCCCGACTTGCGGATCAACAAGCGCCCGTTGCCGTTCAACCGCGCCTCGGCATCGGCTATGGCGGCCTTGACCGCGGCATCATTCAGCGGTGTTTGACCGTCTGCAAAGCGCACATTCTTCAGCATCTGCGGCACCGGATCAAAGTTGTGCAAGAGCGCGCTGGCCGGTTTGCCCGACCGCACCATTTCGGCCAGGAATTGCAGCCCTGCCATCAGCCCGTCGCCGGTGGTTGAATGGTCTGTCATCACGATGTGACCCGATTGTTCGCCGCCCAGATTGAACCCGCCCTGCCGCATCCGTTCCACCACATAGCGATCGCCGACAGACGTCCGCTCAAGCCGCAAACCGCGATCCTGCAGGAACCGCTCAAGCCCGAGGTTCGACATCACTGTGGCAACAAGGGCATCGCCTTTCAGCTTGCCGTCATCCGCCCAGCGCGCGGCCATCAGTGCCATGAACTGATCACCGTCGCCCACGTGGCCGTTTTCATCCAGAAGGATCACCCGGTCCGCATCGCCATCGAGACAGATCGCCACGTCCGCGCCATGCGCCACCACCGCTTCGGCGGCGGTTTGGGGGTGGGTGCTGCCGCAGCCTTGGTTGATGTTGTGCCCGTTGGGCGAGACACCCACGGGGATCACGGTAGCACCCAGTTCCCACAAGGCTTCGGGGGCCACGCGGTGGGCCGCTCCGTTGGCGCAATCCACAACCACCTTCAGCCCATCAAGGCGCATTTGCCGTGGAAAGGTGGTTTTCACCCGCTCTAGATAGCGGAACCGGCTGTCGTCGATCCGCTTGGCCCGACCAATTTCGCCCGGCGCGATCAGATCAACGCCCGAAGCCACAAGCGCTTCGATCTCGGCCTCGGCCGCATCCGACAGCTTGAAACCGTCAGGGCCAAAGAACTTGATCCCATTGTCGTGGGCCGGATTGTGGCTGGCCGAGATCATCACCCCAAGGTCCGCGCGCATCGAACGTGTCAGCAAACCCACCGCCGGCGTGGGCACAGGACCAAGAAAGAGCACATTCATGCCCGTGCTCATCAATCCCGATCCCAGCGCGCTTTCGAACATGTAGCCCGACAGGCGCGTGTCTTTGCCGATCACCACGCGGTGCACGCCCGCATCGTCGCGTTTGAAATATCGCCCGACGGCCGCGCCGATGCGCAGGGCCATTTCGGCGGTCATGTTGCCGGTGTTCGCGGTGCCGCGGACGCCGTCCGTTCCAAAGAGCTTAGTCATGGGTCTGATGTGCCACAGAGGCACGCCATAGGGCAATGGCCTGCGCATGATCGGCAACATCGTGCGCGCGGATCACTTGCACGCCCTGTGCGATGGCGGCCAGTGCCACGCCCACCGATCCGGGCGCGCGGTCCGCAGGGTCCGGCGCATGGCCCAGCGTGCCGATGAACCGCTTGCGCGAGGCGCCCAGCAGGATCGGCACCCCGAGACTGTGGAACAGCGCCAGCCGTGCCAGAAGGGCGAGGTTGTGATCGGCTGTCTTTCCGAAGCCGATGCCGGGGTCGGCGATGATCTGCGCCTTGGGGATACCAAGGCCGGTCAGGTGATCAATGCGGGCGGCCAGAAAGTCGTAGACGTCCAGCAGCACGTGATCATAGCGCGGATCGGCCTGCATCGTGGCTGGATCGCCCTGCGCGTGCATCACGCAGACGGGTGTGCCGGTGTCCGCGGCAAGTGCCGCCAGCTCCGGATCGAAGGTAAAGCCGGACACATCGTTGATGATATTGGCCCCGGCCTCCAGCGCCGCGCGGGCCACACCCGCCTTGCGCGTGTCAATGGAGATGGGCGTGCGCCGCCCCTCGGCGCGGATGGCGGCGATGGCGGGCGCCGTGCGCTGGGTTTCTGTCTCGGGGTCTACCGTTTCCGCACCGGGACGCGTGGATTCGCCTCCCACGTCTATCAGGTCTGCGCCTGCGTCGATCATTGCACCCGCATGGGCCGTGGCGTGGCCATCAAGGTGCTGGCCCCCGTCCGAAAAACTGTCGGGCGTGACGTTGAGAATGCCCATGAGGCGCGGCGCGGACCAATCCAAACCTGCGATTGGCGCACGGGGGGCCGTGAGTGTGGTGCGTTCCGCGTCTTCAAGCGCATCCACGGGCACCACGCGGGCGGGTGCATCGCGGGTCAGCACTTCGGCATGGGTGAACCACGCCCATCCCCCGGCCAGCGTCAGCGCCTGTGCGGGGCGGCCCGGGCCGACCTGTACAAAGGGGCGGATATAGCGCGTGGCCATCCGATCAAAGCGATGTCTGATCGACGGGAATGGCACGCAGGGGCACGGAAGCGTCAGACGGCAAATCGGCCCCGATCACCAGCATCTCGCTGGCGTCGAAGGTGGCCGCAAACCATGCGGCCAGTGCCACGGCGTCCGATGGCTGCGCCGACGGCCCATCCACGGCATCCAGCACGATCTTGGACGGGGCCCAGACACAGTGCTGGCCGTTCTTCATGGCCCAATCCAGTTCGGTGCGGGTTTCCACGACCACACAACGGTCATCGCGCGCGGCCAGCACCCAGGCGTTCTGCTCAATCGCCAAAAGATCGATGCGCCGTTGGGTCCACTTGTGCCCGGTCTGCGGCGCGGGCGTATCCGAGGCCCCCACGCAGAAGATCAGCGGCCGCCCTAGAGCGTGCAACTGATCGATCCACCTGGTCAGATGCGGGGCCGCGATGGCCGCGTTGGACAGGAACACCAATTCCGGGTGCGGAGCGTCTTCTTCGATGGCTTCGGCAGAGGCATCGCCCAGACGGGAGCGTACGATTTCGACGCCCAATGCGCCCGGCCCGCGATCCAGCTTTTCAATGCGCACAAAGGCGCGCATGGCCTGCGGTTCCAGCAGGATGCGGTCGGCCACGCGTTCGGCCAGTGTTTCGAGCAGGTTCAACCGTTCGTCGGCCAGTTCGAAGGCAATGGCTTCGGTGACCTTGTCGTAGCTCAGGATGCGGTCCACGTCGTCGTCGATGGGGCCGGTCAGGGGCTGCACCTCGACCACGATGTTGAAACAGATGCGCTGGGTCACGCCGCGCTCGGCCTGAAACGCCCCGATCTCGACGTCCACGGCATAATCGCGCACTGATATCCGGTCGAGCGGTCCGCCAGTGGCCGTGGCCTCGGCGCGTTCCGCGGGATGCGCGAAGGCAAGATGAATTTCTGATGGCATGGCGGCTGTTCCCGTCGCGTGGTCTGCGCGTCTTTTAGCGGCTCAGGCCCACGGGCAACAGGGTAAAGACGTCAGCCAAAGCCCCGAAAGCGGCGCGATGCCGGGATCAGTTCGACGCGGTGCGGAAGGTGTGACGGTAGAAGATATGCACACCGATGCGCGCGGTCTTGGTGTAGACACGCGACCATTTCGGGCGCACGGCGGTGGTGTGGTAGTGCGTGGCGCCGCCCGTGAGCTTGGGCGCCTGCCCATCAAGCACGGCGCGGGCCACCTTGGCCACACGGTCAAAGGCCAGCGGCTCACGGATGTTTTCGGCGATGCCGTCACAGGTGTAGGTGAACTGGCACTGGTACTTGCGACCCGTGCCCTGGTTGATCACGCCACAAACGGATGAGGGGAAACGTGCCGATGTCACACGGTTCATGATCACCTCGGCCACAGCAAACTGGCCTTTGACGGTTTCGCCACGTGCTTCGAAATACAACGCCTCGGCCAGGCATTGCCAGTGTTTGTCACCCTTGGCCTTCGGTTGTCTGTCCAGCCAATTGCGCGAGAATTGCACCCCGGTGTGGCTGCCCGAAGGTTCGGTGATCATGCTTTGCAGTCGCTCTTGCGACAGGCCCTTCAAACCGTTGCGTTCGGCACGCAAGAGCGCTTTGGCCGCCTCTTCGGATGCGAAGGCGGGCATGGAAATGGAGCCCACAACAAGGGCAAGACACAGGATAACAAATCGCATTAGGGACCATCACGAGCAGTTGCAGCTTTGCGGACTTAGTCCAATTCGTGCTTAACGTCCAGTTTACGCCCCTTTATGTCGCACCCGCAGCACCCAAGGCAGGCCTGCGGAAATCCTCCAAAGCGGGGATTGGCAACACGATCTTGGGCAGCACGGCCTGCGCCCTACCCGGTCTTGTGAGCGATTGCCAGCTGGGCTGCGGCAAGTCGCGCCACCGGCACCCGGAAGGGGGAGCACGAAACATAGTCGAATCCCGCGTCCCGGCAGAAGGCAATCGATTCGGGGTTGCCGCCATGTTCGCCGCAAATCGACAGGGTCAGGTTCGGCTCTGCCGCGCGGCCGCGTTCGGCCCCGATCTTGAGAAGCTCGCCCACCCCTTCCACATCCAGCGTATGGAACGGATCTTCGGGATAGACGCCCTGATTGACATAGTCCGACATGAAACGGCCCGCGTCATCGCGGCTGAGGCCATAGGTCATCTGGGTCAGGTCATTGGTGCCAAAACTGAGGAAGGCGCAATGGGGGGCGATTTCACCCGCGCGCAAGGCGGCGCGCGGGGTTTCGACCATCACGCCCAGCCGGTAATCGAAATCAGCGTCGCGTTCGGAGCGCACGGCCGCGGCCACGGCATCGACACGGGCGCGCACCAGTTCAACTTCGCGCTTGGCGCTGACCAGTGGGATCATGATCTCGGGCACCACCGGATCGCCATCGCGCGACGCCTCGATCGTGGCCTCGAAGATGGCGCGCGCCTGCATCTCGTAAATCTCGGGCACCGTCACGCCCAGCCGCACGCCGCGCAGGCCCAGCATGGGGTTGTACTCCATCATCGCCTCGATGCGGCGGGTCACGTCCGACAGGGGCAGGTCCAGCGCCTCGGCCAGTTCGCGCTGCCCACTGCGCCCGGTGGGCAGGAACTCATGCAGGGGCGGATCGAACAGGCGGATGCAAACAGGTTGGCCCTGCATGATGCGGAAAAGCTGGGTGAAATCGTCCCGCTGCATGGGCAAAAGACGTTCCAGCGATGCGCGGCGATCCTCGGCGGTGTTGGCAAAGATCATCTCGCGCATCACGGTCAGACGGCCGGGTTCAAAGAACATGTGTTCGGTGCGGCACAGGCCAATGCCTTGCGCATTGAAGTTGCGCGCCGTCTGGGCGTCCATGGGCGTGTCGGCATTGGCGCGGATGCCAATGTCACGTTCGGCATCGGCCCAGTCCATCAACTCCTGAAAAGCATCGTCAAGGGCCGCTTCCTGCACATCCGGCGCGCCAGCCAGCACCTGCCCCGAGGTGCCATCGATGGTAATGACATCGCCTTCGGCAAAGGTGCGCCCGTCAGTGGCCGTCAGCAGCTTCTGGGTGATCTGAAAGCGCATGTCGCTCACGCCCACCACGCAGGGCAAGCCGATGCCCCGCCCGATCACCGCCGCATGGCTGGTGATGCCGCCGCGTTCGGTCAAAACGCCGCGCGCCGCGTGCATGCCGCGAATGTCTTCGGGTGCTGTTTCGCGGCGCACGAGGATGCAATCCTCGCCCCGGGCCGCGCTGGCCTGCGCTTCGGCGGCGGAAAAGACGATGCGCCCGGTGGCAGCACCGGGGCTGGCGGCGATGCCATGGCCCAGCACGTCGCGCACCGCGTCGGCGTCGATCTGGCGGTGCAGCAATTCGTTCAGCGCACGCGGTTCAATCCGCATGACCGCCTCTTGGCGGGGGATGATCTTGTCGCGGGCCAGTTGCACCGCGATGCGCACCGCGGCCCGTGACGACCGGGTGACACGCACCCCGTCGAGAATGTGCAAAGTCCCGTTTTCAATCGTGAATTCGACCTGCATTTCCTCGCGCAGCTTGACCCGCATCAGGGCGGCATGGGCCTTTAGGGTTTCAAAGTTCTCGGGCATCTGCTCTTCGAAGCTGGGCCCGCGCGGATCGCGGGTCAGGTACAGAGCGCGCGCCTTGGCACCCAGTGCATCGCGGCCTTGGCTCTGGCTGAGGTAGCGGCCTGTGATCTGGGCATTGCCGGTTTCGGAGTTGACCAGCTGCAGCACCCCCGATCCGTATTCGCCCTGCCCCACGCACAGTGCCATCTGCTGGATGACAAGGCCAAGCCCTGCATCCGCTGGCGCGCCCTTGGCCATGCGTAAAAGCCGGGCCGAGGTGCCCTCCCACGCGCGGGCCATGGATTTCAGCACACCGCCCAACTGGGTTGCGATGTCTTCGGGAAACGGCTCTTCGGTTTCGTCTTCGTAGGCGCGCAGGCTGGCGGCCAAACCGTCTTCACCGGTGCCATTGACCCCGTCAAACATATCAGGATCAAGCCGGGCCACGTGCACCGCGTAGGATTGCACGAAGCGCGTATAGATCGCCGTGGCCGCTTCGGTGCCAAGCGTCTCGCACAGATCGGCGTAGCGCACGGCGTTCATGCCGATGTTCAGAACCGCCCCCGGCCCACCCCAATCGGGATCTTCCGACGAGGGCCGCACACAAAGCAGCGCGGTGTCCGGAAACTGGCGCAGGATCGCGTCGATGTCGGGTAATTCGCCCGAGGCGATGGAATGCACGGCATCAAAGCTGAGGGCGACGGTACAGGGCACCGGCAAATCAAGCCGCACAAGGCGCTGCAGGCATTTCGCGCGCCCCCCATGCGTATTCGTGGCAATGGGGGCGGTTTGCGTCACCAGTGTTGTATGTGGGTTATTCTGCACCGCAGCACCTATAATGTCATGGGCGCAGCATAGGCTGTAAACCTTTTGTGACAAGGGGCTTGGCACAGGTGACCTGATGGCCCGGCCTGCGGCCGGACGCTTTTTCATCAGGGGCTCCGCCCCCGGCCTTTTTTGGCCGGATTTCTTTATCAGGGGGCTCCGCCCCCGGCCTTTCGGCCGGATTTCTTTATCAGGGGGCTCCGCCCCCGGGCCTCTCGGCCCTCCCCCGAAGTATTTTTGACCCAAAGAAGGATCAGCTGGCGATCCGGGTCAGGTCCGCCACGCTGAGGCAGGTTTGGCGGATGCGGCTGAGCAGGTTCAGGCGGTTGCGACGCACGGTGGCGTTGTCTGCGTTGATCTGCACGGCGTCAAAGAAGGCGTCGATCGGTCCGCGCAGGGTTGCCATGGCGGACATGGCGGCGGTGAAGTCCTGTGCGGCCATGGCCGGGGCAATCGCGGCCTCTGCCGCATCGAGGGCGGCAAAGAGCGCGCGTTCTTCATCGGTTTCCGCGAATTTGACATCGGCGCCATAGGAGTATTCCACGCCATCCGCCTCTTCGGCCTGGCTGAGGATGTTGTTGGCGCGTTTGAAACCCTGAATGAGGTTTTCACCATCATCGGTGGCCAGCGTTGCCGACAGCGCGCGCGCCCGTGTGGCCAGCAGCGCGAGGTTGTCGGTCTCGCCCATGCCGAGGCAGGCGTCAATTACATCATGGCGGATACCCTGATCACGCAGGTAGACCTTGAGCCGGTCATGGATAAACCCCAAAAGCTGCGCCGAGGTGTCGGGCACGCGGGCTGCTACACCATCGATCCACGATCCTTCAGCGAAATCAGGTTTGTCGGCCTCTGCGTCAAAGCGGGTGCGCACCACGCGGAAGGCCGCGCCAAAGACACCGTGATCGGCGATTTCGCGCAGGGTTTCTTCCATGGTGTGCAGGTCCGGTTCGGTCGCATCACCGCGCGCGGCCTCTATCTCGAATTTCAGAAGTTCCGCGTCGATGTAGCGGTCGAGGTTCATGTGGATGTCGTTTTCCAGCACGATGCGGATGATCCCCAGTGCCGCGCGGCGCAGGGCAAACGGGTCCTTTGACCCGGTGGGTTTTTCATCAATGGCCCAGAATCCCGCCAGCTTGTCGATCTTTTCGGCCAGCGACACGGCCATGGACAAAGGCGCCGTTGGCACATCGTCGGAGGGGCCAAGCGGGGCATAGTGGTCTTGCGCCGCGGCGGCGATGGCGGCGTCCTCGCCCATGGCTTCGATATAGTAGCGGCCCATCAGGCCCTGCAATTCGGGAAACTCGTAGACCATTTCCGAGCCGAGATCGGCCTTGGCAAGACGCGCGGCGCGTTCGGCGGCCACGGGGTCTGCGCCCACCACCGGGGCCAGATCGCGGGCCAGCGTCGCCATGCGGCCCACCAGATCGGCCTGTGTGCCCAGCTTGTTGTGGAATGTCACGTTTTGCAGCGCGTCGATCCAGTCGGTCATGCCCGCGCGGGCCACCCGCAGGTCGTTGTCCCAGAAGAACTTGGCATCGGCCAGACGCGCGCTCAGCACCTTCTGGTTGCCCGCAAGGATCGTAGCGCCACTGTCGGCGGTTTCGCGGTTGGCAACCGTCACGAATTTTTCGATGCGGCCCGACTTGGGGTTGCGCACGGAAAAGAATTTCTGGTGCTCGCGCATGGAGGTTTGCAGAACCTCCGCTGGCAGGTCGAGGAAGGCGGCGTCGATGTCGCCCATCAGGACGACGGGCCATTCCACCAGCCCCGCGACCTCGGCCAGAAGGCTTTGGTCCTCGACCACCTCAAGGCCCTGGGCAAAGGCCACGTTGGTGGCGTCGTGCCAGATCGCTTCGCGGCGTTCGGCGGGGTCCAACACCACGTGGGCGCGTTTGAGCTTGGCCGCGTAGTCGTCGAAGCCAGTGACCTTGATCTGGGCGGGGGCCATGAAACGGTGGCCGTGGGTGGTGTCATCCGATGTGATGCCATCCACGTCCAGCGGCACGATCGTCGTCCCGTCTTCGGCGCTGAGAATACACAGGATGGAGTGCAGGGGGCGCACCCATTTCAGGCTGCCGCTGCCCCAACGCATGGACTTGGGCCAAGGGAAATTGCGAATGGTGGCTTCAAGCGCCTCGGCCACGATGGCGGCGGCGGGGCGGCCCGGTTTGGTAATCTTGGCGAACAGAACTGCACCCTTGGGCGTGTCGCGTTCCTCAAGCTGGTCGCGGGTCAGCCCGGCACCGCGCAAGAAGCCTTCGATCGCCTTTTCGGGCGCATCCGCCTTGGGGCCTTTGCGCTCTTCGGTGGTGGTCGGTGAGGCGTCCAAAAGCCCCTCGACCGTCAGGCACAACCGGCGCGGCGTGGAAAAGGCCGCAGCCGACGCATAGGTCAGCCCCGCCTCGACCATTGCATCGGTCATCATCTTCCTGAGGTCATCGGCGGCACGGGTCTGCATCCGCGCGGGGATTTCCTCGGAAAACAGTTCAATCAGAAGATCAGGCATCACTGGCCCTCGCGCTTGGGGCATTCTTCGCCCACGATGGTGCCGTCATAGGCTTTTTCGCCACAGTCGTTGAGTTCGTGCCAGACATACCCGCGCCCGTCGTCGGTGATGGCAACGACCCGGTCCACGCCGAAATGCACGTTCTTGGCGGCGAGAAACGGCAGGGCGGTGCCTGCATCCAGTTCGGCGGCGATGGCGTCGGCGTCAAAACAATCGAACCAGCCCGGTGCGTTGCGCGGCACGGCCTTGTCCAGCCCCACGTAGGTTTCGGTCAACAGGGCCAGCGACAGATCGGTTTCAAAGCAGGCGCGGTAGCGGATGGGCGAGCTGTCGGCGTCGATGGCCTGAAAGTTGGTGAAGGGGATGGGTTCGGGCATGTCCGAGACCACGGAGACAAGCGTGACCTCTTTGGTCGCGACCTCTTCGTAGAAGCCATAGACCTGCAGGTAATACAGGCCTGCACCAGCGATCAGAGCCGACAGCATGATTGCGATTCCAACGAATTTTCCGGTCATGGTGCCCTCAGTGCCAAAAAAGGTTGATGTAAGGGCGGTTCAGCGCCTCGGCTTGTGCTTGCAGGCGGTGCGCGATGGGCATGTAGCGGGCGGGGTCCATCCATTCGTGGGTTTCCACGAAGATGGCGTCAATGCGGTCCAGCACCGGGTGATCCATCAGCGCGGGCATCAGGTCCCATTCGGAACCTTCGATGTCCATCTTGAGGATGCGGATGTCACGGTTCAGACCCGCGAGGAAGGCGGGCAGATCGATAACCTCGACCGGGACTGCGTTGGTATCGTCCATGGTCGCATCGTTGCGCACCAGCGATGCGGATTGCGAAAACCGGTCGGGGTCTTCGGCCATGCGTGCGGACCGGCGCAGGTGCAGCGTATCGGCCTTTGCGCCTGCGGCCTTCTGGTGCAGGGTCACGCCCGCGCGTGCGCCCACTGCGGCTTCAAGCCGGGCAAAGGTGTCGGGATCGGGTTCAAAGGCAATGACATCGGCACCGGCATCGGCCAGTTGCGTGGTCACTTCGCCAAGGTTCGCGCCCAGATCGATGCACAAATCGCCCGCGCGCAGATCGGCCAGCAGTTCGCCCCATGTGTGTTCGTTGCGCCAGCGGTAGCGGCGCTTGAGCTTGCGGTAGCAGATGAAACCCGCCTTGCCCGGCAGGTTCTGACCGGCGTGCATGGCGCGTTCGAACAGGCCCCGCGGGGCCTGATGGTTCATCTGGGGCAGGAAACGATCGCTCATGCGGCGTCCTCGGGTGTCCAGCCGCCTGCTTTGGTCTGCACAAAGGCATCCGCGCAGGCCTTGGTGAGCGTGCGCACCCGGCCAATATAGGCCTGCCGTTCGGTCACGGAAATGACACCGCGCGCGTCCAGCAGGTTGAAGATGTGGCTGGCCTTGATCGCCTGATCGTAGGCCGGGTGCGCCATCACGATGCGCTTGCCGGTCTTGGGGTCGTCATAGGGCTGGTCGAGGATCGCCCGGCACTCGGCCTCAGCCTCTTCAAAGTGGCGCAACAGAACCGAAGTGTCGGCCACATCGAAGTTCCAGCGCGCGTATTCTTCTTCGGTCTGCTTGAAGACGTCGCCGTAGGACAGAGCGATGGGCGTTTGCGGATCGTTAAAGGGCATGTCCATCACATGATCAACGCCGAGGATATAGATCGCCAGCCGTTCCAGCCCGTAAGTCAGCTCACCCGAGACAGGCGCGCAATCGTGCCCGCCGACCTGTTGGAAATAGGTGAACTGCGACACTTCCATGCCGTCGCACCACACTTCCCAGCCCAGCCCCCAGGCGCCCAGAGTGGGGCTTTCCCAATCGTCTTCGACAAAGCGGATATCGTGCAACTCCATGTCGATGCCGATGGCTTCGAGGCTGCCCAGATACAGCTCTTGCAGATCGGGGGGCGAGGGTTTGATGATCACCTGGTACTGATAGTAGTGCTGCAACCGGTTTGGGTTCTCGCCATAGCGCCCGTCGGTGGGCCTGCGCGAAGGCTGCACATAGGCTGCGGCCCAGGGCTTTGACCCAAGACTGCGCAGGGTGGTGGCCGGGTGAAAGGTGCCCGCGCCCACCTCCATGTCATAGGGCTGCAGAATGGCACAGCCCTTGGACGCCCAGTAGGTTTGAAGCCGCAGGATAATCTCCTGAAAGGAACGGGGCAGATCGGGTTTTTCGGGCATGGATTGACCTTAGGGGTTGCGCGCGCCTTTCCTATGCGCGGCCATGCCAATGGTCAATTGCACAGCAACGATCAAATTGCCGCGTGTGGCATGGTTATGGATATGGTCAAGGCGGCGAAATCCTGCTTACTTGTGCCAAATAATTTTCTAGCAGGGGTATGGGTCGAAATGTTTCGCAGATTTCTTGGTGTCGTGATGTGCTGTCTGGTGTGGGTGGGCGTTGCCCAGGCACAGGCCCAGGCACAGGACGACGTGGTTTGGGTTCAGGTCGAAGCACAGCCCAGTCTGGCCGCAGCCACGGATCGTGCCCGAACCTATGCCGCCGCAGTCGAGGACGTGAACGGCTTTGCCCTTGGTGGCGGCTGGTATGGCATCGCCCTTGGCCCATATCTGCGCAGCGACGCCGAACAGGTCTTGCGGGTCTATCGCCGCGAGGGGGTGATTCCGCGCGACAGTTTCATCGCCCTGTCTTCGGCCTTTCGGCAACAATTCTGGCCCGTGGGGGCCAACGTGCTGAACCGTGGTGTCGTGACAGCCCCGCAATCCGTGACGCCCACCCCTGAAACCAGGCCGGAACCGCAGGAAGAAACCCCGCAGGTCGCCACCCCTGCCCCAGAACCTGCGGATGAAACCCCCGCTCAGGCCCAACGCAGCGAACGCGCGCTCAGCCCGGACGCGCGCAAGGAACTGCAGGTGATGCTGAAATGGGCCGGGTTTTACAACGCGGCCATCGATGGCGCGTTTGGTCGTGGCACCCGCAATTCCATGGCCGCATGGCAAGAGGCCAACGGCTTTGAAGTCACTGGTATCCTGACCACCCTGCAACGCGCGGCGCTGAAATCGCAGTACAACGCAGTGCTGGACGGGCTTGGCCTTCAAACTGTGCGCGATGAGGGCGCGGGCATCGAAATGCTGCTGCCCACGGACGTGGTAACCTTCGACAAATACGAGCCGCCCTTTGCCCACTACACCGCCGACGGAGATATCCCCGCGCAGGTGCTGTTGATCAGTCAGGCAGGCGACCGGGACACGCTTTATGGGCTCTACGACATCATGCAGACGCTCGAGATTGTGCCGCTGGACGGCCCGCGCGAGAGAAATCGCGACGATTTCGTGTTGATTGGTGAGAGCGCCACCATGATCAGCGAAACCCGCGTGGCCCTGCAAAACGGGCAGATCAAGGGCTTTACCCTGATCTGGCCTGCGGGCGACGAGGAACGGCGCCGCCGCCTGATCGCTGAAATGGACACATCTTTTACACGGCTGGCCAACGCGCTGGATCCTGCGGCGGGCAATGCGGATGAACAGGCGATCGACCTTGTGGCCGGTTTGCAGGTGCGCCGCCCGCGCCTGTCGCGCACGGGGTTCTACGTCGATGATGCCGGTGCGGTCGTCACGACCCGTGAGGCGGTGCAAAGCTGCACGCGTGTGACTCTCGATCAGGAATACGTGGTCGAAATCGTGGCTGATGACGCTGAAAGCGGCATCGCGGTGCTGCGCCCGGTCGAGGCGCTGGCGCCCCTGTCTGTCGCGGCCTTCAGCAGCGCGGCACCGCGCTTGCAATCGGATGTGGCGGTTGCAGGCTACAGCTACGAAGGGGTGCTGAGCGCGCCAAGCATGACCTTTGGCACCCTGTCTGACCTGCGCGGCCTGCAAGGCGAAGAGGCGCTGACGCGGCTTGCCCTGACCACCTTGCCCGGCGATGCGGGCGGTCCGGTCTTTGATGCCAGCGGTGGCGTGGTTGGCATGTTGCTGCCGCGCACGCAGGGCGAACGCGCCCTGCCCGCCGAAGTGGCCTTTGCCGCGGATGGGGACGTGGTGCGCAATGTCTTGACCAAAGCGGGTGTCACCAGTCGTGCGGCCAATGCCCAGGGCGCGGCGGCACCGCAGGATATCACGGATGCCGCCATTGGCATGACAGTGCTGGTCAGCTGCTGGGATTGATGCGACCAGAGCCAAGGTCGGCGGTCAACCTGACCTAGCCGGTCAGTGCGGGCGTCAAGTGGATCAGAGTGGGGCCATCCGCGTTGAACGCTGCCGCAACCGCCCGGTGCATTTCGGACAAGGATGCCGGAGCTGCACTGCGCGCGCCGAAGGCTTGCGCCAACGCGCAGAAGTCGGGGTTGCGCGCCACCACGGCGTTGGGTGCGATCTGGGCACCAACCATACTGTCTTCGATCTCTTTCAGCTTGCCGTTGTCCCACAGGATGATCGGCAGCGGCAGACCCAGTTCAACCGCCACGCCCAGTTCGGCCATCGTGTAGTGAAAGCCATAATCGCCGATGATCGCCATCGTGGGTTTGCCGCCCCGCGCCACCGCCCCGCCGATGGCCGCAGGCAGCGCATAGCCCAGCGTGCCAAAGCCCGTGGGGTGGTGCCAATGATGGGCATGGGCCATGGGCCAGACCTCCTTGGCGGCATAGGCAAATTGGGTCATGTCGGAATAGATCATCGCATTCTCGGGCGTGGCCGCTCGCAAGGCGTCTGCCACTTCGACGATACCCGGGCGTTCGGCCATGACCTGCTCGCGCCAGCGCGCCCGGGTCGCCGCGACCTCGTCAGGGCGCCATTTCACCGCCGGAGTGCAATCGCGCGTCGCATGGGCCAGTCCGGCCATGAACAGACCCGCATCGTAGTTGTAGAGGTACTCGGCACCGATCCCGTCCGCCATGGCGGCCGGGTCAATATCGATGCGCATGATCGGCCCGTCATAGCCCAGTTCATCGCGCCACAGATCACCCTGCGCCATTTCCGAGCCCACGATGATCAGCAGATCGGCACGCGCCAGCACTTCCGCACTTTCGGGGCGGGCCAGCATCGCGCCAAAGTGCCGGGGATGGTCATCCGGCACCAGACCACGCCCGGCATAGGTGGTAAAGAGGGCGGCCCCGGTGTTGTCGGCCACCCGCACAGCCATGGACCCGCTGCCCTTGTGCCCACCGCCCAGAATGATCAGCGGCGCGCGGGCGCGTTCGAGGTGGGTTTTGACCTCGTGCAGGTGATCATTGTTTATGCGTGGCAATTTGGCCGGAGACCAATGGCGGGGTCTTGCGGGATCCGCCGGCGCTTCGAGCGCCGAGATCGGCACCTGAATATGCTTGGGCCGTTGCCGCTGGGTACGAAATTCGGTGAAGGCACGATCGATCAGCGTATAAGCCGCCTGCGCCGTGTCCGCCTCGAACGACCAATCGGCCACGGTATCTGCCGCCGCGCGCTGGTCTTTCATCTGGTGCAATTGGCCGTATGTGGCCGCAGTTTCATCAAGGCAGGAGGAAATCACCAGCATCGGCACACTGTCCGAATAGGCCTGACCGATGGGGGTCATGATGTTGCACAGCCCCGGTCCGGTGATCACGTAGGCGACGCCCGGCTTGCCCGTGGCACGCGCATAGCCATCGGCCATGAATCCCGCGCCCTGTTCGTGCCGCGCAAGGATATGGGTTATCCCAGCCTCTTCGATGCCGCGGTACATTTCCTGATTGTGCACGCCGGGAATGCCGAAAACATGGGTCACGCCCCGGTCTTTGAGCATATGCGAGATTTGGGCACCGAGGGGGCGTTGCATGGATCAGGCTCTCCAGAATTGAATGGTCAGAATGGCATAGACGGCCATAAGCTCGAGCCGCCCGATCAACATGGCAGCGGCCAAAATCCACTTGGCCGTATCACCCAGAGCGGCGAAATTTCCGGCAGGGCCGATGGTGTCACCCAGACCCGGACCGATGTTAGCTAGCGCTGCCGCAGCGCCCGAAACGGACGTGGTGAAATCCAAACCCGTCATGCCCAACGCCACGGCCACCAGACCCAGTGTCACGATGAAGAAAACGAAGAATGACATCACCGAATTCAACACGTCCTCGCCCACCGGGCGGCCTGCGTAGCGCGGCGTGAAAATCCCGTGTGGACTGCGTGTTTTCTGAAGCTGAGCGCGGACCGAGGCAAAGAGAAGCTGGTAGCGGAACACCTTGATCGAACAGGCGGTGGACCCCGCGCAGCCGCCGATCAGCCCGGTGAAGAAAAGAACCGCCACCACGAAGCTGCCCCATTGCATGTAGTCGGCGCTGGCATAGCCCGTGCCAGTCAGCAGTGAGACAGAATTGAACAATGCCTTGCGAAACCCTTCTTCGCCCGGCAGGCCAAGATTGGCGAAATTCCACGCGGTGATCAGCGCCACGATCACCAGCGCCGTGCCAAAGAAGGTGTGGATTTGCGTGTCCTGAAACAGCGGCTTGGCCGATCCGGCGGTCAATTGCACAAAACGCACGAAAGGCAATGCGGCCAGCAACATGAAAAAGGTTGCGACATATTCGGTGCCAGCCCCAAACACCCCGAAGGAGGCATCGTAGTTGGCAAACCCGCCCGTGGCGATGGTGGTCATGGCATGTACGGAAGCATCGAAGGTGGCCATGCCGCTGGCGACATAGGACATGGCGCAGGCCATGGTCAGCGCAAGATATATGACGGAAATCCGCGAAGCGATCTCACCCGCGCGGGGCAGGATTTTACCAAAGGTATCAAAGCCTTCGGAGCGGAAGATTTGCATGCCACCCACCCGTAGTTCAGGCAGGAACACCATGGCCACGACGATGATGCCGATGCCGCCCAGCCATTGCAGGATGCCGCGCCAGAGCAACAGGCCCTTGGGCAGGTCTTCAAGCCCGGAAAACACCGTGGAGCCTGTGGTGGTCAGCCCTGACATCGCCTCGAAGAAGGCATCGACGTAGCGCGCCTCGGTCGCGCCAAAGACAAAGGGCAAAGCGCCAAAGACCGGAAGCATGAGCCACACGCCGGTCGTCAGAAGGAAGGTTTGCTGGATCGTCAGGCCCTGCTTGACGCCATTGGCACAGCTCAGTGCCATGGACCCGCCGGCCAGAATGGTGATCAGCCCCGATTGAACAAAAACCGGCCAATGCCCCTGCCCTTCGGCCAGATCGACCAGCAGGGGCAAGACCATGGCAGCGCCCAGAACGGTCACCAGAAGGCCGATCACATATCCAACAGGGCGCAGGTCCAACATGGGCCAACCGTTGGCGGGACGCAGGCCCGGTGTCAAGCGCCCGGTGTCACGCTGTCGCGCATGGATCAATGGGCCGGAAACCATCGACGTTTCCGGCCCATGGTGGCCCCTTTGGATCAGATGTGCATCAGGTCGCGGAAGACATAAGCCGGGATATCGGCGCGGCCCAGGCCCATTTCGGCCAGTTCCGCGTCGGATTTCGCGGTCAGGCGGTCGATCTGTTTCAGACGGGCTTCGGCGGCAGCGGAGCGGCACATGGCCTCACCAACGCGGCCCAGAAAGGCGGCGAAGTCGGCCCAGACCGACGCGAAAGGAGCGGAGTGAAATGTGTCTTGAAATGCCATGTCAGATACCTCTGGTCTTGGATGTTTCCGTGTCTCTTGACCGGGATATAGGAAGCGACAGAGGGGATGAGAACGGACAAAACTGCATAGCTGCCATCGAATTGCTGCAGTGCGGCAAATTGATGCAAGCAGTTGCCCAGTCAGGACAAATTGCTGCTATTCGACAATGACCACTTGGCCGGTGCGCGCACCTTCGACGCATTTGACATAGGCCATGCCGACCCGCGCGGCGGGTTTCGGCACATGACCCGCAAACCACGCGCCATAGCGCGGCACCGACACGTCCAAAAGGCCCGGGCTGACCACGTTGAGGCGCAGGCCGCGTGGCATCTCGATTGCGGCCCCTGAAACGAAGCCCGCGAGCGCCCCGTTTGCGGTTGCCGCCGTCGATCCCATGGGAATAGGGTCCCGGTCCAGCACACCGCTGGTCAGGGTGAAGGACCCGCCCGCCGTGATCCGGGCCAATCCCTCCAGCACCAGATTGATCTGGCCTACGGCCTTTTGGTGCAGGCTGTGCAGGACCGTGTCCGCCGTCTGATCCTGAAGGGGCGCGAAATACACGTCGCCGGCGGTCGCCACAACCGCATCGAACTGGCCCACGTGATCATAAAGTGCTGCGATGGCAGCGCCCTGTGCGTTCGTAATAGCGGATGGTGTCGATGCCGAGCCCGCATTTGGCGGACACTTCGGATATGCGCATGGGTGGTCTCCTGCCGGGGCAGAACCACCCTACCGAGCTAGAGCAACTTCAGGTCAAGCGCAAAAAAGACGGGCGGGATTTCCCCCGCCCGACGCCCATATTCATTGCAAATCAGCCGACGTGAAACAGCGACTGGAACATGCGCGGGTCGATGCTGTCAGCGGCAAAGGTATCGCCCTCGGTCAGGATCGACACGGCGTCATGGCTGTGCAGGCTTTCCTGGTGGCTGGCCACCACGCGGAAATCGCGGATACGCACATCGGCCAGAAGTTGTTCGCAGAACAGGCGCGCCGCGTCTTCCACGAAGATCGGGTTGGCCGCGTTGAGTTCCGCAAAGGCCTGTTCGTCCTCACGTTTGACCATCACCTGCGTTTCGGTGGGGACCGCGCGACGACAGGCGTCGATCAGGTCCTCGAACCACAGGCAATTTGTACCGGGCTCAAGCTCAACCGAGATGCGCGCAACGGACCGCTGCGAATGCGGCGTGGCCAACTGACCGCGTGTGGCCCGGGCATGTTCGGAAAGTTCCAGCGAACAGGGGCAGGTCGACGAATAGACATAGTCCAGATGCACGATCTTCTTGCGCACCCCGTTCTGTTCGACCAGTTCAAGCGCGATGTCATAGTATTGATAGCCCGACAGACCCGAGCGCAGGCTTTCCACCTTCATCGGGAAGCTAAAGCGCATCTGGATGCGGGCATCAAAGCTTTCGAGATCGGTCTTGTAGTCGTCAAGCGCCGCCTCGATCACCTCAAAGCTGAACGTCCGGTCGGCATGGGCATAGAAAGAGCGCATTATGCGGCTCATGTTGATGCCCTTCTTGTCCGCCTCAAGGCTGACGGTGCCGGTCACGGAGGTTTCCAGCGTCAGATCGCCGTTGTCACGGGTGTGCACCCGCAGCGGCAGGCGAAAGTTGGAAATGCCAACGTGCTGAATTTGCTGATTGGCCCCGCGGATCAGGCTGGATGGCCCGTTTTGCAGGTCCGGCAACGTGTCCTTGTACCCGGCATCGACTGCGAAATCTTCCGGGTATTCGCGTGCAAAGGCCGGATAATCGACGGCATCCGTGCCGGGGATCAGCCGTGCCACGGATGGGTCAAGTTCGAACACTTCTGTTGCGCTTGCTTTGGACGCCCAGCGGCGCAACACGTCAAGTGCGGCCTCCGCTTCGTCGCGTTCGGGTATTTGGTGGATATTGGGCGTATGAATATTCATGCAGTGGCCCCCCTTTGATGTGCGTACCGGCCTAACATAGGACGCGGCTGGACACATTGCCATTCACAGACAGAAATACGCCCGAAACCGGCGGCTGGATCACCTAAAGTTGCGAAAAGTGAAACAATTCACAAGTTTGGACCGTTGGGCCAGAGGTCAAACAGCGGCAAGCGCCTGCATCACATCGGCCAGAAGGTCACGCGTATCCTCGATGCCCACGGACATGCGCACAAGGCCCGGCGTGATGCCCAGCGCATCCTTTTGGTCCTGCGGTAAGCGTTGATGGGTGGTGGTGGCCGGATGGGTGACGATCGTTTTGGCATCGCCCAGATTGTTGGAGATGACCGCGATGTTCAGCGCGTTGAGAAAGGCAAAAGCCGCCGCCTGCCCGCCTGCAAGATCGATGGACAGAACGGTGCCGCCCTGCCCCATCTGTTGCGCGACAAGCGCATGTTGCGCATGGCTGGAATGGCCCGGATAGATCACGCGCGCCAACGCCTTGTGCCCGTGCAATGCCTCGGCCAGCGCGGTGGCACTGGCCGTCTGGGCACGCACCCGCAGATCGAGTGTTTCAAGGCCCTTGAGCATGACCCAGGCCGTGAACGGCGACATCGAACCGCCAGTGTGCTTCATGTAGGGCTCAACCGTCTTGCGGATGAAATCGCGGGTGCCAAGGATGACGCCGCCCAGCGCGCGGCCCTGCCCGTCGATGTGTTTGGTGGCGGAATAGATCACAACATCGACCCCTTGCGCGATGGCCTGTGACCAGACGGGCGTGGCAAAAACATTGTCGACCACCACCTGTGCCCCCACGGCATGGGCCAGCCTGGAGACAGCCGCGATGTCAATGACTTCAAGCGTGGGGTTCGACACGGATTCAAAGAACACCGCCCGCGTGCCGGGGGTGATCGCGGCGCGCCACTGATCCAGATCGGTGCCATCGACAAAAACCACCTCGACCCCGTAGCGCGTCAGGATGTCCTCCAGAACGTAAAGGCACGACCCAAAGAGCGCGCGCGCCGACACCACGCGGTCGCCTGCCTTCAACATCGCCAGCAAAGCGCCCGATACCGCCGCCATGCCCGAGGCCGTGGCAAAGGCGTCTTCGGCCCCTTCAAGGGCCGCGATCCGTTCTTCGAACATGGCCACCGTGGGGTTGCCATAGCGGGCATAAATGAACTCGTCCGGGCCTGCCTCTTCGAAACGGGCGGCGGCGGCTTCAGCCGTGTCATAGACAAAGCCCTGTGTCAGGAAAATCGCCTCGGACACCTCGCCATACTGGCTGCGGCGGGTGCCTGCGTGAACGGCGCGGGTGCGCGGGTTCCAGTCGGTCATCGTACAATCCTCTGGGCCATCTGACAGGGCTGGCCACGAAAAAGCCCCCGAACGCGGTCAAGCGAAGGGAGGCTTCATCCTGACCTTTTAGCGGAAGTGTTTAAAGTGGCCCGCAATCCGGTAACAAATCGCCACTGCCCTTTGGTTACGCCCCGGGCGCGGGCGGGTCAACACCGTCACGCCGCTGTAACTGAAAATTCATGACCCCGTCATAGTCTTTTGCCAATAGGCCCCCACAAGATGTTGTAGGAGGCGCTGAAATGCCCGTCCTGAGATTGAATGCCACCGACAGCGGCGTTGCCGTGCATCAAAGCCCTGCCTGCGCGCCGCCCGCATGGCACCGCGCGGCGCTGGGGCGCGGGCCGATCATCGTGATGATCCACGGTTACAAATACGATCCCGACATGCCCGCACATTGCCCGCACACATCCATTTTTTCCCCGGTGCGCCAGACACATCGCCGTGGTCACGGCGCATGGCTCCGCGATCTGGGATTTGGCAAAGGTGACCCGGATGAGGGGCTGGCCATTGCTTTGGGATGGCGTGCGCGGGGCCTTTTGTGGCACGCACAGACGGCCGCGCGCCATGCGGGCCGCGCCTTGGCCGATGTGGTGCAGGATTTGCATCTGCGCGCCCCTCACCGGCCCATCCATGTCATCACCCATTCCATGGGATCAGAGGTTGCGTTCGAAGCTTTGCACCACCTTCCTCGTGGAGCCGTACAGCGGATCATCGCCCTGAACGGGGCCAGCTACGCAAGCCGGGCAGCGTCCGCGCTGCGCACTCCGGCCGGGCAAGATGCCGAACTGATCAACATGACAAGCCGCGAGAACGATCTCTTCGACTTCGCCTTCGAACGGGTGCTTCCCCGGCCCAAACTCCATGACCATGCATTGGGAGCGGGAATAGACGCGCCCAATGCGGTGACGCTGCAACTGGACTGTCCTGCAACGCTTGCCGGTCTCGCGGGCCTTGGCGCACGGATCGATCACCCCCAGCGGCGTATCTGCCACTGGTCGGCCTACACGCGCCCCGGTGCCATGGCCTTCTATGCCCGCGCCTTACGCCACCCGGCGCACATGCCGCTGAACGCATTACAGCAGGCCGTACCGGACCGACAGGCCCCGCGCTGGTCCCGGCTGCGGCCTGCGGGGGGCCGCGCGCCCCTCTTGTGGGACAGCGCAAAACACGCAACATGAGGCCACCAACCGCAGGAGGCCCCATGTCCAAGCCCATCGATCTCTACTTCTGGCCCACGCCCAACGGCTGGAAAATCTCCATCGCACTGGAGGAAATGGCCCTGCCCTACACCACGCATCTCGTGGACATCTCGAAGGGCGATCAGTTCGATCCCGCCTTCCTCAAGATTGCGCCGAACAACCGCATGCCTGCCATCGTGGATCCGGACGGCCCGGATGGCGCTCCGATCAGTATCTTCGAGAGCGGCGCCATCCTCCAATACCTCGCGGACAAGACCGGCCAGTTCGGCGGCAGCACGCCGCGCGAACGGATCGCGGTGACCGAATGGCTTATGTGGCAGATGGGCGGGCTGGGGCCGATGGCGGGGCAGACCCATCATTTCTGGAAATACGCCCCGGCAATGGATCCGCCCAACGACATTCCCTACGCCAAAGACCGCTATGCCCGCGAAACCGCACGGCTTTATGGGGTACTCGACCGCAAACTGGCCCAAAGCCGCTATGTGGCGGGCGATTTCTATTCCATCGCCGACATGGCGATCTGGGGGTGGGCCAGCCTGTGGAAAGGCCAGCAGCACAATCTCGATACCACGCCCCACATGGCGCGCTGGCTCGACGATGTCGGCGCGCGGCCCGCAGTGCAGGCAGGGCGCGCGCTGGCGGCGGAAAAACGCGCGCAATTGCAAAACGACAAGGACGCGCAGGACCTCCTGTTCAAACGCTGACCGGATCCCTGGTTTCGGAGCCATGTTCGCTTGTCCCCGCACGGCGCGATCCGGGCGACGGGGGCAAGACAAATCGCCGAGGGGCCCCGGCACGGGGAGACGGCTATTTGTCTTGCGCGCGACGCACGGCATCACGCAGGCACGGGGTCAATCGGGCATGGCTCCGAAATTCTGGGTTTGGTGGATGTGAAGCGCCAAATCAAAAATGAAGTGCACCCCGCAGGGGGGCGCCTTTGGATCACCGGACCTCAGGCATCCTCGCTGTCGGTGCCATAGGTCTGAAACAAACGCCCTTGGGTGATGAAGAACACGAACACCGCCGCCGTCAGCCCGAAGGTCTTGAAATAGACCCAGGATTCCGTGCTCATCGTGCGCCACACCACCTCGTTCAGCACTGCAAGGCTCAGGAAAAACCACATCAACCGGCGCGTCAGGATCATCCATCCTGTATCTTCCAGCGGCATCATGCTTTCCATGACGTATTTCAGATAGGACTGCCCGCGCAGCAGCCCAACCCCAAGCATGCCGCCAAAGAGCAGGTAGATCATCGTTGGCTTCATTTTGAAAAACCGTTCGTCATTCAGCCACACCGACAACCCGCCGAAGACGATCACCAGCACCAGCGTGGCGACCTGCATCCGGCTCAGTTTGCCCGTCAGCCACCACAAAAGGCCCGTGGACAGGATCAGCAGCGGGATAAAGGCCGCCGTGACCACGATGAATCCATCATAGCTGGTGCCTGCAATCTCGAAGCTGCGGTCCTTGAGGCGCAGGTAGGCCACAAAGAACAGGATCACCGGCCCCATCTCAAGGCCCGTCTTCAGGAAAGGATTGATTTCACGCGTCTGTGCCATGCTCTGCCTTATCCGCCTATTTCAACAATCACCGCACCTGCGGCAATGAGGGCCATCAACGCCATGCGGCGCGGGCCCACGGTTTCTTTCAGGACCAGCCACCCGATGAGCGCGGCGAAGACCGTCGATGTCTCGCGCAGTACCGCCGCCTCGCCCACCTTGTCCAGCCGTGTGGCCATCATGATGGCACCAAAGCTCAGAAAGGCAATGATCCCTCCGACAAATCCGCGCTGCAACAGTGGCCCCGGTGCAGGCCTGTCGGCCATCCGCCGCCACCGCATGTAGGCGATAGGCGGAATGGCGATGCCGTCGATCATGAAAAACCATGCAAGGAAAGTGAAAGGGTTGGCCGTCGCACGGATGCCGTAGGCGTCATACGTGGTGTAAAGCGCCACGAACAGCCCCGTCACCACCGCCAGACCCAACGCCAGGGGCAAGGTGTCGCGATCCGTCACCACGGTCCGCAGGTTGTAGACAGCGAGCCCGAAGATCCCCGACAGAAGCGCCGCAACCCCCAGCCACTGCACGGGCGTGAACACTTCGGCAAAAAGCACATAGGCCCCGATCACCGCGAACAAGGGCCCGGTGCCGCGCACCACCGGGTAGACAACCGTATAGGCCCCTTTGGTATAGGCCCACGCCTGCAAGAGTTTGTAGATGACGTGGATCACCCATGCGCCTGCAAAGATGGGCCACATGTGCGGTTCGGGCCACGGCACCACGAACAGCGCAAAGGGGGCGGCCATCAGCCCGTAGTTGATGTCGATCGCACCACGGGTCAGCCACGGATCATGCCGCCCCTTTTGCAACGCGCCGAAAACCGCGTGCAGAAAGGCCGCCATGATCGCCAGCACCAGCGCCACCTGATGCCCTGTCTGCGTCCCTTCGATAGAGATCAGCCAATCGGTCATTGCCTGCCCGACGGCTCAGGTCGCATCGGGATGCAGATAGACGAAACGAAAAGGCCAGAGATGTTCGACGATCTTCGGCTCGAACCCGTATTGCGCCAGCGGACCCTGATCCAGGTCCATTTGGTCGCGGGCCGCATCGAAGGCGGACACGATCATCTTGTCCGGTGCTGTCCGCGTCTGCGCCCGCCCGTTGTGGGTGATCACTTCGGATTTGCGGTTCACCACATGGGCGACGGACGGTTTGCGCCGCATGGCATCCCAAAGGCCCCGCCACCCCAGATACCGCAGCACCCGGCGCATCAAGTGCGCATCCGAGCGCTTTGCCAGGCCCACAGAACCTTGGGCAATCGGCCCCGCCTCGGGGGTGGAAAAGGCGAAATCGACCTGCCCTGCCGACACGTCGATGCGGCCGTCGGCCCGCATTGCCTGAAGGCCAAGGTATTCGGTGTTATAGGCCACCACGTTGTCCGCGTCGTTCCACAAATGCAGGCTCAGCACACCCCAATCCTTGCGCGTGGCAAGGGCTGCCAAGGCTTCCGCCGGATCATCGCCCAAGCGCTGATCCGCCTCGGGTGCTGCCAGCGCGGTCACGTGAAATTCCAGGTGCGGCCCATGGCTCGCCTCCCGGAAGTCGCAGATAAACAGCAACAAAACGCCCTGCCCCGAAGCCGTGCGGACAGGATGCACATCCTGCCCTGCAAACCCGTCCGCCAGTGCCGCCGCGTCGCATGTGCCGACAAGCAAAAGACCGTGCCCGTCATAGACATGGTAGGGGGTCGGGGCCGGGCCCGTCGAAAGCGCACCCCCCGTCCCAGCGGCACATCGGAAAAGAGCGGATGCCCCGCCCCGTTCACCGGTCGTATCCAACCAACGCATCCGCGAACTCCTGCGGATCAAAGGCGTCCAGATCATCGATCTGCTCACCCACGCCGATGGCATGGATGGGCAGGCCGAACTTGTCCGCCAGCGCCACCAGAACCCCGCCCTTGGCGGTACCATCCAGCTTGGTCATCACCAGCCCCGTTACGTCCGACACGTCCTGGAACACCTTCACCTGATTAAGCGCGTTCTGCCCGGTGGTCGCATCCAGCACCAACAGCGTATTGTGCGGGGCGGTTTCGTCCTTCTTGCGGATCACGCGCACGATCTTGGCCAGTTCCTCCATCAGGTCGGAACGGTTCTGCAAGCGGCCCGCGGTGTCGATCATCAACAGGTCGGCGCCGTCTTCCTGCGCCTTTGTCATGGCATCAAAGGCAAGGCTTGCCGGGTCCGATCCTTCGGGCGCGGTCAGCACCGGCACGCCCGCGCGGTCGCCCCAGACCTGAAGCTGTTCCACGGCCGCCGCGCGGAACGTATCGCCCGCGGCGATCACCACCTTTTTGCCCGCCGCGCGGAACTGGCTGGCCAGCTTGCCGATGGTCGTCGTCTTGCCCGACCCGTTCACACCCACGACCAGCACCACCTGCGGCGTCTTTGGATAAAGCGGCAGAGGACGGGCGACGGGTTCCATGATCCGCGTGATCTCTGACGCCATCAGGCCCTTGATTTCATCAACCGAAAGCTTCTTGCCCATGCGCCCTTCAGCCATGTTGGCCGTGACCCGCAGGGCGGTGTCCACGCCCATGTCGGCGCTGATCAACAGCTCTTCGAGCTGTTCGAGCATGTCGTCATCCAGCACCCGGCGCACGACCTTTTTGGGCGCAGCACGGCCCAGAAGACGGCCCAGCAGGCCGGGACGCTTTTCGGAGGCATCTTCCGGTTCTTCCGCGGGGGCGGGTTCGGGATCCACCACATCCGGTTTTTGCATGACCTCATCCACCCGGATGGGCGCGGGATCCGGTGTCGGCTCCACGATGGGCTCTGGCTCTGGCTCTGGCTCTGGCTCTGGCTCTGGCTCTGGCTCTGGCTCTGGCTCTGGCTCTGGCTCTGGCTCTGGCTCTGGCTCTGGCTCTGGCTCTGAAACAACCTCCGGCAAGGGTTCGGGATCAAGTATTATCTCGGGCTCCGGTTCAGGCTCCGGCTCCGGTTCTCGCGTTGGTTCAGGCGCTGGCTCCGGCTCCGGTTCGGGTTCCGGCTCTGGGATCGGCTCTGGGATCAGCTCTGGTTCGGGTGCAGGAACGGCCTCGGTCACCGCTTCAACCACCTCTTCTTCACCGCCGTCCTCAACAATCGCCTCCAACCCTTCGTCGATCTTGGACGAGGATTTGAAAAGACGGTCCCTCAGTTTCTTGAAAAATGCCATGATGCCCCGATACTTGGTTAAACATCATCTAATGCGGGCGCGCGGGCATGAAAAGGGATCAGTTTGGCGGCAGGATGTGGGGTGCCGTGGCAACTGTGCTCTGCGCGCTGCTGGCTGGCCCGCTTTGGGCGCAATCGCCGGGCACCTTGTGCAGCCGTGGCGATCTGGGTCCGCGCCAGTGCATTCGGCCCGAACATGGCGCCTTCGACACCTGCCAGATCATCGCAGACACCGCTTGGCGGCACACGCTGGATGCGGGTTTTTTCGCGCGGCTCTTGTGGCAGGAAAGCCGGTTCGACCCCAATGCGCTCAGCCCCGCAGGCGCGCAAGGCATCGCGCAATTCATGCCCGGCACGGCGCAGTTGCGCGGATTTGCAGACGCCTACAACCCGGCAGAGGCAATGGAACGGTCCGCGCACTACCTTGCCGAACTCGTGCAACGCTATGGCAATCCGGGACTGGCGGCGGTGGCCTACAACGGGGGAGAGCGGCGCGCGGACGGGTTCACCAAGGACGGCAAGGGCCTGGCACAGGAAACCTATGACTACGTGCGCATCATCACCGGGCTGAGCGCCGAGCGGTGGCGGGACGAGCCGCCAAAGGACCACGTCTTTGACCTTGAAGCGGGCAAACCGTTCCTGCCTGCCTGCCTTGCCATGGCCAAGGGCCGCAAGGTCAGCCCGTTGGGTCCGCGCATCCGACCGTGGGGCGTGCAACTGGCCTTTGGCAAAACCCCGACCGAGGCGCGCACCAACGTGGCGCGGTTGACCGCGCGCTGTGCCGCACGGGTCAAGCGGGCGGGGGTCGAGTATGTGACAGTGCCCAACCGGGTCCGGGGGCAGCCCCCCTATCACCTTGGCCGGATCGCGCGGGACACCAAGCGCGGGGCGCAGGACATGTGCCTGAAACTGCGGCGCGATGGCTGTATCTGCCGGGTGCTGCGGCACAAGGGGTAATAGGGGTGGAATTTGGGCTGGGACACGCGCGGGATAAGGCGCTGCCCCGCCCGGACCAAGACGAAGCCGCCGGTCGATCCGCGGCGTGTGAGCCAGTTGCCATTTGTTTGACCTTGCACCGGATCTCGGACCCGCGAGGCGTCAGGGGGGGGCTTTGCGGGACAAAGTAAGCTTTCGCTGCGGTTGCGCCAATGGCCGCTTTTGGGCGCGGAAAAAAACAGTCGTTTTTGCCCGTGACAGAAACATATGGGTTTTGGCGTGGTTGGCAACGAAACGAGAGGCAATGGCCGCTGGGAGCCCAAATTGATGCCATGGCCAATTGCCTTGGATCCTTCGAAATCCTTAGAACGGCCATGAACCTGACTGAAATTGGTACGAATTGACTTCTACCAACTTGGAAAGTCAGCGCTCTGTTGGAGCCGGAGTGAGTCTAATGAAATACGTCGTAACGTACTGGATCATCGTAGTGGTCAGCATCCCGATCTCTTATGCAATTTCCAGCCTCATACATTCCTTCTTGGACATTCCGCGAGGGGTTCCACTGGCCAGGTTGGGAATGCTGGGATCGATTGGCCAGATTTCGTTGATGATCCTACCATTTTTGCTCGCGCCAATTGGAGCCGCAGTTGCATACTACAAGGTTTGCAAACAGCGGGCCGCAAGTGTTGAAGTAACTCGCCTTTCGCTTGGAATCGCTTTCTCGACTGTGCTGCTTTCCGTGGTTTTCTGGATCGGAACCGGGGCTTGGTCCGGCCTTATACAGGGTGAACCGCGGTTCATCTTGTTGGTCTTGGCTGCCCCCCCGGTGATTACAACGGTGTGCTTCTGGATTCTATTCTCCACTGTGCTTGCAATTCTTTCTGGCAGATCAAACGTATGAGCCGACGAGACAGAAACCAGCACTAGCGATAGCTACTCCTGCACGCTGGAGAATACCCGTCTGTCAAAACCTCCCTGCCAAAAACGGTCGTTTTTTTCACGTTGTGGTCAAGTGCCGAAATCGTTGAAAAATTTTGTGCCACAAACCCTTGGCAAAACCGCCTTTTATTTTGTCACGTTTTTGGCCGCTACGAAAGAAGCCGTCATTCAGATGTCATGCAGCATCGGACACTTCGGGCTCGGAGCAGACATCTGACAAACCCTTTCAGATATAACTTCAACCCCTAGGCCACGCCGCGCCAGATCAGGTACTGGCCCACATAGTAAAGCGTCCAGAGCAGCACCGAGGTCGGCACGTGCATGCGGGATGAGGGGGACATGCGGAAAAGCTGGACCGCGAGCACCGTGTCGGAGGCGATGAACATCAGCGCGCCGATCTGCACCAGCGCCCTCGCCTGTCCCAAGGCGGCCAAACCCATGGCGCAGATGATCACCACGTAGGCGGTGACGGGCCAGCGCAGGGTGCCGGTGTGGGGCAGAAGCCACCAGACGGTCGACAGGCCCAGCGCGACCACGGCCAGCGCGGGCCACAGCGGCAGGCCCTGCGCCATCGGCCACAGAAGGGCGACATAGGCCAGATGTGCGGCGGCGAAGGCGATCAACCCGGCCATAAACGCCCCCTGCCCCGGACGCGACAGTGCCAGATCGCCCAGCGCCGACAGCGCAAGGGCCAGAACCAACAGCAAGGGCGCACCACTGAGCGCGGCGTGTAACCCCAGCGCCGCCAACGGCACGGTTTTCACCAGCGTTTTCAGTGCACTGTCGCCGCGATGGCAAAAGGCGGCCCCGTAAAGGACCGCCATCGCAGCGCTCGTCCAGAGCAGCATCAGATCTCGTCAGAGAAATGCTTGATCGTCAGTTTGATGGGGTTGGGGGCGGCCTGCCCCAGACCGCAGATCGACGCATCGGCCATCGCCGTGCACAGCTCGTCCAGCAGCGGCTGATCCCATGTGTCGGCCTGCATCAGCTTAACCGCCTTTTCACAGCCAACGCGGCAGGGCGTGCATTGGCCACAGCTTTCGTCTTCGAAGAACCGCAGCATGTTCAACGCCGCATCGCGGGCGCGGTCCTGATCGGACAGCACCACAACCGCCGCAGACCCGATAAAGGTGCCGTGCGGTTGCAACGTGTCGAAATCGAGCGGGATGTCATCCATCGATGCGGGCAACAGGCCCGAGGAGGGGCCGCCCGGCTGATAGGCCTTGAAGACGTGGCCATCGGCCATACCACCGGCAGCGGCGATGATGTCGGTGATGGTTGAGCCGGCAGGCAGCAGGAACACGCCCGGATTTGCCACGCGGCCCGACACCGAATAGCTGCGCAAGCCGGTGCGGCCGTTGAGTTCGGTGCTGTTGAGGCATTCGGGCCCTTCACGGCAGATGCGCGCGACCCAGTGCAGGGTTTCGACGTTGTGCACCAGTGTCGGCTGGCCAAAGACACCCACTTGCGCCACGAAGGGCGGACGGTGACGTGGCATGCCGCGCTTGCCCTCGATGCTTTCGATCATCGCGCTTTCTTCACCGCAGATATAGGCACCCGCGCCCCGGCGCAGGTCGATGTACCCCGGTGCGACAATGCCTGCGTCTTCCAGTGCCTTGATCTCGGTCGCGAGGATTTCCAGCACGGCGGGGTATTCGTCGCGCATGTAGATGAATGCCGTTTCCGCCTCGACCGCCCATGCGGCGATCAACATGCCCTCAAGAAAGAGATGCGGGGTGCGTTCCAGATAATAGCGGTCCTTGAAGGTGCCGGGTTCGCCTTCGTCCCCGTTCACGGCCAGATAGCGGGGGCCGGGATTGGCGCGCACAAAGCCCCATTTCTTGCCCGAGGGGAAGCCCGCGCCGCCAAGGCCACGCAGACCGCTTTCCAGCACCTTGTCCTGCACTTTTTCCCAATCACCGCTGTCGCGCAGGTCCTTGAGGGTGGCATAGCCGCCGTTGGCCGCGTAGTCGGCATAGGTTTCATAGGCGGGCACATGCGCGTGGGTATCGCCCGCGGCAATGGCCGCCTGCACCTTTTCGGGTGTGGCATTGTCGATATGGTTGTGGCCGAGTTCCAGCACCGGGGCGGTGTCGCACCGGCCCATGCAGGGTGCGCGCAGCACGCGGACCTGCGCGGGGTCAAGCCCGTCTTCGAGCGCGGATTTCAGCGCCTGCGCACCCGCCAGTTCGCACGACAGGGAATCGCAGACCCGGATGGTCAGGGCAGGGGGCGGGACCTCGCCTTCCTTAACAACGTCGAAATGCGCGTAGAACGTGGCCACTTCGTAAACCTCGGCCATGGACATGCGCATTTCCTCGGCCAACGCGCGCAGGTGGGCGGCGGACAGTTGGCCGTGCGCGTCCTGGATAAGGTGCAGGTGTTCGATCAACAGATCGCTGCGGCGTGGTGCATCGCCCAGAAGGTCGCGGACGTCCTGCCACGCCTGATCGTCGAGACCCCGACCCTTGGGGCGGGTGCGCCCCTTGCCCTTGCCCGATTTCCAGACGCCTTTTCCGGTGCTTTTGTTGTCCAGTGCCATGTCGCGATCCTTGCCTTGCCCGCGGGTGCGGGCCGATTTGGACGTACCCTACCGCGCCAGGCGACCAGCGCTGAGCCCAAAAACGACGCAAAAGGGATGATTTCGGATGCATGTATGCCTTGGCAAAACCCGACCGGTGCCAAGGTGTGGCCAATTTTCGCCTTTAGGAAACATCCGCCTGCTTTGTGGTAGGCTGTGGTCTGGTCTGGAGCGATTCTCTTGATGACACGAGCCATGTGGCCTTTTGCGTTTGCCAGCCTCGCGCCTGCGGGGCTTTTGGCATTGGGCCTTTTGCTGGGCGGGCTTTGGGCCTGGGCCGGGGTGCTGGCCATCACTGTCGCGGTGTTTTTCGCCGACAAGTGGCAGGTCGAGCGTGCGCCCAGCGATGGCTATGGACACGGGTTGTCAGTGTCTCTGGGACTGGCGCATTTCGTGCTTCTGGCGCTTGGTATCTGGACGATCGGGCAGGATACGTTGCCGGCGATCGACCAGGTGGCACTGGTGATTGGTCTGGGCCTTTGGTTCGGGCAGGTCAGCAATTCCAACGCGCACGAGCTTATCCACCGGCGTGCACGCGGGCCATATCGGCTGGGTGTCGCGATCTATTCATCGATGCTGTTTGGGCATCATGCCTCGGCGCATCCGTTGGTGCACCACGTGCATGCGGCAACGCCGGAGGACCCCAATTCCGCGCCAATGGGCTTGGGGTATTGGCGGTACGCCTTGCGCGCTTGGCGACAGGGCTATCGTGCCGGACTGAAGGCCGAAAACCGCAGACGCAAGGGGACGGCGCGGTGGCGACACCCTTACCTGTGGTATTGGGTCGGTGCGTTTGTGACAGTCGCCTACGCGCTCAGCCTTGGCGGGCTGCGGGGCGGTCTGGCGCTTTTCATCATCGCGGCCTATGCGCAATCTCAACTGCTTTTGTCGGACTACGTGCAGCACTATGGGTTGCAGCGGCGCATTCTGCCCGATGGCAAACCCGAACCCATGGGCATGCGCCATTCGTGGAATGCGGCGCACCCGGCATCGACCGCGATGATGCTGAATGCCCCACGCCATTCCGATCACCACATGCGCCCCGGCAAGGCCTTTCCGGGCCTTGAGATCAACCACGAGACCATGCCGATGTTGCCCCATTCCCTGCCCGTGATGGCGGTGATTGCCCTGGTGCCACCCCTATGGCGCCGGATGATGGACCACCGGGCCGCGGCCTGGGCGTTGGACGCACCTTCCGCTGTTGCCGCACGCGATATCCCGCGCGCAGTGCTCGACAAGGTGCGCGAGGGTGGCATGCCTGTGCGCGATCTGCCAGTGTTGCCCCATGAGGACGACAGCCCTGATCCCCGCCTTGATGCTTCTATCAAGCAGTCCCGCGCTGGCCGAGCCGATGACGGCGGAGGCCTTTGAGAGCTACACACGTGGCAAGACCCTGTTCTTTGGCCGGGGCGGAGCGCCCTATGGGGCGGAAATTTACCTGGAAGACCGGCGCGTGCGGTGGTCGTTTCTGGATGGCGAATGCAAGGATGGATATTGGTATCAGCAGGCCGAGCACATCTGTTTCGTCTACGAGGACCGGCCCGAGCCGCAATGCTGGACCTTCGAGTTGGGCGCGTCCGGCCTGATTGCACAGTTCGAGAATGATCCGCCGTCCTCGGCGCTGTACGAGGCGCAGGACCTGGGCGAAGAGATGCTGTGTCTTGGCCCCAAGGTGGGTGTTTGAACGCGGCGGGCTGCGCCCACGCCATCCTTCAGGGGGCTCTGCCCCCGTCCTGCGGACTCCCCCGAAGTATTTGTGACCCAAAGAAGCTAGGGGCTGTGGACAATCATCTTGAGGCGATGAGGGTGGCTGCCAGGTTCCAACACGCAGCGTAGCTGCAGTCCGTTTTGTCGTATCTTGTGGCTATCCCTCTGAACTCTTTGATCTTTGCGAAAT
>CBFHND010000019.1:0-65709 GCA_965657085.1 uncultured Paracoccaceae bacterium
GGCGATCCCATCACGGTGGACCCCGATATGACGCTGGCCAGTTTCGTCAATCAGGTCATGCTGCGCCACGGCATCAGCTTTGCCCCGGTGACAGACGGTGAGGTACTGCTGGGGCATATGGACCGCTCGGTCCTGTCGGGGATCGACCGCGAGAACTGGGCCTCTACCCGGGTTGGTGACGTCTTTGTCGGGTTGAATGAAGAGATCATGGTGGACCCCGACCTGCCCGTGCAGAAGCTTTATGACAGGGTTGCCCAGACCCGCAGGCGCAAGTTCATGGTGGTGTCCGATCACGATCTGCTTGGGGTCATCACCCTGTCCGACCTGACCAAATTTCTGGCACAAAGCGGCGTCGCGCGCCACGATGACAACGACCGTGCCACTTTGAAACGTCGCACCGGACAGTAGGTTCCACGCCCTCCTTTTTTCCTGTGGCCCCGGTCCCACTGGCCCGGGGCAATTCCCGGATGGCGCAATCAAATCTTGCAGAAGTTGCAGCGCTTTTGCAGTCTGCCCGCAAAGGGCACAAAAATGATTGATATCACCGAAGACAGCGCCGTCCTCAACGCCATCATGGAGGCGGCCGTAGATGCGATGATCGTGTCGGATCAAATGGGGGTGATCCTGCGCGCCAATTCGGCCGCCGCACGTCTTTTTGAATACGATCCCGCCGAGATGCTTGGCCAAAACGTCAAGATGCTGATGCCTGACGCGATGGCCTCGCTGCACGACAGGTTCATGTCGCACCACGTCGAAACGGGTGAAAAGCAGATCATCGGCCTGGGCCGCGATGTCGAAGGGCAGCGCAAGGATGGTTCGGTGTTTCCCTTGCACCTGTCCGTGGGCAATGCAAAGCTGGGCCAAGAGCACATGTTCGTGGCGATCCTGCATGACCTGACCAACCGAAAGGCCACCGAGGACGCCCTTGCCCGGTCACAGCGGCTGGATGCCATTGGCAAGATGACCGGCGGTGTCGCCCATGATTTCAACAACCTTCTGACGGTGATCACCGGCAATCTTGAACTGCTCGAAATGCGAGGGGCGGATGCGCAGCAACTGCCCCTTATCCGCGATGCGATAGAGGCGGCAGAGCTTGGGGCCGATCTCACGTCGCGGCTGATGGTGTTTGCACGCCGCAGCAAGCTGACCCCGGAACTGACCGACCTGCGCACGCCGTGCTCGGAAACGCTTGCCCTGTTGGCGCGCACGCTGGGCGCGACCTACAAGGTCAAAACCGACTTTGCCGCCGACCTGAGCCCCGTGATGATCGACGCGGTGCAATTGCAATCCGCGTTGATGAACCTTGCGTTGAATGCCCGTGACGCCATGGGTACGGGTGGCGAATTGCAGATATCCCTGGCCAATGTGACGATTGACGAAAACTACATGGCGCAGGAAACCGATATCGATCCGGGGCAATATGTGCGCCTGCTGGTCAGCGATGACGGTACGGGCATGAGTGCCGAAGCACAAAGACGGGCTTTTGAACCCTTTTTCACCACCAAGTCGGGCAGCGGCGGCACCGGTCTTGGTCTGGCAATGGTTTACGGCTTTGTGCGCCAGTCCGGCGGCCATGTGACGCTTTACAGCGAGCAAGGCCACGGCAGCAGCTTTGGCCTCTATTTCCCGGTGGCGCAACAAACGGAAGCTGTTGAACGGTCCACATCCGACACGACCCCGGATGCAACACTGCAAATCGGCAATGGCGAAACGATCCTGGTGGTAGAGGACAACGAAAAGGTCCGGAGGCTTTCGATTGCCCGCGTGCAAGCCCTTGGATTTGAAACGCTGGAGGCCGAAACCGGGGACGAAGCCTATGCAATGTTGAAGGACGGTGCCGCAGTCGATCTGGTCTTTTCCGATCTGGTGATGCCCGGATCGCTGAACGGCTATGATCTGGCACAGAAAATCGTTGCCGAGTTTCCCGCACTCAAGGTCCTGTTGACCTCAGGCTATGCGGGTGATGCGATCACCGGCGCCATGGCCCGGGGTCAGCACTATGACGTCCTGCACAAACCCTACCAGCAATCGCAGCTGGCCGAGCGCCTTCAGGCGCTGCTTGCCGCGGACCCGGATGCCTGAGTGACCTGAACATCGCAGGCAAATGTATACCCAATGCCCCGCACCGTCTTGATCAGCTTGGGGTTTGATGGATCGCGTTCGATCTTTTTGCGCAGGCGCGCGACCTGATTGTCGACTGTTCGGTCGAGCGGGTTCCATTCGATCCCGCCGATCAGGTCCATCAGCTGTTCACGTGACAGCACGCGTTTGGGGCGTTCCAGGAACACTGCCAAAAGCTTGAAATCTCCGCTGGTCAGGCCGCAATCGGTGCCGTCCCTGTCGGCCAGTTCCATCCGGTCGGGAATTGCACACATCCCGTCAAAGCTGTAGCGGGCGCCATCCTGCGCGGTATCTGCTGGCATCTGTGCCCCGCCGCTCTCTGACCGGCGCAACACGGTTCTGACGCGCGCAATCACTTCGCGCACATGAAAGGGCTTGGTGATGTAGTCGTCCGCGCCAACCTCAAGCCCCACAACCCGGTCGATCACATCGTCCTTACCCGTGACCATGATGATCGGAACCTGTGAAGATCGCCTGATCTGCCGTGCCAGTTCGATCCCGTTCTCTGCACCCAAGTTGATGTCGAGGGTAATCAAGCTGATGGTTGAAGTCGCCATCTGCCGAGCGGCCTCCGCGCCATTCCGCGCTTCGCACACCACAAAGCCGTCGCCCTCCAGAACATTGCGCAAGAGGGTTCTGATCTTGGGGTCGTCGTCAACAATGAGAACGGTCTGGTCGTTCATTGCATGGGGGTCTCCGGTTGAAAGCACTTGCGGGCGCTGCTGATACAAAATGATACAGTTACCACCGTTGGTAACGTAATTGCGATTACATGCGCTGTGCAAGGTGACCTCAAGCTTAAAACGGAGGTTCACCAAAATGTACGTTACGATCCCCAGCGAATTCGCAGACGCCCGCCCCATCACCCCCTTTGCCAAAACCGTCCACAAGACCATCGAAACCCGTGTCAAACCCGGCGCCTATCTGTACTTCGAAGGCGATGAAGTGGATTGGCTATATCGGGTGACCAGCGGTGTCTTGCGGCTCACGCGGTTGTTGCCTGATGGACGGCGTCAGGTCGTCGCGTTCGGATACCCCGGTGATATCGTTGGCTTTCCTGCCGATGGGTTGCACCATGCCGATTGCGAGGCCCTGACCGAAGTGCGCCTTCAATCCTACCGCCGGACCTGTCTGGAAAAGGGCGATTGCGACCCCCAACTGCACCAATCGCTGCTGCAGTCCGCACTGCGCGAGATCAGCGCGATGCAGGACCACTTGATGATGCTTGGGCGGAAATCAGCCACTGAAAAGCTGGCGTCGTTCCTGTGCGTACTATCTGAGCGTGTGGGGGAGGATCTGGGTACGCACCAGCAGATCACCCTGCCGATGAGTCGCTCTGACATTGCCGATTTTCTGGGTCTGACAACAGAAACGATCAGCCGAACCTTCAGCCAGTTGCGCAAGGACAAGGTCATCGCCATCGACAATATCCACACGATCATCATCTTGCAGCCATCTGTCCTGTTGGCTCTGTCGTCCGGCGAGTGCCACTGACCCTCCTCCACACGACACAGTGCAAGGCCACGCGAAGACCTCGCGTGGCTTTTTTGTTGGTCACGCTCAGGGGGCATCCCACATGGCGCGCAGATCAGCGGGCAGACTGGCGCGGACATCTTCGACCTCGCCACGGCTGATCCGTGCGTTCAGCAGATCAAAGACGCATTTGATATCCGCCTGCCCCCTGTACTCCTGCACATCATCCATTTTCGTGCCGATAAAGGCCATGAAGTCCTCGACATGGCGTTCCTTGATCGGTGTCTTTTTCGGGATCCACCCTTCAAAGAAGAACCCCCGTATCAGCAGCGGCAATTGCGCAGACAGCTGGGCCACCTCGTCTGGCATCAGGTGGTCGCGCACGCGGGCGAGCGTGATGCGCATCAACCGCATCGCGTTGCGTTTCGACGACCAGTCCAGCCGCTCCGCCAATTCGTTGATCCATTCGTGGGCCAACTGGACACTGTGGTCGATCACTTCCAAACCCTGAGCGGTCATTGTGGTGTTCCTTTCCTGGGTTAATCCTGAGTGGGTTTCATATCGATGCCAAAGGCGACATCGGGGTTGCCCAGCGTCGACAGGGCCAGCGCACGGGTCATGGCGCCAGTGCCCAACAGAACAAGGGTATAGTTGGCAACCCAGCCGACGAAGGGAATGTAGTTGAGCAAGGCAACCACGATAAGCGCTGCGGCAAAGACCAGCAGTCGCGTGATATGGCTTGGGTCATCCGCGCCACCAAAACCGGCCCAGATGCGCATCGCGATGCTGTAGGCCCCAAGGGCATAGCCAAGGATCCATGCCACCACGATGGCCAGGATCACGACCGGCACGAACGGCAGCCCGACAATCGTCAATCCGGTGATCGGCACAAGGCCGAACAGAACGGACAGCCCGATCACCCCAAGCATCAGCGATCGCCCCGGTGCCGAGGCGATACTGCCGCTCATCCGGGCAAGGCGTTTGGGCATGAACCCCAGCACAAGCGCACCCAATGCGAGGAAAAACAACAACGTGATCACAAAGGCAAAGAGGACTGACGCGAAGGTCGGCAAGGCAGGGATATCCTCGCCCATCTCGTCCCACTCTTCCCATATCCGTTCGCCGGTGAACGGCTCGAAGGTCACGCGGGCGGCGGGGGCCACGCGCTCGGGCACATCCGTTTCGTCTTCGGTGGTGTAGGTCAACGCACCCGTGATCACGGCCTCGGGCCCGAAGGTCAGCGTTTGAGCGAGAATACGTACATCCCCCGTGACTGGCGCATTCAGGATCACGTCACGCCCTGTAACCGTCAGCGCGCCGGCAACCGGCCCTTCGATGGTTACGGTGTTCCCGAACATCCGTGCGTTGCCCTCCGTCATCGCGGATGGCCCTGTGCGCAGGGAAAACCCGACGGCGGTCAAATCCTCGGCGACATCGCCCTCGATCGCGACCGAAAAGCCAGCCGCATAGAGGTCTTCCAAGGTGTTCGCACTGACGGAGACATCAAAACCCGATACATGCAGATCCCCTGCCGTGGTGCCACCTGCATTGAGCGTGCGCGCCGCGATGAAGGCGTCGCCGCCGGTGTCTACCGTTTCGCTGACCTGCTCGCCGGCGACAAAGGTGTCACTTCCGTTTCGGGTTGTGACCGTTTCGGCCAAGGCCGCTGTGGACAGGCCGAAAACGGTCGCAAAAATCGCAACCTTACCCAGTTTGGACATGGTCAAGCTCCTTTGGAAATCAATGGATTTGGAGCATTTTAACGCGACCACCCATGCCGTCATTGACACGGATCAATCCGGCATTGCGCCGTCGGCGCGCGATCTGCTGCCAGCTTCGGCTCAGGCAGACCGCGCCGAAGCCGCGGGCACCAGAATATCGGACCAGACCGGCAAATGATCCGATGCGACGCGCGCCAACTTGCCTTGTGCGACACCTGCATCGCGCATCTCGATCTCGCCCGTCAGCGCAATCCGGTCCAGCGCCGCAATAGGGCGTCGGGCATGAAACGACCGTCCGGGGCTGTGTGTTTCGAACCGCTGCGCCAAGGGCTCGAACCCTTTGGACGCGGACCATTCGTTGAAATCCCCCGCGATCACGCAGTGCCGTTCGCCTTCTGTCGCCTCTTGGATAACGCGCAATTGCACGCGGCGGTCTCGGCGCACCAGCCCCAGATGTGCCGCAACCACGGTCACACCGTCACCAATATCCAACGACAGCTGAACAGCGCCACGCGGCTCCATCCCCGGCAAATCCAGCCTCCGGACATTGCTTGTGGCAATCCCCTTGCGCACCAGCACGGCATTCCCGTGCCACCCGATGCTGACGCCGTTGGCTGACACCTCGACAAGGTCGAAGTCGCTTTCTGCCGCGATCACTTCGCGCGGAAGTGCCGGTTTGCGGACGCCCAGACGTTTGTCAGCTTCTTGCAATACAACAACATCCGCCGATAAATCATTGATGACAGACAGAATTCTTTCCGGCCGGCGACGGCCATCAAGACCTCGCGCCTTGCGAATGTTATAACTGGCGATGCGTATCGGTTTTGTCTCCATAGCACCTATATAGGAACGACATGCTGACTTTTCATCCAAGGACGATCCCGTGTTCAAGCGTCTGATCAACGACAGCCACGGCACCATTCTTCTGATCTGGGCATCGCTTTTGATCGCCAGTCTGGTGGCGCTTGTGCTCGGGCGCTGGTCACTGGCCTTTGTCAGTTTCGCAACTCTTGTCTTGTCGCTGTTGCCACCGCTGCTGGCGGCGCGCTGGTCCCTGACCCTGCCGTTGCCCTTCCTGCTCTTCACCACGCTGTTCTTTTTCGCCTCCATCGTGCTGGGCGAAGCGTTGGATTTCTACAACCGCCTGTGGTGGGGGGACCTTGCCTTGCACGGTTTTTCAGCCGTGGGTTTTTGCCTGAACGGGTTTCTCTTTGTCTTCTTGTTGTTCATGGGTGACAGTTTCGCAGCCCCACCTTCGGCGCTGGCATTCATTTCCTTTTGCCTTGCGATGACCGTGGGGGCCTGTTGGGAAGTGTTCGAATACACGGTGGACTCCCTCTTTGGCATGAACATGCAGAAATCGGGGCTGGACGACACCATCGGCGATCTGATCGTGAATGCGATCGGTGGATTGATCGCCAGCCTGACGGGGTATTTCTACCTTGTGCACAACTCCGCGGGGCTGCTGGGCCGCGGGTTGGCGCAGTTCATCGACGTGAACCAGCGGCTTTATGAAAAGTACAAGCACCGCCTGAAGAAGTGATCTTTCGGGCTGTGACGTGGGCTTCATTGCCAATAGATTCCACAGATTGATCTTTGTCAGTTTCCCGCGCGCGGACTGTGTCAGCCTGTTCAGAACCGCCCGGCACAGTGTTGGGCGCAGTTTAAGCGGAGACCAAGATGAAACGCCGGACGCTCTTATATGTGGCAACCGCCCAAACCCCGGACGACCAGATCGCGCAGGCTGCCGAAGCAGCGGCCCAAAACGAAGACCGCCTTATCTGCCTTTTGCTCGCCCCATCCCCCGCATTGCCAATCAGTGCCTATGGTTTGCCGCCCTATGGGGGTGTGCACGTGCCCGACAATTGGGCGGAATCCGTGGCGCAGGCCCATGAGGACCTGAAAGACCGCGAAAACGCCGTCGAGGCCCTGCTGGCCAAGGCCAATGCGGCGGGAGATGTTCAACCGGTTCTGTCCGCAACCCTCGACGCGAAACACCACGTGGCCCGACTGGCCCGGGTCAGCGACGAGGCTTTCTTTGCCCAGGACTTGCGCGACATGCCCGACTTTCTGCGCGAAGCGGCCGCGGGCGTTCTTTTCGACTCGCCCATTGCATTCCGCATGAACGGCGATGTGTCACCGCGCCATGGCAGCTTGTTTGTCGCGTGGGATGGCAGCGCCGCAGCATCAGGCGCAGTGCATGCCGCCCTGCCCTATCTCACCTCGGCCGACGAAGTGGTGGTCGCCTGCATCGACCCTGACATGACCGACCCGCAGAACGAACAGGATCCGGGCACCGACATCGCGGTGCGCCTCAGCCACCATGGATGCAATGTGACGGTGTCGCAATTTCCCAGCGGAGGAAAAGACATCGGCACCTGCATTCAGGACCGTGCCAAGGAATTTGGCGCAGATCTGGTGGTGATGGGGGCCTATGGCCACGCACGGGTGATCCAGACGGTTCTGGGCGGCACCACCCGCTCGATGCTTGAACAGACGGATTTGCCGGTCTTGTTCGCACATTGATGGGCGGCCTTTTCAGGGACGCTGCGGAAGCATGAAGCCCGCAAAGAACGTGGCCAGCGCGTCATGAGCGTCCAGCGGCAGCACCTGAGCCACGAACTGATCGGGGCGCACAACGATCAACGCGCCCCGGGCCCGGTCTATGCCGCGCAGATCAAAGATGTCTTGCGCCGGATCGGCACAAAACACCTTTTCATAGTCGGTCAGCCCGTACCGCCCCTTTGAAGGCAACAAGAGCGACGGCAGCGCGCTTTGGCACAGGCTGCGATGCCCTTGCTGAAACACCGCGCGCAGGTCGATGACCGCGTCGGGATCGGCATCGTTCGGGGTAGAGGTGCGCAGCACGCTCTTCGGATCGTCCTGCAAAAAGGTGCAGAAGTCCGCCACCGCACCACCGGGCGCGCCGGTGTCCCCCTGCGGCGCGAAGGCGATCAGCCGCCAGCGCCCATCGGCCACCAGCACATGGCCAAGCTGCATGGGCTTTGCATCCGCATGCCGCACCACCGGGGCCGAGTGAAAGCGCATGCCCACAGGAAAGCCCGCCGCCTGCGCCTGATGATGCGCAGGCCCGGTGATCAGCGATGGATCATAGCGGGTTTCAACCCCTGCGGTGTAGCGCCCGTGTTTCTTGAAATAGCTCTGGAACTGCGCGGCCTCGGCGGCGTCGCGGGGCTTGGTACTGAAAAGCCGCGCCATGTCCCGGTCGAAATCGATCAACTCTTGTGCCTTGGCCTGTCGTTCCTCGGAATAGGTGCGCAAAAGGGCGGCATCGGCCTGCCCACGCAGAACGGCGGCCAGTTTCCAACCCAGATTGAAGGTGTCGGCCATGGACACGTTCATACCCTGCCCCGCCTTGGGGCTGTGGGTGTGACAGGCATCGCCCGCGATGAAGACGCGTGGCGGACCCTCGGCGCTGTCGTCAAAGGCGTCGCAGACCCGCTGGCCGATCTCATAGGCGGACCACCATGCGACCTCTTTCACATCCAGGCTGTAGGGGGCGAGGATCGCCTGTGCCTTTGCGATCAGTATCTCGGGGCTCAGATCGCGGTCGGAGGCGCGTTCGTCGCCGTGCAGTGCATCCAACTCGATATAGAGCCGCACCATGTAGCCGCCTTCGCGGGGGATGATCAGGATACTGCCATCGCCCGCCGACTGGATCGCGGCCTTGAGCCGGATATCGGGAAAATCGGTGAAGGGCAGCACATCCATGACCCCCCAAAGCTGGCGCGCGGCCTCACCCTTGAGGCTCAAACCCAACGCCGCACGCACCTTGCTGCGCGCCCCATCGCAGCCCACGACATAGCGGGCGTGGATCGTCTCGGTTTTGCCATCCACGGTCTCGAATGTTGCGGTGACGGGGTAATCGCCCGTGTCGGTGCGGGCCAAGGCGGTGAGCGTCCGGCCATAGTCCGGCTCCAGCCGCCGGGGGCTGCCCCGCATGATATCGAGATAGAAATCATGAACCCGCGCCTGATTGAGGATGACATGGGGCATCTCGGACAGCCCCTCTTCGACATCGTCGATCCGGTCGGCCCGTGTCAGGGTGCCGGTTTGACCGTCCGGTCGCCAGAAGGCGACTTCATTGACATGGTAGGCTTCCTTGGCGACCCGACCGGCAAAGCCGAAAGCCTGAAACATCTCCATTGACCGGCAGGCGATGCCATCCGCCTGCCCCACCTCCAGCGGTCCGGTCTTGCGTTCCGCGATGCGGGTGGTGATGTCACTGAAGGCCGCCAGTTGCGCGGTCAGCGTCAGGCCCGCCGGGCCGCAACCGATGATCAGCACATCAACGTGATCTGGCGTCTCACCCGCCGTTTCGGCCTTGGGCGCAATGGCCGGATCACCGGGGCGAAAGCCGTTCAGGTGATATTGCATGGTCCCGCCAACGCGCTATCCCGCCAGAGACGGCAGCCACAGCACGATGCCCGGAAAGGCCACCAGCAAGGCAATCGTCACCGCATCGGCCACGAAGAATGGCGTCACACCGCGGAACACGTCCTGCACGGTCAGATCATCGCGCACACCGGCCACCACGAAACAGTTCAACCCGATGGGCGGGGTGATCAGACAGAACTCGGCCATCTTCACCACCAATATCCCGAACCAGATCGCACACATCGGTCCCGACATGCCAAAGGCGCTGTCGGCGGCACTGACAAATTCGCCCCCGTTCAGGGCCATGATCGCCGGATAAACCACCGGCAGCGTCAGCAGCAGCATCCCGATCGCGTCCATGAACATGCCCAGCACCGCATAGGCCAGAAGGATGCACACAAGGATCAGCAAGGGCGCCATGTCCAGCCCGGTGATCCAGTCGGCAAAGGCATCGGGCAGCTTGGCAAAGCCGAGGAACCGCACATAGATCAGCACGCCCCAGATGATGGTAAAGATCATCACCGTCAGTTTGGCCGTGTCCAGAAGTGCGATCTTCAGCTGGCTCCAGCCCATGCCGCGATAGAGCGCCATCAGGAACACGATGAACGCCCCCACGGCGCCGCCTTCTGTGGGCGTTCCCCAAGCGTCGCCAAAGGGATTGTAGACAAAGAAGATGATGATCACCACGACCGCCACGATAGGCAGCGCGGGCGGCAGGGATTCAAGCCGTTCGCGCCATGTGAAGCCCGACACCGGCGGGCCCACGGACTTGAAGATCACGGCGATGCCAATGATCAGGCAGGCATAGACGATGGCCGAGAACGCCCCGGGAATGAACCCGGCCAACAGCAGCTTGCCCACGTCCTGTTCGACGATGATCGCATAGATCACGAGGATCGCCGATGGCGGGATGAGCGAGGCCAGCGTGCCGCCTGCGGCCACCACACCGGCGGCGAACTGTTTGTTGTACCCGATCTTGAGCATCTCGGGGATGGCAATGCGGGCGAACACCGCCGCCGTGGCCACGGATGCGCCTGACACCGCCGCGAAACCGGCGGTCGCAAAGACGGTGGATACGGCCAAGCCGCCCGGCACCCAAGCGATCCAGCGCTTGGCGGCCTCGAAAAGGGCCTGCGTCAGCTTGGCGTAGTAGGCGAGATAACCGATGAGGATGAAGACGGGGATCAGGCTCAGCACCTGTGCGCTGACCTTGGAATGGGGCGTCAGGCCCGCGACCCGGACGCTGATTTCCAGCGCCTTGCCAAAGCGCGCGGGATCATAGTCGAACCCGTTCCAGCGCAGCCAGACGAGGCCAACAAAGCCAGCAAGCCCTGCGGCAAAGGCCACACGCATGCCCAGCACCACGAGGACCAACATGCCACCGCTGACCCACAGGCCAATATCAATCGGTTCCATCAGTCGGCCCCTTCCAGCGCTTCGGCCTCAAGGCGGGCTTGCTCGGCAACACTCAGGGTCAGCGGCACGGCAACGGGGTTTTCCAATCCCAGCACCAAGGCGCGCGCATATCCCCAGGCCTGCAGCACCAGCCGCAGGGCCAGAATGCCAAAGGCCACCGGCACCACCAGTTTGCTGGGCCATGCAGGGATGCCGATATCGATGGAACTGTCGCGGCTGCACCAGGGGCGCGCGCAGTCAAAGGAGCGGTCAAAGTGATCCCACGCCCCCCATGTCAGCGCCACGATCAGGAGCAGCATCAGCAGCACCGTGATCAGTTCAAAGAGCCACAACATCCGCCCCTTGAGTGCACCCACCAGCATGTCCATGCGAATGTGTGTGCCATCGCGCTGAACGTAAGAGACGCCCATGATGGCGATGATCGGCATCGCCGCTTCGATATAGTCCACATAGCCCGCAAGGGGCGAGGCAAAGAACTTGCGCCCCGTGACCGAATAGGCCGCCAGAAACATCAGTGAAAAAATCGCGAGTCCGCTCAGAAGTGCGCAAAACCGTTCAACCGGTAAGAGCGCGCGATCGAGCCTGCTCAGAAGGCTGGAATCCTCCAGCACCGAAGCTGATCCTGCCATGTCCCCTGCCCCCCTGACATGTTATGTGGTGCACGTAAGGCGGGGCATGCCCCGCCTTACCGCGTGTCGTCTATGGCTTAGCTGCCGGACTTGGCGTCGGCCAGCGTCTTGACCACCAGATCATAGAGCTCCTGACCCGGCAGGCCCTGGGCTTCCATGTCCGCGATCCACGCATCGCGGATCGGGTCGGCGGCAATGGTGCGGAATTCCGCGATCACGGCCTCGTCGATCTCGACTTTGGCCACGCCTTTTTCTTCCAGAACGCTGTCCCAACGCTTCAGAAGCTCACCGTAGTTGGCCAGATAGTGATCCAGCGCTTCGGGGATCGAGCTGTCGAGCGCTTCGCGCTCGGCATCGGTCAGGGCCTCATAGGCATCGATGTTGACCACCACGGGGCAGTTCACGGTGCCGGGGTTCAGGTTGGCGGTCCACCAGTCGGCCTGGTTGATCGTGCCGAACGACAGGTGCGCGTGCTGTGCGAACGCCACCGTGTCCACAACACCCGATTCCATCGCCTGATAGGCTTCGGTCGCGGTCACGGATGTAGGTACACCGCCCACGGCTTCGAATGCCTTGCCCAGACCACCTGTGGCGCGCACCCGCATGCCCTGGAAGTCTTCCAGCGAGTCGCGGGGTTCGCCGGTGCCCACAAGGTTGTACTGCGGCATGGGCGAGGTCATCAGCAGCTTGGCATTCCACTGCGCCATCTCTTCGGTGGCCGCGGGGTGCGCGTAGACGGCCTTGGACACGGCCACTTCCTGCTCAAGGTTCTCAACACCCAGGAACGGCAGTTCCAGCACGGTCACAACACGGTTCTTGTCGCGGTGATAGCCGGCGCAGAACTGCGCCATCTCGAAGGCACCAATAGAGATACCGTCAAGGTTCTCGCGGTTCTTGGACAGGCCACCGTAGCTGACATTCATGGTGAATTCGCCACCGGTCTTTTCGCTGACCAGCTCGGCCAGTTTTTCAACGTGCTCGGTGAAGGCGCGGCGCTTGCCCCAGACCGATACGTTCCATTCCGTGGCTGCCGCTTCGAGGGCAAATGCGCAGGTCAGGGTGCCCGCAACGGCGCCCAATGCAATTTTGTTCATGTGATTTCTCCCTTATTGCGCGCCAGTCTCCGACACGCTTGGAAGGCAAGCTAGCGCGCGCAGGCCGCACTGCCAAGGGGGTTGGCGCAGGGGGGTGCCCCCCGCCCCCTCAAACGGCCGGGTGCACCACCGCCCGGGGCGACAAGACCGGCGGAGTGTGAAGGTTGTTGCGCCATGTCACGTAGCACATCACCGGGTGGTCGTGGGTGGTCATGGCATGGGGCTGATTGGAGGCGTGAAAGGACGTATCGCCCGCGCGCAACGTCTCCGGCGCCTCCCCCTCGCGCCGGAATTCGGCCTCGCCCGCCAGCACAACGTACATCTCTTCGGCCGGATGATGGTGCCAGGTGTAGTCGAGATGCGGCGGCATATAGACGACCCACCCGCCCATCTGGTCACTGACAAAAGGCGCGTCCGGTCCGATCAGGCAATAACAGCCGAACCGGTTCAGGAAATCATCGCCGATATCCGTGTCCTTGTAGGTTTCGCGCCACCGCGCCAAAGGGGCCGCCGCCACGAAGGCATCGCGCAGCGGGGCAAGATCATCGGGGCTGGAAAGCCTTGTTTCGGCCTGCAGCAGATCAGAGGCCGGGATATGGAATGGCTTGAAGCCCGTGGCACGCAAATCATGGGCGAAAGGCACGAAGTCCCTCAAGCCAGCATGGCTGCGGTGCAGATCACGCAGAAGGTCCACCAGATGCAAAAAGGCCGGATCGGTCATGGCGTCACCACGATATTGCCCACGTGGGTCTTGTCGATAAAGGCCTGCTGCGCGGTCTTGAGGTCTTCCAGCGGATAGCTCGCGGCCAGCAGCGGGCGCACCTCGCCGCGTGCGATATACCCCAGCAGATCGCCAAAGACATGCGGCGGCAAAACGGTTGAACCGGTAAAGGTCAGATCGCGCAGGTAGAGCGTGCGCAGGTCCAGCGGAACGATCGGCCCCGCGATGGCCCCCGAACAGGTATAGCGCCCGCCCCGAGCCAGCACGTCAAGCACCGTTTCGAAATAGGGCCCGCCCACGATGTCCGCGACCACCGTGACCGTCTCGCGTCCCAGCGTGCGCTTCAATTCGGCGGCCAGATCATCCGGCGCGCGGTCCAGCAGGACATCGGCCCCGAGGTCCTGCATCTGCGCATGCTTGGAACGAGAGGCCAGTGCCACCACCGTCGCACCGCGCCGTTTGGCCAGCTGCACCAGCGCAGATCCCACGCCACCCGATGCGCCAGTCACCAGAACAACGTCCTCCTTGCCCACGTTCGCGCGGGTCAACATGCCTTCAGCGGTGGAATAGCTGCAACAGAACGTGGCCAGTTCCGCATCGCTCAGAGGGCTTTCGATGACACCCACGTTGCGGTGGTCGGCGGTGCAGTATTGTGCAAATCCGCCGTCGCGCTCACTGCCGAAGTAGCCGGTCTTTTCGAAGTTCAGAGGCTGCGACCAGTCACGCAGCCAGACATCAACCATCACCCGCTTGCCCAGAAGGTCGCCGGGGGCATCGGCCCCCACCGCGACAACCTCGCCCACTGCGTCCGCGCCCTGAATGCGCGGAAAGGCGATGGGGTTGCCGCCCCAGGCCGGATCATCGGTATCGCCCCCATCGGAAGCCGCGCCCGAGGTCGCCTCGGTCACCGCCTTGGAATACCATCCCGTGCGCGTGTTCACGTCGGTGTTGTTCAGCCCGCAGGCCCCGACCCTGATCAGAACGTCATTGGCAGCGACTTGCGGCACCGGCCAGTCGTGGTGGAGTGTCAGCGCGTCCATATCTCCGTGGCGGTGCAGGACCTGCGCGGTCATTGTTGCGGGAATGGCGTCGGGCATGATCGGGTCCTTGGCATGGTGCGTTTCGTCACACTAGAGGGGCAAAACGCCCGGATGCTAGCCCATCTGCGCCAGCAATCACGTCGCAAAAGCCGGTGCGCTGCTTTTTTTCATTCTCGACTTCGGTATAGGCTGCGGTGTGACCCCATGACCAAAGGACCGACCATGGCAGATTTGACAGGCCGTTGCGCATGTGGCGCCGCGACGTGGCGCAGCACAGGCCCGGTGCTTTGGGCAGGCCATTGCCATTGCGACAGTTGCAGACGCGCCACCGCAGCACCCTTCACTTCTTTTCTGGGCGTCTCGCCAGACAGCGTACACATCACCGGACCACTGACCGAACGCCGCGGCAGCGCAGGCCGGGTTCAGCGCCGGCATTGTCCCACATGCGGAACGCAAATAACCTATACTGCCGACGATTGGCCGGGCGAGGTCCACTTCTATGCCGCCACGCTGGACGATCCCGCCGCCTTTGTGCCGCAGGCCCATTACCATTATGGCGAGCGTCTGCCGTGGATCGAGATCGCCGACGACCTGCCCCGCCACGTGGCTGCCGCACCGCCCGTGCACCAGGCCGAACAAACATCCAACACCACCCATTCCAAAGGACATGCGCAATGAGCCTCTTTGATGAAGACCTGTTTCAAAAGGGCCTCGCACAGCGCAAGGCCACGCTGGGTGCCGACTATGTGCAAAAGAACCTTGATGCAGCGGACGCGTTCAACATGCCCTTCCAAGAGGCGATGACCGCATGGTGCTGGGGCTTTGGCTGGGGCGATGACGCCATCGACGCCAAGACGCGCAGCCTTATGAACCTGTCGATGATCGGGGCTCTTGGCAAAATGTCCGAGTGGGAATTGCACTGCAACGGCGCGATCAACAACGGCTGTTCGGCCGAGGAAATCCGCGCCGCGGTCCACGCTGTCGCCATCTATTGCGGTGTGCCGCAGGGGTTGGAGTGCTTTCGGGCGGCGCGCAAGGTTCTGGGCGAACGCGGGATGTTGTGATTCTGGCCCCGGCCGCGCGGATGCGGGCCTTGCGAAACAATATGTCGCAGCACCCACCGGGGCCTTTACTTTTCTTTGCAAGGCCTTGGCAGAACTGCGCCCCGGACGCGTTAACACAGAACGTGCCGGAAATACGCCGAAATTTACCAGCCGACGCGAAAACTTTACAGATACGCAAATCCGTCAAAAATTAATTTACAGCGAAACCCATATATTACGGTAAGTTATTCCTTTCTTTTCACATACGCGTATTATCCCGCAGAGGGAGGAGGACCGCGCCAAGTGTGCGGGCATGGCTGCATGCGCCCTCCGAAATTGATCAAGAACCGCAAGGGAGGAGCCTCGCATGTCGAAAACCTACGCCCCATCCGCAGACATGGCTGCCAACGCACACGTGAATGCAGAAACATATGACAAGATGTACGCGGCCTCTATCGCAGACCCGGCCAAGTTCTGGGACGAACACGGCCAGCGCGTGGACTGGATCAAGCCCTATACACAGGTCAAGGATGTCTCCTATGACTTCGGCAACGTGTCGATCAACTGGTACGGCGATGGCACCCTGAACGTCGCGGCCAACTGCATCGACCGCCACCTTGAGACGCGCGGCGATCAGACGGCGATCATCTGGGAACCCGACAGCCCCGAAGACGACGCGCAACACATCACCTACCGCCAATTGCACGGCTCTGTGTGCAAGATGGCCAACGTGTTGAAGAAGCTGGGCGTGAGCAAAGGGGACCGCGTGGTGATCTATATGCCGATGATCCCCGAAGCGGCCTATGCCATGCTGGCCTGTGCGCGCATCGGCGCGATCCACTCCATTGTTTTTGCGGGGTTTTCGCCCGATGCCTTGGCCGCGCGCGTGTCGGGCTGTGACGCCAAGGTGGTGATCACAGCAGACGGTGCGCCGCGCGGGGGGCGTGTCACGAACCTCAAGGACAACGTCAACCAGGCCCTGATCAACGTCATCGACGACACGCATTGCCTTGTGGTCAAACGCACGGGCCAGCAGATCGCATGGCGCGATGGCCTTGATCATTGGCTGCACGAGCTGGAGGCAGAGGTTGACGACGCCTGCCCGCCCGAAGAAATGGGGGCCGAAGACCCGCTTTTCATCCTTTATACCTCAGGTTCCACCGGTCAGCCCAAGGGCGTGGTGCACACCACCGGCGGCTATCTGGTTTATGCCGCGATGACCCACGAGATCACCTTCGATTACAAGGATGGGGATGTCTATTGGTGCACCGCCGACGTCGGCTGGGTCACCGGCCACAGCTATATCGTCTATGGCCCGCTGGCCAACGGGGCAACGACGCTGATGTTCGAAGGCGTGCCGACCTATCCCGATGCCAGCCGTTTCTGGCAGGTCTGCGAAAAGCACAAGGTGGCGCAGTTCTACACCGCCCCCACGGCCATTCGGGCGCTGATGGCCCATGGCAACGATCCTGTTGCCGGAAGCGACCTGAGCAGCCTCAAGGTTCTGGGCACGGTGGGCGAGCCGATCAATCCCGAAGCGTGGAACTGGTACAACGAAATTGTCGGCGGCGGACGCTGCCCCATCGTCGACACGTGGTGGCAGACCGAAACCGGCGGGCATTTGATGACCCCCCTGCCCGGTGCGCACGCCATGAAACCCGGATCCGCAATGAAGCCGTTCTTTGGCATCGAGCCCGTGGTGCTGGAACCCGCCAGCGGCGAGATCATCGAAGGCAACGATGTCGAAGGGGTGCTGTGCATCCGCGACAGCTGGCCCGGTCAGATGCGCACCGTCTGGGGCGATCATGAGCGGTTCGAGAAAACCTATTTTTCGGACTACAAGGGCTATTACTTTACCGGTGACGGCTGCAAGCGCGATGCCGATGGCGATTACTGGATCACGGGCCGCGTCGATGACGTGATCAACGTGTCCGGTCACCGCATGGGCACGGCCGAGGTGGAAAGCGCGCTGGTGGCCCATGCCAAGGTGGCCGAGGCCGCGGTGGTGGGCTATCCGCACGACATCAAGGGGCAAGGCATCTACTGCTACGTGACCCTGATGAACGGCGAAGAGCCTTCGGATGATCTGCGCACCGAACTGCGCACGTGGGTGCGTCAGGAGATTGGCCCCATCGCCTCGCCTGATCTGATCCAGTGGGCACCGGGCCTGCCCAAGACACGCTCGGGCAAGATCATGCGCCGCATCCTGCGCAAGATCGCCGAAGACGATTTCGGTGCATTGGGCGACACGTCCACGCTGGCCGATCCTTCGGTGGTCGAGGACCTGATCGACAACCGCATGAACCGGACCTGAGTGATGAGCGGTGCACTGACACAGACCCCGCCGCCCGTTCTGATCCTGCTTGGACCACCGGGCGCGGGCAAGGGCACGCAAGCGCGGATGCTGGAACAGCAATTCGGGCTTGTGCAGCTGAGCACCGGTGACCTGCTGCGCGCGGCCGTGGCGGCAGGCACCGAAGCGGGCAAAGCCGCTGATGCGGTCATGAAATCGGGCGGGCTGGTCAGTGACCAGATCGTGATCGACATCCTGCGCGACCGTCTGGCCGCGCCGGACACTAGCCGAGGCGTCATCCTCGATGGGTTTCCGCGCACCACCGTTCAGGCCGAGGCGCTTGATACGCTTCTGGGCGAAAGCGGGCAGCGCATTGATGCGGCTGTCAGCCTTGAAGTGGATGATGCGGCCATGGTGGACCGCATCGCCGGGCGCTACACCTGTGGCACATGCGGTGAAGGCTATCACGACAGCTTCAAGCAGCCGGCAGTCGAAGGTGTGTGCAACGTCTGTGGCGGCACCGAGATGAAGCGCCGCGCTGACGACAATGCGGCAACGGTGGGCGAGCGTTTGGCGGCCTATCACGCGCAAACGGCCCCTTTGATTGCTTATTATGATGCCAAGAGCACCCTGCGGCAGGTCGATGCCATGGGGGCCATCGACGAAATCGCCACGGCGCTGGCGCATGTCGTCAAATCAGCGGTCACCGCCGACGCTTGAGCCGGGACAGGAGATGCCAGGTGGGGAGTGTCTCGAAAACACTCTTCAAACGCACAAAACCTTGATCATCTCGCACACCATGTTGGTCCGCTGTGAGCCCCAAGGGGACTTCCGATCAAGGCACCACTGCACGGAATCAAGGCCCGCTTGCGGGCCGCCGTGCAGCGCCAGACCCTCCCACGGTCTGGCGCTTTGGCTGGGCTTGGTGCCGCGCTGATATGGGGAATGTGTTTGGCGATCATAAAACGCCCGGATGCATCGTCAGGATGCGCCAGCCCAGGGTCTGCCCCTGCACGGCTCGGGTGGTGATAACCGTGAAGGTCCGCTTTGTTCGCAGGGCGGACCAACGCGGCTTTCGGATATGGCGCAAGTCTTTAGAGCGGTCACTTTCAGGGCGGCTTGCCAAGGTGGGCAGCGGGTCAGGCATGACTTCACGCCCCAGAGCAGTATGAGGAATTGAATATCTGCCGTCTCGACTTACTTCCTTCAGACCAACGGAACGCGGCCCCAACGGCCTCGCCCTTCCCACAAGACAAAGACTGGTTTGCATATGGACACTGCCGCAAAGTCATGGCACCGACCCGCAATGACCGACCCCTATGAACCTTTCGTTCCCGGGCCTGAAACCACCGGGCTGTTCCGCCGCGCACTTGGCCGGTTCGGATCAGGCGTGACTGTCGTCACCGCGCTGTCGGACGTGGGGCCGCTCGGCTTTACCGCCAACTCCTTTTCCTCGGTCTCGCTGACACCACCGCTGGTTCTGTGGTCGCTTGGTCAGGCCTCAAGGCGTCACGACGCCTTTGCGGGTGCCGACCGCTACTGCATCCATATCCTTGGCGCTGAGCAGCAGGAGATGGCATTGCATTTTGCAGCACAGGGCCAGGGATTTGACGCCTATGACTGGACCCAGGATGCCCATGGCGTGCCACTGTTGCAGGGCTGCCTTGCACATCTGCATTGCACCCGCCACGCGGTACATCCGGCGGGTGACCACAGCATCGTGGTGGGCGAAGTTCTGAAGGTCGAGATGCGCGATGGGGCTGGCTTGGCCTTTGACCAAGGGCGCTATGGGCGTTTCGACACAGGCGCCTGATCGGACTTGCAAATCGCGCCAACGGGGCAACAGATTGCGCCAGACCGGTGATCCACCATTTTCATATGCCGCCTTTGGCCCCATCCTGTTCCCGCACCCATAGCAACAGGACATACCCCCGGATGAAAGCCGCCCCCGTCAGATACAAGACCGCGCGCACGGTGCAGCAGATGTGCGGACTTTTGGGCATCGACACCGCCGCCTTCCTGCGGCGTATGCGTTTCGCGCCCGACTATTTCGAAAACGAAGGCAAGGGCGTGACCGCGACCGAACTGTTCGAGGGCTGGAGCATCATGGTCGAGATGAGCGGCCGTGACGACCTGCCCCTCTATCTGGGACAAGCCTATGCGCGCGGCCCGTTCAACGCCGCCTTCTTTTCCTTCACCTGCAGCCCTGATGTGCGCACGGGGCTGGAACGGCTGTCGGTGTTCAAGCCGCTTGTGGGGCCATTTCGGCTGATCCTGAAGACTGCGGACGACGGGGGGCTGGAGGTCAGCAAAAGCAGCACGTTGCTGGGCGGCGACATGCCGTTGAGTTTTGCGGCCACTGAAATGGTGTTCTTGGTAGATGCGATCCGTACCTGTACCGCACAGCCTTTCGTGCCACGCGCAGCCTTCCTGCCTGCGCGCCTGCCCTGCCATGAAGCGCTTGAGGAATTCGTGGGCTGTTCCATCGGCATCGGCCCGTCGCGCATGGTGCTGTCCCCCGAGGATGCGAACCGGCGGCTCTTGTCCTTTGATCCCGATCACTGGGCGTCGCTTGAGCCAGCGTTTCGCCAGCAGTTGCTTGCTGTGCAAAGCGGCACGACCATGACCGAACGCACCCGCGCGGCGCTGATGCAGATGCTGCCCAGCGGGGCAAATGCGGTCAGTGATGCCGCAGCACACCTGCGGCTCTCCACACGCAGCCTGCAACGGCACCTGCGCACCGAAGGCACCAGTTATCAAAGACTTCTGGACGATGTGCGCCACGATATGGCGCTGCGGTATCTGGAGCGGTCGGACCTGACGATAGACGAGATTTCCTATCTGTTGGCCTACCGTGACCCGAACTCATTCTACCGCGCCTTTCAGGGATGGAGCGGCATGACCCCATCCGCCGCACGCAGCAGGGCCGGCCAAAGCTGACCGGCCCTGCGTTGTGACGTGAGTGGTGACGTTTACTTCCAGCCAACCTCGTTAAAGATTTTCTGCGCTTCCGGCACGTTCTTGGCCACGGCAGACAAATCCACATCGTCGGGTTTGAACATGCCAAGGGCAGCCACCGAAGGGCTCAGGCCGACGCCGGGCACTGCCGGGTATTCATCGTTGCCCGCCGAAAAATAGCGCTGTGCCTGATCGGAGGCGAGGTATTCCATGAAGGCGACGGCATTGTCGCGGTTGGGCGCATGGGCCGCCACGCCGCCGCCCGACAGGTTCATATGTGCCCCTTCCGCGTTCTGGGCGGGGAACACCCATCCGATGCCTGCCATCGCATCCTTGTCCAACCCTTTGACATCGCGGCGCAGGGCGCGGGCAAAGTAGTAAGTGTTGGAGATCGAGATGTCGCATTCACCCGACACCAGCCCACGCAACTGATCTGTATCGCCGCCCTGCGGGTCACGGGCAAAGTTGTTCACCACGCCTTGCGCCCAATCACGGGCGGCCTCGGCCCCGTGGTTTTCGATCACGGCTGACAGCAGGGTTTGCGAATAGACGTTGCTGGACGATCGGTGACAGATCATGCCCTCATAGGCCGGATCGGCCAGATCAACATAGGTTTGGGGCGGATTGGCCACCTCGGCCTTGTCGTAGAAGATGATGCGCGCACGCTGGGAAAAGCCGAACCACTGGTTGTCCGCGTCCTGCAGATAGCCGGGAATGCGCGCTTCGAGCACGTCACTTTCGACTGTTTGCAGCACACCGGCCTCCTTGGCGCGTTGCAAGCGCGAGGTGTCCACCGTCAGCAGCACGTCGGCGGGCGAATTGGCCCCTTCGGCCTGCATCCGCGCGATCAGTTCGTCGGCCTTGCCCTCAATCCGGTTGATGGTGATGCCAGTGGCCTCGGTGAAATCCGAATAAAGCCGCTCGTCGGTGTCGTAGTGGCGCGAGGAATAAAGATTCAGCTCACCCTCGGCCAGTACGGGCGTTGCAAAGGCGGCAGTGGCCGCGAAGGTCATGAGTGAGGAAAAGCGCATGGGAACTCCTGAAGTGTTCTATATCCGATAAAAATAGTCAATTACTCAAAATGCGACGCAGGTCAAGCATTCCTGACTAAATCAATCAGAAAAGTGATGAAGACAGCAGGTCTTTGCCAATGAACACGCAGTTGGTGGTGAAAAGCTGATCCTAGCCGCGCAGACTGCCGATGTAGCGGATTGCCGGAAGGCTGGGCAGGAATGTATAGGCCCCTCCCTTGGCGTTCACCAACCGGGGCAGACCTTCGATGCGAATGTCGCCACCGTCCTCCAATGGGATCAGAAAGGCGCTGTCATCGGCATCATTGGCGCCCAGAAGCGGGTCGTTGGTGCCGGTGATATGCGGGTCCTGCAAGCCAAGGTTCAGCCAGTCGCACATGACCGCCTCGAACTGTGCTCCAAGGTTACCGCACAGGAAATTGCCCAGAAGGCCGCGTTCGATGCCATCGGGTTTGGCCGGGTCATAGACCGGACCATAAGGCACCCCGCGGCGCACCAGCCGCCGGGTGTTGTTGGCGATGCGCTGCACGATCGGTCCACCGCGCGGATTGCACCGGCGGGTGTGCGCGCCGTAAGGGCATTGCCCGCCGCTGTCATAGTCGAAATCCGACCGTGGCACCGCCGGATCGGGGTTTGGCGTGTCAGGTGACAGTTGCAGTGGCGTGCCGTTGCGCCAGCGCCCGCACATCTTGGCCGCCACCACTTCGCGCATGGCCGCATGGCGGCTTAGCCCTTTGCCGATCTTCTTTTCCGCACCCTTGGGCAACACTTGATCGGCGCGTGGGTCGGCCAGCACCACGTCAGCCGCATGATCGAGGAAGGCCTCGAAGGCCGAGACATCCTGTTCAAGAACCCGGAAGGCATTGAATGCGCCCATGAACCCCAGAACCTCCGGCTGCGGCACCTTCCAGCGGATGCCTTCGTAGACGGTCTCGAAGCCCAAAAGCACGGTGCCCAGAGGCACCTGCGGCTGCGCATCGGGAAAACGCGCGGGATCGTGCACCCCCCGAAACCGGGGCTGCGAGATGTTGTCGTGATAGCCAAAGTGTACGTAAGGCCCGTCAAAGGCCGCACCGTCGCGCGCACCCAGAACGGCAAAGGCGCGGCCCTTGCCCGCCGCCGCGATCAACTTTTGCGCGGCGTCCATATGCGCCACGTCATCCGCGTGCAGCGTGGCGATGATGTGCACCCGGCTCATGTCATCAAAGGGCGCGGGCCAGCCGTCGGGCGCGCTGCTGCCGACATCACCGATCTTGACCGCACGGCTTTCCATGCCGTTCACAAATTCGGTTGGAAAGCTCGACAGGGACAGGTTTGGCACACCCAGCGCCCGCAGACCGCGATAGGTCAGCCCGATGTTGAAGTTCACGTCAGGTTTGGTGTCACCCCAGTGTTCTTCGGTGGTGATGGCGGGCGTGTTGGCATTGCCCCCCTCTGCCGCATTGGCCAGAAAGGCCCGCGCCCCGGCGCGGTCCGTTACTTCCAGCACGATGTGGCGCACGTTGCTGCGGCCAAACCCGCGCAGGATGTTGCCCTGAAGCTGTGCCGGGTCCAGCGTTTCCTGTGCATCGGTCATTTGCGATATCTCGTTCACCAGCCCACTCCCAGTTTCTTGCGCACCTGTGCGGCGGAAAAGCCGGGATAGCGGCGATAGCCACCGCCCAGCGAAATGTTCGGATTGGCCCTGAGTTGCAGGATCAGTTCGCGCGGCAAGTCACGCAGCCCCTCCTGCATCGGCGTGTCGGGTCCGATGTTGGTGTTGTGCCAATCGGTCAGAAGGTCGGTCGCCATGTCGGGGGCCTGCCACATGTCGCGGGCATGCACCCAGTCGATGAACGCTTCGGCGTTGCGCATACAGGGCACCACCGCGTCACCATCTTCGATCTGGGTCACAATGGCGTCGAAAACGCTGCCAATGGTGGCGATGAAATCACGGATGTAGTTGGAAAAATCGCCGTCATAAACCGAGATCATGCACAGGTTGCCATCGACGATGACAAAGCGCGCGAAATGCACCGTGCCCACATTGTCGAGCCCGGCATAGATTTCATCCAGGTTCTGCGCCAGCGCCAGAACCATCTTGGCCCGGCCCAAGGGCGACTTGTCCTTGAGCGGCATGACAAGGTTCATCATGCTTTGCACGTTGTCCCCGCCCTGGATGGCCGAGCGTGCACCACCCGGCAGCGGTTTGGTCGGCGTGCGCCAGGCCCAGAACGGCACGAGGATATTGCGCGCGATCCATTGGAAGATGCGCGTGTTGGGCAGGTTATCGACAAAGCGATCGAACCACGACTTGGGGGGCAACATCACGACGCCTCCTTGTGAAAGGGGCACGCGGTGCCGCCCCGCATCTTGCGCGAGGTCTCGTACACACCCTTGCGCGCTTGCAGGATCGGATCGGCAGACAGCTCGATCCCATCGGGCACACGGCAGGGATTGAAGGCGATCTTTTCGGCCATGTCCTTCTGATCCGCACAAACGCCTGTCAGGGTCAGCGTACCCATCTCGATCGTGGTGCGCCGCTTGGGCCACGGACGCGTGGGATCGTGCAGCGCATCGCCCGCCTCGCCGATGGTCATGTTCAGGATAAAGCGCGCAGGCCACTTGGCCAGACGATCGCGCAGCTCCTGGTGCAGGTATTGCGCCACGGGTGGCTTGGACATTGGGTTGTTCAACACCCCTGCAACCGGCTGCCAATGAAAACGCACGTGCCGCCGTCGCCCGTCCGGACCGATGGCAATGAAGGTGTTGACCGCGTGATAAGATGCACGCGCATAACTGACCGGCGCACCGATGGTGCTGACCTGAAAAATCGCCAGATCGGCATAGCGGTTGTGGGCCGCAAACTGCAAAAGCCCCATGGCGTTGTCATAGGGCTTGTCCGGCGGCGGATCCGGCATCGGTGGCCGCAGGTTCAGCATATCCCAGATCTTGCGCCAGGGCGATTCGCGCTTTGGTGGCTCAGGCCGGGCCGAGGTGGTGAACGCCATGAACTGGTCGATGTCCTGCACGAAAAACTCACCCAGCGTCATCGCCACAAGATCCGCCGGCGCCGCATCCGGCAGGTGGAACCGCGTGGCCATGCCGCGCACATCTGACCATCCGTCATGTTCTGTTTTGCTGCCTGACCCGTTGGAATAGCGCACGGTTACCGGCGTGCTATCCTTTTGAAAATGCGGGGCAATACAGTAGTCGCGCGCGGCCTCCAACGGGGTAAAGTACCCCTCGCAGGCGATACCGATGGCATGCACCGGGCGGGTGCCTTCTGCATGGTCGGGCGTGTCGGCCAAAATGGCCTCGACGATCTGCGTGTCGGATACGTAATGTGCCATTCAAGCCCCCCGGCAAAATCCAGATGCCCCAATAAAACGGGCCAGAAATCAATAAAAACTATGGCTTTCGGGCGTGTGCGCCCACAACCTCGATAGCGTAGGCGCGTGCCTCGGCCTGGTCAAACGCCACGCCCCGCGCCGCCGCTTCATCAAAGGCCTCAGCCCCCAATCGACCGCGCGCCGTTGCAATGTACCCCCGCGCCGATCCTCCGAGGTTCAGCGGTGCGTTCTGCAACGCCCCCGAGATCACGGCAATTTCCTCGTAGGCCTTCAGTTTCGCCAGCGGTGCCAGCAGGCGGCTGATGGCCGTCCAATTGTAGATCGTGGCACCATGGTCCGGCAAATCGAGCAAGGCCTTGATCTGGATGTTGAGCGCGTCCGTGGGCTCGGCCATGATGGCGCGGACATCGGCAAGCACGCGGTTCGTGCGTTGCGCCCCAAGATGGTTGCCGCCGATCTCGGCCCATTCGATGGCCTGGCGCAATTCGTCCACCGCGGTGTCGAAGCTGTCGAGGGTCGCCACGCCGCCGCGGGCAAAATGCACGTATCCGATCATCGTCGGTTGGCGCAGGGTCGGAGCCATCGCATCCAGTTGCGCCATGAGGTCACGCGCCCGGTCCGCGCCCTTCATCCGCGCCTCGACAAAGGCCGCCATGCTCAGATCGAACACCTGGCAGGCCACATCGTTGGCGGCCCGTGCCTCCGACACAGCCTGTTGGTGATAGGTGCGGAACTGGTCCGGCTCGCGCATCCAGAAGGCGACCTGCCCCGCGATATGCGGCAACCAGCCTTGCGAGGTGTTGCGCCCGGCCTTTTCAAGCGCAAAGCCGCGTTCGACGTAGGCACGCGCCATTTCCGCATCGCCCAGTTCGTAGAAGGCATAGGCCGCACAACCTGCAAGCATGATCGGCGCATCCGCCAGATCATCGGCGCCCGGTTGTGACATGATCCGCGTCGGCCACGATGCCGTTTCGGATTCGCGGTGCAGGTAGGTGTACATCAGCAACGGCCACGTCAGCCGTGCTGCCAGTTCCAGATCACGGCCCAAGGCCCGCTCCAAGGCCACGCGGATGTTGGGCATGTCGTCCTGAATGGCGGCGGCGGCCTGTCGCTCCTCGTTGGTCACGAACTGCTGGCCCAGCGCCTTGCAGCGGGCCACCATGACCTCGGCGTGGGTGTCTTCGACCGCTCGGGTCAGCCCCGCATCTTCCAGCTTTTCACGTCCAAAGGCCTGCACCGCGCGCAGCATGCGCATGCGCCGTTCACCATCTACACGGGCGGTCATCAGCGATGCGTCGATCAGTTCGTCCATCGCATCCAGCACATCGACCTCATCGTCCATATCCGCCATGCAGACCTCCAGCGCCTGTTCCTCGTGGAAGGGGCTGGAAAAGACGGAAAGCCGTTTCAGAACCTCGCGGCTGGTGGGGTCGATCAGATCATAGGACCATTCAAGGGTGCGGCGCAGGGTTTGCTGCCTGCTTGAGCGTCGCTGCGCCTTGCCGGGGCGCAGATCAAGCGGGTTTTGTGCATCGCTGGCAATGCGTTCCAGCGCATGGCGGCGCAGTTGACCGGCCGCGATTTCAATGGCCAGCGGCAGGTAGTCGAGGCTTTGGCAGATGGTCTGAACCGTCGCCAGGTCTTGGGCGTCCGGGTCGAAATCATGACGTACAAGCCGCGCACGTTCCACGAAAAGGCGCACGGCGGTGGCGTCCTCGGGGGCGGTGTCGGCCTCGGGTTCGAGCGCAGGCAGTTTGAATTGCGCCTCGCCCGTCACACCCAGCATCTGGCGGCTGGTGGCCACGATGCTGAGCGACCGGCAAGCAGCGGCAAGATCGGTCACGATATCGGCCACCTGTTCCAGCAGGTGTTCGCAGTTGTCGATCAGCAGAACCGTCTTGTCGTCCCGCAAACGGTCCAGCACCTGTTGGCGACGGTCCGCGCCGGGAATGGGATCGATTTCCAGCATCGAGGCGATCACCGGCCACAACTCGCTCTCCCGCTCGACCGAGGCAAGGTTCAGCAACCACGCGCCGCCGGAAAAGGACGGCTGCAAGGACCGCACCAGTTCAAGGGCCGTGCGGGTCTTTCCGATCCCCCCCGGCCCCACGATTGTCACGATGCGCGACACATCCACCATGCGCCGCAGCAACGTGATTTCCTGCGACCGGCCCAGAAAGGAATTGAGTGCCGCAGGCAGGTTGCCGTGGGTGGTTTCGCGCTTGCCGGTAATGGGTGCGAACTGATCCGGCAGACCGTCGGCCTGCACCTGATAGACGCTGATCCGGTCGATGCCCTTGAAGTGGTGTTCGCCAAGGCTCAGAAATCCGAAAGGGGCATCATGGATATCGGTGCCAATGCGCATGACACTCGCGTCCGAGATCAGGATCTGGTCGGCATTGGCCGCGCCCTCCAGTCGGTGTACCGCCGACAGGGCCGGGCCGAAATAATCGCCGCCCCGGGGCCGCGCCGCGCCGGTGTGCACCCCGCAACGCAGGCGCAGCCGCCCGGTTTCACCCCAAGCGGCCTGCCGCAGGGCTTGCTGCGCCTCGACCACCGCGCGCACGGCATCCACGGGGCTATCGAACACCGCCAGAACACCGTCGCCCGTGTGCTTGAAAGGATCCCCACCATGCTTGCGGATGGCCCCGTGCAGGATATCGTCATGCACATCCATCGCCGTCAGCATTTCGCCTGCATGGCGACGGTGCAATTCGGAACTGCCAACGATGTCGGTGGTCAGAAAGGTCAGATCGGCGAAACCGGCATCCGGCACACCTTCCGACTGCGCATCTGTTCCAGCGCGATTGATCAGCGACGTTGTTGTCATGTCCCACCCAGTCAGGGACAGCGCAAATTCGCCCGTTTCGGCACCTCGTGCCTATCCCTTGGCACCAACCGTAGCACTCTCAGGCATATCTGACTACGGGGCAGGCCGATCTTTGTGTTGCCGTGACAGCCCGATATCAGAGCGTGTCGTCCTCGAGGAAATCGACGATCATGCGCCCTGTGCCGTCGGGGTCTGTCACGATGAACAAATGTCCGTCGTCGATCAATTCCAGCCGGGACTGCGGAATGAGCCGCGCCAGAAGCTTGGCGTTGGCCACCGGGATCAGCGGATCATCGGTGCCTGAAATAACCAGCGTCGGCTGCTTGAGCCGCCAAAGCCATGGCACGCTGGTCCACCCGGTCATCGCCAGCAGTTGCAGCATGTAGCCTGCGTTCGACGAGGGGCGCATGCCCGCCGCGTGCGAATTGATCAGTGTATCGTCCTGCCGGAACGCACCGCCGTAAATCTCGGCCGCGATGGAACGCATGTAGGATTTGTCGGTATAGCGCTTGATGCTCGACATCTTGGACAGGACATTGGGTTTGCCCGGCACCATGGTCCACCCCGACGAGGTCGCGACCAGCACCAGCCTGCGGCAGATCTTTGGATACTGTTTGGCGAATTGCTGGGCCAGTCCACCGCCCCACGATACGCCCGACACATCCACCTGATCGATCTCGAGGTGTTCCAGAAGGTGTTTGGACATCCGCGCCAGCGTTGATGGGCGATACGGCAGTGCGGGCATGGGCGATCCACCCACCCCCGGTACGTCAAAAAGGATCGCGCGGCGGTCGTTGAGGGCCGAAAGGAACGGAAAACCCAGTTCGAGGTTTGCACCGATGCCATTGAACATCAGCATCGGCGGCTTGGACATATCGCCGTCCTTGATCGCCACGCGCAGCAATTGGCCGCGCACGTCGATGGTTTCAACCCGGACGCCCTCCGGCAGGTGAAGCGCTTGTTTTTCCATGGTTTCAGTGCTCATTGCGTTTCTTTCCTGCAGGTTATTGTTCTGGGTTTACGGCTCGAAGACATAGGTGCCCGGCGCGGGCCCAAGGGCGGGGTGCTGTTTGCTGCCGGGGGTCTTGGGGGCCGCGACTTCCTTGCCGGACTTCTTTTTGAGCATCTCGCCCCAATCCAGCCACCAGCTGCCCTCGTGTTTTTGCGCTTTCTCGGCCCAGACCTCGGGATCGTCCTGCTTGGCCAGGCCCTTCATGTACCACGCCTTGGGGTTGCCCGGAGGGTTCAGCAGGCTTTGCAAATGGCCCGAGTTGGACAGGATGAACTGCGTGTCCTCACCGTAAAGCCGCGCGGTTTCATAGACCGCTTTCCACGGCGTGATGTGATCGGTGGTGCCCGCGATGACATAGGTGTCGTAGTTCACCTTGGTCATGTCGATCTCGTATCCGCCGATGACCATTTCACCGGGGTTGAGGAACGGGTTGGAGTAGATCATGTCGAGGAAATCACCATGCAGCCCTGCGGGCAGGCGCGTGGTGTCCGCGTTCCAATACAGCACGTCAAAGGCGGGTGGTGCGTTGCCCAGAAGGTAGTTGTTGACCCAGTAGTTCCAGATCAGGTCGTTGGGCCGCATCCAAGCGAACATCTTGGCCATGTCCTGCCCATCGAGCACGCCCCGGCTGGCCGACGCCATCTTGGCGGCCTTGACGGTTTCGGGCGTGACAAGGGCCGCCATGTCATTGTCGGTGGAGGCCATGGTGTCGAGCACGCACACGGCGAGGATCACCGCGTTGATCTTGTCTGACTTGTCCTGTGCGGCCAGCCAGCCGGCATAGCTCGACAATGTGATCCCACCCGAACAGGAGCCCATGATGTTGACGCTGTCGGACCCGGTGATTTCGAGGGCTGCATCACAGGCTTCGTCCAGCGCCTCGATATAGGTCGTCATATCCCAGTCGCGGTGGTCCTTGGTCGGGTTCCGCCAGCTGATGCAATAGGGTTGAATGCCCTGCGACAGCAGGAATTCGATCATGCTTTTGCCCGGCGCCATGTCGATGGAATAGTATTTGTTGATCTGTGGCGGCACCACCAGCAAGGGGCGCGGATGCACCTTGTCGGTGTTGGCGGTGTAGTGAATAAGCTCGATCACATCGTTGCGGAAGACCACGTTGCCGGGGGTCACGGCAAGGTTTTCGCCCACTTTGAACTTCGAGGTATCCACCGACGCCGGCAGCCCGCCGTTTTCGGTCATGTCCGTCAGCAGGTTCTTCAAGCCGTTGACGGCGCTTTGACCCCCGGTCTCGAAAAAGGCCTTCATCGCGGACGGATTGACGAAGAAGTTGTTGGAAGGTGCCATCGTGTCGACGAAGATCGACGTGACCAGACGGGCGCGTGCCGCATCCTTGTCGGGCAGGTCCAGTTCCTCGACTGCGGCGGTGACCTTGTCGGCCCACGACAGGTACCCCTGCATCATCCCTTTGGAAAAGGCGTTGTTGTTCCACGCCGTATCGGCAAACCGACGGTCCTTGCGGTCCGGTTCGATTTCAGAGGACTGCGTCACAATCTTGGTCATGTCGTTGGCCAGCGCCATCCACTGGTTCATCATCGCCTGCGGTTGCGCGGCCATGGCGCGGGCCAGGTTGGTACCAGCGCCAAACATGTCCTCCACCCGCAACGTCACCAGCGGGTTCAGCGCGAGCGTGTTCTCGGATGCGTTTTCGGCGATGTCACGTGCGTTCTTGGACATCTTGGGTTTCTTGTCGCTCATGGTCGCCCTTCCTTTATATGGTTTACGCGTCCGGTCCGGGCACCAGAATGGCCAGGCTTTCAGCAATCAATGCAGGCTTGTCGCTGCCTTGGATTTCAATCGTGTTTTCGGTCTTCATCAGGTACTGGCCGTTGTCCTTGCGATCAAAGCCGGTCAGCGTGGAATGTACCCGCACATTGGCCCCCACAGGCACCGGCGCAAGAAAACGGACCTTGTCCAGCCCGTAGTTGAGTGCGGCGGCGGTGCCCTTTGGCACCATACCGATTTCCATGGCCATGGCCGACAGCATCGACAGGGTCAGATAGCCATGCGCCACAGGGCCGCCAAAGGGGCTTTCCTTTTTCGCCCGCTCCACATCGACGTGAATCCACTGGCGGTCGCCTGTGCAATTGGCGAATTCATTGACCGCGTCCTGGGTCACGGGTTGCCAGCTTGACGTACCAAGCGGCTCGCCCACCATGCCTTGCATCGTATCGAATGTCAGATCGGCCATCACAGTCTCTTTTCTGTTGGGTTCATGGGATCGCGGCCCGTGATATCGGAAAAAACAGGCTTTTGGGCGCGGGCGTGGGCCAGCTCTACCGGCAGCATGCACCGCGGGCTTGCCACCATTGCGGCACCAAAATTCGGACCGCCGTTCATCCTGGGATGGTTCATGGTCTTCCTCCCTGCGCGTGTCATTTCGCCTCTTTTTCGGGCGGATATGACCACACATGCGCCTATGGAATGCGCGCTTGACCAAGAATATAGAGTTTAGTCAACTGATCAAGCAGGCGCGTAGCGTCAACCCTATGAAGGCAGAACCCCCATGAAACAACTCAGCGGTCTCGACGCGACATTTCTTTACATGGAAACCGACCAGACCCCCATGCACGTCGCGGGGCTTACACTTTACGATTTGCCCAAGGGGTTTCGGGGGTCCTTCCACAAGCACTTTACCGAGTTCTTCAAGGGGCGCGTGCACCTGATCCCGATCTTCGGGATGAAGCTGGCCAAGGCCGCCTTTCAGATCGATCACCCCGGTTGGGTGGATGCGGGCGAGTTGGACATGGAGTATCACATCCAGTCGGCCAAGCTGCCCAAGCCCGGAACGCGCAAACAGCTTGAGGAAAAGGTGGCCGAACTGCACGCCGCCACGCTCGACCGCAAAAAGCCGCTGTGGCAGTTCACGGTGATCGAAGGGTTGGAGGGCCGGCAGGCCGCCCTTTATTCCAAGGTGCACCATGCGGCCGTGGATGGCGGCGCGGGCATGGCGATCACCAAGGCGCTGTATGATGTGACGGACGTGCCGCGCGAAGTCGAACCCGCCGAGGAAAAAGCCCCTGTGCGCAAGCCCGGCGATCTTGAACGCGCAATCCTCAGCATAAACGATATCGCCGCGAACCTGACCCGCCAGCAGCTTGCCCTGCTTGACAGCATCCCCAAGGTGCTGGGCCAGATGGCCGACATGGTGGCCCCGGTGCTGATGGGCAAAGTGGGCCTGCCCCAGCTTCTTGCCCCGCGCACGCCCTTCAACGTCACGGTCGAGGCCAAGCGCAGCTATGCCGCGCGGTCGATTTCATTGATGGACGTCAAGGCCATCGCCAAGGCCACGGGCACCAAGCTGAACGATGTGGTGATGGCCATCACCAGCGGCGCCACCCGCACCTATCTGACACAGCATCGCCAGTTGCCGGATGCGTCACTGGTCGCCTTCGTGCCCATTTCACTGCGCGAAGCAGGCAATGCCGACACCAACAACCAGGTGTTCGGGATGAACGTGCCATTGGCCACCAACTACGGCAAACCGCTCAAGCGGCTGCAAAAGATCGCGCAGGAATCCGGCGCGTCCAAAGCCGTGGCAGGCAGCGTCAAAGATGCGGCCCCCACCGATTTCACCCTGCTGGGTGCGCCGACATTGCTGCCGGGGCTGATGCAGTTCTATGGCGCGACCAAGCTGGCCGACTACATCCCCCAGCCGGTCAATATGTGTATCTCCAACACCGCCGGGCCGCCCTTTCCGCTGTATTGTGCCGGGGCAAAGGTCACCGCCCTCTACCCGGTGTCCATCGCCACACATGGCGTGGCGCTGAACGTCACGGTGCAAAGCTATCTCGACCACCTCGATTTCGGCATTACGGCTGATCACAAGGCCCTGCCCGATGCGGATGCCTTTGCCGATCTGATCGTGGACGCCTTCGAGGAATTGAAGGAGGCCGTGGCCAAACAAGCCACTGAAACGGAGTGAATTTGCCTGTTTTGCAGGGCGCGCGCTGCGCAATGTGACCCTACGGTGCTGTTGACAGACTTGTGCCCTGTCGTCTCTACTCTACCAAATGCAGATATTCTGCACATCTGAAAGGACGTTCCGTGGTTGAAGCGACATCAATAGCGCCTAACAAAGCCCTCCTTCTGCTGGAAGGACGCGCGATCCCGGAACTCTTTGGATTTGCAGCAGCCCTGCCCACCCTGACGGCCCTTGCGCCGCGCGGCGACGGGCAGCCGGTGCTGGTTCTGCCGGGCCTGACCACAAACGACACCTCGACGATTGCGATGCGCCGGTTTCTCAAGCGCAAGGGCTATCCGACCTATGGATGGAAGATGGGCCTGAACTTTGGCCCCCGTCCCGGCGTGGAACAGGGTCTGATCGATCTGGTCACCAGCCTGAGCGACAAGCACGAGCGCAAGATCAGCATCGTCGGCTGGAGCCTTGGCGGCATCTATGCCCGCCAGCTGGGCAAGCTGATGCCCGACCGCATCCGGCAGGTGATTTCAATGGGCAGCCCCTTTGGCGGCAGCCCCCGGGCGACCAACGCATGGCGCGTCTATGAAATGGCCAGCGGACAAAGCTCGCATGATGGTGAACGCCACATGGGCGGTGCCATCGCGGCCCCACCACCCGTGCCGACCACGGCAATCTACAGCAAAACCGACGGCGTCTGCGCGTGGCAGAACTGTATCGAGGTGCATTCAGACATCGCCGAGAACATCGAAGTCAAAGGCAGCCATTGCGGCCTAGGTCACCATCCGGCAGCCGTCTATGCCGTTGCGGACCGTCTGGCCCAGCCCGAAGGGGAATGGAAGCACTTTGATCGCTCGGGCTTCAAAAGCGTGATCTTCCCCGCACCAGCCTACCCCAAGTAAGTACGCTGGCGCGGAGCAATCTGCGTCAGGATTTCTTGTTCGGTGTCAGCTCTTCGACGCTTTCCATGACGCGATCCTTGAGGACGTCATAGGTGTCGGTGCTGCCCTTGCGGATAATCTCGGCCATGTCCGTTGTCGTCTGCACCGTGGTGTCGAAGGTACGTTTCGCCAGATCGACCGAGGACGACATCGCCCCCGACGGATCGCCGCCCGCGGTTGCGTTCTGCACACTGTCCGAGATATCGGCCAGCGTCTTTTCCAGCGCCTCGCGCTGCTTTTCCATCATCGACTGGGCGCTGGATGTGCCAACCTGAACGGCGGATTGAAGCGCCTGCAGGTTCTTGCGGTGATATTCCATCATGTCGTTCATGTCGGGGCCCGGAATGCTCATGGATTGTCCGAAGTTCTGGAACATGTCCATAAAGGGGTTCTGGTCTTTCTTGTCCGCCATCTCAAATCTCCTGCTGGCGCCGTTCGGGCCAATCCCCACCGCGCGCCGCCATGCTAGGCCCGCGCGCCCGCCTATGACAAGAGCAGACGTTCGATGCCGAACAGGATCAGGCCCACGCAGCCCCCGATGATCATCCCGTTGAAGCGGATGAATTGCAGATCGCGCCCCACGTTCGCTTCGATCAGGAACAGCAATTGCTTGATGTCCCAGCCCTTGACCTGTTCGGATACATAGGCCGAAATATTGCCGCGCTGCTCCTCGACCACGTTGGAAATGACGATCACCATGCCGTTGTTGATGTCGCGCCGCAGGTCCGCTTCGTCCTGCAGGCTGGTGCCGATTTCCACCAGCATGTCCGTCAGGCGCGCGATCAGCACGCTGTCGTCCGAGGCAAAGTCGGCAAGGATATAGTCCTTCAGTTCGCGCCACATGTGGTCGGCCGCCTGCTCAAGCTCGGGCCGGCCCAGGATCATCTGTTTGAGCCCCTCGACCTGGCGGCTGAAGCCTTTGGTGCGGCGCACCCGCTTGATATAAGAGGTCAGGAACTCCTCGAATTCAGCGCGCAAGGGGTGGTCCGGTTCTGCGCTGATCTCGTCCAGCAATTCTGACGCAATGCGCACGATGCGTTTGACGACCATCGCATCGGCCCCCACCACGTTGAAAAGCACCGGCAGTTCGCGTTTGACCTTGAGGCGCACCAATTCCACCGTGTCTTCGTCGTTGAGAAAATGGCGCAGCGCCTTGATCAGGTCATCAAGCAGTTTCAGGTGCCGTCCGTCGTGGGTGAAACTTTGCATCAGCTTGCCCAGCATGGGCGCCACGTCCGTTTTGGCGATCTGGCTGGTGACCCGCTGCTTGGCAAAATGCACCAACCCCTGTTCGTCCACCGCGTGCAGCAGTTGCGGCACCAGCCGCGCCACGAAACGCGCAAGGCTGTTGGCATGGGATGGTGAGGACAGCCATGTGGACATCTCGCCCGCGAAATCGACTTCTCTCAGCTTTTCGGTGACAGGGCCGCGCGCCAGAAAGTTGTTGTCGATGAAGCCACCAAGATTGTCGGCGATGCGGCGCTGGTTGTTGGGGATGATGGCGGTGTGTGGAAACGGCAGGTTCATCGGGCGTTTGAAAAGGGCCACAACCGCGTACCAATCGGCAATGCCCCCGATCGTCGCCGCCTCGGCAAAAGCCGCGACAAGCGCGAAGGGCGGGTATTGGTGTTCAAGGATCTTGGCCACGACCATGGCGCAAAAACATGCCACCAGCACCAGCGTCGCCAGCACCTTGATCCGGTTCAGCTGTCTGAGCTTTTCGATCTCGTTGATGTCGGGTTGGCGCATCTTGATCCCCTGCCTTTGGTGGGCCTCGACCGCTCTTATCAGTGAACTTGGCGACTCTCAATATGCTGCATCGCAGCAAAACACGCTGTAACGCAGGGTATTCAGAAACCCCGATGGCCTGATATTCGGCGCCGCAGCATAAAAATCTAAACCACTGCTGTTAATCTTATACATTGTTTTTAAATGCTTTTCATAAACTCCGGAATATCCTTACCCAACGTCAGGCAAGAAAAATGTTGCACTGCAGCATGACATGCCCCAAATACATCTCATCCGAAGTTGAACAGCAATTCGGACCCACCCATGGCTTGATAAGAATGGAGAAACACGATGACCAAGAAAACAGAAACAACCGCAAAAACCGAAAAAACCGCTGCTGCCGTCGAAGCAGAAGCCAACAAGATCGTTGACCGCGTTACAGACGGTGCACGTGAGATGGTGATGCGCTCGACCTCGACCGCCAAAGAGCGCGCCGAAGGCATCTTCGAAACATCCCAGCAGTACAACAAAACCATCGAGAACACTCTGGTGCGTGCTGCTCACGGTTACGCAAACATCCTCGGCAGCATCGCCGAAGCGGCTTTCGTGAACGTCAACCGCGGCCTGTCGGCAGCTGAGAAACTGGCCGAAGCCAAGTCGCTCAAAGACGCCGTGGACGTGCAAACCACATACCTGCGCGAGCAGTCCACCTGCTCCATGAACAACGCCCGCTCGGCATATGAATATGTCCGCGACGTTGTTGCAGAAAATGGTGAAGCCCTGCGCGACACGACAGCGAACATGTGGAAGTCCGACAAGGCGGCCTAAGCCCCACTTCCACTCACGTTGAACGGAAAAGCCTGCCCTCGCGGCAGGCTTTTTCTATTGCGGCGGCCCATTCGGGATCAGGCCGTGACCCAGACATCCAGGTTATAGCGTCCCACGTCCGCCATCTGGTCGAGCCACGCATCGCCCGCCTCTCCGCTCACATCCTTTTCTTCGGAATAGATCAGCGACAAGGCCCGGCGCACATCGGGTTCCATTCGGCTGCCATCGCCACAGACATAGACCCGCGCGCCCTGTTCCAACAGCGCCCAGACCGCATCGCGGTTGTCGCGCAACAGGTCCTGCACGTATGTCTTTTTCTTTCCCAATCGGGAAAACGCGACATGCAGGTCAGCCACGCCAGCCTTGGCATGGGCTTCGAGTTCATCGCGGTAAATGAAATCCTGATCGGGGTGGCGGCAACCAAAGAACAGCATAGCCGGGCCGAGGTCCGTACCTTGCGCCTTGAGGGCTGCACGTTCAGCCAGAAAGCCGCGGAAGGGGGCGATGCCCGTGCCCGGCCCGATCATGATCAGCGGCACCGTCGGATCATCGGGCAGCTTGAAACCATCATCGGCTCCGCGCACCACCACTTGTGCCTGCGTGCCTTCGGGTTGTGCCGCCAGATAGTTGGAACAGACCCCTTTGAACTGTCCCAGACCTGAAATCGCGGGCTCGTCCACCACGCCCACAGTGATCGAACATTTCGCCGGATCGTCCTTTGGCGAGGACGAGATCGAATAGTATCGGGGTGTCAGCATCGGCATGAGTTCCAGGAACACGCCAAAGGGCACTTCGCAGGCCTCGAATTCCTCGACAAGATCGAGGACGGTGCGGCGCTTGGATTGAACCTTGGTCTTGTAGTCATCTTCGGCCAGCGCCTTGAGCAAAGGAGCCGAGCGCGGGCAATTGGTGTGGCGGGCCAGCGTGGCCACGTCACGGCGCGCAGCAACCGCTTGCAGTTCCAGCATCTGCGACAACAGGCGGTGCACCGACAGCGGCACGTCGACCGGCAATTGGCTGTGATCATCCGATGTGGCGGTGATGCGGATTTGCGCATCGGCCGAAAAGCCGAAGCGGAGCAACACCCGGTTCACCAGTTCGTCGGAATTGACGGGCACCACGCTCAGGTGATCGCCCGCGCGGTAGGTCATGCCCTCGGGCAACGCCACCTCGACATGGCGTGTTGAACGGTGCGATGCCTCCACGTTCTGCAATTCGCGGTTGGTCAGCACCGTGGCGGGTTGCGCCCCGCTTTGCTTGGCCACCGGGTTGCTGTCCAACGTGTCCAGACGCTCGACATGGTACAGCGGTGCGGCCTCGGACACATCGGCAAGATCAAGGTCCAGTTCCAGCGATGTGACGACCGCGGGCCATACCGCGCCCGCCCACGTGTCGAACTGTTCGTCGATGTCGTCGCGGGCATCACCTTCGGCGCGGGCGATGATACGCTCACCGCCGAGCCGCTCAAGCGCGTCGTCGATGATGCGCGGTGTGGCCTGAAAGGTGGCGGCCCAATCGCTGTGCCCACAGCCGAAGACCGCGTATTTCACACCCTGTGCCGCCCCTGCCTCTGCGCCTTCCAACCACTCGACAAAAGCCTTTGCGTTGTCGGGCGGTGCGCCGTTGTAGGACGCGCAAGCGATAAGAACCGCGCCCGTTCTGGGCAGTTTGCCCGCATAGGCATCCATGTCGGCCAAGGTGACGTCGAACCCGTTCAACTCGGCACTGCGGGCCAGCGTGCGGGCATAATCCTCGGTGCTGCCAAGGTTGGAACCATAGAGCACCAAGGCAGGCGTGCCGTGGCTGGGCCGCTTGGCCGTGTCAGTCAGCCCCGATGCCACCGCACTTGTGTCCCCCGCCGATCCCGGCACCAGTTGCGAGCGTTGCACGTCCTTGCGCATCCGCACCTTCATGCGCAGCCCATCGGGTTTGATCGACATGCTTTCCTTGATCTTGAATTGCCAGTTTTCGTGGTCGATCAACTCGAACCGCTGCAGGATCATGCCGATGACCAGAACCGCTTCCTGCATGGCGAACTGCCGCCCGATACAGGCGCGTTGCCCGTTGCCGAAGGGTTTGTAGGCGTTCACGGGGCGTGACGCCACGGCCTCGGGGGCGAAGTTGTCGGGGTTGAAGTCTTCGGCGTTTTCACCCCAGACCGATTTGTCCCGGTGCAGCATCAGGATCAGAACGGTGGTGAAAGTGTTGGCCTTCAGCTTGTATTTGCCGCCGATGATCTCGTCTTTGTAAGGGTAAACCGAAAAGGCGGGCGCCGTGGGCCAAAGCCGCAGGGATTCCATCAGGATCTGGTTGACGTAGGTCAGTTGATTGACCTGCTTGAGGGTCGGTTGCACCGAGATATCTCGGCCCAGAACGCGGTCGACTTCCTCATAGGCCTTGGCCAGAACATCGGGGTGGTTCATCAGGAAATAGAGCGTGAAAGACATCAGCCCCGATGTCGTTTCGTGCCCTGCGATCAGGAAGGTGTTGATCTGGTAGCGGATGTTTTCATCCGACAGGCTTTCGCCGGTCACCTTGTCCACACCGTCGAGCATGTAGTTGAGCAGGTCGTTCTCCACCCGCTCGCCACCTTGCCGCCTTTCGGCAATGATGTCGTCAACCAGCTTGTTCATATAGGCGACATCGGCGTCCTTCTGCGCCAGTTGCTTTTTCATCAGCGCACTTTCAAAAGGCAGACCACGCTGGTTCATGCTGGTTTCCAGCGTCCGGGTCAGGGCGTTGATGAAGGGGTGGTAATCTTCGCGGTAGAAGGAGTTGAAGCGGTAGTTGAACCCGCAAACACCGATCGTATCCAAGGCCACGGCGGTCATGTCATGCACGACATCAATGTCGTCGTCCGAATTCATCCGCTCCCACTTGAGGCACAGCTGCCCCGCGATATCGAGCATCATGGGAAAGTAGTTGCCCATGGCCTGACGGCTGAAGGTCGGCAGCAGGATGTTGTGCGCCTTGCTCCAGTTGGGTTCCTGCGTGTCGCCGGTAAAGAGCCCGTCCCCACCGATGGCACGCACGCGCCGCAACGACCCGCGCACCGCCTTGTCAAAGCGGTCCTCCTGACACAACTCGTCCACAAGATCATGGCCGGACGCCACGACCAAAGGCGTACCCATCATGTCCATTCGCAGGATCGGACCGAGCTCGCGGGTCATCTCCATCAGGCTTTGCAGCGGCTGATCCTTGTCAACGGACAGCATATTGCCAACGACCGGTTTCTTTTCGGGCATTGGAATACGCTCTAGCTTGATCTCCTCAGACATGTCGCATTCCTCCCCAAAGCCACCGTGCTGATGTGTTGGGTTCAGTCGACAATCAATCCCCCGTCGAGTCAATCAAATGCTTGGTTTCAAACGCCGCTCCGATCCCGCAAAAGTTGGCTGACAACCCTTTAAAACCGCACGACGTGCAATCTGGTCCAAGCCGGCCAGGTGCACCGATCGCCTTGGGCGGTCAGCCACCAGGCGCGGCAGGATATCATTGCGCAGTCTTGTGATCACACGGCTGACGAGCACGCAACATCCCGGCAAGAGTTGTTTGGTGAAAGAAACTGAGTGGTGAGAAATGGTGCGGCAGGTCGGACGAACCTGGAGCCAGATGCTCTCATCGCTCCTGCAGCGCGACTGCCGCATTCTGGTGTCTCGCTTGTTTCGGCATCTTCCTTTGGAAGAGCCTGTGGTGCCCCCACACCGCGTTGAAGACTTGAATGCCTGCATTTCACCGCGTCTCAAGGTGTTCCACATTATTGCCCAAATCATCTTTTAATCAGTAACTTACTGTTTCAACTCATCCCAATCCGTTTCATACAAACGCAGGGAAGAAGGTGGATAGAGAGGTGGATTGAAAAGATGGGTGCACTGCACAAGCTTACCGCTTTTGAAGTTAAGTCTGGGCCGCCCGGGAAGTACAGCGATGGTGGAGGATTGAGGTGCCCCTAGTTTCCTAGACACCTGCCTTTTTCAGTTTGAGCTGTCTGGTTTCAAAGTCAACGGGCGACAGCATGCCGTTTTTCGTGTGCTTGCGTTTCGGGTTGTAGAACATCTCGATGTATTCGAACACGTCCTGTCTTGCGTTCTTGCGGGTTGGATAGGTTCGGCGTCTGATCCGCTCCCGTTTCAGAAGCTGGAAGAAGCTTTCTGCCACAGCGTTGTCATGGCAGTTCCCGCGCCGGCTCATGCTGGGGACCAGATTGTGTTGTGCCAGGAAGGATTGCCACTCCCGGCTGGTGAACTGCGAGCCCTGGTCGGAATGCACCAGGGCCCTGCCGGCCGGCTTTCGTCGCCAGACGGCCATCAGTAGCGCCTGCAAGGCAAGGTCCGTGGTCATGCGGGATTGCGCAGACCAGCCGACCACGCGGCGCGAGAACAGATCAATGACGACGCAGAGGTACAGCCAGCCCTCATGATATAGGTGATGTCCGTCACCCAGATCTGATCGGGTGCAGACGCCTCAAACCGTTGCTCCAGCCGGTTCTCGGCTACGACGGCGGGTTTGCCGCCATAACGGCCAGGGCGGCACCTGTAGCCGATCTGCGCGGCGATCCCGGCCAGGGAGGCCAGACGGGCCACCCGGTTCTCGGAAATCCGTTCACCCTGATCGCGCAAATCGTCGCACAGCTTGCGATAGCCACAGACCTTGCCGCTGTCGGCCCAAGCCTGCCGGATCAGCTCCGTTTGGCGCATATCTTCCTGCGTACGCTGGCTTAACGGTTCCTTGAGCCAGGCGTAGAACCCGCTGAAATGGACCCGCAGCACCCGGCACATGGCCCGGATGCTGAACTCCTCGCGATGCGCCCGGATGAAGGCGTACTTCATTGGGACGCGCGCGCGAAGTACGCCGTTGCCTTTTTTAGGATGTCGCGCTCCTCGGTGACCCGGGCCAGTTCACGCTTCAACCGGCGGTTCTCGGCCTCGTGGTCCACCCCGGGCTTCGGAGCCGGTTCCGCAAACATCTTCATCCATTTGTACAAAGAATGCGTGCTGACGCCCAAACGCCGCGAAACCTCCCGAACCGGATACCCCCGCACCGTGATCTGATGCACCGCATCGCGCTTGAACTCGTCGCTGTAATTGCTTGTCCCCTTGTCGGCCTCCTTGCCTCAAAATTAGGGGGCAAAGCGTCTACAAATATAGGGGCACCTCAAGTCAAACGTTTTTGCCAGCTTCCATGAAGTCATTCGACCACTTGTAATAGATACCCTGCGATATGCCTTCACGACGGCACAGCTCAGCAATGCTGTCCTCGCCACGCAGGCCATCCAGCACGATCCGGATCTTCTCTTCGGATGAATAATGCCTGCGCGTTGCACGCTTGATGTCTTTGACGACCTTCTCGCCGGGACTCTTCGTTGTCTTTCTCATCGTCCACTCCTTGGTGGCTACGATGAGCAACAAACACTCTCTCAGCAAATTGCCCTATTTGGACCCATAAGCGCTGACGTCAGACACCCGCATCGCCCGAAGCGCTGCCTCTCGCCGCTCGTTTAGCGTTGTCAGTTCTTTCCCAGCAAATCTTTCAGGACGACGTTGTCCAGCATCGTGTCCGCCAACAGGCGTTTCAGCTTGGCGTTCTCGTCCGTGGCCGCACGCAGCTTCGCCGCATCCGACACTTCCATGCCCCCGTATTGAGATTTGAATTTGTAGAACGTTCCTTGGCTGAGACCATGCTTGCGGCACACATCCGCCGTCGTCATCCCGGCTTCTTGTTCTTTGATCATCCCAATAATCTGGGCTTCGCTAAATCGACTCTTTCGCATTGGTTTGCTCCTTCGCGGGGTTGAGCAAACTCTACATCAAAGTGAGGGAAGTTTCGGGGGGCAGGTCAGCAGCCCTGCACATCTGCACTTAACCATAACATCCCGAAAGCGGCTTTGTTCGCGCGTGCATTGACGCAATCTCGCGTATTGGAAGTTTTGTGTTTTCTCCCGCCACCAACACGACCGGACCGAGGCATGAGCTGTTTGTCAGGCCGAGGTCAGAATGTGTACCTTCTGATCGGCCACCTTGTCTTTAACCGCCTCGCGGTAGGTTTTCATGTGTGGCGCAACGGCGTGCGCCATCAGCGCGGCGGTGCTTGACCATTTTTCGATCACGACGAACGTGTCCTCGCCATAAGGCGTCTGAAACGCACCTGCGTCAGGCACATCCACCGCAGCGCCGTACTCAATGCACCCGTCTTCTGCATGCACCGCTGGAACATTGGCGTTGAAGGCTTTCAGCACATCCGCCCTTTGGCCCGGCTTGGCTGTAATAACCGCGATGACGTGCACCATATCTGACATATGCATTCTCCCTTTTGCCTGTGCAGCCTAACATGGGCACAGGCAATGACCAGACAAACCACCAGCGGCAGTTGCCAGCCCCGGCAGGCCCAGCTAAACCGCCGCCATGACCAGCACAGACCGCCCGCACCGCAATTTCTATGGCCGCCTGAAGGGCAAGACCCTCAAGCAAAGCCAGAAGGGATACCTGGATCAGGACCTCGCGGCCCTGTCGCCCGGAGCCGTGGAGTGGGAGGCAAACCCCGATCGCACGCCGCTTGATCTGAAGAACCTCTTCGGCGGCAGGCCCGTTTGGCTGGAAGTCGGCTTTGGTGGCGGTGAACATATGGTGCATCAGGCCGCCCTGAACCCGGACGTCGGCATTATCGGGTGCGAGCCTTATATCAATGGCGTGGCCATGCTGCTGGGCAAGATCCGGCGCGCGGGCGTGAAGAACCTGGCCGTGCACCCCGGCGATGTGCGCGACATGTTCGATGTGCTGCCCGATGCCAGCATCGACCGCGCCTTTCTGCTTTATCCCGATCCATGGCCGAAAAAGCGGCATCACCGCCGACGCTTTGTCACGCCGGAACACCTTGAACCACTGGCGCGCGTGATGAAACCCGGCGCCGTATTCCGTGTGGCCACCGACATCCCCGATTATGTGCGTCAGACCCTCGAGGAGGTGCAGCGCCACGGTTTTGACTGGACTGCCGAAGGCCCTGCGGATTGGCGCACGCCATGGAAGGACTGGATAAGCACCCGCTATGAACAAAAGGCTTTGCGCGAAGGCCGCACGCCGCACTACCTGACCTTTGTGCGGCAAGGCTGAGACATTGCGCTGTTAGCGCCGGACAATTGCGCATGCGGACGCTGGACGATAGGCGTGATGCGCGGTAGGTGTCAGGCCAAGACCTGACCAAAGAAAGCCTGCCCATGTCCAGCCACGGTGATCCCATTCCAATGACATCACGCGCCTGTGCTGCGTTGACCGGAACCGCCGAAGTGCCGGGCGACAAGTCGATCTCGCACAGGTCGCTGATCCTGGGGGCTATGGCCGTGGGCGAAACCACGATTTCCGGCCTTCTGGAAGGGCAGGATGTGTTGGACACGGCCCATGCGATGCGCGCCTTCGGGGCCGAGGTGACGGACCACGGTTGCGGCAACTGGTCGGTGCACGGGATTGGCGTCGGCGGCTTTGCCGAACCCGATCAGGTCATCGACTGCGGAAACTCTGGCACAGGTGTGCGGCTGATCATGGGGGCCATGGCCACGTCGCCCATCACCGCAACCTTTACCGGCGACGCAAGCCTCAACGGCCGCCCCATGGCGCGGGTGACCGATCCGCTGGCGCTTTTCGGAACGCAGGCCGTCGGTCGCGCGGGTGGGCGTTTGCCCATGACCATCGTGGGGGCCGCTGATCCGGTGCCGGTGCGCTATACCGTGCCCGTGCCATCGGCGCAGGTGAAATCGGCAGTGCTTTTGGCGGGGTTGAATGCACCCGGCGAAACCGTGGTGATCGAACAGGAAGCCACCCGCGATCACACCGAGCGGATGCTGGCGGGGTTCGGGGCCGAGATCACGACCGAAGAGACCGGTGAAGGCCGGGTCATCACCCTCAAAGGGCAGCCCGAGCTGAAGCCGCAAAAGATCGATGTGCCGCGCGACCCAAGCTCGGCCGCCTTTCCGGTTTGTGCGGCGCTGATTGTGCCGGGGTCGGATGTTCTGGTGCCGGGGATCGGCCTGAACCCCACGCGGGCCGGCCTGTTCACCACGCTGCGCGAGATGGGCGCGGACCTGACCTATGAAAACGAACGCACCGAAGGGGGCGAGCCGGTGGCGGACCTGCGCGCGCGGTTCTCGCCTGACCTGCACGGCATCGAAGTGCCGGGCGGACGTGCCGCGTCGATGATCGACGAATACCCGGTGCTGTCGGTTGTGGCGTCCTTTGCCAAGGGTCAGACGCATATGCCCGGGGTGAAGGAACTGCGCGTCAAGGAAAGCGACCGCATCGACGCCATGGCCACGGGCCTGCGCGCCAACGGCATCGACGTGGATGAAGGCCCCGATTGGTGGACGGTTCTGGGCGTGGGCCATGGCAACGTACCGGGTGGGGCAACCTGTGCCAGCCACCTTGATCATCGCATCGCGATGTCCTTCCTCATTCTGGGCATGGCCGCGCAGAACCCGGTGTCGGTGGACGATGGCGGCCCGATTGCCACGTCTTTCCCGATTTTCGAGCCCTTGATGGCGCAGCTTGGCGCGGATGTGACGCGCGATCCGTCGGCATGATGCCGCGCTGGTTCAAGGCGCTGGCTTGGCTGACGGTTGCGAACTTTGCCGTTCTTGCGTGGCTTGGGGCAACGGACCTTGCACCGTCGGATGCGTTCAAGATGTTCGATGCGCATTTTGCGCCTTATGATCTTGATTATGCCCGCGCCTACCTGACGGCGCTGTCGCCCGAGGCCAAGCAACTGTATCTCGGTCCCGTTCGGATGCTCGACACCCTGTTTCCCGCCCTGCTGACCGCGGCCTTGCTGATCCTGTTCCGGGTGAAACTGTCAGGGATTTGGCGGGCTGCCCTGATGGTCTTGACCCTTGCCTATCTCGGCGCGGACTATGCCGAAAATGCGCAAGTCGCCGGGCTGATCCGGATGCCGGTCGATGCGCTGACGGTGGAGGGGGTGGCCCGTGCCGGCCTGCTGACCATGACCAAGTGGATCACCCTTTTGCCCTGTCTGGGGGCGGCGGCATGGATTTGGCTGCGCGGGCGTATCGCGGCGTCGGAGACGGCACAATGACACATCCGTTCACAGTGGCGATCGACGGCCCGGCGGCGGCTGGCAAAGGCACTGTATCCAAGGCCGTGGCAGACCATTTCGGCTTGGCGCATCTGGACACCGGATTGCTGTACCGGGCCGTGGGGGCACAAATGCTGGCCGGTGTGGACCCGGTGATCGCAGCCCGGACCCTTGATGCCGGTGACCTTGAAGGCGAAAGCCTGCGAACGCCCGAAGTGGCGCAGGCCGCGAGCAAGGTTGCGGTGATTGGAGACGTGCGCGCGGCATTGCTGGATTTTCAACGCGCCTTTGCGCGGCGTGCAGGTGGTGCGGTTCTGGACGGGCGCGACATCGGAACGGTGATCTGTCCGCGGGCCGAGGTGAAACTCTTCGTGACCGCCAGCGCCGAAGTGCGCGCGGCCAGACGTCATGCGGAACTGGAGGGGCGCGGGATTGTCTCGGACTACGCAACGGTGCTGGCCGATGTGCGCGCCCGCGATGCGCGCGACACAGAGCGTGCCGAGGCACCGTTGAAACCGGCCCCCGACGCATGTGTCATCGACACATCGGACATGAGCATCGCCGAGGCAGTTGCCCGCGCAATCGAGGTTATCGAGACCGCGCGGGGCTGATCACCAAAGGGTGCTTGGCATGTGAGGTCGTGCGCGCCTAGCCTGTGGCCACCCGATCCCGAAAGGCTGCCCCATGAAATCCGTTCTGTTTTCCGTTTTCCTTCTGTGCTGCACGTCACTGCAATCTCTTGCGCAGGATGCCCCTGTTGTGAAAGACTCTCCCATGACGATGGAACGTCTGGCCAATATCATCTTGGCCATCGATCCCGAAGCGACGCTCGCGGGCAATGCGATCGAGCTGAGCGTAGACGACATTCCGGTGATCGTGATTGCCGATCCGGTTGCAGACCGCATGCGCGCGATAGTGCCGATCCGAAGTGCAGAGGGCCTGAGCACCGAGGAACTGATGCGGCTGATGCAGGCCAATTTCGACACGGCTCTTGATGCGCGCTACGCGGTGGCGCGCGGGCGGCTCTGGGGGGTGTTTATCCACCCACTGAGCCCCTTGGAGAAGGATCAGTTCCTGAGTGCAATCGTGCAAACTGTGAACGTGGCACGCACCTATGGGCAGACCTATTCAGGTGGGGCACAAGTCTTTGGCGGAGGGGATTCCAACGGGATCTATCAGGACCTCTTTGAGGAGCTCCAGAAACGGGGTCAGGAATTGTAGTTGAGGCAAGGCAGGCGGAGCGGTCCCTGCGGGACCGCACGCGATGCTGACGCGCTGTCGCGCGGTATGGGGCCCTGCCCCAAACCCCGAAGTATTTCAGACCCAAAGAAGTAAGATTCGATTAACCAAGCTTTGAGAGGATGTGGAAGCGGTACAGGCGGAAGCGCCGATGGCCGTACCCGAAGAAGCCCTCTGCAGTCTTGTGGCGTGCCATTTGAATGTGGAGGGTTTCCTTTTCTTTGGGTCAAAAATACTTCGGGGAGCGCGAGGGGCTGGCCCCTCGCACCGGCGCGTCTGCGCCAGAATGGTGTGCAGCCTGCAAGGCTGCGCCGGTTGGTGACGCTCTGCGGTGTCGGGGCTTGCCTCGAAGCCAGTGCTGCGGTAAGGAGCGCGCGTCAGCAAGGTGAACACACCGCAGGGCATTGAGATGAGCAGGGTCGGGATCATACCGGCCCTCTTTGTTTTGTGCGTCACCTGACCAATGAAACCCCAAGACCGGCGGAGACAACCGCACGGCCAGAAACAAACGCAAGTTAGGAAACCAGAGACCTCATGGCTCAAAACACATCGATGGAGGAATTCGAAGCCCTCCTGAACGAAAGCTTCGAAATGGACACACCCGAAGAAGGGTCTGTCGTCAAAGGCAAAGTCATCGCAATCGAAGCGGGCCAAGCCATCATCGACGTCGGCTACAAGATGGAAGGCCGCGTTGACATCAAAGAATTTGCAGATCCCGGTGAAGCTCCCAAAATCGCCCCCGGCGATGAGGTTGAAGTGTTCCTGCGTCAGGTCGAAAACGCGCGTGGCGAAGCCGTCATCAGCCGCGAAATGGCCCGCCGCGAGGAAGCCTGGGATCGTCTGGAAACAGCCTATGCAGGCGAAGCACGCGTCGAAGGCGCGATCTTTGGCCGCGTCAAAGGTGGTTTCACTGTCGATCTGGGCGGTGCCGTGGCCTTCTTGCCCGGCTCTCAGGTTGACGTGCGCCCCGTGCGTGACGCCGGCCCTCTGATGGGTCTCAAGCAGCCCTTCCAGATCCTGAAGATGGACCGTCGTCGAGGCAACATCGTTGTGTCGCGTCGTGCGATCCTCGAGGAATCCCGCGCCGAACAGCGCGCCGAAGTCATCGGCAACCTGATCGAAGGCCAGAACGTCGAAGGCGTGGTCAAGAACATCACCGAATACGGTGCGTTTGTCGATCTGGGTGGCGTTGACGGTCTGTTGCACGTCACGGACATGGCATGGCGTCGCGTGTCGCATCCTTCCGAGATCCTGACCATTGGCGAGACGATCAACGTCCAGGTCATCAAGATCAACAAGGAAACGCACCGCATCAGCCTCGGCATGAAGCAGCTGCAGGAAGATCCATGGGATCTGGTTGCTGCCAAGTATCCGCTGGAATCCACGCACACTGGCCGCGTGACCAACATCACCGATTACGGTGCCTTTGTTGAGCTGGAGCCCGGTGTCGAAGGTCTGGTGCACGTGTCCGAAATGTCGTGGACCAAGAAAAACGTGCACCCCGGCAAGATCGTGTCGACCTCCCAGGAAGTCGAAGTCATGGTTCTGGAAATCGATGGTGCCAAGCGCCGCGTGTCTCTGGGCCTCAAGCAGACAATGCGCAACCCATGGGAAGTGTTTGCAGAAACACACCCCGAGGGAACGGAAGTCGAAGGCGAAGTCAAGAACATCACCGAGTTCGGCCTGTTCGTGGGCCTGCCCGGCGACATCGACGGCATGGTGCACCTTTCGGACCTCAGCTGGGACGAGCGCGGCGAAGATGCCATTCAGAACTACCGCAAGGGCGACATGGTTCAGGCCGTTGTGTCCGAAGTGGACGTCGAGAAAGAGCGCATCTCGCTTTCGATCAAAGCCGTGGGTGGCGACAAGTTCGCCGAAGCCGTGGGCGGCGTGAAGCGTGGTTCGATCGTGACTGTCGAAGTGACAGCCATCGAAGACGGTGGCATCGAAGTGGAATACGAAGGCATGAAGTCCTTCATTCGCCGCTCCGACCTGTCGCGTGACCGTGCCGAACAGCGCCCCGAGCGTTTCTCGGTCGGTGACAAGGTTGATGTGCGCATCACCAACGTCGACAACAAAACCCGCCGTCTGGGTGTGTCGATCAAGGCGCGCGAGATCGCAGAAGAGAAAGAGGCCGTGGAACAGTACGGCTCCTCGGACTCCGGTGCGAGCCTCGGCGACATCCTTGGTGCGGCGCTGAAGGGCGACGACGAGTAATCCAACCGGATTAAACTGTGACAGAGGGCCTCGCATCTGCCGATGCGGGGCCTTTTCTTTGCCCGAATCATAGCCAACCTACGCCAGACGGCATTCGAATCTGGCGCTGAAAATTGAAACACTTGGTTCAGTTTTGCGGATTTATCCCCCCAAAACAGCGTCTTCGCCGCGCAATTTCCCGCTGCAAGCCAACGCTTTCTATTCCCGCGACGCATTATTCTGCCTATAGTCGGCAAGCGACAAAGTGCGAACAATGCCCGGGGAGATACACGCCATGATCCGTTCTGAGCTGATTCAGAAGATCGCCGATGAAAACCCACATCTCTACCAACGGGACGTCGAGCGCATCGTGAACACCATTTTCGAAGAGGTCACGGACGCCATGTCGCGCGGTGACCGTGTCGAATTGCGCGGCTTTGGCGCCTTCTCGGTGAAACGCCGCGATGCCCGGGTGGGACGGAACCCGCGTACAGGCGAAACAGTCAACGTCGAGGAAAAGCACGTGCCGTTCTTCAAAACCGGCAAGTTGCTGCGTGATCGCCTGAACGGAAAGGCCTGATGCGTTACATCCGCTATGCTTGTATTGCGGTCTTCGCGGTCGCGTTGATCGCCTTGGCATTGGCCAATCGGTCCATGGTGACGCTCAAGATGTTGCCGGACGAATTGGCAGGGTTCTTCGCGGTCAATCCATCCATCCAACTGCCGCTTTTCGTGGTCATTTTCGGCGGGATCATTGCCGGACTGCTGGTCGGCTTTGTCTGGGAATGGATGCGCGAACATGCCATTCGCTCCGAAGCGTCCAAGACTGCACGGGAAAAACGTCGTCTGGAGCGCGAGGTTGAGCGCCTCAAGGGTGAAAAGCACGAAGGCAAGGACGAGGTTCTGGCCCTTCTGGACGAAGCCAGCTAACCCAAGACCATGTCAGATTCCGTACGTGTCAAAATTTGCGGCCTGAGCAAGGCCGCAGAAATAGAGGCTGCAGCCGATGCAGGCGCGGCCTACGTTGGTTTTGTCTTTTTCGAAAAATCGCCCCGTGCACTTGGCCTTGATCAGGCCCGGGCATTGGCGGCTGATACTCCGATGGGGCTGGCCAAGGTGGCCTTGGTCGTCAATGCCACCGACGGCTTTCTGGACGAACTGACCACGCAGGTGCCTTTGGACATGTTGCAACTGCATGGCGCCGAAAGCCCCGCGCGCGTGCAAGAGATCAAGGCGCGCTTTGGTCTGCCGGTGATGAAGGCGGTGGGCATTGCGGACGCCGATGATTTGCCTGCCCTCGACAGCTATCTAAAGGTTGCCGATCAAATCCTTGTCGATGCCAAGCCTCCCAAGACGTCCGATCTGCCCGGGGGCAACGGGCTGTCTTTTGACTGGCGACTGATCGCCGGGCGACGTTGGCCGGTGCCGTGGATGCTGGCCGGTGGCCTGACGCCCGAGAATGTTGAGGAAGCGGTGCGCATGACCGGCGCGCGGCAGGTCGATGTCAGTTCGGGCGTGGAAAGCGCGCCCGGGGTCAAGGATGTGGACCTTATTGCCCGGTTCACTGCGGCGGCCAGAGGAGCGATCTGATGCGGATGATTGCGTTCGTTCTGGTGATCGGCCTGACAGGTGCCTTGGCGCTTGCTGTATCCAAACCCACACGTGGCGATTTTGATGCCGAGATTCAGACGCAACTGCTTGCCCAGATCGACAAGGCCGAGACGCAAGCAGATGGTGATGTCGCCCGTGCTGTCTTGATTGCGACCTGCAAGGCGGGACGCGACCAATGCGTACGCTTCATCCGCCCGTTGATACGTTTGCGCTATTCCGACCACATCTTCTATTCCCGCGCGCAAGTGTCGCTTGGGGATGCGTTTGACGCCCGCTGCACCGGGATGGCGTCGCAAATCCTGTGCCGGGCGGCCAAATGACAGGGCGCGCATGAAAACGCTGATCCTGCATGTGGGCCACGGCAAGACCGGATCCTCGGCGCTGCAATCTTCTTTGGCCCTGAGTGTGGACGGGCTGGCCGAAGCGGGCATTCACTATCCGGCGCACAAGATGATGGATGAGGCGCGCGCGGGCCGGATCAGTTCCGGAAACGTGGGGCCGCTGAAACTGGTGGCCACGGCGCGCCAGGCGCTTGAACAGGCGGAGAACGCGGTTCTTCTGTCCAACGAGAACCTGTTTCACACGTTTCTGAACGACCCTGAGCTTATGACGCAAGTGACGGAATTGGGCGCGCGGGTGCATATCGTGCTGTTCACGCGCAATCCGCTGGATCATGCGATGTCCGTCTATGGGCAAAGTGTCAAACGCGGTGGGGCCACGCACAGCTTTGAAGAGTTTTTGCCCAGCTATCGCATTCCTGCGAAAGTGGTGCAGTTCGTCACGATGGCACGCGCCGTGGACGCGCGGGTAAGTGTGCTTAACTACTCCAACCATGCCAACCACCTGACGCACAGCTTTGCAGATGTTCTGGGCATCGATGCGGCGCGGCTGATCCAGCCGCCGGTGGCGCGGGTGAACCGCTCGCTCACCCGATCCGAGCTTGAACTGCAACGGCTTTTCAATGCGCATTGGGGCCGCAAGAGCAGCCGTTTCATATCCGATGCGCTGTGCAACGAGTTGCCGGATATCCCGTCTGAGGCACTTGCGATCTCTGAACACGCCTTTGGGCAGTTCACGGCCCGCATGGCAGAGGCGGTGAGCGAGGTCAATGCGTTGGTCGATGCCGGAGAGGCCTACGTCATGCAGCCGGTTGGCGAGGTGGTGCGGTCAGATGCGCAAGATGCGCATTTCACATTCACGACGGCGCAGCTTGATGTGATTGCCCGATCGGTCTCGGCACGTATTCCAAAGGGATTGGAAAGCGATGCGGCGTGGAAAGCGGGCACACGGGTACGCACCGTCTTGGCACACCTCAGACGCGGGCGCATTCGCAAGGCCGCGTCTGTTTTGCGCGGCAAGTAGCCCTTTACACCCTGCCACCGGAAAGCTACCTCAATCAGGCTAAACGCTGGAGGTGCGCCCCATGGCAAACGACCTGTTCAATTCCTTCATGACCGGCCCGGACGAAAACGGACGGTTTGGTGATTTCGGTGGCCGTTTCGTGTCTGAAACGCTGATGCCGCTGATCCTGTCGTTGGAAGAGGAATACGAAAAGGCCAAGACCGACGACAGTTTCTGGGCCGAGATGAACGACCTCTGGACTCATTACGTGGGTCGCCCCAGCCCTTTGTATTTCGCCGAGCGTCTGACCGAGCATCTGGGCGGCGCCAAGATTTACATGAAGCGCGACGAGCTGAACCACACGGGCGCGCACAAGATCAACAACGTGCTGGGCCAGATCATTCTGGCGCGGCGCATGGGCAAGACCCGGATCATCGCCGAAACCGGCGCAGGCCAGCACGGTGTGGCCACGGCGACTGTCTGTGCCAAGTTCGGTCTGAAATGCGTGGTCTACATGGGCGCACACGATGTCGAGCGCCAGGCCCCCAACGTGTTCCGCATGAAGCTGCTGGGCGCCGAAGTGATCCCCGTGACTTCGGGCCGGGGCACGTTGAAGGATGCGATGAACGATGCGCTGCGCGACTGGGTGACCAATGTGCGTGACACGTTCTATTGCATCGGCACGGTGGCGGGGCCGCACCCCTATCCGGCCATGGTGCGCGATTTCCAGTCGATCATCGGCAAGGAAGTGCGCGAACAGATGACAGCCGCGGAGGGGCGTTTCCCCGATACGGTGATCGCCGCCATCGGCGGTGGATCCAACGCCATGGGGCTGTTCTTTCCCTTCCTTGACGACACCGATGTCGGCATCATCGGGGTCGAGGCGGGCGGCAAGGGTGTGAATGCCAAGATGGAGCATTGCGCGTCCCTGACCGGCGGGCGTCCGGGCGTGCTGCATGGCAACCGGACGTATCTGTTGCAGGACGACGATGGTCAAATCCTTGAAGGGTTCTCGATCTCGGCGGGTCTGGATTATCCGGGCATCGGGCCGGAACATGCGTGGCTGCACGACATCGGGCGGGCGCAATACGTGTCGATCACCGACCGCGAGGCCCTTGAGGCGTTCCAGCTGTGCTGTACCCTCGAAGGGATCATCCCCGCACTAGAACCCAGCCACGCGCTGGCCCATGTGATGAAGATCGCGCCGGACCTGCCTGCCGATCACATCATCTGCATGAACATGTGCGGGCGGGGCGACAAGGACATCTTTACCGTGGCGCGCGCGCTTGGGTTCGACATGACGGGCCCCGAGGGGCGCAACGTCGAGTAAGGACCCGGAGCGGTGACGGCTTAGGGCGTCGTCGCGTATTGTTTCAGCACCTCGAGCGGTACGATGTCGAGCGCGCGGGCGTGGGTGGCCGCAAGGGACACCTGCGGCGCGCAACCTTCCTCGTGGGCTTGCAGGAAGCGCGATGCGCACAGGCACCAGGGATCGCCCGGTATAAGGCCTGCAAAGCCGAACTCCGGGCGTGGTGTGCTGAGGTCATTGCCCACGTATTTCGAATAGGCGAGGAATTCTGCCGTCATCACGGCGCAGACCGTGTGGCTGCCTTGATCGGCGTCGCAGGTGTTGCAATGCCCATCCCGGAAAAACCCGGTCAGCGGATCAGTCCCGCACAGAACCAGCGGATCGCCCAGTACGTTGACACCTGGATCAGGTTCCATCGGCGGCCTCCACTGTCTTGACGATCCCGCGCATCATATCGGTGTTGGACACGTCCACACCATCATCGCGGAACTGGCGATCGGCGGATGTGACCACGATGACCATATTCGCGCTTCGGTCCAGATAGAGGTACTGCCCATAAATGCCGCGCCCGGTGACCTCGTCGCCGGGGATCGACCCCACCGGGATCCACCACTGGTAGCCATAGCCGATCTTGCCCGCCTCGGTCCTGGCCGTGGGCAGGATCGCCTGATCGATATAGTCCGGTGGCACGATCTGCTGGCCGTTCCATTGGCCGCCTTGCAGGATCATCTGGCCAAAGCGGGCATAGTCGCGCGTGCGCACGTTCAATCCGCCCAGAACGAACGCCACGCCTACGCCGTCTGTCAGGTAATATGGAGACGCCTCAAGCCCCAGCGGCTGGATGATCTTTTCGGTCATCAGGTCGGGGATACTGCGTCCCGTGGCCCCACGGATCACCATGCCCAGCACATGGGTGTCGATCGAGGTGTATTTCCACTGTGCGCCGGCCGGGGCGAAGGTTTCCGTCAAACCGGCGGCAAAGTCGTCCATCTTGCCACCCAATGCCAGAACCCGGCCCATGCGATTGATGTCGCTGTCATAGTCGAGATAATCCTCGTCAAAGGTGATGCCCGAAGACATCTGCAACACATTGCCAACGGTCGCGCTGTCGTAGGCACCGCCGGCAAGCGATGGGGCGTATTTGGTGACCGGATCGTCCAGTGATGCGATGTGGCCTTCGTCCAGCACCACACCGAAGAGCGCCGAGAGGTAGCTTTTGGCGACGGACCAGCTGATCCGCAGATCATCCGCACCTGTACCTTTGTAGTAGTCCTCGTGAACAATCTCGCCGTCCTTGAGCACCAAAAGGGAAGTCAGGCTGCGCGCCTCGATCCAATCCTGCAAGCCGGCTGGCATAGGGGCGTCATCCCCGCGCGGCAGGGCGGACACCGGTCCGTCCCCACGCGGCAATTCGCGTGACAGAAAGGCGCCGCCCATGTTGGAGAAGTTGCCAACGATCTTTTCCTCGGAGAAAAGCGAATTGACGGCCATCAGGCGCTTGATCTCTTCGCGTTTCCAGATGCCGACGATGACCGCGGCCAGAACGGCGATCAGTGTGATCCGCAGGATCCATTTGAGTACTTTACGCATGTTGCCCCCCATTTGTTGCCATCCAAGCACGCGCATCATCCTGCACGCAAATCTGACCTAGGGTCAGGTGCGGTCGTTCCATGTGATCCAGCGGCCGTGAAAGTCCGCGCGCCCCAAGTCGATGCGCACGTCACCGGGCCAAAGCCGCAGCGTCAAGGCCGCACCCACCTTGCCGGTGGTGTCGCCATCGGTTTCCATGGACAGCCATGCCAGCGGTCGCGTGGGCGTCGCGCGTGCGCCTGTCGCTTCCATCAGGGCGGTGCCGCGGTCCTGTGCGGCCTTGGGAAAATATTGCCATGCCACCGTGTGCTGGATCATGTGTACATGGCCTTCGGGTGCCGTGGCCAACCGGGCATCGAGCCAGTCGATCGCGTCGCCCTTGTCCAGCTCATAGTCAACGGTTTGCGCGGCGGCGCGGGTCATGGTCAGCCGGTCCGGCTGATCGGCCCACAGGTACGCGGTAAGTCGCAACAGATCATCCGGGTCACGCGGGTCCAGCGGATTGAGGTCGACGCCGCCGCGCGATGCCACGATGGGTCGTGTTGCCGGGGGCAGGGGGCCATCCCAATCGGGCCGCAGGGTCAGGGCGGCATCGGCGGGGCCAATGGTCGTCGTGCCGATCTGAAGGGCATAGTGATCCCACATCAGGTTCAGACCGCCGCTGGCCCCGAGTTCCGACAGGTGGATCGGGAGATCGAAGTGGTGCGCGACCTCATGTGCGCCCGCGATCAACGCCGCGCTGCGCCTCACTTCGTTCGTCTGGGGTGGCAATTTCGTCCACTCCAGCATGAAATCCTCGTGGTCATGCAAAGCAGTCAGCAGGGCGGCGCGCAAGGTTGCGTCGTCGACCGTGTTGGGTGGGTAACTGGCGGCCAGCTCGGGGCTTTTGCCGCTCAGGACAAGAGCGTGCAGGCCGCCGCAGATACGAAGGGGCAGAGAATGCCCGGCGGGGCCAATGTCGCCCTCGTAGGCGGCCATCTTGCGGGCCAACGTGGATTGCGTGGGCCAGTTCTCTGCAAGAATGGCGAGGAGACGCCCCATCAGGGGGGACCCCATGTGGGTGCAGGTGCCGGATTGGTCCCTAAAGGCTTGGACCAACGTCATTTGAAACGCTCCATCAACCGTTGCAGCGGGGACTTGTCCGGCACAGGTTCGGGTTCCGGCGGCGCGGGCTTGGCGGTGGGTTTGCCGGTGGGCTTGGCGGTGGGTTTGCCGGTGGGTTTATTGGTGGATTTATCGGTGGGCTTGGCCGTTGACTTTTGCCCGGTACCCGAGCGCGGCGGGGACACCCGCAGGGCCACGGCGTTCATGAACTTGGCGGCATCCCCACGCGCGAGGTGTTCGGCCCCGTCGGAAATGCCCCGCAGCACATCATCCAGCCAATCCTGATCCGCCTTTGCGAAATCGTGCAGGACATAGCCCGGCACGCGGTCCTTGTGACCGGGGTGGCCCACCCCAAGGCGCACACGCCCGTAATCCGCGCCCAGATGCGCGTGAATGGAGCGCAACCCGTTGTGACCTGCGTGGCCGCCACCCTGTTTGAACCGCACCTTGCCGGGGGCCAGATCGATTTCGTCGTGCAGCACGATCACGTCTTCGGGGTCGATCTTGTAGAATTGTGCCGCTGCGATCACCGACTGGCCGGAATTGTTCATGAAGGTTTCCGGTTTCAACAGCACCACGCGGTCCGACCCAAAGCGGCCTTCGATCACACTGCCCTGAAACTTGGATTTCCACGCGCCAAAGCGGTGGTCCGCCGCGATTCGGTCCAGTGCCATGAAGCCGATGTTGTGGCGGTGGCCTGCATATTTCGCGCCCGGATTGCCAAGTCCCACGATCAGTTTCATTTGCTGCTCCGATTGGTGTTGCAGTGCAGCATAGATGCGGGCGGCGGCCGGGTCCAGCCGAGGCCGCGCCGGGAAGACGGTGATGCATGGTCTTCAACCATCACGCCAACCGCTTAACATCGGGCAGGCTTTCCCAAACAAAAAAACGGGGCCAAAAAGGCCCCGTTTCGCAACACACTCCCGAAGGGGCGGCGCGTCTTATTCTTCTGTCGCTTCGGCTTCTGTTTCTGCCTCTGCTTCACCTTCCGCGTCGCCTTCGGCATCGTCCGCCGATTTCAGACCCGATGGTGCGGACAGCGTGGCAATCACGAAGTCACGGTCAACCGAAGGTTTGGCACCGGCAGGCAGGGTCACCGAAGAAATGGTGATGCTGTCGCCGATTTCGGCCTCGGACACGTCGATCGTGATGTGATCGGGGATGTCGCCCGCTGTCACGACCAGTTCCACCTCGGGACGGATCAGGGTCAGCGTGCCACCTTTTTTCAGGCCGGGCGATACGTCTTCGCCTTCAACCTCGACGTTGATGAACAACGCGATCTTGGTGGTCCGGCGCAGGCGCATGAAATCAACGTGTGTGGGCAGGTCCTTGACCACGTGGCGCTGCACGTCGCGGCAGATGACACGCACGTCATCGTGGCCTTCGACCTTCATGTTGAACAGCGTGGACTTGAACCGGCCCGCTTTCAGCATTTTGAACAGCTTGTTGAACGGAATGTTGATGGGCAGCGGATCTGTGTCACCGCCAAAAACAATCCCCGGAACCATGCCATCACGGCGTGCCTGACGAGCGGCGCCCTTGCCTGTCCCCGTCCGTTCCAGAGCTTCGAGATCAGGAATCTCTCCAGCCATAGTATTTCTCCATATGTAAGTGGGGGTGCCTCCAAGGCTGTCACCCCGCGTGAAGCGCTTCCCTTATACCGGATCGAATGAGGTGAAAAGGGGGATTCTGCCCCTGCCGCTTCTTGCCGAGCCTGCCTGCGCGTGGCACTGCAGGCACATGGGGTTTCTGAATGATCTTTACCTGTCGCGCAAACCGCTTGCGGGCTTTGTGGTGATCGGGCTGGCGTGGTCGTCGTACTTTGCGCAGATGCCTGTGATCAAGGGTGCGTTGGGCGCGTCGGATGGCACTTATGGTATGGTCGTTCTGGTGGCATCCCTGGGGGCGCTCGCCGCGATGTGGCTGGCCCCGCTGGTCGACCGCTGGGCGGGTCCGATGGCCTTGCCCGTAGGGGCCGCGGCGGTGGCGCTGGGGTTCTTGTGGACCGGTGTGGCGCCGGGCCTTGCGGGGTTTGCGCTGGCCATGACGGTGGCCTCGGCGGGATCGGGCGTGGTTGACGTACTGGTCAACGCACGGATCGCCGGGATCGAGGCGCGCACGGGCCGCGCCCTGATGAACCTCAACCACGGGCTTTATTCCTTTTCCTACGCCGGGGCGGCGCTCTTGACCGGATGGGCGCGCGAGGCAGGTTGGAGCCCGCTGGAAGTGTTTGTCACCCTCGCCATCACCATTGGGTGTCTCGGTGCGATCATGATCGGTCAGGACCCCAACCGCACCACAGGCCATGCCAACGAAGGATCAAGCGCGCCGCCTGCCGGACTGGTGTGGATCGTGGGCTTTGTGGTCTTGGCGGGCTTTTTGACCGAGGCGGCGACCGAAGGCTGGTCCGCGCTGCATCTGGAACGCACCTTGGGCGGGGGCGCCGCCGAAGGTGCGATGGGGCCTGCCATCCTTGGGCTGACCATGGGGTTCGGGCGGCTTTCCGGCCATGCGATTTCGCGCTTTGTGTCGGACATCTGGCTGATGGGTGTGGCCTGCGGCGTGTCGGCATTTGGTGTTGCGGTGGCGGCCGGGGCACCGACGCTGGGCGTGGCCTATCTGGGGTTCGCGGTCGCAGGGCTTGGCATCTCGGTAGTGGCTCCATTGGCGCTGGGCCTGTTGGGCCGAAATGTGGACCCGGCGGCGCGACTGGCCGCGATCAGCCGGGCGTCGGTTCTGGGGTATGGGGCGTTTTTCCTTGGCCCGCCGATGATGGGGCTGGTGTCACAGGGATTTGGTCTGCGCGCGGCGTTTTATGTGATTGCCGTCATATTGATGGTGGTCGTGGTGACGCTGGTGCCCGCACTGGCGCGCAAGTTGCGCTTTTAGGCGGTCACCAAATGGCCGCCGGCCCGCTGCACCCGGTCATACAGCGCAAATTCATCCGCCCGTGCCGCGCGCAACGCGGCCTCGACCGCGTCTGACAAAGGCGCATCCGCATGAGGCGAGACGTTCTTTTGCTTGAACGTAACCTCTTCGCCAAACCGGTCTGCCAAAAACGCGTGAAAGACGGTCGGGGCCTCGTAGGCAAAAAGGTGATGGACCAGCACTTCGCCCCGCGCAGAAGTGACAAAGTTGAACTGGCTGCCAATGCCGGCAAAGGCGGGTGGATCATCCGAAATCACTGCGCGGACGAAATCATCAAAGCTGCAGCCTTCGGTGCTGGTGGGGGTGCCTTGCTGGCGTGGCCCGCTGCGGTAGCGATACCAGCTGCGGATTTGTTCAATGGGATCGCGCATCACCGCCATGGGTTCGACCGTGAGGCCAAAGGTGTCCGCCAGGAAGGGCGCCACCTTGTTGTGAAACCGCATGGCCGTCAGGTGTTTGCGGCGCTTGGCAAAGATGATGTCAGCACGCGGGCGCAAGGCCATTTCAAAAGCCGTGGTGCCCGTCTTGGGCACGGCCAGAAAGGCCAGCTTCTGCTCGGCAAAGATCAACATGGCTCTTGCTTAGCGCGCGGGCGTCACGCTTGCCAGCGTCCTTCGAAGTCTTGGGGCACCAGCAGGTTGTGGCGTCCCAGATTTGCAACATTGACCTCACCACACAGCGCCATGGTGGTGTCGAGTTCGCGGTGAATGACCTCGAGCGCCTTGGTCACGCCCTCCTGGCCCATCGCGCCCAGCCCGTAGACGAACGCGCGCCCGATGTAGGTGCCATGCGCGCCCATGGCCAGCGCCTTCAACACGTCCTGACCGCTGCGGATGCCGCTGTCGAGGTGGACTTCGATCTTGTCGCCCACCGCATCGAGGATCGAGGGCAGGGCGCGGATCGAGGACAATGCCCCATCCAGTTGCCGCCCGCCGTGGTTGGACACGACAATCGCATCGGCCCCCACCTTCAACGCCATCTTGGCGTCGTCTGCGTCTAGGATCCCCTTGAGGATCACCTTGCCGCCCCATTGTTCCTTCAGTTTAGCGACCTTGTCCCAATCGAGGCTTGGATCGAACTGTTCTGCCGTCCACGCGCCCAGCGACGAGGCATCGCTGATGCCATCCACGTGCCCTACGATATTGCCGAATTCACGGCGTTGGGCGCGCAGCATCTGCAGGCCCCATGTCCATTTGGTCATCAGGTTGGCAATGGTTTTGGGGCTCAGCTTGGGCGGGGCGCTGAGGCCATTTTTCAGGTCCTTGTGGCGCTGGCCGAGGATTTGCAGGTCCAGCGTGATCACCAGCGCCGAACAATTGGCCGCGCGCGCGCGCTCGATCAGGCGGCTGGTGTAGTCAGTGTCGCGCATGGTGTAGAGTTGAAACCAGAAGGGCGCATTCGTCGCCTCGGCCACGTCCTCGATGGAGTTGATGGACATGGTGGAGAGGGTGAAAGGCACGCCAAAGGCGGATGCCGCGCGGGCCGCCTTGATCTCGCCATCGGCGTGCTGCATCCCGGTCAGCCCCACAGGGGCCAGCGCCACCGGCATGGCCACGTCCTGCCCGATCATCTGTGCGGCGGTGCTGCGGCCGGTCATGTCGACGGCCACGCGCTGACGCAAGCGAATGTCATCGAAATCGCTTGAGTTGTCGCGGAAGGTCTGCTCGGTCCAGCTGCCGCTTTCGCAGTAGTCAAAGAACATGCGTGGCACGCGCCGTTCATAGATTTGCTTGAGGTCGTCGATGTTGGTGATGACGGGCATGGCGCACTCCGGTCGCAGATTGGTCAGGTTTGGTTACCAATCCGCAGAGGTTTTATCAATGAGCGATCCATGTCGTACGATATCGAACAAATATCTTGCACAAAGTCCGAAATCGCACTAAATGGTTCGATGTCGAACAAAAGAGGATGCCATGAAACTCACTCGCAGAAATACACTCGCCCTGATCGGGGGTGGCTTTGTCGCCGCCGCCGGAACCACCGGGTTTGCCGTGACCCGTCCTTTGCAAACTGCGCTGGCCCCTTGGGATCTGGCAGGCACTTACACCGACCCGCGCAAACGTGCCTTAAGTTGGGCGATCCTGTCGCCCAATCCGCACAACCGTCAGCCGTGGATGGTGGACCTGTCTGCACCCGATCACGTTGCCCTTTATGTGGATGCCACGCGTCTGTTGCCGCATACTGACCCGTTCAGCCGCCAGATCGTGATTGGTCTGGGCTGTTTCCTTGAAACCCTGCGCATCGCGGCCTCTCAAGACGGCTATGCGCTGGATATCGATCTGTTTCCGCAGGGGGTGGATCAGGACAGTCTGGATACCCGGCCTGTTGCCCTTGTGCGGTTTGAAAAGGCGGATGTGGTCGCGGACCCTCTGTTCGCACATGTCCCCAAGCGGCGGTCCCAAAAGGAACCCTACGACCTGACGCGGCCGGTGCCGGACGTAGACTTGGCCGACCTGACGAAAAGCGTGACACAGCACCTTGCGCCCGGCCTGCGGGTGGGGTCCACGAATGATCCAGAAGAGGTGCAGGTGCAGCGCGATCTCAGCGGCGCGGCCCTGATGGTGGAGATTGAAACGCCGCACACCTACAAGGAATCCGTCGATCTGTTTCGCATCGGGCGGGCCGAAGTGGATGCCAATCCGGACGGCATCGATTTCACAGGCCCGATGTTCGAGACCCTGCGCCTGACCGGGCAATTCACCCGCGAGAGCGTGTTGGACACATCCAGCTTTGCCTTTTCATCCGGCATCGACGCGGTGATGGAAAACACCCGCACGGCGATGGGCCACATCTGGATCACGTCACAGGGCAATACACGCGTGGATCAAATCCATGCCGGGATGGCGTGGATGCGGTTGAACCTGCACACCACGCGGTTGGGTCTTGGCACGCAACCGCTGTCGCAGGCGCTTCAGGAGTACCCCGAAATGGCCGAGCATTACGACCACGCGCACAAACTGCTGGCCCGCCCCGGCGAAACCGTGCAAATGTGGGCGCGCTTGGGCTACTGCGAGGAATTGCCGCCCAGTCCCCGCTGGCCATTGGACGCCAAGATCGTGAATGGATAAAGAACACATCCCCCTGTATTTCAGTCTGTTCAACGAGATTGGGATCATCGAGCAACTCAGCCGCGCCGCCTTTGAGGCGCGGCTTCCTGATGGGTTGCTGCTGTCGCATTTCACTGTGCTGAACCACCTGACACGGGTGGGTGATGGTCAGACCCCCATGGCGATGGCGCGGGCCTTTCAAATCCCCAAGACGTCCCTGACCCACACGTTGGCAGGGCTGGAAAAGAAGGGGTTGATCGACATGCGGCCCAATCCGCAGGACGGTCGCAGCAAATGCGTCTGGCTGACGGATGCGGGCCGCGCGTGGCGCATGGCCGCGATCGAGGGCATGGCACCTGACATGGTCAAAGTGGCAGAAGCATTCGCGCCGGAAAAGGTCACCGATCTGGTCAAGCAGCTGTCAGAGCTGCGCGCCTTTCTGGATGCAGCGCGCGACTAGTCTCAGGCCTCGTGCGCACCGTCGGCCAGTGTTTTTACGAAGGCCAGCACATCCGCCACGCTGTCGCCTGCGGCGATCTTGGACACGATGGCGCTGCCGACGACCGCACCGTCCGCGACCGTTGCGATGGCGCGGCTTTTGGCGGGCGTGTTGATGCCGAAACCCACGATCACCGGAAGGTCGGTTTGCGATTTGATGCGGGCAACCTCGGGGCCTACATCCGTGGCCTCGGCCTCGGCCGCGCCAGTGATCCCGGTGATCGACACGTAGTAGACAAAGCCCGAAGTGTTTTGCAGCACGCGGGGCAAGCGTTTGTCGTCTGTCGTGGGGGTTGCGAGGCGAATGAAGTTCAGCCCGGCCGCCTGTGCGGGCAGGCACAATTCGCTGTCTTCCTCGGGCGGAAGATCCACCACGATCAGACCGTCGATGCCCGCAGCCTTGGCTTCAACCAAAAACGCATCGACGCCCCGGCTGTAGATCGGATTGTAATACCCCATCAGCACGATTGGCGTTGTGTCGTCGTCTTCACGGAACGCGCGGGCCAGATCCAGCGTGCGTTGCAGGGTCATGCCGCCTTCAAGCGCGCGCTGACCGGCCAATTGAATGGTCGGGCCATCAGCCATCGGGTCGGTAAAGGGCAGGCCCAATTCGATGATGTCCACGCCTGCAGCGGGCAGGCCTTTGACGATCTCAAGCGAGGTGTCGTAGTCGGGATCGCCCGCCATCACGTAAGAGACAAAAGCCTTCTTTCCGGCCTTGGAAAGCTCTGCGAATTTGGCATCGATGCGGGTCATGGCGTGGCCTTTGTTGGGTCTGTCTGGCTGCAATGCCAAATGCGCGCGGCAGAATCAACGCCTGTCGTGCCTTGCGCGGCTTGCCCGTTGCCGCCGGACTGACTAGAAGCGCGCAAACGCTGACATCAGGAGAGCGGCAATGGGTTTCAAAATGGGCATCGTGGGTTTGCCGAACGTGGGCAAATCGACCCTTTTCAATGCGCTGACCCGCACGGCGGCAGCGCAGGCGGCGAATTTCCCGTTCTGCACCATCGAACCCAACGTGGGCGAGGTGGCTGTGCCTGATGCGCGGCTGGACAAACTGGCGGCGATTGCCAGTTCGAAATCCATCATTCCCACCCGCATGACCTTTGTGGACATCGCCGGTTTGGTCAAAGGTGCCTCCAAGGGCGAGGGGTTGGGCAACCAGTTTTTGGCCAACATCCGAGAGGTCGACGCCATCGCCCATGTGCTGCGCTGTTTCGAAGATGGTGACGTGACCCACGTTGAGGGCCGCGTGGATCCGGTGGCCGACGCCGAAACCATCGAGACCGAGTTGATGCTGGCCGACATCGAAAGCATCGAAAAACGCCTGCAAAACATCGTGCGCAAGGTGCGGGGCGGCGACAAGGAAGCGGTACAGCAAGAGCGGCTGATGCGCATGGCGCTGGCAGCACTCGAAGACGGCAAACCCGCGCGCGTTGTCGACGTGGATGCCGAAGACGCGAAGGCATGGAAGATGCTGCAATTGCTGACCACCAAGCCCGTCCTTTACGTCTGCAACGTGGGCGAAGCCGAAGCCGCAACCGGCAATGCCCATGCCGAGGCCGTGGCCGCCATGGCCGCCGCGCAAGGCAACAGCCACGTCGTCATCTCGGCCCAGATCGAGGAAGAGATCAGCCAACTCGACCCTGAAGAGGCCGAGATGTTCCTTGAGGAAATGGGGCTGGCTGAGGCGGGTCTCGACCGGTTGATCCGTGCGGGCTATGAATTGTTGCACCTTGAGACCTATTTCACTGTTGGCCCCAAGGAGGCACGCGCCTGGACCATCAAATCCGGCACCGCCGCGCCGCAAGCGGCGGGCGTGATCCACGGTGATTTTGAAAAGGGCTTCATCCGCGCCGAGACCATTGCCTACGACGATTATGTGGCACTGGGCGGGGAACAGCCGGCCAAGGAAGCCGGCAAGATGCGCGCGGAAGGCAAGGGCTACATCGTCAAGGACGGTGATGTGCTGCACTTCCTTTTCAACACGTAAGAATGCGCGCAGGTTGCCCTGCGCGCATGTCGCTCGTGAGTGGTGCGGCGTGATCATGCCGCGGCTCTGGGGATTAGCGACTGTCGTTGTTGGGTCCGACACCGAACGAATTGCTGTAGGCGAACACAGACCGCAATGTGCGCTGCTGTGTACGCCTTGAGTCCCTTGTCGAACTTTGTGGTTTTCGGCTCTTTTCCGTCGCGGTGGTTTTGTCGTTGAAGTCGATCTCGGTCACAATGGAGGTGTCGAGGCGAAGATCCTTGTAGCGATCGGATGTGTCCGCGATACCGGCTGTGGCAATCAAGGCGGCGGCGGCAGTGGTAGGCAGTAGTTTCATGAGGTTTCCTTGGTGTGTCGGGTGGCGCTGGGCGGATGTCGCTGTCTCCTGCATCCAAGGTGGGGGTAAACAGCCAGCGGTTCAAAGCACGTCTGATCACCGACGCGTGCGCGCAGGAATGCAAATGCGTGATATGCAGATCCAAGGCTTGAAAAAGAGTTTGTTTTCAACGTGCAACCCGTTTGGTTTCTCTAGAAAGACAGCGCTCATTGGCCACGTCCGCAAGCTCGGAAGGGCAGGAATACCCGACCTTCCGATCGATGCCGCGCTGCACATATCCGTTCTGCGCCGTACTGACGTGAGGATTGTTTCAATGGCCGACGCGCGAAATGGTCGTCGGACAGGCCAAATTCGCGGGAATCGTGGCGTTTTTCCCTTGTGAAGCCCCATGACCCGCTGATAGACCCGGCGACGGAGACGTGGCCGAGTGGTCGAAGGCGCTCCCCTGCTAAGGGAGTAGGCCCGGAAGGGTCTCGAGGGTTCGAATCCCTTCGTCTCCGCCACATACCATTGAAATCATTTAATAAAATCTGTATGGGTGATTTCTATTGACGGTCTGGGGTCAGGACTCACAGCCAATAGATGGCGATGGCCGCGAGAGCGATGGCCGACAGGAAGACCTTGGGACATCTGTCATAACGTGTCGCCACAGGCCGCCAGTCCTTCAGCCTGCCGAACATGATCTCGATCACTGACCGGCAGCGCATTGCCCAGCAATGTCCCGAGAGCGGCGCTTGTCGCATTTTGCGGGCTTCTTGCGCTGCTTCCGACCCGGGATAACAGCGCGTATCCCCTTGTCTTTCAACGCTTCTCTGAACCAGCCATGCGTCATGGCCTCGATCCCCAAGCAACCACTCGATCTTGGGCAAGCTGCTCAGCAAGGCCCGTGCCCCGA
>CBFHND010000020.1:0-65549 GCA_965657085.1 uncultured Paracoccaceae bacterium
GCACGCTTTTGCAAGCAGTCAGCCCTGCGGATTTCGGAAATGATGTGAACCCCTTTGGCACAGCGCAAGAGATCGAGATCGGCATGGGGCTGGCACGGGTGCACCGCGTGACCTACGTGGGCGAGCTGGGCTGGGAAATCTATGTGAGCGCCGACATGGCGGGCCATGTGTTCGAAACGCTGCATGACGCGGGGCAGGACATGGGGCTGAAGCTGTGCGGGATGCACATGATGGACACTTGCCGCATCGAAAAGGGCTTTCGCCACTTTGGCCATGACATCACCTGCGAGGATCATGTGCTGGAGGCCGGGCTTGGGTTTGCGGTGAAGACAGACAAGCCCACATTTATTGGCCGCGATGCCGTGTTGCGCAAGAAGGACGAAGGTTTGAGCGCGCGGTTGGTGCAGTTCAAGCTGACCGATCATGAACCGCTGCTGTATCACAACGAACCGGTGATCCGGGATGGCCAGATCGTGGGCTATCTGTCGTCTGGCGGATACGGCCACCATCTGGGGGCGGCCATGGGCATGGGCTATGTGCCGTGCAAGGGGGAAAGCGTGGCCGAGGTTCTGGCCTCGACCTACGAGATTGATGTGGCGGGCACGCGTGTGCGGGCCGAGGCATCGTTGAAACCGTTCTATGACCCAAAGGGTGACCGCGCCAAGGCCTGAGGCAGGTAAGGTGGGGTAAACCCCACCTTACGGTACGCACAACCAGGAGATCACGACGCGGCATGGCGCGGATCACGTTTTGTCATGGACCTTCCCCTTGACCCTGCGTGGTGCTCCGGTGCTGATGGGCGCATGACGCAGCCCACCAGTCACGACACGCCCGCCGGTATGGCCTTTGCCGTTTCGGCCTACGTGCTATGGGGGTTTCTGCCGCTTTACATGAAGCTTCTGGATCATGTGCCTCCAGCCGAAGTGGTGGCGCACCGCATCATCTGGTCCCTGCCGATCGCAGGGGCGGTTTTGATTGCGCTGGGCCGCACGGCGGATGTGCGTGCGGCGCTGACCAGCCCCCGAATTCTTGCCATGGGGGCGCTGACTGCGGCGCTTATATCGGTCAACTGGGGCATCTATGTCTGGGCCATTGCCACCGGCCACACCTTGGATGCCGCCCTGGGATACTATATCAATCCGCTTTTCAGCGTGGCGCTGGGCGCGATGCTCTTGGGGGAACGACCCAGCCTGCCGCAGTTGGTGGCGATCGGTCTTGCCTTGGCGGCGGTTGTTGTTCTGACTGTATCAGCAGGCAAGCTGCCGTGGGTGGCTATCGGCCTTTTCGTCAGTTGGGGCTTTTACGCGCTGTGCAAGAAACAGCTGCCGGTGGGGCCGAACCAGGGGTTCCTGATGGAAGTCCTGATCCTGATGTTTCCAGCAGTCGGCTACGTGATCTGGGCGGCGCAAACGGGGCAGGGTCGTTTTCTGGCCACTGCCCCTGCCGACACCTGGTTGCTGCTGGGCTGCGGCGTTGTCACTGCGGTGCCCCTGATGCTTTATGCCAACGGCGCCAAGCGTTTGCGCCTGACCACCATCGCGATCCTGCAATACATCGCACCGACGATGATTTTCCTCTGTGCCGTGATTGCCTTTGGTGAACCCTTTGGCACCGCGCGCATGATCGCTTTCCCGATGATCTGGGCGGCGCTGATCATCTATTCGACCACGCTGATCCGCCAAATGCGCGCAACACGGCGGGCCAGTGCCTAGCTTAGCGCGTCCTTGAATTTCAGGAACCGTGCATCGCTCATCACCCGTGCGTTCATCGCGTCGCGCAGCGCGCCGATGGTCTTGTGCGGGCGCATCACCACCTCGAAGACCTGCATCAACCCGGCGTCGTTCAACGTGATCAGATCGGCCCCAACACAATCCAACCCCTCGACCTTGCACTGAAACTCCAGCGCCCAGTCATTGCCCGACCCAAAGACCCGCCGGTATTCGAAGTCGGTGAACACTTCATTCACGTGTCCCAGAACCGCAGAGACCGCATCGCGGCCTGTCCATGTCTTCCAATACGTGGGCGGCATGAAGCGCACGTCTTCCGCCATCAGGTGCGGTACGTGTTCGTGCTGATTGGCCAGAACGGCGTCGTGAAAGGCCTGGATCGTGGGGTGCATTGCGGTCTCCTTTGATCACAGGATGGCACGGGCGGGGTTGAAAACCCAATCGTCAAAGCGCATCAGGCTGACCATGGACGCAACGTATTCTCCGCCCACAGACCCCCTGGACATCCTGCACGACGATGCGGCGACGCTGGCGGTGAACAAACCCGCCGGGTTGCTGAGCGTGCCGGGGCGGGGGCCACATCTGGCTGATTGCCTGCTGTCACGGGTGCAGGCGGTGTTTCCCCAGGCGCTGCTGGTGCATAGGTTGGATCGGGACACCAGCGGGGTGATGGTCTTTGCGCTGACACCACACGCCCAGCGGTTCCTGTCGCGCCAGTTTGAAGAGCGCGCGGCGAAGAAGACCTATGTGGCGCGCGTTCGGGGTGTGCCTGCGGAAAAGGCGGGCACCGTTGATCTGCCGCTGATCGTGGATTGGCCAAACCGCCCGCGCCAGATGGTGTGTCACGAGACGGGCAAGGCCGCGGTCACCGATTGGCGTGTGCTCAAGGATGAAGGTGACACGGCCCGGGTGCGCCTGATGCCGCGCACGGGGCGCAGTCACCAGTTGCGGGTGCACATGATGGCCTTGGGCCATCCGATTTTGGGCGATCCATTTTACGCTGACGGTCCTGCGCGCAATTTCGAGCGTCTGATGCTGCATTCGGAAGAGCTGCGGATCAAGCACCCTGAAACGGGCCAGTCCATGCGCTTTCGCGCCAAGGCACCGTTCTGAACAGTGCGGGTAAGGCGGGGTTGACCCCGCCTTACAGCTTTACGCGGGCGTCCAGCCCGACACGGCTTTGACTTCGAGGAAGTCTTCGATGCCGTAAATGCCGCCTTCGCGCCCGTTGCCTGACTGCTTCATCCCACCAAAGGGCGACCCTGCGGCACGCGAGGTTCCGTTCATTTCGACCATTCCAGACCGCAGTTGCGTGGCCAGCCGGTTGGCGCGCGCGCTGTCTTGGGTCTGCACGTAATTTGTCAGGCCATAAGGCGTATCATTGGCAATCTCCAGGGCCTCTTCTTCGGTGTCGAAGGGGATGATCGACAAGACGGGGCCAAAGATTTCCTCACGCGCGATGGTCATATCGTTGTTCACGTCCGCAAACACGGTCGGGCGCACGTAAAACCCCTTGTTGAAGCCTTCGGGACGACCCGTGCCGCCCGCGACCAGACGTGCCCCTTCGTCGATACCTTTCTGGATCAGGTCCTGAATCTTGCCCCATTGCACGGCGTTGACAACCGGGCCGATGTGGCGGCCTTCCTCGGACGCCGGTCCCACGGTAACCTTTTCCGCCGTTGCAGCAGCCTCTTCCACGGCCTTGTCGTAGACACCGCGCTGCACCAACATCCGGCTGGGCGCGTTGCACGACTGGCCGGTGTTGTTCATCATGTGCAGCACACCGCGTTTGACCGCCTTGTCATCGGCATCGTCAAAGATCAGGTTGGCGCCCTTGCCGCCCAATTCCAGATGCACCCGCTTGAGCGTGTCCGCCGCATTCTTGGAAATCAGGGTGCCCGCGCGGGTCGAGCCGGTGAAGCTGACCATATCCACGTCCTTGTGACCCGACAGGGCCGAACCCACGCCCGCGCCGTCGCCGTTGACCATGTTGTAGACGCCGGGCGGGAAGCCCGCCTCATCCATCATCTCGGCGAAGATCATGGCGTTGAGCGGCGATTCCTCTGATGGTTTCAGCACCATCGTGCAACCTGCGATGGCTGCGGCCCCGACCTTGAGCGTGACTTGGTTCATGGGCCAGTTCCAGGGCGTGATCAGGGCGGCCACACCGACAGCCTCGTAGATGATCCGGTCGTTCGGGGCGTGATCGCCCAAGGGGCGGTTGAACTGGAAATCCTTGGCGGCTTTGACGAAATTGTCGAGGTGCCAGGTCCCGGCCCCCACCTGCGATGACCGGGACATCGCGATGGGCGCACCCATTTCCATGCTCATGGCCTGCGCCATGTCTTCGGACCGCGCCTTGTAGACTTCGATCAGCTTTTCCACCAGCGCGATGCGCTCTTCCACCGGCGTCGCCATCCATCCGGGCAGGGCCGCCTTGGCCGCAGCCACAGCGGCATCCGCGTCGGCCTGACCACCCAGCGAAATGATCGCACAGGGCTCTTCGGTCGATGGATCGATGACCTCGTGATCCCGCCCGTCAATTGGGGCGACCCACTGGCCGTTGATATAGAAATCGCGTTTTTCCAGCATGGTGATACTCCCATAAAATGCCAAATTTGGCGGCACTTTGTCACCCGGTTGGGTGGGTGGCAAGAGAAGGGGGTGCAAGAGTACACTTTGCTCGCTACATTGACTGAAACGATTAACCGAGGATGGAGAGCCCCATGGCATTGCGCATCAACGACACTATTCCCGACCTGACTGTCGAGACGGATCAAGGCACCTTTGGCCTTCACGAATGGATCGGCGACAGCTGGGCGATCCTGTTTTCGCACCCCAAGGATTTCACACCTGTCTGCACAACGGAATTTGGTGCAGTGGCGCAATTGTCCGACGAATGGGCAGCACGCGGAACCAAGGTGATTGGTGTGTCAGTGGACGGTGTGGAGGACCACAAGAAATGGAAGGGCGACATCGAGATGGTCGCGGGCACCAACGCAGGCTTTCCGATCATCGCCGACACCGGGCTTGAAGTGTCAAAGGCCTTCGACATGCTTCCTGCCGAAGCCTACCTGCCAGACGGGCGCACCCCCAACGACAGCGCCACGGTGCGTTCGGTCTTTATTATCGGGCCGGACAAACAGTTGAAACTGTCGATGACCTACCCGATGACCGTGGGCCGCAACTTTGCCGAAGTGCTGCGCGCGCTGGACGGGTTGCAGATGTCGACAGGCAACGGCGTGGCTACACCTGCCAACTGGAACGTGGGCGACGACGTGATCATCCCGACGGCCCTGTCAGACGAGGATGCAAAAGCCAAATTCGGCGAGTTTGAAACCGTACTGCCCTACCTGCGCAAGACCAAGGCGCCGACCTGATCCCGGCGGTAAGGTGGAGTATACTCCACCTTACGTTTGAGGCCGCGCCGCGACCTTGCGACGGTAGGAAAACCGACGAATCTCCCGCATCAGCTTGCCGCTGGTGCGGGTTTTCCTTTGGATGGTCGACCCGCCTAAATCTTCGGTCAATTCGCGTACGCCGTTGGGCAGGATCGTGTGTATTTCTTGCCCATGCACCCAGTGCATTTGAAGGAACGTGTCCACGGGCCGGTCCAGCGTTTCGGTTGCGGCCAGAAGCCTTTGTGCCGCGACACGGCCCACCACCTGACACACCGTTTGCAACCCGATCACCCCTGGCACCATCCAATGGCACGGCCCGTCCTGTGCCACGTCGCGCACAGACTGCTCGCGTGCTTTGGCCGGAATGCGAACAAAGTGTTCGGGGGTCATATGGGCGTCGATCAGGGCCATAACATGCGGCCATAGTGTGTCATCCACGGCCATGTCGTCTTCGACGATCAGGGCATGTTCCCACCCTTCATCGACAATACGCTGCCAGCAAGCGCGGTGTGACAGAAAACATCCCACTTCACCCGGCCCGATGGCAAAGGGATACGGCGGCTCGAACACATTGCCGGGGTGGGGTGTGACCCCGGATGTGCGGCCCAGAACGGCTTCGATAACCTGCGCACCCGGCAGCTGGTGCAACAGAGTTTCAACGTTGGCCCGGCGCTGTGTGGCGCTGGACATATGGATAATCAGCGAATGCATGCCGTGACCTAGCCCGAAACTGCGCCCCGCGTCACCATCAGACCGGCACGGCCGTTGTCGATTTCAGCTCTTTCAGCACAAGGCTTGAATGGATTTCGCGTACGAATGGGCTGCGCAGCAGGGTCTGCGTTATGAACTTCTCATATGCTTCGACGTCTGCCACCCGCACTTTCATCTGGTAATCCGCCGTCCCCGAGGTGGCGAGGCACTCGACAATCTTGGGCCGCCCTTCGATCAGTTGGGCAAACCCGCTGACCGTTTTTTCCGAGTGATCAGCAAGCGTGATCGCCGCGAATACGGTTGACTTGCACCCGACTTGCACAGGCGACAACAAGGCGACGCGGTCTTTGATCACGCCCAACGCTTCTAAGTGAGCCGCGCCGGGTTTGCCGGAGGCTGACTGATTTAAGTTACGCGGCCATGATCTCAGTTTCCAGATCTGCGTAGAAGCTTGCTTCGGCCTCTGCTGGCGGAATGTTTCCGATGGGTTCCAGCAGGCGTCGGTTGTTGAACCAGTCGACCCATTCGAGAGGTTCGTGTTCGAGGATGTGGTGTAATTTCCGCGCTGCCCACGGTGTAGGATTGGGTGGCAACCGAGGTGTATGGTTAGCTGGAGGATAACAGCTTCAGGTGACCCGCGATCAAGAATGGGGCGGTGCGTTTGGAACCGACCCAGTATGGGCTGGAGCGTGAGGATATTGAGACAGCCATTGCGCAGGTGGAAGCGGAGATTGATGCGGAAGAACGCACTGCGCCTGTCCGGCAACCAAAGCCCCGTCAGACCAATTGCGGATGCCTGCCAAAGCATCTGGAACGGGTTGAAGAGGTCCCGTCTTTTTGGACAGTTTTGCAGCGCTTTTAAGGTGTATCGTGTTTAGGTTTCATGCTGCTTTCAGTTGTTCCTTGCCTGCTGAGTATGCGTCGTCGGGTGTTTGCCGATCAAATACAGAATGCGGGCGGTCCGAGTTGTAGAATGCCATCCAGTTTTTGATGACTCTCCGCGCAGCAAAGCCGCCCTGGATTTCTTCGAGGTAGATGGCCTCTTGCTTCAAGGATCGCCACAAACGCTCGACGAAGATGTTGTCCATGTACCTACCACGGCCATCCATCGATACGCCTACGCCAGCTTCGGTCAAGGTCGTTATCCATGCCGATCCGGTGAACCGGCTACCTGGATCCGCATTCATGGTCTCTGGTTGCCCGTGCTTGGCAATTGCCTCTTTCAAAGCTTCGACGCAGAAGTCGACATGCATTGTGTTCGCGTGCCGCCAACTGTGCACCTTGCGCGTCGCCCAGTCCATGATTGCGACCAGGTATAGGAAGCCATTCTTGACCGGCACGAAGGTGATGTCCGCGCACCAGACTTGGTTTGGGCGGTCGATGTCCATCTTCCTAAGCAAATACGTGCAGTCCGGATGCTGCGGGTGCAGTTGGCTGGTTCTGGGGCGTTTGTAGATAGCCTCCAGCCCCATCTTCGCCATCAGACGGCGTACGCGATGACGGCCGACGACGATGCCTTCCCGGCGCAGACAGGCTGAGATCCGGCGTGACCCAAAGAACGGGTATTTGGTGAACACGCGATCGATCTCTTTCATCATCGCAAGCATGTCACCGTCGATCCCGACAGGCGCGCAATAGAAAGCAGAGCGACTGAGCCGCACCAGCTTGCATTGCTGGGTGCTGCTCAGGTCAGGGTGATCCCGTTTGATCATGGCGCGTTTCTTCTCGGGGCCCATCGCGTCGGCCCTTCGGATAAAAAATCGTTCTCGACCGCCAGCCTCGCAATCGTGGCATGCAGATTTTGGGCTTCTGTCTCGGTGGGGCCTGCCGCCTTCCCTCCACCCCAGAACACGTCCGCCATCCCATCTATGGCCTGACGGTTCCACGTGCTGACCTGACTTGGGTGCAATTGGTGCCTGGATGCAATCTCTTGCACCGCCTTGTCGCCTCGTAGCGCTTCCAAGGCCACTCTGGCCTTTAACTGATCTGTAAAATTCCGGCGCTGTGCCGTGTTCGTATCCCTTCGAAAGGTTGGGATACACCTTAACCGACTGTCCAGTTTTCTGGGACCACTTCATGGCCGAGGTGGTGGGCGATTTTTCACCGCCACTTGGGGCAGACCCCAGATGAACAAAAGAACGTGTGGATCGCAGGCGAACACTACTGGATCGAAAAAGCCTGAAGTGCGTTTGTGCGGATTTGATCCGTTCCGCCCAACGTCATAGCGACCTCAAGTCTCGCGCAACTCCGCCAGCCACCCAAGGCTGTCATTCGTCGCGCCAACGGGTCTGTATTCCGCACCAAGCGGTTGGTCCCAGCCAAGAGCCTTCAGCCTGTCAAAGACCGCGTGATAGTCGACCTCGCCGTGGTCCGGAGTACCCCTGTCGGGCACGGAGGCGAATTGGACGTGACCCGTGATGGGCAGATGCCGGTCCAGCTGTGAGAGCACATTCCCTTCGGTCCGGCCAACGTGGTAGCAGTCGAACATCAGGCGCACATTGGGGGCCGCCACTTTGGCAATAATCTCGGCCGCCTGATCCAGGGATTGCAGGAAGTATCCCGGCGCATCAAACCCGTTCAAAGGCTCGATCAGGATCGTGATGCCCCTGCTTTCGGCGCGATCAGCAGCGCGTTTCAGGGTAGCAATGAACGTGTCGCGGGCGCGTTTCCCCTCTGCCTTGCCCGCCATTGCGTGCACCGCACCCGCACCGATTGTCGTGGCATAGCCTAACGCGTCTTCGACACTCGCCCAGGCTTCGGTTTCGCGGCCCGGAAGGGCGCACAGTCCGTTTTCCCCGGCCTGCACGTCCCCGCGGCGCGTGTTCAGCCCCAGCATGGGCAGGCCCGTTTCATCCAGTGCCGATTTCACCTGATCTGTGGGGCAGTCATAGGGCCAGTGGCATTCCACCGCATCAAAGCCAGCCTTGGCCGCTGCGCGGATCGCATCCGGCAGGGGCAGTTCCGTCCACAAAAACCCAAGGTTTGCGGAAAACCGGGTCAATCGTCCCACTCCACGTCAAACCCCTTCACCACATCCCGGACCTGAGATTCACTTAGTGGGTTTGCGTCCATGCCACGCAGCAGCAAGGCAAGGCGTGCCGTCGCTTCCAACTCTTCAATGGCGTTGCACGCGGCCTCAACATCCTTGCCCGCCACGACGGGACCATGGTTCGCCAACATCACCGCACTGCGTTTGCCCGCCAGCCCGCGCACCGCCTGCCCCATCGCGGGATCACCGGGCAGAAAGAACGGCAACAGCTTGACCTTGCCCAGTTTCATGATGGCGTAGGGCGTCAGCGGCGGCAGAAAATCGTCAGCGTTCACATCGGGCATCATCGACAAGGCGACCGAGTGACAGGGATGCAGATGAACCACCGCGCCTGCCGTGCTGCGCGTGTCGTAAAACGCGCTGTGCAGGGGCATTTCCTTGGTCGGTGGATCGCCGGATATCAGGGTGCCAGCAGCGTCAAACCGGCTGAGCCGCGCGGGATCGAGCCTGCCAAAGCTGGTTCCGGTCGGCGACACCAGAAGGCCACCGTCGTCGGTTCGGGCGGATATGTTGCCAGTGCTGCCATGGGTCAGGCCCCGATCAAACAGCGACTTGGCCAGCAGGCACATCTGCTCTCGAAGCTGCGTCTCTGTCATGCATCACCTGCCAAAACCGCCGCGGCTTTTTCAAAGAAATCCTCGGAGCCAAAGTTGCCCGATTTCAACGCCACAACCAGATCATCGCGCGCCCGCAAGGCGGGAACGCCGGGGTCGATTTCCGGCCCGACGTCGAGGGTGCCAAGATCAAGACCCGACACAACCGCGCCCGAGGTTTCGCCCCCCGCCGAAATGACACGGGTTACACCGCCCCGCACGACGAGGTCTGCAACCTGGGCAAAGAAATCCTCCAACGCGTCGGCCGACCGCGAGCGCCCGAACTGCGCCTGAACCTCCGCCACCTCGGCAGGATCAGCCGAAGAGTAAGCCAGCGGCAGGCCTTCGGTTTCCAACAGCCAATCCGCGACCGCGCGCGGCGTCAGGCGCCCTTCGATTACATCGGCGGGATCGATTTCACGTGCCGGATGCCGATCTCGATGAAAAGACACCTGCGCGCGCGTCATGATCGAGCAGGACCCGGACAAGGCGATGCACTTACCGCTTTGCCCTGTCCATGGGACATCACTGGCCGTGCACCCGAAATTGGCGGGCAGGCCAAGTGCAACGCCGGACCCGCCAGTGATCAGCGGCAAATCTTGCGCCGCCTTGCCAATCTCGATCAGATCGGCGTCGCGGATCGCATCCACAACGACATGCCTGTGACCTGCTGCCGTTGCCTTCGCAAAGCCCGCGCGAATAGCGTCGGCCCCTGCAAATACGTCATGGGCCGGAACATGGCCGACAGTCGACCGGGTTTGTGGCGCCAACCAGCGGCGAATGTCGGGATCGGTCATCGGGGTCAGCGGATGTTTTTCCATGCCAGAGGTGCTGAGCAGTGTGTCATTCACAAAGAGATGCCCCTGATAGACAGAGCGCCCCGTGCCCGGAAAGGCAGGGCAGAAAATCACGCAATCAGCGCCCAGCGCATTCGCCAGCGCATCCGCAACCGGGCCGATGTTGCCCTCAGGCGTGGAATCGAAGGTCGAACAATACTTGAAGAAAAACTGCTGACAGCCTTGCGCCTGCAACCACTCCAAGGCGGCAAGAGACTGCGCTATGGCATCCGCAGGCGCGATGGAGCGGGATTTCAAAGCCACAACACCGGCTTGAACATCCTTCGCCGCAGCGGCGGTGGGCACGCCCGTGAATTGGGTTGTGCGCATGCCGCCCTTGGCCAGCGTATTTGCCAGATCGCTGGACCCGGTGAAATCATCGCCAATACATCCCAGCAGCATCATGTCTCTCCCGGCAGGGTCAGGCCCGCGTTGCGTGCATAGACCTTGGCCACCGCTGCATCGTCTTCACCACCCAGCCCCATGCCGGCCGCCGCCAGAAACTGCTGCATCGCGGCGGCGGTGATGGGGGCGCTGAACTGCGATGACTTGGCAATATCAAGCACGATGCCAAGGTCCTTGGGCCAAATGTTGACCTGACTGTGCGGAGTGTAATCCCCGTCAACGATATGCGGTGCGCGGTTTTCCAACATCCAGCTGCTGCCAGCGCATTTGCTGATCACCTCGACGAATTTGTCTGGGCTGACCCCTTGGGTCATGCCGAAGGTCAACGCCTCGGCCATGGTGGCGATGTGCACGCCAGCAAGCAACTGGTTGACCGCCTTCATCGCCGATCCAGCACCTGCAACCGGGCCCAGATCGAACACGGTTTCCGCCGTGACATCGGTCACGGCACGCGCCTTGGCAAACGCGTCGGGCGTACCGGACGCCATGATCGAAAGCTGGCCGTTGGCGGCCTTCACCGCCCCGCCGGATATCGGTGCATCAAGATAGTGCAAACCATGCTCGGCACAGTGTGCGCCCATCTCGCGGGCGAAATCGGGGGGCACCGTGGCACAGGCGATGACCACCGCACCGGGCTTCATCAAGGGGCCAATGCCTTCCGGACCAAAAAGCACCTGCCGGGTCTGATCCGCGTTCAAAACCACGATGACCGCCGCATCGAGGTCGCGCGCCACGTCGCGCAAGGCTCCGGGCGCACCGCCTTCCGCCTGAAACTTCGCCTGCTGCGCAGCGACCACATCAAATCCATAGGTCTCTAGGCCACCGCGCACACAGGATTGCGCAATGCCGTACCCCATGGAACCCAACCCCACGACAGCCGCCTTGTACTGATTGCTCATCCGATGTCCTCCGCCTGATCAAAGTAATGACGCGAACGCCAGCATGGCACAAGGCAGGACGCGCGCCACGGCATCAGCCAGTGTCGCGGGCGGCCAGAACGGCCTGAACCGCAACCAAGATGTCGGCCACCTCAGGTGCTTCTGATTGGCCCGCGCGGGTCATCACGCCAATCGGGCCAACGGTGGGGGAGGTGTCGAAGGGCAAGCGTTGCAACCGACCATCGGCGAGGGCTGGTGCTGCCACGCCATGTGAAATGATCCAGATGGCATCACTTGCCGGGGTGAACACATGCGCAAAGGCCCCCGATACGGTTTCGATCTTGTTGGCCACTTCCCCGATACCGGCAGCCAGAAGAAACGCTTCGACAAGGGGATAGATCGCACTGTCTCGCGGAGGCAAGATCACCGGCCAATCCGCGATGTCCTGTACCTGCCCGCCCTGCATCAACGGATGATCCGGGCGGACCACGAAATCGACCTGTTCGGAATAAAGCTGGGTGAAGGACAGGCCCTGCATCGTCTCGACCGGCCCGATGCGACCAATGACCATGTCCAACTGCCCGGTGCGCAACCGGTCCACCAGATCGGCATGGGCGCCTTCAACAATGCGCAATCGAATGTCCGGCATCGATGTCGCCAGATGAAGCGCAACCTGCGGCATCAGGTGGGCCGCGACACTCGGCAACGCCCCGACCGCAGCAAGACGATGGCCTGCGACGCGCCCCTGATCGACACCGTCCAGCCCCTGCTGCAACGCTGCCAGCGCCGTTTGGGCGTAGTGCCAGAATACATCGCCTTGCGGGGTTAGAACCACGCCACCCCGATCCCGAAGCAGAAGGCGCGCATCCAGCAGGTGCTCAAGCTCTTTCAAGGTCCGCGAAACCGCAGGCTGTGTCAGGTTCAAAGAGGCCGCAGCCCCCTTGAGACTGCCTTGGCGTACGATTTCCACAAGGCACTGGATATGTCGGAATTTGATACGCGGGTCTATCATGGTTATCTTTTTTGGTAACTGATTGGCCCAAACTATCATTTTACTTATGATTTTTCATCATCCAATCTAAGGCTGACGGAGGATCACCATGCGTTGCCAGGTTGTCATTGTGGGCGGAGGGCCATCCGGCCTGTTGTTGGGCCAATTGCTGCATCTGCGCGGGATCGATGCGATTGTTCTGGAACGGCAAACACAGGACTACGTGCTGTCGCGCATCCGGGCAGGCGTGTTGGAACAAGGCCTCGTCAATCTCATGGCAGAGGCGGGCGTGGACGCGCGAATGCGGTCGGAAGGGTTTGTGCATGATGGCACTCTGATCGCCTACGACGGCGACATGTTTCGCATCGATTTTGCCGAACACACGGGCACCTCCGTTATGGTTTACGGCCAGACCGAAGTAACCCGCGATTTGTATGCCGCGCGCCACGCGGCAGGTGCGAAAACCGAATTCGAAGTCGAAGACGTCACCATCAATGATGCGGACACCGATGCGCCCTACGTGACCTATTCCAAGGCCGGACAGGCCCATAGCATCGACTGTGATTTCATCGCGGGCTGCGACGGATTTCACGGTGTCAGCCGCAAGACGATCCCGGACACGGTGCGGCGCGAGTATGAGAAAGTGTACCCCTATGGATGGCTGGGCATCTTGTCGGAAACGCCACCCGTCAACGACGAACTGATCTATGCCAATTCCGACCGGGGGTTTGCCCTGTGCAGCATGCGCAACGCACAGCTCAGCCGTTATTACGTGCAATGCCCGCTGACCGACCGGCCCGAAGACTGGAGCGATGATGCCTTCTGGGACGAGCTGAAACGCCGCATTCCGCAAAGCGCCGCAGATACTCTGGTCACAGGCCCATCAATCGAGAAAAGCATCGCGCCGTTGCGGTCCTTCGTTACCGAACCAATGCGCTGGGGCCGATTGTTCTTGTGCGGGGATGCAGCACACATCGTGCCGCCGACCGGGGCCAAGGGGTTGAACACCGCAGCATCGGATGTGCATTACCTCTACAATGCGCTGCGCCAGTTCTACGAGGTTGGCGAGAGCGAAGGCATTGATCGGTATTCCGAACATGCGCTGGCACGTGTGTGGAAGGCCGAACGCTTCAGCTGGTGGTTTTCCAACCTCATGCACCACTATCCCGGTCAAAGCGATTTCGACAAAAAGATGCAGTTGGCCGAACTTGCGTTCCTGCGCGAAAACCCTGCAGCCCAAGCCGCAATGGCCCAGAATTACGTGGGCCTGCCCTATTGAAGGAGAGCGCGATGAGCGTGGACAAAGCCAAGGCAACTGCCATCCGCCGCGAGGTTCTGGGGGATGCGCATGTGGACCGCGCCGAAGCGGCCAAGACCGAGTTCGACACGCCTTTTCAGGACCTGATCACCGATGCGGCATGGGGCACCGTTTGGGCAAGTGACGCGATCACCCGGCGCGAGCGGTCCATGCTGACACTGGCGCTGCTGGCGGCCACGGGCAACTTCAACGAAATCCCCATGCACATCCGCGCCACGGCCCGCACCGGGGCCAGCATGCAGGACGTGATTGAAACCTTTCAGCACGTGGCGATCTATGCGGGTGTGCCAAAGGCCAATCACGCGATACAATTGGCCAAGGCGACCTATGCCGAGATGGAAGGCGAATGACATGACAGGCAAACCCAGCGGGCTGTTTCACCGCGACTGCGCGTGGCAACCGCCCGCGCTGACACCGCCTTACAAGACCAGCGTGAAACGCGCGCCGCAGGCGGCGCCGTTGTCCATGCCATCGACCTTGTCCGAAGAAACAGGCCCCGTTTTCGGGCATGGCATCATCGGCGTGCTGGACAATGACCTGATCCGCAATTTTGCCGCTGAAGGGCAGACGGCAATCGGGCCGCGCATCATTGTCTACGGGCGGGTCACCGATGAAACCGGGCGCGGCGTGCCGGATACTCTGATCGAGGTTTGGCAGGCCAACGCGGGCGGGCGCTATCGCCACAAGAAGGAAAGCTATCTTGCGCCGCTTGATCCCAATTTCGGCGGCTGCGGGCGGGTGATGACAGATGCGGAAGGCAACTACGAATTCCGCACGATCCAGCCGGGGCCTTACCCCTGGCCCAACGGACCGAATGACTGGCGGCCCGCGCACATCCATTTCAGCCTGAGCGGCCCGGCCTTTGGCCAGCGGCTGATCACCCAAATGTATTTTCAGGGCGACCCGATGATCTGGCAATGCCCCATCGTCGCGACAGTTCCCACCCGCGCAGGCATCGAACGGCTGATCGCGTCGCTCGACCGGCAACGCACTGTCCCGATGGATGCACGGGCCTACCGGTTCGACATGGTGCTGCGTGGACGGCGTCAGACCGTCTTTGAAAACCGGATGGAGGGCCTGTGATGGACGAAATGAAGGAAAGCCCATCGCAGACAGCCGGGCCTTATGTCCATATCGGGCTGACCCCGAATTTCAGCGGTATCAAGGGCGTCTACGACACCGATCTTGGGGCCACGATGCTGGGCGACAACCCCAAGGGCACGCGCGTCACCATTGAAGGGCGCGTGCTTGACGGCACCGGAACGCCATTGCGCGACGCGCTGCTGGAGATTTGGCACGCGGATGCCAGTGGCATCTATCCGGGGCAGGACGGCGCGGACCCGGATGTGGCGGGTTGGGGCCGCTGTGCCACGGACATGGACACAGGCATATTCCGTTTTGAGACGATCAAACCGGGCGCGGTTCCGGCCCGCGACGGCAGGCCAATGGCACCGCACATCACTTTCTGGATTGTCGCGCGCGGGATCAACATGGGCTTGCACACCCGCATGTATTTTGCCGAGGAAGAGGCCGCCAACGCTGCCGATCCAATCCTGTCACGCATTGAACATCAAGTGCGCGTGCCGACCCTTTTGGGAATGCGCGACACGGGTGGCACCTACCGTTTCGATATCCGCCTGCAAGGGCCGGACGAAACGATCTTTTTCGATATCTAGCTGTCTTCGCTCTTGGGCTTCATCTGAACGTAGTTGCCAAGGGCGATGGTGGCGAAGGGACCGCCGTGACAAGATTGCGCCAGATCCTGAGGGTCCGGCGTCGGGGCCTCTGCCAACAGGCGCGCGGCCTCGAATTCCGCGTTGTCTTGCGGTCGATACCCCAGAAAACTGGCGCGCGCATTGTCCACGGGCACCCGGTCATTGTTTGACACGCCGTAGACGATGGAAAACCCGGTGGTCGGTGTATCAATCGCGCGGGTGACAAGCTGGATCAGGTCATCATGGCTTAACCAAGTGCCAAGCGCGCGGGTGTTGCGGATGGGTGCACAGGACAGAATGCGCAAGCACACCGCCTCAAGCCCGCGTTTGTCCCAGTACATCCGCCCCAGGTCCTCGGCAAAACACTTGGCCAGACCATAGAACGTGTCAGGACGGTGCGGCACATCAGTGCCGATAAATTCTGACTTTGGGTACATGCCTACCGCATGGATTGAACTGGCGTAAACCACACGGCGCAGGCCGTGGATATGCGCCGCCTCCCACACATTGTAGGCCCCCACGATGTTGGCCTGAAGGATCGCGTCGAATTCTGCCTCGTTGCCGATGGCCCCGAAATGCACGACCATATCCGCACCTTCCAGCAGGTCCGTGACCCCTGCCAGATCGGCCAGATCAACCTGTTTGTACGTCTCGTTATGAGCTCGGTTTTCGATGCTCTCCGCGATGTCGGTCGACACGAATTCTTTCGCCAACTTCGACAAGGGCCCACGCAGCACGGACCCCAAGGTACCGGCAGCGCCCGTCAGGACAAGTTTGTTCAGCATATCGGCTCCTTAGATCACCGCGAGTTCGACAAAGGGTTCATTGCGCTCAATCCGGTCATGGTTGAACGGGCTCAGGTCCAAGGAGCGGTATGCGCCATGCACGATCAGTTCGGCAGTTCCGCGCCCCATTGCAGGGGCCTGTTGCAACCCGTGACCGGAGAACCCGTTTACAAAGACGAAATTGGACACCTTGGAGTGACGCCCCAGAATGGCGTTCTGATCGAACGTGTTAAAAGCATAGTGTCCGACCCATGAATTCATGAGCTTGATCGCCTCGAACTGCGGCACGCGGTGGGCCAGCACCGGCCAGACCTTGTTTTCCCATAGGCTGTGGTCAAAGCCAAAGTCATCAGGCGCCACACCCGGATCATCATCCGGCGGGCACCCCGCGAGGTAGTAGGTGCCATCGGTGCGCATGTGCACGCCACTGGGGTCAATTGTCAGCGGCAGATCACGGTCCAGCCGTTCAGCCGCGTCAAAGATGAAGGTGTACCGCTTGCGCGGCTCGACCGGCAGGTCGATCCCCGCCATGGCTGCGGTGCGCGCGGCACGTGGGCCGGATGCATTGACGACCGTGCCGCACGACACAATTTCGCCCGAGGCCAGCGTGACACTGTCCACTGCCGACCCTTGCGCATTCAGCGTCATATCGACGACCTCGTTGGCGATAAATTCAACGCCACGCTCGCCCGCGCTTTTGCGCAGCCAGTCGAACATGGTGCCACCGTCGAAATACCCTTCGTCGATCAGGTTGTGATTGCCGCCCTGAATGTCGGACACGTTGTAAAACGGATAATCCTGCGCGATCTCTTCCGCGGTCATGTACCTTGTACCTGCACCACACTCCGCCTGCGCAGCTTGCAGGGTTTTCAACCGATCCGCATCAGCGTCAGTCTCTGCCAGATACATGTACCCATAGCTTTGAATGGGAAGATTGGGGACACGCGGATCGTCGCCCATGAATGTCTGAAAGTTCTTGGCAAACTCGGCTGCGAACTGCGACACCTGCACGTTGATTTGGCGGCTGAACTGCTGGCGCATGCAGCTGTTGGTGTGTGCGGTCGAGCTGAATTCGTAGGTCGGATCGCGTTCCACAACGAGAATACGGCCGTCGAACCCCATGTCGGTCAGAAACCAAGCGACTGACGATCCGTACATGGCACCGCCGACGATAATTGCGTCGTATGTCTGGTGTTTCGGGGTTTGTTGCGCGGTGTTGGTCATAAGCCCTGCTGATTAAGAATGCATCGTAGATGCACTACAAGCCGATGAGCGAAGTCATGCCAAGATCAAATGCCGGAAATTCGAGGTTCTCGACCACCTCAACACTCTAGTGAGCTGTTTCTATTGCATTTTTCTTTTTTCTCCTTTTGTTCTCCGCACGTCAGGATTTCCATGCCTTGACAGAATCGAATGTGCCGCACACCCTGAGCGGGAATTTTTTCAATAGTTTATTGAGGCATGTAATGCCGGTCGGATTTCAAAACCTCCCGCCTTTTCAGGCGGCCAGCATGCCATTTACGCATGATGTTCCAAGCGAACCATGGGCACTGCGCTTCAGCCGCTTCGAAGACGAGGCTGGCGAAACCGGTGCCTTGACCTTCAGCTCCCAGCAGGGCGTGGGGGCCTTGGGTGCTGGCGTCACGGTGGCACACACCGACACCGGGTACACCGAACACCCTGAATTGATGCATGGGGGGGCTGTGCGTGTAAACGATGCGCGCACCTTCACATTTCCCGTGCCTTCCTACCTGACCTATGGGCCCGGATGGCGACAGTTCTACCGAAGCACCAGCGCGCAAGTGAACCAGGTGTACGGGCACGTTTCCTATTCATCGACAAATGGTTTGCAGGTGGCCGCCGGGGCCAGTGTCAGCGTTGGCTGGACCAACGACGGGAAGGATTCCCTTGCTGGAGTTTTCCCGATGAACCCCAGTCATGGCACCTCGACCGCCAGCGTGATCCTGAGCCGTCCCGGCGCGCCGTCGAACGTGGATTTCCCAAGCTATTTGCAACGTGCAACAGATGCGGAAAAGATACCGCTGACCGCAATCAACGGGGCCGCACCCGCTGCGCGTCTGCTACCGATCCGCGTGTCTGACACTGTGATCGTCGATCCGATCGTAGCGAACAACCTTGCCATGGGCATTCTCTATGCTGCTGAACGCGCCCTGACGGATATCGAGATCGGCGTGATCTCGATCAGCATGGGATGGCCAGGCGGGAGCGCCTATCAGAACTATACACAGCTTGCCAAAGCTCTGGATCTTGCCACCCGGTCGGGGCTTGTCGTGTGCGCCGCTGCCGCGCAATCCGGTTTCGGAATAGCGCCCGCCCTCGAAAGCTATGCGGATCTGGCAGAAGGCGTCGGCGATGGCGCAAGCTCTGCTGCCGGCGTCGCACTTGATGCGGCCAAGGTTGCGGCCCTGACGGTGGCGATTGCGCAATTCACCAAGCTGAGCCTTGGCAATCACCAGAACCTCGACGATTTGGCCGACGACATCATCGCCAAGGCCCGTGCCGCCGGACGGTCCGCCAAGCAAATCGAAAGCTATCTTCAGAAACTCAGCGCCCTTGCCCACAAGGAAGCCCGCGCCGCCCGGGCCGCCGCTGGCTTCATCGAAAGCCTTGTTGGGTACCCCGGAACCGACCCCAACACGATTTGCTGTGCCGCCTGTGATTTCCGGGGCGATCCGATGCTTGATGGGCTTTACGGCCCGGACGTTGATATCAGCGCACCCGGCGTTCACATGTTCAACGCCAAGTCCGTCTTGGACGAGGACGGCGACGAGCTTTATTTCACACAGCAAGGCATCGGCACCTCTTATGCCACCGCAATCACAGCCGCGGCCTGTGCCTTGTGGCAGGCCCATCACGGGCGCCAGAACCTGATCGACATCTACGGACGACCATTGATGCTGCACCTGTTTCGGTGGGCCTTGAAACACTCTGCCGCAACGCAGACCGTGACCGGCGCGCAAGCCCCTTGGGACGATACCAAACGCGGCTTTGGCATGCTGGACGCCAAGGCGCTGCTCACGCTGCAACTGCCAAACAACGCCGAGACCCTGATCGACAATCTGGCGGCCGAAAACCTGATCACGGGTGTTGAGCGGGCGCTTCTGCGCACCCGTGTCGGGCTTTAGGGGGAAAACAAGATGAGCACCAATCAAGCAGCCAAGATCGCGGTGACATTTGTTGGCGAAGTGTTGATGTTCATCGAGCCTATCGTTCAGGCCGCCGGATCAATCGACAAGCTGCGCGATTTCTTCAAGGAAATGGGATACGATCCCACGTCGGTGGATGGCAGCGCGCTCAGCGATGCGTTTGGTGCGATGGACCCGTCGATGTCCGACAGCCTTCAGGCGATCCTTCAGGGCGGGCCGGACATGTTGCCACGTGTCGGCAGCCTTTTCGGCCAGCTCAAGGACCTTGATGGCCTGCCTGCGGTCACCAACATCATCGACAATCCCGGCGACTTCTTCGACGAGGTGTTCGACCGGCTGACCTATAAATACCTCATGGCGCGCGCACCCGTGTCGATGACGGTTCTGGACGCCTTGGGCGTTCTGGAACGGGCGCTTGTTGCCCCCTCTGACCCCGGCGGGCGTGATGTGGCCTATACCAAGGTGCGGTTGAACTGGCCTGTCTTGGGCCTGTTCTTCAAAGACAACCGCCAATGGGCCTACGATGTCTACGGCTGGGGCGAAAATCCGGCCGGGGGCGCGGCCAAAGGGTTCGACCACGTCAAGGCCATCCAGAACATGGCCAACATCATCAAGGCCACCCAGATCGCGACCGTCTATCAGGAAACCCTGACGCCGGCAGAGAAACAGCAGTTTCTGCAAGGCGCTGGGTCGGACGATGTGATGCGGATGAACCTGCCGTTCTTTCAGGACGATTTCGACGGGTTTTCCCCGGACAACACGCCACAGTTCAATGACGAACTGGGCCTGACTGTCCTGCCCTACGGCAATCTGGCGCAAAAGGCGAATGTCGGATTCGCCGTGGCACCCTATGCCAAGGCCGGACAGACCGTCACCGTACCCCTTTCAAAGCAACTGTCGCTGCGGCTTGAGGCGGATATCAGCGGAACGGGCGGAGCTTATGTCACCGCACAGCCAAGCGGGCTGGGCGTGGAGGCGGGTGCCGCGGTTACGGCAGCCTTTGAAATGACCGCTGTCTTTCAGGCACCGGACAATGAACCGACGTCTTTCTTTGGGTCCGAAGGCACGACGAACATGCGTGTGGACCGAATCCTCGGGACAATCGGCGGATCGATCTCTGCGGCAACGGCCGGGGCCAAGACGGGTGACCTGTTCGTTGCCACGGGCGTCGAAGGGCTGAAGGCGTCCATCGACGTGGGCGAAGACGGGCTTTTGGCGTCCGTCATCCCGGAACCCATCGAGGTGGATGCAGGCGACATTCTGGTCGGTTGGCGTACGGGCCGGGGCGTCTATTTCGAAGGCGGCACATCGCTGTCCGTCACCGTGCCGCTGGACCTGCCGATTGGGCCAATAACGCTTTACGAGGCGACCATCGCCCTTGATTGGGAAGACGAGGTGCGTGCCGATTTCATGATCACCGCAGATCTGACGGTCGGCCCGGTCTATGCCTACGCGGAAAACATTGGCATTTCCGGCACCTTGGTCGAGGCGCCGGATGGCGATGGGCTTTTGGGCAAATACGATGTGGGGCTGGGGTTCATACCACCCACGGGCTATGCGGTATCACTGGACGCCGAAGTCCTTTCGGGCGGTGGCCTTCTGAGCGTGGGAGAAGACGAATACCGCGGCGCGCTGGCCCTGCAATTCGCCAACTTCGGGCTCAGCGCCTTTGCGATTCTGAACACGCGCCTGCCCGGCGGCGAACGTGGCTTCAGCCTTGGTGCCTCGATCTTTGCCGATATCAACATCCCGCTGGCTTACGGGTTTTTCCTGACCGGGTTGGGCGGCGTGATTGGCATCAACCGCACCGTGGACACAGATGCCCTGCGCGACGTGATGTACGAAGGGCGGATGGACAACCTGTTGTTCCCCAGTGACCCCATCGAAAACGCGGTCACGATCCTGGACGATATGGCGGCGATCCTGCCCCCGCGTGAAGGCCAGCACCTCTTTGGCCCGGCCGCCCGGATCAGTTGGGGCCAACCCCAGATCATTGATATCAAGCTGGGCGTGGTTCTCGAGGTTGGCGGCGAATTCCGCCTGATCATCCTTGGGGGTCTCGGGCTGAACCTGCCGGACCGGGATGTGGCTCTTGTCGCCCTGAACCTCAGCTTCTTTGGCGAGATCGATTTTTCCGCAGGCACCATCAGCTTTGATGCCACGCTGGAAGGGTCGCGTATTCTGGCCTTTACCGTGACGGGCGACATGGCCCTGCGCACCGGTTGGGGCAATGGTATCACCCATATCGCCAGCTTTGGTGGGCTGCACCCGCGCTATCCGCGACCCGCAAACCTGCCCGATCTGCGCCGTCTGTCGATCGCCTTTGGCACCAACAATCCAAAGATCACGCTGTCGGCCTACAATGCCATTGCGATGAACGCGGTGATGTTCGGGGCGCGCGCCGATCTTTATGCCAAGGGCCCCAAGATCAAGTTCGTGGGGCAGGTCGCGGCCAAGGGATTCGTTTCCTTTGATGCGCTGATCTACTTCAATCCCTTTTCCTTCGACATCATGCTGGCCGGGGGCCTGAGCCTTTTGGTCGATGGCAAATCCAAAGCCGAGCTTGGCTTTAGCCTGTCGTTGCAAGGTCCGAACACCTTCCGCATATCCGGCAAGGTCTGGGTCAAGATTTTCGGGATCAAGGTCAAGTTCGGGATCACCCATACATGGGGCAACCGCCAGAACGTGGCGCTTCCACAGGTCAATGCAGCAGAGGAATTGCGCCGTGCACTGGAGGGTGGCAAAGGGTTCGAACCCATCACCAGCGCCAACGTGCTGGGCGGTGTGACCTTTGCCGAGACCGAGGGCGATCTGGTGCTGATCGACCCGGTGGGCGGGATGCGTTTGACGCAGACGGCCGTGCCACTGGATCTCGCCATTCAGAAGATCGGCGAAACCACATTGACCGGGCCCAAGAAGCTGGATCTGGAAATCCTGTCGGACGGCACGCGCCAGACGCTGACACCGCATCGCGCAGATTTTGTGCGCAGCCATTTCTTCAACACCTCCGACAGTGAAAAACTGCGCCTGCCCAGCTTTGAAAGCCACAAGGCGGGGTATGAATTCTCTGCTGACGCATTGGCCATGCGCGCCGACAAGCAGATCGAGGAAACCTATGAATACGAGGTGATCGAGATCGAAGGCGAACCCGAGAATCCGCGATTGGCGCAGCTGGGTAAACTGATCCCCCTGACCACGAAATTCGCGGACCGTTTTGGCGCAGCCACATACGGCGGTGTGCTGCGCCCCACCGGTGCAATGGGCCCCATTCTCAAGCGGAATATCACCCTCGAGGTCAAAGACACCGGCTATGTCCCAGCCAAGGCTGTAACCGAGTTGCAAAGGGATGTGGCCCGTGGGCCTTCAACCGGACCTGCCATCGCAACGCTGGTGCAATCCAGCGATGTCATCCGCCGCAATTTCAGCGATGTCATGGTTGAAACCGAGCGCTCCGCAGAGGTCGCAAATGATCAGGTCAGCAGCTACATCGCCGCAGCCGTTTTGAAGGAGGCCGTGTAATGCCCGGACGGTTTGGATTTCTGCCCCATGCCCGCAACACCGTTGCTGCCACCGCGGCGGCTTCGGGCGTGCGCCTGTCATCGCAATTCGACATCAAGATCATGGGCGATGGCGCACAGCAGGGCGGTACCGTGCCACTGTCCGCCACCTTGCGCGGCCCCGGCGATGTGATCGGCGTATCACCTGACCAGATTGCGCGCTTTGAACCAGCGGCCGGTCAACGCGGGTTCGAGCCGAACTACTTTCCTTTCGTCGAATTCGTCGATGTCGATTTTCCATGGCGCTATTCGCTGGACACGGGCAACCCGACCAAGTTGTCGCCCTGGCTGGCCTTGATTGCGCTGACAGGGGATGAATTCCAACTGCTTGATCAGGGCCGCGCGCCGCTTCCCCGGCTGTCAGTGAATTCTGCCGCCAACAGCCTGCCAAACCCGGCGCAAGCCTGGGCCTGGGCGCATGTTCAGGTCAATCTGGACGATGCGGGCTCAATGGACGCCGAAGAAATGCTCGTACAGGACCCAGCCAACGGGTTCGCGCGGCTTTTCTGCTGTCGCAAGCTGGAGCCTCGGACCCGCTATCACCTGTTCCTTGTCCCGATCTACGAGGTCGGGCGGCTGGCGGGGCTGGGTCAGATGCCAGGCGAAACCGCTGACCTGGCTTGGACAAACGGTGCGGCGGTGCCGGTGGAACTGCCCTATTACGCAAGTTCCGAGCTGACCACGGACGCCGGTGCCGACATCGAACAGCTGGTGCGCAAGCTGCGCGCCTTCAAGGCCGATGCAGGCGACGAGGCGGGTGCCCCACGCAAGGCATCAGCGGACGAGCCCGGGTATTACCCCAACTATCATGGGGTCGACAAAACTTTTGAGATTCAAACCGCACTGACACAGGCGGACCACAAGCCCGAAGTCTACAACACCGATCCTGACCTTGCGAAGGCAATGGCCGAAACCCTGACCGAAGTCATCGCGGGCGAGGATGATGATACGGACAACGATCCGCTAGTTGCGTTTCCACCCTACGGGTTCCGCTTCCGTCAGGAAGACAGCGTGTCACCCGCCAAGGCCAAGAGCGGCGCGTGGTTCGACCGCACCAATCTGGACCTCAAGATGCGCCATGCAGCCGCCCGGGGGGCTGCCGTGGTACGCGAAAACCAGGAAGAATTCGCCAAGGCCGCATGGGACCAATACGACAGCATCATGGAGGCCAATCAAAAGCTGCGCCAACTGCGGATCGCGGAAAAGCTGGCCAACCAACTGGCCGTCAAACACCTGCGCAAACTGCCATCTGATGTGGTGACAATGCTGGCCGAACCCATGCAACCCTATGTGCGCATCCCCAAAGCGCAAGGCGTCGGGTCGATCATCAACACGTTGGCCGATTCCGGATCGCCCAGTGCCTTTGCCACACGCGGGCTGCGCCGGGTCGCAGCCAAGCGGCCAATGGCCAAAAAGGCCAACACCGTTGGTACACGCATCCCGTGCCCCGGCATCAAGGGCGATACCACGTCGTCAGTCGTGTCTTCGGGGGCCGTGACGCAATCTCGTGCACCGCTGTCCTTTTTCAGTGGCGCCATGCTCAGTGGAGCAGTCGCCACCCATTACACCACCCTGTTCGGCGCTGGTGCGCTCAGCGCAAAGCCGCGCAAGGCCCTGTTCGAAGTGCGCCCTTTGCAATCAACGGACTTTTCCAGCGCACTGCGCGACACAATGATCGCGCTGCCCAAACTCAAGGCTGATTTCATCATCAAAGGGCGCACAACCGAAGAGGAAAAGGAGCTTGATCCGCTGTGGCGCAGTCCACGCATCCCGGTGCCGATGGCCCCTGCTTTGACCAAACTGTCGCGCGATGCGATCCTGTCAGGGGTGGGCGATCTGCCGGACAACACCGTTTCCCTTTTCGTGGAAAACCGCGCCTTCATCGAAGCCTTCATGGTCGGAGCCAACCACGCGATGAACGACGAATTGCGGTGGCGCGAGTTTCCGACCGATATGCGCGGCACGATCTTTGACAGGTTCTGGGACCGGGGTGCGCCGTTGGATGATACCGGCAGCGCCGACATCGCGGGCATTGACACCTGGACAAAGCGTCTGGGGGCTAACGCCAACCCTGCCAACCCTGACGGCAACGCCGCGATGGTCATCGTGATCAAGGGCGACATCGTGCGCAAGCTGGGCGATCCGATCATCGTGATCAATGAAGGGGCGGGCGGTGAATGGAAGCCGGGCAAGGGACGCGATTTCGAGCCCGAGTTCTTTGGCAAGATGGGACGCGAAACCGCTTATTTCGGCTTCGACCTGCCCAATGCGCGGGTCATGGCAAAGCCGGACGATTTCCGTCTGGTCATATACGAACCGGTCGGCCGTCTGCGCTTTGGACTTGATGTGGCAACCGCAGCGGTGCGGCGCGCGCGCACCGACGTGGGCAACCTGTCGCTGAACTTCCCGATGGCGCACCGCGATCTGGCCGCACGCACCTTGCCCATTCAGGGCAAGCTGTCCCCAGCGCCTGCAAAGAATGCGCTTGAAGACTGGGACGATTTTTCGTGGTCCCACATGGAACCTTTGAACGCCGGCTACATCAATTTTCAGAAAAACATTTCCACGCGAAACGGCGCTGATTTGTGGGGTGGGTCCAAAACGTCGGCCAGCCTTGCACGCAGCTTCTGGCAGAAGCCCGTCGCCGCCATCTTGCCACTTGCGAGGGTTTTACCATGAAACGTCCAACCCGATTTACGGCCCGGCCCACAAACCGGTCGTTCGTGAAACGCACCCCAACCAAGCCTGCTGTCACGGTCAAACCGACAGTAAAACCGGGCGGTGCAGGTGGCGCGTTTGCCACCCGTGTCTCTACGGTTAAGCCGATCAAAAAACCTCAGCCTTCGCCGATCAAGCATCAGGTGAAGCCCACGAAACCGGTGGTCACACGGCCCACGACCGTGAAACCGACGGTGATCAAACCGACCGTTATAAAGCCGGGGGTGACCAAACCGACCGTTATAAAGCCGGGGGTTGTAAAGCCCGGAGTTATCAAACCGGGCATCGTAAAACCCGGAGTGATCAAACCCGGTATCATCAAGCCGGGGGTCATCAAGCCGGGCATTATCAAGCCCGGAACGATCAAACCGACAGACCCTTCGCCCGGCATCACCTTGCCCGGCACGATCAAGCCGGGCGTGATCAAACCCGGTGTCATTCTGGACCCCGATGTTCTGGACGATCTGCTGGGACGCAAAAACTCCAACGACCCGCTTTTGCTGCTGCCGCTCCGGCTTGAGTACCGGGTGGTGCAGCGCAACGCGCGGCTGTTGGTCATGGACAACTCCGCCAAGGTCAAAGCGGTGGAGGCCGCGCGGCTTTCGGTCAAGGGGACCAGCAAGACAGCCGTGGTCTCACGCCAGAAAAGTGTCGAAAAGGCCCGCAAGACAGCGGTGCAGAAACCCGGTAGCCTTGTGGCCTTCACACCGCAGAAAGAAGACCACATTTGGTTCCGCTGGTTTCCTGACAGCAACTTTGCCGAGGACGGCATTGCGGCCCCCTCACCCGAAGAGATCGAGGCACGCGATACTTTTCTGAGCGCCGATGCGCGCGGTGTCTGGCCGGACCTGCGTGACGAGGGTGTCAATCAGGCATGGCAGACCTTTGTGGCGCATGTCGGATTGGCACGCGCCATTCACCTGATGCGCAGCCGTGGCGATGGCACCGATCCCAACTGGGACAAACGTGTGGGGCGCATTGCGGCCCTGCCTTCCAAGGTGAAACTCTTTGCGTTGGAGGGTGAAAGGATCACCGAACTTGCGACTGGTGCTGGCATCCCGCCGAACACCGCCGCCGAAAGCAGCCCCGTGTCCTATGCGCCCGATCAACTGGCCGATCTGGAATGGATGACCGATTTCGACGCGGCCGTTCGCAATGGCATGGGCGTGCGCATCTCGGATCAGGACATGGTCGAAAAGGCATTGAAAGCCGATTGGATCATCGCCGTTGGTCTGCATCCCGGCAAGGCCGAAGACGAGGTCGAAACCCTTCTGCGTGACCAGATCGCCAATGGGGATCTGGAATTCCTTGAACAGGATGCACCCACCAACAACTCTCCTTCGGGGACAACGGATCTGCGCGCGCAACCTGCCGACGTGATCAAGGAAACCGGAAAGGCCACGCACCGTGAAGGCGGCGGCACGCAGGCCGGTGGCGCAGCGGCTTTACTGGCCGAAGCCTTGGGCATGTCCCCCAGCGTGCTGGAAAAGGGGATCAACGCGGCGGATCAGGCCTTTGCCGATGCGCAGGCGATGATGCGCGTGGTCGGTCCTGCCCTTCTGGACGAGGCCATGGATGGCAAGACCCATCTGACGGATGTCTCCGAGACCGAGTTTCTGGATGCGATGGCGGCCGCCGTGGTGGCGCGGGGCGCTCTGTCGCCCATGCGTATCGGCGACAACGCCTATGGTGTGGCAACGATCACCGATATCCGCGAGATCGAATATGACAACGCATCTGCTGATCCCAAGGACCGGGTCGAGGCGTTCATGGGCGCACACGCCTCGGGCCTGCGGTTATTTTACCCTTCGGTGACAGCCCAGCGTGCCACTGTCATCCAACCCGACGACCCCGATGCGTCTGACAAGCTCGAAGAAATTCTCAAGATCAATCGCGTGTCGACCCGCCTTGATGTGGGCGATGCAGGAAGCACCAGCACCCGTAGCATCGGCTGTCCCTATGTCACAGGGCGGCAGGATGACCACAAACCCACAAGCTACCTTGAGGATTTGCGCCGGGAATCCATCGACAAGCTGCCCGATCCAACCGCCAGTGATCGCAACTGGCCCCTGCTTTATCGGCTGGCCCGTCAGACTTTGACCCGGAACACGTCCTTGCAGATCATGGGGGGCAAGCTGACTGCCCAGCGCAGCACCGATATGAAGTTGCGCACGCTGCAATCCCAGAGCCTGACAATGAAGCGCCAGACACTGCCTGCAATGAAGTCGCTCGGGCAGATGTCGGTGCAGGGCCTGAGCCTTGTCAAACCTGGCTCAATCGCTGGGGTCACACCGCAAGTGCTGGAAGTGATCCGCACCGCGAACGCGGCCTTTTCGGATGCAACACACCATCTGGGCGCCATTGCCAGCCGCGATGGTGGCACGGCCCAGCTCGAAGTGCTGATGTTGGAGGTGTTCGACTTGTTCCAACACCGTCTGGATGCCTGGGCCATCGGCCTGGCCTACAGCCGCATGAAAGAGGTTCGTGCCGAAAACCGTAACCAAAGCCTGTTCGCAGGGTACTACGGGATGCTGGGCCGCTTGCGCAAAACGTCCGCCACTGCGGCAAATGACGGCTATATTCAGGCCCCGACAGCGGCCCACGCGACATCGGCGGCTGTCATGCGCTCGGCCTATCTGCGCCACCGAGACGAAGGGGCATTCGCCATCAATCTACGGTCTGCGCGGGCCACGCGTGCGATGAAGCTGCTCGAAATGCTGCGCAAGGGTCTGACCCTTGGCGAAGCACTGGGTTTGCGAGGCGAACGGTGGCTGCGCGACAATCTGGGGGCGGGCGAAATCCTGCCTTTGCGCCAGAAATTCCCGCTCAAAACCTCTGCGACCGATCCCACACCACAGCGCCTGTTCGACGGGCTGGCGTTGGTGGAGGGCAGCACCTCGGGCTTGAACACCAAACAACAGCAGTTGCGCAAGGCATTGTCCGAAGATCTGGATGCGATCAGCGATCTGGTCACAGCCGAAGCCGTGCACCTGCGGTGCATGGGGGCGACCGATGCCGCCGCTGCATGGCTGGATGTGTTGTCTGGTGGGTCGGTGCCCGGCGCGCCGTCCGTTTTGAAGACACAGCGCTACGGACACGGGTCAGACCATCGGCTGACGCTGGTTCTGCCCGAAGCCGCCAAGGCCAATCCCAATGCGCCCCGTACAGTAGGCGATGCCAGTTTCGCGGCAATGGCTGAGAATGTTCTGCCAGATTTTGCCAAGGCAACGGTGTCCGTGCGCGCAGCACTCGTGGAAGACCCCGAAACGCTTGTCGAGGCCCGGCTTGGCCTGCAGGCGGATTTGAAAATGACTGCGATGGATTTCGTGGTGGGTGGCGTGTCCGAGGTGCGCACCCGCGCAGGGCACATTGCCAAACGTCGCTGGATCGAAGGCGCCGCACCCTTTTCGAAACTGGGAAAACTGCCCGCGGCGGGCACCGCATCAGCCCTGTCCAGCGACGTGATCTGGGACATAAACACCGACGAGATCGAAAACAAACTGCGGATGCCAGAGCGCGCAGAGCACCTGCGCCGGATCGGGCAACGCGCGCGACCGATGGATGCTGCAGACCTGAATGCCGCGGCCGATCCGTCAAAGCCTTTGACCGAGGCCGAGATGATCGTTTCGCTGACCCATGCCGTGTCGGACATGAGCACGCGCGCCAGCACCCTGTCGCGGATCGTGGATCAACGCGGTGCCATGCTTTTGACTGCGCGCAACCAGTTCTTCCGCGACGCCTTTGCGCTGGCAGGATCGGCGCAGGGCACCACGATGGAGCGTCTGGCCCAGCAAAGCGTCAGCCTGCTGAAGCGTTGGACCGCCTTGCAGGATATGCTGTGGGGTGTCGCAGGTCTGGGGTTGCCGCAGGCGCTGCGTCTGGAAAGTGCAGGCGACATGCTAAGCGATCTGCGCGGTGCCGAAGAACGCATCATGGCCTATGAAAGCGCGCTCAAAACCAAGTCCAAAGGCCTGCGGCAAGCGATCAGCGCTGCACGCACGGCAGACCTTGGCACGGCGGCAGCGTTGCGGGGGGTGCTGTCGGCATTGATGGAGGCCATGCAAGGCGCGCTGGACGGTGATGCCATGCCAATTGCACCGGTTTACCCGCGCACCGCGCCGACCACGCCTTTGCTGGACAAGGCAGTGGCAACGACAAGTGCGTTGGCCGAATGGGCGCGTGTGCGCAAAGCCGTGCGCGGCGCGCACGATCTTCTGGGCAGCAACGCCAAATGGAAGGTCTATCCGGTACTGGCCAAGGCAACTGACGACACGGAGGATGATGACACAAAAGTGCCGTCAGAAGCCGAAGAACCCGTGGCCCGGCACTTTGGCCTGTTCCTGAGCAGCGCAAGTGCACCCGCAGCGCAGAAGACCTATAGCGGGTTCGTGGTGGACGACTGGACCGAACAGAGGCCCAGCCTGACACAGGATGCCGCCATCGCCGTCAACTACGACACCCCGCAGAGCGAGGCACCCAACTGCCTGCTTCTGTGTGTTCCGCCCAAGTCCGGCACCTATTCCTGGACCGAGGACCGCGCAGCGCAGATGGTGCGCGAGACGATCATGTTCATGCAAATCCGTGCACTGGCCACCCATGACCATCTGGCCAGCCCCACCTTGCGCCCCGGCATGAACCGCGTGGCCTATGCAGGGACCGGAGCAAAACAGACAGCGCGCATTCCGCAAGCCTCTTTGGTGTTCAAGACCGGCAACCTGAACCTGGCCGATGGACAGCTTGTGCGCACTTCGTTGTCGAGCAAGACGGTTCAATCCTTCCAACGTACCACGCAGGAACGCGTGGGCTTTACCCGGATCAAGGAATAATTCGATGCCCCCGCCCCCCGAGATCAAGTCCCAACAGCTTCACGCAATCAACACCTCGCCCGATGTGCGCGAGGCCTTGGAAGCGCGTGTCAAAGACCCATTGTGGTTTCTGGCCCGCCAATGGCAAACCGGTGAATTCGAGGCCGAAAGCGGGGGCCGCCCGGCCCAGATCGAAACCCAGACCGAGGAATATGCCTTTCAAAGTGTTCAGATTGGCAAAACGCAACGGCCAGTGGATCCGGCCGACCCTCTGGATGCGCTGGTCGAGGCCGAAACACCCGCCGGGGATGCAGATGCCTGGAATGCCGAGGCGCTGGAATACGAATTTGGGCTGAAAGCACGTGGGCACGAATTCGAGGCCGGGGAATATGACGGCCGCGCCCTGGATTGGCATGACTTCAGGATCAAACGTCTGGTCGATGCGCCCAACTCGCAAAGTGCGCAGGACACACAATCGATGGTCCCCAACCAACTGACCTTTCCCGGCGCACCCGATCCGCGTTGGTGGGCGATGGAGGAAGGCGACGCCTATTTCGAGAACCCCGAAGACCCTGAACCCAACATCCTGTCCCTGATGTTGCCAGAGTTTTCCTTTGTGGACGTGAACAACTGGTACATCGTGCCGGCGCCCATGTCCTCTGGATCAGTGCGCAAAGTGAAATCGGTCAAGGTGGTGGACAGCTTTGGTGTCGTCACTGAGCTTGACCCGGTTGTCAGCGAAAAGGAAACGGCTGATTGGGCGATGTTCGCAATCGACGGGGCGGGCAACGCCGAAGGGTTGGACGGTTCCGTTCTGATGGCGCCCAATGTCGCGATGCAAGTGGTCGAGAATGACGAAGTCGAAGAGGTCCGCTTCATGCGGGATGAAAGCGTCAACCTGGTATGGGCGTGGGAACGTCAAATCGTGGACGAAAACGGCGAAACCATAAGCACCAACAGCGATCGCCCCGAGTCAGAACCTGATGACGGCCCCAAAGGACCACTGCCCGAGTTCAAACTGAAATCGCCAACGGCCCGCGCGTGGATACCTTACGTGCCGCGTCAAAAGGCGAAGACGCCCGCGCTGAACGGCCAGATTGCGTTGCGCCGGGGCCGCACGGATGAAACCGCGACAAAGGCCAATCCGCAGTACCGGTCAAAGCTGGTCGAAGAAGCCACGCACATTGCCGAAGAACAGATACCCCTTACACCTTTGCGGGTGCGCCGGGTGCAGCGGTACGCGCGCGGGTCCGATGGCGCCGCACACTTCTGGGTGGGCCGCGACCGCGAGATCTCGGCGCGGACGGCCCGGCCCGGTTTGCGGTTCGATTACCTGGACGACTAAGCGGCGAGTTCTGCGGGTTTGATCAGAGCACCCATATGCGCAGCCGTGTCCAGCATACGGTTGGAAAAGCCCCATTCGTTGTCGTACCAGCTGACCACGCGGATCATGCCGCCCTCGGTCACCTTTGTCTGGTCCGCAGCAAAGATCGATGAATGCGGATCGTGCATGAAATCAACCGAAACAGTCGGATCATCCGACACGCCAAGAATACCCGTCAGCGGCCCCGTGGCCGATGCCGCCTTGACCGCGTCGATCACATCCTGAACGGATGCGGTGCGGCGGGGCATGAACGACAGATCGACTACCGATACATTGGGTGTTGGAACACGGATCGCGGACCCATCGAGCCGTCCGGCCAGATGCGGCAGGACCAAACCCACAGCACGCGCGGCCCCGGTCGAAGTCGGGATCATGCTCATCCCCGCGGCGCGGGCGCGGTACAGGTCCTTGTGCGCCGTATCCAACACGGGCTGATCACCGGTGTAGGAATGGATCGTGGTCATGTAACCGGTTTCAATGCCAAAAGCGTCGTCCAGAACCTGCGCCAGTGGGGCAAGACAGTTGGTGGTGCAAGACGCATTGGACACCACCAGATCGCTTGCCGACAGTTCAAGGTGGTTGACCCCGTAGACAATCGTCTGGTCCGCATCCTGACAGGGTGCGGACACGAGAACACGTTTCGATCCGTTTTCCAGATGCGCAGAGGCCGCGTCGCGGTTGGTAAAGCGCCCGGTACATTCCAATGCGATGTCAACGTCTGACCATGGAAGGTCCGCCGGATCGCGCTCAGCCGTGATGCGGATGCTATGGGTCCCAACGTGCAGCTGCCCATCTTCGAGCGTAACAGGTGTTTGCAGGCGTCCATGCACACTGTCGTACTTCAACAGGTGCGCATTGGTTTCCGGATCTGCCAGATCATTGATTGCGACGATTTTGATATCAGTGCGTCCACTTTCCAGCAAAGCGCGCAGAACACTGCGCCCGATACGGCCAAAACCATTGATTGCTACATTCAGTGTCATGGGCTTCCTCCATCAGTTGTGTTAGCGCTAACACATTTGGAGGATTCGTGCAAAGGGCTGTTTGCCTTTGTGATGACTTACAGATCGATCGGGTTCGAGGGGCCCATGTCCAGCCGCGTGATATGGGTCGCAATGTCTTGTGGGAAGGCCGTGCGAACCAGAGGGTCATGACCCGGAATGATCAGATCAGGGTGGCTTGCCAAGCGAGACAACGTGTCGAATCCATCCAGCATGTCCTGCAAATCCACAACAATTGGAAACGGTTTGCGCAGCCGCTGGTTCTCATAGAAATGCGCCGCGTCCGAGGCCAAAACCAGCCAGCCCGAAGCGGTGCGCACCCGCACGCATTGCAACCCGCGGGAATGCCCGCCGATGCAATGCACCGTGACCCCATCCACGATCTCGGCATCACCCTCGTAAAAGCGGACCTTGCCCGAATAAAGCCGCGTGACCGCCTCGCAGATGTGGCTGGCTGTAAAGGGCATACGCAAAGTGTCATGGCACATGCACGGCCCCGTCGCATAAGCCATTTCCGCGGCCTGCATGTGCAAGGTCGCATTGGGGAACAGGTGCAACCCGCCCGCATGGTCATAGTGCAGGTGCGTGACGATCAGCGTGTCGATCTGGTCTGGCGCGATCCCCAATGGGGCAAGTGCCGAATGTGGATCAAGCACGATGGGCCGCCCACGCGCCTCTGCCTCGCCAGCATCATACCCGGTATCAACAAGGATCGTGCGGCCACCACCGCGCAAAACCCACATGTAATAGTCCATCGCGTGCGGCGCATCGTGGTTGTCATCAAAGATGAAACTGTCCGCACGGGTCCGCGCATTGCGGTCGGCGTATTTGACGGCGTGAACAGTCCATTCGGTCATTGCGACACCTCGCCGTATGTTTTGATGACCTTGTCTTGCACCATCTCGGACACGGCAGCATCAAAGCTGCGGAAGTGTTCGGTTTGAAGATGCGCATCGAAGGCCTCGGCGCTGTCGTAAATCTCGTAAAGAAACACCTCGTCCGGGTATGCGGGGTCCGTCAAAACATCAAAACGTTGGCAGCCGGGTTCATCGCACAGGGATGCCTGTGCATTGGCGTGCATCAACGGAATGAACCGATCCCAGTCCCCCGGCCGGATGGAAAGCGTGACACAGACGGCAAATGCCATGATCGGATCCCTTCGTTGGTGTTGCGCCGCAAAGCGCCCTTGGGGAGAAACCTATACCGAGGACGAATTTGATGTTGAAGAAATTAATGTATGCAATAATGTATACATAGAGCAAAGAGGCGCGGGTCTTGCCCGCGAGAAAGTTCATCGTGAAACAACACTTCGACATCGCGGTTTTCGAAGGCGACGGGATCGGCCCGGAAATCATGGCGCCCACTCTGGCCTTGCTGGATGGGCTGGCCAAGGCCAATGGCACCTACAGCTTCCACTTCAACACGCTGCCAGCAGGTGCAGCCCACTATGCCGAGACAGGTCAAAGCCTGCCGGATACCTCGCTTGAAGGTGCGCGGCGGGCCGATGCGATCCTTTTGTCTGCCATGGGTCTGCCCGATGTACGCTACGCGGACGGCACCGAAATCTCGCCCCAGATCGATCTGCGCAAGGCGTTCGATCTTTTTGCAGGTGTGCGACCGGTGCGCATTCCACCCGGCGGTCACACCCCGCTTGCACTGCCCCAGGGGCGCACCGTCGACTTTGTTCTGATCCGCGAAAGCACAGAAGGGCTGTTTTATACGCAAGGGAAGGGCGAAGTCACGGAGAACGAAGCCCGTGAAACCCTGCGCATCACCCGCGAGGTGTCCGAAAAGCTTTTTGCCTTCGCTTTTGATCTGGCACGGGGACGCAAAGCCCAAGGGACAGGACCGGGGCGCGTCACCTGTGTGGACAAGGCCAATGTCTTTCGCGCTTTCGCCTTTTTTCGCGAGATTTTCGATGCCGAGGCCGCCAAGCATCCGGGCCTACAGGCAGACCACGCCTATGTCGACGCAACGGCGCTTTGGATGGTGCAAAAGCCATGGGATTTCGACGTTCTGGTCACCGAAAACATGTTTGGCGATATTCTGTCCGACCTCGGCGCGGGGCTGATGGGGGGGCTTGGCCTTGCGCCTTCTGCCGACATCGGGCTGCACCATGCCGTGTTCCAGCCATGCCATGGATCAGCGCCCGACATCGCGGGTCAGGGCAAGGCCAACCCCATTGCCATGATCCTGTCCGCGGGCATGATGCTGGATTGGTTGGGGCAACATCACGACGCCCCCGCCATGTGCGCCGATGCTGCGCGGTTGGCAAATGCCGTAGACGACCACGTGGTTGGCAACCACGCCTTGACCCCCGATCTGGGCGGCACGGCGTCAACTGATGAATGCGCAACGGCGCTCGCGGCCACTCTGGACTTGAACCCATGATGCGTGTCGCCTGCCTCGGCGCAGGCTATTTCAGCCAATTTCACGTGGCGGGGTGGCACAACATCCCAGGTACACAGGTTGCGGGCATTTGCGACACCAATGTAGAGGCCGCCAAGGCCACGCGCCTGCCCGTCCACGACACGCTCGACAACATGCTGCTTGATACAGCGCCCGACATTCTCGACATCATCATCTCCCCGGCGGGCCACGCTCAGGCGATCAAGACCGCCCTGCAACACGATTTGCGCGCCATCATCTGCCAAAAACCCTTTTGTACGTCCCTGCAAGAAGCGCAGGCCATCACCGCGCTGGCCGCCGAAAAGGGCACACCGCTGATCATTCACGAGAATTTCCGGTTTCAACCGTGGTATCGCACCATCGCAAAGGCAATTGCCACAGGACGGATCGGCCGCCCCCTGCAAGCCACCTTTCGTCTGCGCCCCGGCGACGGACAAGGCCCTGAGGCTTATCTTGATCGGCAGCCATATTTCCAGACGATGGAGCGATTTCTGGTACACGAAACCGCCGTGCACTGGATCGACACCTTTCGCTTTCTCTTCGGGAACCCAAGTGCGGTCTATGCCGATCTGCGCAAGGTGAACCCTGTGATCGCGGGAGAAGACGCCGGGGTGATCCTCTTTGACCACGCGAATGGGGTCCGCACTTTGTTTGACGGCAATCGAAGCCTCGACCACGCAGCGGAAAACACCCGCTGCACAATGGGAGAAGCGGAGTTCGAAGGCACCGAAGGTGTACTGTCACTGCGTGGCGACGGGTCCGTGGATTTGCGCGCGTTTGGGGACCGGCGTGGCCAGCTTGTTCTGGGTCCCGACACCAGCGGGACCTTTGGTGGAAACTGTGCCGGCCACCTACAAGCGCATGTCATTGGAGCGCTGCGTGGCGAAAATGATTTCGAGAACCGCGCCGAGGATTATTTGACCGTCATGCAGATCGAAGCCGCCATCTATGCGTCCAACGCATCCGGCTGCAAAGTTGATCTGACCGAAACGCTGGACAAGCCATGACCGACGATCAGGAGAAAGCAAAATCCAACGCTCAAACCGCAACGCAGCGGCTCAGGGATTTGATCTTTTCCGGCGAACTTGCCGCTGGAAGCGACCATCTTGAAACCGAATTGGCCAAGGCTTTGGGCATGTCCCGCACACCAGTGCGCGAGGCTCTGGTGGTCCTGGAAGGCCAAGGGTTGGTTGAGTTACGCCCGCGAAAGGGCGTGCGCATCCGACCCGTTTCTGCAAGCGATATGGCCGAAATCTACGATGTGCTGACCGAGCTGGAATCAATGGCAGCGGCAGATGCCGCCGTACGGGATTTTACGGCCGAGGATCTTTCGGGCCTCTCCAATGCCATCGACAACATGGATGCAGCCTTGATCCGCCAGGATCGCGCCGCGTGGGCCGAAGCGGATGACGCTTTTCACTCCGAACTGGTCAGGCTAGGCGGCAATTCGCGGGTCCAGTCCATCGTGGCAATGTTGTCCGATCAGGTGCGTCGCGCGCGATTGGTCACCCTGCACATGCGCCCCAAGCCCACACGGTCGAACACCGACCACCGCCAAGTTTTGAATGCCATTCGGGACAGAGACCCCCAAACCGCCCGCACCCTCCATCGCGCACACCGTGCAGCAGCCAAAGCGATGCTGATCGACTTGTTGACAAAGCATCATTTGAACAGCCTGTAGCCCCAAATGCCACTGGCGATGCTGTCAGACTTATTCGAACCAGTCTCAGTTTACCGCGAAACGCGTGAACCTATGCGGAACAAAGCTGCCGCCACTCGACAAGTGCGGCGGTTCGGTTGAGTTTGAGATTGGCACGTGAATAGAGGTGGCGTTCTTGGTTGAATTGATTGTGAAAGGCAGAATGGATGGCGACGAAGGGCGCGCGCCATAAGCCCCGGTCGTCAGGGGGAAACTGCGGGATCAGGAGGAACTTGACCACGCGGGATTTCCCCGTCAGCTTTTATTCCTCGGACATCACCGGGATGGCGCCCTGCGCAAGCTTCAACCGGGTCCAGAGGTTCATGTTGATCACAAGCGCCGGGATTTCGGCGATCTGTTTTTCGTCGAAGAATTGCGTCAACGCATCATGCATCGCCGGGAACCCCTTGAGGTCATAGTCGGTCAGCCCTTCGCAGTAAGCCAGCGCAACCTGTTCTTCCTTGTTGAACAGCGTGCTTTCGCTCCACGAGGCGAGATGTGCAACTTTTGCCTCCGAGATACCCTGATCATGAGCAGCCTTGGTGTGCAGAATAAGGCAGTAGGAACAGGCGTTCATCTGGGCGACGCGCAGCCGTAAAAGCTGTGCCAGTGGCCCGTTGATCCCAAGGTCAGCTGTATACCCGACAGATTTTGCCATCTCTTTTGCGATCCCGTGGAACGCGATGAGGTCGGGGTCGAACCGTGTGTTTTCGAAAGTGAGGTCGTCCATCTAGTCTGTCCTTATATTGAACTTGGCGCGCCATTCCGGTTTCATCGCGGCAACGCGGCGCAGGAAGCCAAACGCCTGCGCGAGGGCGATGCATAACGACAGGTGTTAAGCGCGTTGGCTGAGCTGTATCGGATGGCTTCGTTCGAGGCGGCTGACGGGGTGGATGGCTCCTGCTCCAACTGGCGTCGCAATGCGCCATATTGCAGGTGTCGATATCTGCTTACGAGAGAAGCCACCCCATGCAAGTTACGACAATCGGCCTTGATCTGGCCAAGAACGGTTTCCAGGTTCACGGGATCGCTGAAGATGAGGAGGTTGTCTTCAACCGTCCTTTGAGGCGTGCTCAGGTTCTGCCCTTCTTCGCCAAACTCGCGCCGTGTCTGATCGGAATGTACTCCTGTAGCAGTGCCCATCATTGGGCGCGCGAACTGACGGCATTGGGTCACGAGGTACGGTTGATTCCGCCGATGTATGCGCCCGACCGCGCCCACAGGATGATGACCCGACTGCGCGAAATCGCACCCGATTTCCGGCCTGACCGGTTGATCTAAGACGTGACCTCCCCGACCGCGACAATGCGCCGGACTAACCATTTGGAACGCTACGTGTCGAGTTTACCTGACCGCGACGGATGTCATGCCTGCGACACGTCGAGCCGGTGGCAAACAGTAAATATTTTTCAAATTTTTTCTATACTGTGACAACTTGACGTCCGCCACCTTCCCCAACGGCAACCAACGGGAAGCAAAGGGCAAATTTCCATTGTCGCAAAACGCTATGCCACCCTGGCTTTGCGTCAAAACCCCAGGGGAACAAGGGCTGACCTAAATATTCCCTTGCAAAAAAGGGATTTGTGACAAACATCTTATAGGTGTACCTTTTTGTATCTTTCCCGCCTTAATGGTTTATCGCGTTTGTTTTATTCACTGTTGTAGCCTCAGGAAGGGCAATATTCGATATGTCGAATTCATTTGATTTGGCTATAGGCCTTGATGCCACGAGCATGAACACCGCCGCCGCTGCAGTCTACAAGCAACTCTATCCTACCATCTTCACTGGCAAACAGACTGTGTCAAAAGACGGGCTCAGCTTCGACGTATCCTGGGATGTGAAATCGCCCCCCACCTTCGATCTCGCCCCGCCTTCGAACCCCCAAGCGATCCTCGAAAATCATCTGGCACAACCCTTGGCGCAAGGACACTACCCTGTCGCGATGGACAAGGTTCAGGCCGGGCTGATGGCCGAACTTGCAGACCAGGTTTTCACCATGTCGATGGCCGATGTGGCCCTCACCGTCTCGGGTGACGGCTCTTCAGCCACCGACAAGGTCGCGCTCGAAATTTACGTGCAGGCATCTTCGGCCGGTGGCGTGCTCTCGCTCGACCCTCTCAAGGCCACAGGCACAACCGACAATCCCTCGGACGAATGGTTTCTCAACAAGGTCATGCTGCCCGAAGCGATGAAAATGGCCAGGACGCTGCTCTCGTCCATCGAATTGCCGCCGCTGGAATATCCTGGCCTGCAAATGACGCCACCGGCAATCTTCGTCGATGATCAGCGTATCATCGCCATGGCCAATATCGCAGGCAAACCCGTACCCGTGCCCGCCGCCGGATCTTGGCCCAGCGCAGCGTTTTTCGCGCTGATGAGCAACGATGCCAAAATCGCCGTGGCGCGGGCCAACACCGCCTCAATCATAGGCAAGGGCAGCGGCAAGAAAGGCGAGCTGAACATCGGGATCGGCAAGCTCTACTACAACGCTTCCTTCGCCATCAAATCCATCGCCTTTTCCAACAGCGGCGCCAACACGCTGCATTTCGTCGGCGATATCGGCGGAAATGTCTCGGCCGGGATCAAGGTCGGCTGCACCAAGTTCGGCCTCAATTACGAACTTTACTCTGCCCCGCCCCCCAGCGGCACCGTCACGCTCTCGGGCGATGGCAATACCGGCGTGGTTGCCCGCACCTCGAACCTGTCGACATTCGTGTTGGTGTTGAAGCCCTCGGGCAACCCCGTGGAGTGGATTCTCTCTGCCGTTACCGATCCACTGCTGCAGACCCTGACCGCGGCCTTTTCCCCGCTGATCACCCAGCTTTTCAATGGCATCTCCTTCAATGCCTTCGATATCAAACCGTTCCCCTTCGACTACGATCAGGTCCACCTCAAGGTGCAGCCCGAGAATATCCAGATTGGGGATTTCAGCGGCATGATGTCGATCACTGGCACGATCGCAGTCACCTGACCGCAGTCACAGGTCCGTCCGAGACGCCTTGCATTCAAACGGAGGTATCACGCCTTGACGACACCCACCGCATCCCCAATTGGCCCCATTCTGCAACAGGTGATCAAGCTGCTCTGGAACCGCCTGTTCGACAATACCCCCGGCAACGAAATTTACCTGCCGTCGATCATCCGCAACGGCTCTACCTCGCTGGGTTTGCCCTCTTATGATCCCGCCCATGCCGTGGGTGATAGCGAACCCTTCGCAATCGACGGCGTCCCGCCCGACGTGCTTGGCACTGCCTGTGCCCGCGACGACGTGAAAGTACTGCCAATCGCCACCACACCGGCAGAGCTTTCGCTTGGCAACATGCGCCTGCAGGGCCTGTCGAACATGAGCCCGATCAGCCTGTCCTTTTCGACCGATACACCCACCTTCGCGGCAACCGTGCTCGTGGCCAAGGATGACACCCCCGCCAATGTCTTTACCGCAACCGCGTGGGACAGCGGCTCGCCCAACTACCACTTCATCACCGGATGCTGCGAACCCGTAGCCGTTGGGTCCAAAACCTGCTCAGCGAACAAGTGGAACACCGAAGCCTCAGGGCAGTTCGTTGCCCAGCTATGGCAGGCGCAGATCACTGCGCATATTCAGCTCAACACCCCTGCTTCCGGCCCGCCAAGCGTCAAGATCATCGACTTTGCGCTCATCGTCGACCCCAAGACGATGAAGATCACCTTCGACGTTAAAGGGCTCGCCGAATGGGCCAGGCAATATGCCGAAATCGCCGTTAACGAAGGCGTCTCAAGCGGTGCCCTCACCTCTGGCATTCAGACCTTCCTGAATTCGGGCCCGGTGCGCGGCGACCTTGAAAAGCTGGTGAACGACCAACTGGCGAAATTCCCCACGCTCGAGGCCATGCAGGAAGCCTATTCTTCATGACAAAGCCCGGCGCATACGTGGCGGCGCGCGCGCTGGTTTCGGCAGATTTCGACCGGACCGAAGCACGCCTCAACGACATGATCGGCGATCAGTCCGACTATCTGGGCGCGGAAGAACGCGCGCTCTACCGGCGCGGCAAGAAGCTGCGCCCTCTCCTGATGCTGCTCGCGGCCCATGCAGGCACACGCACCCCGCTCGAAACACTGCCGGAAAACGCCATCGCGGCGGCGGCCTCGCTGGAAATGGTGCATGTCGGCAGCCTGATCCATGACGATATCGTTGATCGCGCCGATACACGCCGTGGCATCCCCACCATTTCCGCCGCGCGCGGCCATGAAATGGCGCTCGTCATCGGCGATCTCCAATGGATCGAGGCGACCAGCCAGATGGCCGAGTTCATCCGCACCGAAAGCGATCTTGAGCTGATGCGCGACTATCTCGATGCGGGCCGCGCGCTCTGCCGGGGCCAGCTTGACGAGATGATTGCCGAACCGGTCCATGACTGGCAAAGCCTGCTGCGGCGCTATTTCCGCACAATCGACCGCAAGACCGGCCGCCTTATCGCATTCGCCTGCGAAGGTGGCGCTCGGCTCTCGCCCGATCCGGTACCGAACGCGATCGGCCCGCTGAAACGCTTCGGCACGCTTCTGGGCCGCGCGTTTCAGGTGATGGATGATGTGCTTGATGTGGTCCGCAGCAGCGAAGCGGCGGGCAAGCAGCAGCTGATCGACCTCGATCGCGGCCGGCTTTCCCTGCCCATTCTCTACACGCTTGAAACGCTTGCCCCTGACCACCCGCTTCAGGGGCTCATCCGTGGTGAAACGCTCGCACCGGAAACCGTAACCAAAGCCCGCGACCTGGTCCGCCACGGTGATGGCTGGATTCGCGCGCTTGGCGATGCCCGCACCATGATCGCCAAGGCAGGCATCAATCTCAAGCTTCTCCCCCCAACCCCGCACCGGGACGCCCTGCAGGCGCTGGCTGATCATGTCGTCAACCAGCGTTTCGAGGATTCCGAAGGCACCTGACCAAATCTCAGAACAGGAGACCCGCCCATGTCCGATCTCGCAGACACGCTCAACAACGACGATTGCAACCTCGTCAATCAGCTTTGGAAGTTTCTCGACAATCCGAAGTCGGGCGAATTCTACCTCGGCAACATCATCAAGAACGGGCTGCAAAACAGCACTCTCGGGATCGACATCAAACCCTTCGCAACGGTCGATGTCGGCGACATTCCGACCCAGACGATGTTCGACTGGGCGCTTGAATACATGGGCATTTCCATGTCCGACACGGAGCTGTCCGGGCTTGGCACCTATCAGGGAGGCACGCTAACCTGCACCCCCACCAGCGCCACGGAAACCTCCGTCACGCTAACGCTGAATTTCGGCGCACTGCTGTATGCCGGCAATTACGATGTCGGCGTGTCTGGCGTGTCGGGCTGCGCCATTGCCTCTGCCGCCGCCATCACCGGCGGCAACGTGTCCGCAGATGAGGTTCTCATGTCGCCCGGCGCCACCACCGCCCCGGGCAGCGAAGATCAACAGCTCGACCTCGCACGCTGGTATCGCGACGATACCACCCGCGGCCTGCCCTCGTCCGAAAACGGGCGCACGCTGGTCGGGGGTTATTACCTGCAGCAGGACACGATCAACAAGGTCGCCTCCTCTGATGTGCAGGCCGCTGGCATCTATCGCCAGACCCTCGCGGGCCAGAAAACCACCGCCGACGCGGTCAACACCTCGACCGCCTATTACCAGAACCCGACCGGCACCGCGCCCGCGCCCATCGGGGACGGCACGCAATATCAGGGCGGCTTTCAGTCCTCGTTTTATCTGCAGATGGCCACGCAACAACTTGCCGCAAAGCAAGGCGTCGATCTCGAAGCCGAAATTCTCGCGCAAAGCGACAATGAATTCGCCGAGCTGTCGAATGCCATGAACCATTTCAAATCGCAGGTGACAAAGTTCCAGAAGACGCAAACCAATCCCTGCCAGACTGCCGAAGTCATGGCCTATATCCCCACCGCCACCGCCGATGAAAATGTCGGCGTGGTAGCGCATTCCGCGAATTACGAAGAAGGCATCGGTATCCCGATCTTCGATCTCGAAACGCAGGAAATCGTCAAGCACCTGCCGCTCTACCCGCTCAATCGCGACCGCGCGCTGACCGCCTTTGCCAGCGTCACCGAAAAGACCGGTGACAAGGGCTGGTTCCATGTGAAAGGCACCTTCTCGGACAAAGCTCAGGCGGTCTCTTTCACCGTCGAAACCAGCTTCACCAACACCAGCGGCAGCCTGGCGGCCACGGTCAAGAGCATGAAGCTCACCATCGGCAATCTTCAAATCATCCTCGGCAACAAGGAAGGCTTCGACAGCGAACCCACGCTTTATGACAAAGTCTCGTCGTGGATCGCCAACACAGGTTCGTTCCAGGACACGCTGAAAAGCAAGTTGAATTCGGCGATGAACTCCAAGGACATGCTCGGTAACGTGCAAGAGGCGCTGAACGGCGGCCTCAAGAAGCTCGGTCTCTGAGGCGGAGGGCGGCACAATGGCTCCAAGCAAGACGGTCTATAAAACCGGCAATCTTTCTGGCAATCCGAAGCTGATGGTCGACGTGATCGCCTCCGGGCGGGGCAACTCGATTCTGGTCAGCTACCCGAACGGGAATTTCATGCTCGTCGATTGCGGCTCGCAAGCCTATGGAACGAACAACAAGAAGTTCAAACATGTGAGCCAGTACATCACCAGCGTCACGGGTGGGAACAACATCAATTGCGTTGTTCTCACCCACGGCGACCGGGATCACACCGCCTGGATTCCCTCCATCCCCGAGGCGCAACACCCCCGGACGGTTTTCTACGGTGGCAAACGCAAAGATCTTGATGCGGGCACACTGGCCTGGGTTCGGGCGCAAGAAAAACGCCCCAATGGTTCGGTAACAGTCTGGCAGTTCACCAACGAATACCATCACAGCTATCCCGATGCGGATTTTCAGGGCGCCGATTCAGAAACACACGACACCGGTGTCTATGTCCTGTCGGCAGGCGCGGGTGACAGCCCCAATTCCCGCTCCGTCGTTCTGCTACTGATCTATGGAAACTTCGGTATCCTACTGCCCGGCGATGCCACCATGGGTACCGAAGACGAGATCCTGTCCAACTTCTCCGCGCAATTCCTCAGCAAAAGTACCATCCTTGTGCCCGGCCATCATGGCGCGCTCGAATCCACAGGAGAGACGTTTCAGGACACGCTCGCGCCGGATGCGGCGCTGATCTCGGCCTCGGGCACGAATCTCAGCTACGCCCATCCCAACTGCACCACCCTGAACCAGTTGACAGCCGCCGACTACATCAAGAAGGGCACCTCGCATTCGATCAACTGTTCGGGCGGCAAGGGCCTGCCATACAGCTCCAACCAATCACAAAAATGCGTCTACCTAACCGGCACCAACGGCGACCTGCGCTTCACCACTGACGGCACGAATTACAACATCAAGGTGTCCTCTCTGGGCTGACGCCCATTGCAGGACATCGGGGAGATATTCGCGATGACAACGATCACTACGCTGGAAGAGCTGAAATCGGCCCTTGAGGGGATGATCTCGGGCAGTGGCACGTCCAGGAAATTCGAACTCACACAGGGCACGCTTGGCGCCCCGCATATTGATCAGCTTCTGGCCGGATATCTCGACCCCAAAACGCAAAAACTGACGCTCACCGCCCCGACAGACCCCGCCATCAATGGCAGCAGCGTGCAATTCACGGGCTCTGCCACTGGCATCCTCGGGGTCGACGGCACCGCTTCGCTCTCGTTCGATCTGGCCGACGAGGGCAAACCGTCGATGCTTCTGGAACTGCCCGTCACAGACAGCAACTGGCGCCTGACAACCTCCTTTCCCGCCTGGGATCAAGGCACCGCCGCGCCGCTGTCGAAACTCGGCTGGTCGGGCCCGGTTTTGCGCTTCACCTCGATCAACCGCCCCGCCGTTGGCAACCGCCCGGCGCTCACCGCCTTTCTCGATCTCGGCATGTCGGGTGTCGACCTTTCGGGGGTCATCGGCGTGCTCGCGCAATTGCCCGGCTCTCCGCAGTTCACCGATTTTACCGGTGCCGTGTCCGGCCCACTCGACGCGCCGCTGATCACGCTCTCCTCGGGCCAGGCGGCCTCCAGCGCGTTTGGCTACATTGATCTGCCGCTCACCTTCTCGGCCATCTCATCGGCCACGAACCCGTTCAACAAAACCCCGACCCCGCCACCGCCGGTTTATACCTACCTGCAGCTTTCGGCCGATCTGTCGTTGCCGAAACCCACGACCGTTCCGCCGGTCCCTGTGACCATGGACTTCACAGCACTCGGCGCGCTTCTAGTCTTTGACGCCGACCTGCGCCAGATCTCGAAATACGCGCTATCCGAATTCGACGGTTTCGTGAACAACGCCCCAATTGGCAGCTATCTCGACAAATACGTGAAAATCACCGACGCGGTGGAACTGCGTGACCTCATGGTTGCCGTCGATACCAAGGCAATGTCGCTGGCCACGGTCGGCCTTACCGCGGGCACCAGCCACAGCTTGACGGTTGTCCCCGATTACGTCGAAATCCCGGATATCACCATCGGCTTCACGATCAACGACCCGCTTGGGACAAAGGCGATCTTCGCCACCATCTCGGGTGAGTTCGAGTTCCTCAAATCCATCCCCGTGCGCATCACCGGCAGCTATCCGCAGATGCGTTTTACCGGCGGTCTCGACAGTGACACTCCGATCACCATCCAACAGATTTTCGACGCCTTCCTGCCGGGAACCAAGGACATCCCCAATATCGCGATTGACGAGTTGCAGGTCAGTGCCGATCTCACGGCCAAGACCTACGGCTTTCAATTCGCCGTCTCGTCAAGCTGGAAAATCCCGGTCGGGATCGCCCAGATCGAGCTGGCCCAGGCCAGCCTCGGCCTGTCGCACACCACTGGCAAATCGGGTTTCTCCGGCGAAATCTCGGCCACCGCCAACGTCTACGACAATTCCAATGCACTGTTCGCGACATTCTATATGGACTGGACGCTGCCCGGCTCCTTCATGCTCAAGGGCACCTTCCCCGATATCGACCTCAGCGCACTTGCGGAAAAGTTAACCGGCTCTTTCCTGCCCTCGGTTTCCGGCCTGCCCGAGATTCACCTCACCAAAACCGAGGTCAAGCTCACCATCACCAAATCCGACCCCCAAACGCGCACCGCAATGCTCGCCACCAACCTGCCACAGACCAGCGGCGGCACGGTCTACGATTTCACCGCCTCAACCCAGATCACCATCGAAAAATTCGGCGCTGTCGATCTCCTGTTCGAGGTGGTCCGCGGCAGCGACAGCGGCGACGGGTTCGTTGCCGGGCTGCTCGTAGCGCCCACCTGGACACCCGATTCCATCTGGTCCGGGCTAAAGCCAGTTTTCGACGCGATCGCCATCAACGACGCTGGCGTGATCCTGTCATCGCTCGAAAACCCCAACGCCACGCTCGACAATTTCGATAATCTGCCCTTCGTGCCCGACAAGTTCGGCAAGGGCGTCACCTTCTTCTCCGAACTGTCTTTGTCGGAAAAGGCGCTCGAACCGCTCGGCCTTGTCTTTCCCAAAGGCACGGGATTGCAGCTCTCGGCATTCATCGACACCTCTGACATCAAGAAATCCGATATCAAGGCCGTCCTGCCCGCCGTCGAGGTCCACAAGGACCTCACTTGGGACGGGCTCACGCTCGATATCGTCCCCGGTGAGGGCAAGTTCACGCTCACCACCTCGGCCACCTTCAAATTCCAGACCGAGTCGCTCAAACTCACCGGCGCGGGCACGATCATCATCAGCAGCACACCCAGCGCCACGATCGGGCTCGGCGTCTCGGACTGGAACGAACCCTTCGGCCTGCACGGTCTCAAAGTGCAGGGCTTCGGCCTCAGCGTCAGCCTCGATGACGCCGGCATTACCATCGGCGCCCTCGGCAGCTTTGAAATCGGCGAGGCCCCGAACAAGTTCACCCTGAAGCTGGGCATTGCCATCATCGATTTCGAGGCCCCGGCCGCTCTTGTCTTCGCACTGGAGTCCAGCTCCGGCAAAAAGCTGGAACTGACCGCACTGATCAAGCAATTCACCGATCTCGACCTGTCCGAGGTCCCGCTCCTGAACGGGCTCGCGTTCAAGAAGCTCGATTTCTACGTGGTCGACGACCCCAACGGCTGGACCTCGCCACCGCCCGAAAGCTACCACTACCCAATGGGTATCGGGCTCGACGCCGATATCTTCTTTTACGATTTCGAACTGACGCTGTTTGCCCAGGTTGAAAAAAGCGTCGGTATCATCGCCAGCGGCAAGCTGAACAAGAAGATTGATCTTCTCGGCGTGCTCGTCATTTCCGACGAAACCGGCACCACCGGCCCCTCTGCTTCGATCAACACCAAATCGCTGGCCCAGGGCGCGCCAACGCCAGGCGTCATGCTGGTGACCATGCCGGAATACCTTGCGCTGGTGCCGGAAGGTGCCAACGCCATCCGCCCGGTCAATCCGCTCACCCTGCTCAGCCAGGACGGCCAAGAACCCTATTTCGCCTTCTCCGGCGGGGTCAGCCTCATGGGCCTCGAAGAGATCCGCTTCTCCGGTTCGGCCACCGACAAGGGGTTCGAAGTCAATTTCGCCGCCGAACTGGGCAAGATCTTCACCGCCCATTTTGCCGCCGCCTATTCAAGCTCGACGGGTTTCATGGGCCACGCTGACGGCAGTTTCGATTTCAACCACACGTTCACCAACGGCCTGTCCGTTCTGGGGATCAAGCTCATCCCCGATGGCACGGTGATCGACGGCCCCAACGCCTCGCTCTCCATCGACGTGACGGTCAACTCCACCAAGGCCGAACTGACCGTCAAGCTGTCCTTCCACTGGAAGTCGATTTCGTTCGACCTGAACTTCATGCTCGACGCGACGAAAATCGCGAACCTGCTGAAAAACCTCTTCGACGAAATCATCATCTGGATCGAAGACAACGTCACAGCCTTCCTTGAAGATATCCTGAAAGATATCAAAGCCTTCGTGTCGTGGATCGCGAAAGAAGGCAAAGCGTTGCTGATCGACGTGATCTCGGTCGCCAAGATGCTCTATGACTATTTCAAGGAAACCGACATTACCGAGCTTGCTAAGAACCTGATCGAAGCGGCCATCTACGGCCTCTACGACATGGCCCGCGCGCTTGTAGAAGTGTTCGACGTCGGTTTCACCGAAGCCGTTGCCCTGCTCGAAAAGCTCATGGACGAAATCTGCGAAGTCGAGAAGACACAGGCGGTTATCTACGGCTCCTGATCCCGCCACGTCGCGTAACGGATGCCCGCCGTGTCATTCCGCTGGCGACGCTCTCACCCAAGCTCCAAGAAGCCATTTTGTCCGGATCGCAGCCGACGGAACTGACCCTGGAAATGCTCATTCGCACGCACATCCCGCTGGATTGGACAGCCCAGGAAATCCGCTTCGGCCTCACAAAAAAGGCCTTCCCTAATAGCCCAGAACCAATCCCTGACCTTCGGATTTGTTTCCCTGTTCCTGATAAAAAATTCCCTGTTACGCGCTTTAGGAAAATCGCCCCTTAACCTTTTGTAGTTGCTCATTAAATTACGAAATATTCCAATCGAAATCACGTTTTTTCGTCAAAATTCCCTGTAAATTGGCCCTTAACAGGGAAAATTCCCAAGAAACCGCACCGATGCAATCGACCTACTGTGACAATGGCAGAGTTCAGGGGTATGATGTGCTGCCCGCTGCGTCTCTCTGGGATCGCCCAAAGGGAAAGCGTTTGAATTCGCGCGGGAATTCAAACCCAAACGCGTGAGACAGATTCTCTGGGAGTTCAGTGGTGACCCCGGCAGGATTCGAATCTGCAACGTGCCCCTAAGGAGAGAACCGTTCATAGCGCTATTCCTTCCGTGATTTCTTGCTTTTGGGTGTTTTGTAAGCGTCCTGCCGGGCTGCACTGACGCCTCATGGATTTTGTTGATAGTGTCCACCAACGATAGTGGACATCTTGAGGGCAGATGTGGCGGGCAAGAAGGGTCAGAAGAAGCGGTTTTGGTCGGATGAGTAGAAGATGTCGATCCGTGCGCAAACATGCGTGCGCGGGGTATCAGTAACGCAGGTCGCTCGGCGGTATGCCATGAACACCAATCTTATTCACAAATGGCTGCGTGATCCGAAGTTTGCGCCGGATCTGGAGATCGTTGAAGACGAGGTTGCTACGACAGCGTGCTTTTCCCAGCCGAGATTGTGGACGTGACCCCTACCGTACCGTGGTAGCAACGACCCGTTGAACCAAATCCCCGAAGAACAGGACATTGGTTTCGTGACCGCCGATGGTGCCTGCGACACCCGTAAATGTCACGACGCGATTGCCGCCAGGAATGCCCACGCCGTCATTCCACCTTGTAAGAATGCCAAGCCGTGGAAACCGACAAGTGCTGGCGCAATTGCGTGCAACGAAGCGGTCCATGCATCACGATTTCTGGGCCGCGCAGTATGGCGAAGATGGAGCGGATACCACCGCCGTAGCCGTGTCCAAACCAAGATGCATTGTGTGAAGCTGCTGGGCCAATCGTTCATGGCGACAGACTTTGACCGACAGGTCGCGGAAGTCCAGGTCCGCATCGCCGTCCTCAACCGCTACACCGCGCTTGGCCTACCCGTCACTGAGGCCGTAGGTTAAGCCCGTCCGGGAAAAGGGGAAATGCGGTCAAACACCGATTTGTGCAACAAGGCCCTGCCAGACGAGCAGGATAGTGACCAGAGACAGCGCTTAATCCGCGATCCATTGCCGTGCCCTAGGTAGCGCACTCATAAATCTGTTTCCAAGATCAGCGGCTTGTGATTCACTTTGGTCCAGAGCACGGGCGGATGGCGGAAAATATCGCGGTATGATCTCAAGGAATTGGAATGGCAGCTCATTCGAGCCATCCTCCCCACGAAAGTACGCGGCGTTAAACGGCGGGATGACCGGCAAATTTTGCGTCCTGCGTACGGGCTGCCGGTGGCGCGATCTGCCTGCTCGGTACGGACCCATTCCACCGTCTACAACCGCTTCCGGCGCTGGACGCTTGCCGGCGTCCGGGACCGGATCATGGACGCAGTCGTCGATGCGCATAACGGCGATGTCGTCATGATCGACGGCACGTCGGTGCGCGTCCCCCACGCAGGTGCCACGCTCAAAAAAATGATCCCAGACGATGCATGGGTCGTTCACGCGGCGGCCCGGCCACCAAAATCCACGTGTTGGTCAATGAATGGGCCTTCCGCTGAAGATCAGGCTAACGCCGGGACAGGCTCATGACGGACCGGTTGCCCCGCTTCTGTTGGATGATCTGCAACCGGGGCAGGGGGGTGCTGGCCCCTCTCGTCGAATGCTGCGCATTCAAATACCGGGCAATGGAAAAGGCCTATGACGGCAGCCACATCCGGGAGCTGATCCGGCAGCAAGCAGCCGAGACGGTGATCCTCTCCAAATCCGACCGCAGGATTTCGATTCCCTTCAACCGCGAACTCTACCGTCAACGCAACAGGGTCGAGCACTTCGTCGGCCGCATCAACAAATCCTTCCGGCGCATCGCCACCCGATAGGACAAAACCTCGGGCGCATTCCTTGCCTTCATCAAACTCGCGGCAATGCGCATTTGGTGCGAGGCTTATGAGTACGCTAGCCAGACCTCACTGCTTTTTTAAGACGGATTGCTTGCCGCCAGCGCGCCGGAAAGATCTTTCAGGATTGGGCAATCGGGACGGTGATCTCCGTGACAGGCTAAGACGAGATGCGACAGTGTCTCGCGCATCGCTTGGAGCTGCCCGATTTTTTCATCGATCGCGCTCAGATGTTCTTCGGCGATGGCCTTCACCTGGGCGCTTTCCCGCGCTTCGTCCTCATAGAGGCCCAGAAGGGTCCGGCAATCCTCGATCGAGAAGCCGAGCGCGCGCGCGCGACCCAGGAATGCAAGCTTGTGCAGATCTGTCTCGCGGAACGCGCGGTATCCATTGCGACTGCGCTGCGGTCTCACCAAGCCGATTTCCTCGTAGTACCGGATGGTCTTGGGCGGGATGCCAGAGCGCTCCGCCACTTCTCCAATGTTCATGAGACGATCCTCCTATTCCGCGGGTTGGGTTTGAGCACTGATCCTGGGCGCGATCGTGTCTCTGTCTTCACGCAAGACTGGCGCGATGCGGCGTAGACGCAGGGCGTTTGTCAGGACCGACACCGAGGACAACGCCATCGCGCCAGCCGCGAAGACGGGGGAGAGAAGCAGGCCAAAAGCCGGATAGAGAACCCCGGCAGCAACCGGGATGAGCGCAACATTGTAGCCGAAGGCCCAGACAAGGTTTTGGCGAATGTTCGACATCGTGCGCCTGGAGACCTCGACCGCATTCACGACGCCGCGCAGATCGCCTGACATCAACACCACATCCGCGGATTCGATAGCGACATCGGTTCCGGTGCCGATGGCGATGCCCACATCCGCATGGGCCAGGGCCGGCGCATCATTGATACCATCGCCCACGAAGGCAATCTTTCGATCTCCTTCGCGCAGGTCGTTGAGGGCCGCGACCTTGCCGTCCGGCAAGACCCCCGCGATCACATGGTCTATCCCGGTCTCGCGCGCGATGGCTTCCGCCGTCTCGCGTTTGTCGCCGGTGATCATCGCAACCTTGAAACCGCGCGCGTGAAGCGCTGCGATGGCCTCCTGGCTGGCGGGTTTCACGGGGTCCGCCACGGCGATTACCGCGGCCAGTTTTCCGTCGATAGCCGCATAAAGCGCTGTCCGGCCACGGCTCGCGAGCTCCGCTTCTGTTTCGGCCAAGGCGGTGATGTCGATGCCTTCTCGGGTCATGTAACGGTCCGCGCCAACCATCACATCATGACCTTCGACGGTCGCGGCGACACCGTAACCCGTGATCGACCGGAAACCTGTGGCATTCGGAACGGCGATCCCTTCGGTCTGCGCACCGCGAACAATGGCTTCGGCGATGGGATGCTCGGACTGGGCTTCGACGGCGGCGATCAGATTCAGCACCCGATCCCGGTCGAAGCCATTGGCGGTGACCAGATCGGTCAAAGACGGCTGGCCTTCGGTGACTGTTCCTGTCTTGTCGAGTGCAATGACATCGACTTCGGACAAGGCTTGCAGCGCATCGCCCTTGCGGAACAAGACCCCCATTTCCGCAGCGCGTCCGGTTCCCACCATGATCGACGTGGGCGTGGCCAAGCCCATGGCGCAAGGACATGCGATGATCAGAACCGAGACGCCAGCGACCAGTGCAAAGGTCAGGGCCGGATCAGGGCCGACCAGCAACCAGACCGCCACCGTAAGCGCAGAGAGCACCATGACCACAGGCACGAACCATAGGGTCACGCGGTCAACGAGGCCCTGGATGGGCAGCTTGGCGCCTTGAGCCTCCTCGACCATGCGAATGATCTGCGCAAGCGTGGTATCCGCACCGACCCGTGCGGCCTTGAACGTCAGGCTACCGGTGCCGTTGACGGTCCCGCCCGTTATGGCGGCACCTGCGGCTTTCTGAACGGGAACAGGTTCTCCGGTGATCATGCTCTCGTCGACGTTGCTCGACCCCTCGGTCACCTCGCCATCTACCGGGATCCGCTCACCCGGCCGGACGAGGATCACATCGCCGACGGCGAGTGCATCGACATCGACCTCTACCGTCTCACCACCCCGAATGACGCGCGCGGTGCGCACCTGCAGGCCCAGTAGAGCCTGAATCGCGGCACCGGTGCGGCCCTTGGCGCGTGCCTCGAGCCAGCGGCCAATCAGGATGAGGACGACTATGACCGCTGCAGCCTCGAAATAGACCGCGCGCACACCCTCTGGCAAAAGGCCGGGAAGAAAGGTTGCGACCACCGAATATCCCCAGGCTGCGCCGGTGCCGACAGCGACGAGGCTGTTCATGTCCGGCGCGCCCTTGAAGAGCGCGGGAAACCCCTTGGTATAGAAATGACGACCCGGCCCGAAGAGAACGAGTGTTGCAAGGACAAACTGAACCACCCAGGAGGTCTGCGTTCCGATGCTGGTTTCGATCGCCATATGAAAGGCGGGGATGAGATGAGCGCCCATTTCGAGGGCAAAGACCGGGAGCGTAAGAATTGCAGCCAAAAGAACACTGCGGCGCAGCCCGTCCGCTTCTTCTGCCTTGCGTGCGACGCGAGACTGGCTCGCCTGCGCTTCGGCAATCTCGGCGGGATAGCCAATCGCCGCTGACGCGGCCATCAAGTCGCCCAAGGACACCGCGCCCTCCAGATACTCGACCGTCGCCGTTTCTGCCGCCAGGTTCACGCCCACTGAAAGCACGCCGGGCACATCCGCCAGGGCCTTGTCCACCCGTCCGACGCAGGACGCGCAGGACATGGATGCGATGTTCAAGGTGACCTTGGATGTCCGGGCCGGATAACCCAAGGAGGCAAGCGCCTGCGTGGCGTCGGTAAGTCGAGCCGGATCATCCAGCGAAAGGCGCGCCGTTTCAGACGCGAGGTTGACGGAGACATCGGAAACCCCGTCAAGCACCGCCAATGCCTTTTCAACACGACCCACGCAGGATGCACAGGTCATGCCTTCGATACTGAGCGTTGTTTGGTTGATGTCGGTCATAGGGTGTCACCTCGATTGCGCGTTCGAAGCAGATATAAGGCTTCTAGTCACTGGAAGCTCAAGGGGTCATCGGATATTTCTTATTCAGTTGCTACGACATCGGTCTGCAGTGTCGCTAACCCTCTGTTTCTAATTGGAATGTATCGATGTGTAAGCTTGTCGGACGAGCGATCGGTGCGCTATCTCCGATTTTGGAGTGTGTTCTATGAATATATCAGATCAAGAAAAGCAGCCGCAGAAGTCAAAGACGATGCACATCGGCATGTGGGTGTGCTGCGCGGCCATGATACGTCCGTCGCTTGTTTTCTTTGCCCGAGGCGGCACTCTTTCTGGGCTTCAGGACAGTTTGGGCGTTCTTACCCCTATCACCCTCTGCCTCGGCGCACATGGCGTGATGTTCTTCACAATGGGGAAGTCCGGCCATGGAAGCAGCAAGACATCGAACAGCAGCGCACCCGTTGCCGCAAAAGCCCCTGTCCCGACATCGTTATACGCTTGACCTTCCACCAACTGGACCCCCTATTTGCAATTGGTGAGAAGAGGATGCGCCATGAAACTTCACGTCCCAGATATGAGCTGCGGCCACTGCGTCGCTACAATTGAAAAAGCGGTAAATGCCGCAGATCCGTCGGCAACCATGCGGACGGATTTGGGCGCCCACTCGATAGAGATCGAAACGACAGTCCCCACGGCTGCCCTGCTTCAGGTTCTCGCGGAAGCCGGTTATCAGGCGACGGTTCTGGAAAAAGGTCCAGAGGATTGAAGCCCCGGATCAGCGCGACCTTTACCTTTAAGGCGCTAGGCCCGATTTTAGGCGCGTATTTGCTGACTGGATGTGCCACGACGCCTGCAGTTGATGCGGACGGTGCCTTCACTGAGTTGCCAGAACCACTCATCGGTCTCGCTGCGCCATATCAGAACCTGAACAAAGTCCGGCTTGATCCGAATGACAATTGCTTTTGGTATCTGCACGACGGCCCGGTCGAAGCGACCTGGTTGCCGCTAAGAACGCCACAAGGCAATCCAATCTGCCAGGCGGTGAGCTAGTCCAGAATGCTCTGAGCAGCATCAAGCTGCCCGGTTAGCTGCCGATCGCATCTTCGGGCGGGTAAAGGTGAGCTGTCTTGCCGGATTCCACATTGGGATAGAGATCGTTGATATGTGCCATGATCATGCGCACGCACCCCGAACTTGCACGACCTCCGATTGATTGCGGGTACGGCGATCCGTGGATGCGCAGATAAGTGTCTCGATTCCCAACGTAAAGGTATAGTGCGCGGGACCCCAGCGGGTTGGTCGGCCCTGCATCCATCCCCTCGGCGTGCTGCGCAAAAAGATCAGGGTCGCGTTCGATCATGGCATCCGTTGGTCGCCACGTTGGCCACTTGGCTTTCCGTTGGATCGTGTAGACACCCGGTTCGTACAATGTCCCGCGTGCGATGGCCACGCCATAGCGCATCGCCGTGCCTCCATTCGGCTCGATATGATACAAATAGCGCGCAACGGCATCGACATGGATATCACCCGGCACGAGGCCCGCCTTCGCCTCAACCCGTACCGGTAAAAAACGCGGATGAACCCCCCAGGGATTGGAGGTTGAGGGGTCATAGCCCGCAGGCGTGACTTGCGCATCCCAGACATCCCACATCGCGCGCGGCGACGAAGGCGCTGCCGATGTCGGCACGGCGAGCGGCGCCGAAAAGAGCATTGCAGACCCTACCACAAAGTGCCGACGCGTTATTTTGGCCATCAAAGTACCTCTTCCACTCGTTGTGACTATGTCCGTTCGCCAATTGCCGGGAATCTATTGACCGGCGGCACGCGCTTCCTGTGCAAGACGGATCATCTGATCCGCTTCGATGACCCCCGGAACCAGCGCGTCTCCGATCACAAAGGATGGTGTGCCATTGAAGCCGAGCGCGCGGCTCATTTCCATTGACGCCGAAATATGGGCATCAATCTCGGGCGCCTGCATGTCCCGTCTCAGCTGCGCGATATCCAACCCTACGTCCTGCGCGACCTGGATGACGGAGGCTTCCTCGGCCCGGCCCTGCATGCCCATCAACGCCCAGTGAAACTCCTCGTATTTTCCCTGCTCTCGCGCGGCCAATGCAGCGCGCGCGGCAAAAACGGAGCCATCTCCGAGGATCGGCCACTCGCGATAGACCAGCCTCACATTGGGATCTTCGTCCAACAGCGCTTCGATATGCGGCTTCACGCGACGACAATAAGGGCAATTGTAGTCGAAAAACTCCACGACGGTGACGTCGCCTTCGGGATTGCCGAGAACAGGCGCGTTCGGGTCGTTCTCGAGGAGATCGCGGTTTTCGGAGAGGACACTCGCCGCTGCGGCCGCCTGCCGCTCCTGTTCACGCCGTTCTATGACCTGAACCGCCTCGAGGACGATCTCGGGGTTCTCGCGGATGGCCTCCAGAACCAACTCCTTGACCCGGTCTTCGCTGAGCGCGTCGGCATGAGACGCAAGTGGGGTGATCAGAGTGGCGACCAGAGCCATTGCCATAAAAATCTTCATGAGAGTTCTCCTAATTCACCGGTACGCCCGTGGTGCGCGCGGCTTGCATGTTCTGAATTTTCTTGGGCCAGGTCGACTTGATATAACCGAGGATGTTCCAGATTTCCTGGTCGGATAGTTGGGCACCGAAGCCGGGCATGCCGCTGTCGAAATCCATACCCCGGGCAGCCATTATCTCGCGGCCCCCAAGTTTCGTGTAGTCAAACAGAACCTGGTCGCCGTGATGCCAGGTGTGACCGGTTTCATCGTGTGGCGGTGCGGGCAGCCGACCGTCCTCGCCGGGACTTCGCCAGTTTTCCTGACCTTCCAGATTCGCCCCATGGCACGCGGCACAGGTCTCGGCGTAGAGGGCCTTGCCGGCGACAAGATCGACGCTTTCCGGCATAACGCCGCTTTGGACATCGGCGGCAGACCCGGTCCATACATAAGCCACCGCCCCGAGAGCCGCCAAGCCACCAATCGTGAAGATGGCAACCATACCTCTCATGACACATTGACCCATGCCATCATGCCGGACGCCGCGTGCGACAGCATGTGGCAGTGCAGTAGCCATTTGCCGGGATTATCGGCCACGAAGGCAATGTCGCGCACTTCGCCCCGGTCGAGCAACGTGGTGTCGCGCAGCGCTCCAAGGCTGCCATCTGCTGCAATCTCGTGAAAATGCATACCGTGAAGATGCATGGCATGCGGAAACGATGTGTCATTGGTGATCTTCAGCCGAACAGTCTCACCGCGCGATAGCTCCGCCAGGGGTGGACCATCCATGCCCCCCACCGCGCCGTTGAAGGCCCAGAAGTTTCCCGCCTGCATCATGTCTCGCATCGAAGACATCCGACCGCCCATCATGGCGCCGCGCATGCCGCCCATCGCACCGCCTTCCATCAGCAATTGAATGTCCCTTGCCGATGCCAGATCGGGCATGGCATGGGCATTTGGCGGCAGGGGCTGAGGCGTTTCGCGCCGCGCACGTGTGCCGTCGCCTGTTACATCGAAGGCCACCTGAGAAAAGCTCTCATTCCGGTCGAATTGCACGACATGGCCCGTGCTGCCGACTTCTGCGGTCACGTCGACGATCAGATCCACCCGTTGCGCCGGCGACAGCAGGAACGGACCCTTCGCAGGTTGCGGCATGGCCAGCGGCATCCCGTCCATGGCCACGATCCAGCCTTCGAGACCATCCAGTGCGAGTTGGAAAATACGGGCGTTGGACGCATTGATCAGCCGCAGGCGCAGACGCTCATGCCGTTTCACGGGCTTCGCGGGATTGAAGACACCGTTCGTGGTGATGTAGTTTCCAAGACGCCCGGCATGGCTGAGATCATGCATCGCTCCAAAAGTATCAGCAATCTGGGCTGTCTCCGGGTCGATCTGCCAATCGTCCAGGATCAGGACCTCTTCGCGGTCGACATCGACCGGCTCCGGCTCTTCGACGATCAGCGCACCCTGAAGACCGCGTGCGACCTGCTCGAACGAGCGGTTGTGCGCGTGGTACCAATAGGTGCCCGCGTCGGGTGCGACAAAATCATAATCAAAGCTTTCCCCGGGGCGAATGGCATCCTGCGTCAGCCCCGCCACCCCATCCATTGCATTGTCGATGCGGATTCCATGCCAATGGGTCGATGTCGGATCGGGCAAGTCATTAATGATCCGCCTCTGTACCCGCGCGCCTTGTTTAACACGGATTTCCGGGCCCGGCGCGATACCATCGAACCCCCAGATTTTAGTTCGCCCATATTGCTCTGGCAGAAGCTGGATGTCGGCGACCTGCACGCGCAAATCCTCAAGCCCAGCCGCATGAACCTGGGGCGTACCGAGTGCCGCCAGCGCGGCGCTGGACGCGATGAAATGCCTGCGGGTCATTCTCAGTGTCATATTGGTACCTCGGTTCTCGGACAAATCAATGTCCATGATATGGATTGCCATGCGGTCTGGGCTTTATCTCTCAGAAACGCCCCCAGGGAATATGCAAATCCGCCGTTTCAAACCCTTTTTGGTTTTGCTCGTCAGGCAATTCAGTTGATCCCGTTTGCGCGCTGTAACTCGCGTATGTAAGCCACGATCATCTTGACGTCTCCGTCGGTCACACCTTCAACAGGTGGCATGTTCCCGAACCGCCAGTGATGCGCCCGGACGCCATTCTTGGCGGCCAAAAGGAATGCCGCATCACCATGATGGCTGGGCTCGTATATCTTGTGCACAAGTGGAGGCGCCACGCCGTCCTGCCCAGCTGCATTGGCGCCGTGACAGACCGCGCATTTGGCGTCGAAGGCCAACTTGCCAAGCTCGGCATTGGTCGAAAACATTTTCGGTATCGAAACATCGGCCATGGCCACACCGGTGCGGGACTTGCTGCCTGCATTGGACTCTACATCCTTGCCGTTCGGCCCTGTCCACCAGAAGCCGGCACCTAGACCCGCAGCAATTATGACTGCGACAAGAGCATGACGCCCGATCAAATCAACCTGACCTTCGTGCCAACAGGGACGCGTTCGAACACCTCTTCGATGTGCTCATTGTAAAGGCCGATGCAACCATTGGACGACCGTCGTCCGATCTTGCGCGTGTCCTGGGTCCCGTGAATCCGGTAGTATTGCCAGGACAAGTAGAGCGCGCGCGTTCCAAGCGGGTTCGTCGGATCGCCGCCCGGGATTATGGCGGGCCACTCGGGATTACGCTCGCGCATGGACGGCGTTGGTGCCCAACTTGGGTTTTCTCGCTTTTCCACAACCTCTGTGTACCCAAGCCGTGTCAGGTCCTCGGACAAGGGAACAGAGGTTGGATAGAGACGCATTTCCCCATCCGCCGTCCAATGCTGAAGAACCTTTGATCTGGTGTCTGATACAATCAGACCAACGCCGAGCGTATCGAAATGGTCCTGCCAGTTATGCGTCCGGAAGGACGAGGCATTGCGCCGCACCGGGTCGCCCGTCCGGGCGCTGGCAAGAGAGGGCGATAATAGCATCGTTGCCCCGATCGCACGCACGAAGCCGCGACGGGTGAAGGAAGATCGGTTTCTTGTCTGCATGGGTATGCCTCTTTTCCATGTCCAACGACCGTGTTTTTATCTAGGTTCAGGTATGAAAGGAACGCACCGAAGTCCAGATTTTTGTAAGGATATGTAACAACGCGCCGGTTAGACGACAGCGTCATGCTTTGTTGGTCGGTGTTGAGAGCCGGCTCTCAAATTCTGTTTCTGCGTGCTCGGCCGTCGGCATAGCTGCGGCTCGGAGCGTCGTCATCGGCAAGACGACGCGGGCGGAGAGCCCGCCATCGTCCCGGTTCGACAGGATAATGGTGCCGCCGTGTTCCAGAATGATGCTGCGCGCGATCGAGAGACCCAGACCATGTCCACCCGTCTCATGAGAGCGCGATTGTTCCAAGCGGAGGAAAGGCTGGAAAACATCGCGCAAGCGGTCGTCGGGGATCCCGGGGCCATCGTCGTCGACCACGATTTCCAAACACTCGTTTGACACACCCCAAGAAAGCGTCGGGCTACGCCCGTACCTTTGCGCGTTATCGATAAGATTGCGTAAGGCTCGGCGCAAGGCCATTGGCTTGATCTGCACTATTGCCTCAGGTCCGGATTGCAGGTCCAGCGCACCGTGCGTCTGGTGTTTCATGTCGGTCAGGTACTCGGTGATCTCGATCGCCTGCAGGTGCTCGTCCCGTCCTACGCCACGGGCATAGGCGAGCGTGGCTTCCGCCATGTCCTGCATTTCGTCAAGCGAAGCGACAATGCCGCCTTTGGTCTCCGGATCCTCTACCATCTCGGCATGAACGCGCAGGGCCGTGAGTGGCGATCTCAAATCATGTGCCAATGCGGCCAGCATCTGTGTCCGATCCGAGACGAAACGTGCGAGCCGGGCTTGCATTTCATTAAAGGCCGTCGTGAGGTTCCGAACTTCGGTCGGTCCGGCCGGTGTGAGTGCCCCCTGCCCGCCACCGCGCCCGAACTCCTCTGCGGCGGCGGCAAGTTCATTCAATGGCCGCGTCAGGCGCGTCAGCAGGAACCAGAATATAGCCAGCAACAACACAGCCGCTGTCAACACGAAGGACAGCGTGGACGCCCAAGACCATTGGATCGGCGGTCGCTCGAACCGAGTGGCCACGTTCAACCATTGGCCCCCGGCAATGGCGATGGAGACCTCCATCTCGATAGCCGCAAGCGTACCTTGCATCATCTCGGCGTGCATCTCTGCCATTTCCGGTGAGAGGTTCGGCAGCGGCAGTAGCCCCTGTTCGATTTCATGCACCTCTACCCGGATATCACGGCTGTATTCATCGTTCAGGAGTGCGCGAATTCGGGCTTCCACGGCACCATCAACATTATGATCTGTGTGTACAACTGCTGGTTCGTTATTGAGGTCAAACCGAACAAGTGGCGAATTCGCGGCCACAACAATTTGCTGTTGCAGATCGCCCGGTGCTTCCTCGAGAAGAAGTGCGACATTCGCCGCGCGTCCGGCGACCTCACTGCCAATCGCTGCTTGAACAGCAAGCGCACGTTCATCGACGAATAACCAAAGAACAACGATCTGCGCCACGAACAGGACGGAAACCACCAGAAGGGCGATCTGCGAGCGAAATCCCATGCGCATCATGCATGAATCTCCACTTCACTGTTCAGACAATAACCGCCGTTGCGCACCGTCGAAATAATCCGAGGTCGAAGCACGTCGGCTTCAATTTTCCGGCGCAGTCGAGACACCTGATTGTCGATGGTCCTGTCGAACGGTCCCGCTGTGCGCCCCGCGCTCAACTCCAGCAGCTCATCGCGGCTCATAACTCTCCGTGGATTTTTCAGGAAGACTTTCAGCAGGTTTGCTTCCGCGGTCGTCAACGGGTCGACCGTTCCATCAGCACGAATAACGTGACTGGCGTCATGATCGAATATGACTCCAGAAAACGTGACCCGCCTGCCCGCAAGTCCATCGCCATGTCGGGTGTACCCAACTCCCACGCGCCGGAGGATTGCATTGATCCGGGCAAGCAACTCGGCTGGATTGAACGGCTTGGCAAGATAGTCATCCGCACCCGTGTCGAGACCTTTGATCCGATCATCATCCTCTCCAAGTGCAGTCAACATGAGGATGGGTACATTCTGATGCTCACGCCGCAACCTTGCACAGGCTGCGAGCCCGTCCTCGCCCGGCATCATGATGTCGAGCACGATCAGATCGAATGTGTCTTCCTGTAACTGCGCATCCATATCTGCAGCACTTTTGGCTCCTGTCGCATGCATCCCGTTTTTTCCCAAGTAGCGAGTCACGGAATGCCGTATCTCGGCATGATCATCGACAACAAGAATCCGTGGTGAGTCCGCCATAATCAATCAAGTCCCATCAAGGTGGCCTGCCGCATCGCAATACTATCGCCTTTGCCATCAGGTTGCGTCCATGCGAAATAGATGTCGCGGCCAAGCTTAGCCATCTTCGGAAAGTTGATCGATGCACCGCCGGAATTGACGGCAAGTATCTCACGAGCCACACAGCCTGCTTCGCTCGTGACTTGGCATACCATGAGCGCCTCATGGCCTTTGGTCCATTCGACCCAGGACACCACAGCCGTTCCGTCTTCGAGCATCTCTACGTCCACTCTGCCAACCGGATTGCCCAGATCGATCCGGGCAGGTTCTGCAAAGCTGTGGCCGGCATCGTCGGAAAAGGCCACCCGCACCGCCGCGATGTCATCCGCACCGGTGAACCAGGCAACCGCCACACGATCTTGGTGCGCCGAGATTGCTGGTCCATTCACGGGGCATCCTGCTAACTCCCACTCATCGTCGTGCACTCGAACCGGTGGCTGCCATCCATCCTTCGCAAGCCGTGCGACAGAGATATCCCGGATTTCACCCTCAGTTCGATCGCGATAGGCGGCGAGAAGTTCGCCGTCGCGTGTTGCGGCCAGGCTGGTCTGGCAACAGGAGCAGGTTTGCGTGTCTATTGCCACATCCCGGCCAAGCCGTCCGTCGCTGCTCAGCGTCGTAGCGCGAAGCTGCATCGCGTCAGGCAAAGCCGCTGCCTCATCTCGGATTTTCCCATAGGCCCGACCGTCGAGCCAAATAATGGCCATATTGTCTGAACTGATGGGCAACAATGATACAAACCCATGTTGTGACAATGACCGATCCTCGTGCGGGATCAGTGGTTCGCTCCAAGTTTCGCCGTGGTCGTGGGACAGCGCGATTTCAACGCGGTAATCATAGCCGGATGGTCCGACTTCGCGTAGCCAATGCACGGCAATTGTATTGTCGGGATAGACCGCTATGCTTGGGGAATCCGCCCAGTTCACAAAAAGACCGGCGCTTTGATGGACCACGCTTGGTGCGGTCCAGTTCTGATTTGAACCGATGGCCATCATCACTTTTGTTTCGCCTTGCTCGTGTTCCATCCAGCTCAAATAGAGTGCACCGTTGTGACTTGTCAGAGAGGGTTCGTGCGCACCGGGTGTGGTTACTGCTGTAATCTCTTCGATCCGTTCAAAAAGGGGCTCTTCGGTTTGTGCCGTTGCTGAGCCCGCGCCCGCGGCCACAAGCGCTGCGAATAGAGTTCCCAAAAGCCCGCCAACCCGTTTGTCATCTGTGGAGCCGCAAAAATAGCTATGCATTCTCTTCGATATAATCGCTCCATAAATCATGAGGCGCAGAATAGATGTATTTTTTGTGAAAGGCCCGCACTTCGTTTGTCGCAATATGTATCACCGCCTCTGACATGTCTTGACTTTCCAGTTACCGGAGGCCTCAAGTCACTTCGCATGACAGGTGCACACCTAAACCCAACGAGGCAATTCTCCGGCCACCCGATCCAACGGATCGTGGCGCGGCCAACGTGGCTTGGTTTGGCACTTTTTGTGCTGACGTTGCCCGCTCACCTCCTTCTGGAACAGGCAGGCTCGCTTGCCTTGGCGGCGGTCACACTGGCGTTGATCGGCGGGGCCTATATCGGCTTCGGGGCCGCCGATGGACGCCAGTCCGTCTTCTGGACCGAGCTGGCGGTTGCCCTCATCTTTGGGGCGGCGGCCATAGTGGGTCTCCTTTGGCATTGGGCGGCCTTGCCTCTGGGCCTCGCGCTCCATGCGCTTTGGGATCTGGCGCATCACGATGCGCGTCGCCTTGCCGGGGTCCCGCGCTGGTACATCCCGTTTTGCGTTGTCTTCGGCCTGATGGCGGCAGCCTTTCTTGTGCTGCTCTACAAGAGGTAGGTCATGGTACGTCTCGTCGTTCTGGTCCTTCTGGGGCTTTTGCTCCTCATTCTGGCGCGTCCGGACCTTGCGGGCCTCGATATCGATCTGCCGGAGCGCGACGACCTGCGTCGCTGGATTGATGCGGCTGGTCTTCTTGGCCCGGTTTTGGTCGTGGCACTCATGACGTTGGCAATTGTGGCCAGTCCCGTGCCCTCGGCGCCGATCGCGCTCGCCGCCGGGGCTGCCTACGGGCACACCTCCGGAACCCTGCTCGTTGTGCTTGGCGCAGAGATTGGCGCGCTGGCCGCGTTTCTGCTGGCGCGCGGGCTGGGGCGCCCTTTCGTGGAACGCCATGTCGGCGAGAAGATAGGACGCGGGCTGCTGGGATCACAGAATACACTGATGTTTCTGGTGTTCGGAAGCCGGCTGCTGCCGTTCCTGTCCTTCGACATGGTCAGCTATGCGGCGGGGTTGAGTGCCTTACATCTCTGGAGGTTTGCACTGGCGACACTTGCCGGAATCGTACCGGCCAGCTTCTTGCTCGCCCATCTCGGCAGCGAGGCCATGAATGGGGACGTGCAAACCGCCACCTGGACGGCGCTGGCGCTCGGCGGGTTCACCGCCCTATCCGTCCTCTTTGCGGTCTGGCGCGGCAACCACACCGCAAAAAAGGACATCTGACATGGCCGCTCATGCACACGCGGGACACATGCCATCTTCGGGTAAGCCTCTGGTCATATCCGCCTGGTAGACCGGCATATACTTCCTGATCGAACTGGCTGTAGGGCTCTGGGCCGGCTCGGTCGCGGTGCTGTCGGATGCGTTTCAAACCTTGTCCGCCGTGCGGGGTGCTTGGCGCCATCATCACGCGCGGCCTGGCGGATATCGTGCGCAGTTTCGGGTGGTATCGCGCCGAGATCATCAGCGCTCTGGTAAATGGCTGCTTTCTTCTCGGCATGGCGCTTCTGGTGATCTGGATGGGGGCGATGCGGCTCGGGGATCCGATGCATCTTCCCGCGGGTCCGATGCTTTGGGTGGCCTTCGGGGCCGTGACCGCAGACCTGCGCGCGCAGGACGGCGTTCTCGATGTCCATCACATCCACGCCACGACGCTGATCGGCGGCAAACACGCCTTCTCGGCCCATCTGCGCCACGGCCGAGCCTGCCTGCCGCACGCGTCCTTGAGACCGCCTATACGCACCTGACCAAGCATCACGGGTTTCAAATGGTGACCCTGCAGCTTGAAACGGATTGCCTCGACGAGCGCCAGGCGGAGGATTTGAACATAACGCAATCGATGGGACCGGAAGCACGGGATCATGCAGCATCCGCGCACCACAATCACCTCGACAGGCCCGCTCCCGATGCTAGTCTAGACAACAACTCAAGAGGAAACGACACATGAAACGACGTACCTTTCTGCTGACCGGCTCTGCCGCGACGCTCGCGCTTCCGGCCATGGCCGATGCTGGACCAATCATCAAGGTTGTCAAAACCCCGACCTGCGGATGCTGCACCGCCTGGGTCGACCATGTCCGGCAGGCCGGATTGCCGGTCGAAGCCCGGAATGTCGATCAAGACGCCCTCTATGCGCTGAAAGACAGGCTCCAGATCGCGCCAGAGCTTGCCGGGTGCCACACAGCGGTGGTCGGCGATTATTTCATCGAGGGCCATGTGCCGGCCGAAGACATCGCCCGGCTTCTCGCAGAGCAACCGGCGGCGCGCGGTCTGACTGTGCCGGGCATGCCGATGAGTTCCCCCGGCATGGGCGGTCCCGGGACCGGGGATGCCTTCGATACGCTGCTCGTCGGGCCGGATGGCGCGACATCGGTCTTTGCCAGCCACAGCTAGGATCTGGCCTCATCGAGTTTCACAGCCAATAGATGGCGATGGCCGCGAGAGCGATGGCCGACAGGAAGACCTTGGGACATCTGTCATAACGTGTCGCCACAGGCCGCCAGTCCTTCAGCCTGCCGAACATGATCCCGATCACTGACCGGCAGCGCATTGCCCAGCAATGTCCCGAGAGCGGCGCTTGTCGCATTTTGCGGGCTTCTTGCGCTGCTTCCGACCCGGGATAACAACGCCTATCCCCTTGTCTTTCAACGCTTCTCTGAACCAGCC
>CBFHND010000021.1:0-61770 GCA_965657085.1 uncultured Paracoccaceae bacterium
CTTGGCGCGGACCTGTCCGGCCATCTGGATCGCCCCACCGAACAACAGGAATTTTTCGGTCAGGGTCGTCTTGCCCGCATCAGGGTGCGAGATGATCGCAAAGGTGCGGCGGCGCGCGATTTCTGCGGGCAATTCGGGGCGGTTGGCGGATGCGTCTAACATGGGGCGCATATAGGTTCTTTTGCCCGGACGAGCAAGAAACTCCGGCGCCCGTGTCCGGTGGGTCAGAGGGGCTGTTTGATTGGGATCAAAGTTCACGTTGGAATTGTATGCAATAATCTGAATGTGGCTGGGGAGAGCCACGTTTCAACAAAGGACACAAGTATGACACGCACCAAGGATTCCGACGACATCTACAACGTTGGCGGTGCCGGGCGCATCGGCAAGAACCTGCGGGTCGATCAGGCCTACAAGAAGGGCAAGGACCGGCACGAAGGTTACCGCGAGGACCCCACCAAAAAGGGCGGGCCGAAGGACGATGGCTATGAAAACATGAGCCCCGAAGAGAAGGAGGCCTACAAGCGCGGACATCGCGGCGACTAGGTTTCCCAAGGGGCCGTGCCCGTACCCCTTGCGGGTGCGGCCCTGATCTTTCCTATCAAAAAGGCCCGGCCATGAAAGAATGTGAACGCGATAACGGGCAAGAGGTTTGCCCACATTGCGGCGCGCCGCTGCGCAGCCGCATGGACTACCGCACGCATCTGACCCTGCGAAAGTGTCAAAACCATGTGGATCGGCCCGAACCACGCGATCTGTTTGACGACAGACCCGCCCGCGATGACCGCCCGCGCAGGCGGGGATCGGAACGAGGTTAGTACCGTGGCTTTGCCTTGAAGGAATAGCTTGGTTTGCCCACGTGCAGGTGCACGCCTGAACTGTGGGTGCCAACGGTATAGAACTTTTCCCCGGCGGGGTTTTCCACGTCGTAGAGAAACAGCGCCTTGACCTTGTTGCGGGCCGTGGTGATCGCGGTTTGCACGTCGGCGGGCAGGGCCGCCAAATCCACCGTGTCCGCGATGTCGGCAAGGCCGAGATTGCCCAGGGCCGTGGCCAGTTTGACCTTGCCGTTGGGGTTGAGATCACTGAGGTCAAGCTGCGCGCTTGGATAGCTGGCAATGGGCAATTCGATCACCGTTTGAACACCGCTGATGCCCGCAATGGCCTCTTCGAAGAGCGATTGCAGCGCTTCGTATTCCTTGCGCGTTGCAGCCCGTCCGCCGGGCCCTTTCAAAACCACGTCGATGGCCCCGCCAAAGTGATGGGCTTTTGATGTCTTGCCCCGCCCATCATCGCCGCGCGAGATGCTCAGTGTGTACCCTTCGGCAAGATCCGCTTCGACCTTTTCGTAGGCTTCTTCCAACGCTTCGCGCGTGGCCTCCGACTTCGCGCGCAGGGCTTTGTACTCTTCGTCTTCCTTCATGGCGTCCGCGGTTGCATCCGTGTCGTTGCAGCCGCCACAAAACTTGTTCGTGCATTCGGCGCGCAAGGCGCTGTCGGTCTGTTGGCGCGCTGTATTCAAGGGGTCGATCGTCCAGAAGTGGTTCAGGCATTGCACCTGCGTCGCGTCGGGCAGGCCAGCACATTGGCTGATGTCGGTGAACGTCGTCCAATCCAGCGCGTCTGGTGTGTTGATCGTGTAAAGCGGCGCGCAATTGGCCACCTCCCGGTCCCGCTTGACCTCACGTTGGCGCAGGCATTCGGCGCGGTAGGCTGCGTTCATCGCATCGCAGGTGCCGACAAGCGATCCCGAAAAATTTGCCGTCCACGGGCTGTCTGGCGCCTCGCGATTGCCAAGATCGGCCCAACAGGCATCTTCGCAGCCCTGCATGCCGGCGGCAAAGGGATCCTGACAGGTGCGCAGGCACTGGTTGAATTTCGGGTCCGTACGAAAACCCATCTTGTCCATCATGCGCACGGTGGGCGTGGGATCGTCCGAGATTTCCAAACCCAACAGGGTGCGCGTGGCCTTGTAGCTTTCCAGCTTGGCATCAAAACGCAGAACAGGTGCGGTGACATCTTCAAAGGCCAGATCGCCAAAACTCGGGACGGCATAGCTGCAAAACGAGGGCTGCCCGGCATTGAGATCGGCCCAAAGGCTGGCCAACTCGTCCGAGGTGTTTTCGCGGATCACCGATGCGACCTCGCCGCCATTGCCTGCGAAATCCAGAAAGGCGGAAACGGTCATCTGGCCAAGGCTGGTGCGGGCGGGCCAGTTGGGAAAGGCCCAGGGGATCAACCGCGACACCGCATCTGGCGGTGCGCTTGACGTACCTTGGAAAAAGGCATGTGCCTCGACAAGATCTGCCAGGAAGTGGGTATATTGGTCCGCTTCATTCGGTGGCTTGGCTGCGCAGCACATTCGGTGCGGTTACGTGATCCTGCGCGGCGACGCATTGGCAGTCCTGCCAGCTTTGTGCGGTTGCGGGGGGTGTGAGGGTCGAAAGCCCCAAGGTGATGAAAAGCAGAAATAAAAAACGTATCATGCCGACAGAATGGCGCGTCGGGGGACGTTTGGAAAGCTTTAGCTCGTTGAGGCGCGGCGCAGCAATTCGGTGGCATCGGGCCGATCCAGCAGCGTTTCCTGCACATCGAGGCCACTGAGGTTCGACTGCGCCGGGCCACCTGCCAAAGCCATCCGCGCGGTGACCTCTTCGGGCACCGAGGATTGCGTGCGCGTGTCCATCAGCGTGGATTCCGCCGCGATCCCTTCGGCATAGATGATTTCGTGGCTGTCAAAGAGCAGTTGGAAGTAGTCGACAAAGCCGCCGTCCTGCACGCGCACGGTGTCGCCGTTGATCAGGTGCCGGGCCTTGACCAGCAGTTCGGAACGCCCTGCGCCCAACTGGTCACTGCGCTGGTAGATGAACAGGCGGTGATCAGGGCTGACCACGAGGTCGCGGGTGTTGTTCAAAGTGCCTTCGGTGATGCAGATCGGGGCAAATTCGCCCACGGCCCGCACCGTGCTCTGGCCGATCCAGCGGACCTCTTGCGGGCCATCGTCGCGGGTAAGAACGCGGTCGCCCACCTTGAGGTCTTCGATGGGCACCTGTGCGCCGGACGCCATGGTGATATGCGTGCCGCGGGTAAAGCGGGCGCAGGCGACCTGCGCGAATTTCTCGGTTGCGCTGTCGTGGTCGATGCCCACCAGCGCATAGGGCGTGCGGTAGGCCATGGCCGACAGCGGCAGAAGATAAACCTCGGTTACGCCGCCCGCGTCATCCACCTCGACCAGAACAATAGCATCAGTGATCTGCCCATCGGGCGACATCAGCGTCAGCGCACAATCCAGATGCACGGTGGCCCCCGCCGTGCCTGCGGCGCTGTCCACGGCCACGCAATACAGCCCGCCATCGCCAGCCTCCAGCGCGAGGTGCACGGCCAAGGTGCCTGCGGTCAGGGTGTAATTATCGTCCAGCTCAAGCTCGGCGGCAAAGGACAGGGGATCGCCAAGGTTCGCACCATCGGTCACGCAGAAGTCATCTGCGCGGTAGACCGGCACCGAATGTGCCGTCGTCGGATGTGCTGTGCCGTGGGTCATTGGATCGGTTGATGCTCTTGTCGGTCGGTATGACCAAGGGTGTAACCTAGAATTATGGCGGCATCGGGTCAACGGCCCGGTCTTTTGCTGGCAATGGCGGTTTGGCTGGTGCTAAGCCAGAGGCACAAGGACAAGAGAGGAGTTCGGTATGGATCTGGGAATTTCGGGCAAGCGCGCACTGGTGTGCGCCTCATCCAAGGGGTTGGGATTGGGCTGTGCCGAGGCTTTGGCGGCCGCGGGCGTGGACGTGGTGATGAATGCACGTGGGGCCGAGGCGCTTGAAGCGTCGGCCAAGGCCATTCGGGATGCCCACGGCGTGCGCGTGACGACGGTGGCCGCGGACATCACCACGGCGGACGGACAGGCCGAAGTGCTGGCGGCTGCGGGCGATATCGACATTCTGGTCAACAACGCCGGCGGTCCACCACCCGGTCTGTGGTCCGACTGGGACCGCGATGATTTCATTGCCGCCCTCGACGCCAATATGTTGGCCCCGATCGCCCTGATGAAAGCGCTTTTGCCGGGCATGATGGACCGGGGCTGGGGCCGCGTCGTCAACATCACGTCGCAATCGGTCAAGGCGCCCATTCCGGTGCTGGGCCTCAGCAATTCGGCGCGCGCCGGCCTGACCGGCTATGTGGCCGGAACATCGCGGCAGGTGGCGGGCAAGGGCGTGACCATCAACAACCTGTTGCCGGGCATTCATGCCACGGACCGCGCCGATGCGCTGGACGGGGGGGTGGTCAAGGCGCGCGGCATCACCATCGAAGAGGCGCGCGCGGAACGCTCTGCCACCATCCCCGCAGGTCGCTATGGCACCCGCGCGGAATTCGGGGCGGCCTGTGCCTTCCTGTGCAGCCAGCACGCGGGGTTCATCGTGGGGCAGAACATCCTGCTCGATGGCGGGGCCACCAACATGACGCTCTGACATGGCGCAGGGGTTTTCGCTGAAAGACCAGCTGTTCAACGCCGACACGCTGGGGCAATTGGGCCGGGAATATGCCGTAGCGTTGCCATCGGTCGAGGCGGATGCCGTCGCCGCTCAGGCCCTGAGCGGCGTGGCCGAGCGTAGCCTTCTTGAGTGCCTCGATTGGTTCGCCGATTGCCTTGAGCCGCATTTGCCAAGCGACTTTCCGACCATGGCCGCGGCGCTTGAGGCCGCGATGCCGACGCCGCTGGACCCGACGCTCACGGATGATGATTTTGGTCAGTTCATCCATGCGGTGCCGGGGGTTCTGGCCGTGCGCCACGGGCTTGAGGCCCACCCTGACCGCGCGCTCGACCTGCTCTATCATGCGACACAGCGCTTCAGCATGGAGTTCTATGTTCGGCCTTTTCTGAACCACTGGCCCGACAAGACACTGGCCCGCTTGCAGGACTGGGCGCGCGACGACAACTACCACGTGCGCCGCTTGGTCAGCGAAGGCACCCGGCCCAAACTGCCCTGGGCCAAGGCGGTCACGGTGGGGCACGCCAGCACCATGCCCTTGCTGGACGCCTTGCACGGTGACGGCGCGCGCTTCGTGACCCGGTCGGTGGCCAACCATCTCAACGACATTGGCAAAACCGCGCCCGACGTCGTTTTGGACGCGCTGGCGCGATGGCGAGGGGCAGCGGTGCAAACCCCACGGGAACTGGATTGGATGACACGCCATGCGCTGCGCAGCCTGATCAAGGATGGACACGCGCCCGCGATGGAAATGCTGGGCTATGCCGGTGATGCGGATGTGGCGGTCGCGCTGTCGCTGGCGTCATCGCAAGTAAAGATCGGCACGGCGTTGGATCTGTCAGTGACGCTGAGCGCTCCCAAAGACACGCCGGTTCTGGTCGATTACCGCATCCGCTTTGCACGGCCCAAGGGGCGCAGGGGTGAAAAGGTGTTCAAGCTCAAGCAGGGCGTGGTCAAGGCAGGCCAGCCGCTGGTGATGCAGAAGGCGCACAAGCTGAAGGGTGGGGCCAGCACGTTTACCCTGCATCCGGGCGCGCATGAGGTGGTGGTGCAGGTCAACGGTGTGGATCGCGCCGCGGCGCACTTTGATCTGGAACAGTGACCCCATCACGATGATGTGGGGGGCGCAATTGCCGGTGGCGCAAGCCTATGATCGCCCCTAGTGTCCCGCGGCGAACCACCAGCGGAGACATTCCATGCAAGCCCTTACGATCACATTGATTTTCGCTGCTGTTGTGGCGCTGAGCCTGATGGCCGCGCCACGCCGCGCAGGCATCGAGGGCTTCTTTGCCGGGGCCGGAACCGCCGGGCAGCAGCCAGGGCTGTGGGTTCTGGTGCTGAGCCAGGTGACCACGTGGATTTTCGCACGCAGCCTGATGAACGCGGCCATTCTGGGCTATTACTACGGTATGGCGGGCACGCTGGCCTATGCCGCCTACTACGGGTCTTTCCTGACCGGTGGGTTCATCGTGGGCCGCCTGCGCGCAACCGGGGCGATGTCGGTTCAGGATTGGCTGGGCGCACGGTTCGGGGCGGCTGGCGGCCTTTGCTACAACTTTGTCGTGGCGCTGCGTCTGTTGTCAGAGGTCTTTGCCAATCTGCTGGTCGTGGGCCTGATCGCCGGCGCGGTGATGGGCGGCAGCGGCACCTGGGCCGTGGTCGCGGTGGCACTTTTGGGGCTGGCCTATTCGGCCTGGGGTGGGCTGAGTGCCGCGCTGCGCACCGATGTGGTGCAGATGGTGATCTTTCTGGGCGTTTTTGGCGTGGCGTTCGGGGCTTTGATCCTGCGGCCCGGGTTCGATCTGGCGGCCGTGATCACCGCACCGGGCGTCTCGGGGGCATGGAACGGTTGGGTCCTTCTGGCCGTGGCGGCGTTGCAGGTGTTCTCTTATCCTGCCCATGACCCGGTGATGATGGACCGCGGCTTTCTGGCCGATCCCGACACCACACGCCGGTCCTTCCTGCATGCGTTCTGGCTGTCGACACTTTGCATCATCGGGTTCGGCATGTTCGGCATTCAGGCGGGATTGGAAGGGGCCACCTACGAGACGCAGTTGATCGGCACGTGGGCGGTGATGTTCCCGCCGTGGGTCTTTGTGCTGTTGGTCATGTCGCTGCTGGTCTCGGCGCTCAGCACGCTCGATTCCGCACTGGCGTCCGCCGCGCGGCTGATGGTCGAGGAATTGCGCCTTGCCCCGCGCACGCTGGCAGGCGGACGCGCGGTGATGGTGGTGTTCATGGTGTTGGGTGCGGCACTGACCCTTTGGGGCAATGCCACGCTCTTTGATGCGGTGGCCGTCAGCGGCACGGCCTCCATGTTCCTGGCTCCGGTTCTGATCGTGGGTCTGGTGGTGGGGCGGCAGATCGCGCCATGGGCCTATGTGGCGGCCTTTGGCGTGGCGATGGTGGGCGCGCTGGCCTATTTCGGACGGGCGTGGCCGATGTGGTCCGCGTTGCTGCCCGAGGGCCATAAATACGAACAGCTTCTGGTGATTTGCCTTTGGGTTCTGGCGCTTGGCTTTGCCGCAGTGCTTGCGGGCGCGCGCCGGGGCTGATACCCAAACCCGACTGATTTGATCGGGCATGGAGAGCACAGCAAAGTGCAGCAAACCCCGCGACTTGAGATCCGCAACCTGCGGCGCAGCTTTGAAGGCCGCGCCGTGGTGGACGGCGTGTCCTTGCAGATCATGCCAGGGCAGGTCACCTGCCTTCTTGGGCCATCGGGCTGTGGCAAATCCACGACCCTGCGCATGATCGCGGGCGTGGAAATGCAGGACAGCGGCGAGATTTTCGTCGATGGTAAACTGATCTGCGACACGATTACCCGCGTGCCACCCGAACGGCGCGAGATCGGGTTGATGTTTCAGGATTTCGCGTTGTTTCCGCACCTGAGCGTGACGGGCAACGTGGCCTACGGGTTGCACGGCACCAAGGCTGAAAAACGCGCCCGCGTCGAAGAGATGCTGGGCAAAGTCCACATGTTGCGCCACATCGACATGTTCCCGCACCAGCTGTCGGGGGGCGAACAGCAGCGCGTGGCACTGGCGCGTGCGCTGGCCCCGCGGCCGCGCATCATGTTGATGGACGAGCCGTTCTCGGGCCTCGACAACCGGTTGCGCGATGGTATCCGCGACGAAACGCTGAGCCTGTTGAAGGACGAGGATACGGCCGTTCTGTTGGTCACCCACGAGCCTGAAGAGGCGATGCGCATGGCCGATGAGATCGCGCTGATGCGCGACGGTGTGATCGTGCAGCAGGGCGCGCCCTATAACGTCTATACGCGGCCCATCGACCGCGCGTCGGTGGCCTTCTTTTCCGATGCCAACGTGCTGCGCGCGCGGGTCGAAGGGGCGCTGGCCATGACGCCCTTTGGCCGGTTTCTGGCGCCGGGCATCGCCGATGGCACCGAGGTTGACATCGTGTTTCGCCCCCAGCACGTGCGCATCGATTTTGACCGGGGGGGCGTGGGGCCTGCACCCACCGCTGCCGAAGGCACTGCCGCCCGCGCCGTGGTGGAACGCGCACGGTTCATGGGCAGCGAGAGCCTTGTGGAATTCCGGTTGGATGACGATGGCGCGATGATGAAGGTCACGGTGCCGGCGGTGTTCCTGCCGCAACCCGGCACGGTCATGTGGCTGACGGTGCGGCGCGACAAGTGTTTTGTCTTTACTGCAAAGGACGCGGAATGAGCCAACCTTTGATCGTGGAGTTCGGGCTGGGCACGTCGCTGCGCCGGGCTGATTATACCCAGGCCGCCGAACGCGCCATCCGCCATGCGCTGTGGCGCAATTCGATCAACCTGGCGGAGCTTTTCGGCTTTCCCAAGGACGCGATGCGCATCACCGTTCGGGTGGCCGTTCAGCAGCCCGATGCGGTGGAAGTGGATGTTTTGGAACAGATTTTTCCCTACGGGCAGGCACAGATCGAGGTGGTGCGTGGCGGGTTGGACGTACCGCGCCCCGAAGGCACAGGCAATCCCACGGTCATGGCGCATGCTGCACTGAGCGTGGGGTTCGACATGGAGCGGACGGATGGCTGAGCAACGTCTGATCATCGAGATGGGGCAGGGCAATGACCTGCACGGGCGCGACTATACCAAGGCCGCGCGGCGCGCGATCGAGGATGCATTTCGCGGATCGTCCTTGCCGATCTTCGGCGCGCTGGGCCTGAGCCATGACGCCATGCGGGTGCAGGTGACCGTGGGTGTGCAGGACCCCGGCGCGGTGGATGTCGATGCGTTGCAAGCCGTGCTGCCGCGTGGTCGGGCCGAAGTGCGCGCGGTCTTCGGGGGCATGGACGTGCCCATGGGGGACGAGGTGATCGTCGTGGCCACGGCAGCGGTCGAGGCGTTTTTGCCGCCGCAGGACGGTTGGCGCCTGCAATCCTGATCCGTTGACGGGTTAAGCGTGCGTCGCCGCGTAGTCTGCGAGGGTTTTGCCGGGCTCATCGGTGAAGAGTTCGGGCAGCGCCTCGGAGGTTTGGATCAGGTCGATCCGGAACACACGGAAATCATCGCGCAACTCGCACCAGGCGGTCAGTGTCCAGATGCGGCCCCAGTATTCCATGTGCAGCGGGCGGACGACACGGGTGGTGATGCGGTCGCCCTTTGAATGATAGGTCAGGCGCAGTTTCTGGCGCGCGCGGATGGCGGCGCGCAGCCGGGCCATATGCGAGGCCCCGCGCGCGGCATCTGCAAAGGGGTAGACCGCGAATTTCCACATGTCAGCCTCGGCGATGGTGCGTTCTGGCAGCACCGCATCGACCTTGGCCGCAAGCGATGTGGCGGCGGCCTTGAGGTCGGGATCGGCGGCCTCGGACACGATGGCCATGCCGAGGTTCAGCGCCTCAAGCTCGCCCGGTGTGAGGGTCAGCGGGGGCAGGGTGATGGCATCTGTGATCCGGTAGCCCACGCCCCGCGCGCCTTCGACCGGTACGCCCGAGGCCACCAAAGTGTCCATGTCACGGTAGATCGTGCGCACCGACACATCGCATCTGTCGGCAATGTCCTGTGCGCGGTGCAACTGTCCGTCGCGCAGGATCTGAAGGATGTCGAACAGGCGGTCGGTGCGGGGCATGAGGGGCTTTCGGTCTATCGCGTGGCGCAGAGTGGGCGTAACTGACATAAACCTGTCAGTAGTGATTTGACAGCATGAATTTGCGTGTGTTTTGGCGCAGTGGAACCGGGTCTGATCGGCTTTGACACTTTTCGCGGCAGTGCAGCGGGCGTAGAACAGGGCCGACGCGCGCCTGCGCGCTTTGACAGATAGGAGAGACATCATGGGAATTGGAAACATCGGTTTGCCCGGCATCCTGCTGATCGCGGTCGTGGTTCTGGTGCTGTTTGGCCGGGGCAAGATCTCTGGGCTGATGGGTGAAGTTGGCAAAGGCATCACCAGCTTCAAGAAAGGCATCAACGAAGGCCAGAAAGAGCTGGACGAAGAGGACGTTGCCGCCGAGGCCAAGGACGTGACGCCCGCGGAAACAGATAAAGACAAGGTCTGAGCACATGTTTGACCTTGGCCTGCCAGAACTTCTGGTTATTGGCATTGTCGCCCTGATCGTGGTGGGGCCCAAGGACCTGCCGGTGCTGTTTCGGCAAGTGGGACGGTTCGTGGGCAAGGCCAAGGGAATGGCGCGCGAGTTTTCCAGCGCCATGAACCAGGCCGCCGACGAAAGTGGCGTGCGCGATGTGGCCAAGGGCCTCAAGACCGCGACCAACCCCATCGGCAGCGCGATGGACGGGGTCAAGGACGCCGCGCGCGAGGCCACGTCGAGCCTGTCCAACATTGACCCCGACAGCGAGACGGGAAAGTTGGCAGCGGAACGTGCTGAAAACGCGAAGAAAATTCAGGCGGCCACTGCCCGCACCATCGCCGAGCGCAAGGCGCGTGAAGCGGCCGAAGCCTTGGCCAAGGCCGATGAGTTGGAAGCCAAGATGACCAAAGACACACCCAAGGGCGACACATGAGCCAAGCCGACGACATCGAAGACAGCGCCGCCCCGCTGATCGAGCATCTGGCGGAATTGCGCACCCGTCTGATCCGGTCGGTGCTGGCGTTCATCATTGCCATCACCGTGTTCTTCATCCCCATTCAGGGCGAATTCATCGCGGTGCATGTGCTGAATTTCCTGCTGGAACCGATCGTGGACACGCTGCGCGATCTGGGGGATCCGTCGCCCACGCTGCAATACACCAGCCCGCAGGAATACCTGTTTACGCTGTTCCGCATTTCGATGGTTTTCGGCTTTGCTTTGGCGTTTCCCGTGATCAGCTACCAGTTGTGGCGGTTTGTGGCGCCGGGGCTTTACCGCAAGGAAAAGAACGCCTTTTTGCCGTTCCTGTTGGCCTCGCCCGTGATGTTCATGTTGGGGGCGTCTTTTGCGCAATTCGTGGTGACGCCGCTGGCGATGGCGTTTTTCCTGGGTTTTGCGGACGTGTCGTCGATCTTTGCCAACCTGCTGAATTCGGCAAGCGGGGCGTTGCCCGAGGGTGCTGCGGTCGTGCCGCAGGCCGAGGCCAGCGAGGCGCCGACCATTACATTCTTTGGTAAGGTCAACGAAAGCCTTGATATCACACTGAAATTCATCATGGCCTTCGGCATGTGTTTTCAGTTGCCTGTCCTGCTGACGCTGATGGGCAAGGCCGGGCTGGTCAGTTCCGAAGGTCTGGGCAACGTGCGCAAATACGCGATGGTGGGCATTCTGGTGCTGGCAGCACTGGTCACACCGCCCGATGTGGTGACACAGCTGATCCTGTTCACCGTGGTTTACGGGCTTTACGAGGTGTCGATCTTCCTTGTGCGCCGGGTCGAGACCAAGCGCGAAGCAAAACTGCGCGAAGACGGCTACTATGACGACGACGAGGAAGAATTCGATGATCCGCTGATGGCCGAATTCGACGAGGAAGACGACAAGTGATTGACGATCCAATGGACCGGATCGCAGCGGCGCTGGAGCGGATGGCTCCGGCGCCGCTTGCCGCTCCGGATTTCGATGTGGCCAGTGCCTTTGTCTGGCACACAGGCCCCGACAGGCTGGAACCTGTGGCAGAGGTCGCGCGGGTTGATCTGGGCCTGCTCATTGGCGTGGACCGGTCGCGCGATACGCTTCTGGCCAACACCCGCCAGTTTGCCGCCGGGTTGCCTGCAAACAACGCGCTTTTGTGGGGCGCACGGGGTATGGGAAAATCAAGCCTTGTCAAAGCGATACATGCAGCAGTTCAAGCAGAAAGCCCCAACTTGAAGATCGTGGAGTTGCAGCGCGAGGACCTGCCCAGCGTGGGCCGTTTGCTGAACCTTCTGCGCGCGGCTGATGCGCAGTTCCTCTTGTTCTGCGATGACCTCAGCTTTGGCCATGACGATGCGCACTACAAGTCGCTCAAGGCGGTCCTGGACGGTGGGATCGAAGGGCGGCCTGACAACGTGGTGCTTTATGCCACGTCGAACCGTCGGCACCTGATGCCGCGTGACATGATCGAGAACGAACGCGGAAGCGCCATCAATCCCAGCGAGGCGGTTGAGGAAAAGGTATCCCTGTCGGACCGTTTCGGCCTGTGGCTGGGTTTTCATCCCTGCGATCAGGATCAGTACCTGGCGATGATCCGCGGCTATTGCGATGCTTACGGTGTCGAGATTTCCGATGACAGCCTGCGGGCCGAGGCCATTGAATGGCAGGCCACGCGCGGATCGCGGTCCGGTCGTGTGGCCTGGCAGTATTTCGTGGATTTGGCCGGGCGCAGTGGCGTGGCGCTTTAGGCGTCAGGCCGCCAGAAGATGAGCCTCGAACGCGCGCAGACAGGGCGCGGCCTTGGGGCCATAGGCGGCAACATCCGGGAACAGGGCGATGATTTCGTCGCGTGCGGTCGGGTTGACCGTCTGGCATGTCATTTCACCGGGATAGAGGGTTTCGGACCATAGGCCGTGCGCCTGAACAAGGTGATGTTCGTCCAGCAAGACATGGCAATAGGTCACGCGCCCGCCGGGGCGGCGGTACACGCCATCCATATTCAACAGATCCACGGCCCGCACCAGCACTTCGTCCTGCCCATACAACAGTTCGGCCCGCCAGTCGTTCAGCAGGATCGCGTGCTGCGGCGACACGACAAGGTCCTGAGTATTCCCCAGGGTGCCTGCGGTGATCACGATCGGGGCCATGTCGTGCAGTGCGGGCACATTGGTTGCCCCGGACCAGCGCACGGGCTGACTACCCCGGTCGCGGGTGGTGACCAGGTCACCGGGTTCCAGGGTTTCAACAGCGCGGGGGCCGTCGGGCGTGTCGATCAGGGTGCCTGCGGCAAAGCATACGACCGATGCGCCAAGGCCGGTGTGCGGAGTCGAATCGTCATTCTCGACGATCCCGCCAGTGGTCAGATCGGTGTCGACGGGGGGCATCCCGTCTGGAAACACCAGAAAGTAGCCGTCTTCACCCGCGTCATTGAGATCGTTGTCGTTGTTCAGATCGACATCGATAACACCCACGGTCCAGGTGTTGGTGCCATCTGTGACGGTAAAGGTATAATCCCAGATGACCTGACGGGCTGTGCCGCCGATGTCGACGGTCTGTTCCCATGCCCCGCCAATGCGGTCGTTCACATCGACCTCTTCATTGACGTCACCATCGCCGTTGAACACTGTCGCGCCGTCATTTTCTTCGACCACGAAATACTGGTCGTCGCCGGTATAGCTCCACGTCCCGCTGGGGGCGAAGGCATAGTTTACAGGCTCCCCGTCGATGGTGCTTTGGGTCCCGAGGATAACGTCGGTGTATGCGTAGTAGACGGCCATTTCAGATTACCAATCCCTGTCTTTCGTTGGGATTGTTTCTGAATGGGCAACGCGGCCGCAGTTGGGCAAAACCCTTGGATTTGAGGCAAATCCAAGGTCATTTTTCTGCAAATGTGACGCAACTGGGCTCTGAGGTTGCGGTATGGCCTGCGATTCACGCCTCGCGTGTGATCAGGGCAGGTAGGGCGTTGGATCAACGCTGTCGAAGCCTTTGCGCACTTCAAAGTGGACATAGGCATCGTCCCCGGCCCGCAGGCGGGCGATGCCCTGACCCCGGCGCACGGTATCGCCCTTTTGCACCTGCACATCCGTGACATTGGCATAGACCGTCAACAGGTTGTCCTTGTGACGCACCACGATGATCGGCACGCCATCGGCGCTTTGGGTGATCGCGGCCACGCTGCCTGCGGCGGCGGCTTTGACGGATGTGCCGGGGGCCGCCTTGATGTCGATGCCTTCATTGCGGCCCTTGGCATAGGCACGGATGATGCTGCCGTTGATCGGATAGACCATGGCCGCGTCGTCGGTTGCCTTTGTCTGTTTGCCGATGTCCGCCACCGGTTCAGCGGCCGGTTGGGCCGCGGGCAGGGCGCCGGTGTCATCTTCGGGCAGGGGTTTGACCGCACTGGGTGGTGTGGGTGTTGGGGTGCCGCTGCCGGGGGCCGTGGTGGCCGCGGCGGCTGTGCTGCGCCGGGGCGGTGCTTCGTTGGCGACGGGGATCAGCAGGAACTGCCCTTCGCGGATGGCGAAATCGCTGCCCAGTCCGTTCCATTCGGCCAAGGCGCGCACCGGCACCTGATAAAGCCGCGCGATGGTATAGGCGGTTTCCCCCCGTTCGACCCTGTGGCGTATCGGTTCCTCGCCCGTCTGCGCCGCGGGCTGTGCGGGCGTTGGTGCCGGTGCCGGTGCCGCGACGGGTGTGGTGTCGGGGGCGCTGTCGATGGCATTGCCTGCCAGGGTGGTCACATCGACCGGGGCGGGGCGGATGGGGCCTGTGCCAATGGCCCCGGTTTGCGGGGACGGTTCGGCGACGCGCGTGGGCAGGGCCACGACCTCGCCCTGGCGCAAGGGGACATCGGCCCCGATGCCGTTGAAGCGCGCCAGTGCCGCCGGGTCCGCGCCGACGCGGGCGGCCACATCGTTCAGCGTGTCGCCACGCTGGGCCACGACCACCTGGTAGTTGGGGTATGAAATCACGCCGCGTGCATCCGGTCTGGGCCGATCGGCAGTGGCGTTTGTGGCTGCATTTGCAGTGGAAAACCCACCGTTCAGCCCTCTCAGGTCGAAATCCAGCGGTTCATCACAGGCGGCCAGCGCCACCAGAATGCTTGTGCCCAGCACAAGGCGCAGGCGCACCGGTGCCGGGGTGTTCTTGGAAAAGGAGGTCATCTGCTACGGTCCTCTATGCGCGCGTCCCCATGGTTTGGTCCGGGGTTTTCGCGGGTCAGGTCACTTCTTACTGTCACTCGTGCGGCATATCCATGCCGTCGTTATCCGTCTTGCCCCAATCCTTCGAGAAGGGGCACGAACCGCACCGGCCGGAGTTCGTCATAATCCAGCCCGCTTTCCGTCTTGCGCACACGGATCAGGCTTTGGACCGCGTCGGACTGGCCCACCGGCACCACCATGATACCGCCAATTTTCAATTGCGCCAAGAGCGGCCCGGGCGGGTCCTCGGCGGCGGCGGTCACGATGATGCGGTCAAAGGGGGCCTGATCCGGCAAGCCAAAGCTGCCGTCGCCGGTGATGGCGGTGATATTGGTCAGGTCCAGCGCCTCGAAAATCTCGCGGGCTTCGCGCACAAGGCGGCGGTGGCGGTCGACGGTATAGACGCGGCGTGCCAGTTTGCTGAGGATCGCCGCCTGATAGCCCGAGCCGGTGCCGACCTCGAGCACCTTGTCGCGCGGGCTGATCTGCAGCGCTTGCGACATCAACCCAACGACAGACGGTTGGCTGATGGTTTGACCGCAGGCGATGGGCAGGGGCATGTCCTCGTAGGCGCGCTCGGCAAAGAGGCCCCGGATGAACGGTCCGCGGTCGATCGCCTCCATTGCCTCAAGCACCGCCTTGTCCGTCACCCCCTTGGAGCGCAGCGCATAAAGAAACTGCATCTTGCGGGTGGCGTCGTCGTCGTCGTCACTCATGTGTCGATGACCTTCAGATCGTTCATCACATCATGGGCGGTGAGGTCGGCACGCATCGGCGTGACCGAGATATAGCCCTGAAGGTTTAGCGCTGCATCGGCGCCATCTTCGGTTGGAACCTGCTGGTTGCCGCCTTTGATCCACAGGAACCGGCGGCCCGAGGGCGCATTGTGCGGCTCGGTCGAGAAATTCACACCGGGGCGGCGGCCTTGCGGTGTCAGGCGGATGCCTTTGACGTCTGCGGCCAGTACGGGCGGAAAGTTGACGTTGTAAAACAGTCCGTAGTTGGTGGTTTCCTGGGGTGTCGCGCGCAGGATGCGCCGCACGGTGTCGGCCCCGTGCATGGCCGAGGCGTCGAACGGGTCGTCGGCATCGCGGTTGCCGGGGCCATAATATTGCGACAGGGCAATGGCGGGCAGCCCCTGAAGGGCTGCTTCGAGCGCGCCGCCAAGTGTGCCGGAGTAAAGCGCGTTTTCAGCCGAGTTGTTGCCGCGGTTCACGCCCGAGAGCACCAGATCGGGAGGATTGCCATTCATTACGTCATGCAGGCCCGCCATCACGCAGTCGGCGGGGCTGCCTTCGGCGGCAAAGCGGCGGGGGCCAAGCTGTGAAATCATCATCGGGTGGGTGTAGCTGATGCAATGGGCCACCCCCGATTGCTCGAACGCGGGGGCCACGGTCCAGACTTCGCCATTGGGTCCGGCCAGATCATCGGCGATGGCTTGCAGGGTTTTCAGCCCCGGTGCCGCGATGCCGTCGTCGTTGGTGATGAGAATGCGCATGGTATGGTCCCTTTGCGCCTTGATATTCAGGCGGGCGGGACGCGGCAAGGGCAGGAGCCTCCGGCGGGAGTTTATTTGGCAAGATGAAGGGGTGGCGTTGCCAATAGGACTCAGAGTTGAGCGAGCAGGGCCTTCGCCTGTGCGTGCGGATCAGCCAAGGGGCTGCGATCTTCGCCCGGAAAGAAGCGTGCACGGGTGGCCGTGGGCATCGGATCGGGTGTCAGGATGTGCACCTTTGGCCCGATACGTGCGCTTTCGGCCTGCCAACTGCGGGCCAGGGCAATTTGCGCCGCCTTGGTTGCGCCGTAGCTGCCGAAAAAGGGCGTGCCCGCGCGCGGATCGTCAAAGAACATCGCCTGACCTTCCGTGCCCAGCAAGGGGGCCACGTAGTTGATCAGCGTCGCGGTGGCCGTGATGTTGGCTGCAATCGACTTGGTCAGATCTTTGGCATCAAGCTGGTGGACAGGGGCAAGGGGGGCGGCATGAATAGCCGTATGCGCCCACAGATCAAGCGTGCCCCAGCGGTCGAAGATGCCGCGGCACAGGGTCGCCATGGCGTCGGGCACCGTGATGTCCATGGGCGCCAGCGTCGCCTGTCCGCCCTTGGCCTGAATGCGGTCATCCAGTTCCTCAAGGGCACCCGTGGTCTTGGCCACGGCGATGATGTGGTGGGTGGGGGCGAGCGCTTCGGCCAGGGCGGCACCAAGGCCGCGCGACGCGCCGGTGATCAGGGCGAGTTTCTGTGTCATGGCGCTTCATTGACGGCAAGCGGGGCCAAGTGCAAGAGGGATCAGCGCCGCACCACGTGATAGGTAAAAGTCATCTGTGCCAGATGGGCGATCGCATCTTCGGGCAGCGGGGCAGACAGGGACACGCCAAGCGCGCGGCGGCCATCGTTGTCAAAGGCGTCGGGGTAAAGGGTTTGCGCACGCTGGGCCAGATCGGTCTTGCAATCGACGTAAAGCATCAGGCGATCCGCCACCCCGGGCGCCCAACTGGCACGCAACGTCGATCCGGTGCGCGGGCGCGTTGGTCGCCACGCGGGCTGGCCCCATTTGAGGCTCTCGCCAAGGGGGCCGATATCTGCGTCGTCTGCTGCGGAGTGGCAGAGCGTGCGCACGTGCCAGAACGTGGCTTGGGCCGCTTCAGGCCAGTGGGTCACGGTTTCCAGAACGGCGGGATCTGCATGTGTCATGGACGCAGCCTATCCGGGACAGATGACAGTTTTTGTCAACAGGGGGTCAAGGCAGGTGCAGGATCTTTTCGCGATCTGCCTGCGCGATGTGCAGGGCACCCTGTGCAATGGCAACCACACGGCCCATTGCCGTCTGGCTTCCAACAGTGAGGGTTTCGATCTGACCATCGGGATGGCGCAATAATGCACGGAGGTCAGTTTCAGGCCCAAATGTGCCAATCAGTTGCATCCGCCCCAAACGCAGTGCGTTGTTTTGGGTCGCATGTTCTGCGGCTTGGGAATTGGTGGTCGTCATGACTGCGATATGCCTCGAAAAGAGCCTCTGTTGGGCGTCTGAAGCAGTCAGCTATCATACCGAAAAGCGTGGGCAAGGGCGCAAGATTTGAGGTTTGGCGGGCTCTTGCCTGCGTGTTGGCAAGGCCTTGCCGATACCGCAACGTCATGCTGCAGGGGGGCTATTCAGCGGCCTTCATCTGGAACCCGCTTTCAATCTGATCGGCGGGCTTTACCGGGTATTCGCCAGAGAAACAGGCATCGCAGTACTGCGGACAATCGGCGTCGCGGCCCTGTGCTTCGCCGACAGCACGATAAAGACCATCAAGCGAGATGAACTTGAGGCTGTCCACGGCCAGATGGTCGCGCATCTCTTCCTCGGACATGGTAGCGGCCAGCAGCTTTTCGCGCTGGGGCGTGTCCACACCATAGAAACAGGGCCATGCGGTGGGCGGGGATGCGATGCGGAAGTGGACCTCGGCGGCCCCGGCATCGAGAATCATTTCCTTGATCTTGCGGCTGGTGGTGCCGCGCACCACGCTGTCGTCCACAAGGATCACGCGTTTGCCCTGAATAAGCGCGCGGTTCACGTTCAGCTTGAGCCGCACGCCCATGTTGCGGATCTGTTCGGTGGGTTCGATGAAAGTGCGTCCCATATACTGGTTGCGGATGATCCCCATGGCGTAGGGGATGCCCGATTCCAGCGAATAGCCGATGGCGGCAGGCGTGCCGCTGTCAGGCACGGGGCACACCAGATCGGCCTCCACCGGGCTTTCCTTGGCCAACTCGCGGCCGATGTTTTCGCGGGTTTCATAGACGGAGCGACCGCCCAGGATGCTGTCGGGGCGGCTGAAATAGACGTGTTCGAAGATGCAAAAGCGCGGTGCGACACGGCGGAAGGGGAAATGGCTTTCGACGCCTTTGTCGGTGATCACCACCATTTCGCCCGGTTCGATCTCGCGCACGAACTCTGCGCCGATGATGTCGAGCGCACAGGTTTCCGAACTGAGCGCCCAGCCGTCGCCCACCCGGCCCAGAACCAGCGGGCGCACGCCCAATGGATCGCGCACGCCGATGAGCTTGGTGCGGGTCATGGCCACGACCGAAAACGCACCCTCGACCCGGCGCAGCGCGTCTTCCATGCGTTCGGGGATGTTGCGTTGCAGGGACCGCGCCATCAGGTGAATGATGCATTCGCTGTCGGATGAGGACTGGAAGATCGAGCCACGTTCGATCAGTTCGCGGCGCAGGGCGTTGGCGTTGGTGATGTTGCCGTTGTGGGCAATGGCAGCGCCGCCCATGGCAAATTCACCAAAGAAGGGTTGCACGTCGCGGATCGCGGTCTGCCCTTTCGACCCGGCGGTGGAGTAGCGCACATGCCCGATGGCCAGCGGCCCGGGCAGGGTTTCCATCACCGATTGCGAGGTAAAGTTGTCGCGCACATAGCCAAAGCGGCGGGCGGAGTTGAAGCCGTGATCGGGGTCGTGGCTGACGATGCCGCCGGCTTCTTGTCCCCGGTGTTGCAGGGCGTGCAGGCCAAGGGCCACGAAGTTGGCAGCGTCCTTGGTGCCGATGACACCGAAGATCCCGCACTCCTCCTTCAATTTATCATCATCGAAAGGATGGGCGGGGGGCATGAAAGCGTCAGTCACGGGCGGGCAGCTCCGAATCCGGTGTGGCGTTGGCATGGGTTTAACAAGGCAAGGGGGCAGTGTCACGAAAGGATCACGAAATGACCCTGTGTAATCGTGTTGGTGCAGGGCATAAGGGTGAGGGCGTGTCTTTCCGGGCGCAGGTCTTGGGCGGGGCCATTGCTATTCCCGGATGCCGCCAGTCCATCGTCCACGCAAACGCGCCGCAGGTGCTGGGCATCGGCGGGCCCGGCGGGATGTGCCTGTCCGAAAGGGGCTTGAACCGGAAATCCGGGTGGGTTGATCGCGTCGTGGCGCGCGCGAGCGGCCTTGGGCAGAACGCCGGGCGCGTTACTCGCAGCTGCCGACCAGACCTTCGTATTGACGGGTGATCCAGCCCAAAGCCTGTTCGGGGTCTTGATCCTGAATATCGCCGGTGAAGCGGCCAAAGACGGCAGCCGAGCGGCTTTCGTCCACAACGGTGAATTCCTGACCGGTGATCACGGTGTCGTAGACAAAGAAGGCGATGGCCACCAACAGCACGCCGCGTGCCACACCAAAGATAAAGCCAAGCCCTTGATCCACGCCGCCCAAGGCAGAGCGTTGCACCAGTGACGAAAAGAGAGGCGTAAAGAGCGAGACAACAATGAGGGCCACGGCAAAGACGATGGCGAAGGCGCCGATAACGCTCAACTCGCAACTGTCGGCCAGAAAACTGCCCACCACGGGGATTTCACGCACCAGTGGTTCGACGCGCGGGGCAAACATGAATGCGAGGATGGCTGCCGCGATCCAGCCTGCGATGGCCATGATCTCGCGCACAAGACCGCGCCCATAGGCCAGAAGGGCCGACAGGATGATAACGATGGCGACGACCCCGTCGACGAGTGTAAAGCCTTCCATGGTCGCGCAATCCTTGTTCTGCCCGTTGTCCCTGCGACGCTAGCCTGCGCCGAAAACCTCACCCACAAAGCTGGTCAGATCACTCATTTGGTTGAGCGCCATGCCTGTTACATCGATGGCTTTGCCGCCAGTCGGTGCGAGTGCGGTGGTAAAACCAAGTTTTTGCGCTTCTTTCAACCTGTTTTCGGTTTGGGGCGCGGGACGCAGCGCACCGGACAGGCTGATTTCGCCGAAAACCACGGCCCCTTCGGGCAGGGCACTGTCCTCTCGCGCGCTCAGAAGGGCGGCGGCCACGGCCAGATCGGCGGCGGGTTCCGAGATCTTCATGCCGCCTGCCACATTGAGGTATACATCAAGCCCCGCAAAGGGGATGCCGCAGCGCGCCTCAAGCACCGCGAGGATCATCGCCAGCCGCCCGCCATCCCAACCGACCACCGTGCGGCGGGGTTGCGAGTGGGGAGAGGGGGCCACGAGCGCCTGCAACTCCACCAGCACAGGCCGCGTGCCTTCGATGCCCGCAAAGACCACCGATCCGGCACTTGGCGCGCCGCGTTCGGACAGGAACAGGGCCGAGGGGTTTGTGACTTCTTCCAGCCCGCGGCCCGTCATTTCGAACACGCCGATCTCGTCTGCGGGGCCAAAGCGGTTCTTGACCGCGCGCAGGATGCGGAACTGGTGGCCGCGTTCGCCTTCGAAATAAAGCACGGTGTCGACCATGTGTTCGACCACGCGCGGGCCGGCGATCTGGCCTTCCTTGGTGACGTGACCCACGAGGATGACCGAGATGCCCTTGCGCTTGGCAAAGGTGGTCAACTCGTGCGCGGCCGACCGTACCTGACTGACCGATCCCGGCGCACTGTCCACGGTGTCGGACCACATGGTCTGGATGGAATCGATGATCGCCAGCTGCGGCTTTTCCGTCTCGAGCGTGGTCAGGATGTTGCGCAGGTTCGTCTCGGCGGCCAGTTGCACCGGCGCATCCGACAGCCCAAGGCGCTGGGCGCGCATACGCACCTGCGCGCTGGCCTCTTCGCCCGACACATAGATGGTTTTAAGCCCGGAGCGCGCGAATTGGGCCGCAGCCTGCAAAAGCAGGGTGGATTTGCCGATGCCCGGATCGCCCCCGACCAACAGGGCGGAAGCGGGCACAAGGCCGCCGCCCAGCACGCGGTCCAGTTCGGCGATGCCGGAATTGGTGCGCGGCGGCGGGGCCTCTTCGGTTTGCAGGTCGGTCAGGATGATGGATTGGCCGCGCTTCGCGCCCAGCGATTTGCTGCCACCGCCCGCCGACAGTCCGCTGTCTTCGGTGATGGTGTTCCACGCGCCACAGCCGTCGCAGCGCCCCGACCATTTGGTAAAGGACGCGCCGCAGGATGAGCAGGAAAAGGAAGGTGATTTCGCCATGCCCCGTCTTGCCCCAGCGCGGGCAGGGCGTCAAAGCCAAATGTGGGTTACTCGGCCGCCTTGGGCGTCAACTGCGTCACGGTGTTGTCGGCGGCAACGATGGACTCGCGGCCCAGTTCGGGCAGGATCTCGCGCATTTCGGCGCGCAGACGGTCCAGTTGAGCCACGGCCACGCTTTCCTCCAACTCGATCTCGTGGTGCCAGTGCCTGAGCTCGCTGCTGATCGCCTTGGCCTGATCGAGGCGCGCGTTGAACTGGTCGATCTCGTATTGACGCTGTTCGAGGAAGCCGCGTGCGCGCGCCACCTTGTCGTCGGAATAGACATCAGCCAGTTCCTTCGAGATGTGCGACATCTGTGCGGCCACTTCGAGCATCGCAGGCTCAAGGCTGCCCAGATCGGGGTGATCGCGCAGGTAGGCCAGCCGTTCGCGCACGGCGTCAAACTCCGAACTGATCTGAAAGGCGCCGTTTCGGTCAGCCGAATGCACCGCGGCATAGGCACGGGCCACGTCGTTCATGCCAATAGAGAAATCGCGGTGCGCAGTTTCAAGCTGCATGGTGCGCAGGGCGGACGGTACGAAAAAGCACAGGCAGACGGCAAAGACGGTGAGACCGATCTGGATGTACATGCCCGCCAGCGGCACGGCCGCGCCGTTCCACATCAGCGGCACATCGATCCACGGCCACAGCCCAAGGCCCGCCATCGCCGTGGCCCCAAGCAGCGCAAGGGCCGACAGGGCGAACGCCAGAAGTGCCAGGCGTTGCATGAGGTAGCGTACCAATTGAACAAAGGCGAAAATCTGCGCCATGACCTTGTTCCCCCCAGAACCATCACTGTCGGCAAATATATGCCGATACTGGTTAACAGCTAAGGGGAAATTTGGCTTGAGGGGCGCAAAGCCGAAATATCAGCCGTTTTGCTGCCTATTCCGGGGGCGATTGTTTACTTTACGTCAACAATCGGGGTTTTTGCAGGCATTTGTTCCGTGCGCCAGCTGATCCAGAGCGATGCAAGGATGCAAAAGGTAAAGAGGTACAGGCCCCAGGCGACCTCGATCCGGCCCACGCCGATGCCCTTGGACAGGGTGATATAGAGCGCGATCAGGAAGATGTCGGCCATCGCCAGCTTGCCCATGATGTGCAGCGCGGGCAGGGCGCGGCGGCTAAGCAGGCCCCAGTGCAATAGTGCCAGGCCAATGGTCTTGAGGTAGGGTGCAAAAAGGGCAAAGACCGTCACCACCAGCGCCAGAAACACGTCCGACCCCCAAAGCGATTGCAGCCCCGAGATCACGCTGATCTCGCTGAGCCCAAAAAGCGGTAGAAGGCCCGCGCGCATCAACGGGGCAAACCACGCCACCGGATAGAGGATCAGCAGAGCGAGATTGAGATAGCGGGTCATTGCATCACCGCACTGCGGCGATCGGCCCTTCGGCGCGACCGTGAATGAATTGGTCCACGTAAGGATCAACCGCCTTGTCGAGTTCACTGGCCGGACCCGTCCACTGGATAATCCCGTCGTGCAGCATCGCCACGTTGTCAGCGATGGCACGCACCGAGGTCATGTCGTGGGTGATGGTCACGGCGGTGGCACCCATTTCGGTGACGATTTCGCGGATCAGGTCGTTGATGACGCCCGCCATGATCGGGTCGAGACCCGTTGTGGGTTCGTCGAAGAAGATGATCTGCGGATCGGCGGCAATGGCGCGGGCGAGGCCTACGCGCTTTTGCATGCCGCCCGAGAGTTCGGCGGGCAGCCTGTCGGCCACATCGCCGGTCAGGCCCACGCGCCGCAGCTTGTCGATGGCAATGGCACGGGCTTCGTCGTGCGGGCGTTTCAGGCTGCCGCGCAGCAAACGGAAGGCCACGTTCTGCCAGACCGGCAGGCTGTCAAAGAGGGCGGACCCCTGAAAGAGCATCCCGAACTGTGCAAGGAACGCATCTCGGTCATCTGCACTGCCGGCGGTCACGTCGCGCCCGTCCACGGTGATTTTGCCTTCGTCAGGGGTGACAAGGCCCAGCACCGCCTTGATGGTAATGGATTTTCCGGTGCCAGACCCGCCGATCACGACCATCGAGGTGCCGCGCGGTACATGCAGGTTTACGCCGCGCAGGACGTGGTTGGAACCAAAGGATTTGTGCACGTTTTCGAGGGTGATCATGATCTGGGCCTCGCCGAATTGCTCAAGGACAGCGGTCGATCGCGGGTGGGAGCGACGCGCCCCGTGATGCCGCCGAGCCGGGGGTCAGTTTCAAAGCCCTGTGTCATACCGAGAAAAACACCCCCGTCAGCACGAAGTTCGCGGCGAGGATCAGCACGGCGGCGGCCTCGACCGAGCCTTTGGTCGCGCGGCCCACGCCCATCGCGCCCCGGCCCGAATTCATCCCGAAATAGCACCCCATGAGCGTGGCGATAAAGCCGAAGACCGCGCCCTTGACCAGAGACGAGATGATGTCGAGCGGTTCGAGAAAATCGATGGTGTTTTTCAGATAAGCGGCGGGGTTGAAGCCCAGCGTGCCCGTGGCGACCGCATAGCCGCCCGCCACGCCGATCACATCGCCCACGCCCACCAGCAGCGGCACCGCCAACGTCCCGGCCAGCACCCGTGGTACAGTCAGATACTTCATCGGATGCGTCGAAAGGGTCACCAATGCGTCGATCTGTTCGGTGACTTTCATCGTTGCAATCTCGGCCGCTATGGATGAGGTCACGCGCGCAGCAATCATAAGTCCCACCAGAACGGGCCCCAGTTCACGGACCATGCCAATGGCCACGATCTGCGGCACCACCGCCTCGGCGTTGAAACGTGCGCCGCCCGCGTAAATCTGCAAGGCCAGTGCACCGCCGGTAAAGATCGCGGTCAAACCCACCACCGGCAGCGACAGCCAGCCAATGTGCAAGAGTGCGAGGCCGAATTCACGCGGATAGAAAGGGGGGCGGATGAGGTGGGAAAACGCCTGACCGGCATAAAGCGCCACGCGCCCGATGGCGGCCAGAAAGGCCAGCGCGGTGCGTCCGAGGATCGCCAAGGCGTTCATTCGGTGTAGGCCCTTTTGTAGCGGGTGCCGAGGTTCGTCAGCACCTCGTAGCCGATGGTGCCTGCGGCCTCCGCGATGGTGTCCACCGATTGGTGCAGGCCCATCAATTGCAGCGCTTCGGGGTCGTGGTCCAGCGCGGTGACATCCACCGCCATCAGGTCCATCGACACGCGGCCCACAAGTGGGACCGCCACATCGCCTGCGTGCAGGTGCGCGTGGCCGCCCATCGCCCGGATCAGACCGTCGGCATAGCCTGCAGAGATGGTGGCAATGCGCGCAGGCGCTTGCGCGCGCCACGTGTTGCCGTAGCCCACGGTTTCACCCGGCGCGACATCGCGCACCTGGATCACCGGGATGTCCAGTTGCACCACCGGATGCGCATCCACGTAAGGCAACCCGCCGTAAAGCCCGATGCCGGGGCGGGTCATGTCGAAATGGTAGTCTTCGCCGAGCAGCAGACCACCCGTTGCGGCAAGCGAGCGCGGCACGTCCACGCCGTCCGTCATCTGGTGGAACTGGTCAAGCTGATGGGCGTTCATCGGGTGGCCCGGTTCGTCCGCGCAGGCCAGGTGCGACATGATCAGGCTGGGGCGCTGGGCGATGGCGATGTCGCGCACGGCGGCCCATTCGGCAGGCTCAAGGCCCAGACGGTTCATGCCCGTGTCCAGTTGCAGGCCAAAGGGCGCGCCGGGCAGGGCCTCGACGTGGCGCAACATCTGGTCCACGGAATTCAAAAGCGGCGTCAGGTGCGCCTCGCGGATGGCACCGGTATCGCCGACCATGTGGCCGGAAAAGACATAGATCGTAGGGCCTTGGCCAAGGGCGGCACGCAAAATCGCGCCTTCTTCTGCGACGGCCACGAAAAATGTGCGTGCACCGGCGCGGGCCAGCGCGCGCCCCACAACAGGGGCACCCAGACCGTAGCCGTTGGCCTTGACCACGGCCCCGGTTTCAACCTCGGTGCGCGCGTCGAGGTCGCGCCAGTTGCGCACGAGAGCGGCGATATCAATGGTCAGGTTTGCAGTGGCCATGGCTGGGTTTTGACATCACGAGGCCGCGCGTCAAGGGGAATCGCGCGCGCGCCTTCGGTGCGCCTCTCAGAAGCCTTCGGTGCCTTCGCCGGGGTATCCGGGGCGGGCGAGGTTGCCAAAGCGGGTAAAGCGGCCCTCAAAGCTCAACTCGACAGTGCCGATGGGACCGTGGCGCTGCTTGCCGATGACGACTTCTGCGCGACCATGCAGGCGTTCCATTTCCTCTTGCCACTTTGCCATGGCTTCAAGGTCGTGATCGCCGGGTTTCTCGCGTTCCTTGTAGTACTCTTCGCGGAACACGAACATCACCACATCCGCATCCTGTTCGATCGATCCGGATTCGCGCAGATCGCTCAGCTGTGGACGCTTGTCTTCGCGGTTTTCGACCTGCCGCGAAAGCTGGGACAAGGCGATGACCGGGATATCCAGTTCCTTGGCGATGGCCTTGAGACCCATGGTGATTTCCGAGATCTCGTTAACCCGGTTTTCGGATTTTCCGGTGCCGCGCACCAGTTGCAGATAGTCTACGATCAACACGTCCAGCCCGTGCGTCCGCTTGAGCCTGCGGGCGCGCGCGGCCAATTGGCTGATGGGCAGGGCGGGCGTGTCGTCGATAAACAGCGGACAGGCTTCGAGCGATTTGGCGGCATCGACGAAGCGGCGGAATTCGGTTTCCGTCATGTCGCCGCGCCGGATCTGTTCGGAGGGCACTTCGGAGGCTTCGGACAGAATACGCGCGGCCAGCTGTTCGGCGCTCATTTCCAGCGAATAGAACCCCACGACACCGCCGTTGATCGCCCCTTCGGAGCCGTCTTGGGTGACGCCGCGCTTGTAGGCCTTGGCCACGTTGAAGGCGATGTTGGTGGCGAGCGACGTCTTGCCCATCGAAGGACGCCCCGCGAGGATCAGAAGGTCGGAGCGGTGCAGCCCGCCCAGTTTCTTGTCCATGTCGATGAGGCCGGTGGAGACACCCGAGAGGCCGCCATCGCGCTGATAGGCCGCATTGGCAACATTGACTGCGTCGGTTACGGCCTTGAGAAAGCTTTGAAATCCGCTTTGTGTCTGGCCCTGTTCGGCCAGTTTGTAGAGTTCCTGCTCCGCCTCGACGATCTGTTCGCGGGGCTCTGACGCGACATCGACCTTGGCCGCCTTGGCCGAAATGTCCCGCCCCAATGCAATCAGATCGCGGCGTACGGCCAGATCATAGATCATCTGCGCATAGTCGCGCACGGCAAAGGCGGAAATGGCCGCCCCGGCAAGGCGCGCGAGGTACGCGGGGCCGCCAAGTTCCTTCAGGCCCTCGTCGTCTTCCATGAAAGCCTTGAGCGTGACGGGGCTGGCAAGGTTGTTCTTGGCGATGCGGGCGGCGGCGATTTCATAGATGCGCGCGTGCACCGGATCATAAAAATGCTGCGCCCCGATGATCGAGGCGACGCGGTCATAAACGTCGTTGTTGGTCAGGATGGCGCCCAGAAGCTGCTGTTCGGCCTCCGTCGAATGCGGCATCGTGTCGGGTGCCTGCACCTCTGGCGCGGCCTGCATGGCCGCAGTCTGTGCGCTGCTGATTTCGTTCATGTCCGCCCCCTCATCATCCCGTTTTCCCCCGGGTGTGTTGTCTTAACCGGGGGCACCGCAGCTCGGCAATCTGGAAAAGCTGTGGATAACCTATGGGTGGGGTGGAGGCTACCGCATCTTGTGTCTGTGCGGAACCCCTTTGGCAGATGCTGCGGTTCTACGGCGCTTTTTTGTTTTTCTCCTGCCACCCGCGTGGGTCGTTGAGAAAGGCTTCAACGCCCTCAAGGGTTGCGGCATCGAAGGTGCCTTGTGCCTTGGCTTCGGCCAGAACATCCCACCAGGTGCACAGGTGGTGCAGCGCAACCCCATGATCACCCAAGGTCTTTTCGGTTTCGGGGAAGATGCCGTAGTAGAAGATCACCGCCGTATGGCCGCACGTCGCCCCGGTTTCGCGAATCGCGTCGACAAAGGACAGCTTCGATCCGCCGTCCGTGGTCAGGTCTTCGACCAGCAGCACGCGCTGGCCTTCGGTCATCACACCCTCGATCCGGGCGTTGCGGCCATAGCCCTTGGGTTTTTTGCGCACGTAAGTCATGGGCAGGCCCATGCGTTCGGCCACCAGCGCGCCAAAGGGGATGCCTGCGGTCTCGCCACCCGCGATGTTGTCGAAGGCCTCGAATCCTGCGTTGCGCATCACGGTGACGGTCAGGAAATCCATCAGGGTGGCGCGGATGCGCGGGTAGGAGATAAGCTTGCGGCAATCGATGTAGGTGGGGCTGGGCAGGCCGGACGCCAGGGTGAAAGGGTCCTTGGCATTGAGGTGGACGGCTTCGATTTCAAGCAACATGCGCGCGGTGAGGCGGGCCATTTCAGCGGCGTCGGGGTAGCTGGTGGGGATCATGGCGTGTGTCCTTTCGGGCGGTGTGCCTGTGTTGGCTGCGGGAGCCTCCGGCGGGAGTTTATTCGGCAAGATGAAGATGGTTCAGGTCACGTGCCAATGCAGGGGCGTGCCGGGATCAAAGGTGGTCACGGTGTGCGGCCCTGCGGGGATCGGGCCGGGCAGGTCGATCGGCTCGCCTTTGGTCAGGGTGATGTGGTCGGTGTTCACCGGCAGGCCGTAGAAGGCAGGACCGTGCAGCGATGTGAACCCTTCGAGCTTGTCCAGCGCATCCGCGCCTTCAAAGGTTTCAGCAAGGCACGACATGGCGATGGGCGCGGTAAAGCAACCCGCGCAGCCACAGGCGTTTTCCTTGGTGTGGGTGGCGTGCGGCGCACTGTCGGTGCCGAGGAAAAACCGCGCCTCACCCGAGGTGGCGGCGTCCAGGAGGGCCGCGCGGTGGCTGGCGCGTTTGAGGATCGGCAGGCAGTAATAATGCGGCCTGATGCCGCCCACCAGCATCGCGTTACGGTCGAGCATCAGGTGCTGAACGGTGATCGTGGCGCCCAAGGTGTCGCCCTGCGCGCGGGCATAATCCACCGCATCCGAGGTGGTGATATGCTCCATCACCACGCGCAGGTCCGGCGTGGCGCGGCGAATGGGATCAAGAACGCGGTCAATGAACACGGCCTCGCGGTCGAAGATGTCGATATCGCCATCCGTCACCTCGCCATGCACGCAAAGCGGCAGGCCGATCTCGGCCATTTTCTCAAGCGTCGGGCGCACCTTGTCAAAGTTGGTCACACCGGAGGCGGAGTTGGTGGTGGCACCCGCAGGATAGAGTTTGACCGCCTTGACCAGACCCGAGGCATGGGCGGCCGCGACGTCGGCGGGATCGGTGTCTTCGGTCAGATAGAGCGTCATCAGCGGCTCGAAGCTCATGCCTTCGGGCAGGGCGGCCATGATGCGGTCGCGGTAGCTTGCGGCCTGCGCGCCCGTCACCACGGGTGGCACAAGGTTGGGCATGATGATGGCCCGGGCGAAATGGGCGGCGGTGTGCGGCAGCACGGCGCGCAGCATGTCGCCATCGCGCAGGTGCAGGTGCCAATCGTCGGGGCGGCGGATCGTGAGCGTTTTGGTCATGCCCGCCGGTTAGCACGCCCAAGCGGGGCGCGCCAGATGTCAGGATCACTCGGCGCTTGTGTCGCCTTCGGCCTCTGCCTTCTGGGCCGCGCGGATCGTGCGCAGGCGTTTGGAAAAGCGCGGTGCGTTCATCCGGCCCGTCACGTTTTCACACAGCATCGCTGTCAGCGGTTGCCGGGCATCACTTTCCAATGTGGACAGCAGGCTGCGCAGATAGGGCAAGTGATCACGGCGCGCGCGCCAGATCCTGGCAAACCCGCGGGTGTCGAGCTTGGCCGCGCTGACCTTGGCCAGAATGCGATAGAGCACCTGCATGTTCATCAGGTCGCCCTGAATGGCATCACCCATGAACCGCAGGCGGAATTTCGACACGTTGGGCCGGGTGAACAGGGCCGCATGCATCGCGTCCAGCTGTTCGGCGGGATCATAAAGCACAAAGGCCTGATCGGCGGCATCGAGCATATCGGGCGCATAGCCGTAGCGGTCGGTGAAATCGGTACGGCGCATGTGGGTAAACCGGTCGTCCCATTCGGTCACGCGTGGATCAAGTGTCGCTTGCGGCTGGATCGCCACCACCCGCGCGCCGGGTGCGGCCACCGAAAAGGCCGCCGCTGCATAGCCGCAGGGGCCTGCGCCGTAAAAGATGACCTGATCGAATTCGTCGAAGAACCCGTCGTCGATCAGCCGGTCGAAATAGCCGTAAACCTTTTGGTCGCGGAACCACGTGTCGCCATCCGACACGATGCACAGATGCGACCAGCCCAGCCCCTTGACCAGATCCCAGCCCATGGGCGTGGCGGTGTCGGACAGGGCGCGGATGCCTTGCACGGTCTCGAAACTAACAAGAAGGGTGCCGGGATTTTCATCGATGAACGTCGCAAAGTGCTTCTTGCCCAGCGGCTGGAAGTAACCATGCTCTTCAGCGACCTCGGCCAATTTGGTCAGCCACTCGCCTTGCTTGAGCCCTTTGAGCTCAGCGTTGAATGTGTTGCCTTCATCCTGCATCGGGCGGTCCTCAATACCTGTACTGACGCTGTGATGCGCCTTTTGACAGTCAGGAATAGAGAGGGATTGGGGCTAAATTAGGGAAAAATTTCGCTATTTGGACGCGGAATTGCGGGCAAGGTTGGCATATCGGACCATGAATTGCGCCGCGCGTTTGGTCACTGGTTGGCTGGGCGGGGCCATCAGAAGGCGGCCAAAGAGGGCGCGAAAGGGTTCTTGCTGCATCAGCTGATCAAAGCGGGCCTTGCGCCATGCGACGGCCCGCTCATGCAGGGCTTGCACCGCGTCGGAGGCCAGCGCCTGCCGCTCTTGGGCGCTGCGGTCGGCCATGCGCAGGATCGACGTGTCCTCGTCCGTGTTCCAGTTGCGTTCGATCCAATAATCAAGGCCGAGCGTGTCCTCGGAATGCACCGCGCGGCCCCTGTCGGCCTTGAGCACATAGCTTTCCAGCGCGCCCAATGGGTAGTGGTTGAGCTGGGCCAACGCATAATTCGACTGCCCGAAATTGGAGAAAATGCGCCGGGTCTTGAACTGATCATCAAGCGCGCGGCCTTCGCCATCGAACCAGCGCGCATCGGCGATACGGGCGTCATCGGCGTCACGGGGGCGGTGCACACCCGGTTTTTTATAGGTGCCATCGTTGCGGTAAAGCGTTTTGAACATGGCCGCACGCCAGGGCCAGTGCATTACGGCGGGGGCGGCGCGGGTGAAGAGTTGTGGCACGGGGGTGTCCTGATAGCGCACCTGTCCGTTGTTGCCGAAAAGCCGCCAGGTCAGGGTGATCGCGGTTGCTTCGGGCAGGGCGGCCAGAAGGTCGCGCACGGTGCCGTCGCCCACATGGATGTTCACGAACTCATCCACGTCGAGCGGCAGGATCCAATCCGCATCTTTCACGATGTCCATCTTGGCCGCGGCCTTCAACGCGGTGAACTGGATGCCGCCCTTGTCATAGGGGCCATCGTTGCGCATGTGGGTCAGGTGACCCTCTGCCGCCAAGGCATCCAGAAGATCATCGGTGCCATCCTGACAGCCATTTGAAAAGACAAGGAAATCCGTGATCCCGCAGGCCCGGTGATGGGCCAGCCAATCAAGCAGGTATGCCGCCTCGTTGCGGACGCACAGGACGGCGAGGATCTTCACTTCAGTGGCCACGCCCGGCGAAAGGACACGATCTTGCCGTCTGACGCGCGTGCATTGTAAGCGAGGCCCGCGTCCATCATGGCCGCAAAGACGGCGTTCACGCCCTCGGGGCCGATCCAGTTGGGGTGCAGTTTGATCACTGCCGCGCGCAAGTCCTTGAGGTCGAGTTGCGGGATGATCTCGGCTTCTGACCCTTCGATATCGCAGACCAGAAGCGTGGGCGCGACGTCCTTGAACAGTGTTTTTGCGTTGATCACGTCGATCTTGACGGTCTCGGTCGTGGCGATCCCTTCGACCTCGCGGGTGGAGGACAGGGCCACGTTCTTGCGCAGGTGAAAGTCCGTTGTGCCCTTTCGTTTGCCCAAGGTGCCGTGGGTGACAGCCGCGTTTTCGATGTCATTCGCGGCGAAGAGGGTGGGCATGTAGGCTGCCAGTTCGGGGTTGCCCTCAATGCAGTGGACTGCTTCGACGCCTTCGCGTTTTGCCAGAACCGCGGCCAGCGCGCCGATGCCGGCCCCCAGGTCAAGAACCCGGTCAATGGGCAGGGCCGTGCGCGATGCCGCACGGATCATCGGTGTCTCATAGGTGTCCTTGCGCAACGCGGTGCGCAGTGCCCCGCCCATGAAAGGGGCGCGCGGCACCTTGAGGCCGCGAAATTTGATAAAGCCGGGAGCGGCTCCCGTGACATTTTGACTGCCATCCATGTCTAACTCTCCATATCAAGCGCGAGGGCATAGGCCACACGCTCGGTTTCGGTCAGTTTCACCGCGAGGGCCTGATTGTAGAGGTCCTCGAACTCGGGCATGGCGTGCAGCTCTTCGGCTTTGGCTTTGTGCCAGTCCAGGCCCTTCTGGTGCCAACCGCGCAGGGCGTCATCCTGCATCAGCCGGTCGTATTCCGCGCGCAAGCGGGAGAGGTTCCGCTTGATGGTGATGTCGCGGAAGTCGGACCAGTCCATGCGGATCCAATAATTGATCCCGATGGAGCGATCCACGTGCAGCGCGCGACCGCGCTGACGTTTGATCAAAAAGCTTTCGGCCGACCGCAACGCATAGTGATTGAGTTGCAGCAGGTCATATCCAATTGACTTTTTCGAACTTCTCCAGCCGTTTTCAGCGGCTTCCTTGGTCATATCCTTGCCAGATCCATTCACCCACTTCACTTTCGACTTGAAGGCCTTGTCCAGCTTGTTGGGGCGGTGGCAACTGATTTTTTCATAGGCACCGATGTTGCGGAACATCGTCTTGAACCCCCAGACCGTGTGCGGCTTGGGGCAGAATTTGGGCGCGCAGGCGTCGAACTGGTCGACGACGAAATCATCCTTCAGTTCGGTCACCCCGTTGTGCCCGAACAGCCGCCAGGTCATTGCCACGTTGGTGGCATCTGGCACGGCGTCAAAGAAGTCCTGCAATGTGCCATTGCCGGTACGCACGTTCATGAATTCATCCACGTCGATGTGAATGATCCATTCCGCATTCTTGATCACCGGTTCCTTGAGCGACTGGTTCAGCGCGTATTGCTGGGGCGAATTGCCCTTCCAGTTGTCGTTGTTGCGGTGTTGCAGCACGCCCATCTCTTGCAGCCGGTCGAGGATTTCGGACGTGCCGTCGGAACAGTCGTTGGTATAGATCAGGAAATTGTCCACGCCCATGGCACGGTGATAGGCGACCCATTCGACGATATAGGGTGCTTCGTTCTTCATGCAGCCGACAATGACGTTGCCCGAATTGCCGCCCTTTTTAAGGGCATCGGGCAGGGCGCGCGGCGCGATTTCCGTATAGGCGGCGGCAAGCTGTTCCTCGTCCACCGCACCCATCTTGTTGTGCGGAGCAAAGGACGAATTGCGCAGCTTTTCAAAGTTCTGCACGGCCAGCGGCGGCATCAGCTTGCGCGCGACATCGCTGAGCGCGCCATTGGCGGCGGGTGCTTCGGCCTGTGGCTCGGGGGCAGGGCTGCCATTCAGGCGGGCCAGATCGGCGGTCTTGGCCTTGCGTTCTTCGCGTGTGGCCTTGTCGATGCGCCACATGAACCCCAAAAGGTATTGCGAGGCGCGAAAGCCGAACTTCGGATCGGCCTCGGCCCAAGTGCCCTTGGCGCGGGGGCGTTTGAACAGGTCCGCCGTCAGGTCCTTGTGCGCCTTGACCAACGCCTTGTTGTCCGCATCGAACGTCTTGGAAATCGCGGACAGCGAAGCAACATCAACTTCGTCGCCTTCGATATTGATTTCATTTACGAATGACCGCCACAACTGGCGTGGCAAGATACGTTTTCGGCTGGCCAGCACTTGAAGGATCAGATCGTTCAACTGCCGCCCACGGGCCAATGCAGCGGCCGAGGGTGCGGCGGGCACGGTGCCGGCCGCCGCCTTGCCGATCACCGCGTCGATGCCGAACATCCCGCGGATTTCATCCGTGACGGTTTCGGCGGCGAAGGCTTTGGCGTCATAGGCGCGTAACGTCACGCTGCCCGCGCCAAAGGACCCTTCCCAATGGGTGACGAGCGCCGCGTAGTCCAGCCAGAAGGGTGGCGCCTGGTTTTCAAGGAAAATGCCCGCCTGCGGGTCGATCTGGGGCGCAGCCTCAAGGCAATCGCGCCACCACGTTTTGGACCCGGCCAGCCCCATTTCAACGTCGAGCGTCTGCCCGCGCCCTTCAAGGATTTGTTCGGCATAGTGCCGCACCAAGAGCCGCGCCTGTTCGTCCACATGGGCCGCGATGCGGATGTCATCCGACAAAGGAGTCAGAAGGTCCTTCAACCGCCTGAGTTCCGAAGGGCGCGACAAACATGCGCCCAGCTGCGATGCGGTCAGGATCAGGTCCGTTGGCTTGTGTGTCTCGACCTCGCGGGCCAGATCGGCTGCGACGGCGTCATAGAGCGTTTTCTGTTTATCTGCAGTGATATAGCCACGGTTGAACCGCAAAGGGTCCACATGATCGGGGTCGGTCACCGCCATGAAAAGGCGGGTGTGGTTCTTGGGGCCAAGGCTGCGCGGCACGAGAAACCCCTTGGCGATCAGCTGTTCGCGCTTGTCGGCCAGCACGGTTTGCAGGCGGTTCGCCCCCACATGTTCCAGCCCGATATGAAGATGGATGCGCATCACGAAGCCTCGCGGTCGGAATTGGTATTGGCGCGGCCCCACCATGGCAGGTCGCGGCCCAGAAAGGCGGACAGGCGGGTGGGCGTGTCGGGATCGGCCACGTCGTATTCAAGGAAATCCCCGGCTCCGGCAAAGATCGCGCGCAAATGGGCGTAATGCGCGGTGATCCACTGCATCCGCTGCATCGACGTGTCGCCGTATCCTTCGGGCAGGCCGGGAATGCCCGCGCCGGGCAGGCGGTCGGTGCCTAGGTCGGACCAGGCCAGCATGGATTGCGACATCTCGAAAGGATCGCGATAGGAGGCGACGAAACGAATGCCGGGATGATGCTCGCGCAGGGCCATGATCAACCCGAAGTCCATCTGCGGCCACAGCGATTTGCCTTCTCGCAGCAGGCTGATTTCGGTCAGGGCCTCGAAGGGGTCCAGATGCGCGCCGGGGTCGCCGGTTTCAAAATATCCGCGGTACAAAAGCTCGGCAACATATTGATTATGCAGGGCTTTGATCGTGGTTTGCTTGGGTCGCACACGGTGGTCTGCCACCTTGAATCCGGCCATCTTCAGCGCGCGCGCCAGCGTCGTAGTGCCGGTTTTCGGCAGGCCAAGGTTGACGACGGCGATGCTCATGACGCCAGCCCCAGTTGGATCAGCATCTCTTCTTCCTGCGGCGGCAGTTTCGAAGCCGAACGGAGTTGGCCTTGCATGGCCTGATACTCTGGCTGTGCCAGCAATTCGTCGCGTTTGGCGATGTGCAGGCGCACGGCCTCATCGTGCAGATCGCCCACGCCTTTCAGTGTCTTCAACGCCTTCATCTCGCGATTGAGCGCGGGCAGGTATTTCTGGATCGAGGTATCTTCCCACGCCGGATCATTGCGCTCGCGCCAATACGTGTCGTCAAAAGCGCGATTTTCGCGGTTCACGTCGCCCCGGTCGTTCTTGACCAGGTAGCTGTCGAGGCTGCGCAGCGCATAGTGGTTGAGCGTGGCGAAAGCGCGGCTGCCTGCGGCCGGAAACCGGCGGATGCGGCGCGGGTTGGCGGCCACGAGGAAGCGATGCGGCACCTTGCGCCCCGAGGCGTCTGTCCAACTGGGCCGCTTTTTCGGCGCCAGCTTGGATTTGAAGAAAGGGCGATGCGCGCCGTAGTATTGAAGTGGAAAGTCATGGCGGATCAGTGACTTGACCTCAATCGCGGCCTCACCGCACCACAGGTCGGGGTTGTGGCTGCGGGTGAACTGTTCGATCACCGGGCGGTCCTCATAGGCGTCCACGTCGTCATTGGCGAAAAATTGGAAATTGATGCTGATGGCTTGGGGGGTGCCGCAGGCCTCGATCAGGGCAGGGATCGTACCGTCGCCCACGTGAATGTTCAGGAATTCGTCCACATCCGCGACCCAGACCCAATCGGCCCCCGCGATCACATCCTGTTTGCGCGCGTCCTTCAGCGCCTCCATCTGGTAATTGCGGCCCTGGGCGGGGTTGGGCAGGTGCTGCACCACGCCGTGTTCGGCCAGCGCGTCCAGCAAACGATCGGTCGCATCGGTGCAATCGTTTGAATAGAAAAGGAAATCCGTCACCCCAAGGATGCGGTGAAAGGCGATCCATTCCAACAGGAACGGCCCCTCGTTCTTGACGCAGGTGACAGCCGTTATGCGCATATACGCGCCTTTGCCCTGCCGATCATCGGGTGGCCCATGGTTTTGCCTCATCCGCCGTACTGGCGCCTTTACGGGTTGCGGTGCCGCAGATTTGCGTCCGAACCTCTTTTATTGCGTTAATATCATGCCATTCACGGGGAGTTCCGTCAATCTTTGCGCAGCTTTGCGGGGTTGACGGCACCGACATGTGGTGCAGGTTGTGGAACAAAGGAGATGTCCATGACCAAACCCGCCTCGATCGACGCTGTGCAGGCGATGCTGTCCGATGAGGGCTATGTGTGTGACCGGGCGCTCGGCACGGTTGTGTTTCTGGCGCTGACGCTGGGCCGTCCGCTTTTCCTCGAAGGGGAGGCGGGCGTGGGCAAGACCGAGATCGCCAAGGCGCTGGCCGCCTCCATGGGGCGGCGTCTGATCCGGTTGCAATGCTACGAGGGGCTGGATGCGTCCTCTGCCGTGTATGAGTGGAATTTCCCGGCGCAGATGATCGCCATTCGCACGGCCGAGGCCAGCGGCAATGCCGACCGCGAGATGTTGCAGACCGAACTGTTCAGCCCCGATTTCCTGATTGAACGCCCCTTGCTGGAGGCGATGCGCCCCGACGAGAACGGCGCGCCGGTGCTTCTGATCGATGAATTGGACCGCACGGATGAGCCGTTTGAGGCATTCCTGCTGGAAGCGCTCAGTGATTTTCAGGTGACGATCCCGGAACTGGGCACTATCGCGGCGCCAGAACCGCCCATTGTCATCGTCACCTCCAACCGCACCCGCGAGGTGCACGACGCGCTCAAACGGCGGTGCCTTTATCACTGGGTCGACTACCCCAACTTCGACCGCGAAATGGACATCCTGCACGCCCGCGCGCCCGAGGCTGCCGAAACCCTCAGCCGCGAGGTCGTGGCCTTTGTGCAGGCGCTGCGGACCGAGGATCTGTTCAAGAAGCCGGGCGTGGCCGAAACCATCGACTGGGCCAAATGCCTGCTGGCGCTGGATGTCATCGCGCTGAGCCCCGAGGTCATCGCCGACACGCTGGGCGCGATCCTGAAATACCAGGACGACATTGCCAAACTGCACGGATCAGAGGCCAAGCGCATCCTTGACCAAGCCCGCGCCACGCTGGAACCGGCATGATCTTTCTTTGGGTCGAAAATACTTCGGGGGTCCGGGGGTAGAACCCCCGGGGGCACCGCTTGGTCGAACATATCCCTTTGGAATTGCCGGACAATCCCAAGCTGGCAGGCAATATCACCCACTTCGCGCGGGCTTTGCGCCGGGCGGGTCTGCCCATCGGGCCGGGGCGTGTCATTGACGCCATTCGTGCAGTGGAGGCCGCAGGGTTCACCGAGAAACGCGATTTCTACTGGACGCTGCACGCTTGTTTCGTGAACCGGCCTGAACACCGCGCGGTCTTTGCCCAGATCTTTCGCCTGTACTGGCGTGATCCTCGGTATCTTGAGCATATGATGGCCGCGATGTTGCCGGCCGTGCGTGGTGTGGCCGAGGATCGCACCGCACAGGCCGCCGAGAAGCGCGCCGCCGAGGCGCTGCTCGATGGGGCCGAAGCGCCCGATATGGGGCCAGAAAAGGAGGACGACGAGGGCGAAACCCAGATCGAGGTCGATGCGAGCCTGACCACCTCCGCCGAGGAAAAGCTGAAATCGCTGGATTTCGAACAGATGAGCACCGCCGAGATGGCGGCGGCCAAACGGATGCTGGCGCGCATGGCGCTGCCGGTGCAGCCGATGCGGTCGCGGCGAATGAAGCCATCGCTTCAGGGCCGTGTGGATGCGGCCCGCACCCTGCGCGCAGCGATGCGGCGCGGCGGCGAATTGCACGATATCCACATGCGCAAACACCGGGAACGGTGGCCGAATCTCGTGGTGCTTTGCGACATCTCCGGCTCCATGAGCCAGTACAGCCGCGTGGTGCTGCACTTCTTGCACGCGGTCAGCAATGCCAAGGGAGCGGGCTGGGCCAAGGTCCATGCTTTCACCTTCGGCACCAGGCTGACCAACATCACCCGCCATCTGGCACAGCGGGATGTGGACGCAGCGCTGGCCGCCGCCGGGGCCGAGGCGCAGGACTGGGAAGGCGGCACGCGCATCGGCACCTGTCTTGAGGCGTTCAACCGCGATTGGTCGCGCCGGGTTCTGGGGCAGGGGGCGGTGGTTCTGCTGATCACCGATGGTCTGGACCGGGACGACCCCGGCGCCCTGTCGCGTCAAATGGAGCGGTTGCACCTGTCGGCGCGGCGGCTGATCTGGCTGAACCCCTTGTTGCGCTGGGATCAATTCGCGCCCAAGGCGCGGGGGATCGCTGCCATGCTGCCCCATGTGGACAGCTTTCGCGCAGGTCACAACATCGCCTCGCTGGAGCAGTTGGCCGAGGTCATTTCAAAGGCTGACGATGTGGGCGAAAAGGCCCGCCTGATGCGCGCGTTGCAGTCGGATTCGGTCTAAGCCATTGATCTGAAAGCAGGATATTGGTGTTGATCTGGGTCAAGTCACACTGCCGCACACCATGATATATTCAGCCATGCGAATGTATCATGGGAGATGAGATCATGACACTCAACTGGAAATCAGGGGGGCTGCTTTTGGGGGCGGTGTTCTTCCTGGCTGTGTTGCTGGTCAAGCCGATTGGCGTCAGCACGCAGTTCGTGATTCTGGACGGGATCATCGCCGATGCGGTGAACCCCGGCCTTGTGACGCAGACCGAAGACGGCTTTGCCTCGACCAACGCTTACCTCGCCAAATCGGGCGGCAAATATGCCAAGGCGGTGGCGAATCCATGGAACTACGGCTTTGTCTTCGTGCTGGCGATGATGCTCGGGGCCTTCGCCTCCACCATGGCGCGCGGGGGGCTGAGCAAGGATGAGCGCACATCGCCCGCGCTGTGGCGGGCCAACTTTGGCGACGGGGCGGCCAAACGCTATGCCGTGGCCTTTCTGGGCGGTTTCGTTGTGCTTTACGGCGCGCGGCTGGCGGGGGGCTGTACCTCGGGGCATATGATGTCGGGCATGATGCAGACCGCGCTGTCGGGCTACATCTTTGCCGCGGGTGCCTTTGCCGCTGCAATTCCTTTGTCCATCTATCTTTTCAAACAGGAGGCCTGAGCCATGACATCCATTCTTCTGGCACTTGTGATCGGGGCCGCCTTTGGCGCGGTTCTGGACCGGATCGGGGCCACCAATCCCACGTGGATCGGGCGGATGCTGAACCTGACCAACCTGCACCTGATGAAAACGATCCTGATGGCCATTGGCACCGGATCGGTCCTGATGTTTTCAGGGCAAATGATCGGCGTGGTCGATGTGGGCCACATGTCGGTGAAGACAGCCTATGTGGGCGTCTTTCTGGGCGGTTTGCTGCTGGGCGCGGGCTGGGCGCTGTCAGGCTATTGTCCGGGAACCGGCGTCTGTGCAGCCGCGTCAGGGCGCAAGGACGCGTGGTTCTTCGTGGCAGGCGGTCTGGTGGGGGCTGCGGCCTACATGGTGACGTATCCCGCGTGGAAGGCCTCGGGGCTGCTGGATGCCGTAGCCGGGGGCAAGGTCACGTTGGGGGCGATCCCCGGATCGGGCTATGACGGCCTGACGGGGTTGCCGGGTGACATCGTGGGTATCGTGATGGGCCTGATTTTCGTGGCCATCGCCTTTGCCTTGCCCGACCGGCTGTTGCCACAGCAGGGCAAGGCCGTGCCTGCCGAATGATAAAATGCGCGGCCTCCGGAGAAGGGGGCCGCGCATTGCAGAGAAGGGGGTTGCAATCAGACTTAGGCCACCGCCGCCGCGAAGGATGTGCGGTAGATGTCGGCCAGTTCGGCCAAGGGGGCGGACACGCCACCAAAGCGCACCATGTCGCTGCCGAATTTTCCAACGCTTTCAATGGGAACGCCTGCATTTTGTGCGGCGATCATCAGCGCCTCGGCCTGATCAAAGTTGCACGCCACCAGATAACGCGCCTGATCTTCACCAAAGAGCGTGGGCGTGTCAGCGAAATCGAGCGTGACACCTACGCCCGCGCCCTCGGCCAATTCGAACGCCGCCAAGGCAAGGCCACCGTCGCTGAGATCGGTGCAGGCCTTGATCAAATCGCGGTTGTCGCGGATGAACTGGCCGTTGCGGGCTTCGGCGTCCAGATCGACATGCGGCGCATCGCCCTCGACACGGCCAAAGACCTCGGCCAGCAGGGCCGATTGGCCCAGATGCCCGGCGGTTTCACCGATCACAAGGGCCACGTGACCCTCGCGCACATCACAGCCGATGATGGTGTCGGGATGGTCGATCAGGCCCACGGCGCCGATGGTCGGCGTCGGCAGGATGGCGGCCCCGTCGGTTTCGTTGTAAAGCGACACGTTGCCAGACACGATGGGCATGTCCAGCGCCGTCACGGCGGCCCCGATGCCTTTGATGGCACCCACGAATTGACCCATGATTTCAGGCTTTTCGGGGTTGCCGAAGTTCATGTTGTCGGTGGTCGCCAAGGGGCGCGCGCCGACGGCACAGAGGTTGCGATAGGCCTCGGCCACGGCCTGTTTGCCACCCTCGACCGGGTTGGCCGCCACGTAGCGCGGCGTGACGTCCGAGGTAAAGGCCAGCGCCTTGTCGGTGCCATGCACCCGAACGATGCCCGATCCAAGGCCCGGCGTGCGCGCCGTGTCGGCCATGACCATCGTGTCATATTGTTCATAGACCCATTGCTTGCCCGCGTAGTTGGGCGAGGAAATCAGCGCCTTCAAACCATCGATCGGGTCGATGCCCGGCACGTCGCCCATCGGCTCGGCTGCGGGTGTTTCGACCCAAGGGCGGTCATATTCAGGGGCGGAACTGGCCAGTTTGGACAGCGGTATATCCGCCATGACCGCACCGTTCTGCATGATCAGGAAACGGTCTTCGGTGATGGTTTCGCCGACGATGGCGAAATCGAGGTCCCATTTGTCGAAGACGGCCTTGGCCTCGGCTTCAAGCTCGGGCTTGAGGACCATCAACATGCGTTCCTGCGATTCCGACAGCATCATCTCGTAGGCGGTCATGTTGGGTTCGCGCACCGGCACGCTTTCCAGGTCAAGCCGGATGCCCAGGCCGCCCTTGTCGCCCATTTCCACGGCGGAACAGGTGAGGCCCGCAGCGCCCATATCCTGAATGGAGATCACGGCACCGGTCTGCATCAGCTCCAGCGTGGCTTCCATCAGGCGCTTTTCGGTGAAGGGGTCGCCCACCTGCACCGTGGGGCGCTTTTCCTCGATGGTGTCGTCGAATTCAGCCGAGGCCATGGTCGCACCGCCCACACCGTCACGGCCTGTCTTGGCCCCGAGGTAGACCACGGGCATTCCGATACCCGAGGCGGCGGAATAGAAAATCTTGTCTGCATCTGCGAGGCCGGCAGCAAAGGCATTCACAAGGCAGTTGCCGTTGTAGGCCGCGTCAAAGCGCACTTCGCCGCCCGCACAAGGCACGCCGAAACAGTTGCCATACCCGCCGATGCCTTCGACCACGCCGTTGACCAGTTGCCGGGTCTTCCAGTGATCGGGCATGCCGAAACTGAGGCTGTTCATCGAAGCGATCGGGCGCGCGCCCATGGTGAAGACATCGCGCAGGATGCCCCCCACGCCCGTGGCCGCCCCTTGGTAGGGTTCGATGTAGGAGGGGTGGTTGTGGCTTTCCATCTTGAACACCACCGCCTGACCATCGCCGATGTCCACGACGCCCGCGTTCTCGCCGGGGCCGCAGATGACTTGCGGGCCGGTTGTTGGCAGGGTGCGCAGCCACCTCTTGGAGGATTTGTAGGAACAGTGTTCGTTCCACATCGCCGAAAAGATTCCCAGTTCGGTGAAGGTGGGTTCGCGGCCAATGATCTCTAGCAGGCGCGTGTATTCATCGTCACTCAGGCCATGACTGGCAATCAATTCTGGCGTGATGGCTGGCTCGGTCATAGGCCTCAGTTTCCCCCGGATGGCAGACGTTGCGCGTCTCTTACAAGGAAGGACGCGTGGGGGAAAGGGGTCACCCGACGGGGCCGGGGCCAGACCGTCCTAGCGGTTGTCCTTTTGGCCCGCGGCGTCGGGTGCAACCTCTTGAGCGGCTTGTGTGGCCGCAGCGGAGATTGCGGCCTTGTCCTCTTCGGTCAGGTCCTTGCCATCCATCGAGGGCAGGGCCACGCGCACTTCGCGGCGGGCAAATTCCATCCCGTTCTCGGCAAAGGCCGCATTGACGCGGTTGAAGATTTCCTTGCGGATCATGAATTGCGTGCCGGGTTTGCACATGAACTTGCCCCGGATCACCATGCCCACGTCGTCAATTTCCAAGACGCCCTGGGATTTGAACGGGGCAAGGAAATCATCCTTGAACTCCGGCAATTCCATCATTTCCTGCCCGATCTTCTTGAAAATCTTCTTGATCTTGTTCGGGTCTGAATCAAACGGCACGGTAAAGCGCAGTTTCATGATGACCCAATCGCGCGAAAAGTTGGTGATCTTGGGGATTTCGCCATAGGGAATGGTGTGCACCGGCCCCTTGTGGTGACGCAGTTGCATCGACCGGATCGAGATTTTTTCGACCGTGCCCATGGTGCCTTCGACCTCGACATATTCGCCGGTGCGAAAGGCGTCATCGACCAGAAAGAAGATGCCGGACACCACATCCGTCACCAATTTCTGCGCGCCAAAACCGATGGCAAGACCGACGATACCGGCACCGGCCAGCAGCGGCGTGGTATCGACGCCAACATTGGACAGGCCCAGCAGCAGGAAAACGACCAGAATTGTGGCCTGCGACACGCCCAGTATCAGGGGCAGCACCGTCGACAGCCGGGACCCACCCGCGCCGCCACCATCCCCGCCGACTTCTTGCGATTCAGGGTCAAAGCCGGATGCGGTTTGTTCGGCAGCCAGCTTGCGGTTGATGTAGAGCGATACGATCTCGTAGAGCAGATAGCCCACGGACATGATGATCAGGAACTCCATCATCGCGGCGGCAAGCTGCGGGCCAACCCCGGCCGAGGCCACGCGTTCGGGCGACATGCCCCAGAAGTCCGCGATACTGATGATCACCAGGGCAAAGACGACCACCCGCCCGATACGCACGTAGGACCGTTTGGCCGACGCATGGGCGCGCTCGGCCACCGCGCCTTCGCCTGTCATTGGCGGCGAGAAATAGCGCACAAGACCACGAATAAGCGTGTCCATGGCAGGGGCAAACATCAGCACGACCATGGTCTTGTAGTGCGGCTGAGACGCCAGCAATTCGAAGTTGCCATAAGAGACAACGATGTTGATGACCCACCACACGGCCGCCACCACGAAAATCGCGAAATAGGGGTAGGCGCGCGCAAAGCGTTCTTCCATCGGCGAGACATCGGGATCAAATCCGCGCATCATCGATGCCATGCCGGGGCGGTATCGCCACAAGATAATGCCGAGGTACAGGTGGAGGCCCGCGTTCAGCCAGAAGGCCAATCGTGTTTCACCGGGGGCCAGGCCGTTCATTTCATTGAACAACAGGATGGCCACCGAAAACCCCAGCAGGAAGCTGAGCCAGAATTGGTGAAAGCAGGACGCCCGCGCGGTCCGCGTGTCGACGTTCAACAGCCGGTATTCGGGATTCATGGGCGCAAAGAAGAAAAAGCCAATGGCCAACATCAGGCGCGGAAAGCCGATGAGGTAAATGCCGACCAGTGCCACGAAAGGCTGCAGTCCCGTGGGCAGGATCGCCCTGCCGACAAGGCGGGCCACCACGACAAAGACCACAACAGCAATGACCTGCGTGGCCAGCCGCTGGAACAGCAGTTGCAACATTTCGCGCAATTGAAAGTTGTCAGGATCCGCCGGGGGCAAAACGCGCCAGTTCCGGGTCAAGCGTCGGTAGAGGATCTCGGCGCCAGCAGCGATGCCGAAGACAACGATCATATAGCCGATCATTTGGATCAAACCGGTGCTGCCACCGATGGTTTCGTAAAAGGTGGCAAAAGCATCGCCCTGCCGCGAGAAAAGGATGGGCAGCCGCGAGATCGGGATGGTGACAGAGCCTACAGCGCCCGTTGTGGCATGATAGAAAAAGTCCGACGCAGCGCCGTCGTCACTTTCGGCGGTCACAGCCTGCGTGTTCAACTGATCCAGCAGAAGTGCGCGGACTTCGGCATCGGACAGGCGCGATATCAGTGCATTTGCTGCATCTTCGGTCAGGGGATCCGGCAGGGCTATGGGTGTGTCTTCGGAGGCGGTCGCGGCTGACAGGCCCATCTGTGCTTGCGACGCTGATGTCGTCGCCAAAACCAAAAGCATCACAAAAAATATGCGAAAAAAATGTATCACGGCGTATCCCCCAGCCTATTTCACGCAGGTTGACGTCGTTTCCGTCGGTGAAACAAGGGGTATTTGGAAAGCCTCCCGGATGTTACCGGCAAAAAAAAGGCCGAGCGCGAAGCTCGGCCAAGTCCAACAGGGAGGTATGAAGATGATGCGCGAATGTGCGATCATCGCCTTCAATTGATGAATTAGGTGGCAGGTTGTGTTCGTTCAAGGTGCATTCTGCCGCAGGCAGGGCAAGCCCGGTATGCAGTTTTTGCATACCTAGCTATTTTCCTTGGCTTTCAGTTGCTTGCGATAGGCGATAATCTCTTCCTGCACAAAATCCCGGAAGGCGGCGATCCGCTTGGATTGGCGCAGTTCCTCGGGGTAGGCGAGGAAAACCGGTACATCTGCCGACTCAAGTTCGGGCAGGACCTGCACGAGGTCGGGGAAATCGTTGGTCACGTAATCGGGCAAAACCCCAAGTCCGAGGTTGTGCAGCACCCCTTGCAGCACGCCGAAGTAGTTGTTGACGGTCAGAAGCGACGCCATCTCGTAGGTCATCAGGTGCTGCACCAGGCTCATGGAGGCCCCGACCTGCGCGCTGTCGGTGTTTTGACAGATCAGCCGGTGGTTCTTCAGGTCCTCGGGCACTTGTGGTGTGCCGTGTTCGGCCAGATAGTCGGGCGTTGCATAAAGACACATGCGCACCGTCATCAGTTTCTTGCGAATGAGGTCGGCCTGGCTTGGTTCTTTCATGCGGATGGCCACGTCGGCCTCGCGCATGGGCAGGTCCAGAACACGTTCTTCCAGCATCAGGTCAACGCGCAGATCAGGATACTGCGCATAAAGCTTGGGCAGGCGCGGGGCCAGCCACAGCGTGCCAAATCCGGTGGTGGTGGTCACGCGCAGATCGCCAAAGACTTCTTCTTCGCTGTCGCGAATGCGGGCGGCGGCGGCGTCCAGCCGTTTGGTCATGGCCGTGGTCGCATCGAACAGCAATTCGCCCTGTTCGGTCAGAATCAGGCCGCGCGCATGGCGGTGAAAGAGCGTGGCGCCCAACGATTCCTCGAGCCCGCGCACCTGCCGCGACACGGCGGATTGGCTGAGGTTCAGCTTGTCCCCGGCATGGGTCAGGCTGCCGGCATCCGCCACGGCGTGAAAAATTCTCAGCTTGTCCCAGTCCATCGGTCTCTCTCATTACGCATTGGGGCGACCCTATATCAAAAGATGTCGATTCCCACTGCCCTGCGGGCGCTTGCGACGAATTGTTGTAAAAATTCCTATACAGGTCAGGTTTTGTGACCTATTATCGGCGTCAAGATATGCAAAACTGATCCGTGCTGGGGAGGCAAGGAATGAGCGAGCAGAAGATTTCACTGAACGACCGCTATGATCTGGAGCGCAGCCCGGTTCTGTTGAACGGCACGCAGGCGCTGGTGCGATTGATGCTGATGCAAAAGGCGCGAGACCGGGCCGCCGGGCTGAACACCGCAGGGCTGGTCACCGGCTATCGCGGATCACCCTTGGGTGCGGTCGATATGCAGATGACGCGCGCACTCAAACCCTTGACCGAACACGAGATCACATTTCAACCGGGCCTGAACGAAGACCTTGCCGCCACCGCACTCTGGGGCGCGCAGCAGGCCGAATTGCGCGGCGAAGGCAAATATGATGGCGTCTTTGGCCTGTGGTACGGCAAAGGGCCGGGGGTAGATCGGTCGGGCGACGTGATGCGCCACGCCAATATGGCCGGATCGTCGAAAAATGGCGGTGTCCTCATGGCGATGGGGGACGACCACACCGGCGAATCCTCGACCGTGCTGCACCAGTCCGAATTCGCGATGGTCGATGCCTATATGCCCGTGGTCAGCCCCGCAGGTGTGCAGGAGATCCTTGATTATGGCCTTTACGGTATCGCGCTCAGCCGCTTTGCCGGGGTCTGGGTGGGCCTCAAGACGATGAAGGATACGGTCGAAGTGACCTCCGTTGTCGACGGGCGGCCGGATCGGTTGGACTTTGTCACGCCTGACTTCGACATGCCCGAGGGTGGGTTGAACATTCGGCTGGTTGACGACCGCATAGAGCAAGAAGCGCGCCTGATAGACTACAAGAGGGTCGCCGCCGAAGCCTTTGCTTATGCAAACAAAATGGACAAACGTGTCTGGGGTGAGCCGGGCGCCAAGATCGGCCTTGTGGCAGCGGGCAAGAACTGGCTCGACCTGGTGCACGCGCTGTCACTTTTGAACATCGACGCGGATGAGGCCGTGCGGCTGGGCATCACAACCTACAAGGTTGGCCAGACCTGGCCACTGGATATGCGTGGCTTTAACGAATGGGCCGAAGACCTTGATTTGATTATCGTTGTCGAGGAAAAGCGCAAGCTGATCGAGGTGCAGATCAAGGAGGCGCTCTTTGACCACCGCAATGGCCGCAGGGTCTATGGCGGGACCAAGGATGGCGCCGAGTTTTTCACCGCGAAATGGGCGCTGGACCCCGTGGATATTGCCGAAAAGCTGGGTCAGGTCCTGATCGAGGAAGGCCGCACCACCGACGGCATCAACGCGGGCCTGCAAAAGCTGGACGAGGCGCGCCGGTCCGACAATGCCGAGGATATCGCCGCGCGACTGCCCTATTTCTGTTCGGGGTGTCCGCACAATTCCTCGACCAAGGTGCCGGAAGGCAGCCGCGCCTATGCGGGCATCGGGTGCCATTTCATGGCCCAATGGATGGACCGCGACACGCTGGGGTTTACCCACATGGGGGCCGAAGGGGCCAACTGGATCGGGGAAGCGCCGTTTTCCAACCGGGCGCACGTGTTCCAGAACCTTGGCGACGGGACGTACAACCATTCGGGCATCCAGGCCATCCGCGCCGCTGTCGCGGCAGGCACCAACATCACTTACAAGATCCTCTACAACGACGCGGTGGCGATGACCGGCGGGCAGAGCAATGACGGCGATCTGTCGGCGGAACGCATAGCGGATGAGCTGAAAGCGATGGGCATTGCGCATCTGGCCGTGGTCTATGACCACAAGGAAGACGTGGACCCCGACGCCTTTGCCAAGCGCGGCATCGAGGTGCATGAACGCGCCTACCTGCAAACCGTGCAGGAGGAGTTTGCCAAGGTCGAGGGCGTCAGCGCGATCCTCTACATCCAGACCTGTGCCGCCGAAAAGCGTCGTCGCCGCAAGCGTGGGCTGTTCCCGGACCCCGACAAACGCGTGTTCATCAACACCGATGTCTGCGAAGGCTGTGGCGATTGCGGGGTGCAGTCGAACTGTGTCTCCATCGTGCCCAAGGAAACCGAACTGGGCCGCAAGCGGGCCATCGATCAGTCTTCCTGCAACAAGGATTTCTCCTGTGTCAAAGGGTTCTGCCCGTCTTTCGTGACGCTGGAAGGTGCGCAGGTGCGCAAGGAGGCGACGACCGAAGTATCGCTGCCCGATCTGCCGATGCCCGAGCTGCCCACGATCAACGGCACCTACAATGTGGTCATTACCGGCGTTGGGGGCACCGGGGTGGTGACCATCGGGGCGGTCATGGCGCAGGCCGCGCATATCGATGGCAAGGGTGCGGGCATGATGGAAATGGCCGGGCTCGCCCAAAAGGGCGGTGCGGTGCACATCCATTGCCGTCTGGCCGAGGACCCTGCGGACATTTCAGCCATTCGCGTCGCAACCGGTGAATGCGATGTCCTGATCGGTGGCGATCTGGTGGTCAGTGCCGGAGCCAAGACGCTGGGGCTGACATCGACGGGGCGCACGGGTGCCGTGGTCAACAGCCATGAGATCATCACCGGCGACTTCACCCGCAACACCGAGTTCGCCCTGCCCAGCGACCGTCTGGCGCTGGCGCTGGAGGCGCGGCTGCGCGACCGGGTGGACCTGTTTGATGCCTCTGATCTGGCCAAGGCGGTTCTGGGCGATTCCATCTTTTCCAACATGATGATCTTTGGTGCCGCCTGGCAGCGCGGCTATGTGCCTCTGAGCCTTGAGGCGATCACGCAGGCCATCACCCTGAACGGTGCGGCGGTCGAACGGAACCTGCGCGCTTTCGAGATCGGGCGTTGGGCGGTTCTATACCCGGAAGATGCAGCAGCGGTCTTGCAACCCAAGGTCCTGCATCTGCCCAAGACGGTTGAAGAGCAGATTGCCTTCCGCGCCGACCGCCTGGTCGCCTATCAGGGCAAGCGGCTGGCAAAACGGTACCGTAATCTGGTGGACCGGGTAGAGGACGAGGCCCTGCGGCTCGCTGTGGCCAAGGGCTATCACAAGCTGCTGGCATACAAGGATGAATACGAGGTCGCGCGCCTACATCTCGACACCCATGCCAAAGCGCAGGCCGAGTTCGGGGGGGATTTCAAGATGACCTTCCACCTGGCCCCGCCGATGGTGTCCAAAATCGGTCCCGATGGCCGCCCGATGAAACGCGAATATTCCGAGCGGATGTTGCGCGTTTTCCGGATTCTGGCGCGACTCAAGGGTCTGCGGGGAACGCCACTCGACCCCTTTGGCCGGACCGAGGAGCGGCGCATGGAGCGCGGCCTGATCAAGCAATACGAGGCCGACATGGCCGAAGTTTTGCCCAAGGTCCCCGACGCCACGCAGGATGCGGTGCTTGCGCTGGCGGAATTGCCCTTGCAGATCAAGGGCTTTGGCCCGGTCAAACTGGCCAACGAGCAAAAGGCCGCCAAACGGCGCGAGGAGCTTTTGACGGTGATCCGCGCGGGCGGACCAACCCTGTCCAAGGCCGCCGAGTAGAAACGTCACAGGGGCGTTACAAAGGCTGGGCATAGACCAAGGCCACGTATAGATAGGCGGCGACGCAGCGCAAACGGATCACGTCGCATGCAACAGTCCAAACGCGAGATCGCCCGCGAGATCAGCTATGCCCATTCCGCCGAAACCAAGGGCGGGCGGGCGATGATCCGCCTGATGGAAAACACCACAGGTCGGTTGCGCCTGATCAAGCGCGCGGCGGGCTATGAGGATGAAGTGGCCGCGGGCCGCGATTTCTGGCAGGTCATGGTGGACCGCTATGGCCTCAGCCTTGATGTGTTCGGAGGCAGCCTGTCGAACATCCCGGCGGATGGGCCGATCATCCTGATTGCCAACCACCCTTACGGTATCCTCGATGGCCTGATCATGGGCCATATCCTGAGCGCGGCGCGGGGCGATTTTCGGATTCTGGCGAACAACGTCTTTCGCAAGGCGCAGGATCTGGACCGGATCGTGTTGCCGATTTCCTTTGATGAAACACGCGAGGCTGTTCAACTGAACATTGCCACGCGCCGCACCGCGCTGGATTATCTGGGGCAGGGCGGTGCCATCGGCATCTTCCCCGGTGGCACGGTCAGCACCGGCGCGCGCCCGTTTTCGACACCGATGGACCCGCAATGGCGCGGCTTTACCGCGCGTATGGTCGCCAAGAGCCGTGCGACGGTGGTGCCGGTCTACTTCGATGGACACACCAGCCGCCTGTTCCAGATCGCAAGCCACCTGCACAATACCCTGCGCATGGGCCTGTTGATCAAGGAGTTCAAGAAGCGGGTGGATGCACCCGTGCGCGTGGTCATCGGCGAACCCATTGCCCGCGATATTCTTGACCCGATGGCGGGCGATACCAAACAGATGATGGATTTCCTGCGCAAAGCCACGTATGAGCTTAACCCAAGCCCGTCGAGGCGGTTCGATCTGGGTTATGAATTCGAGGAACGGCATCGCGCCTGACGTCAACAACTTCGGGTAAGGCCCTATGGCTATTGGTATTTTTGATTCCGGACTGGGCGGTTTGACCGTTCTGGATGCCGTGCAGAAACGTCTGCCGGATGTGGAATTCGTGTATCTTGCCGACAGCGCGCATGCCCCTTACGGCGTGCGCACGGCGGATGACATTTACGGGCTGACCACCGCCGCCGTGCAACGGCTGTTCGATGCGGGCTGCGATCTGGTCATTCTGGCCTGCAACACGGCCAGTGCCGCGGCGCTGCGGCGGATGCAGGAATCCTGGGTTCCCGCGGACAAACGGGTGCTGGGGGTGTTCGTGCCGATGATCGAGGCGCTGACCGAGCGGCAGTGGGGCGACAACAGCCCGCCGCGCGAGGTCGAAGTGAAGCATGTGGCGCTGTTTGCGACCCCCGCCACCGTCAGCAGCCGCGCCTTTCAACGCGAGCTGGCATTCCGGGCCATCGGTGTGGATGTCGAGGCGCAGGCCTGTGGCGGCGTTGTCGATGCGATCGAAGATGGCGACATGATCCTGGCCGAGGCGCTGGTGCGCAGCCACGTTGATGCATTGAAGCGCAAGATGCCACATCCGCAGGCCGCCATTCTGGGCTGTACGCATTATCCGCTGATGCAGGACGCCTTTCAGGCGGCACTGGGTGAAGACGTGAAGGTTTACAGTCAGGCGGACCTCGTTGGGGACAGTCTGGCCGACTATCTGGACCGGCATCCCGATAAGTTGGGCTGCGGCACATCCGCTTTCCTGACCACGGGCGATCCGCGCACGGTCAGTGATCGTGCCACGCAGTTCTTGCGACGACAGATCACCTTTGAAGCTGCGTGATCCAAGTCTGAAATTTTCCACGAAAGAGGTCTGACATGACCCATTCCATCGCAATTCTTGGCGCTTCCGGGTATACGGGCGCCGAACTCATCCGGCTGATTGCCGGGCATTCCTCCATGCAGATCAAGGCATTGGGCGCCTTTACCAAGGCGGGCCAGAGCGTCGCGGAGGTTTATCCGCATCTGCGTCACATGGACCTGCCGGACATGGTGTCCTTTGATGCCATCGATTGGGCCGACATTGACCTGTGCTTTTGCGCCTTGCCGCACAAGACCAGCCAAGAGGTGATTTCGGGCCTGCCGCGGGACCTGAAAATCGTGGACCTGAGTGCGGATTTCCGGCTGCGCGATCCCGAAGCCTATGCGGCGTGGTACGGCAACCCGCACAGCGCGGTCGAAATGCAGGGCGAGGCGGTCTATGGGCTGACCGAGTTTTACCGTGATGACATCGCCGGTGCACGGCTGGTAGCGGGTACCGGCTGCAATGCGGCCACGGGGCAATTTGCCTTGCGCCCCTTGATCAGTGCGGGCGTGATCGGTCTGGACGACATTATTCTCGATCTCAAATGCGCGGTGTCGGGCGCGGGGCGGAGCCTGAAGGAAAACCTGCTGCACGCGGAGTTGAGCGAAGGCTATCACGCCTATGCCGTGGGTGGCACGCACCGGCATCTGGGCGAGTTCGATCAGGAGTTTTCGGCACTGGCGGGCCGGCCGGTGAACGTGCAGTTCACGCCTCATCTGATCCCGGCCAACCGGGGAATTCTGGCGACCTGCTATGTGTCGGGCGAGGCGGATGCGATCCATGCGGCGCTTTCGGTGGCCTATCAGTCGGAACCGTTTATCGAGGTGCTGCCCATGGGCCAGACGCCCAGCACCCACCATGTGCGTGGCAGCAATTTCTGCCACATCGGTGTGACGGGCGACCGGTTGACGGGGCGGGCCATCGTGGTGGCAGCACTTGATAACCTGACGAAGGGTTCATCGGGGCAGGCGTTGCAAAACGCCAATCTGATGTTAGATATCCCTGAGACCGAGGGGCTGATGATGGCCCCGCTGTTCCCATGAGATACTGATGAAAAGTCTGAAGAAACAACGCCGTATTCAAGTGATCCTGGTGGCCGTGGTGGCACTTGCGCTTTCCACTGCGTTGATCGGCTATGCCATGCGCGACGGGATCAACTTTTTCCGCGCGCCCAGCCAGGTGATCGCGGAACCGCCCGCACCGACAGAGGTGTTCCGCATCGGTGGGCTGGTCGAGGAAGGCTCTCTCGTGCGGGGTCAGGGCGAGACGATCCGCTTTGCCGTGACCGATGGCGGGGCGACCGTGCCGGTGACCTACACCGGGGTTCTTCCCGATCTGTTTGAGGAAAATCAGGGGATGGTCGGCACTGGTCGCTACATCAACGGTATCTTTGAAGCCTCTGAAATCCTTGCCAAACACGATGAGACCTACATGCCGAGCGAAGTCGTCGATGCGCTCAAGGAGCAGGGTGTCTATCAGCCTGCCGACGGTTAGGACCGTTCGCAGGCTCTACGCTGCATTAACCATTTCGTGACCTCTTTAACCGCGATGCAGCGGGCATAGGGGTTTTGCGACATGCAGACTGTGAAAGAGATTGCCGAAGAGATCGTGCGCCGCGAGGGTGGCTATGTGAATGACCCGGATGATCCGGGTGGGGCCACGAATTTTGGCGTGACGATCCACACCATGCGGCGTTTGGGCCTCGATCTTGATCGCGATGGCGATGTGGATGCGGCGGATGTGCGCGCGCTCAGCCGCGAACAGGCGGTGCAGATTTTCATCCAGCACTATTTCGAACGCCCGCTCATCGCCGAGTTGCCGCGCGCCCTGCACGCCACTGTTTTTGACATGTACGTGAACGCGGGCGGCAACGCGATCAAGATCCTGCAACGTCTGCTGCGTGACATGGGCCATGATGTGGCGGTGGATGGCGCGCTGGGGCCGCAATCCATCGCGGCGGCGCGGGCGGCTTATGACATGGCGCCGGGTCATCTGGTGGATGCTTACGGGATCGCACGGCGCAACTATTACTTCCGCATCGCCGACCGGCGTCCGGCCAGCCGCAAATATGCGCGCAGTCGGGCAGGCGGAAAGGGTGGCTGGATCAAGCGGGCCGAAGAGTTCATCGCGCCCCGCTATCACATGACCAGTGCGGAATTCACACGGAGGGTCGCAACATGGGGTTGATGGAACGGGTGTTTGGCCTGCTGTTCGGGGGCGGGCGCAATGTGGTCAAGGATACGGTCGAGGTGTTTCGTGAAAACGCCGAAGCCGGGTCGGCACGCGGCCATCAGGTGCAGATGCAAGCGATGAAGCAATATGGTGCCGAATACGCCGTACCCCGGCGCGGCGCGTTCGACCGGTTAATGGATGGGTTGAACCGGCTGCCACGTCCGGCGCTGGCCCTGGGCACGCTGGGCCTGTTCGTCACGGCCATGGTCGATCCCTTGTGGTTTTCGCAGCGGATGCAGGGCATCGCGTTGGTGCCAGAACCGCTGTGGTGGCTTTTGGGGGTGATCGTGTCGTTTTATTTCGGAGCGCGTCATCAGGTGAAAAGCCAGGAGTTCCAGCGCGAGATCGTGGGCACCATGGCCCGTGTGCCGCAGGTGATCGAGAACATTGCCGCCCTGCGCGAGATGCGCGCGGACAGCGTGGGCGTCGCCCAAACGGGGGCCGATGCGCGGCTGACGGCGGCCTCGTTGGTGCCGGATGGCAACCCGGCCCTCGAAGCATGGCGCAAACGGCGGGCGGCCTGACACCGCATCGCCCGACATTGTGATGCGACATAGTGCCGGGTGATGCGACATAGTGCCGGGTGATGCGACATAGTGCCGGGATGCATTGGCAGCGGCGTGCGGGGCGCATATAACCCTTGCATGGTTACAGAACTTGGACATTTCGCGCTGATCCTCGCCTTTTTGGTGGCGATTGTGCAGATGGTGGTGCCCCTCGTCGGCGCACATCGGCGTAACGACCGTTGGATGGCCTTGGCTGAACCGGCCGCGAACGCGCAGTTCCTGCTCACTGCCTTTGCCTTCGGGGCTTTGATGTGGGCTTTTGTGGTCTCTGATTTCAGCCTGCGGCTGGTGGTGTTGAACAGCCACTCGGCCAAGCCCTTGCTCTACAAGATCAGCGGCACATGGGGGAATCACGAGGGGTCCATGTTGCTATGGGTGCTGATCGTGACACTTTTCGGCGCTATGGCCGCGTGGTTCGGGGGCAACCTGCCGCCCACCTTGCGGGCCCGTGTTCTGGCTGTGCAATCGGCCATCGCGGTGGCGTTTTTCGCCTTTATCCTCTTCACATCGAACCCGTTCTTGCGTCTGGCCGTGCCGCCCTTTGACGGGCAGGACTTGAACCCGTTGTTGCAGGACCCCGGTTTGGCCTTCCATCCGCCGTTTCTGTATTTGGGCTACGTGGGGCTGAGCATGGCGTTCAGTTTTGCAGTGGCGGCCCTGATCGAAGGGCGTGTGGATGCGGCATGGGGGCGCTGGGTGCGGCCCTGGACGCTGGCGGCCTGGGTGTTTCTGACCATCGGCATCGCGCTGGGGTCGTGGTGGGCCTACTACGAGCTTGGCTGGGGCGGGTTCTGGTTCTGGGACCCGGTGGAAAACGCATCCTTCATGCCGTGGCTTCTGGCGGCGGCGCTTTTGCATTCGGCTATCGTGGTGGAAAAGCGTGAAAGCCTGAAGTCGTGGACCATTTTGCTCGCGATCCTTGCCTTTGGCTTTTCGCTGATCGGCACGTTCATCGTGCGGTCGGGGCTTTTGACATCAGTCCACGCCTTTGCCAATGACCCCGAGCGCGGGGTTTTCATCCTGATGATCATGGCGGTCTTCATTGGCGGGGCGCTGACCCTTTATGCCATGCGCGCCGGCACGATGGAGGCCAAGGGCGTCTTTGGCGTCGTGAGCCGGGAAAGCGCGCTGGTGGCCAACAACATCCTGCTGGCGGTCAGCTGTTTCGTGGTCTTCGTGGGCACCATGTGGCCGCTGGTGGCCGAGATGTTTCTGGATCGCAAGCTGAGCGTGGGGCCGCCGTTTTTCAACATGGCGTTCACGCCGTTCATGGTGGTGCTGGGGCTGATCCTGCCGGTGGGGGCGATGATGCCTTGGAAACGGGCGCGGGTTGCGCGGGCGTTTTATCCGCTGCGGTATGTCTTTGTGCTGGCCTTGGCGATTGGCGGGCTGGTCTGGACGATGCAGACGGGGCGCGGCCTTCTGGGGCCGGTGGGCATGTTCCTTGGCGCGTGGCTGGTCATGGGGGCGCTGGTCGATCTCTATTCGCGCACCGGGCGCAGCGGGGTGTCGCGGCTGTGGCGTCTGCCGCGCGCGGACTGGGGCAAGACGGTGGCGCACAGCGGTCTGGGCGTGACGATGTTGGGCGTCGCCGGTCTGACCGCGTGGCAATCCGAGGACATTCGCGTGGCCGAGATAGGCACGCCTTTCGAGGTCGGTGGCTATACGCTGACGCTGGATGATGTGCGGCAAAGCGAAGGGCCGAATTACTTTGCGACCACGGGCTTTGTCACGTTGGAAAAGGATGGCCGTGAGGTGGCGCAGATGCGCCCTGAAAAACGCGTCTATCCGGTGGCGCAGATGCCCACGACCGAAGCGGCCATCGACTATACGCTGGGACGGGACGTTTACGTGGTGATCGGGGACGCGCAGGACAGCGGCGGCTGGGCGGTTCGCACCTATATCAAGCCTCTGGTGAACTGGATCTGGATCGGTTGCGGGCTGATGGCCCTTGGCGGGGGGCTGAGCCTTAGCGACAGGCGGTTCCGTGTGGCAGCAGGCGCGCGCAAGGCGTCTGGGGCCAAGCCGGTGCCAGCGGAATGATCGCGCGGCTTGCCCTGATCCTGTCCCTGCTGGCGGCCCCGCTATGGGCCGTGGAGCCGGATGAAATCCTGTCCGATCCGGTGCTGGAAGAACGCGCGCGTGACCTGTCCAAAGGGCTTCGCTGCCTTGTCTGTCGCAACGAAAGCATCGACGAAAGCAACGCCTCTCTGGCCCGTGACCTGCGCCTTTTGGTGCGCGAGCGGCTGGTGGCGGGCGACAGTGACGCCGAGGTGATCGATTTCGTGGTGGCGCGGTATGGCGAATACGTGCTGCTGCGGCCGCGGGTCAACGGGGCCAATTGGCTGCTTTGGGCGGCAGGGCCACTGATGCTGTTGGTGGCCGGAGGCGTCGGCGTAGTCTACCTGCGTGGCAGATCGCGTGCCGGGGTCCCGCAAGACGATGCATTGAGTGCGGACGAAGAGGCGCGCCTGCGCCAGATTCTGGACGAATGACGCGCGGTTTCGCTTGGCCCGGGCGCAGGGTTTGATAACCAGTCCACAACAGCCCAATCAAAGGATGCGGCCATGCAATATGAGACCCTTACATATGATCTGAGCGATGGCGTGGCCACCATCACGTTGAACCGGCCCGACAAGATGAACGCGCTGACCAGCCAGATGCGCGCCGAGATCAAACACGCGGTCACCGCAGGTGGGCAGGCGGCGCGCGTCGTGGTCCTGACGGGCGCGGGCGACCGTGCCTTTTGCTCGGGGCAGGATCTGGGTGATGGGGCGGCGTCGGCGGCGACGGACCTCGAACGCACGTTGCGCGATGAATACAATCCCATGCTCGAGGCGATCGTGAATTGCCCGGTGCCTACAATCGCCGCCGTCAATGGCGCGGCAGCCGGGGCAGGGGCCAACCTTGCACTGGCCTGTGATGTGGTGATCGCATCAGAACGCGCCTATTTCCTGCAGGCCTTTGCGCGCATTGGCCTGATCCCCGATGCGGGCGGATCCTACGTGATGCCGCGCACCATGGGCATGGCCAAGGCGATGGGGGCTGCGCTTTTTGCCGACAAGATCAGCGCACGGCAGGCCGATGCCTGGGGCCTGATCTGGGAAGCGGTGGCCGATGCGGATTTCGATGCGCACTGGAAGGCGCGCGCCGCGCATCTGGCCAAGGGGCCAACAGCGGCCTATGCGTCGATCAAAACGGTGGTGCGCAAAACATGGGGCAATGACCTGATGGGTCAGCTCGAACTGGAAGCCGCCGAGCAGGGCAAATGCGGTGCCTCGCGGGACTTCAAGGAAGGCGTGATGGCCTTTATCGAAAAGCGCAAGGCACAGTTCGAGGGGCGCTAGCGCCCCCCGGTTACGCCATCAAGCGGCGGTATCGACGGCACCCACGGTGGGTGCCGCAATAATCACAACGTCGTCTGCAGTCAGAGTGCTGCCAGCGCCCAGAACCCGGGCGAGAACCACGTCGTCGATGCTGACAAGTGCATCATCGCCATCGGTGGTCACGGTCACCTCCGGGTCCGTGGAGTCGCCGGACAGGATGCCGATGGTTTCCCCGTCTTCCAGCGCCGTTACTGTTGCAGGACCGGGATCGAGGTCGCCCTCGGCGTCGCGGTCCGCCTGCTTCTCCATGATGACGAATGTGTCGGTGCCCTCGCCTCCGGTGCCGGTATCACCAGCCCCAAGAAACAGGACGTCGTCGCCCGCACCGCCAAACAGCGAATCCGCGTCGCCGTCGTCCCGCAGGGTCAGGGCCGTGTCGTCCGTGGCATCCAACAGGTCCGCCAGTGGTGTACCATCGCGCAACAGCTTGAGGTCTTCAAAGCTGAGGGGTGTGCCGGCAACGATGCCTCCGACAAGGGTATCATCGTCGTCGCCGCCTGCGATCTCGTCTGCGCCGCGACCGCCGATCAGGAGATCTGCACCGGCGTCACCGCCCAGCGTATCGTCACCTTCGTTGCCTTCAACCCAATCGTCGCCAAAGCTGCCAACGGCTTCGTCGTCGCCGCGTCCGGCGATCAGCAGGTCGTCGCCTTCGCCGCCCGAGATGGTGTCATTGCCCTGCTGGCCCAACACCACGTCGTCGTCGTCACCCCCGCCAAGCAGGTCGTTGCCCGACCCGCCTTCGATGTTGTCGTCGCCGCCAAAGCCGCGCACCACATCGTTGCCGCCCTTAGTGTCGATGTCATCCGCTTCGTCCGTGCCGGTAACGGAGTTGTCGTCTTCATCCGAATTGCTGTCGATCAGTTCGTAGATGCCCCAGCTCAGCAGCAGCGCGGGCAGTATGGATAAATAAAGCATGGCAGTCCCCAGATCAGCCTATGTCCCTTAACGCTAGGGAGCGGCAGTGACCGGGTCAAGTTTGGTCGGCCTATTGTTGCCAATCCAGAAACAGTGGGGCCATACCCGCCCATTTGGGCCGCAAAGCAAAAAGGCCACCCCGAAGGATGGCCTCTGAATGCACGCATTGGTGGTGGGATCAGCGGTTTTCGATATCCACGTAATCGCGCTGAGTCTCGCCCAGATACAGCTGGCGGGGGCGGCCGATCTTGTTCTGCGGATCGGCGATCATTTCCTTCCACTGCGAAATCCAGCCCACGGTGCGCGACAGCGCAAAGATCGGCGTGAACATCGACGTGGGGAAGCCCATCGCTTCGAGGATAATGCCGGAATAGAAGTCCACGTTGGGGAACAGCTTCTTCTCTGCGAAATACGGGTCTTGCAGCGCTTGTTTTTCCAATTCCTTGGCGACTTGGAGGATGGGGTTGTTTTCAACACCCAAAAGCTCCAGCACCTCGTCGGCGCTTTCCTTCATCACCGTGGCGCGCGGGTCATGGTTCTTGTAGACACGGTGGCCAAAGCCCATCAGGCGGAACGGGTCGCTCTTGTCCTTGGCGCGGGCGATGAATTCGGGGATACGATCAGGGGTGCCGATTTCCTTCAGCATCTCCAGGCATGCCTGGTTGGCACCGCCGTGTGCAGGGCCCCAAAGACAGGCGATCCCGGCAGCGATACAGGCAAAGGGGTTGGCCCCCGAAGAGGAGGCCAGACGCACGGTCGAGGTCGAGGCGTTCTGTTCGTGGTCCGCGTGCAGGGTAAAGATACGGTCCATCGCGCGGCTGAGGATCGGGTTGACCTCGTAGTCTTCGGCCGGAACCGCAAAGCACATGCGCAGGAAGTTCGACGCATAGTCGAGATCGTTGCGCGGGTACACGAAGGGCTGGCCGATGGTGTATTTGTAAGCCATCGCGGCAATCGTCGGCATCTTGGCGATCAGTCGGATCGAGGCGACCTCGCGTTGCCAGGGATCGGCGATGTCGGTGCTGTCGTGATAGAAGGCGGACATCGCCCCCACAACGCCGGTCATGACGGCCATGGGGTGCGCATCGCGGCGGAAGCCACGGAAGAAGTTCATCATCTGCTCGTGCAGCATCGTGTGATTGGTCACACGGGATTCGAAATCCTCAAGCTCGGCAGGCGAGGGCAGTTCGCCGTAAAGCAGAAGGTAGCACACCTCGAGGTAATGCGATTTGCCCGCAAGCTGGTCGATGGGATAGCCGCGATGCAAAAGCACGCCCTTGTCGCCGTCGATGAAGGTAATGGTGCTGTCGCAGCTGGCCGTGGACGTATAGCCCGGATCGTAGGTGAAGACGCCCGCCTGAGCATAGAGTTTGCCGATGTCGATCACGTCAGGTCCAGCGGTCGGTGTATGTATCGGCAGCTCGAAATCTGTGCCATCAATACTGAGCTTTGCGGTCTTCTTTGCTTCGGCCATGCTGGTCCTTCCTGAATATCGCGCCGCCCGTAAGGCGAAGCGCGTCCCCCGGGTCTTTGCCCGAGCCATCTGTTACGTTGTGCGACCTTTCGAACAGGTTAACCCGTTTCGGTTGCGGCATCCGTGAGCCGTGCAAGGGTTTCATCCTGCCCCAGCACCAACATCATGTCAAAAACCGAAGGTGTCACCGCCCGGCCTGCGAGCGCAGCCCGCAAAGGGCCAGCCAGCTTGCCGAACTTGGTGTCGATCTGTTCGGCAAAACCGTTCAGAACCGCCTCCAGCCCGTCTCGGTCCCAGCTAGCAGTTTGCAGATGCGGCGTCAATTGACTCAGTATACCACGGGATACCGTATCGAGTTGCTTGGCGGCTTTCTCATCCGGCTGGATCGGACGGCTGGCCAGAACAAATTGCGCTTTTTCAATAAGTTCAGGGAATGTCTTTGCGCGCTCTTTGAGGCAATACATCGCATCCAGAAGACCCTGTTCCTGCGCGGGTGACAGGGTGGGCTGGTCTGCCGCCGCCAAAAAGGCGATCAGCTCACGCTGCAGCGCGGCATCATCTGCCTGCGCGATGTGCTGGCCACAGAGGTTTTCCAGCTTTTTCAAATCGAACCGCGCGGGGCTCTTGCCGATGCCGCCCAGATCGAACCATTCACGCGCCTGCGCGTCGGTAAAGAATTCGTCATCACCGTGGCTCCAACCGAGCCGCGCAAGGTAATTGCGCATCCCGGCGGCCGGATAGCCCATGACCTGATATTCCTGTGCGCCCAATGCGCCATGCCGTTTCGACAGTTTCTTGCCGTCCGGCCCATGGATCAGCGGGATATGCGCCCAGACCGGCACATCCCAGCCCAACGCGTCATAAACCATCTGCTGACGTGCGGCGTTGTTGAGGTGATCATCGCCCCGGATCACGTGGGTCACGCCCATATCGTGGTCATCCACCACCACGGCCAGCATGTAGACAGGCGTGCCGTCCGAGCGCAGCAGCACCATGTCATCGAGCTGTGTGTTCTGGATGGTCACGTCGCCTTGCACCTTGTCGCGGATCACGGTTTCGCCCGACTGCGGCGCCTTGATGCGCACCACGAATGGCGCATCGGGGTGGTCCGCCGGAGCTGCATCGCGCCACGGGCTTTGGTAAAGCGTGCTGCGCCCCTCGGCCTTGGCCGTTTCGCGGAAGGCCGCGATTTCGTCTTGCGTGGCAAAACATTTGTAGGCCTTGCCCTCGGCCAGCAGCGCATGGGCGACCTCGGCGTGGCGCGGCGCGCGTTCGAACTGGCTGATCACGTCGCCATCGTGATCAAGGCCCAACCACGCCAGACCTTGCAGGATCGCTTCGGTTGCCTCGGGTGTCGAACGGGCGCGGTCGGTGTCTTCGATGCGCATCAGGAACTTGCCGCCGCGTCCGCGGGCATAAAGCCAGTTGAAGAGCGCCGTACGCGCCCCGCCAATGTGCAGAAAACCAGTGGGCGAGGGGGCGAAACGGGTGACGACTTGGGTGTCGGCCATAGGGACATTTACCTTTCAGTAACCATGAAGCGGCTAGCTTTGGCGCCTGTCTAAACAGTGGACCCCAGAGGGGCAAGCATGCGCATCCTGCGCGAAACGGAACTGATGATGCTGAACCAGCGCGGGCACCTCATCCTGTGGGTGCCTGTGTGTCTTGCCATGGGTATCGGGCTGTTCTTTGCGCTGCGCTTCGAGCCGGGGCTTGTGATGCTGCTTTGCGTGGCCGGAGGGGCCGCATTGGCATTGGTGCTGGCGCGGTTTCTGGGCGAGGCCGCAGGGCCGATTGCGGTGGCCGTGGCGCTGGTTCTGTGTGGTGTGATGCTGGCGGCGGTGCGCGCGCATTCCGTGGCGGGGCCGGTTATGGGCTGGCGGTATTACGGTGCGGTCGAGGGCCGCGTGGTCGCCATGGACCGCAGTGCATCGGACGCGGTGCGCATCACGCTGGACGATGTGATCCTTGAAAGGGTATCGCCCGCGCGCACGCCCACGCGGGTTCGGGTGTCCCTGCACGGGGATGCGGCGGCAGGCATCGCGCCGCAACCGGGCCTGCGGGTGATGACCACAGCGCATCTGTCGCCGCCCGGTGGCCCGGTCGAACCCGGCGGTTTCGATTTCCAGCGCCACGCCTGGTTCAAGAAACTGGGGGCCGTGGGCTATACCCGTGTGCCGCTTCTGGCCATCGCACCGGCGCAGCCCTGGGATGCACGGTTGATGA
>CBFHND010000022.1:0-61347 GCA_965657085.1 uncultured Paracoccaceae bacterium
CGCGGCTGACCGGCCTGATGGGCGCGATGAGCGAGGGCGATGCGCGCGCCGAAGACACGTTGCGCGCGCTGCTCAGCACGTCGGCAGAGCTGGAAACCCTGTCTGCGCGATCCTCGTTCCGCTTTGGGGCCACGGGCGCCTACGAGGCTATCGTGAACCAGCGCATCGAGGCCCTGCGCGAGGTGCGCTTTCAGGGGCGGCAAAGCTTTGGTGAGTTCATGATGCGCCGGTACGAGCCGGCCATGCGCACCGTCAAAAGCGCCGAGGCGCGGTTGGAAGCGATGAGCAACCGGTCGGTCCGGGCCTCTAACCTGTTGCGCACACGGGTGGATGTTGAACGCAGCGCGCAGAACCAGAAGCTGCTGGAAAGCATGGACAGACGTTCGGATTTGCAACTGCGCCTGCAGCGCACGGTCGAAGGGTTGTCGGTTGTGGCGATCAGCTACTATGCCGTGTCGCTGGCGGCTTACGTGCTCTACCCACTGACCGAGGCCACCGGGCTGAGCAAAGGCATGTTGACCGCGCTGGTCACTCTGCCGGTTGTAGGCCTTGTGTGGTGGATGATCCGTCGCTTGCGGCGGGGGATCGAATAAGCGCGGCATTCGTTGCCAATGCGCCAACAGCCATCGCCGCCAGTGCCAGCAGGGCCGCCACGCTCAGTGTGGGAACGCCCGACAGGCCCGCGCCCACGGTGCAGCCTCCCGCCAACACCCCGCCCACGCCCATCAGAGCAGCACCCGCCACATAGCGGCCGGTCTGGCGCGGTGCCTCGAAGCTTTGCCATTGGAACGTGCGGAACACCACGCTTGATACCAAAGCCCCAGCCAGCACACCGCCAAAGAGCCCGGTGCCGAACCCTGCGGGGATCGACGTGCCTGCGATTGTCCAGAACAATGCCTCGGTCGCAGGGGCTGTGAAAGACAGGCTTTCCATGGTGATCGGGTCGAATTCGTCCAGTAGGACATAGCCTGTGCCGACCCAGCCCAGCGGCACCAGCAGACCGATCAGCGCGGCCATCGCAATCGTGCCGAAGCGGTTGCCTGAACGCACGGCGAAACTGGCCGCGACCAAGGCCAGAACCCCGGCCACGACCCACGCACCGCCGGGCAGGGCGGCAAGGGTCGGCGTGGCATCCAACGACAACGTCACAGATCCCAAAGCGGTGCGCAGCGGGGCCAGAACACCCTTGAGCGTTGCATGGGCCACAATGGCAAAGACCACCAGAACCAGCGCGGCGCGCAGGTTGCCGCTGCCGGTCAACACGGTCAGCCGTGAAACACAGCCGCGCGTCAGCACCATGCCCGCGCCGAACATCAACCCGCCCAGCACGATGGCCAGCACCGGCATGTCGGCGGACATGAAACGATGATCGTCGAACGAGATGAGACCCGCAGAGACACTCGCCTGCGTGCCAATGATTGCAACGGCCAGAGCGGTGAGCCAAACGCCAGCGGCGGCCTGACGGTCTTCACCCACCAGCGCGCGACGGAAACAGAATTTCGTGCGCTCGGCCAGAAGGCCGAAAACGGCCCCGAGGATCAGGGCAAACAGAACGCTGACTTGCCTTGCTGTGGTGTTTTCGAAACCAAATGTCTCAAACATGGGGTTTGCCTTCGCACTTCGGAACAACGTCCCAAATGACGCGGAAACGAGCCGTTATCAACAGTGCGATCGATGCCCATACGCGCTCAGAAAAGAACGTATGTTCCGCTTTGGCGCGCAGCCGCGAACAGGGGCGCCAATATCAAAGGCCGCGCAAAACGTAGGTACGTTTGCGCGGCCTCAAAGCTCTCGTTTCATCCTTATTTGAACTTAGCGGCCGCGAATGCGTGGATCCAATGCATCGCGCAGGCCGTCGCCCAGATAGTTCACCGACAGCACCGTCAGCGAAATTGCGATTCCCGGCAGCATCACGCGTTCGGGAAACTGTTCCATCCGCTGCACGGCATCGGCCAAAAGCTTGCCCCAAGTGGGGAAGTCCGACGGAAAGCCAACGCCCAGAAAGCTGAGCGCGCTTTCGGTGATGATCGCCGTGGCAAGGCCCAGCGTGGCCGACACGGTGATCGGTGAGATCACGTTGGGCAAGAGGTGGCGGCGGATGATCTTGGCATTCGAGGTGCCGATGGAGCGGGCGGCGAGGATGAATTCGCGTTCTTTCAGCGCCAGAATATCGCCGCGCACGATCCGCGCGGTCTGCATCCACGAGGTGATGCCGACCACCCCCACGATCAGGATGAACATGCCCGTTTCCGGCCCGAAGTTGGCGCGCAGGGGCTGGCGGAACAGTGTCACCGCCACCAGCAGCAGGGGCAGGATGGGCAACGACAGCACCAGATCTGTAAAGCGCATCAACCAGAAGTCGGCGCGGCGGAAGTACCCGGCGGTGACCCCGACCAGCGTACCGATGCTGAGCGCAAGGACCATCGCGGCCCAACCCACGGCCATCGACGCGCGCCCGCCCTCGATCATCTGGGCCAGCAGGTCACGTCCCAACTGGTCGGTGCCAAAGGGGTGGGCCCAGCCTGTCTTGGCCGAGCCGTCCCAGATCGCGGTCCAGATCGGGCGCATATCCTTGGCGCGAATATCGAGCTTTTGCGCATCGACTTGCCAGATGAACGGTCCGATCAACACGAAGAGCGTGATGAACACAAGAAACCCGCCGCCGAACATCGCGCCTTTGTGGCGCTTGAACTGGTCCCAGACATCGACCCACTGGCTGCGCGGTGGCGCGATGGGGCCTTTGTCCTGCAAGGCAGAGATTGCGGCGGCTTCGGCCTCTGTGTCGGGGCCTGATGCGAGGGGCTTGTCAGTCATAGCGGATCCTCGGGTCGAGCACGCCGTAAAGCACGTCGGCGATCAGGTTGAACAGAACGATCAGGATGGCGAAGATGAAGGTCAGGGTCATCACGGTTGGAATGTCATTGGCGAAAAGCGCGATCAGAAGCTGGTAGCCGATGCCGTTCACGCCAAAGATGTTCTCGGTGATGATCGCACCGCCAAAGATCGACGGGATGCCAAGGGCGATCACGGTGATCACGGGGATCATCGAATTGCGCAGCACGTGCACCATGACGACCACACCTTCCCTGAGGCCCTTCGCGCGTGCGGTGCGCACATAATCCTGACCAAGGTTGTCGAGCATCGCGGAGCGCATGTAGCGGCTGATCTGTGCGGTGGTTTGCAGGGCCAGCACCATCACCGGCAGGATCATCTGTTTGAGCTGGTAGACGAAGGTGTCCCAATTCACCACCTCGTGCACGGTGTTGTAGTTCGACGGCAGCCACCCCAGTTGCACCGCGAAGATCACGATCAGAAGGGGGCCGGTGAAGAACGGCGGGATCGAAAAGCCGATCATGGTGATGAACGTGCCGGTCTGGTCAAAGACCGAATAGTGGCGGTAGGCCGAATAGATGCCGATGGGCAGTGCGATCAGCACCCCCACCAGATAGGCCATGCCGACAACCCAGATCGTCTGGGGCATGGACTGCACGACCAGATCCATCACCGGACCACGGGTCTGCCAGGAGATCATGCGCAGGCGGCCATCATAAAGCGATGTGTCGGGCAGCCAGCCGAAAAGGGTGCTGTCACGGGTCAGCCAGTCGATAAACACCTGCGGTTCGATCCAGAAGAACTGCACCATCCACTTCCAGTATTGGACGTGCAGGGGTTCTCCGAGGCCAAGGGCCTGCCGCATCTTTTCCTTGACGTCCGGCGGCACGGTCAGGGGGACCTGAGCCATGGGATCGCCCGGTGCCAGTTGCAGCAGCATGAAAATGACGAGGCTGATAAACAAAAGCGTCGGGATCGACAGGATCAACCGGCGGATTGTGAAGGTGAGCATAAGCGGCGCCTTTGTGCGTCAGTCTTGATTATTGCGACCCAAGGCCGGGCCGAAGCCTGCGCCCCTCGCATTGAGGGGCGCAGGAAGATCATGGCTTAGTCGCCGATGCGGTACCAGTCGGCGATGTTCCACAGTTCGGAGTCCCAAACATTCAGAACCACGCCGCCCAGCGAGTTTGCATGGGCCGAGACGCGCGCACGGTTGACCAGCGGCACGATGGTCATCGTGTCCTTGGTCAGCATGTCGTTCATCTTGCGTGCGATCTCGCCGCGCTTGTCGATGTCGCCGGTGCGTGCCAGCTCGTCGATCATCGCGTCATATGCAGGATCACAGAAGCGGTTGATGTTTTCACCCTGCCACTGGCTCGAAGGCTTGGGCTCGGCACCACAACGGTAGGCCGCCAGATACTGCTGGGGGTCTGTGCCGTTGAAGGTGTTGGCGTACATTTCCACGTCCGCATAGAACTTCTGGAAGGTATCGGGCGAACCGGGATCCCCACCAAAGAACACGGATGCGTCGAGGTTACGCAGTTCGGTTTCGACACCGATCTCGCTCCACCACTGCTTGATCAGGGCCTGGAAGTCCTGACGCACGGCGTTGGTCGATGTTTGGTACAGGATGGAGATTTTCACGCCGTCCTTGTCGCGCACACCGTCACCATCGCTGTCGACCCAACCGGCTTCGTCCAGCAGGGCGTTCGCACCGGCGATGTCCTGTGTCAGACAGTCGGTGTTGTCCGATGCATAGATTGCAGGCGCAGGCACCAGGTTGCAGGTCGGTGTACCGGCCTGGCCATAGCCCACTTCGGTCAGAAGCGCGCGGTCGATGGCCATCGACAGGGCGCGGCGCACTTTTTCGTCCGACAGGAACGGGTGCGGTTCGGCCACGGTCGAGCGGGTCTCTGCGGACAGATCAGGCGATGGGTTGGTCAGGTTCATTTCCAGACGCTCGACCAGCGGGCCGAAGCCTGCGATCGCATCACCCTTACCGGCTTCTTCCATCTTGGCGATGACATCGGGTGCCAGCTGCAGGTTCCAGGCGTAGTCAAACTCGCCTGTTTCCAGAACCGAACGGCCCGCCGCCGTGGCGTCGCCGCCACCTTTGAACGTCACCTTGGCAAAGGCAGGCTTGCCTGGGTCACGGTAGTTGGGGTTGGCCGAATACTGGATCACGTCATTGGGGCGGAAATCGTCCACAACGAAGGGGCCTGTGCCAATGGGGTTGAAGTTCGCTTCGGTGCACTCGGGCGCCTTGGCCCCAAGGCAATCGGCAAACTGGGCCGCCTGAATGATCGGCGACTGACCACCCACGAAGGGGCCATAGGGGTTGGGCTTGGGTTGATCGAAGGTCACTTTGACCGTCAGATCGTCCAGCGCCTCGACGTTTTCAACGCCGTCAAAGAATGCCGCCTGCGCACAGCCACCTTCGGGATGCATGCAGTAATCGGCTGTGAATTTCACGTCGGCCGAGGTCACGGGCGATCCATCGGACCACATCATGCCTTCGGCGATTTTCCAGGTGATCGAAGTCAGGTCCTCGGACACGCCGCCATTGGCCACGGTCGGGATTTCGGCCGCAAGGAAGGGCACCATTTCACCGGTTTCATTGTAGCGGGCCAGCGGTTCGAGCACGAGTGAGGCCGATTCCACGTCTTTGGTACCGCCCGACAGGAACGGATTCAGGATGGAAGGCGCTTGCCAATAGATGATCTTCACTTCGCCGTCGCGGCCGCGTTCGCCGGAATGGCCCTCGGCATATGCCAAAGGCGCAAAGGCTACGCTGGCTGCCGCGCCAAGCAATAGGGTCTTGAGTTTCATGTCACACTCCTTGTTGGACACTTCATTCGTGTCTTTGGCGCCAGCCCACCGGGTCAGCGCATGGTCTCGTCCAGTTTCCGTGAAAGAGTTCCGCAGCGTAACCATACGATTATGCGCGATTTTCCATCCAAGTCCCCAGACGACTGCACGTATCGAAACAGACTTTCGTGAAATTGCAAGCCTTGTCATCGGTCAGCGCAGGACAAACCTGCGGATACGTTTGACAGTGCCTGAACAATGCCCTTACCGTTCAAGCCGAACCAACCGGGGGTATTCATGCTGGACACCGAGGCCCAAGGGCCAATCGCCGACATTCGCGGCCTTCAGGTCGAATTTCAGACCAAGGACGGCCCGGTTCTGGGGGTCGAGGATGTATCGTTTTCGATCAACGCCGGAGAAACCGTCTGCGTGGTCGGAGAATCAGGGTCCGGCAAATCCGTCAGTTCGCTGTCCTTGATGCGGCTGGTCGAATTCGGCGGCGGGCGCATTGCCTGCGGTCAGCTGATCTTTGATCGCAAGGATGCCGACGATGTCGATCTGGCCAATTCCAATCAGGTTTTGATGCGCACCATCCGCGGCAACGAGATCGGGATGATCTTTCAGGAGCCCATGACCGCGCTGAACCCGGTGTTCACCGTGGGGCGGCAACTGACCGAAGGGTTGCGCCTTCACAAGAAGATGTCGCGCAGCGCCGCCGAGGCCCGGGCGCTGGAACTGTTGCGCCAGGTGCGCATCCCCGAACCTGAGCGACGGCTGAAACAGTATCCGCACGAACTTTCCGGAGGTATGCGCCAGCGCGTTGTGATCGCCATGGCGCTGGCCTGCGAGCCGCGCCTGCTGATCGCAGATGAACCAACCACCGCGCTGGACGTGACCATTCAGGCGGAAATCCTGGCACTTATGGACCGTCTGAAACGTGAAACCGGCACGGCGGTGATGTTCATCACCCACGACATGGCCGTGGTTGCGCAGATGGCTGACCGCGTGGTCGTGATGTTCCGGGGCAACAAGGTCGAAGAAGGCCCTGTCGAAGAGATTTTCGAGAACCCGCAGCACCCCTATACCAAGGCGCTGCTGGCCGCGGTGCCCAAGCTGGGCGAGATGCGCGGCAAAGCCTACCCCGAACCCATGAAGCTGATGGGGCGCGATCAAGGCGAGATCAAACCCATCGCAGGCAGCGAAGAGGTGCTGCTGGAAGTCGAACACCTGACCACGCGTTTTGCGGTCAAGGGCGGGCTGTTGCGCCGCACCATCGCCAATGTGCACGCGGTCGAGGACGTGTCCTTCAAGATCAACAAGGGCCAGACCCTCAGCCTCGTGGGCGAAAGCGGCTGTGGCAAATCCACTGCCGGACGGTCGATCCTGCGTCTGGTGGAGCCGCTGGAAGGGCATATCCGGTTGGGCGGCAAGGACATCGTGGCGCTGAACCAACGCGATCTGCGCGAGGCGCGACGTGACATGCAGATGATCTTTCAGGATCCCTTTGCCTCGCTCAATCCGCAGATGCAACTGGCCGATCAGGTGGCCGAGCCAATGCACAACTACGGCATGTTCAAAGGCGACGAGGGCACCAAGCGCATCGAGATGCTGTTTGACCGGGTGGAATTGCCGCGCAGCTTCATGCGCCGCTATCCGCATGAATTGTCGGGCGGCCAGCGCCAGCGTGTGGCCATTGCCCGCGCCTTGGCTTTGAACCCCAAGCTGATCATCGCGGACGAGGCGGTGTCGGCGCTCGATGTGTCGGTGCAGGCGCAGGTGCTGAACCTGATGATGGAACTGCAGCAGGAAATGGACCTGTCTTTCCTTTTCATCAGCCACGACATGGCCGTGGTCGAACGCGTCAGCCACCATGTGGGCGTGATGTACCTGGGCCGTATCGTCGAAATGGGCCCGCGCGCCCGCGTGTTCGAGAACCCGCAGCACCCCTATACCCAGGCATTGATGAAGGCCGTGCCCATCGCGGACCCCCGCCAGCGCAAGGCGGAAAAAGACCTCAACTTCAAACCGATCCCGTCGCCGATCCATCCGGTGGGCTATGAACCGGAACCTTCGCAATACAACGAGGTCGAGCCGGGTCATTTCGTCCTGACCACCGACAGCGGATATTAGGATGGCCGACCGCCTCAGCCCGCTGGAGTTGATGACCAAGCTTATCAGCTTTCCAACCGTGAGCCGGGAGACCAACCTGCCGCTCATCGATTGGGTCGAAGGGTATCTCGACAGCCACGGCATCGCGTCTCACCGCTGGCCGGACCCCGATCAGCCACACAAGGCTGCGCTTTTTGCCCATGTCGGGCCAATGGTTGAAGGGGCCGTCGTGCTGTCGGGGCACACCGATGTGGTGCCCGTGGACGGACAACCATGGGACAGTGATCCCTTTGTGGTCACCGAACGCGATGGCAAATATTTCGGGCGCGGCACCTGTGACATGAAAGGCTTTGACGCGCTGGCGCTCTGGGCGCTGGTCGAGGCGCATCACCGCGGTGTGTCGCGGCCCTTGCAATTGGCCTTCAGCTTTGACGAGGAAATCGGCTGCACCGGTGCGCCGCCGATGATCGAGGCGATGCAGCCTGTACTGCCCAAGGGTGCTGCCGTGATCGTGGGCGAGCCCTCGATGATGCAGGCGGTCACGGGCCACAAGGGCGGGCAGGGATTCGACACCCACGTGATCGGTTTCGAGGTGCATTCGTCGATTCTGCACACCGGGGTCAGCGCGATCCTCGAAGGGGCCAAGATCATTGATTTCGCCAACCAGCAGAATGCGATCGCCTTTGCCTCGGAACCCACCGCACTGGGGGCAATGTTCGATCCGCCCTTCACCACATGGCACGTGGGGCAGGTGTCAGGTGGCACAGCGCACAACATCACCGCCAAGGATTGCCATTTCTCCATGGATTTTCGTGCTGTGCCGGGTGATGACACGCGCGCTTTGAAACAGGCCTACCTTGACCATGTGGCACAGATCGAGGCCGGGATGCAGGCCGTGCACCCCGAGGCACGGGTCGAGGTCAGCACCCGCTTTGACGTGCCCCCGCTGCAACCCGAAGACGACGGGGAGGCCGAACGGCTGGTCCGCCAGATCACCGGCGACAACGGGCGGCATGTGGTCAGCTATGGCACCGAGGCGGGGCAGTTTCAGGCGGCGGGCTATTCGGCTGTCGTTTGCGGGCCGGGCGACATCGCGCAGGCCCATCAGCCCAATGAATTCATCACCAAGGCACAGTTCGAGGCAGGGCATCAGTTCATGCGCAACCTGCTGGACCGACTGGCGTGACCGGGGGCTCTGACGGATGAGCCTTGATTTCCCCATCACCGAAGCCGCCGCCGTGATCCATGCGGGCGAACCGCCTGCGGAGGCGGATGTGGTGGTGATCGGTGGCGGGGTCATCGGGGTGTGCACAGCACTTTTTCTCGCGCGTGGCGGACACCGGGTGGTTCTGCTGGAAAAGGGGCGCATCGCCGCCGAACAGTCCAGCCGCAACTGGGGATGGATCCGGATGCAGGGGCGCGACCCCGATGAAATCCCCATCGTCGCCGAAGCGGCCGAACACTGGCGCGCCTTTGCCACGCAGACAAACGTAGATATCGGACTGCGGCAAGGCGGTGTGACCTACCTGGCCGAAACGGACAAGGCGATGGCGGTTTACGAGGCGTGGATGGAACACGCCCGCGCGCATGATCTATCCTCGCACCTTCTGAGCTCTGCGCAGGTGAGTGACCTGATCCCCGGCTTGTCGCGCAGCTATACCGGAGCGATCTATACTCCCACCGACATGCGTGCCGAACCTTGGGTGGCGGTGCCTGCGCTGGCGGGGATCGCCGCGCGCGAAGGGGCCAGCATCATCGAAAACTGTGCCGTGCGGGGCCTTGATCTGGAGGCCGGACGGGTGGCGGGGGTGATCACCGAAGCCGGGCGCATCAAGACCAGCCAAGTGGTGCTGGCCGGCGGCGCGTGGTCGTCTTTGTTCTTGCGGCGGCACGGGGTCTCCATTCCGCAGCTGTCGGTGCGCGCCACCGTGGTCAAGACCAACGCCTTGCCCGCCCAATACGCGGGCGGAGCCACAGACAGCAAGGTGGCCTTTCGCCATCGCACCGATGGCGGCTATTCCCTTGCGCAGGGCAGCTTTATCGAGCTTTTCGTAGGCCCCGATGCCTTCCGCGCGCTGCCGAAATACACCACGCAACTGCGCTCCGATCCCTTTGGCGTGCGCCTGCGCCCTGCGGCCCCTGCGGGCTTTCCCGACGCCTGGGGCACACCGCGGCATTGGGCTGACGACGATGTAACCCCGTTCGAGCGGATGCGCGTGCTGAACCCTGCGCCCAACGCGGGCAAGGTCGCCGCACTGACCCGTGATTTCGCCGCGATGTTTCCGGGTCTTGGCCCAGTGCGTGCTGAAAACGCATGGGCGGGGATGATCGACACCATGCCCGACATCGTGCCGGTGGTGGACCGGGTGGACCAAATCCCCGGCCTGACCGTTGGCACAGGGATGAGCGGGCACGGCTTTGGCATTGGCCCCGGCATGGGGCGGGTGCTGGCGGCGCTGGCCACGGGCGACGAAGTGGGCCATGATCTGGGCAGATTCCGCCTGGGACGATTTGCCGATGGCAGCCCCATGCGGCTTGGCCCCGCCATCTGACACCTGTCACCGCAACAAAAGGACCGCGCCCATGCCCATCCGCAACCGCTTTGCCGAAATGCACCCCGAGATCACCGCGTGGCGGCGGCATCTGCACGAAAACCCAGAATTGCAATTCGACGTGCATGACACCGCGGCTTTCGTGCAGGACAAGCTGCGCAGCTTTGGCGTGGATGAGATCACCCCGGGCATCGGCCAGACCGGTGTGGTGGGGGTGATCAAGGGCAAGAGCGATACAAGCGGGCGTGTGATCGGGTTGCGCGCCGACATGGATGCGCTGCCCATTCTCGAGGCGACGGGGCTGGAGTACGCCAGCAAGGTGCCGGGCAAGATGCATGCTTGCGGCCATGATGGCCACACAGCGATGCTCTTGGGGGCGGCGCAATACCTGGCCGAGACGCGCAATTTCGACGGCACCGTCGTGGTCATCTTTCAGCCCGCCGAAGAGGGCGGCGGCGGTGGGCGCGAGATGGTCAAGGACGGGCTGATGGACCGTTGGAACATCGACGAGGTTTACGGGATGCACAACATGCCCGGCCATCCGGTGGGGCAATTCGCGATCCGCTCCGGGCCACTTCTGGCATCAGCGGATGAATTCACCATTCGGGTGGTGGGCCAGGGCGGTCATGCCGCGGCCCCGCACGAGGCGATCGACCCAAATCTGGCCGCGGCACATGTGATCGTGGCCCTGCAATCCATCGCCAGCCGCAATGCCGATCCGCTGGCCTCCGTGGTGGTGACGGTGGGCGCGCTTCATTCTGACAGTGACGTGAGCAACGTGATCCCACAGGCGACCACCATGAAAGGCACTGTGCGTGCGCTGGACGAAGATGTGCGCGCCATGGCGGAGGCGCGCGTAGGCGACATCGCGCGCGCCACCGCGCAGGCCTACGGCTGCGTGGCCGAGGTGGCGTACGAGGTTGGCTATCCCGTTACGGTCAACGCCGATCAGAACACCGCCTATGCCGTTGAGGCCGCGCGCGCCGTGGCCGGTGACGTGGTCGATGACACGCCCCCGATCATGGCCGCCGAAGATTTCGCTTTCATGTTGAACGAACGTCCCGGGGCCTACATCATGGTGGGCAACGGGGACGGGGCCACGGTCCATCACCCCGAATACAACTTCGATGACGAGGCGATCCCGGCGGGCTGTTCGTGGTTCGCCGAGATCGTGGAACAACGGCTGCCCGTCGTCGCGTCCTGAAAGGACGCGCCGCGCGCCGACAAGCCCGTTTGCCAAGCAAACGCGCGGTCCGGCACCCTGTCGCAGTAGAGAGATAAACGGGGCCTGAGCCCCAAACGCAGACAAAGGAACACCACATGCCAGTCAAAAACCGATTTGCCGAATTGCACGACGACATCACCGCATGGCGACGCGACATGCACGAACACCCCGAGATCCTGTTTGATACCCACCGCACCAGCGCGCTGGTGGCTGAAAAGCTGCGCGCTTTCGGCTGCGACGAGGTGGTCGAGGGCATCGGGCGCACCGGCGTCGTGGGCGTGATCAAGGGCAAGACAAATGCCAGCGGCAAGGTGATCGGCCTGCGCGCGGACATGGACGCACTGCCCATCCACGAACAGACAGGCGTCGAATATGCCTCCAAGACCGATGGCGCGATGCACGCCTGCGGCCATGATGGCCACACGGCGATGCTCTTGGGGGCGGCGCAGTATCTGGCCGAGACACGCAATTTCGACGGCACCACCGTGGTGATCTTTCAGCCCGCCGAAGAGGGCGGCGGCGGGGGTCGCGAAATGTGCGAAGACGGCATGATGGACCGTTGGAACATCGACGAGGTCTACGGCATGCACAACTGGCCCGGCAAACCCGTGGGCAGCTTTGCCATTCGCCCCGGCGCCTTCTTTGCCGCCACCGATCAGTTCGACATCGCGCTCGAAGGGCTGGGCGGTCACGCGGCAAAGCCGCAGGAAACCGTGGACACCACCGTGATGGCAAGCCACGTGGTTCTGGCCTTGCAAACCATTGCCAGCCGTAATGCCGATCCGGTGGATCAGGTCGTGGTGTCCGTGACCTCGTTCGAGACCTCGTCGAAGGCCTTCAACGTGATCCCACAGCGCGTGCACCTGAAGGGCACCGTGCGCACCATGAGCACCGAAATGCGCGATCTGGCCGAAAAGCGGATCAAGGAGATCTGCACAGGCACCGCCGCCACCTTTGGCGGCACGGCAGATGTCACCTATCACCGGGGCTATCCGGTCATGGTGAACTCGGACGCGCAGACCGAATTCGCCGCAGACGTGGCGCGGTCCGTCTCGGGGCAGTGCGATGACGCGCCCTTGGTCATGGGCGGCGAGGATTTCGCCTTCATGCTCGAAGAACGGCCGGGCGCTTACATCCTCGTGGGCAACGGCGACACGGCGATGGTCCACCACCCCGAATACAACTTCAACGACGAGGCCATTCCCGCCGGGTGCAGCTGGTGGGCGGAGATCGTGGAACAGCGGATGCCTGCGGCGTCCTGATCGCCTCTGCGTCAGCTTTCGAGAAGCTGGCGATAGACCGCGTCGATGCCATCGGCCTCAGCCGCGGCACTGAAAGACGTCTGCGCGATGGTGCGGGCGTCTTGTGCCATTTGGGGGTGCGCATCGCCCAAGGCGCGGCGCACGGCGTCGGCGGCGGCCTCCGGGTCGGTGATCAGCCCCGCGCGGTCCTGACCGGCAAAGGCGCGGTAATAACCGGCATCTGTGCCCACGAAAGGCACGCCGCTGGCCATGCCTTCCAAAGGGGCCATGCCGTAGCCTTCGTAGCGCGGCAGTTGCACCACCAGCGACAGGCCGCGCATCAGGGCGGGCAGGGCGTCGGGTGCGATCTCACCGGGAAAGAGGATGCGATCCGTGAGACCCGCTGCCGCGACCTGATCCTGTAGTGACTTCAGAAACCCCTGATGCTCGCGCGCTGCGCGCCCGACAACCAGCGCCTTGGCACCGGGCAGATACGGCAGAGCGTCGATCATGGCCGTCACAAAGCGGTCGGTGCCTTTCTCGGGGCGGATACGGCCCACCGTCGCGATCCCGAGGGTGCCGCTGTATCCCAGCGCCGCCCAGGCTTTGGCACGGTCAGGGGCGGGGGTGAAGAGGTCAGTGTCCACGCCGTGCGGCACCACGGCGCGGACGTGCGGGACAAACTCCGCCGCCCGCTCGGTGGTGGCGATGACCGCGTCCATGCGGCTGATCAGCCAGCGGGGAAAGGCCGAATGGCGACGCTGTGCGGCGGAGGTGAAAACAATCCGGATCGGCAGGCGCAAAACGTCGCGTGCCCAGATCGCGGCGCGCATTTCCGTGTTGCGGCGCACGTGCCAGATGCAGGGCGCGCGGGATGCGGCGCGGGCCTCGGCCACGGTTATGGGGGCGGGGCAACCGGGCAGGGGGCGGCCCACCAGCGCCAGATCGTAACGGTCCACCTGCTGGCGGATCACGTTGGCGGCGGTGGCCGACACGCCGGTGAAGTTGCGGTTGAAGTTGGTCACGAACACCCGCATCAGCCCACCTCGATTTTCAACACGTCGATCAGGCGCTGCGCGATGCCATCGGCCTCGGCGCTGCGATCGGCCACGAAGCCACGCGCGGCGGCGCGGGCCTTGTCCAGAGTGTCGGGGTGATCAAGCCACACCAACGCTTGGCGGGCCAGATCATCGGCGTCCGACACCAATTTCACCGCCCCCGCAGCCTCAAGCGGTGCAAAGCTTTCCGAAAAGTTCGCGATATGCGGCCCGGTCATCAGGGCCGCCCCGGCATGGGCCACCTCAAAGGGGTTGTGTCCCCCATGCGGGCGCAGCGATCCTCCCAGAAAGACAAAGCGCGCCAGTGCGTACCACAGTCCCATTTCGCCCAGCGTGTCAGCAAGAAACACCTGCGCATCCGGTGCATCCCCGGCAGAGCGGCGGGTGAAGGTCAGCCCCTGCGCGGCGATCACTTCCGCCACCTCATCCCCGCGTTCGGGATGGCGCGGGGCGAGGATCAGCAGGGCATCCGGGTGCTGGCGCAGCACCTGCGCATGGGCGGCCAGCGCCTCGGCCTCCTCGCCCGGATGGGTCGAGGCGGCGACCCAAACGGGCCGCGCTTTGGTGCTGCGCTGCATATGGGCAAGCGCTGCGGGTTCGACGGGCAAGGGCGGCGACAGGGACTTGAGGTTGAAGCCGGTCTCGACCGCAGTGGTATCCGGGGCCAATGCGCGCAGCGCTTCGGCCATGGCCGCGTTCTGCGCAAGGATGAGATCAAATTGCCCCAGAATAAAGCGCGCGGTGTCTGCGGCCTTCGCCCAGCGTCGCAGGGACGTGGCCGACAGCCGCGCGCCCACCAGCGCGATGGGCACGCCGCGCGCACGGGTCTGCACCAGCATCTGTGGCCACAGTTCGCTTTCCACGAAGATCGCCGCATCGGGCCGCCAGCGCGACAGGAAACGCCGCAAGGGCCCGCCCGCGTCAAGCGGCGCATATTGGTGAATGCAGCCACCCGGCGCGCGCGCCGCAATGAGGGCGGCAGATGTCGGTGTGGCGGAAGTGATCAGAAAGTGCTGCGCCGGGTCTGCCCGGCCCATCGCCTCGATCAGGGGCAGCACCGACAGGCTTTCGCCCACCGACGCCGCATGGACCCAGATGAGACGCCCGCCGGGGCGCTCAGCAGAGGCGTGCCCCAGAATTTCATGCGCACGGTGCGTCGGCACCTCCGCCCGGCGCAACCGCCGCACCCGCGCGCGCGCCGCAAAGGGCAGCACCACCGCCGTCAGGGCAGTGTAGACGCGATAAAGCAAGGTCGGGCGCATTAGCCGCCAGTGTGGCTCATGTGGCGGGGCATCTGCCCATCCAGCCGCTGCCGGGAATAGTCGAAATCATGACCCTTGGGTTTGTGCGTGATGGCCGCGCGGATGGCCGCGTGCAGGGCCGTGTCATCGCCGGGATGATTGCGCAGCGGCGCGCGCAGGTCGGCCATGTCTTCCTGACCGAGGCACATATAAAGCTCACCTGTGCAGGTCAGTCGCACACGGTTGCAGCTTTCGCAGAAATTATGGCTGAGCGGGGTGATGAACCCGATCTTCTGCCCGGTTTCTTCCAGCCGCACGTAACGCGCAGGCCCGCCGGTGCGTTCGGCCAGATCGGTGACGGTATAATGCTCGCCGTAGCGCGCGCGCACCTCTTCCAAAGACCAGTATTGGCCAAGCCGGTCTTCGTTGCCGATGTCCCCCATCGGCATCACCTCGATCCAGGTCAGGTCCATGCCCAGATCGGCGCACCATGCGGTGATAGTGGGCAATTCGTCTTCGTTGAACCCCTTCAGGGCCACCGCGTTGATCTTGACCCGCAGGCCCGCCGCCAAGGCCGCATCGATGCCGCGTCGCACCTGTGCCAAACGGCCCCAGCGGGTGATTTCGGCAAATTTTTCATCGTCGAGCGTATCGAGCGACACATTCACCCGGCGCACACCCGCCGCATAGAGATCGCCCGCGAACCGTTCCAACTGGCTGCCATTGGTGGTCAGCGTCAGTTCCTTCAGCGTTCCGGCCTCAAGATGGCGGCCCATGCCCTGAAAGAAGGTCATGATACCGCGTCGCACCAGTGGCTCACCGCCCGTGATGCGCAGCTTTTCCACACCCAGATCGACAAAAGCGGAACACATGCGGTCCAGCTCTTCGAGGGTCAAAAGCTCCTTCTTTGGCAGGAAGGTCATGTTTTCCGACATGCAGTAAACGCATCGGAAATCGCAACGGTCGGTCACGGACACCCGAAGATAGGTGATGGCGCGGGCAAATGGGTCGATCAAGGGGGCTGTCATGCCGTCATTGGTAAAGGCGCGCCAATTCAGCGGCAAGAGGGAAAGCGCGATTGAAGCGGATGCGCGCCCGTGTGTATGGTGCGCCCATGAAGCGAGTGATTGTTCTGAGTGTGTTGGTCATTGGTATGGCGTCCTGCGATATGGTGCGCCAGATCGCGAAACCGACGGATGCCGAAGGAGAAGCCCATCAGGGCATGTCGGTGGACGGTTTGACGCGGCCCAAGGTGCGACCGTCTGATCTGGACCTGAGCGCCGCAACGCCACCCCCTGCCGCGGCAACCACGGCAGCGGCATTCGATACCGTAAGCGCCGAGGAAAAGGCCGCCGCAACCGCCCCCGTCGCTGTTGCGGGGTCACTTGGCCTGACTGTGGCCTCATTGGGCAGCCCGTCCGAGCCGGGGCTTTGGATGAAGACGCCACTGGTGTCCAGCGAAATGCAGGGCCGCGTGGTCTATCCGGCCAACGGCAAGTCCGTGACGGTGACCCTGATCCCCATCGATGGACCGAAAACCGGGGGCAGCCGGCTGTCTTTACCAGCTTTTCAGGTCTTGGGCGCTCCGTTGACGGGATTGCCGGAACTGGAAGTCTTTACAGTCTCTTAGATGTCTTTGGCCAGGTATTTGGCGGCCTCGCGGCGGGCGAAGGGCTTCATTGCATCGCCGTGCTCGGCAAGAAAGGCCTCTACCCGTGGCGCGTCGTGTTTGCTTAGCTCGCGCAGCCACCATGCAATGGCCTTCTGGATGAACCACTGCCGGTCCGGCACATAGGATGCAGCCCATCCGAGGATGCGGTCACGCCGCGCCAGATCGTCGGGTTTGGGGAAATTCTGTTTCGTCCAGGGCAGGGTGATGACCAGCGCCGCGCGCCGGGTCCACATATGATCCGATTGCGTCCAGCCTTCGACCGTGTCGAGGCGCGTGGGGTCCGCCACCAGACGCTTTTGCCCCGCCATGCACACGTGATCGGCGATGGCCCAACTGTCAAAGTCCGGCACCCAGCTGACAATCAGGTCCCAAGCTGCCGCGTCCGGTTTGATCCGGGCCTGCGTCAGAAGTTTGGCCGCCGCCAGCCGTGCCTCGTAGATGTCCGTGCGCCACAGATCCGCCGCCAGGGCCACGCGTGTTTCCACCGAAAGGTTTTGCCGCCAACTCTTTGTCAGATCATTTAGAACCGGGTTCGGCACGCCCAGATAGACACGGTCTGCCTTGTGATAGGCCCGCGCGCCCTTGGCGCGTTCGGGATCAGCATGGGCGTGTATCGCCTCAAGTGCCGCCTCGGGCGTCATTCGTCAGTGCCAAGAATATGCGTGGGCAGCCCGTCGATTGTGCGTTGGTTGCGGTCCGCCCAATAGGTCTCGACCCCGTCGCGGCCCTTGTCTTCGGCCCATTTGGCCAGTGTGTCGCGGGGGCCTGCGTGATCGAAATAGGGCACCGCATAGCCGCAGGAGGTTTGCAGCATGTCCACCGTCACATCATAGATCTGGCGTGCGCCGGGCGAGGGGGCAAAAAGCGCATCAAGATCGGCAAATTCCGCGTCGCGTGGATGCAGGGTGCGTGCGCTGCCATAGGCGCGCATGATCATGGGCCGCTTTTCGAACCCGCACCACATCAAGGTTATACGATTGTGCAGCGCCAGATGCGCCGCCGTTTCGTTGCCCGATCCCGTCAGGTTGCGCCAGACAATGCGGTTGGGCGACAGCACCCGCAGCGCATCCATGCCCTTGGGCGAGATATTCACGCGGCCCGTGTCGGCCGCCGATCCCACGAAAAACATGTGCTGTGCCGCGATGAACGCCGCATGATCGTCCGAAATGGCGTCGAACTGCTTTCCCATCACTCCACCGTCACGGATTTGGCAAGGTTGCGCGGCTGGTCCACGTCGGTGCCCTTGGCCAGTGCCGTGTGATAGGCCAGCAATTGCGCAGGCAGCGCATATAGGATCGGTGCGATGGCATCGTGTACCGAAGGCATTCGGATCGACGCCCAAACGCCCTCATCGGCCTCTTTCAACCCCGCCTCATCCGAGATCAGAACAACCTTGCCCTTGCGCGCCATGACTTCTTGCATGTTGCTGACCGACTTTTCAAAAAGGCTGTCACGTGGTGCCATCACAACCACCGGCACATGCTTGTCGATCAGGGCGATGGGGCCGTGTTTCAATTCGCCTGACGCATAGGCTTCGGCGTGTATATAACTGATTTCCTTGAGCTTAAGTGCGCCTTCAAGGGCCAGAGGGTACATCAGCCCACGCCCCAAGAACAGAATGTCACGCGCTTCGGACAGCTTGCGCGCGGTGCTCTGCATCACGCTGTTCTGTTCCAGTGCCGTCGCCATCAGCGCGGGCAACCCGCGCAGAGCCGACACGTGATCGGCCAGCGCCTCGTCGCTCAGTGCGCCACGGTCCTTGGCGGCCTTCAGGGCCAGCATCAACAGCACCGTCAACTGGCAGGTGAACGCCTTGGTCGACGCCACGCCGACCTCGATGCCCGCATAGATCGGCAGGGCCAGATCGCTTTCCCGCGCGATCGAGCTTTCGGGGACGTTGACCACCGACAGGATCTTGTCCGCCTTGCCCTCGCAATAGCGCAACGCGGCGAGCGTGTCGGCGGTTTCACCCGACTGGCTGACGAACAGGGCGGCGGTCCCACCGGGAATGGGCGGTTCGCGGTAGCGGAATTCCGAGGCGACATCGACCTCAACCGGGATGCGCGCCAATTGTTCGAACCAGTATTTTGCAGTGAGGCAGGCGTAGTAGGCGGTGCCGCAGGCCACCATGGTCAGCCGGTCAACGGACGCGAAATCGATGCCGGGATCGGGCAGGGCGATATCGCCCGCTTCGGTCAGGTAGTTGGTCAACGTGTGGCCGATCACCGTGGGCTGTTCGGCGATTTCCTTGGCCATGAAGTGTTTGTGACCCGCCTTGTCCACGCGGGTGGCGTCGATCTGGATTTGCTTGATGGGCCGGTTGGCCAGTGCGCCCTGCGCATCGCGGATTTCGAGCGAAGTGCGTGTGACAACCGCGCGGTCGCCATCTTCAAGGTACGTGATCCGGTCGGTCAGCGTGGCCAGTGCAATGGCGTCCGAGCCCACGAACATCTCGCCGTCGCCATGCCCGATGGCCAAGGGCGGTCCGGAGCGGGCGGCGACGATCAGGTCATCTTCGCCCTGAAACAGGAAAGCCAGCGCATAGGCACCCTGCAACTGGTCGATCGTCTTGTTGGCGGCGGTCACGGGATCATCGCCCTGATCCATGTGGTGCTGTGTCAGAAGCGCGACGGTTTCGGTGTCGGTTTCGGTCTCATGGGCGATCCCCGCAGCGGCGGCCTTGGCGCGCAGCTCGCGGAAGTTTTCGATGATGCCGTTGTGCACCACCGCCACCGCGCGCGTCTGATGCGGGTGCGCGTTGGTCTGGTTGGCGGCCCCGTGCGTGGCCCAGCGGGTGTGCCCGATACCCGCCTTGCCCGCCAGCGGTTCATGCACCAGCAGATCGCTCAGGTTCACCAGCTTGCCCACGGCGCGGCGACGGTCCAGAACGCCGTTGTTCACGGTGGCGATGCCTGCGCTGTCATAGCCGCGATATTCCAGACGTTTGAGCGCCTCGACCAATATGGGGGCAACTTCATGGTTGCCCAGCACCCCGACAATACCGCACATTTCTAGTTGCCTCTCTGCTGTTTGGCCTTTTTAGCCTTTAACATATCGAACAATTTTCGGGCCATGCCCGATTTTTCAGTTTGCGGCGCGCGGGCGATGGCCAGGGCTCCGTCCTCGACGTCGGAGGTGATGACCGACCCACTGGCCGTCATTGCCTCATCGCCCACGCTGACGGGGGCCACCAGCATGGTGTTCGACCCGATGAACGCGCGCGCGCCGATGTGGGTGTGATGCTTCATCACCCCGTCGTAGTTGCAGGTGATCGTGCCTGCGCCGATGTTGGCCCCGGCCCCCACCGTCGCGTCGCCCACATAGCTGAGGTGATTGACCTTGGCCCCCTCATGCACCTGCGCGTTCTTGATTTCGACAAAATTTCCGACGCGCACGTTCTCGGCCAATTCCGCTCCGGGGCGCAGACGGGCATAGGGGCCGACCACCGCACCTTGCGCCACGTGGCATCCTTCGAGGTGCGAAAAGGCGCGGATGCGGGCGCCGGATTCGACGCTGACACCGGGGCCGAAGACCACCTGCGGCTCAACCACCGCGTCGCGCCCGATCACGGTGTCGAGCGACAGGTAGACCGAACCGGGGTCCATCAGGGTCACGCCATCCTCCATCAGTGCCGCGCGCGCGCGCGTCTGGAACAGCGCATCTGCCCCCGCCAGTTCGGCGCGGGAATTGACGCCCAGCGTTTCGGCCTCTTCGCAGGTGACGACGCCTGCGGACAGGCCGCGCGCACGGGCCAGCGCCACGATGTCGGGCAGGTAATATTCACCTGCGGCATTGTCGTTGCCCACGCCATCCAGCAGGTCAAAAAGCGTGGCAGCATCACAGGCAACGACGCCGGAATTGCACAGGGTGATGGCCCGTGTTTCCGCATCGGCATCCTTGAACTCTACAATTTCTTCAAGTGTTTGGCCGGACATCTTCAAGCGGCCATAGCGGCCCGGGTCAGCTGCTTCGAACCCCAGAACGACCACGTCATGGGTGCCGCGTGCCTCGACCATGGCGGCAAATGTTTCGGGGCGCACGAACGGCGTGTCCCCGAAAAGCACGATGGCCGTGCCATCAAAGCCCTGCAACGCATCGCGCGCCATGAGGGTGGCATGGCCTGTGCCAAGCTGTTCGGTTTGCAGTACCACCTGTGCCGCCGCGTTGATGTCGGAAACCGCGCGGGTCACTTCTTCGGCCCCGTGGCCGGCGACCACGACCACGCGCGATGGGTCCAGCGTGCTGACGGATGCCATGGCATGGGCCAGCATCGGTGCGCCAGCGATGGGGTGAAGGACCTTGGGCAGGTCCGAATTCATCCGTGTGCCTTTTCCAGCGGCAAGGATGATCGCTGCAATGCTCATGCCAAATCTCTTTGTGGTCTTGTTTGCCCCGTTGTATCCAAACCGCGGGTCGGCGCAAGGCGCGCAGGCATCAAACAAAATTGCGGGCTGCAACATCGGCGGCGGGCTTTCGCCCATGGGCCGCACGATGTAACAGGCCCACAGGAGGCAGGCATGGTATCGGTTATCTTCGATCTGGATGGCACTTTGGCGGACACCAGCGGTGATCTGATCGCTGCGGCCAACCACTGTTTCCGCGACATGGGAGCGGGCGATGTGCTGGACCCGGCGACCGATGCGGGCACGGCGTTGCGCGGTGGGCGGGCCATGCTGACGCTGGGATTGCAACGGCTGGGCCGCATGGATGAGGCCACAATCGACCGCTATTATCATGTGCTGCTTGAAGCTTATGACCGCGACATCGACAGGCATACCTTTATGTATCCCGGCGCGATGGAGGCTGTGGACCGGCTCAAGGCCGATGGCATCGCCGTGGGCATCTGCACCAACAAACCCGCGGGGCTTGCCGAAAAACTGTTGCAGCGACTGGGCGTGCGCGACGCCTTTGCCTCGATGATCGGGGCCGACACGCTGCCGGTGCGCAAACCCGATCCCGCGCCGCTGTTCGCGGCCGCGCAGCAAGCAGGCGGGTCCGACACCTGCATCCTGATCGGGGACAGCGACACCGACCGCAAGACCGCCGCTGCGGCGGGCGTGCCATCGGTGCTGGTGACCTTCGGCCCGGCGGGTGGGGATATGGCGGCGCTGAAGCCCGAAGCGTTGTTGCACCAATACGCGGACCTGCCGGATATTGCGGCGCGCTTGTTGCGCTGATTTGGCATTGATTAATTGATGCGCAGGCGCTTGACGCGCGCGGCGATGGTCCGCACAAACGGCCCATGACAGAGACATTCATAGGCAGTTTCACCCAGCAAGAGCCGATCCCCGAGGCCGGGATCGCCGCGGCCATGGCGGTTTTGCAGCATGGGCGTCTGCACCGCTATAATACCGCCGCAGGCGAGCTTTCGGAAACCGCCCTGCTGGAGCAGGAATTCGCGGCCCAGACCGGGGCCAAATACTGCCTTGCCGTGGCGTCCGGCGGCTATGCCATGGCCACAGCCCTGCGCGCTTTGGGCGTGCGGCCCGGTGACAAGGTGCTGTCCAACGCATTCACGCTGGCCCCGGTGCCGGGGGCCATTGCCAGCCTTGGCGCGGAGCCTGTCTTTGTGGGCGTCACGGAAGGCCTGACAATCGATCTGGATGATCTGGAGGCCAAGATCGGGCAGGCGCGGGTGCTGCTGCTTAGCCATATGCGCGGGCATATCTGCGACATGGAGCGGTTGATGGCGATCTGCGATGCGGCGGGCGTGCAGGTGGTCGAGGACTGCGCACATACCATGGGGGCCGCGTGGAACGGCACGCCTTCCGGACGATTTGGGACCGTGGGATGCTATTCGTGCCAGACGTATAAACACGTCAATTCGGGCGAAGGTGGGCTGCTTGTGACGGACGACGCAGAGGTCGCCGCGCGGGCGATCATGCTGTCGGGCAGCTACATGCTTTATGAACGCCACCTCGCGGCCCCGCCGCCCGAGGTGTTCGAGACGATCCGCTATGAAACGCCCAACATCTCGGGCCGAATGGACAATCTGCGCGCGGCCATTCTGCGCCCGCAACTTGCCGATCTTTCGGCGCAGGTGGCGCGTTGGAACGAACGGTACGGGGTGTTGGAGGACGGCTTGCGCGACATGCCCGGCCTGAACGTCGTGGACCGCCCGGCGGCGGAATCCATTGTCGGGTCGTCCTTTCAATTCCTGTTGCTGGACTGGGCGGCCGAGGCGGTGCGCGACGTGATTGCGCGCTGCGGTGCGCGCGGGGTCGAGTTGAAATGGTTCGGCGCGCCGGAACCCGTGGCCTTTACCAGCCGCTATGACAGTTGGCGCTATGCGCCGACGCCGGGTCCGATGCCTGCAAGTGACAGGGTTTTGGCGGGCATCGTGGACATGCGCGTGCCACTGACTTTCAGCCTTGAGGATTGCGCGATGATCGCGCGGATCATCCGCAGCGAAGTGTCCACGGTCTATCAACAGGCTGGTTGACGGCGCTGTTGCCCCATGGGGACAATGCGCCCCGCCCACCATCCCACAGCCATGACAACCGGGTCCCGGTCGGACGCGCGGGATCAGGCGTGCCGATATGCTTGACCGATGGGGGACGATCCCGTAAGTAATGAACAAGCGTTCAATAACGGAGACCCGCCATGTTCAGCCATTCCATGCAATTTGATCTGGGTGAGGATGTGAACAGCCTGCGCGAGATGGTGCACCGCTGGGCGCAGGACCGTGTGCGGCCCATGGCGCAGGATATCGACGCAAAAAACGCCTTTCCGCCCGAGCTGTGGCCGGAAATGGGCGAGCTGGGCCTTTTGGGCGTCACGGTGGAAGAAGAGTTTGGCGGCGCGGGCATGTCCTATCTGGCCCACACTGTCGCGGTCGAAGAGGTCGCGCGCGCCAGTGCGTCGGTGTCGCTGTCATATGGTGCGCATTCGAACCTCTGCGTGAACCAGATCCGTCTGAACGGCACTCAGGAGCAAAAGGAAAAATACCTGCCCGGCCTGGTCAGCGGCCAGAACGTCGGCGCGCTGGCCATGTCCGAGGCGGGCGCCGGCAGCGATGTGGTCAGCATGAAATTGCGTGCCGAGAAGCGCAACGATCACTTCCGCCTCAATGGCACGAAGTACTGGATCACCAATGGCCCTGACGCCGATACGCTGGTGGTCTATGCCAAGACGGACCCCGATGCCGGGTCCAAGGGCATCACCGCCTTCCTGATCGAAAAGGCGATGACCGGGTTCTCGACCAGCCCGCATTTCGACAAGATGGGCATGCGCGGATCGAACACGGCCGAGTTGATCTTTGAAGACGTGGAAGTGCCGTTCGAGAACGTCCTTGGCGAAGAGGGCCGGGGCGTTCAGGTGCTGATGTCGGGGCTGGATTACGAACGGGTGGTTCTGGCGGGCATCGGCACAGGGATCATGGCGTCGTGCCTCGATGAGATCATGCCCTACATGGTCGAACGCAAGCAATTCGGCCAAAGCATCGGCAATTTCCAACTGATGCAGGGCAAGATCGCGGATATGTACACCGCGATGAATTCCGCGCGCGCCTATGTCTACGAGGTGGCCAAGGCCTGTGACCGGGGCGACGTGACCCGTCAGGATGCTGCCGCCTGCTGCCTTTATGCGTCCGAGGCCGCGATGACACAGGCCCATCAGGCGGTGCAGGCCATGGGCGGGGCCGGTTTCATGTCGGACAGCCCCGTCAGCCGTATTTTCCGGGATGCAAAGCTGATGGAGATCGGCGCGGGGACCTCTGAAATCCGCCGGATGCTCGTGGGCCGCGAGTTGATGGGGGCCATGGGGTGAGCTTGCGGCTGCTTTACTGGGCGCCGCTGGCGCTTCTGGTGGCAGCGGTTGGCCTTTGGGCCTTGCGCGCGGGGTTTATGACCGCGCGATTGACCGAAACGGATGTGATCGACCACTACGCCACGCTGTACGTGGATCAAAGCGGCATCGCAGGGGCCGCGCGCACCGATTGCCACGCGGTGCCGGGACAGGTGCGGGGGGTTTGGATCATGCTGCTCTGCGCACGTCCTGCCGCACAAGAAAATGAACGGATCACCTACCTTATTGATCGCCGCGGGGGCTTGGTTGATCTGCCCGAACCTGCGCAAGATGGGCGGGATAAATCTTGAAGGAAAGACAGACATGAAATCAACCATCGCAGTTGCGGGTCTGCTGGCCCTTGGATGTGCGGCCACCGCACAGGCCGAGGAGGCGCAGTTGCTGCCCAAAGAGCATGTGCAGGCGCTGGCCTGTACCGAAAACCTCGACATTACAACAACATGGGGCCAGTGCCTTGGTGTGATTTTTGCCCCGTGCCAGACCGAACAGGTGGGCGATGCTGCCCATGTCGCCTGTCTGGGGCAGATGCGGCAGGACTGGATTGCATCCGTGGAAGTGTTGCGCGGTGAGGTGATTGACGTGATCCCGGCGCAAGGCGTGACCGAATTGGTCGAGATGCTGGGCGCATGGACGGGGGCGGCCGCGCAACGCTGCGCCGAAGGCGCCGCGACCCGGCCCGAAGACATGCGCGAGGCGGCGCAGCTGGGCTGTGAAATCACCGAGATCGTGGGGCTGGCCGAAGAACTGGCCGCTTGCGTCGAAGGCCGGTCCATCGCTGACTACTGCAAGCGCGAAGGCTGACCGCGCGCCATGACCGCCTGTCACAATATCGCCGACGCCTGTCTGGCCCACCCGCCGGACTCGCTTGCGATCATCGACCTGACAGGCAGCGCACGGCGCGACGTGACCTATGGTGATCTGGCCGCCATGACCGATGGGATTGCACGCGCGCTGATGTCGCGTGTCGTGCCGGGCGACCGCGTGGGCGTGCTGCTGAGTCAATCTCCGTGGTGTGCGGCGGCGCATCTGGCGATCTGGAAAATCGGCGCGATTTCAGTGCCTTTGTTCAAACTCTTCAAGCATGATGCGCTGGCCGCACGGGTGCAGGATGCCGGTGCACAGGTTGTTCTGACGGATGCCGAAGGTGCGGCCCTTCTGGGCGATCTGGCGACGCCCCTGATGGCGGACAGCATCGCCGTGCCGGGCGATGCGGTGCCTTTTGCGCCGGGCGATACCGACATGCCATGCGTGCTGATCTATACTTCGGGCACCACGGGCAAGCCCAAGGGGGCCATGCACGGGCACGGCATTCTTGCGGGTCACATTCCAGGTGTCGCGATCAGTCACAACCATCTGGGCCAGCCCGGTGATTGCTTGTGGACGCCGGCCGATTGGGCGTGGATCGGGGGGCTGTTCGATGTGCTGATGCCTGGGCTTGCGCTGGGCGTGCCGGTTGTGGCCGGGCGCATGGCGAAATTCGACCCCGCAGCCTGTGCCGACATCATCGCCCGTGCGGACGTGCGGAATATCTTCTTTCCACCGACCGCCCTGCGGATGCTCAAGGCAGCGAACGTGCGTCTGCCGGGGTTGCGCAGCGTCGCCAGCGGGGGCGAACCCTTGGGGGCGGAAATGCTGGCTTGGGGGCAGGACGCCTTTGGCCTGACAATCAACGAATTTTACGGCCAGACCGAATGCAACATGGTGGTCTCAAGCTGTGCTGCTGATTTCGCGCCGCGTCCGGGGTGTATCGGCAAGCCGGTGCCGGGCTTCGAGGTGGCGGTGATTGACGCGAAGGGGCAGCCGACTGCTGGCGAGGGCGACATTGCGGTGCGCCGGGGCGCGCCCAGCATGATGATCGGCTATTGGAACCGACCCGAAGAGACCGGCGCGAAGTTTCGCGGGGACTGGATGCTGACGGGGGATCGGGGCATCTGGGAAGGTGAATACCTGCGTTTCGTTGGGCGGGAGGATGATGTGATCACCTCCTCGGGCTACCGCATCGGCCCGGCAGAGATCGAAGATTGCCTGCTGACCCATCCCGGCGTGGCAACCGTGGGGGTGGTGGGCAAACCTGATCCGCTGCGCACCGAGGTGGTCAAGGCTTACGTGGTGCGCAAGCCAGGTGTGAATGTGAATGCCGAAAGCCTCAGGAATTACGTTAAAGAACGGCTTGCATCCTATTCATATCCAAGGGAAATCGAGTTTCTGGACGCCTTGCCGATGACTGTGACGGGCAAGGTGATCCGAAAGGAATTGAAGGCGCGTGCCGCCAAGCAGGAAGCAGGTTGATGGCCAACCAAGAAGACCGACTTAGACAGTTTCAGGTATCTCTAGAGAAACGTCTACAAAGCGATTTAGGATTTTTAAGATCGCTAATTGAGCACAACGGGGAACGTGGAAGGTTGGTTGAGGTCGCGTTTCAACGCGTGCTTGAACGCCATCTGCCAGACGGCTTCGGCATCGTCACTGGATTTGCCATAGACCACAATGGTAACCTCTCCAAGCAGATCGATTTAATCATCTATCGGAAGGATCACACGCCTTTTCTCTTAAATGATGTTGTGAGCGTTATCCCTGTCGAGGGCATTTTGATTGCCATCGAAGTAAAATCAATGCTCAACAAAGAATCGTTTGATGATGCCAGAGAGAAAGCGCGCTCAGTTATTGAATTGGACCGGACAGCAGTCTTGCAATCGAGCAGAGAGCGAGTGTTCTCAATAGACGATGCCGACACTACGCAATCAGGACCACCGTTCATTTGCGTTTCGTTGGAAAGTGTCAACACGCAAAATCTTGAGCAATCATTGAGAGGGCAAACAATCGAGCCACTATTTATCTCAATGGATGGAAAATGCCTGGTGAACGGGGTCGGACCTTCTGGAATTACTGGTTGGCAATACCGAGTGGACCATCCGGCATCATTCTTTGTTCTCATGGTCGAGATGATCCTTACACGGTCCGAGATGCCGACCATCGATTTTTCAAAATATCTAAAAGTGATGCCAACTGGATGAAAATAGTCTCACAAATCGTAAAGTCTTCAGACGTCTTCAAAGGCAACTCTAACGTCCATAAGAAGGCGCTAGACGTTATCGCCCAAGCCGCCGAGGCCGCAGCCCTTGGCGGCGGCGAACGGTCTCGTCAGCGGCATTTGGAGCGGGGCAAGATGTTGCCGCGCGACCGGGTGGCGCAATTGCTGGACCCCGGAAGCCCTTTTCTCGAAGTGGGCGCCACGGCGGCGCATGGCATGTATGAGGGTGCGGCCCCTGCGGCAGGGGTGATCGCGGGTGTGGGCCGGGTGCAGGGCCTTGACGTCATGGTGGTGTGCAATGATGCGACCGTGAAGGGCGGCACCTATTACCCCATGACGGTCAAGAAACACCTGCGCGCCCAGGAAATTGCCGAGCAGAATCATCTGCCCTGCATCTATCTGGTCGACAGTGGCGGCGCGAACCTGCCCAATCAGGACGAGGTGTTTCCCGACCGCGACCACTTTGGCCGCATCTTCTTCAATCAGGCGCAGATGAGCGCCAAGGGCATTCCGCAGATCGCGGTGGTGATGGGGTCGTGCACCGCCGGGGGGGCCTATGTGCCTGCCATGTCGGACGTGACGATCATCGTGAAGGACCAGGGCACGATCTTTCTGGCCGGTCCGCCGCTGGTCAAGGTCGCCACCGGCGAGGTGGTCAGCGCCGAAGATTTGGGCGGCGGCGACGTGCACACCCGGCTCTCGGGCGTGGCGGATTATCTGGCCGAGGATGATGCCCATGCGCTGGCGCTGGCCCGGCGGGCGGTTGCACAACTGAACCGGGTCAAGCCTGCAACGGTGAACTGGGCGACGCCGCGTGATCCGGCATATGATCCGGCGGAGTTGCTGGGGGTTGTGCCGGCCGATCCGCGTACGCCCTACGACATCCGCGAGGTCATCGCGCGGCTGGTGGACGGCTCCGACTTCGACGAGTTCAAGGCGCGGTTTGGCGACACGTTGGTCTGCGGGTTCGCCCATGTCAAAGGCTGCCCCGTGGGCATCATCGCCAACAATGGCGTGCTTTTCTCGGAGGCGGCCCAGAAGGGTGCGCATTTCGTCGAACTGTGCAGTCAGCGCAATATCCCCTTGGTTTTCCTGCAAAATATCACGGGATTCATGGTGGGGCGCAAATACGAGAACGAAGGCATCGCGCGGCATGGGGCCAAGATGGTGACGGCTGTGGCCACGACATCCGTGCCCAAGATCACCATGCTGGTGGGCGGTAGTTTCGGTGCTGGCAACTACGGCATGGCCGGGCGCGCCTACAGCCCGCGGTTCATGTGGACATGGCCCAACAGCCGCATCAGCGTCATGGGCGGCGCGCAGGCGGCAGGGGTTCTGGCCACGGTCAAGCGTGACGGCATGGAGGCACGGGGCGAGACGTGGAGCGCGGAAGAAGAAGCCGCGTTTAAACAGCCTACAATTGATATGTTCGAGGAACAGTCGCACCCGCTATATGCCTCTGCGCGGCTGTGGGACGACGGGGTGATCGACCCGCGCAAGAGCCGCGATGTGTTGGCCCTGTCGCTGTCGGCCAGCCTGAATGCGCCCATCGAGGAGACACGCTTTGGCGTGTTCCGGATGTGAGGGCGCGCGTGATCCCGCGGAGGCCCTGCGGGCCACGCCAATCTTCAGGGGGCTCTGCCCCCACGCCTGCGGCGTTCCCCCGAAGTATTTCCGACCCAAAGAAACAAGAGATGGGATTTGCGGATGTTTGACAGAATCCTGATCGCGAACCGGGGCGAGATTGCATGCCGGGTCATGGAAACGGCGCAGGCCATGGGTGTGTCCTGCGTGGCCGTGCATTCGGATGTGGATGCGGGGGCCAAGCATGTGCAGATGGCCGACGAGGCGGTGCACATCGGGGGCAATGCGCCGGGTGAGAGTTACCTGCGGGGCGATGTGATCATTCAGGCGGCCCTTGATACGGGCGCGCAGGCCATTCATCCGGGCTATGGATTTCTGTCCGAGAACCCGGACTTCGTCGAAGCGGTGGAAGCGGCGGGCCTTGTCTTCATCGGGCCATCGGCCTCGGCGATCCGGGCCATGGGTCTGAAGGATGCAGCCAAGGCGCTGATGGTCGAGGCGGGGGTGCCCGTGGTTCCTGGCTATCATGGCAGTGACCAATCCGACGACCTCTTGGCGGCGGAGGCGGACAAGATCGGCTATCCGGTTTTGATCAAGGCCGTGGCGGGCGGCGGCGGCAAGGGGATGCGTCTGGTCGAAGCGGCAGGCGGTTTTGCCGATGCGCTGGCCTCGGCCCGGTCCGAGGCAAAGGCAGCCTTTGGCAACGCGGATGTGCTGGTCGAAAAGTTCGTGACGAAGCCGCGCCATATCGAGGTGCAGGTCTTTGGCGATGGCACACATGCCGTGCATCTGTTCGAGCGGGATTGTTCCCTGCAACGCCGCCATCAGAAGGTGATCGAGGAAGCGCCGGCGCCGGATATGCCGCAGGACGTGCGTGATGCCATGGGCGCTGCGGCGGTACGTGCGGCCGAGGCCATTGGCTATGCCGGGGCGGGCACGGTGGAATTCATCGTGGACGGGTCGGAGGGGCTGCGCGCCGATGGGTTCTTTTTCATGGAAATGAACACGCGGTTGCAGGTGGAACACCCCGTAACCGAGGCCATCACCGGCGTTGACCTGGTGGAATGGCAATTGCGCGTGGCAGCGGGGGAGCCTTTGCCTGCCGCGCAAGAGGACCTTGCGATCAACGGCCATGCCTTCGAGGCCCGGCTTTATGCCGAAGATGTACCGAAAGGGTTTTTGCCTGCCACCGGGACACTGACCCATCTGGAGTTTCCCGCATCGGCCCGCGCCGACAGCGGCGTGCGTTCCGGGGATACCATCAGCCCGTTCTACGACCCGATGATCGCCAAGGTGATCGTGCATGGCCCCAACCGCGCGGTGGCCCTGTCGCGGCTGCGGGCAGCACTGGTGGGCACTCAGGTCGCAGGCACGGTGACGAACCTGAGCTTTCTGGGGGCTCTGGCCGCGCATGAAGGCTTTGGACGAGGGGATGTGGACACCGGGTTGATCGCGCGCGACATCGATGCACTGGTCGCGGCACCCGTGCCGATGCCGCGTGACCTGGTGGCGGCGGGCATGGCTGCGCTGGGGCTGGCGGATGCAGGTCCGGATGCGGGTTTCGCGCTCTGGGCACCGCTGCGGCACGGCGTGACCCTTGTGCAGGGCGACACTGAATGGGCGCTGTCGGTCGAAGTTCTGTCAGCGGACGAACAGTGCTGGTCAATCGGCCCGGACACGGTCACTGCGCGACAGGTTTCAGGCCGCTGGACGGTTGAGGGCCATGCGCTGCCGCCCGTGGCCGTGGCCGGGTCTTCGGTCACGGTCTTTGCGCAGCACGGTATGGCCTTTGATGTGCCGAACCCGCTGGACCGGGCGTCCAGCGGCGGTGGCGACGGCAACCTGATCGCGGCGCCGATGCCGGGGTTGGTCAAGGCGGTCTTTGCCAAGGCAGGGCAGGTGGTCAAGGCGGGCGACCGGCTGGCCATTCTGGAAGCGATGAAGATGGAGCACAGCCTGCTGGCTGCCCGCGATGGCGAGGTGGCCGAAGTGCTGGCAGAGGCCGGGGCGCAGGTCGAGGCGGGCGCGGCGCTGGTGCAATTGGTGCCCGAGGACTAAGCTCGGGCTAACTTGAAGGGGGAGACAGCATGAGCCTTGGTCCGGTTGAGATTTTCGAGGTGGGTCCGCGCGATGGCCTGCAAAACGAAGCGCGGGATATCCCGGTGGCCGAAAAGGTGGCCTTGGTCGATCTTCTCAGTCAGGCCGGGTACCGGCGCATTGAATGTGCGTCCTTTGTCAGCCCCAAGTGGGTGCCGCAGATGGCAGGCAGTGCAGAGGTGTTGGCGGGCATCACCCGCGCACCGGGCGTGCGTTATGCCGCGCTGACGCCGAACATGCGCGGGTTTGAGGATGCGCGCGCGGCGGAGGCGGATGAGATCGCTGTTTTTGCCTCGGCCAGCGAAGGGTTTTCCAAGGCCAATATCAACGCGACCATCGCGGAATCGATTGATATGATGGCCCCTGTGGTGGCTGCGGCGCGGGCCATTGACCTGCCGGTGCGGGGCTATGTGTCTTGCGTGGTCGAATGCCCTTATGACGGGGCGGTGGACCCCGCAGCAGTGGCCGAAGCGGCGGACCGGCTTTTCAGCATCGGCTGTTACGAGATCAGTCTGGGCGATACCATCGGTCAAGGGACCCCCGACAGCATCGCGCGCATGTTGATGGCTGTACGCGATGTCGTGCCAGTGGGGCGTCTGGCCGGGCATTATCACAACACCAACGGCCGGGCGCTGGACAATATCGACGCGTCACTGGCGCTGGGCCTGCGCACCTTTGATGCGGCCGTGGGCGGATTGGGGGGGTGTCCTTACGCGCCCGGGGCTGCAGGCAACGTGGCGACCGAGGACGTTGCCGCACATCTTGAGCGGTTGGGCTATGAAACCGGGCTGGATCTGGATGTGGTGGCCAGGGCCGCGGATATGGCGCGGGCGATGAGGGGCGAGGACACCTGAGACATGTATGAAACGATCACCATTGATGTGGACGCGCGCGGCGTTGCGACGCTGACTCTGAACCGCGCGGACAAACACAACGCCATGTCGGCGCAGATGTTGGCGGAACTGACGCAGGCGGCGGCGGACCTCGGCGCGGATGATGCGGTGCGGGTTGTGGTGCTGACCGGGGCAGGGCGATCGTTCTGCGCCGGGGGTGATCTGGGCTGGATGCAGGAACAGATGCGCGCCACTCCCGACGTGCGGGCGCGTGAGGCGGGCAAGCTTGCACATATGTTGCAGGCACTGAACACGCTGCCCAAGCCGTTGATCGGCGCATTGCAGGGCAACGCCTTTGGCGGCGGTGTGGGCATGGCGTCGGTCTGTGATGTGGCGATTGGCGTGGACAGCCTCAGGATGGGGCTGACCGAGGTGCGCCTTGGCATAATTCCGGCCACCATCGGACCTTATGTCATTGCCCGCATGGGTGAGGGTCGTGCGCGGCGGGTGTTTTTCTCGGGCCGCCTGTTCGATGCGGCAGAGGCGGTGGAACTGGGCCTATTGGCGCGCGTGGTCGGGGCGCAGGATCTGGCGGCGGCCGTCGAGGCCGAAGTGATACCTTACCTGAGTGCCGCGCCGGGCGCTGTGGCCTCGGCCAAGGCGCTGGCGCGGGCGCTGGGGCCCCGGATTGATGGCGACACCATCGACATGACCATCGCGGCGCTCAAAGAGCGCTGGGAAACGGACGAAGCAGCCGAAGGGATCGGTGCGTTTTTTGACAAGCGCAAAGCGGTGTGGATGGAATGATCTGAGACCGCACAGTTGCTGCAATGAGCCGGGCCAATCATCGACCCGTCGGGGCGGGCCGACGATTGGCCCGGCGCCTGCGGCTTGATTCCGGGCCAACTGGTGTGCCTGCGCACAGCGCGGTTCTCAGTACGCCAAAGCCGCCCCCTCAGGCTTGCTTAAAATCCCCCTGCTTTGGTTGACCCTGACACGCGGCAGGCGTAAACACCCACACAGTCAACCTTGCCACTTGACCGTGCGCCGCACTGAGCGTGCGAGAAAAGGAGCCACACGTGGAAGAGATGCTGCGGGAGTACCTCCCCATTCTCGTTTTTCTGGCCGTTGCCATCGGTTTGGGCCTTGTTTTGATCCTTGCCGCCGTGGTGATCGCCGTTCGCAATCCCGACCCCGAAAAGGTCAGCGCCTATGAGTGCGGGTTCAACGCCTTCGATGACGCGCGCATGAAGTTCGATGTGCGATTCTACCTGGTGTCGATCCTGTTCATCATTTTCGATCTCGAAATTGCCTTTCTTTTCCCTTGGGCCGTGGCCTTCAAGGACGTGAGCATGGCGGGTTTCTGGTCGATGATGGTGTTCCTGGGCGTGCTCGCGCTGGGCTTTGCATATGAGTGGCGCAAAGGAGCGATGGAATGGCAGTAGCAGCCGCAGGTCAGTACAGCGCCGGAGGCGACCGCGAGGTCGCCACGCAGGAGTTGAACCGCGAATTGCAGGACAAGGGTTTCCTGCTGACCTCGACCGAGGACATCATCAACTGGGCGCGCACAGGGTCGCTGCACTGGATGACATTCGGCCTCGCGTGCTGTGCGGTCGAGATGATGCACACTTCGATGCCGCGTTATGACCTTGAACGCTTTGGCACCGCCCCGCGCGCCAGCCCGCGCCAGTCGGACCTGATGATCGTCGCGGGCACGCTTACCAACAAGATGGCCCCGGCGCTGCGCAAGGTCTACGACCAGATGCCCGAGCCGCGCTACGTGATCTCGATGGGGTCCTGCGCCAATGGCGGCGGTTACTATCACTATTCCTACTCGGTGGTACGTGGATGCGACCGCATCGTGCCAGTGGATGTCTATGTGCCGGGCTGCCCGCCCACGGCCGAGGCGCTGCTGTACGGCATCATGCAGTTGCAGCGGAAAATGCGCCGCACGGGGACGATTGTCCGCTAGGACGCAAACACCTGCCCGCTGCGGCGGGTCCAGACCATACAGTCCGTAAGGAATGCACATGAGTGACGCGCTGAAAGAACTCGGCACCTACATCGAAGCCAAGCGGCCCGATTGCGTGCTGGCCTGGGATGTGACCCACGGCGAGCTGAACGTGGACGTGGCCCCCAACAACATCGCGGGGCTGGTCGAGTTTCTGAAAACCGATGCGACCTGCCGCTTTTCCTCGCTCGTGGACATCACGGCGGTGGACTACACCGGCCGGGCCAAACGCTTTGACGTGGTCTACCACTTCCTCAGCATGTACCAGAACCACCGCATTCGCCTGCGGGTGTCGGTGCGCGAGGATCAGATGGTGCCATCGGTGACGGGCGTGCACCCGTCCGCCAACTGGTTCGAACGCGAAGTCTTCGACATGTTCGGCATCCTCTTTTCCGGTCACCCCGATCTGCGGCGCATCCTGACCGACTATGGCTTTCGCGGCTATCCGCTGCGCAAGGATTTCCCGACCACCGGATACGTCGAAGTGCGCTATGACGAGGCGGAAAAGCGGGTGGTCTATGAGCCTGTGAGCCTTGTGCAGGAATACCGTCAATTCGACTTCATGAGCCCATGGGAAGGGGCCGAATACATCCTTCCGGGCGACGAGAAAGAAGAAGGAGCAAGCTGATGGGTACATTGATCTGGCTTCTGATTGCAGCCGCCACCATCATCCCGATGTTCAAGCTGTTGCCGCATTTCGGCATCAACCGGAACTGGGCCTTGCTGGGCATCATCCCCATCGGCACCATCGCCCTGCTGTGGTGGATGGCGATGAAGCTGCAAGAGCTGGAGCGTCGTTGATGGGGCAGGCGGCCTTTCTTTACGGGATCGGAGCAGCACGGGCGGGCACCACATGGTTGGCCCGCGCGCTGCGCATGCATCCCCAGGCCGCCCTGCCACCTGTCAAGGAACTGCATTATTTCGACGCATTGGATCAGGACCGCGCGCAGTGGGCCATGGACCAGTTGATGCGGGCCCGGCAGGCGATGCGGGACGAGCTGACAGAGGCAACCCGGCCCGCCCTGCGCAAGAAGCTGACCACACGTTTGAGCGAGCTTGATCGCTGGATCGGGCTTGTTGGCACTCAGGAACAGGACGATGCCCGCTACGAGGCGCTGATGCAGCGCCGGATCGGCGATGACACGCGCGTGGTGGCCGACATCACACCCGCCTATGCCACGATGCAGGCGGATGTGTTCAAACGCATGGCGGCGCTCAATGGTGGCGACGTGCGCTTCGTGATGTTGTTGCGCGACCCCGTCGACCGGTTGTGGTCCAACGTGCGCCTGACGCTGGCCCGCCGCGTGGCCAAGGGGCTCGACCCCGAACAGGTGCGCCAGCGGCTCGTGGGCGACATCGCCAGCACGCAGGACACGCCGGAACTGGCCCGCGCGGATTACGCGGCAACCCTCGACCGGTTGAAGAACACCGTGGACGCAGACAAGCAGCAGGTGCTCTTTTTCGAGGACATTATCACCGGCAAGGGTGTCGAGGCGCTGAGCGGGTTCTTGAACCTCGACACACCATTGGACCCGCCAGAAGAGGCGGTGAACACAACTGATGATCTGGACATGCGTCCCGAAGAGCGGGCGATTTTGCGCCGCGTGACGGACACGCAATACGAATTCGCCGCGGCGCATCTGGGCAAGCTGCCCAAGCGCTGGACCGAGAACATGAAGGAGAGTGCGGCATGATGGACGGCTCGAAATTCGAAGATGCCCTGACAGGCGAACAGAAAATCCGCAACTTCAACATCAACTTTGGCCCGCAGCACCCTGCGGCCCACGGCGTGTTGCGCCTTGTGCTGGAGCTGGACGGCGAAGTGGTCGAACGCTGCGACCCGCACATCGGTCTTTTGCACCGTGGCACCGAAAAGCTGATGGAAAGCCGCACCTACCTGCAAAACCTGCCCTATTTCGACCGGTTGGATTACGTGGCCCCGATGAATCAGGAACACGCCTGGTGTCTGGCCATCGAAAAGCTGACAGGTGTCGAGGTGCCGCGTCGTGCCTCGCTGATCCGGGTGCTTTATTCCGAGATCGGGCGGGTGCTGAACCACCTGCTGAATGTCACCACGCAGGCTATGGACGTGGGCGCGCTGACGCCACCGCTCTGGGGCTTTGAAGAGCGTGAAAAGCTGATGATCTTTTACGAACGGGCCTGCGGTGCACGTCTGCACGCGGCCTATTTCCGCCCGGGCGGGGTGCATCAGGATTTGCCGGATGACCTGCTGGATGACATTGAACAGTGGGCGCATGAGTTTCCGGCCGTTCTGGACGACATCGACGGGCTGTTGACCGAAAACCGCATCTTCAAACAGCGCAACGCGGACATCGGCATCGTGACCGAAGAGGATATCCTTGAATACGGGTTCTCGGGCGTGATGGTGCGTGGCTCTGGTCTGGCATGGGATCTGCGCCGTGCGCAGCCCTATGAATGCTACGACGAGTTCGATTTCCAGATCCCAGTGGGCAAGAACGGCGACTGTTACGACCGTTACCTGTGCCGCATGGAAGAAATGCGCCAGTCGGTCGGCATCATCAAACAGTCCATTGCCAAGCTGCGCGAGGCCACGGGCGACATCCTGGCGCGCGGCAAGATCACACCGCCCAGCCGCACCGATATGAAAACCTCGATGGAAAGCCTGATCCACCACTTCAAGCTTTACACCGAAGGGTTCCACGTGCCCGAGGGGGAAGTGTACTGCGCGGTCGAGGCGCCCAAGGGCGAGTTCGGTGTGTACCTTGTGGCAGATGGCACGAACAAACCCTACCGCGCCAAGCTGCGCGCGCCGGGCTTTTTGCACCTGCAAGCGATGGATCACATGAGCCGTGGCCACCAACTGGCTGATGTTGCTGCGATTATCGGAACAATGGATGTCGTTTTCGGGGAGATCGACCGCTAGTGCCTTCCCGCTCTCTTCACCTTGCAAAGACAACTCCCGCCGGAGGCAGCCGCTGCCTCGACACGTACCAAGGGTAAACCAAATGCTTCGCCGTCTGCACCACGACCAACCCGAAACCTTCGCCTTCACGCCCGCCAATCAGGCCTGGGCCGAGGCGCAGATCACCAAGTATCCCGAGGGCCGTCAGGCCAGCGCGATCATTCCGCTGTTGTGGCGCGCGCAAGAACAGGAAGGGTGGTTGACCCGCCCGGCCATCGAACATGTGTCCGACATGTTGGGCCTCGCCTATATCCGCGGGCTCGAGGTCGCATCGTTTTACTTCATGTTCCAGCTGCAACCCGTTGGTTCCGTTGCGCATATTCAGGTTTGCGGCACCACGTCCTGCATGATCTGCGGGGCAGAGGACCTTGTTGCCGTGTGCCGCGAAAAGATCGCGGACAAACCGCATGAGCTGTCCGCCGATGGCAAGTTCAGCTGGGAAGAGGTCGAATGCCTCGGGTCCTGCGCAAATGCGCCGATGGCGCAAATCGGCAAGGATTACTACGAGGACCTCACCGCTGCGCGCATGGGCGAGATCATTGATGAGCTTGCCACGGGCCGCGTGCCGGTTCCGGGTCCGCAGAACGGCCGCTATGCATCCGAGCCTTTGTCCGGGCTGACCAGCCTGACCGAATACGACAGCGGCAAGACGCAGTACAACGCCTCCGTGCAACTGGCGACGGACATCGGCGACACGGTCAAGCGGATCGACGGCACCGAAGTGCCTCTGATAGCGCCTTGGCAGGGTAAGGCGGCCAATTCGCCTACCAAACCGCGCACGGCCAAGGCACGATCGGCCCCGGCCGCCAAGAAGGCCGCAGTCGCAAAAGCCCCGGCATCCGAAGCGAAATCGACGGCCAAACCGAAGCGCGCCAAGGCGGAGGCCAAACCGGCACCGACAGCGCCTGCTGCCAAGGATGCGGGCGCAGGAAAGAAACCGCGCACCATGAACGCCCCCCGAAAGGGAGGAGCGGACGATCTGAAGCTGATCAAGGGCATCGGTCCGAAGCTTGAGACGATGTTGCACGGGTTGGGTTTTTACCACTTCGATCAGGTGGCCAAGTGGTCAGCGGGCGAGGTGGCTTGGGTTGATCAGAATCTCGAAGGCTTCAAGGGTCGCGTGAGCCGTGACAATTGGGTCACGCAGGCGCAGGCGCTCGCCTCCGGAGCAGAGACAGAATTTTCCCAACGTGCCAAAAAAGACGGTATCTATAAAAAGTAGAATAACCTTTGAACGGGAGAGGGAAACTCATGGACAACAATCAAGGGATGATCAGCTGCGCTTTGGGGTGCTGGCTGGTGGCTGCTCTGGCCGGTGTTCTGGCGGCAGTTCTTTTGATGCTTCTGGGCGACTGGAGCTTTATGCAGGGCGTGTTTGCCGGTGTGGTGATCTTCTTGATCGCGGGGGCGCTGCTGAGCTGGATCTTGTGCAAGCCGCTGCCTGCGGCGGGCGAAGTCAGCATTGACCCCAAGGACTCCGCAGTGGCCAAGGCAGAAGCGGCACGCACGGGCGCCACGGCATCCGCTGCAGCCCCGGCCGCCGCAGCATCGGGCGCGGCGACAGCGTCCAAGGGGGCGGAATCCTCGGGCGGCGCACCTGCAAAAACCGCAGAGGTCAAGCCAAGCGCCAAGCTGGCCGGTCAGGACGACCTGGCCGCACGCAAGGGTGAGTGGAAATACGAAAAACCTGCAGACGAGGCCGCACCCGCCGCCAAGAAAGCGCCTGCCAAGAAAGCCGCAGCCAAGAAGGCGCCTGCCAAGAAGACGGCTGCCAAGGGCGCTGCGGCCAAGGACGCCACCGCAAAGAGCGCACCCAAGGCAGCAGCCAAAGCCGCGCCCAAAGCGGCGGCCAAGCCCGCAGCGAAAGCAGCCGCCAAGCCAGCAGCCAAGGCCAAGGCAGAGGCAAAGCCCGCGACCAAGTCCAAGGCCGCAAGCGGCAGTGCGAACACCCGCAAGCCCGTGGCCGCCGATGGCAAGCCTGAAACGCTGAAGAAGGCGCGCGCAGGCGGTCCCGATGATCTCAAGATGATCAAGGGTGTCGGCCCCAAGATGGAAAAGATGCTGCACGGCATGGGCTTTTACCACTTCGATCAGGTCGCCAGCTGGCGCAAGAAGGAAGTCGAATGGGTCGATAACAACCTCGAAGGCTTCAAGGGCCGCGTGAGCCGCGATGAGTGGGTCAAGCAGGCCAAGGTGCTGGCCAAGGGCGGCACCACCGAGTTTTCGAACAAGGTCAAGAAAGGCGGCGTTTACTAAACGCTGACACACAATGGTGCAGAGCCACGATCGCACAACAAAGGCAGGCCAGCGCATCGCGCTTTGGATTGCTGGCGTTGGGGTGATGTGGCTCTGCGCGAATATCGCGGGGGAATACCTGGGCTGGTCCAACCGGACGCGCGCCCTTTTTGACCTCGCGGCGCTGGCCGGTTTCGGCTTTGCGCTTTGGATCGTTTTCAACATCTGGCGGGACCGCCAGAAGGACAAGGGCTAGCTGCTATGCTGCAGGACAAGGACCGGATTTTCACCAACCTCTACGGGATGCACGATCGTACGTTGAAAGGTGCGATGGCGCGCGGCCATTGGGATGGCACGGCAGGTATCCTCAAAAAGGGCCGGGACTGGATCGTTCAGCAGATGAAGGACAGCGGGTTGCGCGGTCGGGGCGGTGCAGGATTCCCCACGGGCCTCAAATGGTCATTCATGCCCAAGGAAAGCGACGGGCGCCCCAGCTATCTGGTGGTGAATGCCGACGAGTCCGAGCCGGGCACCTGCAAGGACCGCGAAATCATGCGCCACGATCCGCACACGCTGATCGAAGGGTGCCTGATCGCCAGCTTCGCCATGCAGGCCAACGCCTGCTACATCTATATCCGCGGTGAATACATCCGCGAAAAAGAAGCCCTGCAAGCCGCCATTGACGAGGCCTATGACGCGGGCCTCGTGGGCAAGAACGCCTGCAAATCGGGCTGGGATTTCGACATCTACCTGCACCACGGGGCAGGGGCCTATATCTGCGGTGAGGAAACCGCACTTCTGGAAAGCCTTGAAGGCAAGAAGGGCATGCCCCGGATGAAACCACCGTTCCCGGCGGGTGCGGGCCTGTATGGCTGCCCCACCACCGTGAACAACGTGGAATCCATTGCCGTGGTGCCGACCATCCTGCGCCGGGGACCGGAATGGTTTTCGGGTTTTGGACGCGCGAACAACGCGGGCACCAAGCTCTTTGCGATCTCGGGCCATGTGAACAATCCTTGCGTGGTCGAAGAGGCCATGTCGATCACCTTCGAGGAACTGATCGAAACCCATTGCGGCGGCATCAGAGGCGGCTGGGACAACCTCAAGGCGGTGATCCCCGGCGGATCCTCTGTGCCGTGTATTCGCGGTGAAGAGATGAAAGACGCCATCATGGATTTCGACTACCTGCGCGAACAACGCTCGGGCCTTGGCACAGCGGCGGTGATCGTGATGGACAAGGACACGGACATCATCAAGGCAATCTGGCGGTTGTCGAAGTTCTACAAGCACGAAAGCTGTGGCCAGTGCACACCGTGCCGCGAAGGCACCGGCTGGATGATGCGGGTGATGGACCGTCTGGTGACAGGCGAGGCGGAGGTCGAGGAAATCGACATGCTGCTGGATGTGACCAAGCAGGTCGAAGGCCACACCATCTGTGCGCTGGGGGATGCGGCGGCGTGGCCCATTCAGGGTCTTATCCGCAACTTCCGCGACGAGATCGAAGACCGGATCAAACACAAACGCACGGGCCGCGTCAGCGCGGTTGCGGCGGAGTAGGAAGCAATTGAAGTTGGTGCGCAACATCTGGGACGGGCTGCTGAGCGTGGCAGCCGCAGCCGCCACGCTGGCCGTGGTGGGCATCCCGTTGTGGTCGGCGCATCTGGCGGTGAACGCGGGGCTGTCGCAGTCCTGGACCTACGTTCCGATGACGGCGTTGCTGTTCGTGGGCGGCCTGATCTTTTTCAGTTTTCTGCGCAAGGCGGTGGGCGGTGTCGCCCCGCTACGAGAGCGCAAGCGATGACACCTGTTGGGAGACAACACTGATGTTCGAGGCATATGCACATGCGGTGGCGTCCCTTGGGGGATACGCGATCGTGTTGGTGGTTCTGACCAGTATGTCGGTGGTGGGCCGTTCTGATGGCAAGCGGTGCGAATGCGGTCAAGTCAAGCGGGACTATGACGATGTGGTGTACCGCCGGGGGCGGGCCCATATGAATGCCGTGGAATCCGCGGCACCTTTCATCGCTGCTGTGGTCGCGGCCATCCTTGTGGGCGCTTCGCCCTTCTGGGTGAACGTGCTGGCGTCGGTGTTTCTGGTGGCGCGGGTGATCGGGGCGGCGGTGCACATCGGCACCACCAGCCACAATCTGCGCAGTCTTTTCTGGTTCATCAGCATGCTGAGTGTGCTGGCGCTGGCGGTTATTGCGGTGTGGGGGGCATTTTGATGCGAATGGCTTTGATCATGGCGGGGGCGCTGGCGCTGACCGCCTGTACGAACAGGGACGAGGCATTTGCCTTTGACGGACAGTATTACCGGGCCAAGGCGTCCAAGCTGGACAAGGACGACCGGGCGCAATTCGCGGTCAGCGTCAAACCGGTGTCGGCCTCTCTGGATGGTGCGCGCGAGGCGGGGCGCTATGAGGGCACGCGCTATTGCATCGAGAATTACGGCACCTCCCAGATCGAATGGTCAGAAGGCCCCGATGCCGAGGATGGCACCTTGCGCGTGGACAATGACACGCTGCTTTTGCAGGGGGAATGTGATCCCTGATGCAAGGCGTGTCTTCATATCAATCTGATTTCCTTGGGGAAAACCCGTTGATATTGCATATCAACAGGGTGGTTTCCCATGTGCTGAACAGCGCGCCCGCATCCTTGCGCGCGCGCGCGCAGCACAGGAGAGATATGATGCGTACCCTTTCGATTGTTCCCGCCACGGCGCTGGCCGTGGCCCTGACCCTGACGGCCGTTGCCGCACAGGCCAAACCGCATCTGCGGGACGTGGCCGAAGTGGACGACGGCCTGTTGGCCATTGGCCTTGCCGACGAAATCCGCAAGACCTGCCCAGACATCTCGGCCCGGATGATCAAGGCCTACCGGTTCATCAACGACATCCGCAACCGGGCCCGCGCCCTTGGCTACTCCGAGGCCGAGATCGACGCCTACCGCAAATCGGATGCGGAAAAGGCCCGGCTGAAAGCCGAAGGAAAGGCATATTTGACGGCCAATGGGGTTGTCGAAGGCCAGCCAGAGACGTATTGCGCGCTAGGGCGCATGGAAATCCAAAAATCGAGCCAGATTGGCGCGTTACTCAAGGTGAAATGACACATGAGCGACCTTCGCAAGATCATCATCGACGGCAACGAAGTTGAAGTGGACGGGGCCATGACCCTGATCCAGGCCTGTGAACAGGCCGGGATCGAGGTGCCACGGTTCTGCTATCACGAGCGCCTGTCGATCGCGGGCAACTGCCGGATGTGTCTGGTGGAGGTCGTGGGCGGCCCGCCCAAGCCCGCGGCAAGCTGTGCGATGCAGGTGCGCGACCTGCGCCCCGGCCCCGAAGGACAGCCGCCCGTGGTCAAGACCAACAGCCCCATGGTCAAGAAGGCGCGCGAAGGCGTGATGGAATTCCTGCTGATCAACCACCCGCTGGATTGCCCGATCTGCGATCAGGGCGGCGAGTGTGACCTGCAGGATCAGGCGATGGCCTACGGCGTGGATTTCAGCCGCTTCCGCGAGGCCAAGCGCGCGACCGAGGATCTGGACCTTGGCCCGCTCGTTGAAACGCACATGACCCGCTGCATTTCCTGCACCCGCTGTGTGCGCTTCACCACCGAGGTGGCGGGGATCACGCAGATGGGCCAGACCGGGCGCGGCGAAGACGCCGAGATCACGTCCTATCTGGGCGAAACGCTTGAATCGAACATGCAGGGCAACATCATCGACCTGTGCCCGGTGGGCGCACTGGTTTCGAAGCCTTATGCCTTCACCGCGCGGCCGTGGGAGTTGACCAAGACCGAAAGCATCGATGTGATGGATGCCATGGGCGCGTCGATCCGGGTGGACACCAAGGGCCGCGAGGTGATGCGTTTTCTGCCCCTCAACCACGATGGCGTGAACGAGGAATGGATCAGCGACAAGACACGCTTTGTCTGGGACGGACTGCGACGCCAGCGTCTGGACAAACCTTATGTGCGCGAGAACGGCAAGCTGCGCCCGGCGACATGGCCCGAGGCACTTGGCAAGGCCGCGGAGGCGATCAAGGGCGCCGAGAAACTGGCGGGTCTCGTTGGTGATCTGGCCCCGGTCGAGGCTGCCTTCGCGCTCAAGCAGTTGATCGAAGGGCAGGGTGGTGTCGTTGAATCCCGCACAGACGGGGCCAAGCTGCCGGCGGGCAACCGCTCGGGCTATGTCGGCACGGCCTGCATCGAAGACATTGATAGCGCTGAGAAAATTTTCCTGATCGGGACCAATCCGCGGATTGAGGCACCGGTGCTGAACGCGCGTATTCGCAAGGCGTGGTCGCGTGGGGCGACCGTGGCGCTTTTGGGCGAAAACGTCGATCTGACTTACCCGACGATCCATTTGGGCGATGACCGTGCCGCGCTGGCAAAGGTCGCTGCGATGGATCACGGCGACAAGAAAGGCACGCCCGGCGTGATCGTTCTGGGCATGGGTGCGCTGACCGAGGCCGATGGCGCGGCGGTTCTGGGCACAGTCATGCAAATGGCCGAAGCCGCAGGCGCCAAGCTGATGATCCTGCACACGGCGGCCAGCCGCGTGGGCGCGATGGACGTGCGCGCCACCAACGACGCGGGCATGGACGCGGTGGCCGACGCCGACGTGATCTATAACCTCGGTGCCGACGAGATCGAAATCGCGGACGGCGCTTTCGTGATCTACCAGGGCAGCCACGGGGACCGGGGCGCGCACCGCGCTGACGTTATCCTGCCGGGGGCCGCTTATACCGAAGAGGGCGGGTTGTTCGTCAACCTTGAAGGGCGGCCACAACTTGCCGCGCGGGCCAGCTTTGCACCGGGCGAGGCCAAGGAAAACTGGGCCATCCTGCGTGCCCTGTCGGGCGAGATGGACGCGACATTGGCCTACGACAGCCTTGCCGCGCTGCGTCAGGCCCTTGTTGCGGCGCATCCACATCTCGGCAACATCGACGTGGTGGCGCAAAACGACTGGGCGCCGGAGGCGGCGGGCAAGCTGGGCAAGGCCGCGTTCCGCACCGCGATCTCGGATTTCTACCTGACCAACCCGGTCGCCCGCGCGAGCCAGCTGATGGCCGAACTCAGCGCCAATGCGAAGGCACGTAACGCAGGAGCCATGGCCGCGGAATGATGCGCGGGGCGCTCATAACTCTGCTGCCGCTTGCGGCCTGCACGGAACCGGAGATCACCGCCGAGCGGTTGATCCCCGATTACCGGGGGGTCGAGACCGCGCTTTTGGACAATGATCTGGTGCAATTCCAGGTCACCATGACCAACGCGCTTACGACAGGTGACGTGTCCGACTACGCGCGGTGTGCAGCGGCGGGTTATACGTTGATCCGGGGATACGGTTTTGCGCGGCATGTGCGCACAAATGTGAACGAAGAGGGTGGCGTGTGGCAGGCAGATGCTGTTTACACCATCTCGCCATCCTTGCCGCGTGGTTTGCGCACCATCGACGCCGAAGTCGTGGCTGCAAATTGCGCGGAGAAGGGAATACCGACGGTGTGAGGACCTATGGCTGACTTTTTTACATCCCATCCCGCAGGCATCGGCCTTTTGATCGTGGGTCAGATTTTCCTTCTGGTGATCCCGCTTTTGCTGGCGCTGGCGTTCCTGATGTATGCGGATCGCAAGATCTGGGCCGCGGTGCAGATGCGGCGGGGCCCCAACGTCGTGGGTGTCTTTGGCCTGCTGCAAAGTTTCGCGGATTTCGCCAAGTATATCGTGAAGGAAGTCGTGGTGCCCGCAGGGGCAGACAAGGCGGTATTCTTTATCGCGCCCATGGTCAGCCTTGTCATGGCGCTGATCGCCTGGGCGGTGATCCCCTTCAACGACGGCTGGGTGCTGTCGGACATCAACGTGGCCATTCTCTATGTCTTCGCCATCTCCTCGCTCGAGGTTTACGGCGTGATCATGGGCGGCTGGGCGTCGAACTCGAAATACCCATTCCTCGGCTCGCTGCGGTCGGCTGCGCAGATGATTTCCTACGAAGTGAGCATCGGCCTGATCATCATTGGCGTGATCATTTCCACCGGATCGATGAACTTTTCCGGGATCGTGCACGCGCAAGACGGCGATTGGGGCCTCTTCAACTGGTACTGGCTGCCGCACTTCCCGATGCTGTTCCTGTTCCTGATCTCGGCGCTGGCCGAAACCAACCGTCCGCCGTTCGATCTTCCCGAGGCGGAAAGCGAACTGGTCGCGGGCTATCAGGTCGAATATTCGTCGACGCCGTTCCTTTTGTTCATGATCGGCGAGCTTGTGGCCGTGGTTCTGATGTGCGCGCTGGTGTCGCTGTTGTTCTTCGGCGGCTGGCTGTCGCCCGTGCCGTTCCTGCCCGATGGGGTGTTTTGGATGGTGCTGAAGATGCTGTTCGTCTTCTTCATCTTCTCGATGGTCAAGGCGATCACACCCCGCTACCGCTACGACCAGCTGATGCGCATCGGCTGGAAGGTGTTCCTGCCGCTGAGCCTTGGCTGGGTCGTGTTCGTGGCCTTCGCGGCGAAATTTGAATGGTTCTGGGGTGTCTATGCCCGCTGGACGGTGGGCGGCTGATCCATGAGTTTGAGCCACGCCATATCAACCGCCAGCCGAAAGGAGCTGCATGACCTTGCGGCCTACCTCACGGCTGAGTTCGAGATGCAGTCGCAAGACAGCAGCTCCGGCGAAGTGGTGGATGTGGATATCGACAACGTGGCAAATGCACTGGCGGCATGGGCCTACATGCACGCCAACGAAGATCAAAAAGGGGGCGACTGATGACGCAGATCGATTACACCCGCGCAGCGAAGTATTTCCTGCTTCAGGATTTCTGGGGCGGCATGAAGCTGGGGCTGAAATACTTCTTTTCGCCCAAGGCGACGCTGAACTATCCCCATGAAAAGGGCCCGCTGTCCCCGCGTTTTCGTGGTGAACACGCCCTGCGCCGCTATCCCAATGGCGAAGAACGCTGCATCGCGTGCAAGCTCTGCGAGGCGGTGTGCCCTGCGCAGGCGATCACCATCGATGCCGAGCCCCGCGAAGACGGCAGCCGCCGCACAACGCGCTATGACATCGACATGACCAAATGCATCTACTGCGGCTTCTGTCAGGAAGCCTGCCCTGTGGATGCGATCGTCGAGGGGCCGAACTTTGAATTCTCGACCGAAACCCGCGAAGAGCTTTTCTACGACAAGGCAAAGCTTCTGGAGAACGGCGACCGCTGGGAAGCCGAGATCGCGCGCAACCTAGAACTGGATGCGCCCTACCGATGACTGACAAGGCGAACCCCTTTGCCGCCATGATGGCGCAGATGCAGGACATGGCCAAAGCCTTTCCGGCGATGGAGGCATTCGATCCCAAGAAGATCGAAAGCCTGTGGCCAACCATGCCCAAGGATCTGATGGAAGCAATGTTCGGCAACGCCATCAACGAAGGCGGGCTGGACGCGAAAACGCGCCTGCTTCTGACGCTGGCAGGTCTGGTGATGCAGGGCGCGCAGAACGACATGGCCATCCGCCAGACGGTGCGCCACGCGGTCGAGGCGGGCGCCACCGACCAGCATATCAGTGAAACGATCGGGATGATGGCCGCCTTTGCCGGTATCCCCGCGATGACCCGGGGCATGGAGATTGCCCAGGACGTTTTGAAAGAGGACGACAAGACATGAGCGTGTTTGCCTTTTACCTGTTTGCGGTCTGCGTGATCGCGGGGGGCCTCTTTACGGTCATCAGCCGCAACCCGGTGCATTCGGTGCTGTGGCTGATCCTGTCCTTCCTCAGTTCTGCGGGCCTGTTCGTGCTTTTGGGGGCCGAGTTCGTGGCGATGCTGTTGATCATCGTCTACGTGGGCGCGGTCGCGGTGCTGTTCCTATTCGTGGTGATGATGCTGGACGTGGATTTTGCCGAACTGAAGGCGGAAATGGCCAAGTACATGCCACTGGCGCTGCTGATTGGTCTGATCATCCTGATGCAGTTCGTGATGGCCTTTGGCGCATGGGAAAGCAATGCGGCGGCCGAAGGTCTGCGCGCGCAGGTGACGCCGGTGGACCGGCACAACACCGAAGCCCTGGGCCTGATCCTCTATGACCAGTATTTCCTGCTGTTCCAGCTGTCGGGTCTGATCCTGCTGGTTGCGATGGTGGGCGCCATCGTGCTGACGCTGCGCCACCGCACGGATGTCAAACGTCAGGACGTGCTGGCACAGATGTACCGCGACCCGGCAAAGGCGATGGAACTGAAAGATGTGAAGTCGGGGCAGGGGCTTTAACCGGGCGTTTTCTTACAAAGAAAACGTCGGGAAAATTAGAAATTTTCCGTAAGTGAACGGAAGGGACAGAGCGTAAAATGATCGGACTTGAACATTACCTGACAGTGGCGGCCACGCTGTTCGTCATCGGCATCTTCGGGCTTTTCCTGAACCGCAAGAACGTGATCATCCTGCTGATGAGCATCGAATTGATGCTTCTGGCGGTGAACATCAACCTCGTGGCCTTCTCCAGTTTCCTTGGCGATCTGGTGGGCCAGGTCTTTACCCTTTTCGTCCTGACTGTGGCCGCCGCGGAAGCGGCCATCGGGCTTGCCATTCTGGTCTGTTTCTTCCGCAACCGCGGCACCATCGCCGTGGAAGACGTCAACGTGATGAAGGGCTGACGACCAATGGAAACCACCATCCTCTTTGCCCCGCTTGTTGGCGCGATCCTCTGCGGCTTTGGCTGGCGCGCGATTGGTGAAACCGCAGCCATGTGGGTCTCCACCGGGCTGTTGTTCCTGTCGGCCATCCTGTCGTGGGTTGTGTTCCTGACGTTCGATGGCGTGACCGAGCAGATCCAGATCCTGCGCTGGATCGAAAGCGGCACACTCAGCACCGATTGGGCCATTCGGATGGACCGGCTGACCGCGATCATGTTGATCGTGATCACCACGGTGTCCAGCCTCGTGCACCTCTATTCCTTTGGCTACATGGACCATGACCCGCAGTGGCGCGAAGGCGAGGTCTACAAGCCGCGCTTCTTTGCCTACCTGTCATTCTTTACCTTTGCCATGCTGATGCTGGTGACATCGGACAACCTTGTTCAGATGTTCTTTGGCTGGGAAGGCGTGGGCGTGGCCTCTTACCTGCTGATCGGGTTCTACTACCGCAAGCCAAGCGCCAATGCTGCCGCGATCAAGGCCTTTGTGGTCAACCGGGTGGGGGACTTTGGTTTCGCTCTGGGCATCTTCGGCCTTTTCTTCCTCGTGGACAGCATCCGGTTCGAGGATGTGTTTGCCGCGGGTCCCATGCTGGCTGAAACGCAGGTGACATTCCTGTGGACCGAGTGGAACGCCGCCAACCTGATCGCCTTCCTGCTGTTCATCGGCGCCATGGGCAAATCGGCGCAATTGTTCCTGCACACGTGGCTGCCGGACGCGATGGAAGGCCCGACGCCCGTGTCGGCCCTGATCCACGCGGCCACCATGGTGACGGCGGGCGTGTTCCTTGTCTGCCGCATGTCACCGCTGATGGAGTTTGCCCCCGAAGCGATGATGTTCGTGACCGTTCTGGGGGCCACCACAGCATTCTTTGCAGCGACCGTGGGTCTGGTGCAAACCGACATCAAGCGCGTCATCGCCTATTCGACCTGTTCGCAGCTTGGCTATATGTTCGTGGCCGCAGGCGTCGGTGTCTATTCCGTGGCGATGTTCCACCTGCTTACGCACGCATTCTTCAAGGCGATGCTGTTTCTTGGCGCGGGCTCGGTCATTCATGCCATGCACCACGAACAGGACATGCGGAACTATGGCGGTCTGCGCAAAAAGATCCCCTATACCTTCGCCGCGATGATGATCGGCACGCTGGCCATCACAGGGGTAGGTATTCCGCTGACAGGCTGGATCGGCTTTGCCGGTTTTGCATCGAAGGATGCGGTGATCGAAAGCGCCTTTGCCTCGGGCAACGGCTTTGCGTTCTGGGCGCTGGTGATCGCGGCGCTGTTCACGTCCTTTTATTCGTGGCGCCTGATGTTCCTGACGTTCTACGGCACGCCGCGCGGCGACAAGCACACGCATGATCACGCGCACGAAAGCCCGATGGTCATGTTGATCCCGCTGGGTGTGCTGAGCATCGGTTCGATCTTTGCCGGTGCGATCTGGTATTCGTCCTTCTTCGGCAAGACCAACGAAGTCATCACGTTCTTCGGCGGTCAGTACGAAGCTCCGGCGGAGGATCTGAAGAAAGCCGTGGCGGAACGCAGCCCAAAAGCGTCTGAGCTGAAATACGTGATGGCAGGCGCACCGGGCGAGGCGGGGATCTACATGGCCCCCGAGAACACGGTCCTGCACGAGGCGCATTATGTGCCGACCTGGGTCAAGCTGTCGCCGTTCGTCGCAATGCTTCTGGGGGTCATCACGGCCTTCTGGTTCTACATCAAGAACCCGTCGCTGCCCGGACGTCTGGCCGAGAACCAGCGCCCGCTGTACCTGTTCCTAAAGAACAAATGGTACTTCGATGAAATCTACAACTTCATCTTTGTGCAGCCCGCGATGTGGATCGGCCGCCAGCTTTGGAAGAAGGGCGACGGCGACGTGATCGACGGGTCGCTCAATGGCGTGGCGATGGGGATCATTCCCTTCTTCACACGGCTCGCCGGGCGGGCGCAGTCGGGGTACATCTTTACCTATGCCTTCGCCATGGTGATCGGGATCGCGATCCTCGTCACCTGGATGACGCTCAGCGGAGGAGCGAACTGATGGACAATCTTCTTTCCATTGTCACCTTCATCCCTGCGCTCGCGGCCCTGATCCTTGCGCTGTTCCTGCGCGGCGATGATCAGGCGGCCAACCGCAATGCCAAGCTGGTGGCGCTGTTCGCGACCTCGGCCACGTTCCTTGTGTCGCTGTTCATCCTGTTCGAATTCGACCCCTCCAACACCGGCTTTCAGTTCGTGGAAGAGGCCGAGTGGCTGATGGGGCTGAAATACAAGATGGGCGTTGACGGGATCAGCGTTCTGTTTGTGATGCTGACCACCTTCATGATGCCACTGGTGATTGCCGCATCGTGGAACGTGACCACGCGGATCAAGGAATACATGATCGCCTTCCTGATCCTTGAGACGCTGATGCTCGGCGTGTTCATGGCGCTGGATCTGGTGCTCTTTTATCTCTTCTTCGAAGCGGGCCTGATCCCGATGTTCCTGATCATTGGCATCTGGGGCGGGGCCAACCGCGTCTATGCGAGCTTCAAGTTCTTTCTCTATACCTTCCTCGGCTCGGTGCTGATGCTTGTGGCCATGGTTGGCATGTATGCCGACGCGGGCACCACCGACATCGAACAGCTTCTGACGCATCAGTTCGCGTCGGAAACCTTCAGCCTGCTGGGCGTACAGATCATCGGCGGCATGCAGACGCTGCTGTTCATCGCCTTCTTTGCCAGCTTCGCGGTCAAGATGCCGATGTGGCCCGTGCACACGTGGTTGCCTGATGCGCACGTCCAGGCCCCCACCGCCGGGTCCGTGGTTCTGGCCGCGATCCTGCTGAAAATGGGCGGCTATGGCTTCCTGCGCTTTTCGATCCCGATGTTCCCCGTGGGCTCCGAGGTTCTGACCCCGCTGGTCTTGTGGTTGAGTGCCATTGCCATCGTCTATACCTCGCTGGTTGCAATGGTGCAGGAAGACATGAAAAAGCTGATCGCCTATTCTTCGGTCGCCCACATGGGCTTTGTGACCATGGGCATCTTTGCCGCGAACCAGCAGGGCATTGATGGCGCGATCTTCCAGATGCTGAGCCACGGCTTCATCTCGGGTGCATTGTTCCTGTGTGTCGGCGTGATCTATGACCGGATGCACACCCGCGACATCGACGCCTATGGGGGCCTCGTGAACCGGATGCCGGCCTATGCGCTGATCTTCATGCTGTTCACCATGGCCAACGTGGGCCTGCCGGGCACCTCCGGGTTCGTGGGTGAATTCCTGACCCTGATGGCAGTTTTCCAGGTCAACACCTGGGTGGCTGCGGTGGCGACAACCGGGGTGATCTTTTCGGCAGCCTATGCGCTGTGGCTTTATCGCCGTGTGGTGATGGGCGACCTGATCAAGGAAAGCCTCAAGTCGATCACCGACATGACCCGCCGCGAGAAGGTGATCTTTGCACCGCTGGTGGTGATGACCATCCTGCTGGGCGTTTATCCGGCGCTGATCCTCGACATCATTGGCCCGTCGGTTGCGGCGCTGGTTTCGAACTATGACACGGCCCTGGCCGCGGCGGATGCCGCAAGCCAGATGGCATCGAACTAAGAAGGAGCGGGGCGCATGTCCGCTGATCTGACACTTATCCTGCCCGAGATCATTCTGGCCGTTTTCGCCATGCTGTCGCTGGTCGGCGCGGCCTACACGGGCAAGGACGCGCTGGCGCCTGCGCTGGTGTGGGGGACTGCCGCGGTGATGACGGGGCTTGCCATCTGGATCGGGCTGACAGGGCAGGGCGATGCCACGGCCTTCGGTGGCATGTTCATCGACGATGGGTTCTCGCGCTTTGCCAAGGTGACGCTGCTTTTGTCGGCAGCGGCCGTTCTGGTGATGAGCGAAGGGTACATGGCGGCCAAGGGCCTGTTGCGGTTCGAATATCCGCTGCTCGTGGCGCTGGCCGCCGTGGGCATGATGGTCATGGTAAGCGCGGGCGACCTCATGGCGCTCTACATGGGGTTGGAGCTGCAATCGCTGGCGCTCTACGTGGTCGCGTCGCTGCGCCGTGACAGTGTGAAATCGACCGAGGCGGGGTTGAAGTATTTCGTGCTGGGCGCGCTGTCGTCCGGTCTGCTGCTTTACGGTGCATCGCTGGTCTACGGCTATTCCGGCACCACGCTCTTTTCCGGCATTATCCAGACCACGCAGGCGGGCGATGTGTCCATCGGCATGCTTCTGGGCCTGGTGTTTCTGATCTCGGGTCTGGCGTTCAAGGTCTCTGCCGTGCCGTTCCATATGTGGACGCCCGACGTCTACGAAGGGGCGCCGACGCCGATCACCGCCTTTTTCGCCACGGCCCCCAAGGTCGCGGCTATGGCGCTGTTTGCGCGGGTTATGCATGACGCCTTTGGTGGTGCCGTGGGCGACTGGAGCCAGGTGATTGCGCTTTTGTCGGTTCTGTCGATGCTGCTGGGCGCGGTGGCCGCGATTGGCCAGACCAACATCAAGCGTCTGATGGCCTATTCGTCGATTGCCCACATGGGCTATGCGCTGATCGGACTGGCGGCAGGCACGGCACTGGGCGTGCAGGCGATGCTGGTCTACATGGCGATCTACGTGACGATGAACGTGGGCACCTTTGCCTTTATCCTCATGATGGAGCGTGACGGCCAGCCGGTGACGGACATCGCGGCCCTGAACCAGTTTGCCAAGCACGAACCGGGCAAGGCGCTGGCGATGCTGGTGCTGCTGTTCTCGCTGGCCGGTGTGCCGCCGATGCTTGGGTTCTTTGCCAAGTTCGGCGTTTGGCAGGCGGGCATCGATGCAGGGCTGTTCTGGCTGGTGGTGATCAGCGCCGTGGCCTCTGCGATCGGCGCGTTCTACTACCTGCGCATCGTGTTCTACATGTACTTCGGATCGGATGAGGGTGCGGTGGAAATGCGCAGCTCGCGTACGCTTTGGGCCTTCCTGATGGCCGCGGCGGCAGTGATCGGCGTTGCGTGGCTGCCGGGCATCAACATGCTGGGCATCGAGGGGGCGGCCGAAGCGGCGGCGCTGTCGCTGGTCAACTAGGCGCGTGGTGCCAATCGACCCTTCGGGGAGAGTTTATCTTGCAAGATGAAGGACCCAACTGGCCTTCAGGCTACGGTCGGCGCGTTCTGGCCTCTGTCGATTCCACTCTGGAAGAGGCGCGGCGCGTGGCGCCAACCCTGTCCGGACCAGAATGGATACTGGGCCTGACCCAAACCGCAGCGCGCGGGCGGCGCGGCCGTCCATGGGCGATGCCCGAAGGCAATTTTGCAGCCACATTGGTCTTGCCCATCTCCGAGGCACCGGGGCATGCCGCACTGCGGTCCTTCGTGGCAGCGCTGGCCCTGCGCGAGGCCTTTGTGGCGGCCACCGGGCGCGAGGATGCCTTTGCGCTGAAGTGGCCCAATGACGTGCTGATGCAGGGTGGCAAGATCGCGGGCATCCTGCTGGAAAGCGCCGGCACGGGGCAGGCGATCAGCCACCTTGCCATCGGCATCGGCGTCAATCTGGCCGCTGCGCCTGCGGCGTCAGAGGTCGAGCCGGGGGCTGTGCCGCCCGTGGCCCTGAAAACCAGCCTCGGCACCGTGATCTCACCCGAGGCGTTTCTGAACTTGCTGGCCATGGCCTATGCCCGGTTCGAGGATCAGTTTCGCACCTACGGCTTTGCGCCCATTCGCACCGCATGGATGCAACATGCAGCACGGCTGGGCGAGGTGATCACGGCCCGCACCACCCGGGACGAAACGACCGGCACCTTTGCCGAGGTGGACGGCGAGGGCAATCTTGTTCTAGAGACAGCCAAGGGCCGCGTGGCAATCGCCGCGGCAGACGTCTTTTTCTGAAGGGGAGGCACACCCATGCTTCTGGCCATCGACTGCGGCAACACCAACACGGTCTTTTCCATCTGGGACGGCGAGGCGTTCATCGGCACCTGGCGCACCTCGACCGAATGGCAGCGCACGGCGGATCAATATTATGTCTGGCTGTCGACCCTGATGAAGTTTCAGGCCATCGAGGTCGAGATCACCGACATGATCATCAGCTCGACCGTGCCCCGCGTGGTCTTTAACCTTCGGGTGCTTGCCGACAGGTATTTCAACACCCGTCCCATCGTGGTGGGCAAGCCCGATTGCATGCTGCCCGTGGACGTGCGGGTGGATGCAGGCACCGCCGTTGGCCCCGACCGCCTTGTAAATACGGTCGCGGGATACGATCTATATGGCGGCGACCTGATCATGGTGGACTTCGGCACCGCCACCACGTTCGACGTGGTGGCCAGTGACGGGGCCTATGTGGGCGGTGTGATTGCACCGGGCGTGAACCTCAGCCTTGAGGCATTGCACCAGGCCGCCGCGGCCTTGCCGCACGTGGACATCTCGAAACCGCAGGCCGTTGTGGGCACCAATACGGTGGCCTGTATGCAGTCGGGCGTCTTTTGGGGTTACGTGGGGCTGGTGAAAGAGATATGTGCCCGGATCAAGGCCGAACGGGCGCGCGAGATGAAAGTGATCTCGACGGGCGGGCTGGCACCATTGTTCCAGCAGACCGAAGCCCTGTTCGATGACTTTCAAGATGATTTGACGATGCACGGACTGACCGTGATCCATCGATATAACAAGGAAAATAACTGACTTATGAGCAGTGAACGATTGATCTACCTGCCCCTTGGTGGCGCGGGTGAAATAGGCATGAACGCCTATGTATATGGCTATGGCAAAGAGGATCAGGAACGCCTGATCGTGGTTGATCTGGGGGTCACCTTCCCGGATATGGACGGCACACCGGGGGTGGATCTGATCCTGCCCGATATCGCATGGCTGGAAGAACGCCGCGACCGGATCGACGGCATTTTTATCACCCACGCCCACGAAGACCACGTGGGCGCCGTGGCGCACACCTATTCCAAACTGCGCGCGCCGATCTTTGCGCGCGCCTTTACCGCCAACATCGCGCGGCGCAAGATGGATGAACATGGCCACCCCGATGACGCGGTGACCGTGATGTCGGCCTGGCCCGAACAGGTGACCTGTGGCCCGTTCAAGGTGGGCTTTGTGCCAATCTCGCACTCCATCCCCGAAAGCTCGGGGCTGGCCATCGACAGCCCGGCGGGCCGGGTGATCCACTCCGGCGACTTCAAACTGGATCCGACGCCTATCGTGGGCGAGGCATGGGATCCCGACCTTTGGGCGGATATCAGCAAGGATGGGGTCAAGGCCCTGATCTGCGACAGCACCAATGTTTTTTCACAGCATGCGGGCCGGTCCGAAGTTACCGTGGGTCCCGAGATCGAAAAGCTCTTTGCGGACGCACAGGGCATGGTCGTGGCAACCACATTCGCCAGCAACGTCGCCCGCGTCAAAACCATTGCCGAGGCCGCGCAGCGCGCCGGGCGGTCGGTTGTTTTGTTGGGCCGCGCCATGCGCCGGATGATCGAAGCGTCGATCGAAACCGGGGTGCTGACTGATTTCCCGGCCGTGGTGCAGCCCGAAGATGCCAAATCGATCCCGCGCGAGAACCTTTTGCTGCTGGTCACCGGGTCCCAAGGCGAACGCCGCGCGGCCAGTGCGCAGTTGGCGCGGGGCAAGTACATGGGGCTGGAGATGAAAGAAGGTGATCTGTTCCTCTTTTCCTCCAAGACCATCCCCGGCAACGAACGCGGTGTCATCCGCATCATGAACGCCTTTTCCGAGATGGGCGTGGACGTTGTGGACGACAGCAGCGGGCTTTACCACGTGTCGGGCCATGCCAACCGGCCTGATCTAGAAACGCTGCACGATATCGTCAAACCGCAGGTCCTGATCCCCATGCACGGCGAACACCGGCACCTGCGCGAGCATGTCAAACTGGCCGAGGCCAAGGGCATCGCGGGCGTTCTGGCCGTCAACGGCATGATGATCGACCTCAGTGGCAATGCGCCGCGCGTGGCCGAATACGTGGAAACGGGGCGCACCTATCTGGATGGATCGGTGCAGATCGGCGCCTTGGACGGGGTGGTGCGCGACAGGATTCGCATGGCTCTGAATGGCCATGTCGTGGTGACGCTGATCCTTGACGATACGGATGAACCCTTGGGCGATCCATGGTGCGAGCTGATGGGCTTGCCCGAAACCGGCAGCAGCAAGGCGGCACTGGTCGAGGTGATCGAGGCCGACCTGAGCCAGTTTCTGGGCCGTGCCGATGCCAAGACCCTGCGCGACGATGACAAGCTCGAAGAGGCGCTGCGCCGCGTGGTGCGCAAGACCGCGCAGGACGAGATCGGCAAGAAGCCCGAGGTCAGCGTGATCGTGAGCCGGTTGCACTAAGGTGCACAAAAGAAGCGCGCGGCAGGGTTTGTCCTGCCGCGCACTCGCATGAATCAAAGTTGTGAAGTGACCCGAGCGGGGCGCTACTCGGCGTAGCGCTCCGCAAAGCTCTTTTCGATGAATGTGGGCGTGTGGTCACCCAGACCCACGACCTTGTTGCCGCCACGATCATCGCGGCCACGGCCACGCGAGCGGCTGGAGGACCGGGATCGGCCCCCGTCGCTGGAGGCTGCGGGTTCGGGGCGGTCGTCGACGGGTTTTTCGGCCTCGGTCGCTTCGACCTTGGGCGCATCCGTGGGCTTCTTGCGGCTGCGAGAGCGGCTGGATGGCTTTTTCTCTTCGCGCGGGGCGTCGGTGTCGGCTGGGGCCGCGTCGTCGGCCTTGGCCTCGGATTTGGGGGCCGATTTGGCCAGCGGATTGTCGATGCGCGGAATCTCCTTCTGGATCAGCCGCTCGATGTCTTCAAAGTTCTTCTCATCCCGCGGCACGCAGATCATCATCGCCTTGCCTTCGCGGCCCGCACGGCCCGTCCGGCCGATGCGGTGCACATAGTCTTCGGCATGGCTGGGCACGTCGAAGTTGAACACGTGGCTGACCGATGGCACGTCGAGGCCGCGTGCGGCCACGTCGGAGGCCACGAGAAAGCGCAAGTCGCCGTTGCGGAACCCGTCAAGCGTGCGCGTACGCTGGCTCTGATCCAGATCGCCGTGGATAGGTGCCGCGTCAAATCCGTATTTTTTCAAGGACTTGGCGACGATATCCACATCCGTCTTGCGGTTGCAGAAGATGATCGCGTTGGTGCATTTTTCGCCCTCGGCGTCGATCAGCATTCGCAGCACCTTGCGCTTTTCGCTGGCCTCGCGGTCCTTGCGCGAGCCTTTGAACATGACAACGCCCTGTTCGATGGTCTCGGACGCCGTGGCCTGACGGGCCACTTCGATGCGCTCGGGATTGGACAGGAAGGTGTTGGTGATCCGCTCAATCTCGGGCGCCATGGTCGCCGAGAAGAACAGCGTCTGGCGGGTAAAGGGTGTGAGGCCAAAGATGCGTTCGATGTCGGGGATGAACCCCATGTCGAGCATCCGGTCGGCCTCGTCCACCACCATCACCTTGACGTCCGACAGGATCAGCTTGCCCCGTTCGAAATGGTCCAGCAGGCGGCCGGGGGTGGCGATCAGAACATCAACACCCTTGTCGATCAGCGTGTCCTGTTCCTTGAAACTCACACCGCCGATCAGCAGCGCCTTGGTCAGTTTCAGGTGCTTTGTGTAGGTGTCGAAATTCTCGGCCACCTGTGCAGCCAGTTCGCGCGTGGGGCACAGCACGAGGCTGCGCGGCATCCGCGCGCGGGCGCGGCCACGGGCAAGGGCAGTGATCATCGGCAGCACGAAGCTGGCGGTCTTGCCGGTGCCGGTCTGGGCGATGCCCAGAACGTCGCGTCCTTCGAGGGCGGGGGGAATGGCGCCAGCCTGGATCGGCGTGGGGGTTTCATAGCCCGCCTCGTCAATGGCTTTCAGCACCTTGGGATTCAGGTTCAGATCAGAAAATTTTGTCATGTATGTCCGTGAGTTGCGGACACTGACTTGGCCCGCGGCAGCAAAATGTGTCGGCCCGCATGGCCACTGGGCGACCCACAGGGCCGCGACACTGCGCTGGCCATACCAAAGCCGCACCGAAGCGTCAAACCATCACGCGAAATCAGGGAAGTGGCGCGTCAGTTTTGCATCAAGTTGCAGATCGTGCTGTCTCAGCAGCCCTTCGGCGTCGAGCCGCGCGCACAGATCCGGCGTTTGCTCGGCCACTTCGGCGTAAAAGGCGCGCAGGCCCGCTTCGCCATCTTCGCCCTCGATGTACTGAAAAAGCTCGTTCAGGCTCAACCCGCCCGCCTCGCGCGGGGTGGCGGGGCCGATCTCGGACCTGTAGCTGCCTTTTTCCAGCCGGTATCGGTAGGCGGCCAGCCACTGATCCCATGTCTTGGCATGGCAGTGGGCCAGATCCACCTGCACCAATTCGACCTCTTCGGGGTTCATCTGTTCGCCGTGAAAGATGTTGTGGATGCGCACCTGAACGTCCGGGAAGCCGGTGCGGGCAAAGGCCTTGCCCGCCACATGGCTGAGAAAGCCGCCTTTGATGTGAGGGCCGTAGGTGGGATAAAGACGGTTCACCAGAACCTCGCGGTCGGGGCCGTTGGGCACGAAGGCCTTGAACATCTGCCCTGACCCGGCCAGCTGCTCCATGGGGCGCACGCGGGCGGTGCGCGCGGTGGCGGGCAGGGCGGACAGAACATCCGCCACCGGCACGTCCGACACAAGGAATTCATCGGCGTCCATGTGGATCAGCCAATCCACCTCAACCCGCCGGGCATAGGCATGGGTTGCGTTGCGGGTCTGGCGCACCTGATGCTTGCTGGGGCGTTTGCCGCCAAGTTTTTTCCAATGGGCGGCGTCGCAGGTGATCACGCGCACCTTGGAATGGGCCTTGAGGGCGGCATAGGCCTCGGGGTTGGCCTCGTCGAGGTAGATATACAACCGGTGCGCGCCCGCATCGAGGTGGTAGGCCACGAATTGCAGTACCTCGCGCGCCGGGGCCAGAATGGTCGCCGAAAGGCCCCATGTGGTCATGTCTGCGTCTCCATGAGGCTCGGATCGGAGCCGAAATACCGTGCCACGCGCGCATCGAGGTCCAGCCGCGTCGTCACCAGCATGTCATGGGCGCGCAACAAATCAAGCCGCGCAGGGGTCGCGGTACACATTTCGTCGTAGAAGCGGCGCAGGCCTTCGGTGCCTTCATCTTCGATCAAAACTTCAAGAACGTCGTTCAGAATCATGTTTCCATTCGATTTCTTGCGATACGATCCATGGGTCATGCGGAAATCGAAGTGGGCCTGAAACAGATCCCATGTGGGTGCGTGGGCGTGGCCGATGTGGGCGTCTTCGATGGGATGACCGTTGGTGACCTTGGCCCCTTGGTGCAGCATGGCGTGGATGCCGCAGCGCACCCCGTCAAAGCCGGTGCGCAGGATGTTCTTGCCGCCGGAATAGCTGATGAATCCTTGAGGGATGTAGGCGCCAAACGTGGGATAGATGCGCGCCAGATCGGATTTGCGGCGCCCTGCCGCGCTGCGGGTGCGTTTGAAATGGGCGGTGTCGTTGAAAGGATCGCCTCCTGCCATCATCTCGACCGGGCGCAGCCGGGCAAAGGCGCAATCGGCGGGGACCTCGGCCAGATGCTGGGCCAGGGGGCGGTCGGACAGGATGAATTCATCCACGTCCACATGGGCCAGAAAATCCAGATCGGTGTGCGCATAGGCGCGGGTGGCGTTGTGCACCTGTCGCATCTGGTGGCTGGCACGCGCCTTTTCCGGTTTGCCCTTCCAATAGGCCCCGGTGCATTGGTGAAACCGCACTTGGCTGTGGGTCAGCCGTTCGGTCAGCGCGAAATCCGGCACATCGAGAAAGATGTCGATCTGTGCAGCCCCTGCATCCAGATGCCACGCGATGAACCGCGCCACCTGCAGGGGCGGTGCCTTGATCGTGGACACGGTGCCCCACCGCAGTTTTTCGGGATCGGTGACCACGGTTTGGGGCATCAGGGTCGTCTTGGCCTTCTCCGGCCCCGGTTCGGACGCATCCCCCCAGCGCATCGCGTCAGACCATCATTTCCTTGGTCGCGGTCAGGCGCACATCGGGATAATCGCGGTCCACCCGGTCGATGTCCCATTGCAGCCGGGTCAGGTAGACAACATCGCCGTCATGGTCGTGGGCGATGTGCTGTTTGTTGGCATTCACAAATTTTTCAACGGCTTGGCGGTCACCGTTCACCCAGCGGGCAGAGGTGAACTGCGACGCCTCGAAACGCACCGGCAGCCCGTATTCCAGTTCGATCCGGCTGGCCAGCACTTCGAATTGCAACTGTCCCACGACGCCCACGACAAAGCCCGACCCGATGGAGGGTTTGAAGACCTTGGCAGCGCCTTCCTCGGCAAACTGCATCAGCGCCTTTTCCAGATGCTTGGCCTTCAAGGGATCGCCCGCGCGCACGCCCTGCAACAGTTCCGGTGCAAAGGACGGGATGCCGGTGACGCGCAGCGCCTCGCCTTCGGTCAGCGTATCGCCGATGCGCAATTGACCGTGGTTCGGGATGCCGATGATATCGCCGGCCCACGCCTCTTCGGCCAATTCGCGGTCCGAGGCCAGAAACAGCACCGGGTTCGAGATTGCCATGGGTTTCTTGCTGCGCACGTGGGTCAGCTTCATGCCCCGGTGAAAATGGCCCGAGGCCAGCCGCACGAAGGCCACGCGGTCGCGGTGCTTGGGGTCCATGTTGGCCTGCACCTTGAAGACAAAGCCCGAAACCTTCTTTTCCTCGGGCAGGATCTGGCGCGGTTCGGCCGATTGAATTTGTGGCTCGGGTCCGTAGGTGGCGATGCCTGACATCAGTTCCTTGACCCCGAAAGAGTTGATGGCAGAGCCAAACCAGATAGGGGTAAGCGACCCTTCGAGCATGGCCGCACGGTCCAGCGGCGGCAGCAGTTCGCGCGCCATTTCAAGGTCTTCGCGCAGCTTGTCCAGCAGATCGGCAGGCACGTGTTCGGCCAGTTTGGGATCATCCAGCCCGTTGATCTCGATGCTTTCGGCAACGCGGTTGCGGTCGGCGCGGTCCATCAGTTCCAGGCGGTCGCGCAGGATGTCATAGCAGCCCACGAAATCGCGGCCCACGCCGATGGGCCAGCTGGCCGGCGTCACGTCAATGGCGAGGTTCTCTTGAATCTCGTCAATGATTTCAAAGACATCGCGGCTCTCGCGGTCCATCTTGTTACAAAAGGTCAGGATCGGCAGATCGCGCAGGCGGCACACCTCGAACAGCTTCTGCGTCTGGCTTTCCACACCCTTGGCCCCATCGATGACCATCACCGCGGCGTCCACCGCCGTGAGCGTGCGATAGGTGTCTTCGGAGAAATCCGAGTGGCCGGGCGTGTCCACAAGGTTGAACCGGTAGTCGATTCCGCCCTGTGCGAAATCAAAGGACATGGCCGAGGCCGAGACCGAAATGCCCCGGTCTTTTTCCATGGCCATGAAATCCGACCGTGTGCGGCGCGCTT
>CBFHND010000023.1:0-55041 GCA_965657085.1 uncultured Paracoccaceae bacterium
GTGCCTTCGATCTGCATCAGAGGGCCCAGAAAGCCGATCGCCGACCCGGTCCCGCCTGCGATGGTCACATCGCTTGAAAAAGAAGACAGGCCCTGCACGAAAATCTGCGTGCTGTCCGCGATGGTGACGGTGTAGGGACCCACCGGCCTCGTTGAGAATATGACGCTGTCATTTTGCACGAAGGCCGCCGGGCCACCGGAGTCCGGGTCATCGCCCTGCTGGAGCCAGTTGATGGACGAAAAATCCCACGCGCCATCCCCGTTCACGTTCCAATTCAGAGAAGCCATCGTTGTCCCCAGTGTTGCCAATGCATTCGCTCAATGGGGACGAGTGTACGGTGCATGATATCCCGAACACAAGAACGCGTTAACGAATGACAATCTCGTCGCTGCGCGCCATGCCCAGCACGCTGCGCGCCTGTTGATCCAGCAAATCGAGATCAAGGTAGTCGTCCGACAGCCGCCGGGTGAGGTTCTCCATGCGCGCGACATCCGCCTGGACCGCATCAAGCTGGCTGCGCAGATCACGCGCCTCGGCATCTATCTGCGCGCGCTGGAACAGCCCGTAGTCGCCCTGCACGGCGGCAAAGGTGAAATAGACGCACAAGGCGAAAGCCACGGCGAAAAAGATGAACGTGCCAAAAGCGGGACGCGCGATGCGGGTCATAGGGGTCTGCCTCGAATGCCGCCTCTTGCCGGGCGGATGCAGGCACTATGGCACAGACGATTCGCCTTGTGAATCCCTTGATTCGCGGCTCGCTCTACCTGAGTCGGAAATGCCGCACTCAGCCTTTGCCCATGATCTGGGCCGCAATGCGGGTGGTCACGCCGCGCGGGCTGATGCGGGGCAGGAAGGCAAAGACCTTGTTCATCAGGCCCGGCACCACGATCCGCTTGCCGATGCGCGCCTCAAGCCAGCCGTGTTCGGCAACGGCATGGGCTTTCATCGGTTTGGCCATCTTCAACAGACGCACGCCATGCATATCGGCCTCGTCGAAGAAGTTGGTGGCGGTGGCCCCGGGGCACAGGGCCGTCACCGTCACGTTGCCACCGCGCAGCTCTTCGGCCACGGCCTCCGAGAGGCTCAGCACATAAGCCTTGGTGGCGTGATAGACCGCCATGTTCGGCCCCGGCTGGAACCCGGCAACAGAGGCCACGTTCAGGATGCGCCCCTTGGGCTGGGCCTGCATGTGCGGGATCGCCAGTTTCATCAGCCGCGTCAGCGACAGCATGTTGACGTTGATGCTGGCCAGTTCGCGGCTCCATCCCTGACCATCGACAAAAGGCCCGTGGTAGCCAAGTCCCGCATTGTTCACCAAAACGTCGATCTGTCGGTCTTGCGTGGCTTCAGCCCACAGGCGGTCCGCTTCTGCGAGGTCTCCCAGATCGGCGGGAATGACCACCACGTCGACGGTCTCTGATCGCAACTGGTTCGCCAGCGCATCCAGTTTGTCCTTGGACCGTGCCGTCAGGATCAGGTTGCGTCCTTCCTTGGCAGCGATGCGGGCAAATTCAACGCCCAAGCCTTCGGATGCGCCAGTGATCAGTGTGTATTGCGTCATCGCGTCCCCCATGTGCTGTGTTTGGGCAATATGCGGCGCGCAGTGTCATCCGGCAAGGGGAAAGAAGCGCGGTGTGTTCCCGCGACGCGTCGTGCAGGTGGGGGCGATCGGCGGCCCGTTCTCACGGGTCGGCGATTTGCAGCCCGCGCGACATAGCTGAAACGTGGAATGTGTTTGGCATACATAAAGTGCTTGAGCGGTTTGATCCGTTCGCAAACCCACGGGCCGCCGACCGCCCGGCTTATGCACCCCGTTGCAATTGGGCTCAAAGCGGGTATGCGCGGTGCAAAGGTTTACCCGGCGACGGGATGATCAAAGCCATCCCGCATCATTCCGGCCGTTATTGATGCAGCGCTGCGACTCCGGGCAATTCCTTGCCTTCCATCCACTCCAGAAACGCGCCGCCCGCGGTGGAGATATAGGTGAAATCCTCCGCCGCTCCGGCCTGGTTCAGGGCGGCCACGGTGTCGCCGCCGCCGGCCACCGTGATCAGGCTGCCGTCGCGTGTGAGCTTGGCCGCGGCTTTCGCAGCGCCCATGGTTGCAGTGTCAAAGGGCGGGATTTCAAAGGCACCCAAGGGACCGTTCCAGATCAGGGTTTTCAAGTTGGCGAATTCCGCAATGATCCCGGCAAGCGCATCGTCCCCGGCATCCAGCACCATCTGATCCGCCTCAAGCACGGTGTCTGCGTCCAGTGCGACGCTGTCATAGGGCGCGCCTTCGGCAAAGTCGCGTGCCACGCGGCCATCGGTGGGCAGGATCACCTTGCAGCCGTTGGCCTCGGCTTCGACAAGGATGTCGCGCGCGGTGTCCAGCAGGTCATCCTCGCGCAGGGATTTGCCAAGGTCCGCCCCCATGGCCGCCAGAAAGGTGTTGGCCATGCCGCCCCCGATCACCAGCACATCCAGTTTGCCCACGAGGTTCTTCAAAAGATCGATCTTGGTCGACACCTTGGCCCCGCCAACCACCGCGCCCACGGGGCGCTGCGGCGTGGCCAGCGCACTTTCCAGCGCCTGCAATTCGGCCTGCATCAACCGGCCCGCACAGGCAGGCAGCAGCCGGGCCAAGGCTTCGGTGCTGGCGTGGGCGCGGTGGGCGGCGGAAAAGGCATCGTTGCAATAGATATCGCCAAGCGCCGCGATGCGCGCGGCGAACGCCGGGTCATTGGCCTCTTCGCCGGGGTAGAAGCGGATGTTTTCCAACAGCAGCACGTCCGCGCCCGCAATCTCTTCGGTGCCCGCCTCGACCGCCTCCAGCGTTTCGGCCAGCGTCACCTTGCGCCCCAGCGCCTCGGCCAGCGCGGGCACGACCACGCGCAGGCTCATGTCGAGGTTGACCTTTCCCTTGGGACGGCCGAAGTGGGCGATCAGGATCGGGTGGCCCCCTTCGGCAAGGATGTGCTGAACCGTAGGCACGATGCGATCAATGCGGGTGGTGTCGGTGACCTGACCGTTTTCGACCGGCACGTTGATGTCCACACGCACCAGCACCCGTTTGCCGTTCAGGTCCATCTCGTCCAGCGTTTTCCAGCCCATGTTCCGCACCTTTGTTTTGTCCCTTGGGGCGCTGTTTCCCTGCATTTTCCGCTCGCGTCAATGGCGCGGCTTGGCAAATGCGCGGCTGCGGCTTAGGTATCAGGCAACGACTGACACGAGGAGAGCCAGATGGCCGAAATCAAAGACCCCGAAAACACGATCCTGATGGAACTCAAAGGTGGCACCGTCACGATCCAGCTGATGCCGGATGTGGCGCCTCAGCATTGCGAACGCATGAAGGAACTGGCCCGCGCCGGAGAATATGACAACGTCGCATTTCACCGCGTGATCGACGGGTTCATGGCGCAAACGGGCGACGTGCAGCACGGCAACATGGAAGACGGCTTTAACCTGCGGATGGCAGGCACCGGCAGTTCCTCGCGCGACGACGTGCCTGCGGAATTCTCGCGCATCCCGCACGCGCGCGGATCGCTTGGAGCGGCCCGTTCGGCCAACCCCAACAGCGCCAACAGCCAGTTCTTCATCAACTTCAAGGACAATGATTTCCTGAACGGGCAATACACTGTTTACGGGCAGGTCATCGAAGGCATGGAACACATCGACGCCATCACCCGTGGCGAGCCGCCTGCCGAGCCTGACCGCATGATCAGCGTCAAGGTGGCGTCTGATGTTGCGTAAGGCGCTTGTTGCCCTTGCCCTGATGGCCAGCCCCGCGCTGGCCACCGGTCTCGAGATCGAGATCGCGGGCGAAGGCGCCAACGGCACCGTGACCATCGATCTGTTCGAAGACGTGGCCCCCGGCCATGTCGCCCGGATCACCGAACTTGCGGCCTCGGGCCAATATGACGACGTGGTCTTTCACCGGGTGATTGACGGGTTCATGGCCCAGACAGGCGACGTGGAGCTTGGCAAGTTTGGCATGGACATGCGCCGCGCTGGCATGGGCCAGTCGCAGGGGCCGGACCTGAAACAGGAGTTTTCGGACATTCCCTTTACCGCGGGCATCGTCGGCATGGGCCGCCGTCAAAGTGTGGACAGCGCCAATGCGCAGTTCTTCATCATGTTTGCACCGGCGCCACATCTTGACGGACAGTACACGGTCGTCGGACGGGTCACGGACGGGTTGGATGTGGTCATGGACATCAAGCGCGGAAACCGGCGCACCGGTGCCGTGACGGGCCAGCCCGACAGGATGACCAAGGTGACCGTGACCGAGTGATCCCCACATAGAGCGCAACACTTTGAAAGCCCCGGTGCCACATGCGCCGGGGCTTTTTTCTGCGCGTCACGCTTGCGTGAGGGGGCTGGCCCAAGCGGGCGGCCTTTGGGCAGACTGGGGCAGACTGGGGCAGACTGGGGCAGACTGGGGCAGACTGGGGCAGACTGGGGCATGACATGCGAAAGGAACGGAATGCGACGGCTTTGGGCGCTATTGGGGGTGATGGTCTGGGCGACATCTGTTCTGGCCGATCCGACATTCTGGCGGCACGAATGGCCGCAGACCGATTTCAGCCGCACTTCGGTCGACAACTGGGTCGAGATCCTGTCAGGCGGTCCGGGCAAGGATGGCATTCCCGCACTGGACGCGCCACAGTTCGTTGAGGCCACCGCGAAACGAGGGCTGACAGGCCGCGAACCGGTGATCACCCTGGAACTGGACGGGGCACGGGCGCGCGCCTATCCCATTCGCTACCTGATCTGGCACGAGATCGTGAATGACACGGTAGCGGGTGTGCCCGTGGCCGTGACCTTCTGCCCATTGTGCAATTCGGGTCTCAGTTTCGAGCGGCGGGTGCGCGGGCAAACCTTGCGCTTTGGCGTGACGGGCAAGCTGCGCAATTCGGACATGGTGATGTATGACCGCGAAACCCAAAGCTGGTGGCAGCAGGCCACGGGGCAGGGGATCGTGGGGGCGATGACGGGGGTGCGGTTGACCTCCCTGCCGAGCTGGATGGAAAGCTGGGCCGAGTTCAAGGCGCGCCAACCGAAGGGGCTGGTGATGGCCGAGCCAGAGTGGAACCGCGCCTATGGGCGCAATCCTTACCGGGGCTATGACACATCCGCGCGGCCGTTCCTTTATTCAGGCAAGGTGCCACCAAACGGGGTGCCGCCGCTGGCGCGTGTTGTGCGGGTGGGCGATCGGGCCTGGCCACTGACGCGGCTGGCCGAGGCGGGAACCCTGCGCGAGGCGGGGGTGGTTTTGAGCTGGCGGGCGGGACAGGCGTCTGCTCTGGATGCGGGCGTGATTGCCAAGGGGCGCGACGTGGGGTCGGTGCGGGTGCGCGACGCGCAGGGCCGCGATCTGGCCCATGACGTGATGTTCGCCTTTGCCTACCATGCGTTCTGGCCCAAGGGGCGCTGGATGCTCGGGAACTGAAGTCAAGGCCGCGTCCTTGCGGACGCTGTCGCCTGCGGCGGGCGGGGCAGGGGGCGCTGCCCCCTCGGCGCTGACGCGCCTCACCCCCGAAGTATTTTGAACCCAAAGAAGATCAGCGTTGCTGGCGAACAAACAGATCGGCGACAAGCGCGCTGAGCCCGGCAAGGGCTGCGGCGACATAAGCCAGACCTGAAAAGGCGGCAGTCATGGCGTCGGCGTGGTTCGGGCTGTCGCTCGGCACGCCGAAACCGGCAGTGCCGCCCGCGCTTGCATAGACGGACGCCACGATCCCCCCAACCGCCGCCACCGAGACCAGCCCGGCCATGCGCGAGACCGCGTTGTTGATGCCCGAGGCGATGCCTGCGCGGTCCTCGGACACGGCCCCCATCACGGCGGTCGACTGCGGCGCGACAACTGCGCTCATTCCCAGCCCGACAAGGCACATGGCGGGCAGCGTATGGCCCCGGAAGTTCTGCGCCGGGGTCACGCACCCATCGCGGCATAGCCTGCGGCGTCGATCACGCTGCCGCTGACCAGCAGTGGCATGGGGCCAATCTGGTCTGCCAGCGCCCCAAGCGGCAGGTTGATGGCGAAAATCCAGCGCCACATTTCCGGGCCACCAAAGGTCAGCGCCACCCCCCCGATGATGGGTCCCAGCGCCGTTGTCAGGGCCGAGGCCGCCGCCCAGATGCCGATGGCGCGGCCACGGTCGGTACGTGGGTAGGTGTGGGGGATCAAGGCCAATGAACCCGGCACGGTGATCGCAGTACCTGTGCCCTGAACCGCCCGCGCGGCGATCAAGAGATTGGGCGTTGTCGCCACCGCACAGACAAGCGAGGCCAGCACGAACAGGCCAATGCCAAGGCCAAAGACACGCGCCAGCCCAAAGCGGTCACCGACCGCACCACCCACAAGGATCAGCGCAGACAGGGTCAGCATATAGCCGTTGTGAATCCACTGGGCCTGCGCAAGATCGGGCGCAAGTCTGTCGCGCATGGCGGGCAGGGCGATGGACACCGCCGTGCCGTCAATAAACCCCGGCGCAGAGGCGAGGATTGCGGCCACCAGCAACCGAGGCCGCGCCCGTTCGGCGCAAAAGCCCGACACGAAAACGGGCGCCACGGCAGACCCGGGCGCCCGTTCATCTGTCATGGCGATGGCTTCAGCTGTCGGCGGCGGGTTTCGCCGGTGCCTTTGGCGAAGGAGAACCCGCGTTCAACGGATCGTCCTGACGTTGGACAGAGCCTTCGAAATGCGCGCCGGATTCGATCGCGATTGTCTTGTGAATGATGTCGCCTTCGACACGGGCGGTCGAGGTCAGGCGCACCTTGAGACCACGCACACGGCCCACGATGCGGCCATTGATCACCACGTCATCGGCGATCACTTCGCCCTTGATCGTCGCACTTTCGCCGATGGTCAGCAGGTGGGCGCGAATGTCGCCTTCCACGGTGCCTTCGACCTGGATGTCGCCGGTGGTTTTCATGTTGCCGGTGACGTGAAGGTCCGCCGACAGCACGGAGGCAGGAGGCTTGGCCTTGGGGGCGCTTGCCTTGAATTCACTGGCCTTGGGGGCAGCCGCAGCCGCAGGGGCCGCCGGGGCCGCTGGTTTGGCCGCTGCATCGTCCTTGGTGCCGGGTTCGTTGATTTTGCTCTTAGAAAACATCGTTTGCAGCCTTGATATAGATCATCGGGTTCACAGCCTTGCCGCCAACGCGAACCTCATAGTGAAGATGCACGCCAGTCACCCGTCCAGAGGCTCCCATATCACCAATCCGATCCCCGCGCGAGACCTTTTGACCAACTTTCACGCGAAGTTTCGACAAGTGGGCATAGCGGGTTTCAATTCCGAACTCGTGCTGAATCTTGACCAGGCGGCCATATCCCGAGGACCAACCCGCGTGCACAACCACCCCATCGGCGGTGGCATGAAGCGGGGTGCCAAGCGAGGCGGCAAAGTCGACGCCCTTGTGCATCCGGCGACCGCCGGTTTTGGGATCACGCCGGAACCCGAAGGCCGAGGTGAAGCGAAACGCGTTTTTCACCGGGGTCGCAAAGGGCGCTTTCTGCGCGGCAATCCGGTAAAGGTTCAGCTGGTCCATCTGGTTCAGCAGGCGGTTGGCGCGCAGCGTGTCGGCGCTGGCTTCTTCACCGCGGGTCGAGAAGGACAGGGGCGTCAGCGGCCCGCCCTGACCCGAATAGCCACGGCGCACCTGTTCAAGGATGTGACCGGTGGGCATGCCCGCGGCGCGGAACATCTTGTCCAGCGGGGCAACAGAGACGGTCATGGCTTCTTCGAGCTGGCGGAAAATCTGGTCGTTCTGGTCCTGCATCAGCGCGATTTGCGCGGCCATCTCATCGGCGGCCAGCAATGCGTCTTCGGCGTCGCGGGCGATCTGGTCACGTTCGGCGGCTGTTTCGGCAAGGGCCTGCGCCACGAAATCCATCGGCGCGCCATCGGTGCTGGCCACGGCGCCGGGGGATGTCGCCTGATCCTGAAGGGCGGCCAGTTGGGTGCGGGCGGTTTCGCGGTCTTTCATGGTGCCGCGCAGCGTCGCTTGAATGACCTCGATCCCGGTCTCCAGTTCGCGGCGGCGTGTTTCGCTTTGCAGCAGTTCGGATTGCATCACCGAAATCTGCGTCAGGGCCGCGTTGAACCGTTCCTGTGCGGCCAGCGCTTCGGAGGCGCGCGCGTCGCGTTGACCGGCAAGATCGTTCAGGCGCGCCTGATAGGTGCGCTGGTCACGTTTGGCCTGTTCGCGGAAGTTGCCCGCGCCAATGCTGTCCATCAGGATGATGGCCGTGGCGACGATGGCCCATGCGACCAACAGCGACGATCCGGCAAAGGCCATCAACTGCATGCCGGGGCGCAAGCGGATGAACCGCGTGTCGGTGTCCGACTTCAGAAAGACCCGGCGTTCCGGAAAATACTGCTCAAGCGCAGCGTTCATTTTAATTGCAAGACGTGTACGCAAGATGCCCGTCCCTTTCCCATCCCAACAGCGGCGCTCGGATCCCCCAACACGGCGCCTTAGCGCCTGTGAATAAAGACGCAGGACGTTCGGGGCAACCGCTTTGACCTGTTTGACAGGCAAAGATGGTAAAAATCAGGCAAACAGGCAAAAAACCGCCCACGCCGAAGGGCTTGCGCGGTGCACCTCAGGTTGAAGCCGCCAGCGGCCAGTAGAAATCGGGCGGAATTCCTGCCTCCGCGCGCTTTTCCTCGTTGAAGGGCGGCTTGAGCGCACCGTGGAAATAGCGTTGTACCAATTCGTGAAAGGCCACCTTGGGGTCCAGATCCTGTCGCCCGCACAGAAAGTGAAACCATTTCGACCCATAGGCCACATGCGAAACTTCCTCGGCATAGATCGTCTCAAGCGCGGCCACGGCGCTCTTGGCCTTGGCCTGCTGGAAGATGCGGATCATCCCCGGTGTCACGTCCAGCCCGCGCGCCTCCAGTACCATGGGCACCACGGCCAGTCGGCCCATCAGGTCGTCGGCGGTGTCTTCGGCGGCGCGCCACATGCCCGCGTGTGCGGGCAGGGCGCCATAGTGGCTGCCCAATTCCTCGAGGCAATCGCACATCAGGTTGAAATGTTTGGATTCTTCGTCCGCCGCACGCACCCAGTCGTCATAGAAGCCCATGGGCAGCGGCACATGCGAAAACCGCGCGATGATGTCCCAGTGCAGGTCCACCGCGTTGAGTTCGATATGCGCCACCGCATGCAACAGGGCGATGCGCCCGGCCTCGGACCCGGGCTTGCGGTGCGGCACATCGCGGGGGTTCAAAAGCTCAGGCCGGTCGGGTCGCGCCGGGCGCAAGGGCGGCGTTGCGGTGCCGACCTCTGGCGTCTCGCCCCCTGCGCGCGCGGCCTGCCACTGGGCGGCAAACCCGCGCGACAGGGCGGTCTTTTCCCGACCGTCCCCGCAGCGCAGCACCGCCTCGGCCATCTGGGCAAGCGGGATCACAGGCCGCGCACCGCCTCAAGAACCTCTTCGGCGTGGCCCGGCACCTTCACCTTGGGCCAGACGCGCGCCACTTTACCGCCCGCATCAATCAGGACCGTGGTGCGTTCGATGCCCATGTATGTCTTGCCGTACATGTTCTTTTCCTTCCACACGCCGTAGTCCTCGCAAACGCTGCCATGCTCATCCGACAACAGCGGCACGGTCAGGTCATGTTTGGCGGTGAACTTGCCGTGTTTTGCCACGCTGTCCTTGGACACGCCAAAGACCGAGGCGCCTGCGTCGGCAAAGGCTTGCAGATGTTCGGAAAAGGCGATGGATTCCTTGGTGCAGCCCGGCGTATCATCCTTGGGATAAAAGAACAGAACCACGGGTCCGCCCTGCAGGGCGGAAAGTGTCACATCATCCCCTTCGGTTTGTGGCAAAGTGAAATCGGGGGCGGGTGTGCCGGGCTCAAGCATTGTGGAATACCTCTTGTGACAGATCTGCACGGACTTGGCGCGCGCGGCGCAAGACCATATGTGCCTGTCATAGTAGGACCGGAGCAGCAAGATTAAAGAGACAGCCACCATAACGCCTGAGAAAAAGGCCAAGCCCCGCGGCAGAAAGCGCCGCATCGCCAAGCATGTGGGCCTTGGCACGCTTGTGCTTACGGCGCTTCTGGGTGTGGCGGCGGCCATTGCCATCGTGGTTCTGGTGGGCAAGCCCATCACCGCGCCTGCATGGGTGCAATCGCGGATCGAGTCGCGGGTGGCGCGGGAACTGACAGGCGTTCAGCTCAGCTTTGGCAGCATGGTATTCGTGGTGAACGAAGGCTGGCGGCCCCGCGCGCGGCTGACGGACGTGCGCCTTGCCACGCCGGACGGTCAGGAAATCGTGTCCTTTTCCGAGGCCGAGGCAAGCCTCGCGATGCGTCCGCTGCTGAAAGGGCAGGTGATGCCCAAAACCGTCGAGATGACGGGGGTTTTTGCCACCCTGCGCCGGGATGAAGATGGCCGTGTGACCCTGTCGGGTGGCGCAGACCTTGGCGGGCCCGCACAACAGGCGGCGACCCTGCCGCAGTTGATCAAACAGCTTGATACCATGCTGTTGCAACCACAGTTTGCGGCACTGCGCACCGCGGACATCTACGCGCTGACACTTCGGTACGAGGACGTGCGTTCAAGCCGGGCGTGGACGGTCGACGGTGGTCGCCTGAGGCTGAACCGCGATGGCCGCGATCTGACCTTGTCGGCGGACCTTGCCCTGCTCAGCGGCGGCACAGGCGTTGCCACCCTCGAGGCCAATTACGCCAGTCAGATCGGATCACCGGTGGCCGAGTTTGGCGCCAAGCTGGATGATGTGTCCGCCGGAGACATCGCGGCACAGGGCCCGGCCTTTGCGTGGCTGGATGCCCTGCGCGCACCGATTTCGGGCGCGGTACGCAGTGGCGTCGGCAGCGACGGCGTTCTGTCGCCGCTCAGTGCCACCTTGCAGATCGGCGCGGGCGTGCTGCAACCCAACGACCAGACGCGGCCGATCCCGTTTCAATCCGCGCGCACCTATTTCACCTATCAACCTGCCAGCGGCGCGCTGACTTTTGACGAGGTCAGCGTCCAAAGCCAATGGGTTACGGGCCGCGCCGAAGGGCAGGCGGTGATCGGCGGCGCGGGGGCGGGCCAGATCGACACGCTTGTGGGGCAATTCTCGGCCAGTGCGTTGGCGTTCAACCCGCTCGACCTGTATGCCGAACCGGTGGTTCTGGACGGCGCGGACATGGATTTCCGGCTGGACATGGACCCGTTCCGCTTCACGCTGGGGCAGATGCTGGTCAACGATCAGGGCCAGACGCTTCTGGCCAAGGGCGAATTGCTGGCGGAAACCGAAGGATGGCGCTTTGCGCTGGATGCGGCGATGGACAGCCTGGCGCCCGACCGGCTGATGACGCTGTGGCCCGACAATCTGGTGCCCAATGCGCGCGGTTGGGTTGATGACAATCTCAGCGGCGGTCAGTTGCAGGCCATCGATCTGTCGATGCGCGGCGCGCCCAAGGAAAAGCTGCAGACCTATCTCAGCTTTGACTTCGCCGACACCGCGATCCGGTTCATGAGGACGATGCCGCCGATCACCGGCGCGTCCGGTCATGCCAGCCTTTTGGACAACCGTTTTGTGGTGTCGGTGGATGATGGCCACGTGACCGCGCCCGAAGGCGGGCGCATTGGCATTGACGGGTCGTCCTTCATTATCCCCGACGTGTCGGTCAAGGACGGGCCGCCGGCCGTCGTGCGCTTGCAGACCACCGGCACCGTGACCGCAGCCCTGTCGATGCTGAACCAGCCCAAACTGGAAGTGATGGACAAGGCGGGGCTTGATGTTGATCTGGCCGATGGCCGCGCGGTGCTGTCGGGAACGCTGTCCCTGCCGTTGAAGAAAGGGCTGCAAACCTCCGAGGTGGAATATTCGGCTTCGGGCACCCTGCGCGATGTGCGCAGCGATGTGCTGGTGCCCGGCCGCACTTTGGCGGCAAGCACCCTGCGGATCGAGGCCACCCAGGAGGGCGTGCGCATCACGGGGCAGGGGCGTCTGGGCAACGTGCCTTTCGATGCCGCATGGAGCCAGCCCATCGGGGTCGAGGCGCGGGGCGGCAGCCGGATCGAAGGCACTGTCGAAATCTCGGAACGCACGCTGGACGAATTCAAGATCACCATGCCGCCGGGATCGGTAAGCGGACAGGGGGTGGGCAACGTCACCATCGATCTTCCCAACGGGGCCGCACCCCAAATGCAACTCTCGTCGAACCTGCGCGGGGTGCGCCTGCGGTTGGCCCCGCTTGGCTGGTCGAAAGCTGCTGGCACGGCGGGGCGTCTGTCGGTGAACGCCACCTTGGGCCACCACCCCGAGATCACGGCGCTGTCGCTGGATGCACCGGGGTTGAGTGCGGCGGGCAATGTCACACTGACCGATGCGGGCGGGTTGGCGCAGGCAACCTTTTCGTCTGTGAAAGTGGGCGATTGGCTGAACGCGCCGGTGGACCTTGTGGGCCGCGGCGCGGGAGCTGCGCCGGAGATCCGGGTGCGCGGCGGACGTATCGACCTGCGCACTGCCAATTTCGGCGGTGACGACAGCGGCGGATCGGGCGCGCAAAGTGGCCCCCTGGTGCTGGCGCTGGACCGGTTACAGATCACTGATACCATCGCGCTGACGGGGTTGCAGGGCACGTTCTCCACCGCCTCCGGCCTCGACGGCAGCTTTACCGGCAAGATCAACAACGGCGCTGCGGTGAATGGCCGGGTGATCCCCCAAAACGGGCGCAGTGCGGTGCGCATCACCTCGGCCAACGCGGGCGGGGTCTTTGCCTCGGCGGGCATCATCAAGCAGGCGCGGGGCGGTGATCTGTCGCTGACCCTGCTGCCGGTGGGCCAAAACGGCGCCTTCGATGGCACGCTCAAGGTCGCCTCGACCCGGATCAAGGATGCGCCTGCCATCGCCGACCTGTTGTCGGCCATCTCCATCGTGGGGCTGCTGGAGCAGCTCTCGGGCGAGGGCATTCTTCTTTCCGAGGTGGATGCCAACTTTCGCCTGACACCGGATCGCATGATCCTTTCGCGGGCCAGCGCCGTGGGGCCGTCGATCGGTATTTCCATGGATGGCACCTATGCAGTCAACTCCGGCGTGCTGGACATGCAGGGCGTGGTGTCGCCGGTTTACCTGCTCAACGGGATCGGTGCGATCTTTACCCGCAAGGGCGAAGGGCTGATCGGGTTCAACTACCGCCTGCGTGGCCCGGCACAGAAACCATCAGTGTCCGTGAACCCCCTGTCGGCCCTGACGCCTGGCCTTTTCCGCGAGATTTTCCGCGCGCCGCCGCCGGATATCCCGCAAGAGCAGGGCCAGGACCCTGCAGCACCTGAAGTGGTGCCACAAGCGCTGCGCCCTGAAACACCGACAGTGGAAGACTCCAGCGCCCCGCCGAAGGTTGATAGTGCCCAAGGGGGGCGCTAAAGCGCGGGCATGAAACTTGCCGATTTCGATTTCGACCTGCCCGACGAATTGATCGCCACGCGCCCCGCCGTGCCGCGGTCGTCCGCGCGCCTGCTGGTGGCCACACCGGGTGCGATCCATGACCAGGTGGTGACCGATCTGGTGAACTGGCTGAACCCCGGCGACCGTCTGGTGCTGAACGACACGCGGGTGATCCCCGCACGCCTGTCGGGCACCCGCGCGCGCACTTCCACCCAAGGAAAAACAGAGGCCCGGATCGAAGTCACATTGCTGGAGCCGCGCGCCGATGGCACCTGGTCGGCGCTGATAAAGCCGTTGAAAAAGGTGAAACCGGGCGAGGTTATCCGCTTTTCCGACGCGCTTTCGGCCACGCTGGAGGGTGCGGCAGAGGGGCAGGGGCATCTGCGCTTCAACCTTGCGGGCGATGATTTCGACGCGGCACTGGCCGAGGCGGGGGCCATGCCGCTACCGCCCTACATCGCGGCGAAACGCCCGGCGGATGCACAAGACAAGACCGACTATCAGACCGTGTGGGCCCGCCATGCGGGTGCTGTGGCCGCGCCCACTGCATCGCTGCACTTTGACGCGCCGCTGTTGCAGGCGCTGGCCGCACGCGGTGTGACCTTTACCCATGTCACCCTGCACGTTGGCGCAGGCACCTTCTTGCCGGTGAAGGTGGACGATGTGACCACCCACAAGATGCATGCCGAATGGGGCCATGTCAGCGCCGGGGCCGCCGCGCAGATCGCCGCGACCAAGGCCGCAGGCGGTCGCGTGATCCCCGTGGGCACCACCGCACTGCGCCTTATTGAAAGTGCAGCGCGGAAAAGTGGCCGGATCGCCCCGTGGGAGGGCGAGACCGACATTTTCATCTACCCCGGTTTTGATTTCGCCGTGGCCGACGGCTTGATGACGAACTTTCACCTGCCACGCTCGACCTTGATGATGCTGGTGTCGGCCCTGATGGGGCAGGACCGGATCAAGGCCATCTACGCCCACGCCATTGCCCAAAAATACCGCTTTTTCAGCTACGGGGACGCGTCGCTGCTTCTTCCCACTGGCGCAAACAGCCAAAAACGCCAAATCTAGGTCGCAGTCAGACCCGACAAACCGCCCCTTGGCGTGCCACCCCCAAAGAACACACCGGCCAGCGAAAGGCTGCAAAATGTTCCAGGTTCTCTCCAGCGCGTGGGCGCTCTTGTTCGGCATGGGCCTCTTGATGGTCGGCAACGGGATGCAAGGCACATTGCTGGGCATCCGGGGCAACATCGAAGGGTTTTCCACGCTCGAGATGTCCATCGTCATGTCGGCCTATTTCGTGGGCTTTCTGGGCGGCAGCCGCATGGCGCCCGGGATGATCCGGCGGGTGGGCCATGTGCGGGTCTTTGCGGCGCTGGCCTCGCTGATCTCGGCGGTGATGATCCTCTATCCCACCTTTGCCGACCCTTGGGTCTGGACCGCAGGCCGCATCCTGATCGGGTTTTGCTTTTCTGCCGTCTACGTGACCGCTGAAAGCTGGCTGAACAATGCCGCCACCAACGAAAACCGCGGGCAGGCCCTGTCGCTTTACATGATCGTGCAGACGTTGGGCATCGTGGCCAGCCAAGCGCTGCTGCTGACGGCCGATCCTTCGGGCTATGTGCTCTTCGTGATCCCTTCGGTGCTGGTGAGTCTGGCGATCACGCCGATCCTTTTGTCGATCAGCCCGACACCTGCCTTTGACACCACCAAGCCGATGAGCCTGCGCGAACTGGCCCGTTTCTCGCCTCTGGGCTGTGTGGGCATGTTCCTGCTGGGCGGGGTCTTTTCCGCACAGTTCGGCATGGCCTCGGTCTATGGCGCGCAGGCGGGGCTGTCGATCGCGCAGATCTCGACCTTCGTGGCGATGTTCTTTGTGGGCGCTGTGGTGCTGCAATATCCCATCGGCTGGATGTCGGACCGTATGGACCGCCGCGTGCTGATCATCGGTGTGTCGGGCATTGGCGTGATTGCTTCGGCTCTGGGCATGACCATGGGGGCCGACTTCAACCTCTTGCTGGTGTCGGCCTTCGTATTGGGTGGTATGTCCAACCCGCTTTATTCGCTGCTGATCGCCCACACCAACGACTTTCTCGAACACGAGGACATGGCGGCAGCCTCGGGCGGGCTGATCTTTATCAACGGGCTGGGCGCGGTTGCGGGGCCACTGATCACGGGTTGGTTGATGGACCAGATCGGGCCAGGGGGCTTTTACCTCTTCACCGGCATCCTGTTTGTGGCGCTGGTCCTTTATGCCGGGTGGCGTGCCACCCGCCGCAAGACCGTTCCGGTGGACGAAACCGGCAGCTATGTTGCCATGTCGCAAGTCGGTACAACGCCCGTGGCCATGGAGATTGCGCAGGAATACGCCATCGAAACGGCATTGGAAGACGAAGAGACTGAAAATGCCGGATAATATGTCGCCCTTGTCGCATTTCGTGATTGGGCGGATTTGGTACAAAGAGTTAACGATTGAAGGACGGGTTGCATGCGTAAGGGAGTGAGCGCCATGGCTGGACCGGAGGACGTACTGGAATTCTGGCTCGATGACTGCGAGCCCAAGGATTGGTACGCGACCAGCGACACGCTGGACGACACCATTCGCACCCGATTTCAGGAGACATGGGAAGGGGCCTGCGCCGGGCGGTATTCGCTCTGGCTGACCTACGCCAGCGGGGCCTTGGCCTATATCATCCTGACCGATCAGTTTTCGCGCAACATGTTCCGCGGCAAGGCGCAGGCGTTCGGATCGGACCGCATCGCGCTGGCAGCGGCCAAGTCGGCCATCGACAAGGGCTGGGACATGCGCATCGACGAACCGGCGCGCCAATTCTTCTATATGCCGCTGATGCATTCGGAAAACCTGTGTGATCAGGACCGTTGCGTGCGCCTGGTCTGTGAACGCATGCCCGTGGGGCGTGACAACACTCTGCTGCACGCCCGTGCCCACCGCGAGGTGATCCGCCAGTTTGGCCGCTTCCCCTTCCGCAACGCGGCACTGGGTCGGGCAACGACCGCGGCCGAGGAAAGGTATATGGCCGCCGGTGGCTACGCCAGCACCCTGCGCAGCCTGCAAGAAGACGCCGCCGCCTGATTGATTGCGGGTCACGCTGCGCGGGACGTCTGCGCAGCCTTTGAATCTCCTTACAAACACCCACGGGCGCGAACGCCGTCGCAGTACGGTGTTTTGACTGCGCCCGCCAAACCGTTTCGCACGGATCCACGCGGCCATTGACCTTGGCGCAGGGCCGATCAAGACTGGTCGCGGGCGGCCAGACCGCCCCTGCGTCAATCTCGCAGTTGTGAGGGCCGAGAAAATAGTTTAACGCTAAACTATATTTTCCAAGCGTGCGAAACTGCGAGGGTGTGACATGGCCGAAACTTCCTTTGATCTGATCGTGATCGGTGCCGGGCCGGGTGGATACGTGGCCGCGATCCGGGGCGCACAGCACGGTTTGAAGGTTGCAATCATCGAACGCGAACATCTGGGCGGCATCTGCCTCAATTGGGGCTGTATCCCGACAAAGGCGCTCTTGCGGTCGTCCGAAGTGTTCCACCTGATGCACCGCGCCAAGGAATTCGGCCTCAAGGCGGACAACGTGGGCTATGACCTCGATGCGGTGGTCAAACGCTCGCGTCAGGTTGCGGGCCAATTGTCGGGTGGCATCGGCCACCTGATGAAGAAGAACAAGATCACCGTTTTCATGGGTACGGCCGCGGTCACGTCCAAGGGCAAGGTCAGCGTGAAGACCGACAAGGGCACCGAGACCCTCGCAGCCAAGGACATCATCCTCGCCACCGGCGCGCGCGCGCGCGAATTGCCGGGGCTTGAGGCGGACGGCCAACACGTCTGGACGTACAAGCACGCCCTGCAACCGCCGCACATGCCGAAAAAGCTGCTGGTCATCGGATCGGGCGCCATCGGCATCGAATTTGCCAGCTTCTACAACACCTTGGGGGCCGACACGACCGTGGTCGAGGTCATGGACCGGGTGCTGCCGGTGGAAGACGAGGAAATCTCGAAATTCGCCAAGAAGCAGTTTGAAAAGCAGGGCATGAAGATCATGCAAAAGGCGATGGTCAAGAAGCTGGACCGCGCCAAGGGCAAGGTGACCGCGCATATCGAAGTGGGTGGCAAGGTCGAAACCCACGACTTCGACACCGTCATCTCCGCCGTGGGCATCGTCGGCAATGTCGAGGATCTGGGGCTGGAAGCGCTCGGGGTCAAGATCGACCGCACCCATGTGGTGACCGACGAATATTGCCGCACGGGTGTCGACGGCCTCTATGCCATCGGCGATATCGCGGGCGCGCCGTGGCTTGCGCACAAAGCCAGCCACGAGGGCGTCATGGTCGCCGACCTGATCGCTGGCAAACACGCCCATCCCGTCAAACCCGAAAGCATCGCGGGCTGCACCTATTGCCATCCGCAGGTCGCCTCCGTCGGCTATACCGAGGCCAAGGCCAAGGAACTGGGGTACGACATCAAGGTCGGTCGCTTTCCCTTCATCGGCAATGGCAAGGCCATCGCCCTGGGTGAACCCGAAGGCATGATCAAGACCGTATTCGACGCGAAAACCGGCGAGTTGCTGGGCGCGCATATGGTCGGGGCCGAAGTCACCGAACTGATCCAGGGCTATGTCGTCGGTCGCCAGTTGGAGACCACGGAAGAAGACCTGATGAACACCGTCTTCCCGCATCCCACGCTGTCGGAAATGATGCATGAAAGCGTGCTGGACGCTTACGGGCGTGTGATCCACATGTAAACGCGGGCAGGGGGCCGCGGCCCCCTTTTCCTTTCTCCGGTGCTCTGTCATGCAGTCGGCATGACCTCACCGCGCACCTCCTTTGCCCTTGTCTTTGCCCTGTGGGGCGCAGGCCTCGGGGCTGCGGCGCAATATGGCAAGATCAGCGTGATCTTCGACCGGTTGCCGGGTCTCTACCCCGAAGCGGGTGCCGCCGTCGGCTGGGCGGTGTCACTGGTGGGGCTGGTGGGCATCATATTCGGCGTTGCCGCGGGGCTTTTGGTGGCCCGCATCCGCTATCGCCGCGCACTTTTGTCGGCGCTTTGGCTGGGGGCCGCAGTCTCGGCTCTGCAAGGATTATTGCCCTCTTTCCAAGGGTTTCTGACCCTGCGCGCCCTCGAAGGGCTGTCGCATCTGGGGCTTGTGGTGGCCGCGCCGACGTTGATCGCGCAACTGACCGAGGCGCGGCATCGCGGATGGGCACTGACACTGTGGGGCACGTTCTTTGGCGTGGCCTTCGCGGTGCTGGCTTGGGCGGGCCTGCCGCTGGTCGAGGCCTACGGCGTGCCCGCGCTGCTCTGGGCGCATGCCGCCTACATGGCCGCCTTTGCCGTCCTGCTGGGCCTTTGGCTGCGCAAGCTGCCGGGGCAGGGGCCGGACACGCCGCTGTCGCTGGCGGGGCTCATGCGCGATCACGTGGTGATCTACCGCTCGCCCTTCACCTCTGCGCCGGGGTTGGGGTGGCTGTTCTATACCTTCTGTTTCGTGTCGATCCTCACGGTGATCCCGCCCTATTTGCCTCAAGACATGCGCGCGCTGGTGATGGGGGCGATGCCGCTGACGTCCATCGCCGTATCGATGACGCTGGGTGTGTGGCTGTTGCGGTACCGCACGGCGATCTGGGTCGTTTGCGCGGGCTTTGCGTTCAGCGCTCTGGCGCTGGCATGGCTTTGGGTGATGCCGGGGCTGCCACTGGCCTGCCTTGCACTGGCGGGCGCCATGGGGCTTGTGCAGGGGGCCACATTTGCCGCGGTGCCACAATTGAACGACACCGCGGATGGTCAGGCCCGTGCCAACGGGGCCATGGCGCAGATGGGCAACATCGGCAACACTCTGGGTACGCCGGTGATGGCGGTGGCCCTGTCCGTGGCGGGCTATGCTGCGTTGCCCCTGCTGGCGGGTGGCGCGATGCTGGCCGGGCTGGTGCTGCACATGTGGCTGGCACAGCGGCGCAGAACCGCCTGATGTTCGCGTCCTGTTCTCATTTTTCCGTTGGAGAATCCTGAGCACGGGACTATGTACAGACCGTTAACCGGGGGCATGCATGGCTGAGCAGAAGAACATCGAGGTGCGCGGCGCGCGCGAGCACAACCTCAAATCCATCGACGTGGACATCCCGCGCGACAAACTGGTGGTGATCACCGGCCTGTCAGGCTCGGGCAAATCCTCGCTCGCGTTCGACACGATCTATGCCGAAGGCCAACGCCGCTATGTCGAAAGCCTGAGCGCCTATGCGCGCCAGTTCCTCGACATGATGCAGAAACCCGATGTCGATCACATCTCGGGCCTCAGCCCCGCAATCTCCATCGAACAGAAAACCACGTCGAAAAACCCCCGCTCGACCGTGGGCACCGTGACCGAAATCTATGACTACATGCGCCTGCTGTTCGCGCGCGTCGGGACACCCTATTCGCCCGCCACCGACAAACCCATCGAGGCGCAGCAGGTGCAGGACATGGTCGACCGGGTCATGGCCATGGAGGAGGGCACGCGCGCCTATCTTCTGGCCCCGATCATCCGCGACCGAAAAGGTGAATACCGCAAGGAATTCATAGAGTTGCGCAAACAGGGCTTTCAGCGTGTGAAGGTCGATGGGGCCTTCTACGAACTGGATGAGCCGCCCACGCTGGACAAGAAATTCCGCCATGATATCGACGTGGTGGTGGACCGGATCGTGGTCCGTGAAGGGCTTGAGACGCGGCTGGCCGACAGCCTGCGCACGGCCCTCGATCTGGCCGACGGCATCGCCATTCTTGAAACCGCCCCCGCCGAAGGCGACCCCGAGCGCTTTACCTTTTCGGAGAAATTTGCCTGCCCGGTCAGCGGCTTCACCATCCCCGAGATCGAACCGCGCCTCTTTTCCTTCAACGCGCCCTTCGGGGCCTGCCCCGATTGCGACGGTCTGGGGATGGAGTTGTTCTTTGACGAACGGCTGGTGGTGCCGGATCAGACGCTCAAGGTCTATGACGGCGCGTTGGCCCCGTGGCGCAAGGGCAAGTCGCCCTATTTCCTGCAAACCATCGAAGCCATTGCAAAACATTACGAATTTGACCAGCAGAGCAAATGGAAAGACCTGCCCGCGCACGTCAAACAGGTGTTCCTCTATGGCTCGGGTGACGAAGAAATCCCGTTTCGCTATGACGAGGGGGGCCGCGTCTATCAGGTCACGCGCGTGTTCGAAGGCGTCATTCCCAACATGGAACGCCGCTACCGCGAGACGGACAGCAACTGGATCCGCGAAGAGTTTGAACGGTATCAGAACAATCGCCCCTGCGGCACCTGCGAAGGATACCGCCTGCGCCCCGAAGCGCTTGCGGTCAAGATCGGCCCATCGGATGATGCGGACGCGCTCTTGCATGTGGGTCAGGTTGTCGAAATGTCGATCCGTGAAGCGTTCGACTGGTGCAAGACGGTGCCGGACAACCTGACCGATCAGAAAAACGAGATTGCGCATGCGATCTTGAAGGAGATCCGCGAACGTCTTGGTTTCCTGAATAACGTGGGACTTGAATACCTTACGATGTCCCGTTCATCCGGCACGCTGTCGGGGGGCGAAAGTCAACGTATCCGGCTGGCCAGCCAGATCGGGTCTGGCCTGACGGGGGTTCTCTATGTGCTGGATGAACCCTCTATCGGCCTGCACCAGCGCGACAATGATCGCCTTCTGGGCACGCTGAAGAACCTGCGCGATCAGGGCAATACCGTGATCGTGGTCGAACATGACGAAGAGGCGATCCGCGAGGCCGACTATGTCTTTGACATTGGCCCCGGCGCCGGTGTGCATGGCGGGCAGGTCGTGGCCCACGGCACGCCCGACAAGGTCGCCAATGACCCTGCATCGTTGACCGGGCAGTACCTGACCGGCGCACGTGAGATTGCCGTGCCCGCCACACGCCGCAAGGGCAAGAAGAAGTCGGTCAAGGTGGTCAAGGCCACGGGCAACAACCTGCAAAACGTGACCGTTGATTTCCCGCTGGGCAAATTCGTTTGCGTCACGGGCGTGTCGGGTGGGGGCAAATCCACGTTGACCATCGAGACACTGTTCAAGACCGCCTCCATGCGTCTGAACGGCGCGCGCCAGACGCCCGCACCCTGCGAAACCATCAAGGGGCTGGAACATCTGGACAAGGTCATCGACATCGACCAGCGTCCCATCGGACGCACGCCGCGCTCGAACCCCGCGACCTATACCGGGGCCTTCACGCCGATCCGCGACTGGTTCGCGGGCCTGCCGGAATCCAAGGCGCGCGGGTACAAGCCGGGCCGGTTCAGCTTCAACGTCAAGGGCGGGCGCTGCGAGGCCTGTCAGGGCGATGGGGTGATCAAGATCGAGATGCACTTCCTGCCTGATGTCTACGTCGAATGCGAGACGTGCAAGGGCGCGCGGTACAATCGTGAAACGTTGGAAATTCGCTTTAAAGGCAAAAGCATAGCGGATGTTCTTGATATGACGGTTGAAGATGCTCAAGGCTTCTTTCAGGCCGTGCCGTCGATCCGCGAAAAGATGGATGCGCTGATGCGCGTGGGCCTTGGCTATATCAAGGTCGGTCAGCAGGCCACGACCCTGTCAGGGGGCGAAGCACAGCGTGTGAAGTTGTCGAAAGAGCTGTCGAAACGGTCCACGGGCCGCACGCTCTACATCCTGGACGAACCGACCACGGGCCTGCATTTCGAGGACGTGCGCAAGCTGCTCGAAGTGCTGCACGAACTGGTGGATCAGGGCAATTCGGTCATCGTGATCGAACACAACCTCGACGTGGTGAAAACCGCCGACCACATCATCGACATCGGCCCCGAAGGCGGTGATGGCGGTGGCAAGGTGGTGGCAACCGGCACGCCCGAAGAGGTCGCCGAAGTCGAGGGCAGCCACACCGGCCACTACCTCAAGGACATGCTGAAGCCGCGCCGGGTCGCGGCAGAGTAGGGCGATACCTTAGCGTTTTTGTACACTATGTCGCATCGCAGTGGCGGCGGGGCATCCTATCTGTATCTCACACACAGGCCGGAGCCCCAGATGACCGTCGCAGTCCCCACACACCCATCCCTGATCAAGCGCTTTTTCTTTGCAATTCCCATTCTTGGGCGGATGCTGCGCGAGGTGTTCTACGGTGACAAGGACACTATCTACTATTTCCTGTTCACCGTCTTCACCTTGTGGTTTTTGGCCGTGATCACATGGGGTTACCCGGCCTTCATCATTCCGCTTCTTTGCGCGGTACCGTCCATGTTCGTGGTGCTCATCCTGATCACCGTGGGCAAATAGCGCCTAGTTCAGCAAAGCCGCCGCCGCCCCGATGAAGGCCAGCACTTTGAGCGTGTCGCGGTCGACCCGGTAGATGTAGTCGCCAACGCGGTAATAAGTGCCGTCGTTCAGGCCATAGCGCCGCGGGTCACGCAGGATCACGTAGTCACCGACGATCCGGTCCCCCACGCCATAGCGTTGCTTGGCAAGACCGGGCGGCACGCAGGGCGGGTTCTTCTTGGCGAGGCCCGGCGGGCAATTTGCCGATGCTTGCACCTTCTTGACCGGGCCTTTGGCCTTGCCGTTGCCCGCATCGGCCATGGACCCAAGGCCAGCCGCCGCCGTGGCGATCACCAGTGTTTTCAGAATATGCATCGCAGCCTCCTTTGGTGTTGTCCCAAGATAACCTTGGAGGGCGGCGATTTAATCCCGTGCCATTTCGGTCGGCGGGTTTCAGCCGCGCCCGCGCGCCATGAGCCGGGGCAGCATCGCGCTGAAATCGCGGCCCAAGCCGTCCTCGTCCTCGACAAACTGCTTGTAAAGCGCCAACGCCAGCTGCCCCATGGGCGTGTCCGCGTCGACCGCTTCAGCGGCCTGTTGGCTCAGCCCCAGATCCTTCAACATCAGCTCGGCGGCAAACCCGGGTTTGTAGTCATTGTCCGCAGGGCTTTGCGGGCCGACGCCGGGGGCAGGGCAATAGGCGTTCATCGACCAGCTGTAGCCCGAGGACGTGCTGACCACGTCAAACATCTTCTGCCGGTCCAATCCCAGCTTGTCAGCCAGCGCAAAGGCCTCGCACGTGGCGATCATCGTCGCACCCAGGATCATGTTGTTGCAGATCTTGGCGGCCTGTCCGGCGCCCGCGTCACCGCAGTGCACGGCCTTTTGGCCCATGATGTCAAAAAGCGGCTTGGCCGCGTCGAATGCCGCCTGCGACCCACCTGCCATGAAGGTCAGCGTGCCGCCTGCCGCGCCGCCGATGCCGCCCGACACGGGCGCATCCACGGCCATAATCCCTGCGTTTTCAGCGTCTTGTGCCACGGCGCGGGCACTTTCCACGTCCACGGTCGAACAATCGATCAACACAGCGCCCGCGCGCATCGCGGGGATCACATCCGCCGCCACGCTGCGCAGGATCGCGCCGTTGGGCAGCATGGTGATGACCACGTCCATGCCTGCGGCGGCCTCTTGCACGGTGCCAGCAACGGCGACCCCTTCGGCGGTGGTGCCCGCCACGTCAAAGCCGGTGACCGCATGGCCCGCCTTGGCCAGGTTGGCGGCCATCGGCGCGCCCATGTTGCCCAGTCCGATAAATCCGATTTTCATGGCCGATGATCCTCCCAAATCCAGCTTTTGATCGCCCAGCGGCATCAACATCTTGCTGACCATCGCGGGCGGCACGTTCATGTCCGCGAATTGCCATTTCGGGCTGCGGTCCTTGTCGATGATCGCGGCGCGTATCCCTTCAAGGAAATCGCCATGCTCCATCGCGCGCGAGGTGAACCGATATTCGAGGTCCAGCGCCTTTTCGATGCTCAGGCTGGGGCCGCGCAGGCGGTGAATGGTTTCGATCGCGCAAGCCATCGACAGGGGGCTGTTGCGCGACAGCTTCTTGAGCGTATCACGGGCGAAATCGCTGTCCTCACCGCGCAGGGTGGTCAGGACATCGGCCAACGCCTCGCCTTGAAAATGGCGGGTGATGTCATCCATCTGCGCCTGCAGGGGGCCGGGGTCGGGCGTTTCCGCAGCGGCCTCAAGTGCGGCAACACTGCCTGTTGCCTCAAGATCGGCAATCAGATCTGTCCACATTGATTGTGGCACGTAAATATCTGCAAAGCCTGCAAAAATCGCATCTGACGCATTCATGCGCGCCGCAGTTGTCCCCAGGTATTCCCCAAGCCGTCCGGGCGCCAGCGCCAGCATCAGGGATCCGCCGACATCCGGCACAAGGCCAATGCCCACCTCGGGCATGGCAATCTGGCTGCTTTCACCCACGACCCGGTGCGATCCGTGGCACCCGATGCCCACGCCTCCGCCCATGGTGAACCCTTGCAGGAAAGACACCACCGGCTTGGGATAGGCGAATATCTTGGCGTTCAGGCGGTATTCGTCGGCCCAGAATTTCTGACCATAGGCGTAATCGCCCTTGGTGCCTGTCTCATAGAGTTCGGCAATATCCCCGCCCGAGCAAAAGGCGCGGTCGCCCTCCGCGTCCAGCACCACCAGATCAACCGCCGGATCGTCGCGCCACGCATCAAAAGCCGCTTCGATGGCCAGACACATGTCGTAGGTCATGGCGTTGAGCGCGTGGGGGCGTTGCAGGGTGATACGGCCTGCGCGGCCGGTGATGCGGATGGAAATGTCTGTCATCGGTTCTTCAGCATGTCGCGGGCAACGATCACCCGCATGATTTCATTGGTGCCTTCAAGGATCTGGTGCACGCGCAAATCGCGCACCAGCTTTTCGATCCCGTAGTCGGCAAGGTATCCATAGCCGCCGTGCAGTTGCAGGCATTGGTCCACCACCTTGCTGCCCGCCTCGGTCACGAACTTCTTGGCCATGGCACAGAACTTGGTGGCATCGGGCGCGCCCTGGTCCAGCTTCCACGCCGCTTGCCGCAGGAAGGTGCGCGCGGCCTGCAATTCGATCTCCATATCCGCAAGCCGCCATTGCAGCCCCTGGAACTGATCGATGGGTTGGCCAAAGGCCTTACGCTCGCCCATATATTGCAGCGTCGCGTTCAATGCGGTCTGTGCCGCGCCCAACGAACAGGCCGCGATGTTCAGACGGCCGCCATCCAGCCCTTTCATCGCATATTTGAAACCCTGACCCTCTTCTCCGACCAGATTACCGCCAGAAATGTTGCAATTGTCAAACTGCACTTGCGCCGTGGGTTGGCTGCGCCAGCCCATTTTGTCTTCCAATCCGCCGAATGAAAGCCCCTCGGTGCCGTCCTCGACATAGACGGTGCTGACCCCCGCGGCGCTGTCGTCCCCGGTGCGCACCATGCACACGTAGGCGTCCGAATATCCGCCGCCCGAGATGAATGCCTTGGTCCCGTTCAGGGTATAGCCTTCGTTGGTGCGGTCCGCGCGGGTTTTCAACGCCGCCGCGTCCGATCCACTGCCGGGCTCTGTCAGGCAATAGCTGAGCACGGTGTTCATCGACAGGACCCCCGGCATCACCCGCGCCTTCAGATCATCGCTGGCGAAAGTGTCGAGCATCTTGGCGCACATGTTGTGAATGGACAGGAAGGCCGCGACGGACGGGCAGGCCATGCTGAGCGCTTCGAACACCAGCGTGGCATCCAAACGGCTCAGCCCGGCGCCGCCTGCGTCTTCGCTGACATACAGCGATGCGAACCCCAATTCCCCCACGCGTGGCCACAGATCCTTGGGAATGGTGCCTTCGGCCTCCCACTTCTGGGCAAAGGGCGCGATGTTGTCTTGCCCAAAGGCGTGGGCCATGTCGAAAATGGCGGTTTGTTCTTCGGTCAGTGCGAAGTCCATGAAGCGTCCCTCGGTATCGGGTTTCGTGAATTGAACGGAGGTTAAATTCCGATCTTTACCGAATTATTGCAAGGCCTGCTTGTCCGCCGATTCAAGAAGCATTTCAATCGTGGTCTCGGGTTGCCCAACAAGGGCCAGCGCTTCGGCCTCGGTGTGTTGAACCACGATCACCACGGATTCAACCTCGGCCCATGATTTCATGAACATCGCCGCGATTTCCTGGCTGACTGGAGTCGGCGCGATATAGACAGCCAGCTATTGCACGCCTGCGCCGGCCAGACGCTCGGCCTTGGCGGCCTGCATTTCCATGAACCGCACATAGTCTTTTTTGAAGGACGTCAGGTGGGTGAGATCGACCAGCTGTTTTTGTCCTGCCACATAGTCGGGATGCGCCACGTAAGCGTTGGATGCGTCCATGGTTTCCTCGGTGCTCGAGTCGCCTGAATAGGTGACGACAACAAGGCCTCGATCCGGCAAGATTTTAAAACTGACGGCCATCGCCCCCCGCAATCATAAAACAGAATGCTTCTGCCATATTGGCAGAAGCCTTTTTAATCAAGTCCTTACCCGCTTTCTCCGATGGCGTGTTGTTGGCGGCGGATCATACCGCGTGGGTTGTTTACTCCATCACGGGGATGGAAAATTCGCCACCTTCCTTGATACCGCTCGGCCAACGCGCGGTCACGGTCTTGGTGCGGGTATAGAACTTGAAAGCGTCGGGGCCATGTTGGTTCAGGTCGCCGAACACCGATTTCTTCCAGCCGCCAAATGTGTGATAGGCCAGCGGCACGGGGATCGGCACGTTGATGCCCACCATGCCGATGTTGATGCGGTTGGCGAAATCACGCGCCGCATCGCCGTCGCGGGTAAAGATGGCGGTGCCGTTGCCGTATTCGTGGTCCATGGCAAGGCCGATTGCCTCTTCGTAGTCCTGCGCGCGCACGCAGGTCAGGACCGGTCCAAAGATTTCCTGGGTGTAGATGTCCATGTCCTTGGTGGCGCGGTCAAAGAGGTGCGGCCCGACAAAGAACCCGTCTTCGTAGCCCTGCAATTTGAAATCGCGCCCGTCGACGACGAGTTCCGCGCCCTGATCAATGCCCGTCTGCACCAGCCGTTCGATGTTGGCCTTGGCCGCGGCTGTCACCACGGGGCCGTAATCCACGTCGTTGCCGGCGGTGTAGGGGCCCACTTTCAACTTCTCGATGCGCGGCACCAGCTTTTCGATCAGGCGGTCGGCGGTTTCCTCGCCTACGGGCACCGCGACCGAGATCGCCATGCAGCGTTCGCCCGCCGCCCCGTAGCCTGCGCCGATCAGCGCGTCGGCGGCCTGATCCATATCGGCGTCGGGCATGATGATCATGTGGTTCTTGGCCCCGCCGAAACACTGCACGCGTTTTCCCTGCGCACAGCCAGTGCCATAAATGTATTCGGCGATGGGGGTCGATCCGACAAAGCCGATGGATTGGATCACATCGTGGTACAGGATCGCATCCACCGCTTCCTTGTCGCCGTTCACCACTTGCAAGACGCCTTTGGGCAGGCCTGCCTCTTCCATCAGTTCCGCCAGCATCAGCGGCACGGATGGATCCCGTTCGGAGGGTTTGAGGATGAAGGCGTTGCCGCAGGCGATGGCGGGCGCGAACATCCACATGGGGATCATGGCGGGAAAGTTGAAGGGCGTGATGCCCGCCGTGACACCCAGCGCCTGGCGCATGGAATACATGTCGATGCCGGGGCCTGCGCTGTCGGTGTATTCACCTTTCAGCATTTGCGGCGCGCCGATGCAGTATTCCACCACTTCCAGCCCCCGCTGCACGTCGCCTGCGGCATCGGGCAGGGTCTTGCCGTGTTCGCGGCTCAGCGCCTCGGCCAGCTTGTCCATGTCGCGGTTCAGAAGGTCCACGAACTTCATCAGCACGCGCGCACGGCGCTGCGGGTTGGTGGCGGCCCATGCGGGCTGGGCTGCGGCGGCGTATTGCACGGCCTGATCCATCTCGGCGGTATTGGCCAGCGGCACGCGCGCCTGCACTTCGCCGGTGGCGGGGTTCATCACGTCGGCAAAGCGGCCCGAGGTGCCCTTGACGTGTTCGCCGTTCAGATAATGCGTAAGCTCTTGCATGGGATATTCCTTTCGCGCGGTCGCGGATTCTGTGTCTGATTGCGCGCAGGATAGGCTTGCAAAAACACAAGGAAAAGACGCATCTTTCCAAAACCGTATTGCATTTATGCAAAATGAACGCGCGGGAAGGGACACCACATGCATTGGGACGATCTGCGCCTGTTTCTCAGCGTCGCGCGCGAGGCCAGCCTGACATCCGCCGCCAAGGTGGTGCGGCTGGACCCGGCGACGCTGGGCCGGCGCATGGCGCGGCTGGAAAAGGCGCTGGGGGTGGCGTTGTTTGCAAAGTCGCCGCAAGGCTATGCGCTGACGGATGCGGGCGTGGACCTGCTGGCGCGGGCCGAAGCGGCAGAGACCGCGATGCGTGCGGCGACCACCGGGCTCGCTGGGGCAGATGGGGGCGTGGACCGCATGACCGGGCAATTGCGCATCGGTGCGCCCGACGGCTGTGCCAATTACCTGTTGCCACAGGTGTGCGCCGCCCTGTCGGATCAGCATCCTGACCTTGATATCCAGATCGTGGCCTTGCCGCGGGTCTTCAACCTAAGCCGCCGCGAGGCGGATATGGCCATTGGCGTCAGTGCCCCGACAACGGGTCGCCTGACCGTGCAGAAGATCGTTGATTATCAATTGCATATGGCAGCTTCTGAAACCTATCTTTCGGGGCGCCAGCCCATTGAAACACCTGCCGACCTGCGCGGGCACCGGATCGTGGGCTATATCCCCGACATGATTTTCGACCGCGAGCTGGACTATCTGGCCGACCTTGGATTGCCGCGCGTGGCCTTGGCGTCGAATTCCGTTTCGGTGCAGTTGAACCTGTTGCGGCAAGGCGGCGGCGTGGGCATCGTGCATGATTTCGCCTTGCCCGCGGCCCCCGGACTGCGCCGCATCCTGACCGATCAGATCAGCCTCAAACGCGCCTTTTACCTGATCCGCCACGCCGATGACCGGGCCAACCCACGCCTCAGCCGGTTTGCCGATCATCTCATTCTTGGTCTGAGGCAAGAGCTTGCGCGGTTGGAGGCACACGCTTGACTTGAAATGATATTGCGCGGACCATGGACGCATTGAAACTTTGTGAAATCTGGAGGCCGCCATGCTGGTTCACCAAATCCTCAAGTCCAAATCTGACGACGCTGTTGTGACCGTGACGCCGGGCACAACCGTGACCGAGGCCGCCAATATCCTCGCAGCGCGAAAGATCGGGACGGTGGTGGTGTCCAAGGATGGCCATGCCGCTGACGGTATCCTGTCAGAACGCGACATCGTGCGCGAATTGGCGGCGCGCGGGGCCGCCTGTCTCGGCGATCCGGTCGAGGCCTACATGACCTCCAAACTGGTGACCTGCACCCGCCAGGACAGTGCCGACGAGGTGCTCAAGCAAATGACCGAAGGCCGCTTTCGCCACATGCCGGTGGTCGAGGATGGGCAGATGGTGGGCCTGATCACCCAAGGGGACGTGGTCAAGGCGCGGCTCAGCGAACTGGCCATGGAAAAGGATGCCCTCGAAGGCATGATCATGGGGCACTGACGCAACGGCGTAAGCTCTTCCAATTGCTTGCATTCCCCGCACGGGCGTGTTTGCTTGACGCAACGAACGACCTGACGGAGCGTGCCCATGCGCGTTGGCCTTTACCCCGGAACTTTCGACCCCCTCACGCTGGGGCATATTGATATCATTCGACGCGCCAGCCTGCTGGTGGATCGTCTGGTGATCGGTGTCGCCATCAACCGTGACAAGGGACCGCTTTTCGATCTGGAAGAGCGCGTGGCGATGATCGAGGCGGAATGTGCCAAGCTGAGCAAGCAGACCGGCACCGAGATCGTCGCACACCCATTCGAGAACCTTCTGATCGATTGCGCCAAGGATGTGGGGGCACAGGTGATCGTGCGTGGCCTCAGGGCTGTGGCCGATTTCGAGTATGAATTTCAGATGGTTGGCATGAACCGCGCGCTGGATGACAGTATCGAGACCGTGTTCCTGATGGCCGAGGCGCGCCACCAGGCGATTGCTTCCAAGCTGGTCAAGGAGATCGCGCGACTGGGCGGGGATGTCAGCAAATTCGTGACACCTCTGGTCAACGACGAACTGGCAAAACGCTTCGGCTGATCCCGGCGGCAGGGCGGCGCAACAGCACCGCCTTACAGCTTGGCCATTACCGCTGCCACATCCAGCATCCGGTTGGAAAAGCCCCATTCGTTGTCATACCACGCCAGAACCCGCACCATGCGGCCCTCGAGCACATGCGTCTCGTTCAGGGCCACAATGGCACTGGCGCGGGTGTGGTTGAAGTCGGTGGAGACCAGCGGGCGGTCTTCGACCTCGAGGACCCCTTGCATCGCGCCCGCCGCCACGTCGCGGAACGCGCCGTTTACCGCGTCGATGTCCGCATCCCGCGCGACTTCGACGGTCAGGTCGATGCAGGACACATTGGGCGTTGGCACACGGATGGACGTGCCGAAAAGCCGCCCTTCCAGCTGGGGCAGAACCCGCGCGATGGCCTTGGTCGCCCCGGTGGAGGTCGGCACCATCGACAGCGCTGCGGCCCGCCCGCGCGCCCAATCCTTTTCGTTGGCGCGGTCATGGGTGGGTTGCGCGCCGGTATAGCTGTGCACGGTGGTCATGGTGCCGCGCAGGATGCCAAATTGACTGTCCAGCACATGGGCGACGGGGGCCAGGCAATTGGTGGTGCAGGACCCGTTCGACACGATCCGGTCCGCGCCTGTGATCTGGTCGTGGTTCACCCCGTAAACCACTGTTTTCGCGTCGCCTTTGCCGGGGGCCGAGATCAAAACCTTGCCGCATCCCGCGTCCAGCAATCGCGCAGCCCCCGCATCATCCCGGAAAAATCCGGTGCATTCCAACGCGATATCCACGTCGTCCCAGGGCAGGGCATCAGGATCGCGCAGGGCCGTCACCCGCATCGGTCCACGCCCCACGTCGAGCGTGTCGCCCGCAACAGTGACAGGGCCGGCAAACCGGCCGTGCACACTGTCGAATTCCAAAAGATGGGCATTGGTCTCGGGGCTGGCCAGATCGTTGATCGCCACCACCTGCAAATCATCGCGCCCCGCCTCGATCAGCGCGCGCAGAACGCCGCGCCCGATGCGTCCGAATCCGTTGATGCCAACCGTGGTGGTCATTGTGCCGCTCCTTCAGGGGGGACTGGGGTCTGGTGGTCTCAAGATGGGGGTGCCGCGCGTCGCGTCAACGCCAGAAGGCCATCCATTCGATCAGATCGGCCAGTTTCTTGCCCAGAAACAGCAGATTGGCGCCATCGAACACCACCATGTCACCCACGACAGCACCCACAAGGACAAGGCCAAGAACGATCGCCATGGTGTTGGTCATCTGCGCATCCGCCAAAGAAAAAGGGCAGGGCTGATATGACAGCCCCGCCCCGATCCCGCAAGTCTTGAGGCGTCAGACCAGGCGGCCCATGGCAACGGCCACGTCCGCCATGCGCACCGAGAATGCCCATTCGTTGTCGTACCACGCCAGCACCCGCACAAGGTTCCCGCCCGACACCTTGGTCTGGTCCGGGGCAAAGATCGACGAATGTTCGGTGTGGTTGAAATCGACCGACACTTTCAATTCCGGGTCATAGGCCAGAACGTGGCCCATATCGTTGTCCACACGCGCCTTGACGGCGGCGTTGACCTCATCCGCGGTCACATCGCGCGGGGCGACAAAGGTCAGGTCCACGGCCGATACGTTGGGCGTGGGCACGCGCATCGCCGTGCCATCGAGCTTGCCTGCCAGCGCTGGCAGCACCTCGCCCAAGGCCTTGGCCGCACCGGTGGAGGTGGGGATGAGGCTCATCGCGGCGGCGCGGGCGCGATAGAAATCGCTGTGCCGTTTGTCCAGCGTCGGCTGGTCGCCGGTATAGCTGTGGATGGTGGTCATCAGGCCCGACACGATGCCGATCTCTTCATGCAGGACACGGGCAAGCGGCGCAAGGCAGTTGGTGGTGCATGATCCGTTGCTGATCATCCGGTCGCTGGCCAGCATGTCGCCGTCGTTCACACCCATGACCACGGTGCGGTCCACGTTCTTGCCCGGTGCCGACAACAGAACCTTGCCCGCGCCACGTTCAAGGTGGGCGTTGGCCTTTTTGCCGTCGTTGAACATGCCGGTACATTCCAGCACCACGTCGCAGCCCTCCCAATCCAGTTCGGCCATGTCATAGGTCGATTGCACCGCGATCTTGCCGCGACCCAGATCGAGCGTGCCATCACCGATCTCGACCGTGCCGGGAAAGGGGCCATGAACGGAATCGTAACGGATAAGGTGCGCAGCACTTTCGATGGGGCCGGTGGCATTCAGCTTGATCACTTCGATGTCGTCACGCCCGGACGCCGCGATGTGGCTGAGGGTGCAACGGCCGATCCGGCCAAATCCGTTGATGCCGACTTTGATCGTCATGGTCTATCCTTTGAAACGCGGTTTGTTGCCCGGCTTATAGACCCGCGCAAAATGGGACGAAATGCCTTAAAACAAGCTGTTAGCGATAAACCTGTGATCCTTTTGTCGCCCTTTTGCGTTTGTGTCTGACACATTCAGTGCTAGCTGATGGAAAACACTTCGGATCGGAGAATGAGATGAGCGGATTGCTGGCCCTTTTGGACGATGTCGCGGCGATTGCCAAAGTGGCGGCGGCTTCGGTGGATGATGTGGTGGCACAAGCGACCAAGGCCGGGGCCAAGGCGGCAGGGGCGGTGATCGACGATGCGGCGGTCACACCGAAATATGTCACCGGGTTCGAGGCCAGCCGCGAATTGCCGATCATCTGGCGCATTGCCAAGGGGTCCATGCGCAACAAGCTGGTGTTCCTGTTGCCCGCGGGTCTCGCGCTCAGCGCTTTTGCGCCCTGGGCGATCACGCCGCTCTTGATGCTTGGTGGCGCTTACTTGTGTTTCGAAGGGGCCGAAAAGGTCGCCCATGCCCTTGGGGTTGGGGGCCATGGGCATGATGATTACCCCCACAAGGATGAAGTGATCGAGGACCCCGCCCATCTCGAAGAGGAAAAGGCCCAAGGGGCGATCAAGACCGATTTCATCCTGTCAGCCGAGATCATGACCATTGCACTGGCCGCGATTCCACCGTCAAGTTTCTGGATGGAGGCCGCAACGCTGGCCGCCGTGGCGATCATGATCACCGTGGCCGTTTACGGATCGGTCGCGCTGATCGTGAAGGCCGATGACCTTGGGCTGTTGATGGCAGGCAAGGGCCGCTTGGGCGCAACCCGTGCTTTGGGCCGCGGGATCGTCAACGCCATGCCGGGCGTGTTGAAGACGCTGATGATCGTGGGCACCGCCGCCATGCTGTGGGTCGGCGGCAACATCATCGTGCACGGGCTGGATGTGCTGGGCTTCAGTTGGCCCTACGACCGCATCAAGGAGGTGGCCTATGCCGCGGCGGGAATGGTGTCCGACCAGTGGGCGGGCATTGTGAAATGGGGCGTGACCGCCGGTCTGGACGGGGTGCTGGGGCTTGCCTTGGGCTTGGTTCTCATTCCCATCGGGGAAAAGGTGGTGACGCCGGTCTGGCGTGCGGCGTTCGTGCGCTGACAGGGGCTATGCCGGTCGTTAAGTTTCTGATACCGCTGGCTTCGGGGGCTGGGACAACGGGCGGACACGCACATGCGGTTTGAATATTTCGGCGGCGCGCACACGGGCGCTGGGTCTTATCAAGACATGAACGCGTTGGCGTTGGCCCTGGTGGGAACGACCCAAGTGGGCCCCGTCGGGTTCTACGGATCAACTGATACCACCGTATTCGAGAACACCGCCACCTCGATCGCGTGGAGCAATGACACCACTGGCTACATCACACGGCTGGTCGGCTCTGACATGTCCCATGATACCACTGGGGCCACCCCCGACACAGGCAGTGTGGAGCGCATAGAAATATGGGACCCCACCGATGGTCGCCTGATCTGGAGCATGACCTGGGAACAGTCGGAAGGCGTGCCGAGAACTGTCGATCTGGACGATGTGATCTATGCCTTCGAGTCCAGCATCTCGGCCTTAACCAACTCCGGTGCATCATCGGTTCTGTTATCGTTTTTGACAGATTTCTCGCGCGTGAAGGTTCTGGACCTGTCTGACCGTACGGAGGGCGTGAACCTCAGCAATATGCCAACCTTCATGCTGAACAGATTTACAACCATCATCGGCACGGATTTCGATGATTTGCTTTATCTCGAAAACTCTGTCGGCGGGATCAACGAAGTTCGCGGCCGTGCCGGGAACGATTTCATTGTCTCGGGCAATGACGTCAACATCCGGCTTTATGGCGATGAGGGCAATGATACGCTGTGGGGTACGATCGGTTCCGACAATCTCTATGGCGGGACCGGAGACGATGTGCTGAACGGCTACACCAGACTCGATTTGTTTGTTTTTGACACCGCCTTTTTCACCGGCGCGTTTGGCGAATATGATTTCGATTTCTTCCGCGTCCTGCCAAATGTGCGTTTTACACAAATGGGGTTTGTCATCGATCACGGCAGCGGGGCGGACGGGCGCGACAGTGCGTATAACGTCAATCGTTTTCAATTCGGCGACGGTGTGCAGATCGATGTTGTGACGGACATATACCTGTCTGGCCTTGTCACCGGGCTGGACGTGGAAATGACCCTGACGGATACGGAAAACCGTTACATCTGGGCCACGCAGAACCGCACCCTCGTCGATCCGTTGACCGGGGCGGCGCATTACATCGGCACATGGGTCACGACCTATGACGACGGCGATATCGTGACCGAAACCTTTGCGGCGGATGGCGCGCTGATCAGCACGTATTTTCAGGACATCACCGACACCAAAGCCTGGACCACACGGGAGATCACAGGGCCGCTGGATGCGCCGACAAAGGTTGATACCCTGATGGATGATGGTCGCACGGTCACGCGGACCAATCACGACACGGGCGGCGCCACCATCGTCAACACAGATGCCGGCGATGCCTATCACTGGGCCACGTTCACCCGCGAGGTTGACGCGACAGGCAGTGTCACCGCCGCGGGACGCACTTTTGACGACGGGCGCGTGCGGGTCGACACGTTCGCGGATGGCAAGTTGCAAGGCTTTACGACCTTGGACACCGCAGATGCGCACAGCTGGGCCAGCACCGTCACGACCTATGCCGATGGTGTATTGGTCTCCAGGCTGCGGACGCTGGACGATGGCGGCACCAGCCTGCGCACCGTGACGGGCGAAGGCACAGCGACAACTGTCCGCAAGGATGCGCTGGGCGTGACGCTGTGGACTGCGCAAATCGTCGAGGAGCGGGATGCAGGCGGCGCGCTTGAGCGGATCACCACGACGTATTCCGACGGGCGCAGCGTTGTTAACACCTATGACGGCAGCGGGCTGCAAAGCCGCAGCATCACCGACGGTGGTGACCTTTTTGCGTGGTCAAGCTGGACAGAGACCTATTCAGGCGGTCAACCCGCCAACACCTTTATCGTCTATGACGACACCAGCACACGCGAGACCTTTTTTGACGGCGGTGTCGCTGCGCGCGTGGTGCTTACCGATCTGGCGGGCACCGAAACCTGGCAAAGCATCGAAAAGCGGCTGGATGGCGCGGGCAACATGACCGAACAGCTGGTCGTTCTCGACAATGGCGCGACGCGCCTCAAGACGTTCGAGGCGGGTGTGCTGGCGTCCAAGGTGATCACCGACGTGCTGGATCTCGTCATCTGGCAAGAACGGGGCGCGAATTACGATGCCAGCGGTAACCTGACCGAACGCACCATGACGCTGGACAACGGGATTGAAATCACCTGGACCTACAACGCCGGCGGAGACGTCACGACGGTCTTTGTCGAAGACGTGCCGGACCTGCACGACTGGACCCACTACACCGAGGTGCATTTCGGCACCGGCTATGATCCGGCCAACCTGATCGAACGCAGTTGGTTGTTGGATAACGGACGGTCGGACGATGATTTCCCGCCACCCGTGATCGATCCGCTCAGCTGGGCCTGAGCCGAAACCGGCGCGGCAGGGGGGGGGCCGCCGCGCTGGGTGTTCTTAGCCCAGAAGGGCCTTGGACTTGGCCACGATGGCGTCCGATGTGATGCCGAACTTCTCGAACAGCTCACCGGCAGGGGCCGACGCGCCAAAGCGGTCCATGCCCACGAAATCGGCCTTGCCGCGTGGTGCACGTTCGCCCAGCAGCCACTGATCCCAGCCCTGACGCACGGCCGCCTCGACGCCCACACGCACAGCGCCCGCAGGCAGCACGCGGCGGCGATAGCTTTCGTCCTGTGCGGCAAACAGCTCCATGCAGGGCATGGACACCACGCGGGTGCCAATGCCTTCGGCCTGCAACGCGTCGCGCGCTTCCAGCGCCAGGTGCACCTCTGACCCGGTGGCGATCAGGATCACCTGACGCTTGCCCTCGGCCTCGGCCAGAACATAGGCACCTTGCGCGCTCAGGTTCTTGGTCTTGTGCTCGGTGCGCACGGTGGGCAGGCCCTGACGGGTGAGCGACAGCACCGATGGCGTGTCCTTCGACGTCAGCGCGATTTCCCACGCTTCTGCCGTTTCGATCGTGTCGGCGGGACGGAACACGTAGGTGTTGGGCGTCGCGCGCGAAATCGCCAGATGTTCGACAGGCTGGTGGGTCGGGCCGTCTTCGCCCAGTCCGATGCTGTCGTGCGTCATCACAAAGACCGTGGGCACCTGCATCAAGGCCGCCAGACGCATCGCGGGGCGCGCATAGTCGGTGAAACACATGAACGTGCCGCCATAGGGGCGGATGCCCCCGTGCAGCACCATGCCGTTCATCGCCGCGGCCATGCCGTGCTCGCGGATGCCCCAATACACGTACCGCCCGCCGCGGCTGTCCACGTCGAAGACACCCAGATCACCGGTCTTGGTGTTGTTCGATCCGGTCAGGTCGGCGCTGCCGCCCACGGTTTCGGGCATGATCGGATTGACCACTTCCAGCACCTTTTCGCTGCTGGCGCGGGTGGCGAGCTTGGGCGCGCTTTCCGACATCTGCTTTTTGAAAGCCTTGATGGTCGCGCTCAGCTTGCGCGGGGCGTCCAGCGCATATGTGCGCTCGAACTGTGCGCGCTTGGACTTGCTGACGCTGGCCAGACGCGCCTCCCAGTCGGCGCGGGCCTCGGCCCCACGCGCGCCGATGGCTTCCCACGCGGCTTTCACGTCCGCAGGCACCTCGAAGGGGCCGGTTGTCCAGCCATAGGCCGCCTTGGCCGCCTGCATCTGTTCGGGATCGGTCAACGCGCCATGACCTTTGGACGTGTCCTGTGCCGCATGACCCAGAGCGATATGGGTCTTGCAGGCGATCATCGTGGGTTTCTTGCCCTTTTTGGCTTGCGTCAGCGCCGCGTCGATCTCATCGGGGTTGTGGCCGTCGATCTCGATCACGTTCCAGCCCGCCGCCTTGAAGCGCTGCGGCTGATCGGTGCGGTCGCTCAGTTCAACCGTGCCGTCGATGGTGATGTTGTTGTTGTCCCACAGCACCACCAGTTTGCCGAGGCTGTGCCGACCGGCCAGCGTGATGGCCTCCTGGCTCACGCCTTCCATCAAACAGCCGTCGCCCGCAATCACGTATGTGTAGTGATCGACCAGCTTCTTGCCGTAGTGTGCGCGCTGGATCTCTTCGGCCATGGCAAAGCCCACGGCGTTGGAAATACCCTGACCCAAGGGGCCCGTGGTGGTTTCGATCGCATCGGCAAGGAAGTTTTCAGGGTGCCCGGCCGTGCGCGCGCCCAGCTGGCGGAAATTCTTGATCTCTTCGAGCGGGAATTGCGCATCTCCAACAAGGTGCAGCAGCGAATAGAGCAACATCGACCCATGGCCCGCCGACAGGATGAACCGGTCGCGGTCGGGCCAGTTCGGGGCAGAGGCATCGAACTTGAGGTGCTTTTCGTAGAGGACAGTGGCGACATCGGCCATGCCCATGGGCATACCGGAGTGACCGGAGTTTGCGGCGGCAACGGCATCCAGCGTCAGCGCACGGATGGCGGTGGCCTTGGACCAATGTTCGGGATGAGCAGATTTCAGGGCGTTCAGGTCCACGGGGCAGCTTCCTCTGGGTTGGAATAACGGGGCTTGGAACGCTGCATAACAGCCGCCGCGCAGGGGTCAAGCGCTGCGGCACATAGCGCGCGCATCGGCACTTCAACAGGGCCCTGCAAGTGGTTGATCGCAAAGAGCGCGCATTTTTTTTCGCCTTTGGGTAGGATCGGGAAAAGCTGCAGCACGCCGGGCGATTCGCGGATGGCAAAAGCGGGCGGCGGCGGACAGGCAGAGTGCAAGTCAGGGACGAGGTATGACAGACATAGACGAGTTACAGCGCCGGATTACGGCGGCGATGGACCGGGTGGCCACAGGACTGGGCCAATTGAACAGCGCCGGTGGCGACAGCGCCGGGATGCAGCAGGCTCTGGACGACGAAAAGACCGCCAATGCCCAGTTGCAGGAGCGGATCAAGACGCTGACTGCCCGGCAAGAGACTGAATTGGCGGAATTGCGCGCACAGGCGGACGAGGCCAAGGGCCAGATGGCCCAGCTGGACGCCGATCTGCAGCGGTTGCGCAAGGCCAACGGCCAGTTGCGCCAATCCAACCAGGCGCTGCGCGAGGCCAACGAGGCCGGCGTGGGTGAGCCGCACCTGATCAACAAGGCGATGCTGGCCGAACTGGAATCGCTGCGCGCTGCGCGGGCGGCGGATGTGGCCGAGGCCAGCAGCATCATCAACGCGCTGACGCCGCTTTTGGACGACGCGGCCACCACCGCAGGGGAGGACGCATAATGCCCGAGGTCACGATCACCATCGGAGGCCGCCAGTTCGAGGTGGCCTGTCAGGAAGGCGAAGAGAATTACCTGCACACCGCGGCCAAGATGCTGGACGACGAGGCACAGGTGCTGAGCGATCAGGTGGGGCGCATGCCCGAAGCACGGATGTTGTTGATGGCGGGGCTTTTGCTGGCTGACAAGACCGCCAGCGTCGAGGACCGGATCAAGGACGTGCAAGCGACGCTGGCCGAACGTGAGGCCGAACTGGAAGGTCTGCGCAACGCGGCCGCCCCGGAACCAGAGCGCGTGGAGGTGCCCGTGGTGCCGGACACCGTGAAGGACACGCTGGCCGAACTGGCCGCGCGCGCCGAGGCGCTGGCCGGTCAGGTGCAGGACAAGCTGGACGGCACTGCCTGACCCGCCCCGAAAGTGAGCGGGCAGGCCATATTGCGGCCCGCCCGAACCCGTTTGATGTATTGAGTGATGGCCCTGTTTTGGGGCCGATAATTTCATTGCAAGTGACGAGGTCGCCATGCCCGATATTTTTGGTCTGAATTCCGATATTCCCGGAAAGTCCGCCGAAACCCGGTGGGTTCTGGCCTGTTGGGGCGCTTTGGCGCTGGGGGTTGCGGTTGTCTTTACCCTTGGCCTGAGCAACGACGTGATAGGCGCGCAGGCGGCATCGATGGCGGGGCTTTTCCTTGCGGGTGCGGCCACGCTGTCGGGGGCGTTCATCGGTTTTCTCTTTGGCATCCCGCGGTCCAAACAGGGTGCAGGTCCGGTAGCCGGCGCGGCCGGGGCCGAGGAACGTGAATATCAGGAAAACACCAACCTCGAACAGATATCCGACTGGCTGACCAAGATCATCGTGGGCATCACGCTGGTGCAGTTCAACGAAATCCGCGGCATCGTCGTGGAGGCAGGCAACCGTTTTGGCCCCGCGTTGCTGCCCGCCGATGCCGGTGTGGGGCAGGCGGTTGGCGTTGCGCTGATCATCTACTTCTTCATCGTGGGCTTTCTCTTTGGCTACCTGTGGACGCGCATCCACATGGAATACGTGCTGCGCTGGCAAAGCGTGCAAAGCTCCGTCGAGATCACCGAGATCCTTGAACGCAAGCGCGAGCAGGAAAACGATGTGGATGCCGAGGCCTTCGAGATGACGGATTCCTATCTTGAACTGGCCGCCGATCCCACCGCACCCGAGTTTGCCAACATCGAACAGAAAGTCGCGGCCTCGTCGTTGATCGCGCGCACCATGATCTTTGAACGCGCCCGCGAGACGCGGCGGGATGCCTGGCGCAAGCCCATCGGCGATCCGGAGCGCACGCTGGTCGACCGCACGATCCCGATTTTCCGGGGCCTCGTGGCGGCGGCGCCCAACCAGTATCACCGCAACTACGGGCAATTGGGTTATGCGCTTGTGAAGTCCACACGCCCCGATTGGGAAGCGGCCAAGGCCGCCTTTGAGCGTGCCATCGTGCTGCGGGGCAAGGGCGAGAAGTCAGGCACCGGTTACTATGAGTTCAACCTTGCGGTCACGCACATCAATCTCGATGCGAATTTCCACGAGGGCAAACCCTCAGAGCCGGATACCCGCGCCCGCATCGTGGCCCTTCTGGATGAAGGGCGCACGGTGATCGATCTGCACGGCGAAGACGTGATCGTCGCCTGGGCCAAGCTGAACAAGTACAAGATTTAGGCACCCCCCGCCTGCGCGGCAGGGGCCGTGACCTGCGATCAGCCGTTGGCTTCGCGGATCTTGTCGGCGGCATCCTTGTCGTAGCTGACACCGTTGTCTTCAAAGAGCGTGTCCAGCTCGCCCGAGAGGGTCATCTCGGTGATGATGTCGCAGCCGCCGACGAATTCACCCTTCACGTAAAGCTGGGGAATGGTCGGCCAGTCCGAGAAATCCTTGATGCCCTGGCGGATGGCGTCATTTTCCAGCACGTTCACGTCGGAAAATTCAACACCCATGTAGTTCAGAACCCCGGCCACGCGGCTGGAGAACCCGCATTGCGGCATGGATTTGGTGCCTTTCATGAACAGCACCACGTCGTTGGCGGTGATCGTCTCTTGGATTTGGGAATTGGCATCGGTCATTTGCGTGGTTTCCTTGGTACAAAGGTTTTTGCGTATTCTTGTGGGTCGCGGGGCACGCGAAAGGTGCCGGAATGTCCGCCGCCGCCGCCGCCCGAGTGATAGTTGGCCTCGATCTCGTGATAGCCTGTGCCGGGGGCGCTACCGCGTTCGGCATCCTTGGCGTGGCGAATGGACTGGGCTGCACGGATCACCGCCACCACCAGGATGGCAAGGCAGAGAAGTCCGATCAGTATCCAATCCATCGTGCGCGCCCTAGTCCGGGGCCTTGGTGGTCAGGGCCAGGGCGTGCAATTCACCATGTGCACCGTCCATCTTGCCCTTGAGGGCTGCGTAGACCGCGCGTTGTTGCTGTACCCGGTTCTTGCCTTTGAACGAGGCGTCGATCACCTCGGCAGCATAGTGGTTGCCGTCCCCTGCAAGGTCGGTGATCGTGATCTTGGCCTCTGGAAAGGTCTCGCGGATCAGATCCTCGATGTCCTGAGCTTGCATGGGCATGGTCGGCGGCTCCGTATGTGTGATCGGCTGGTTCAGATTTAGGGCGGCAGGGGGCGGGGTGCAAGCGGAACCGGTTGCCGGGCCGGGCCGCCCGTGAACTGTCCGTGATCCGATTGCGCGCGCCTTGCGCGCACGACTTTGTTTGTTTTAGGCTGCGGGCTCACCAATCCAGCAGGATCGGAGCCGCCCTTGATTGATCTTTTGCCTGACAGCCGCCACATCTCTTCCCAAGAGAAATAGCCGTTTCCCCGCTGGCGGGGCCCCTCGGCGATTTATCTTGGCAAGCGCTGTTTCGGATGTCTGCCAACGCTCAAGCAAGGGCGGCTCCGACACAGCAGGATCGCAAGGCAGAGGACCGCGCAGATGGATATCTTTGAGAATGCGCCCGAACAGGCGTTGGCGTGGCATCAGGCCGGAACGGGTGCGGCATTGGCCACGGTCATCGAAACCTGGGGCAGTGCGCCGCGCCGGGTGGGCGCGATGCTTGTCGTGTCGGGCGATGGTCAGATGCAGGGATCGGTGTCGGGTGGCTGTGTCGAGGGTGCGGTGGTGCTGGAGGCGCAGGATGCGCTGGCCGATGGGCAGCCCCGGCTTTTGGAATACGGTGTCAGCGACGGCGATGCCTTTGCCGTGGGACTGGCCTGTGGCGGGACCATCCGCATTCTGGTCGAACCGGTGGGCGCGGCCTTGCCGGTCAAGATGCTGGAGGCGTTGGTGGCGGCGCGCGCCGAACGGCGGCGACTGGCCTACGTGGTGAACACGGACACATGGCAGCGGTCGATGACAGACGACGGGTTTGCGGCGCGTTTTGCCAAGGACCGCTCGGGTTTTGAAGAGGACGGCAGCACCTTCGTACACATCCACAACCCGCCCTTGCGGCTGGCGGTGGTAGGGGCGGTGCATATCGCGCAGGCATTGGTGCCGATGGCGCGGATTGCAGGGTTTGACCCGGTGGTGATCGATCCGCGCGGGGCCTTCGGGTCGCAAGAGCGGTTTCCGGGTGAGCGTGTTGTCAACGACTGGCCCGACGAGGCGCTGGAGGCCGAGGGCATGGATGCCCGCACGGCGCTGGTGTTGCTGACCCATGATCCCAAGCTGGATGATCCTGCGTTGCATCTGGGGCTGGCATCGGACGCGTTTTATATCGGCGCGCTGGGGTCCACGCGCACCCATGCCAAGCGGGTGGCGCGGTTGCAGGAGGCCGGGTTCGATGCGGATCAGATTGCGCGCACACGTGGCCCGGTTGGACTGGATATCGGGGCCGCCAGCCCGCCTGAGATTGCCGTTTCGATCCTTGCCCAGATGATTGATGCCCTGAGGAAAGGCGCATGAAGTTCGGTCCGGTGCCCGTGGCGGAGGCTGGTGGTGCGATCCTTGCCCATTCCATGACGGCCGGGGGCACGCGGATTTCCAAGGGCACGCATCTGGATGTGAGCCATCTGCGGTTGTTTGCCGATGCCGGGGTAACCGAAGTGGTGGCCGCCCGACTTGAACGGGGCGACATCGAGGAAAACGCCGCCGCCGCCGCACTGGCGCAGGCGGTGGTGCCGGACCCGGACGCGCAGCGGCTGCGCCTGACCGGGGCGGGAGCGGGACGCGTGAACCTTTATGCCACCACGCCGGGGGTTGCGGTGATCCAAAGGGATGCGGTGCAGGCGTTAAATGCTGTGAACCCGATGATCACCATGGCCACTGTCCCGCCGCTGCACCGGGTCGATGCGGGGGGAATGATTGCCACGATCAAGATCATCTCCTACGGCGTGCCGCAGCACGATGTAGAGCAGGCCGGCGCGCTGGGCCGGGCTGCCCTGCACATCGCGCTGCCGCGCTATGCCGAGGCGACCCTGATCGAGACGCAAGTGCAGGGCGTGGCCACCAGCACAAAGGGGCGCGCGGCCACGGCGGCGCGGCTGGAACGGTTGAGTGCAGGTTTGAGCGCGCGGGTGGTGACAGATCATGCCGCCGGGCCGCTGGCTGAGGCAATTGCACAGGCGCCGGGCGAGATGGTCCTGATCCTCACGGCCTCTGCCACGTCCGATGCACAGGACGTGGCCCCCGATGCATTGCGCCGCGCCGGGGGGCGGGTCGAGGCCTTTGGCATGCCGGTTGATCCCGGCAACCTGCTGTTTTTCGGCTGGTTGGGCGACAAACCGGTGATTGGCTTGCCGGGCTGCGCACGCTCACCTGCGCTCAATGGGGCCGATTGGGTGCTGGAGCGCCTGATGTGCGGGCTGCCTTTGACGGCGGCGGACATCTCGGCCATGGGGGTTGGTGGATTGCTCAAGGAAATTCCAACGCGACCCAGACCGCGTGCCGCAGGCGGGACTTGAGAAAAATGTGCACCATCCTGCACGTCGGACAACAACCAACCCGAACCAGGTATCCAAATCAGTTTTGACATCGAACGGCTTGATGCGGATGCGATCGCCGATAGAGAGTTGAGGCGAGGCGCGCCTAAGTGCCAATAACATTCCGGCGCAAATTGCGTGCGCGGCCAGAATACTGTTTCCAAACGAAAAGCGCCGTGCTTAACTCGGATCAAACAAAAGCTAATCAGGGAGGATGATATGGCACAGGTCTCGATGACCGTGAATGGGAAGGCTGCGTCAGGAGAAGTGGAGGGGCGCACGCTGTTGTCGTCTTTCCTGCGCGACCAGCTTGGCATGACCGGAACGCACGTGGGATGCGACACCAGCCAATGCGGCGCCTGCGTGGTGCATGTGGACGGGGTTGCTGTGAAATCCTGCACGATGCTGGCGGCCGAAGCCGCGGGCGCGGAGGTCTCCACCATTGAAGGACAGGCCAACGCGGACGGGTCGCTGAACGTGATCCAGCAGGCGTTTCAGGATCACCACGGCCTGCAGTGCGGGTTCTGCACGCCGGGCATGGTGATGAGTGCTGCCGCGCTGCTCAAGGACAACCCAAAGCCCAGTGAGCAAGAGGTGCGTGAGTACCTTGAAGGCAACATCTGCCGCTGCACCGGCTATCACAACATCGTCAAGGCGATCATGGCCGCATCCGGCCAGGACGTGGGCGCGATCGCGGCTGAGTAAGCGCGACGTCAAACCATTCCGAAGCCCGGACATTCCTTCGGGCTGACAATCAAGTAGGGGCGATGCGCGGGGAGGCGTATCATCCCCAAAAGGAGGAATAAAAATGCCAAAAGACGGAGGCATCGGCGCTAGCAGCAAGCGGCGCGAGGACGTACGGTTCCTGACAGGGGCCGGGAATTATACCGACGACATCAACATCAATGGTCAGGCGTATGTCTTTTTCCTGCGCTCGGACGTGGCCCATGGCACACTGAACGCGGTCAAGACCGACACGGCGGCGGGTATGCCCGGCGTGGTGCGTATCTTTACCGGCGCGGATTTCGAAGGCGTGGGCGGTCTGCCCTGCGGTTGGCAAGTCACGGACAAGCATGGCGACCCCATGCAGGAACCGGGCCACCCGGTTCTGGCCCAGGGCAAAGTGCGCCATGTGGGTGAACCCATCGCGGCGGTTGTGGCTGATACGCTGGAACAGGCGCGCGATGCGGCCGAAGCAATCGAGCTGGATATCTCCGAGCTGCCTGCCGTGGTGGACATGAAGGCGGCCCTGGCTGCGGACAGCCCCAAGGTGCACGACGATCTGACATCGAACCTGTGCTATGACTGGGGCTTTGTCGAAGAGAACAAGGGCGCGGTCGAGGAAGCCTTTTCCAAGGCGGCGCATGTGACCACGCTGGAGTTGCGCAACAACCGTCTGGTGGCCAACCCGATGGAGCCGCGCGTGGCCGTGGGCGACTATGCCCGCCACTCGGGCGACAGCACGCTGTACACCACCAGCCAGAACCCCCATGTGATCCGCCTGTTGATGGGCGCCTTCGTGCTGGGCATCCCCGAACACAAGTTGCGCGTGGTGGCCCCCGATGTGGGCGGCGGTTTTGGTGCCAAGATCTTCCACTATGCGGAAGAGGCGTTCTGTACCTTTGCGGCCAAGCAGCTGGCGCGCCCGGTCAAGTGGACGTCGAGCCGGTCGGAGGCGTTCATGTCGGATGCCCATGGCCGTGACCACGTCACCACCATTCAACTGGCGCTGGACGCGGACAACAACTTTACCGCCCTGCGCACCGACACACACGCCAACATGGGTGCCTACCTGTCGACCTTTGCGCCAAGTGTGCCCACATGGCTGCACGGCACGTTGATGGCGGGCAACTACAGGACCCCGCTGATCTATGTGAACGTCAAGGCGGTCTTTACCAACACCGTGCCTGTCGACGCATACCGTGGCGCTGGGCGGCCAGAGGCCACGTTCCAACTGGAGCGGGTGATCGACAAGGCCGCGCACGAGCTGGGCGTGGACCCGGTGGCGCTGCGGCGTCAGAACTTCATCACCGAGTTCCCCTATGCCACGCCTGTGGCGGTGGAATATGACACCGGCGACTACAACGCGACCATGGACAAGCTGAGCGAGATTGCCGACCTCAGCGGGTTCGAGGCGCGGCGCAAGGCGTCCGAGGCCAAGGGCAAACTGCGTGGTCTGGGTGTGAACTGCTATATCGAGGCCTGCGGCATCGCGCCCAGCAACCTTGTGGGGCAGTTGGGTGCACGTGCGGGTCTTTATGAATCCGCCACCGTCCGCGTGAACGCCACGGGTGGTCTGGTTGTCATGACCGGCAGTCACAGCCACGGGCAGGGGCATGAGACTTCGTTCGCGCAAGTGGTGGCCGAGATGATCGGCATCGACGAGTCGATGGTCGAGATCGTGCACGGCGACACGGCCAACACGCCGATGGGTATGGGCACCTATGGGTCCCGCTCCATCGCGGTGGGCGGATCGGCCATGGTGCGCGCGACAGAGAAGATCATCAACAAGGCCAAGAAGATCGCCTCTCACCTGCTTGAAGCCTCGGAGGCGGATATCGAGCTGAAGGATGGTGCGTTCAGCGTGGCAGGCACCGACAAGTCGGTGGCGTGGGGCGATGTGACCCTCGCGGCCTATGTGCCGCACAACTATCCGCTGGAAGACATCGAGCCGGGCCTTGAGGAGACCGCGTTCTATGATCCGGCCAACTTCACCTATCCGTCCGGCGCCTATGCCTGCGAGGTCGAAGTGGACCCCGATACCGGCAAAGTGACCATCGAACGCTTTGCGGCTGCGGATGACTTTGGCAACATCATCAACCCGATGATCGTGTCCGGTCAGGTCCATGGCGGTCTGGCGCAGGGGATTGGTCAGGCGTTGCTTGAGAACTGCGTCTATGACGACAACGGTCAGCTGCTGAGCGCATCCTACATGGACTACGCGATGCCGCGTGCCGATGACGTGCCGTTCTATGACGTGGACCATTCCTGCCAGACGCCGTGCACCCACAACCCGCTTGGGGTGAAGGGCTGCGGAGAAGCCGGGGCCATCGGCTCGCCGCCTTCGGTGGTGAGTGCCGTGTGCAACGCGCTGCAATCGGCGGGCAAGGATGTGAGCCACATCGACATGCCGCTGTCACCGGCGCGTGTCTGGGCGGCGATGCAGTAAATCACATGGGACCGGGGGCCAGCCCCCGGACCCCCGAAGTATTTTTGACCCAAAGAAGCAAAGAAGCCTTCGTTGCGGTCACACCAGAAAGGACGAAGAGATGTACAACTTCGATTTTGAACAACCCTCGACCGTGGCGGATGCGGCCAAGGCCTTGGGTGCGGAGGACGCGCAGGCGCTGGGCGGGGGGCAAACGCTGATCCCGACACTCAAGCAGCGTCTTGCCAGCCCTTCGACGTTGGTGAGCCTGTCGGGCATCGCCGAAATGAAGGGTGTCTGCATCATGGACGATGGGCGCCTTTCCATCGGTGGGGCCACCACCCACGGCACCGTGGCCGCAGAGGCCAGCGCCTATCCCGGCCTTGCCGACCTCGCCAGCAACATCGGTGATCCGGCGGTGCGCAACCGTGGCACCATCGGCGGGTCGCTGGCCAACAACGACCCATCCGCCTGCTATCCGGCAGCGGCGCTGGGATCGGGTGCCACCATCGTCACCAACACGCGCGAGATCGCGGCGGATGACTATTTCCAGGGCATGTTCACCACGGCGCTGGACGAGGGTGAGATCATCACCGAGGTCCGCTTTCCGGTGCCGCAAGCCTCGAACTATCAGAAGTTCGTGCAACCCGCCTCGCGCTTTGCGCTGGTGGGTGTGTTCGTGGCCAAGTTCGCGGACGGCGTGCGCGTGGCGGTTACAGGCGCGTCGAATGATGGTGTGTTCCGCTGGTCCGAGGCCGAAGCGGCGCTGTCGTCGAACTTCTCGGCCAGTGCGCTGGACGGCCTGACCGTTTCTGGCGACGACATGATCAACGACCTGCACGGCACGGGTGATTACCGCGCGCATCTGGTGGGCGTGATGACCAAACGGGCGGTTGCCGCGGCCGCGTAAAGCCTGCGCAAATTCTGAAAAGGCTCGGGCTTTCCCCGGGCCTTTTTTGTTGAGAGGCCAGGATCATGTCCGAAAAAGTGACCATTCGCAGAGAATTGGCGCCGGTGGCGGGGCGCAGCCTGACTGTCGATCATGGCGGGCTTGTCTATGCCGTGGCCTATGATCCGGCTGCTGCTGACGGCATCGCGGCACAGACCGTAAATACATTGGCCTTCCTGGAGGAGCGCCTGACCAAAGCTGGCAGCGGCAAGTCGGGTCTTTTGCAGGTGACGATCTACTTACACGACATGGACATGAAGGCCGAAATGGATGTGGTTTGGACCGAGTGGATCGGACCGCAGGAGAACTGGCCGCAAAGGGCCTGCGTGGGCGCGGACCTTGGGGATGGCGGCGCCTCGCTTATTGAGATAGTGGCCATCGCAGCGCAGGTCTGAGGCGTCAAATAGACCCGGCTTCGACCATATAGTTGCTGGCCGTGCACATCGCCGCATCGTCCGAGGCCAGAAAAAGCACCATACGTGCCACGTAGACCGGATCGATCAGGTCCGGCAGGCACTGGCTGGCGCGGTGCGCCTCCAGCGCCTCGGGCGTCGCCCAAAGTGTCTTTTGCCGCTCGGTCATGATCCAGCCCGGCACCACGGTGTTGACCCGGATGCGGTGCTGGCCCAGATCGCGGGCCATGGTGCGGGTCAGCCCGTGCACCGCCGCCTTGGCCGTGGCATAGGCGGGGAAGTTACCTACCGCCTCCCACCACGAATTGGACCCGAGGTTGATGATCGCCCCGCCGCCTGCGGCGATCATGCCGGGGGCCACCGCCTGCATGGCAAAGAACATGTGGCGCAGGTTGGTATCCATGCGTTCGTCCCAATACTCTGGCGTCACGTCACGCCAGTCATGCCGGTCATCGCGCGCGGCGTTGTTGACCAGCACCTCGAAGGGCCCGTGTTCGGCAGCCAGATCGGCGATGGCGGCGCGCACCGCCTCGATGTCGCGCAAATCGCACAGCTTGTGCGCCGCCCCGCTGGCGGCGCTGACGGCTTGCGCGTTTTCTGCGTCGCGGTCCAGAAAGGCCACCCGCGCGCCCTGTTCGGCAAAGGCCTCGACCGTGAGGCGGCCAATGCCCGATGCACCGCCGGTGACAAGAACGCGCTTGTTGCGCAGGCTGGGGTAGGTGGCGAAGTCTGGCATGGCGGCTCCGGGTTCAAGTGGGACGGCAAGGGGAGGCACAAAGCGAAAGGGCGCTGCATCTGCAACGCCCTGTCATGGTTTTGATATGCGGAGCCATCAGCCTTTTTGCGGCAGCGGCCCGATCAGCATGACCCAGCCCCGCAAGGCGGGGCGTGGCCCGGCAGTCGCTTTTTACCGAAAAACGATGAGAGGGCATGAGGCTTCCTGCGCGTGATCTTATCCCTTTTGCGGCAGCGGCCCGATCAGCATGACCATCTGGCGGCCTTCCATCTTGGGGAAGTTCTCGACCTTGCCGATATCCTTGGTGTCTTCGGCTACACGTTCCAGAAGCTCACGCCCAAGGTTCTGGTGGGCCATCTCGCGGCCCCGGAAGCGCAGGGTGATCTTCACCTTGTCGCCGTTCTCCAGAAACTTGAAGACGTTGCGCATTTTCACATCGTAGTCGTTGGTGTCCGTGTTCGGGCGGAACTTGACCTCTTTGATCTCGATGATCTTCTGCTTCTTGCGGGCCTCGCTCTCGCGCTTTTGCTGTTCGTATTTGAACTTGCCGAAATCCATGATCTTGCACACGGGCGGGTTGGCATTGGGCGAGATTTCCACAAGGTCCAGCCCGGCCTCTTCGGCCATGTCCATGGCACGGGCAGGCGTAACAACGCCGACATTTTCGCCATCGGCGCCAATCAGGCGGATTTCAGGGGAACGGATCTTGTCGTTGACGCGCGGGCCTGTGTCTCTTTGGGGCGGCGCGTTGTGAGGTCTGCGAGCGATGGTGGTCGTCCTTTGATTGTGGCAATTCGTCGAGGCGCTAAGGTAGACGGGGGTGCAACTGCATTCAAGCCGCAAAACGGCGAACCTGCGCCGAAATCACGCAAATTCCCCTTGCACCTTTTCAATTCGACGCGCATCTGACAGGCCAATGATCAGGACCGCCCCATTGCGGCCTGAATTTGTCTGAGGGGACCAAAGTTATGAGAAATCTGGTGTGGATCGTGGTTGCCGCGGTGATTGCCGCTGGCGGGTATATGTTATGGTCTGGCCGCACACCCCAGCAGATCGCTACGGATGCTGCCGAGGCTGTGAACGCGCCTTCCGCATTGGAAAGCGCATCTGATGCGGTGGGTGCCGCGGTAGACGCGGCAGAAGGTGCCGTCGAAGGGGCCGTGGATGCGGCAAGTGACGCGGTTGAAACGGCTGTGGACACCGCCAGCGAGGCCGCGGATTCGGTGGCCGATACGGCTTCTGACGCTGTCGACACCGCCAGCGATGCGGCCACGGACGCAGCGGACGCTGTGACGGAAACAGCCACCGAAGCGGCGGACGCGGCCACGGATGCAGCGCAGAACCTGACCGACACGGCAACGGATGCGGCCAGCGATGCAGTGGACGCAACGACCGAAGCGGTCAGCGACACGGCTGAAGCGGCCACCGAAACGGCCAGCGACGCGGTGGACGCAGTGACGGATACAGCCACTGAGGCCACGGATACCGCAACTGAAACAGCCACCGATGCTGTAGAGGCGACAGAAGAGGCGACAGAAGAGGCGACCGAAACAGCGACAGATACTGCAACCGATACAGCCGAAGAGGCTGTCGACGAAGCGGCGTCCACGGCCGCCGAAGGCACCGAAGAGGCTGCAGAGACGTCGATGGCGGACCTGTTGACCGTGGACGGCTTTGACTATGACAAAGTCGCTGAAATGATCGACGGCTCCGAGATTGGCACGATTCAGAAAACCGTGCTGAAGACCGGCCTGGAGAAAGCGCGCGACAATCCCGAGGCGCTCAAGGAGATCCTGGCACAGGTCCGTGAGGCCATGGGTCTGTAACCCTCGCTCACAGCGCTTGCGACATGAACCGCGCCCTCCATTGGGGCGCGGTTTTTTGTTGTCCGAATCCCCGCGACACCGCAGCCTGAATGCCAAGTCGGAGGCCACGGAAATGCATTGGAAGATACAAAAACTCACAGGTCATTGCGGTGCCGAACTGACAGGCGTGCAACTGGACGGTGCGCCACCGGAGGTTCTGGACGACGTGCGCGCGGCGCTCTTTGCCCATGGCGTGGTGGTTCTACCCGATCAGAACCTGTCGCCAGAAGCGCACATCGCGCTGGCCGAACATTTCGGACCCATCGACATCAATCGGTTTTTCACTCCCGTGCCGGACCATCCCATGATTGCCGAAGTGCGCACGCAGCCCGAACAAACGGCGGTTATCGGCGGCACGTGGCACAGCGATCATTCCTATGACCCGGCCCCGGCCATGGCCTCGATCCTGTCGGCGCGCACCTTGCCGCCCTACGGCGGTGACACGCATTTCGCGTCGCAAGCGGCGGCATTGAAGGCACTGTCGCCGGGGATGCGCGCCATGCTGAAAGGATTGCGCGCGGTGCACAGCGACGCGAGCTTTGCCGACAGCAAGCTTGGGTTGAACGACGATGCAAGCGCCTTCCATCAGCCGGTTACCCATCCGGTGGTCATGGCCCATCCCCAAACCGGAGAGGCGGCGCTGTACGTCAACGGAGATTTCACCACGCAGTTCGAAGGCTGGACGCCCGAGGAAAGTGCGCCGTTGCTGGCGTGGCTCTACGCCCATTGCACCCAGCCGATCTTTTGTTGCCGCGTGCAGTGGCGTCCGGGGATGGTGGCAATGTGGGACAACAGGCTGGTGCAGCACTATGCCACCGCCGACTACCGGGGGCATACGCGGGTGATGCACCGGATCACGGTGCAAGGTCAGCCGCTGGACCCCGCGGCAGATTTTTAGAAAAAATCTGAGCCGGAAATTTTCAAAATTTCCGCGTGCCTCAGTCGAGGAAGGCTTTTTCCACCACGTAATGCGCGGGCTTGGAATTGGCACCTTCTTCAAGCCCATAGCTTTCCAGCATATCCTTGAGTTCGAGGTTGAACGCGAGGTTGCCGCAAATCATCGCGCGGTCGGTTTCAGGGCAGAGCGGTGGGACGCCCAGGTCGTCGAAGGCTTCGCCGGATTTCATCAGGTCGGTGATACGGCCCATCCTGGCGCTCTGTTCGCGCGTGGTGGTGGGGTAGTAGCGGATCTTTTTCCAGAAGCCGTCACCAATCACCTCGTTCAGCAGTTCATCGGTCTGCAAGTTCTCGATCAACTCTGCGCCATAGGTCAATTCGCCCACTTCGCGGCAGGTGTGGGTGATGATGACCTCGTCGTAGTCTTCGAACGTCTGCGGCTCGCGCAGGAGCGAGGCAAAGGGCGCAAAGCCCGTGCCGGTGGCAAAGAGCCAAAGCCGTTTGCCCGGCAACAGCGCGTCATGTACCAGCGTGCCCACGGGCTTGGGGCGCAGGATGATCTCGTCCCCCGGCTGGATATGTTGCAGCCGCGATGTCAGCGGACCGTCCTGCACCTTGATCGAGTAGAATTCCAGTTCCTCATCCCAGCTGGGCGAGGCGATGGAATAGGCGCGCAGCAGCGGCTTTTGCTTGCCGGTCTTGGGGTCGGGATCACCCATCAGGCCGATCATCACAAACTCGCCCGACCGGAACCGCAGCGACGCAGGCCGGGTCACGCGGAAGGAAAACAATCGGTCCGTCCAATGTTTGACGGATGTCACCGTCTGCGCATCGGGCAGGGTGGGTACTTTTACAGCGGTGGCTTCGGTCACGGGGGTCTGCTCGGTCATGATCTGATGTCAACACAGGTTTACACCTGCGCCCTTGTATTTAGAAAGCGTTTTCTGGATGCGGAATGGGGCAAAGGGCCGCGTCAGGACGCAGCGGCCTGCGGTCCGCGGTGCCGCGATTGATAGTCATGCGCCTGCCAGTCGGCACGGGCCTGCCATTCGTTCTCGGGCTGGCGGGCAGCCAGCGCCTGGCTGATTTCCACCTCGTCAAAGCCCGCGCGCCGCGCCATGGCGTATTGATCGGCAATCACGTGCCCGCGCGCGCGCAGACGGCCCGTGTATCCGCGCAAGCGCAGCATCCGCGCGATGGTGAACCCGCGCCCGTCGGCAAAGTCGGGAAAGTCGACGCGGATCATCGTCACCGCTGGTCCAATGGGGATGGTGGCGGGGTCGGCATCGCTGGGCACATCCAGTGCCGCAACATCGTTGGCGGCTGCGTCCAGCGGGGAAAACCCCTGGTGCCAGCTGTCGGGGCCAAAGCCCGCGTCGGTGACCAGTATTGTCATGTTCTGTCTCCTGTACGGACCATCCGGCCCTCCACGAAATGAATGCCGCATTCATCTTTGTCCGTGTTGCGCCAGCGCCCCGCGCGCGGGTCTTTGCCGGCCGCCACGGGCGATGTGCAGGGCGCACAGCCGATGGACGGGTAGCCTTGGGCCACCAGCGGGTGCCGGGGCAGGCGGTTCTCAGACATGTACTCGGCGACGTCCTCGGGCCGCCAGCGGGCCAGCGGGTTGACCTTGATCCGGCCCGTTCTGTCTTCGACCTCGAAGAAATCCAAGGTCGCCCGCTGTCCGGATTGGTAGCGTTTGCGCCCGGTGATCCAACCCCCGTGACCTTTCAGCGCCCGTGCCAGGGGCCGTGTCTTGCGCAGGGCGCAACAGGCGTCAGGGTCATGACGGTGCAGGGTGCCTGCGGCGTCATGTGCCTTGATATCAGCGGCGCGAATGATGCGCAGATTGCTCAGGTGCAGTCGTTCCGCGACCTCCTGCTGGTAGACCAGCGTTTCGGTAAAGAGCATCTCGGTGTCGATGAAGATCACCGGGATATCGCGTTTGACCATCGCCGCCAGATGCAACAACACCACCGACTCCGCGCCAAAGCTGGAGACCAATGCCAGATCCGGCACCGCATCCAGCGCGGCGCGCAATACGTCCGTTGCGCCGTGGTGGCGCAGGCGGGCGTTCAACGCATCGACCCGCGCCAGGCGCTCATGGTCAAGCGGCCCTCCGGGGGGAGTTTTTTTGGCAAGATGAAGCATATCGACTATTCCGCTGCCACCTGTGCCGCCGGATAAAGCGCGGCCTTGAAGGGGGGCAGGCCCACACGATTGTAGGTGTCGATGAAGCTCTCGTCCGGACTCTGGCGCAGATCCAGATAGGCGTCGACCAACCGTTCCACCGCCGGCACGATCTCGTCCGCGGAAAAGCCGGGGCCGGCGCGTTCACCGATGGTCGCGGTTTCGGTGTGGTCGCCGCCCAGCGTGATCTGGTAGTTCTCCACCCCCGCGCGGTCGAGGCCAAGGATGCCGATGTGGCCCACGTGGTGATGCCCGCAGGCATTGATGCAGCCCGAAATCTTGATCTTGAGCGCGCCGATCTCGTGTTCGCGTTCCATGTCCTCGAACCGTTTGGCGATGTCCTGTGCAATCGGGATCGACCGGGCCGTTGCCAGCGCGCAGTAGTCCATGCCCGGGCAGGCGATGATGTCCGAGATCAGCCCGATGTTGGCAGTGGCAAGCCCTGCGCCCTTGAGGGCCGTGTGCAGCGCTGGCAAGTCGGCGCGGTGCACATGGGGCAAGATCACGTTCTGCTCGTGGCTGATACGCAGTTCATCGTGGCCGTAGCGGTCCGCCAGATCGGCCAGCAGGCGCATCTGGTCGGCGGTGGCATCGCCGGGCGTTTCCCCGTGCGCCTTGAGCGAGACCGACACGATCGCATGTCCCGGCGCGCGGTGGGCGTTCAGGTTGGTGTCGGCCCAACTGCGGAATGTCGGGTCGGCGTGATAGGCGGCCTTGAACGGTGCCTCGGACCTGGTGGCCAGATCGGGCAGGGCGAATTGGTCTTCGATCCGGGCCAGATGCTGTTGATCCATGCCGTGAAAGGTCGGGCGCACAAGGGCG
>CBFHND010000024.1:0-48947 GCA_965657085.1 uncultured Paracoccaceae bacterium
GTGGGCCTCTTTCTGCTGCAAGCGGGCGTAGCCATCTGGCAGCTTGAGCTGGTCAACTACGTCGAACACTATGGCCTGACACGCAAGCATCTGGGGGACGGCAAATACGAGCACGTCCTGCCGCGACATTCGTGGAATGCGGCGCACAAGGCGTCGAACTGGCTGTTGATCAATCTTCAGCGCCATTCCGATCATCATTACAAGCCTGACCGGCGGTTCCCCGTGTTGCAAAACTATACCGAGGCCGATGCGCCGCAACTGCCCTATGGATATCCGGTGATGACCATTGCCGCGATGGTTCCGGGCCTGTGGAAGCGCGTGATGAACCCGCGTGTGCGCAAGTGGCGCGAGATGTATTATCCCGAGATCACGGACTGGACCGCCTATAACAAAGGCACCAATCCGCTGCCGCGCTGATCCCGGTTACGGCATCGCCCACACGGGTACGGGTTCGCTTACCCCGCGGACGGTCTGCGGCGGCAAGGAGCGCAAGCCAGTTGCAGGCGTGCCATTCCCGGCTTTCTGAACAACGGCATCACTGGCGATCAGCCGGGTTTCAATCTGCCGGGTCAGCGATTCCAGCCTGCTGGCCACGTTGACGGTGTTGCCGATCACCGCGAACTCAAGCCGGTTGGCACCTATGTCACCCAGAACGACGGGGCCATAATGCAGGCCAAAGCGGGCATCCATCTCGGGCTTGCCCGCAGCCTTTCGCGTTCGGTTCAGGTCTTCGACCGCTTCGATCATCGCCATTGCACAGTCCAACGCGTTGCGGGCGTCATCTGGGCCTGCAACGGGTGTGCCGAAGGTCGCCATCAGGCCGTCGCCCAAAAACTTGTCGAGCGTACCCGCATGCGAGAACACCTCGTTCTCCATGCGCCCATGGAAGTCACGCAAGGTTTCGATCACCTCCTGCGGTTCGCGGGCGGCGGCATAGGTGGTGAAGCCCACGATATCGACAAACAGCACCGCAACTTCGTGGGTCTTGATCTGTTTTAGCGGCTCGTCGTTGTGCGACAGTTCCTCGACCACGTTTGGGGAGAAATAGCGCGACAGGTTGGCCCGCTCACGTTCCAGCGACGCGTTGCCAAGGATCAGCCGATTGAAACGCCGCACCGTCAACGCGAGCGCGTAGGTCACGATAAGGAACACCACGACCTCCTGGATGCGCCGGTCCCAGTGAACGCTGCTGGGGTCAATCGTCTGGATCAGAACAGGATCGTCTGGCACCGCGGCGTAGAGCGCCGCGGTCATCGCCGGATCGGTTTTTCCGAAATACCAGATCAGCGTCACCCCGATCAGGTACATGGCGGATGTCCAATGCCCCAGCGCAAGAATGGTCCGCCAGGAAAACGACAGGGTGCCTACGGCCAGAATGACCAGGAAGTATTGAAAGGTATCAAAGTGGAAGATCATCGCGGTGGGCCATGCATCCGTCGACAACGGATTGGGCAACAGCAATGCAATGGTCATCAACAGCAGGTCGATGAAGATCACGAAAAGCTCGCGCCTTGATTGACCGACCCGTCCCACGCGGCGCAGCACATAGCCATTCAAAGCCACCAGTACCAGCAAGAACAATGGCCAGAGAACCTGCCACCCCGAGATGAGAAACGGCAACAGAATCGCGACCGCAGCCAACGCGGCCCAGCGCGCCCGGATCGCCAGATCCAGCCCTTCGGCCTTGTGCCGCTGCAATGCGGCCACTGTGAACCTGTTGTTTTGCACATCTTCATCCGTCAGGCCCGCAGGCATGTCCGGTTGTGAAAGGCGTGGCATTGAAAAACGCGATGTGGTCATTGGGTGCCCTCTGCGCCATGGACGTTTCGTTGCAACCTAGCACCCGCGCGCTCTGATGGGAGGTTTTGCAGCGCTGTTTATCCACAAAAAAACCCCGCCGAGAACGGCGGGGTAAGGTAAGTGCCTTTGGCAAAGCCTTGGGTAAAGGCCGCAGGCACCGGCGGTGTTCGAAAATTCTGAAGCTCAGTCGTGCATTTCGGCGCGTATTTGCTGGCGCAGCACGTCGATGGGCACGGTCTTGCCCTCACGTTTGAAGCACCAGTAGGTCCAGCCATTGCAACTGGGCGCGCCTTCAAGGTGTGCGCCGACCTGGTGGATCGACCCCTTGATGTCATCACCGATCAACGTGCCATCGGCACGGACCTTGGCCTTGTGACGCTTGTTCATCGAAAACAGCTCTTCGCCCGGGCGCAGCATGCCACGCTCGACCAACTGCCCGAAAGGCACGCGCGGTTCGGCCCGTTTGGAGGCGCTGACGGTCAGGGCCTCACGGTCAAACTTGCGCACCTTGGCAATGCGCGCCTCGGCGACCTTGCGGTAAGCGGCCTCGCGTTCGATCCCAATGAATTCACGGCCCAGCATCTTGGCCACGGCGCCTGTTGTGCCGGTGCCAAAGAACGGGTCCAGAACCACGTCACCCGGGTTGGTCGAACCAACCAGAATACGGTGCAGCAACCCTTCGGGCTTTTGCGTCGGATGCGCCTTGTCACCCTTGTCGTCCTTCAGACGCTCGTGGCCCGTACAGATGGGCAGAACCCAGTCGCTGCGCATCTGGATGCCTTCGTTCAGCGCCTTCAGTGCTTCGTAGTTGAAGGTGTATTTGCTGGTTTCATCCTTGCCGGCCCAAATCATCGTTTCATGGGCGTTGGTGAATCGCTTGCCCCGGAAATTGGGCATCGGGTTCGACTTGCGCCACACCACGTCGTTCAGGATCCAGAAGCCCGCATCCTGCAAGGCAGTGCCGACACGGAAAATGTTGTGATAGCTGCCAATCACCCAGATCGCGCCATCAGGTTTCAGCAGACGGCGCGCGGCCTTCAGCCATTCACGCGTGAACTGGTCGTAGACTTTGAAGCTGGCAAACTGGTCCCACGCGTCGTCAACCGCATCCACCTTGGAGTTGTCGGGACGATGCAGATCGCCGCGCAGCTGCAGGTTATAGGGTGGATCGGCAAAGATCAGATCAACCGATTCCTCCGGCAGACTGTTCATCACATCGATGCAGTCGCCAGCGACAATACTGTTCAAGGGCAGCGCCACGGCGCTTTTCGTTTTCGTCATCAATTCTGCCTCTGTCCCCGGCCCTTTTTGGGCTCGTTGGTTGAGGACAAAGATGAGTCATTGACGATTCGCGGTCAAATTCTTTTTTGAATCAACTGCTTATGATTTTTCCTTGATACAAGATATTGTGGACCGGTTTGAACGAACGTCTATGGTGTGGGGTTACGCCAAGATTTCGCAGCGCCTCTTTGTGACATTTTGAAGGATAGCCCATGTTCGTCTCCCAGCCGTAGCCGGGATGCTGTTGCGCCAAATCCACCATCAGCCTGTCGCGCCAGATTTTCGCCACAATTGAGGCCGCTGCAATCGACACAGATCGCGCGTCTCCCTTCACGATGGCTGTCGCCGGAAGCGCCAGATCGCGTGGGATCATGTTGCCATCGATCAAAGCGTGATCCGGTGCCTTGGCCAATCCTGCCACAGCCCGTTCCATAGCAAGGTGGCTGGCCCGCAGAATGTTGATGTCGTCGATCTCTTCGACACTGGCGCTGGCAATGGAAACGTCTGCGCTTTGCAGCAACTGATCATATAGCCCCTCGCGCTTGCGCAGGCTCAGCTTTTTGGAATCATCAAGACCCACGGGAATATCTGCGGGATCCAATACCACGGCCGCAGCAACCACAGGTCCGGCAAGCGGGCCGCGCCCGACCTCATCGACACCAGCCACGCGCCCACCGATTTCTAGTTCAAAGGCATAGTCAGGCATCATAGTCCCCTTGCTGGCCCTTCTTTGGGTCAAAAATACTTTCGCCGAAGGCAAAACGCACATCCCGGAGGGATGTGCAAACATCATGTGCCGCGCGCCAGCGCGGCTCCGTTTGCCGAAATGAAAAAAGGGAAGGTGCCCGAACACCTTCCCCCAGGTTGCCGACGCGGGGAACCAGCGTCAGCCTGTCCCGCCCTTAGTGGCGGGCCAACTGATAGCCGTTGCGGCGCAGACACTGCGCGCTCCAGCCGCGGCCATAGCCGTGTTGGTCACGGAACCGGACGGCGCAGGACCGGGGCAGGGCGTTCACATGGCGGTAACTCTTGCCAAGGCACTTGCTGCCAAACCCGTTGATCTTGCCGTGGTCGGTGCGGAAGGTCCGCAGGCATTGCGCGGGCAGCAGCTTGCGATTGCCCACCCGTGGCGGCAGCGGGCGCGGCTTGATCGGATGGTGCGGGCGGTAGATGCGGTCACGGGTGACATGATCGTCCTTGCGGCTATCATTGATCACGGCGCCGATGATGGCGATGCCCAGAAGGGCGGCAAGTGCGCGGGCGGCATCGTCATTGTCAGCAGCGGCCGGGGTTGCGCCCAGGCTGGTGATGCCAATGGCTGCAGCAGCGATCGTGGCGATGAATTTGCGGTGCATGGGTGTGTCCTTTCAGTCAGTCATCAGGCGGCCTGCGCTGAAGGCACCGGCCATGACCCAACACTCGCTCCCATCCTCGAAGACAGGCAATAACACCGCCCTGTTATCCGATATCACATGCTGCAAGCTGTTCACGTTATTGAATAACTGCGTTGCTTGTCCCAATGTGCCACACATGAAACACATGCTTCTTTCCCTGACATTGGCCGCCCTCATCGCCGCACCCGGCATGGCTTCGGCTGCTGATTGTTTCGCCGACTACAAGGCGAAAAAAGACAACCCGCTGCGCCTGCATTATGGCGTGGCGCAGGTTTCGGCGTGCTCTGCCGGGGCCGCCCGATCCGAACTGGAAGGCCGATTGGCCGCGCGCGGCTGGACATTGCTTCAGGTGATGTCAGTCTTCGGCCCCGAGGGACTCGATGAAAGGAAGGCCAGTGCCGGAAAATTCTACCTCCGCTTCTGAGATGCGCCGCTCGGGCGAACGGGTGGTTCTGGGTGGCATCGCGGCCATTGTCCTGATCCTTCTGGCCGCTGCCGTTGTCCTGTTTCTGACGCTGCCCGACGCGGGTGCGTTCAACGCGCAGGTCGAACGCATCTTTGTCGAAAATGACGACCTGACCAGCCAGACCGATATCAAGCTTCTGGAAATTCTTGCGCAGTCGGGCACAGCCTTTTCCGATACGCTGGCCAGTTATCGCATGGTGATTTTCGTGCTGCTGGTTTTCGCCACGGCGCTGATGATCGCGGCCATGGTGTTTCTGGTGATGCTCGTGGGCATGGGCCGGCGTCTGGCCCAGATCGAGCGTGCGGGGATCGAGGTCAATTCCCTGCTGATCAGCCGCGAGGAAAACACCGTTTACCTCAACAACCTCGGTTTCAAGCTGACCGAGGCGGCGATGGAAACAATGTCAATACTGGCCGAGGCCCGCATGGACGATGACGTGCTGACCGGCATCGAGATCGAAGCGATGATTTCCGGGCGCGACACGTCGGATTGTGAAGAGGCGGCTGGGGCCACGCGGATCAAGCGATTGCGCGACACGCTGGGCAACCAGATCGTCAGCGAACTGCTGGTCAAGAATATCGCGCGCAGGGGTTATATGCTGGCCGTGGGCAAGGACGTGATCAAGGTAATCTGACGCGCAATACTTGCGAACGATTCTCAAGTGACTACCTTTACCCCATGAACAGACGTGAATTCACCGCTTCTCTCGGCGCGGCTGCGGCCTTGCCCTTTGTGCCCGCCCGCGCTGTTGCGATGGCACCGGCGGCCTCTCCGGCCCTGCCATCCACCGCCTACGCATGGGCGCATCTGATCGCGCGGGCACAACCATCGGTCAGCCCCGCCATGCTGGCACGACATCTTCGGCTCGACGGATCGGTCGCGCGCCACCTCTTCGATCAGTTGATCCGGGACGGCATCCTGAAAACACCAACGGCTCTTGGCACTGCCAGTGCCGTGCGCCCCTTGCCCCAGGCAACGGCATCCGCCGGGTCATCCGACACCTTGCACCGCGTTGCGCGCGCTCTGGTCAAAGGCGAAGAAGACAGCCTAGAGTGCGCCCCAGACCCAAGCGCCGAGGAGAGCGACGATGCCCGCACCGATCAACCCGTTCAAGAAAGCCCTCAAAGCGGGTGAAACCGTCATCGGCTGCTGGCTGAGCCTTGGCAACGCGACCTCGACCGAAATGATGGGCACCGCCGGTTTTGATTGGCTGCTGGTCGACGGCGAACACGCACCATACGACATCGGAAAGCTGCGCGAACAGCTGATCGCGCTTGAGGCATCGCCCAGCCATGCCGCCATCCGCGTGCCAGTGGGCGAGACATGGATCATCAAGCAGGTTCTGGATATCGGCGCGCAAACGGTTCTGGTGCCGATGGTTGAGAGTGCAGATCAGGCGCGCGAACTGGTCCGAGCCATGAAATACCCACCCGCTGGCGTGCGCGGCGTCGGATACAGTACCACACGGTCTGCCCGGTTCGGCACCATTGCCGACTACGGCCTGACTGCGGATGATCAGACTTGCCTGCTTGTGCAGGTCGAAAACCGCGCGGGGCTTGCCGCGCTTGATGACATTCTGGCCGTGGACGGTGTTGACGGTGTCTTTATCGGCCCTGCCGATCTGTCCGCCGATATGGGATATATGGGGCAGCTGACGCACCCGGAGGTGATGAATACGATCATCGATGCCATCACGCGGATCGCGGCCTCTGACAAGGCCGCCGGCATTCTCAGCAGCAATGAGGATGTATTGAACAAGGCCATGGACGCGGGCGCGCAATTCGTCGCCGTGGGTCTGGACGTTCTGATGCTGGCGGGCGCGGCCCGAGCCGCAGCCGCGAAGTGGGTCAAATAGGCCGGATCACCCCGCCTTGATCTGCGTGGCGGCCTGGGTGTATCCGCCCGCCGCGCCATCGATGAAATGGACGTGATCGTCGCTCATGATCGAGGGCACGATGCAGGTCATCATGGCCTCGTCCTGCGTGTGCAGGCCATAGCTCAGAATACCGTCTTGCTGTGCCGCGTCGAGCATGGCGCGCAGGGTTTCGACCGTGCCCGGATCGCAATCCAGCGTCATCTTCAGCCCATCATCGAACTTGCGAAAGTCCGCATTGGCCCCGACGGTGCGTTGATAGTCACGCGGATCGAAACCGCCGATCTTCAGGCCGGTCTTGATCAAAACCCAGGCGATGAATGTCTCAAGCAGGATCTGCCGCCGTCTTTTGGCCAGTGACATCGTGCCATGGCTTGCATGCGCTTCGAGGATCGCGCCCGGCGGAGGCCACCCGGTGCCCGGCCCTTCGGGCGGAGCCGGATGCCCGGCCCGATCAAGCGCTTTCACGGTTGCCAGCACCCTTGCGATGACCGCGTCGAAATCCCCGGGATCGGCGCCGTCCTGCTGCTGGATCAGCACGGACAGGATGGTGCCGCTGCTGGCTTTCATATGGCTCCACCGGCACGACAACCCCTCCAGATCAGGCTGTGTTCCGGGTTCGGCCGGGGGAAGGTCGTATTGACCCTGTTTCATCTGCGTCTCTGCCCAACTGAGCCCGCCGCCTTCGAACATGGCATAATCCACGGCGTCCGACGCCTTGTAGCGTGCCACCAATACGTCATGCCCTGCCGCACGAATGTCGGAGACGCGCACCATCGCCACGCGCAATTGCATGCCGAACTCCGCCTCTGCCCAAGTGCGCACGGCGGCAAGCGCCCTTGAGGCGGTATCCGCATGCGATGGCGCGCAGGCAAAGGCCGCACCATCACCGCCGAAGACATAAGGGAAAGCGCGCCCTGCACTGGCATTGATCTGGGCCGAGATCACGGCAGCACCGATCATGTTCACGATCTTGTACTTGCCATCGGCAATCGCGCGGGTGGATCCAACGATATCCGATGTGCCGACCCACCAGTCATTCGGCACAGGCGTGTATTTGCTGGAGTGTGCCAGAGAATCGAAAGCGTCGATCAAGGGCAGACCATCGTAAAACTCTTCAGACACCTGCGCCCCTTTCGCGACTGTACATTTTTGACGCTAACACCAGCAGAGGCCAGAGCGCAAAGCCTTGCGCATGGCGGACCTCCGTGCAAGGTGGCCTCAGGGACTTGGGGGGCACATGAAAACCGGATTGATACTTTTGGCGCTGGCCTATGTGCTCAGCCAGTTCTTTCGTGCCTTTCTGGCTGTGCTTGCCGGTCCGCTGCAAACCGATCTTGGCGTTGGTCCGGATGATCTGGCCTTTGCGTCGGGGCTTTGGTTTCTGTCCTTTGCAGCCATGCAGATACCCGTTGGCTGGGCCTTGGACACTTTGGGACCACGCCGCACCTCTGCGGTTTTGATGCTGCTGGGCGCGGGCGGCGGATCGGCGCTTTTTGCCGTGGCGACCAGCGCGCTGCATATCAACCTGGCGATGGTGCTGATCGGGATTGGCTGTTCGCCGGTTCTGATGGCGTCCTACTATATCTTTGCGCGGGAATTCCCGCCCGTGCAGTTCGCCACGCTGGCCGCGCTGATGATCGGTGTGGGGACGGTGGGCAACCTGATCTCGTCCTATCCCATGGCGCTGAGCACCGAATTGATCGGCTGGCGCGCGTCGATGGCCGCATTGGCCGGGGCCAGCGCCATTGTCGCCATCGGCGCGTTCTTTACCGTCAAGGACCCTGCGAAGGTCGAAGGCGGCGGCACCGGGTCGGTGATTGATCTACTGAAGATGCCGGTGGTGTGGCTGATCATTCCGCTGATGTTCGTCAACTATGCCCCTGCGGGTGCCGTGCGCGGCCTTTGGATCGGGCCATACCTGCGGGATGTGTTCGACCTGAACCAATCGCAGATCGGGCAGGCCACGTTGTTGATGAGCCTTGCGATGATTGCAGGCGTTGTCATCTACGGCCCGCTGGATCGGCTCTTTGGCAGCCGCAAGTGGGTGGTCTTTGGCGGCAATCTTCTGTCTGCGACCTCTGTTCTGGCGCTGTGGGCCATGGCCGACGCCAACCTGGTCCTGTCCATTGCATTGATGTGCGCCATCGGCCTTTTCGGAGCTTCCTTTCCCGTGATCATCGCCCATGCGCGCAGCTTTTTCCCCGCGCACCTGATGGGGCGGGGCGTGACGTTGATGAACCTTTTCGGGATTGGCGGCGTGGGGGTGATGCAGTTCGCGTCGGGGCGCATTCATGCGGGCACGCAAGGCGTGGATCCGGTCATGCCGTATACCGCGATCTTCGGGTTCTTCGGCATCACGCTGCTGGTTGGGCTGGCCATCTATCTTTTCAGCCGCGACAGCACGACCTGAATCCGCTTTCCCCTGCGGCCCAAGGGGTATAAGAGACCCCCGCACCCCAATACGGAGATGATGAGATGGGTTACCGCGTCGTCGTCGCGGGCGCCACGGGCAACGTGGGCCGCGAAATGCTGAACATTCTGGCCGAGCGCCAGTTTCCGGTGGATGAAATCGCCGTTCTGGCCAGCCGCAAATCGCTGGGCAGCGAAGTGAGCTTTGGCGACAAGACGCTGACGACGAAGGACCTGGACACGTTCGATTTCACGGGCTGGGATATCGCACTGTTTGCCATCGGGTCGGATGCGACCAAGGTCTATGCTCCGAAGGCCGCCAAGGCCGGTTGCGTGGTGATCGATAACTCGTCGCTCTACCGCTATGACCCCGATGTGCCGCTGATCGTGCCGGAGGTGAACGCGGATGCCATCGAAGGTGTGAAGAACAAGAACATCATCGCCAACCCGAACTGTTCGACAGCGCAGATGGTCGTGGCCCTGAAACCGCTGCACGACCGTGCGCGGATCAAGCGTGTGGTGGTCAGCACCTATCAATCGGTGTCGGGCGCGGGCAAGGACGGCATTGACGAGCTGTGGGATCAGACGAAATCGATCTACAACCCCACGGACGACAAACCGGCCAAGAAATTCACCAAGCAGATCGCATTCAACGTGATCCCGCACATCGATGCCTTCATGGACTCGGGCGAGACCAAGGAAGAGTGGAAGATGGTGGCCGAAACCAAGAAGATCGTGGACCCCGCGATCAAGGTGACGGCGACCTGCGTGCGCGTGCCGGTGTTCGTGGGCCACTCCGAAGCCGTGAACATCGAGTTCGAAGAGCATCTGGACGAAGACGAGGCGCGCGAAATTCTGCGCACGGCCCCCGGCGTCATGGTGATCGACAAGCGTGAGGACGGCGGATACGTCACGCCGGTGGAATGTGTTGGCGATTTTGCCACCTTCATCAGCCGCATCCGTCAGGACAGCACCATCGACAACGGTCTGAACCTGTGGTGCGTCAGCGACAACCTGCGCAAGGGCGCGGCCCTGAACGCGGTGCAGATCGCCGAAGTGCTGGGCCAGCGGATTCTGAAAAAGGGTTGAGCGCGGCCCAAGGGCTGAGCCAACTTTGAGGGGGTGCGGAAACGCGCCCCTTTTCTTTTGGAGGTCGGGGCGTCACGGTAAAGGGGTCAATTGGAAAGGTCTCCGTTTCATGCGTTTTGCCATTGCCGCCCTGATGCTGTACCCCGCTGCCGTGCTGGCCGACAGCTTTACCATTGCATCCGCACCGACCGCCGTGACGGTCTTTCCCATAGGTGCCGAGATCACCCGCGAGGTGCAGATCGACCTGCCCGCCGGGGCCCACGACATCACCTTGCCGGACGTGCCGCGGTGGATGGACCCCGCGTTGATCACCGCAACGCTGAGCGGGGCGCGGATCGACAGCGTTTCGCACCGCGACGACCCGGCACCCCGCAGCACGCAGGCGGACACGCCGCAGGTGGCCGAAGCGCGCGCGGCCTTGCGTGCAGCAGAGGCGGAGCTTGCTGCCCACGAGGACAAGATCGCGGCAGCGCAGATCGTGATCGACGCGGCGCGCGCGCAGATGGATTTCCTGACAGGGCTTGGCACGTCCGAAACTTTGCCTGCGGATGTTGAAACACTGCGTGCACTGGCGCAGATGATCGGGGACCAGTCGCAGGCCTCCAAATTGTCGGCGCAACAGGCATCGATCGAGATTCGCGCGCTGACCCTTGAGAGCGAGGATTTGCAGGAGAACGTGGAAAGGGCGGAAAACGCTCTGGATGCGTTGTTGACGGCGGACGATGATTTCGCGCGGCTGGTGATCGCGGCCACGGTGGCGCAGGCGGGGACACAGACCCTGACGGTGCACTACAGGATCGACGAAGCCTATTGGCAGCCTGTTTACAATGCGCGCCTGACCACCGGGGACGCGCCGTCGCTGGTGTTGGAACGCGGGGCGAACGTCGAACAGGGTACGGGCGAGGATTGGACCGACGTGGCGCTGACCCTGTCGACGGTGCGCCCCAGTGGCCAGTCGGCCCCGTCCGAGGTGCAAAGCCGAGTGCGCCGGATCGAAGAGCCGGCCAAGCCGGTGGCCAATCTGTCGGCGTCGCGGGTGCAGTCGGAACTGGCGGACAGCGCGGCCCCCATCATCGAAGCGCCCGTGATTGTCGAAGACAGGTCAATTGCCACGGCCAATCAGGACGGACCGTTCGTGCGGTATGAGTTTCCCACACCCGTAACCGTGGCCAACCGGGCGGATACCCTGCGCATCGCGCTGGACGAGGTCACGTTCGACGCTGAAACCTTTGCCCGCGCTGTCCCGTTGGAGGACGAAACCGCCTTTCGCATGGCGCGGTTCACCAACACATCGGGTGAGCAGCTTTTGGGGGGCACCATGACCAGTTTTGTCGATGGTCAGATGACCGGGCAGAGCCGGATGGCCCCGGTGGCTGCGGGGCAGGACGCGACCGTCGCCTTTGGTGCCATAGAAACCCTGCGCCTGTCCCGTGTGCGGCTGGATCGCAACGAGGGCGACCGGGGGATCATCACCCGGTCGAACCAGATCACCGAAGACGTGCGCATCGACATCGAGAACCTTGGCCCGACAGACTGGCAGGTCGAGGTGGTGGACCGCATCCCGGTGAGCGAGCAGGAAGACCTTTCCATAGAGTGGTCCGCGGCGCCCGCGCCGAACGAGACATCCTACAAGGACCGCAAGGGCGTATTGCTGTGGACGCTGGACGTGGCGGGGCAATCCACGACGTCCATTTCACTGAAAACCGAAGTGTCTTGGCCTGAGGGCATGATCCTGCGCTAACAATCACATTTGCCCGGAAGGGCACCCAAAGGGTTTGACAGAAGGTTACGATTTACCGCCTTGGTAAGGTTTCGCGGGCGTGGAACACGAGTATTTTCAATTTTCCATATCTGTTTTTCAGGTAGACCCTTGATTTATCTATATAATAATCACTGTTAACGGCCTAAGGCCAATTGGGCCGGATACGGAAAGGGAATCGCAATTTTCCCCTGTCAGGTTGGACGAAGTCGCTGGTCGAGGCAGCGCGAACAGGGTCGGACTTGCAAAAAGCAAGCAATGGTGACCCGACAGGACATCGCGGATTTCCATGCTGCGAACCTGACGAAACCGGTGCAGCAAAAGCGCATACGGGCAATTGCCAGCATGGCGCGGCAATTCAAAACAGCACACCAAATGCAAACGGCCTGAATGGCGATCCATTATTGCGGCGTGGTCCCCTTTGGTGACCCATCGCAGGGCATGGATCATCTGGCATCGCCGGTATGACAGGTCAGGGGTGGCCGGGAGCATACCGCAGTCAGGCGACGTGCATTATTCGGCGGCATCCGGGGGGATGCCGCCGATCTTGTTTTTCAGAACCGTTCGGCGCGCAGCACTTCGCAGTCGCCCACACTGACCACGCCGATGTGGCGTTCGACAACGTCGAAAGCGGCTGTCAGCAGCTGGTCAACCTTTTCCGGGCGCACAATGCAGATCACCTGTACCATGCCAGACGCACGGCTGACCTGACCATCGCGGCTCCAGGTGCCTGAGCGCCCCGACCCACCCAGAACCGGAAGGATCGTGTATCCGGTGACTTCTGCGCTTTCCAAGGCGTCCATCAGCCGGTTTTGCAAGGCGGCTTCGATCGTGATTTCAACGCGTTTCGCTTGATGTGTTTGCATGGATCATCCTCCGGTCACGGCATTGGCAACCGCCACATAGAGCGGGATGCCAATGGTCAGGTTGAAAGGAAATGTTACGCCCAGGGAAAGCGTCAGGTAGATGGCCGGGTCTGCTTCGGGCACGGCCACGCGCATGGCAGCCGGTACAGCGATGTAACTGGCCGAGGCGCACAGCACCATCAACAGGGCCACACCGCCAACGCTCAGGCCCAGCGCCATACCCGTGGCAAGGCCAAGGCTTGCGCCCACCAGCGGCATCGTCACCCCGAAAAGCAATGCGCCCGCGCGCAGGGCCGCACCGCTTTGCCGCAGACCCCGTCCCGCGACCAGCCCCATGTCCAGAAGAAACAGGCAGAGCACACCCTTGAAGGGCGCCACGACAAAGCTGTCAATTTCGGCAAGGCCCTCGGACCCCGTCGCCCACCCGATCACGAAAGACCCGACCAACAGAACGATGGATCCGTTCAACAGGATTTCGCGCCACAGGCCGCTGTCCATACGCTGATCCGATGACTTGGCGCCCTTCGAGATCAACCAAAGGGCCGACAGGATTGCAGGTGCCTCCATCGCGGCAGCGACGGCCACCATGTATCCTTCGGAGGCGATGCCGCTGGATTCCAATACGGACGCGGCCGCCACGAAGGTGACAATTGAGATCGACCCGTAGTGTGCGGCCACGGCAGCAGCGTTCAGCCTGTCCAGGCCGGTCAAAACCTGAAGCATGGCGAAAGCGATCAACGGCAGGACAGCCGACAGGATGATACCCGCCAGAAGGGTCATCCCCAGCTTGGCATCAATGCCATGATCGGCGACGGCCACCCCGCCTTTGAACCCGATGGCAAAGAGCAGATAGATCGACATCGCCTTGGCCGCGGCCTCGGGTATCGAAAGATCGGAGCGTGCCAGTGCCGCAGCCAGGCCCAAGGCAAAGGACAGAATGATCGGCGACAGAAGGTTGTCACCTGCAAGTGCGAAAATCTGTTCCATGTATTCCGACCAATTTAATTGAACTTTTGTTCATTTAGTTCATTTGGCCGGGAATGGAAGTCAAACCGGCTGAAATTCACCGGCCTCGGGGCTGAAATATTCCAACCCGCCTTCGCCGATCTCCGTCCACAGGCCGTGCAGGCTCAATTCACCCGTCTCGACCCGGTCGGCAACAAAGGGAAACGTCATCAAGTTCTCAAGGGATGCGGTCACTGCCAGCTTCTCGAATTTGCGCGCTTGCGTGGCTGGATCGGTTTCGTCTTCGACGAGCACATACTTGGGCCGCAGGATGTCCATCCAACGCCCGACAAAGCTGGTTTTTTCCTCAAGCTCCGGCGCTTTGCCCTGGCACATGTCGATGCACCCCTGAACGCCGCCACAGCTGGAATGCCCCAACACGACAAGGTGCGCGACCTTCAGAACGGTCACGGCATATTCGACCGCAGCGGAGGTGCCATGGTGGTCGCCATCGGGTTCATAGGGTGGAACCAGGTTGGCAATATTGCGGTGAATAAAGAATTCGCCCTGATCCGCGCCAAAGATCGACGTGACATGCACCCGGCTGTCGCAGCACGAAATCACCATGGCGCGCGGACGCTGACCTTCGGTTGCCAGACGGCGATACCATGCCTGGTTTTCCGCATAGCTGGTGGCTTTCCAGCCCTGGTAACGTTGCAAAAGATAGTTGGGAAGGGGACGTGCGTGTTTCATTTGGCCCATCGAAATTGGATCAGTTCGGCGCTACGCGTACAGAGGTTTGTCCGAAAATTCGAGAGAAAAGACGCTGTGCGGCCATCGCATTTCAACCTTTTGCAAAGGTCCGCGTGTCAAAACGGGCACAGCCGTGGGGGCTGAACAAGGGTGAGAGACATGACAACCGTCACACAAATTGCCTTGCGCGAATCCGTGCAAGTTGATCACGACAAGCTGGGAACGCTCTATGTCCAGTTGGGCCACACAGGGGCCGAGGACGTGGTGTGCCGCGCGATGGAAGAACTTGCGCTGCGCCTGTCCCATTGCGACAGGCTGTACCGGGCACGGGATACGGATGAGTTGCGCAAGAGTGCGCGATCCTTGATTGCGATCGCCGATCAGATCGGCATGCGCGTACTGGCGCAGGTCGCCGAGGATGTCACGAACTGCATCGACAACGCGGACAACGTGGCCTTGGCGGCGACCCTGCAAAGGTTGATGCGCACGGGCGAGGGATCGTTAACCGCTGTGTGGGACTTGCAGGATATCACGATCTGATCCCTTGCAGGTCGGATCAAGGCCGCTAGGCTGTGTGCATACAGCCGAAAGGGGCCCTTGCATGACGCCGACATTTGCCACCGCTGACGACACGCCCATCGCGTTGCACGTCGTATCCGAAGACGCATGTGCCCAATGGCTGGAAAGTCAGGGCGACCGCGTGTCGAACTGGGCCAAGGCCAATGGGTTCACAGGTGCAATCGGCCAAACGCTGGTCTTGCCCTCGGAGGATGGGTCCATCGCGCTGGCCGCTGTCGGCTATGGAACCGACGCCACGCGCGCGCGGGGCCGCTTTCACGTTGCCGCCGGCGCCGCGCGCTTGCCGGCTGGCACCTACGACATTCACAGCGATCTGGACATGGCAACACTTGAGGTGGAGTGTTTCGGCTGGCTGATGGCAGGTTACCGGTTCGACCGATACCGCGATGCAAAGCCGATGCGGGCCAAGTTGCTGGCACCGTCCAACATCGCCGCACACCGTGTTCTGGCGCAGGCACAGGGCGAGGCGCTGACCCGCACGCTTATCAACACGCCTGCATCCGATATGGGGCCGCCAGACCTGGAGAACGCTGCACGAAAGCTGGCCAATGACCACGGCGCATCCTGTTCCGTCATCACCGGTGACGATCTGCTGGACCAGAATTTCCCGATGATCCACACAGTTGGGCGCGCTGCTGACCGCGCGCCCCGGCTGATCGACATGTCATGGGGCACGACGGGGCCAAAGGTCACTTTGGTGGGCAAGGGGGTTTGTTTCGACACCGGCGGTTTGAACCTCAAACCCGGTTCATCCATGGGACTGATGAAAAAGGATATGGGCGGTGCTGCCGCTGTTCTGGGACTGGCGCGAATGATAATGCAGCTTGGTCTTGGGATACAGCTGCGGGTCTTGATCCCCGCGGTCGAAAACTCTGTCGCGGGCAACGCTTTTCGACCACAGGATATCCTGCAATCGCGCAAGGGTCTGAGCGTCGAGATCAACAACACGGATGCCGAGGGGCGTCTGGTTCTGGCCGATGCACTGGCGCTGGCGGATGAAGACAACCCCGATCTGATCATCTCCATGGCGACCCTTACGGGTGCTGCACGGGTCGCCGTGGGGCCTGATCTTGCCCCCTTCTATACCGATGACGATGCGCTGGCACTTGCCTTGACCAAAGGTGCCAAGGCCGTGGCCGACCCGGTGTGGCAACTGCCCTTTCACGCGCCCTACGAGGCCATGATCGAGCCCGGCATTGCCGACCTCGACAATGCGCCCAAAGGTGGTTTTGCCGGATCGATCACCGCCGCATTGTTTCTGCGCCGCTTCGTGACGGACACCCCGCGCTACATGCATTTTGACATCTACGGATGGCAGCCCACCGATGCACCGGCCCGCGCCAAAGGCGGTGTCGGCCAAGGCACCCGCGCAGTGCTGGCGGCATTGCCCGACATGGTGTCCTTGTGACGCGGGACCGGCGCACGCGGTTCTTTAACGGCACTGTCGCCCACGAGAGCCTGCGCGGACAGGTCGACGCCACGCGGTTTGCGTTCGGTACGCAAATGCAAGTCGACGTGCCCGTCGCCGATCTGCGCCTTGATCGGAGCGCGCCGGGTCTCGATCGGCAAATTCTCTTTGGGCATCCGGTCTGCCTGCTGGATGCCGACACCGGGTTTGTGCGGGATGAAACCACGCGGTATGTGGGCCATGTCACGCCCAGCGCCCTGGCACCCTTTGGCACCCCGACGCACCGTGTATCGGCACGCACGACACTGTGTTTTTCCCGCCCGGATTTCAAAACACCCGACCCGATGCCGCTGTCTTGCGGTGCACTGGCGCCTGTTCTTGAAACGGTGGGCCAATTTGCCCGGATCGGCGAGAACCGATATGTTCCATCACACCATTTGACCCCCGTGGAAAAGCCACAGCCCGACCTTTCTACGACCGCTGAATTGCTGCTTGGAACACCGTATCTCTGGGGCGGCAATTCGGCGATGGGCATTGATTGTTCGGGCCTTGTGCAACTGGCGGCCCAAGCCGCGCATCTCCCCTGTCCCGGCGACAGTGATCAGCAGTTGAAACAGCTTGGCGCCGAAGTTCCGCCCGGCACACCGCCCAAACGCAACGATCTGATGTTCTGGAAGGGCCATGTGGCGCTGCTGTATGATGCCAGTACGCTCATTCACGCCAATGCCCACGCCATGGCCGTGGCCCTTGAACCGCTTGCCGACGCCATGGCGCGCATCGCGCAAACGGATGGCCCGGTCCTGGCCCACAAACGCCTGTGATTTGCTTAGGTTTACTCGACCGCGCGGATCAACTTGCGCTCCAGAACCCGCAGCACCGTCTTTAGATCGGCACCGCGCCGCAAGATTTGACCATCCATCCCGATCACCGCGTACATGCCTTGTTTGCCCCGCAACTTGGGGCGCTTCTCGATGCGGTACAGGGGGTTCTCGGCTGTACGCCTGAACACGGAAAACACCGCAACATCGCGCAAACATGAAATGCCGTAGTCCCGCCATTCTCCGGCGGCCACCATGCGCCCGTAAAGCGACAGGATCACGGACAATTCTGTACGATGAAAGGCAACCTGCGGATTTGGCATCTCACGCAGGTTTGCGGGCGGCGGTGTGTGCAGCGTCATGGACAGACAGTTGCGCCGATCACGTCGCAAATCAAGCATTGAAAACAGCATCGGGCTTGAAAGCGTTACAGATTTTGGGCAACGTGCCGAAATCCGAAACATGAAGGCATGACATGACCCCCCAGGAACGCGCTGAACGCAGTGCCGAAGCCATGTATGCGAACGACGTCTCGTCGCGCAACCTTGGCATGGTGATCGACGCAGTAAGCCCCGGCAAGGCAACCGTATCCATGACGGTGACCGACACGATGCTCAACGGGCATCAGATCTGCCATGGCGGGTATATCTTTATGCTTGCCGACAGCGCCTTCGCCTTTGCCTGCAACAGCTACAACCAAAGCACCGTCGCGCAGCAGAACCAGATCACCTATGTCGCGCCCGGCCAGTTGGGGGATCGCCTGACCGCCATCGCAACCGAGGTCAGCCGCACAGGCCGGTCAGGGGTTTATGACGTGCGTGTTGCCAATCAATCCGGTGATACCATCGCCTTGTTCCGCGGGCTGAGCCGGACAATCAAAGGCACCAACTTTCCCGAAGACGGAGCAGAACAATGAAAGATCTCACACCTGATCGCAGCACGCTGGACCCGATCGAGATCGCCTCTCGGGACGAGATCGAAGCACTGCAGCTTGAACGTCTGAAGTGGTCTTTGACCCATGCCTACGACAACGTGCCGTTCTACAAGGCGTCCTTTGATGCAGCGGGGGTGCATCCGGATGACCTGAAATCCTTGTCTGATCTGTCGAAGTTTCCCTTTACCGTCAAATCGGACCTGCGCGCCAACTATCCCTTTGGCATGTTCGCCGTTCCGCGCGAACAGGTGGCCCGCATCCACGCCTCTTCGGGGACCACGGGCCAGCCAACAGTCGTGGGCTATACGCAGAACGATCTGGAGGTCTGGGGATCGGTGGTGGCGCGGTCCTTGCGGGCCTCGGGCCTGTGTCCGGGCGACCTGTTGCACAATGCCTATGGCTATGGGCTCTTTACCGGCGGGTTGGGCATCCATCTGGGGGCCGATGCCCTGGGTCTCAGCACCGTGCCGATTTCCGGCGGGATGACGCCCCGACAGGTCCGTCTGATTGATGATTTCAAGCCCAAGGGCATCACCGTGACGCCGTCTTATGCCTTGTCCATTCTGGACGAATTCGCGGCACAGGGCCTCGACCCGCGCGACAGTTCGCTTGAGGTTGGGATTTTCGGGGCCGAGCCGTGGACAAATGCCATGCGGCTGGAGATCGAACAGGCTTTCGACATGCACGCGGTCGATATCTACGGGTTGTCAGAAGTGATGGGACCAGGTGTCGCCAATGAATGCGTCGAGACCAAGGATGGTCTCCACATCTGGGAAGATCACTTTTTCCCGGAAATCATCGATCCCGAGACAGGTGAACCGGTGGCCGATGGTGAACAGGGTGAGCTGGTCTTTACCTCGCTGACAAAGGAAGCCTTTCCAATCATCCGCTATCGCACCCGCGATCTGACGCGGCTGTTGCCGGGCACCGCCCGCAGCATGCGGCGCATGGAAAAGGTCACGGGCCGGTCCGATGACATGATCATCCTGCGCGGTGTGAACGTGTTTCCAACCCAGATCGAAGAGTGTCTGATGGATGTCACGGGCCTTGCCCCGCATTTCCAGATCGAACTGACCAAACCTGACCGCATGGACCAGATGCGCGTGCTGGCCGAGGCGGCGGATGCATCCATGTCCGAAGCTGCGCGGGCAGAGGCAGCCAAGGCGCTGTCAGCCAAGGTCAAACAGATCATCGGGATTTCGGTCAAGGTCGACGTGGCAGATGTCGGCGGCGTGGCCCGGTCCGAAGGCAAGGCCGTGCGTATTGTCGACAAACGGAGCTGATCTCCGCATTTCGATCTTAATGTGTAAAGATTTTTGATAAGCCTTCACATGCATCGCTCAATATGTAAAGAAATACTACGATTCTTTGCATGAAGTGGCTGTTTGATGGCTAAACTCCAAGAAACTTACACTATCCCGTCGCTACCACCTGACTTCAATTTCGAAACGCTTCCCATTTTAAAAGCCTTAAACAGTGCAACCCGCAGCCTTGCCGAGGTCAAGGGCCACGCCTTCGCAATTCCAAACCAAGGCATACTAATTGACACGCTGTCCTTGCAGGAGGCCAAGGACAGCTCGGAAATCGAAAATATTGTCACCACGAACGATGAATTGTTCCGTGGCACGCCAAGCAAGGACACATATATCAACGGTGCCGCCAAGGAAGTCGCCATGTACCGCGATGCTTTGTCTTTGGGATTTGGTCAGTTGCGCGAAACAGGCCTGATTTCCAACCGGACTTTGGTGGCGATGTTTCGAGTACTCAAGAACCGTGAGGATGGTTTTCGCACCATGCCCGGAACAGCCTTGCAGAACGCTGCAGGCGATATCGTTTTCGTACCCCCACAAGACAAGGATGCCGTCGCGCGGCATATGGCTGTCCTCGAAACCTACATTAATGTTGCAGAAGATGATCTGGACCCTTTGATCCGCATGGCGATCATTCACCATCAGTTCGAAAGCATCCATCCTTTTGCAGATGGTAACGGGCGCTTGGGCCGTATGTTGAATGTTCTGTATCTGACAAAGGAAAACCTGCTTGGTATTCCAATCCTTTACCTCAGCCGGGGCATCAATGAGACCAAATCAGATTACTACAGGCTGCTACAAGCGGTGCGTGACGAGGGTGCTTGGGAAGACTGGATCGTCTACATGCTTGACGTTGTCACAGCGACCTCGCACCTGACACTGGCTCTGATCAAGGGCATCCGGGATCAGATGGCCGAGTTCAAGACGATCATTCGCCAAAATCACCCCAAAGTGTATTCGCAAGATCTTATCAACAATCTGTTTCGCCATCCCTACACGCGTATCGAATTCGTGATGAAAGAGTTGAACGTGTCACGACCTACGGCAACTTCTTATCTTGAGCGCCTTGTTGCGGACGATGGCATACCTGTGTCTAAGATCGTTGAAGGTCGCAACAATTATTACGTTAATACCAGCCTTGTCATGCTTTTGACGGAAACCCGGATCTAAATTTCAAGCTACATGTAAAGCTACTTGCCTCAGGCAAAACTACCCTGACAAAACCATCCCGCAGACATCGTGGCCCCGTGGGCAAAGAACAGCCACAACCGTTGTCCGCTTTCGGTTTCCGTCACCCAATAGTCGCGCACGCCGCTGCGCCAGTTGGGATCATCCAGCCACCATTCCGGCGCGATCCGTTCGGGGCCGATGGCCCGCACCCGCGTGTGGGACTGGCCCCGCCATCGAAAGGTCTGGGGCAGGCGCGGGGTGGCCGGGGCCGTCACAGGCTCGGGCATCCACATCTGCAACGGGCGGGCCGTGCGGCCCTTGGGCCAGTCCCCCGCGCAAGGGTCAGACCACGCGGCGGCCAGAACCTGATACGTCTTTTCCGGCACATTGCTGTCCGCAGGGTGAAACCGCCCGATGGCCTCCAATCCCACGCGTGTGCCAAGCCGCCCCATCAGGTCTTCCAGTCCTGCGCCCTGCCCTGACTTTTTCTGGCTGTGGGTCAGGCTCTGCGCATGGCCCGGCACGCTTTTGGCATGCATTGGTTCAACATGGGTGGCCTCAAGGCGCAGCATGTCGATGCCAAATCCTGCGTCGATGCCATCAAGCTTGAGCTCGAAAAGGGGGCGGATGCGGTACATGTCACGTGTTGGGCGGGCCAACCCGACCTCGATGGTTTCAACCGCGTGATCGGTGCGAAAGGCCTGCAACATCACCCGCCTCACACCCCGCCCCTTGATCTCGAGCGATTTGCAAAGCTGCGGCAACAGCCGGTCCACCGCGGCCATCACGTCTTCGGTCAGGCCAATGGGCTCGGGAAAGGTCATGCGCACCGCGAAATGGTCAGGGGGGCGGGCGGGCGAGACAGGCTCGGGCACGCTGCCCATGGCCTGATCCAGCCGCAACACCAGCCCCTTGCCAAATCTGCGCGCAAGACTGGCCCGCGGCTGCCCCAGAAGGTCCGAGATGCAGCGCAACCCCAGCCGGTTGAGGCTGGTGGTCAACTCAGCCTCCAGCCGCAAGGCGGACACGGGCAAGGGGCCAAGCGTACTGTGCAATTGGCCGGGGGGTGCAATCCGCTGGGCCAGCCGGGCCGCGACCGCAGGCGCCGGGGGGGCTGCGCCGCCTTTGGTCCAATGGCGGCGTTTGCCCGCACGCGACCGGGTTGCGCGCGCCTCCTGGTCGATCAGATCGCCGGACAGGGCCACCTGCCCGCCCTGCCCCGCGAACCGGGCCAGCGCCCAGGCCGCCCCACGGGTATCGGCCAGCCCCATCAAAACGGTCAGGCCCAGCATGTGGCAATCTTCCTCGATCACGCCCAAAAGCGGCTCTTCCCCGCCGAAAAGATGCGCACAGCCCGTCAGGTCAATCACAAGGCCATCCGACCCTTCAGGCGTCACCCATGGACTGAACTTGCCGGCCCAGCGTTGCAGAACCGACAGGAAGGTCGCCTCGGCCACGGCACTGCGCGGGCGGGTGATCAAGGCAGGGCACATCGCATGGGCGTCGCGCACCGGCTGGCCCACATGCAGACCGAAACCATCCGCCGCAGCGTTCAGCGCGGTGATGACCTGCATGTTGGCCTGCTGTTCGGCCACGGCCAAAGGCATATCGGCCAGCATCGCGTCACGCCGCGCCAGCCGCTCTGCCCCCAGGCGCGGAAACCACAGCGACAAGATTCGGCGATCCGGCATTGGAGATACGATTGTCCATTTTTTGTTCGCTTTTTGTTCTATATCGAAATACACCGAGTCGCGGGCCGGAGTCGAGACAGAACAGGTTTGAAAAATCAGGTGCCGTAGCGCGCCATGAACATGTCCACGGCCCCGTCGACAACGCGGTCGATCTCGGCCTCAGAGACGGTTTTGGACACGTTGAACATCAGGCGCGGCCAGACATCGGCCTTGCAGAGTTCGCCAAACTGATCGGACGCCAGGATCAGATCATCCATCGCCAGTTCGCCCCGTTTGACCGCGGCCTGAAAATACTGCACCATTTCCGCGCGCATGACCTCGGGGCCCGACGCATAGAATTGGCGGCCCAATTCGGGAAAGCGGTCGGATTCCGCGACACAGATGCGGAAAATCTGTTGTCCCAGCTTGGACGTGATGAACCGCAGAAAATGACGCCCCACCTGGCCCAACACCACCCGGGGCGGTGCGCTCATGTCGATCTTGTCGATGGCATCGTCGGACTGGCGCTGGCATTCGGTGGTGGCCACCTCCATGAACAGCAGGCGCTTGTCCGGGAAATAACTGTAAAGCGTCGCCTTGGAGACCCCGGCCACGCGCGCGATTTCATCCACGCTGGCCCCTTCGAAGCCATCCGCCATAAAGACCGATCGCGCGCCCTCAAGCACCTGATCGAACTTTCGGCCCTTGCGGATCGTTGGGGCAGGCTGGTTCATTTGGTCATCCTTCACATATTCGAATATAAACCGTTCCGTTCAGTTTCCACAGGGAAAAGCGCAAATGATCGCTCAGGCTTGCACAAACGTCACGGAAAACTACATTGGAATCATTCTAAAAAGGTGACGGCCGATGCGATTTTCACTGGCACGCAAACGTTTCGACGATCTGAGCGAACAGGAAATCCTGGCGCTGGCGATCTCGTCCGAAGAAGATGATGCACGCATATACCGAGGTTACGCGGAATCCCTGCGGGCTGAATTTCCAGCCAGTGCCGCGATCTTCGACGGGATGGCCCGCGAAGAAGACCAGCACCGCCAACGGTTGATCGACCTGCACAGCAAACGCTTTGGCGATGTGATCCCCCTGATCCGCCGGGAACATGTGTCGGGGTTCTATGCCCGCAAGCCCGTTTGGCTGATCGAAAACCTGAGCCTTGAGCGCATCCGGGCCGAAGCGGCCGTGATGGAGAAGGACGCAGAGCGCTTTTACCTGACAGCCGCGCGGCGCACATCCGATGCGGACACACGCAAGCTGCTGGGTGATCTCGCTGCGGCTGAGGCAGGCCATCAGGACACGGCACAGTCCCTGCAAGATGCGCATCTGACCGACGCAGCGAAGGAAGACGAGGACGCAACCGCCAAGCGGCAATTCATCCTGACATGGGTGCAGCCGGGTCTTGCGGGCCTGATGGACGGCTCGGTCTCGACGCTCGCGCCGATCTTTGCCACCGCCTTTGCCACGCAGGACACCTGGACGACCTTCCTTGTGGGTCTGGCGGCGTCGGTGGGTGCGGGCATTTCCATGGGCTTTACCGAGGCGGCCTCGGATGACGGGGAACTGTCGGGGCGCGGATCGCCGATCAAACGTGGCTTTGCATCAGGCATCATGACAACCGTTGGCGGGTTGGGTCATGCCCTGCCTTATCTGATCCCCGATTTCTGGACGGCGACCATCACCGCAATTGTCGTTGTGTTCATCGAACTGTGGGCCATCGCATGGATCCAGAACAAATACATGGACACGCCGTTCTTCCGCGCGGCCATGCAGGTGGTTCTGGGCGGGGCTCTTGTCTTTGCGGCGGGTGTGTTGATCGGGTCCGGCTAGGCTTGCGCCTGCCTGCGCGCGCAGGCTATCCCTGCGTCAATGTTGACGATATTTTTCAAGACGTTGCCCTTTTTCGCCCTGATCGGGTTGGGATACTGGGCCGGGCGCACGCGCTTTTTCAGCGAAGAGGCGACCGCCTACCTGACCAAGTTCGTCTTTTATTTCGCGCTGTCGGCCATGCTGTTCCGGTTTTCCGCCAACCTCAGCCTCGCAGAGGTGTGGGACATCCGGCTGGTGGCGGCCTATCTGTGGGGCACCGCGTTTGTCTACGGGATCGCCACCGCAGTTGGGTTTCTGCGTCGGCAAAGCGTGGAAACCACGGCGATCGAGGCGCAGTGCGCCGTCATTGGAAACACCGGGTTTCTGGGTGTGCCGATGCTGACACTCTTGCTGGGCGAGGCGGCGATTGGCCCCGTGGTGCTGGCGCTGGCCATTGATCTGATCGTGTTTTCGTCGCTGATCGTGATCCTGATCACCGGGTCGCGTGATGGAAAGATGAGCCTTGGGATTTTCCGAACCGTGGGCCTTGGCCTGATCAAGAACCCGATGATCGTGGCGATCTCTGCGGGCCTGTTGTGGTCGGGCTTTCAAATCCCGATCCCCGATCCGATGAACGACTTCCTGGCCATTCTGGGCGGTGCGGCCACCCCCGGCGCGCTCTTTGCCATCGGCGCCTCGCTGGCGACCAAATCCGCAGAACGTATCGAAGTCGCGGGCTGGCTCAGCTTTTGCAAACTGATACTGCATCCGGCCTTCGTGGCCTTTGCAGCGATCTACCTTTTCTCGGTCGATCCGTTTTCAACGGTGGTTATCATTTCGGTCGCGTCGCTGCCGGTGGCGGGCAATATCTTTATCCTTGCGCAACACTACGGCGTGGCCCCGCAACGCGTATCAGCGGCCATTCTGGTCTCTACCGCCCTGAGCATTGTCACGGTCAGCGCCATCATCGCGTGGGTCACCGGCGCCTGAACCCTTGGGGAACTTGCCCCACGGCCCATCAACCGCTAGCGATGGTGCGGTGATAGTGAAGGAGCACCCGATGGAAACCCAATCCGAAAACGCATGCTTTGGCGGTACGCAAGGCGTCTACAGCCACGCCTCGGACGCATGCAGCTGTGATATGACCTTTGGCCTGTTCCTGCCCGAAGAGGCGAAGGCCGGCCCGGTGCCGGTGCTTTGGTACCTGTCGGGCCTGACCTGCACCCACGAAAACGCGATGGTGAAGGCCGGCGCACAAGGCTGGGCCGCGGAACATGGCATAGCGCTTGTCTTTCCCGACACACTCGCCGCGCGGCGATGATGTGGCCGATGATGACAACTATGACCTTGGCAAAGGGGCGGGGTTTTACGTCAACGCCACCGAAGACCCGTGGAAGCCCCATTACCGCATGTGGGACTATGTGACTGAAGAACTGCCAAAGCTGTTGGAGCGCAACTTTGATCTGGATATGGAACGGCAGGGCATTACGGGCCATTCCATGGGTGGGCATGGTGCGCTGACAATGGCGATGGGGCTGCCGGGGCGGTTCAGGTCCGTATCGGCCTTCGCGCCAATTTCGAACCCGACCGCCAGCGATTGGGGCCGCAAGCAACTGCGTGCCTATATGGGCGAAGATGAAACCACATGGGCCCCGCACGACGCCACATTGCTGATGGAGCATGCAGGCTTTGACGGCCCTATCCTGATTGACACAGGCACCAATGATCAATTCATCGACCTGCTGAAACCCGAGGCACTGGCACAGGCCATTGCGGCCCGTCGCCAGCAAGCCACCGTGCGTCTTCAGCCCGGCTATGACCATTCGTACTTCTTTGTGTCCACCTTCATGGAAGATCACGTGGCCTTTCACGCCGACGCGCTTTACGCCGAGTGATGAGCCTGTTCATCGACGCAGATGCCTGTCCGGTCAAAGCCGAAGCCGAGCGCGTGGCCACCCGTCACGGCGTTCGGATGTTCGTGGTCTCAAACGGTGGCCTGCGCCCGTCGCAGAATCCACTGGTGGAAACCGTGATTGTACCCGAAGGCCCGGACATCGCGGACATGTGGATCGCGGACCGGGCCGGAGTCGGGGACGTGGTCGTGACAGGCGACATTCCCCTGGCCGCCAAATGCGTCGAAGCCGGTGCGCGGGTGCTGAAGCACAATGGCGAAGCGTTGACGCAGGCCAACATCGGCAACGTGCTGGCCACCCGCGACCTGATGGCCGATCTGCGCAGTGCAGACCCCTTCCGGCAAGGCGGCGGCAAAGGCTTTACAAAGGCCGACCGCTCCCGTTTTCTGGACGCATTGGAACGCGAGTTGCGCGCGGCCGCGCGGGCCAAACCCTTGGACAACAGGCAGGACCAGACATGACACCCAAGGCCGTCGTTTTTGACATTGGAAACGTTCTGATAGAATGGCAGCCAGAGCGGTTTTACGATGCGGTGATTGGGCCTGACCGCCGGGTTGCCATGTTCGATCAGGTCGATCTGCATGCCATGAACGACAAGGTCGATCTGGGCCACAACTTTACCGAAACGATCTATGCCACCGCCGAAGACTACCCCGACTGGCGCGATGAAATCCGCATGTGGCACGACCGCTGGATCGAATTGGCAACACCCGTGATCGACCATTCGGTGCGTTTGATGAAGGCCTTGCAAGCCAAGGGCGTTCCGGTGTTCTCCCTGACCAACTTCGGCATCCAAAGCTATGATTATGCCGCGACGCACTATCCGTTTCTGCGTGACTTCGACCGTGATTTCATCTCGGGGCATATGGGCGTGATCAAACCTGATCCAACGATCTACCAGATGCTCGAAGAGGCTTCGGGCCTCTCTGGCGACGCCCTGATTTTTGCTGATGATCGCAGCGACAACATCACACAAGCCGCGAAGCACGGTTGGCGCACGCACCTGTTTGAGCACCCTCAAGGCTGGGCCGAACGTCTGGTGGCCGAAGGGCTGCTGAACACGGACGAAGCCGCATGAGCGATATCCCGTTCATTCCTTTCGACGCGGGCGAGGCTTTGCTGGATTGGATCGGCCTGACCGATGCCTTGGCCGCAGGCCATGACCTGCCAAAGGCCGAAATTGGCGATACGTTTCTGTACCGCGATCCCGACACGCTGCTCAGCCGGGCCGCGTGGATTGATGGGATGGGCATTGCGGTGAAAACCGCCAGTGTCTTTCCCGGCAATCCCGCAAAGGGCACGCCCATGATCAACGGCGGCGTGAACCTCTATTCAGATGCCGATGGCACGCTCGAAGCGATTGTGGACTTCCACCTTGTGACCAAGTGGAAAACCGCGGGCGACAGCCTGTTGGCCGCCCGCAGGCTGGCCCGATCCGACAGCCGCAACATCCTGATTGTCGGCGCGGGCACTGTTGGGCGCGCCTTGATCGATGCCTATGGCGCTGCGTTTCCGGGCGCATCGTTCACGGTCTGGAACCGTACGTCGGACAACGCACACAAGATGGCCAGCGCAGTGCCGGGGCTAACAGTGGCCGAGGATCTGGAAACGGCAGTGCGCGCGGCGGATATCGTTACAAGCGCCACAATGGCGACCGAACCCCTGATCAAGGGCGCGTGGTTGCAACCGGGTCAGCACATCGACCTGATCGGCGCCTACCGCCCCGACATGCGCGAGGCCGATGACGCGGCGCTGCAAAAGGCACGGGTGTTCGTGGACAGCTATGACACCACGGTGGGCCACATCGGCGAGATCAAGATCCCGCTGGAAACCGGGGCAATCGACCGGGCTGACCTGATTGCCGACTACTATGATCTGGCACAGTTCAAGCGACGCTCGGACGCTGACATCACCCTGTTCAAGAACGGCGGCGGCGCGCATCTGGACCTGATGACAAGTCGCTATATCCTCGACCGCTGGCGCGCGGCGGGCTGAAGTCAGGCTGTTGCCGCCGTGCCAAGTCGGCGTTCGCGGATCGGCAGGTGTACCACGGCACTGAACGCGCCCACGCCCACACCAATCCACCAGACCAACGTGTAATCTCCGGTCAGGTCATACATCCGCCCCCCCAGCCACACACCCAGAAAGCTGCCCAACTGGTGGCTGAAAAAGACAATGCCATAGAGCGTGCCCATGTAGCGCAGCCCGTAAATGTGCGCCACGAGGCCCGAGGTCAAAGGTACAGTGGCCAGCCACAAAGCGCCCATTCCGACCGAGAACAGGATAACGGTCGCTGGCGTGATCGGAAACAGGATGAAGAGCGCGGCAAAGAGCGTGCGCCCGGTGTAGATGCCCGCGAGCAGGTACTTCTTTGAATACCTCTTGCCCGCCCAGCCCGCGGCCAGAGTGCCCGCGATATTGGCCAGCCCGATCAGCGAGATTGCAACCGCGCCCAGCGCAGAGGTGGTTGTGATCCCGATGTTGTGCAGCACGCCCCCCGGCAGGATCGGACCACACATTTCGGTCACGAAGGCCGGGAAATGCGCCGTCACGAACGCCAGCTGATACCCGCAACTGAAAAAGCCCAGAAAGATCAGCGTGTAGGACGGGTCGCGAAAGGCTTTGATCAGGATCTGGCCCATGCTTTCCTCAAGCTCGGCCTTGGACGCAACTTGCGGCGCGCGCATCAACGGCAAAGTCAGGATCATCATCAAGATTGCACCGGCAAACCAGATGAACACCATTTGCCAGCTCATCAGCGTCAGCATCCATTCGGCCAAAGGCGCACCAAAGACCTGACCGGCACTGCCCGCCGCAGTGGCGATGGCCAAGGACATGGACCGGTTGTCATCGCTTGACGCCCGCCCGACCACCGCAAGGATTACCCCGAACCCGGTGCCCGCCACGCCAAAGCCCACAAGCCATGCATAGGTCTGGTGTTCAATGGGCGTGGTGGAATTGGCCGTCAGAACCAGGCCAACGGCGTAAACCAGTGCCCCGATCACGATCGCCTTGCGGTCACCGATCTTTTCGGCAACCGCGCCGAACAACGGCTGACCGATGCCCCAGGCAAGGTTCTGAATGGCAATGGCCAGCGAAAATTCGGTACGCAGCCATCCAAATTCCTCCGCCACCGGGATCTGGAAAACTCCGAAGGATGCGCGCACGGTAAAGCTGACCATGATGATGATGCACCCCACGATCAGAACCGGGGTGAATAACGGGGTACGGTCAGACATGCGGGGGAATCCTTGCGCTGCGTTCCGCGACCCTACGAAATCCTGACTGCAGGTCAAATCAGGGTTTCTGCCGCTCGGTTCACAAATCTTGTTGCTTGCCTGCACGGTTGCTTTTCAACCTGCGCTGCTCAAGGTAATCGAAGGTATGACCGATCTTGCCAAGCTCTATTCCGACCTCACGACAAGCGGCGCGCTACAATCCGATCCGGCGCAGGTCGCGGTGCTGCCGGAGTTTGAACGTATCCGCCAAGCGCTTGTGACGCCGAACAAGGGCGGATGGTTTCGCAAGGCGCCCGACGCGCCCAGGGGGCTGTACCTTTGGGGCGGAGTGGGGCGCGGCAAGTCGATGCTGATGGACTTTTTCGTATCTCATCTGGGGGACGTGCCTGCGCGCAGGGTGCATTTCCATGCGTTCATGCAGGAAATCCACGCCGCCTTGCACCTTGAGCGGCAGAACGGGGCCGAAGATGCAGTGGCCCCGGTTGCCGCGAAGGTTGCCAAGTCCGTGCGGCTTTTGGCCTTTGACGAGATGCAGATCACCGACATCACCGATGCAATGATTGTCGGGCGGCTGTTCGAGGCGCTGTTCGAGGCAAATGTGGTCGTGGTCACAACGTCGAACCGTGTGCCGGATGATCTTTACAAGGACGGCCTGAATCGCCAGCTTTTCCTGCCGTTCATCGACCTGATCAAGGACCGCATGGTGGTGCATGAACTGGTCAGCCCGACAGATTATCGTCAGGACCGGCTGGCGGGAACGGATGTCTATTTCACGCCCGTCGGTCCCGAAGCGCGCATGGCCATGGACAGTGTCTGGGACGATCTGGCTGGTGGCCCGGGCGATCCGCTGGTCCTGCGGATCAAGGGGCGCGATGTGACCCTGCCGGCCTTTCGCAATGGCGTGGGACGCGCGCGTTTCTTCGATCTGTGTGGCAACCCGCTGGGACCCGCCGATTTCCTTGCCATTGCAGAGGCGGTGCGGGTTCTGCTGCTGGATGATATCCCATGTCTGTCGCGGTCGAATTTCAACGAGGCCAAACGTTTCGTGACGCTGATCGACGCGCTTTACGAGGCGCGTGTCAGGTTGATCTGCTCGGCGGCGGCTTCACCCGAGATGCTGTATATCGAGGGGGAAGGCACATTTGAGTTTGAGCGCACAGCCTCGCGCCTGCGCGAGATGCAGGCAGCGGACTGGGGCCGCTGAACAGACGAGCAGCACTAAACCCTAGCCGTTTTCGCGCAGAACCGCCCCGGCCAGATACAGCGATCCGCAGATCAGAACCCGCGCATCCGGCGTCTTGGCCACGATCTGTTCAAGAGCGCCCTGCACGCTGTCCGCTTCCACTGCCGTCAGCCCAACAGATCGCGCGGCATCGGCTGTTTCAGAAGCGGGCAGCGTGTTGGCCTCTCCGGGGATGGACACGGCGTAAAGCGTTTGGGCCTCAGCCGCGAGGGGCCGCAGGTATCCCGTCACATCCTTGGTGTTCAACATGCCGCAAATCATGAAGGTGGGCCGATCAGGCAAGTTTGCCATCACCTTGCCCAGCGCGTCCCCTGCCGCAGCGTTGTGCCCCCCGTCCAACCAAAGCTCGGCTCTGGGGGCGGCATCAACCAACGGACCCTCACGCAACCGTTGCATGCGTGCAGGCCATTCCGCACGGGTGACGGCAGCCTCACATGCAGCCTCGTCCATCCCAAGCGCGCGCAGCACCGCCAGGGCCGCGCCTGCATTTTCCACCTGATGATCGCCGATCAGGTTCGGTCTGGGCAAATCGAGAAGGCCGGTTTCATCCTGAAATGCGATCCGTCCGTGATCCGGCCCCACATGCCAGTGTTGTCCGTAGGCCAGCAGAGGGGCGGCATTGCGTTCGGCAACGGCTTCGATGACGTCCATCGCTTCGGGATCTTGGGGGCCGACCACGCATGGCACACCATGCTTGATGATCCCCGCCTTTTCCCCGGCGATCTTGGTCAGGGTGTTGCCAAGAAACTGTTCGTGATCGATCGACACGGGCGTGATGACCGTCATCGCCGGGCGTGCAATGACATTGGTGGCGTCGAGCCGCCCGCCAAGGCCCACTTCAAGCAACGTGTAATCCGCGGGGGTGCGCGCAAAGGCCAATATCCCCGCAACGGTCGTGATCTCGAAATAGGTGATCGGCGCGCCACCGTTGGCCTCGTAACATTCGTCCAGAACTGCGCTCAGCGCGTCTTCTGAAATCAGGTTGCCAGCCAGCCGAATGCGTTCGTGAAAGCGCGCCAGATGCGGCGATGTATAGGCATGCACCGTCTTGCCTGCAGCCTCCAGCCCCGCGCGGATCATCGCTTGGGTGGATCCCTTGCCATTGGTTCCTGCGATGTGGATGACGGGCGGCAGGTCATTCTGCGGATTGCCCAGCGCATCCAGCAACCGCCACACCCGATCCAGCGTCAGATCGATGATCTTGGGGTGCAAGGCCATCATCCGGTCGAGGATGATGTCAGAGCCGGCTTTTTTCATTTGGCTGCGTCGTCTGTCGAAGGCTCAGGGGCGGGCGTGGCTTCGTCCTCGCCTATCGGGCCGGGCGCAGGCAGATCGGCCTTGATCGCGGGGGACAGACCCAGAAGCATCCGGGTGATCGTGATCAGTTCATCGCGCATTTCCGTGCGTGGTGTGACCCGGTCGAGCATCCCGTGATCCAGCAGGTATTCCGCCCGCTGAAAGCCTTCGGGCAGTTTCTCTCGGATCGTTTGTTCGATCACCCGTGGCCCGGCAAAGCAGATCAGCGCGTTGGGTTCCGCGATATGCACATCGCCCAGCATTGCATAGCTGGCGGTCACCCCTCCGGTCGTGGGATGGGTCAGCACCACGATATAGGGCAGGTCCGCTTCTTTCAGCATCTGGATTGCGACGGTGGTGCGCGGCATTTGCATCAAGCTCAGGATGCCTTCCTGCATGCGCGCGCCACCTGCGGCGGAAAACAGGATCAAGGGGCGCTTGAGTTTTACCGCTTCTTCGGCGGCGGCGATGATCGCGTTGCCCACGTACATGCCCATGGAGCCACCCATAAAGGAAAAGTCCTGCGCCGCGGCCACGATGGGCGTGCGCCCGATCTCGCCTGCGGCGACCAGCATCGCCTCGGTTTCGCCCGTGGTTTTCTGGGCGGCTTTCATGCGGTCAGGGTATTTCTTCTGGTCGCGGAAATTCAGCGGGTCGGCGGTGGGTTGCGGCACGGCGATTTCGGCAAAGATGCCCCCATCGAACAGCGCGGTGAACCGGTCCCGCGGGGTGATGCCCATGTGATGCCCGCAGTTGGTGCAGACATTCAGATTGTCGCTGACTTCGCGGTGAAACAGCATGGTGCCGCAGTCATCGCATTTGGTCCACAGGTTGTCCGGCGTTTCGCGGCGCGAAAAGATCGAGTTGATCCGGGGCCGGACGTAGTTGGTGATCCAGTTCATATGGGCATCCTGCTGGCGTTTCGCCCTTTCAAATAGTCCGGGCGGGCCTCAATTGCAATCAGCGGCGAATGGCAAGGCGTACGGCCAGCCAACTGACAAGCATCAGTCCGAAATCTACGGGCAACCATGCGGACATCGCGGCTTCGTCCGCCATGGAAAAGGGCAGCTGGAACAGCGCAAGCCCATTGAGGTCATCCGGCACCGAGGTGACAAGGATGGCCATGACGTTGTTGACGAAATGCACCGCGATCGCAGGGCCAAGCGTTCCGGACCGCGCTGTCAGATCCGCCATCACCATGCCGAAGATGCCCGCCCAAGCCGCGATCAGAAGCGCGTTTTCACCCGCGGTCTCCGGCGTGTAGTGACCGGCCGCAAAAAGCGCTGAGGGCATGACCATCCAAATCCAGGGCGAGCGGTAGCGCGCTGCGAGCTGTTGCTGGATATATCCGCGAAACAGGATTTCTTCGGACCCTGTCTGAACCAGAACCGCGACCAGCGAAAAGGGCAACAGCATGACCCAAGTGCTGACCTGCAATCCCGGTTCAAGCGGTTCATCCATGCCCCATGGCGGCAGGATCATCAGTGCCGCGTTGAGCACGACCATGGCCCAGGCAGCCACCCAAAATTGCCCCCGGAAAAGCGGCCAGGGGCCCAAAAGGGTGATCGGGCTTCGCCGGTGAAAGACCACCACAACGCCCGCCAGCGCAACCGGCATCAACCCGAAACTGAACAGCAGAACCAGCATTGCCGACGGCGTGCTGCCGGTTGCCAATCGCTGTGCAAACTCTGCCCCTGCCATTGGAGACATGGAACCCAAGATCAGACCATAGAAAAACTGCGTCATCGCCAGATAGGCCGTGGCGGCACAGATCAGGCCGATCAACAACCGCCAGGTTTCCGCCTTGGCGCGCGCCGGACCCGTCAAAAGGCCGTGCGCAGGGTATGAAGGCCACATCACCTTACTCCAGCGGCGGCTCTGGCGGGCCAACATCGCCTGGGATATCGATCTTGGCTTCACGCAGCAATTCCGCGGCTCCGGTCAGATGACTGCCCACGGTTTTCAGAAGGTGCAACAGGACCGTCGTGTCATTTTCGTACACGGCACGGAAGTCTTCGGCACGAATGCGCAAGAAGGTCGCATCGGTCGTCGCCGTCAGGTCAAGTTGGCGTGGTTCGTTCAGGATGATCGCCAGATCCCCGATCAAGCGGCCGGGATTGACGACCGTAACCGGGTGATCGATGTCTGCATCATCGCGGTAACCCATCAAGGCCTGCCCGGACACACACAGGTATGCTGCGTCCGGCTTTTCATCCATGGAAAATATCCGCTGCCCTTCCTTTGCCTCGTACCATTGCGCGGCAAAGGCCAACAGGCGCTGGTTGCGGCTGTCCAGTTTTCCAAAAAGATCGGTCTGGCCAATCACACGCAACTTGCGGCGCAGGTCCCGAGATGTGCCATCGTCGTCCTCTTCACCGTCAAGGATTTGCACCCCATCGATGCGCCCGTTGTTGATTTCGACAAACACGTCGTAGGCGTCGGGGTTTTCAAACTTCTCTTCCATGAAGATCAATGTCGAATGCGGCAGCAGTCCGCGCAATGCCTGTCGCGTTGCCTGTCTTGCCTTTGCATCGTGGCTGGCCAGCGCCTGATCAAGGACCAGAATGTCGGGGCGTTTGATCCCTGCCCGGCTGAATGCCACCCGTTCGTGGAAAACGGTGGGGAGGTTGGCACCACCCAATCCCGTGGGCAGATCAAAGATGGTTTCGGCCACGCGGCGACGCAGATCCTTTTCGATCATCAGGTTGGCGACGATGTCTTCGATCTCTTCGGCGCGCGCACCGGCTATTGCAGACACGCGCCCGTAAAGCGCATTTTCGAGGATCGTCAGGCGCGGCAGGTAATTCTCCGGGGCGACTTCGACGAACATGTCCTTGGTCCGCTCCCGCAGGGCCGCGCCGCTGGATTTACGGATGCGCAGGATTTCGTCCTTGAAGCTGTCGGGGAACGCGGGGCCAATCTGTTCGGCCGTGAAGGCAAACGGAACCGTCAGCAACAGCGCAAATTCATCTTCGTCCAGCGCGGAATCGCCGCTTTCACGGCGTCGCTTCGCGATATCGACCAGTTTTTCGTAAAGCTCCTCCTCAATGCCAAGGGCGGTGAACAGCGGGTGTTGCGTTCCGTCGCGGCCAAAGGTCTGGTTGAGCGTTTCGACAAGGGTTTGCGAGATGGCGATGCCTTCTTCGGCAAGGCCTTCCTGAATGATGAGGCTCAGAAACTCACGCTCGGCGGCCAGACCCTGTTGCGAGATGTCATGCAGCGGTGAAGCGAACAGAAGGTTGCCGCCCAAGGGAACAGCGGGGTTGAACTGCTCGGGATCGAACCTGTGCACCGCGTCCAGCAGACCACGCGCGGCCAGCTGTTTTTCAACCTCGGGCCGCAAGGCCACGACCGCATCCGCAAGAGGTTTGTGCAAATCCAGTTCGATCAGGCTTTTGAGCATTCGGCGGAACATGAACTCATCAAGCCCCATCGCCTGCACCAACTGGAACCACCAGCTGCGAATTTCCTCGGGATCGGTCAGGCCTGCAATCTCCGGGTCGATCCATTCGGCCCTCAGGCTGTCCGGACTGTTGCCCGCGCGGCGGGCCTCGATGCTGGCGCGATCCTTGTGTTTGGGATCCCAAAGGATGGTTTTGGGGTTGGTCATCAAGGGCATCATCAGGTTGCTACCGATGGTGCCATCAAATAGATAAGGGCGCGAATGGGCATAGCCGATGCGCGCGGAAATCACCGATTGGTGCAGGGTTGCCAGATCATGCCCGGCCATGGTGACCGATCCCCGATATGGCGTGACTTCGCGCGTCAGAAGTTCGGCCATGGCCCGCCGCTCGGACTGGTTGGAGACCTGTATGGCGACGCGCGCACGCGGTGGCAGTGTCAGGTTGATATCCTGCAGAACCGGGTTGCCGTCAGTATTGCGAACGGTCACGTGATCCAGCACGATCTCTCCGTCCAGTCGCGGCACCTCGTCCGGCTCGCCTTCGAACAGCTTTGCATCCACCAGCCCTTTGGGATTGAACCGCTCGGTTACGATGTCCCAGCGCAAGGACATGTCCTGCACCTGGTTGTAGTATGTCAGAAGCTCTTTCCATGGGCTGGACAGATCCTTGTAGGCGGCGAGAGCCGCAACAAGCGCCCCCACGGAAATCTGGCCCTGAATGGCAAGATACCCACCCACGGAATAGAAAAAGAACGGGGTCAGCTGGGTGATGAAGTTGTTGAGGAACTTCATGAAGAATTTCTTGTTGTAGATCTTGAACCGGATATCGAACAAACGGCCCAACCGGTCGGTGAACAGAGCCAGCCTGTAGCGCATGCCCCCGTTGGTGCGCAGATCGGTGATCCCGGCGGCGCTTTCGCCGATTTCGGCGGCCAGTGCGCGCACTTCCTTGATCCGGTCCTTGTTCAGCAGATTGATCTGCCGTTGCAACATGGGGATCAACCACGCCTGCAACGGAATAAGGGCAATGCCCGCCAGCCCGAACCAGATGCTTTGGGCAAAGAGAAAGATCACGATGATCAGCATCTGACCGGCCTGAAACACCGGCTGCGCCAGCGCATCACCCATCAGGCCACCCATCGGCTCGGCCTCTGAGGTGACCATCGACACCAGTTCGCCCTGACTGGTGGTGCGGAAATAGCTGCCGGGAAACCGCAGCATCCGCGATACAAGCGTGTAGCGCAGACGGCGCAGCATGCGTTCGGCAACGACACCCTTCATCGTGTTCAGGCGCATCTTGAGAAGGCCATGCAACAACACCGCAGCAAGGTATGCAAAGCACAAGGCAAGAAGAAATCCGGTCTGGCTCAACTCAAGGCCAAAAACGTCGATCCTTTCGCTATGCGCACCAATGGCATCGTTGATGATCCGCTTAGGCAGTTCCAACGACGCATAGAGAAACGGAAAGGTCACCAGTGTCAGCAAAAGCAGCATGACCTGCTGGCGCTTTGAGTGCTTCCAGATGAAAGAAAAGAGGGTTGGTTCCATAAGGCCCTGAGATCGGCGATGGGCAGAATGGCCCGGGCTTTCAACCTAGTGACCGGCTTGGGCCAATACAAGCATGGCGGTAGCGCTTGCAGGGGGTGGGGTCGCGGGGTATTCCGGTGCGCAACGCATTCAGGGAGGCTGCCATGCTGAAGGGCAAGTTCGACAAATCCAAACTGCCAAGCCGTCATGTGACCGAAGGGCCCGCGCGCGCGCCGCACCGGTCGTACTATTACGCGATGGGCATGACCGAAGAGGAAATTCACCAGCCTCTGGTCGGCGTGGCCACCTGCTGGAACGAGGCGGCACCGTGCAACATTGCGCTGAACCGTCAGGCGCAGTCGGTCAAGATGGGTGTGAAATCGGCCTATGGCACGCCGCGTGAATTTACCACCATCACCGTAACCGACGGCATCGCCATGGGCCACGAAGGCATGCGGTCGTCACTGGCGTCGCGCGAGGCCATTGCCGACACGGTCGAGCTGACCATGCGCGGCCATTGCTATGACGCGATCGTGGGTCTGGCGGGGTGCGACAAATCCCTGCCCGGCATGATGATGGCGATGATCCGCCTGAACGTGCCGTCTGTCTTTCTCTATGGCGGGTCGATCCTTCCGGGTCGTGCGCCCACCGGGGCCAAGGTGCCCGAGGATTTCGCCAATCGCGATCTGACCGTGCAGGACATGTTCGAAGCGGTGGGGCGCCAGCAAAACGGCACAATGACCGAAGCCGAGTTGGAAATCCTCGAACGTGTGGCCTGTCCGTCGGCGGGGGCCTGCGGTGGCCAGTTCACCGCCAACACCATGGCCTGTGTATCCGAGGCCATCGGCCTTGCCCTGCCCAATTCGTCTGGCGCACCCGCGCCCTACCAAAGCCGCGATCAGTATGCCGAGGCGTCCGGTGCGGCGGTCATGACGTTGATCGAAAAGAACATCCGCGCGCGCGACATCTGCACCCGCGAAGCGTTCGAAAACGCGGCGCGCGTCGTGGCCTGCACCGGTGGGTCGACAAATGCCGGTCTGCACCTGCCCGCGATGGCACATGAAGCGGGTATCGACTTCTACCTTGATGACGTCTGCGAGATTTTCCGCGACACGCCCTACTTCGTCGATCTGAAACCCGGCGGTCAGTACGTGGCCAAGGATCTCTATGAGGTCGGGGGCGTCTATGTGGTGATGAAGGAACTGCGCAAGGCGGGTCTGATCCACGAGGATTGCATGACCGCAACCGGCTATTCCATCGGTGAAGAGCTGGACAAGATCGCGCTGGATGCCGATGGCACCGTGATCCATCCAGTCGAAACACCGATCACCAAGACCGGTGGCGTTGTCGGCCTGAAAGGCAACGTGGCCCCTGAGGGCGCCATCGTGAAGGTCGCGGGCATCGAACCGCAGCACCAGATCTTTACCGGCCCGGCGCGCGTGTTCGAATGCGAGCAGGATGCGTTCGAATCCGTCCAGAACCGCACCTACGAGGAAGGCGAAGTGTTCGTGATCCGCAACGAAGGTCCTTCGGGCGGCCCCGGTATGCGCGAGATGCTGGCCACCACCGCGGCCCTGAGCGGTCAAGGCATGGGCAAGAAGGTGGCCCTGATCACCGATGGCCGCTTTTCCGGTGCGACACGCGGTTTCTGCGTGGGGCACGTGGGCCCCGAGGCCGCACATGGCGGCCCCATTGCGCTGTTGAAAGATGGCGATGTGATCACGATCAATGCCATCGAAGGGTCGATCAACGTCGACCTGACCGACGAAGAACTGGAAGCGCGCAAAGCCGATTGGAAAGGTCCGCGCGAAACCATCTATGGGTCTGGCGCGCTGTGGAAATACGCGCAGCAGGTTGGCGCAACGTACAAGGGTGCGGTGACGCATCCCGGTGGCAAGGCCGAGCGGCATGAATACATGGACCTTTAAAGGTCTGATCGCCGCGGCGATCCTGTCGACGCTGGGCGGCTGTGAAGGCGGCCCGGCGCAATTCAACCTGTTGCAAGCGCCGCAAGGTACGCCCCAGGCCGCGCCGTTGCGGCAGGCAGACCTGGCGCGGGGGGCCGTGACACTGGTGCCCCCGGATGGGTTTTGCATCGAACCGCGCAGCCTTCGCGCAAATTTTGCAATTCTGGCGCGGTGCGACACTCTGGGTGATCCATTGGGTGCGCTCGACGCCCCGCTGGGCATGATCACCATCAGCGTTGAGCGTATTGCACCGGACGCAGCACCCGTAACGGAATCAAGCCTGCGCGCCGCCTTGCGTGACACCGAAATACTGGAAAGCCAATCGCAGGATGGGATTGTCCTGATCCGGGCGCGCGCACCGAGCCCGGCACGCGAAGGGCTGTCTGCGGTGTACTGGCGTGCGGCGGGTCGCATCGGGGCGCAACAGCTGGGCCTTGCGGCTTATGGCCCTGAGGGCGGACGCATAACGGGGCCAGACGGCGCAAGGTTGCTGGTACAATTGGCAAAGCGCACCGAGGCGCAATCCATTGCCGGGGCCGTCGCGGCCAACAGTTTGGCAAAACCCCTGCCAAAGGACTCATCAAAAGACACAGGCGCCAAAAAAGGGTTCACATCTGCAATTGCAGGTTTATTTGACTGAAACCATTTCGTTAAATACCTGCAACATCCGATAACGAGGCATCCAAGCCCGATGGCAGACAAGACACGCAGCATTATCGAAAAACTGTCGCACCGCCGCGCGATGCGCCGGTGGGCGCGTGCGGCGCGCAATGCAGGCAAGACAGACCTCAACCATTTGCGCCAGTTGCGCAACGGCGCGCGGCTGATGCGGTCGCACCTTGATCGGTTGATCCATACGGCAGATGAACGGTTGGCCCTGCCGGTGATCGGTTCGACCAGCTTTTCCAAACCGCACAACGCGGATTGGTCGTGGCGTCCTGCCCTGTGGCGTGGCCCGCTGCCCAATCCGGGGATGAGTTCGGTGGAAACCAAGTCCATGCTTGGCGACGAAGTGACCCTGTTTCACGATTGCAAGCTGAGCGAACTGACCCTGCGCCAGCTGCGCAACACGCGCGAAGAGGATCTGGCCCCTTACGGCCTGCGCCTTGATGTTTTCAAGTTCGACGGATCATTCCTGAGCCTTGTGATCGACCTGCCCGAAGGGGCCACGAATGGGTTGAAACGGTCCCATCTTCTGCGGATGGACACCATTGTGGAGATGGAAAAGCCGCTGGAAATCTTTGCGCGGCTCAATATTCGCCATGGCCCCAACACCGAACAGATCGTGCGCGAACTGCCGCTGCACGAAAAGGACATTACCGTCGAATTTGATCTCGCGTATTCCAACCTCAACGAAAAGCGTGTGGAACGGGCGTGGATCGATCTGATCTTTGAAGGACCGGAGATGAACCAGGTTGTGCTGCGGGATGTCACCTTCTCGCGCCGACCGCGGGCATCGTTGTGAGAAAGGGCCAGACATGAGCAATCTGACTGTAACAGCCACACGCATTCGCGGCGGTATCTGGAATGGCGTCATCACCAGCGACGATGGCAACGTGCCACAGATCGTGGTGCATCATCTGGACAAGCCCGTCCCCGATATCAAGATGGTTGAAGACGAGGATGCAGGTCGTTGGCATTTGCAGGTGCCGATCCCGGCAGAGGCCATCGCCGACGGGGTGCAGACGTTTGTGATTTCAGACCCGGCGGATGGCACCCGGCTGGCGCATTTCACGCTGATCGCAGGTGAGGTTCTGGGCGATGACTTTCGGGCGGAAATGGAGTTGCTGCGTGCCGAGCTTGACATGCTGAAGCGGGCGTTTCGGCGCCATTGCGTCGAGACATCCTGAGGCGCTGGCGAACCCGAGAAATCCTTCAGGCCAGATCGGGACGCCGCGCAAAGACCATCGCCACACCAAATCCGATCATGCCCAGCCCCGAGGCCCGGCTGAACCAGTGCAACCTGTTGGAGGCCGCACGCGCCGCGAACCGACCCAGAACCGCATAGCAACAGATGGCCACCACTTCGAGCATCATGAACAGCGCGCCCAGAACCGCATAGCTGGTGGTGTAGGCTTGCGGGTCGACGAACTGCGGAAAGAAGGCGGCAAAAACCAGAATGGCCTTTGGATTGCCCAAAGCGACAAGGGCCTCACGCCGAAACGCGTTGCCGACGTCAGGCGCCGACGCCTCGAAGCTTGCGGTCGAAGTCAAAGCATCTGACCGCAAAAGGCGCAGGCCAAGCCAGATCAGATAGGCCGCACCGATGACCTTGAGCGCGGTAAAGGCCGTCGCAGAGGCCGACAACAAAAGCCCGAGGCCCAGCCCGCTGAGCGCAATCATCGGCGCAAAGGCGAGCAAGCGGCCCATGCTGGCGCGCAAGGCAAAACCGACACCCTGCCGTGCACCATGTGTCAGGGCCAAAAGGTTGTTCGGACCAAAGGCGAGGTTGAGCAAAAAACACGCCGGAATGAACAATACGAGGTTCAGGGTCATGCGCCGGACCCGCGTTCAGTCCGGGCGCACGCGCGCGGCCGTGCCCTTGGCGAACGCATCCAGACGGTCACGCGATGCAGGCTGTGTATTCACCACGCCCGCCACCACGCTTTCGGCATAGGCGGCGTCGAGCGCGGACATGTTCTGCATGTGGCTGATGGCCGAACAGATGGCGAAATTGCTGAGTGGTGGGTTTTCCGCCGCCAAGCGCGCCAGCTCCAAGGCCTTGGCCTCGGAATCCTGCACGCGGTATTGGGCCAGACCCACGGCCACGGCCTCGTCTTCTTTATACACGCGGCCTGTGAGCATCATGTCGATCATGCGCGCCTTACCAACCAGATCGGCCACGCGGATCGTCGCCCCGCCGCCTGTGAACAGGCCGCGTTGACCTTCGGGCAAGGCAAAATAAGTCGTGGGGTCCATAACCCGAACGTGCGCCGAGGACGCAAGTTCGAGCCCTCCGCCCACAACCGCCCCTTTCAGCGCCGCGATGATCGGCACGCCGCCATATTCCATCTTGTTGAACGCTTCGTGCCAGCGCAGGCACACGTGCATGAAATCCTCGGGGCGGCGGTCTTCCCGGTGGTGTTCAACCAGATCAAGACCAGCACAGAAATGATCGCCCTGCGCGTTCAAGACCACGGCACGCGCACCGGCGCGGGGCAGTTTGGAAAAGACTTCTATCAGCTCCTCGATCGTCTCGGCGTTGAGCGCATTGCGTTTGGTCGGGCGCGACAGGGTTACCGTGACGACTCCGTCGTCGTGCGGCGTTACGGTCAGGTTCTCAAGGCTGAAGTCGATGTCCATGATAGGTCTCCGGCGAATGTCATGGCCAAGCTGTGCGCGGTCGCGGCGGCGTTGTCCATCGGTCGTTTTCATCCCGTCAAAGTGCCGTGGCGGCACTTTGATCCGGCCCACAAAAAAGGCGGCATCCGGTTTCCCCGATGCCGCCCTTGGTTGTCCTTTGCCGTGGCGCGATCAGTCCTGCGGGCCCAGCGCGCCCAGACCTTTGAGGATGTCGATGGCATAGGCCAGCTGATAGTCTTCCTCGCGCAGTTCCGCGGCGGCTTCGGCCTTGGCCCGGTCCGCTTCGATTTGGCGGATCTCGTCTTCGCTCAGGCTGTCGTTGTTCAGGCTGCCGCGCAGTTCGGCCTCGGACCGGAAGAGCGATGTCGCCTCATCCTCGTTCTCGTCCTCGGGTTGGCGGCGTGGTTGTGCAACGACGATATCCGGGCTGACGCCCAACGCCTGAATGGATCTCCCGGACGGCGTATAATAGCGCGCAGTGGTCAGGCGCATGGCCCCGTCGCCCCGCAACGGCATCACGGTCTGCACCGACCCTTTGCCAAAGCTCTTGGTGCCCACGACAACCGCACGGCGGTGATCCTGCAGCGCGCCCGCGACGATCTCGGAGGCCGAGGCCGACCCGCCGTTGATCAGAACCACAATGGGCTTGCCCTGCGCCAGATCGCCGGGTGTGGCATTGAACCGGTCACCGTCAGCGGGATCACGGCCCCGGGTGGATACGATTTCACCTTCTTCAAGGAAGGCATCAGACACTTTGATCGCCTGTGTCAGCAGCCCACCAGGGTTGTTGCGCAGGTCGACGACAAAGCCGTTGACGCTGTCGATACCGCCTGCTGCTTCGACTTCGGCGGCAAGCTTTTCCTCAAGGTTGGGATATGTCTTGTCGTTGAAGGTGGTCACGCGCACCACGACGGTTTTGCCTTCGGTGCGGGCCCGCACGGCCTGCAATTCGATGGTATCGCGGATCAGGGACACGTCGAAGGGTTCGTTTTCCCCTTCGCGCACCACGGTGATGATGATCTCGGAGCCGACGGGGCCGCGCATCTTTTCGACGGCCTCATCAAGGGTCAGGCCCAGAACGCTTTCGCCGTCCACGTGGGTGATGAAGTCACCGGCTTCCATGCCGGCCTCGTCCGCGGGGGTGCCATCAATGGGCGAGACAACTTTGACAAACCCATCTTCCTGTGTGACCTCGATGCCCAGACCGCCGAATTCTCCACGTGTCTGCACCCGCATCTGTGCCGCGTCATCGGGCGACAGATAGCTGGAATGCGGATCAAGAGATGTCAGCATGCCATCAATGGCCGCCTCGATCAGTTCGCCAGCATCCACCTCTTCGACATATTGCGCACGAATGCGTTCAAAGATGTCGCCGAACAGATCCAGTTGTTCATAGACATTAGTGGTTCGGGCCTGTTCCTGCGCCAGCAAGGGGCCTGCCACCTGCGTCGTGGCTATCACACCTGCCAGTGTTCCGCCCACTGCGGCCATCACGAATTTCTTCATTTTGTACTATCCATCCTTGCCCATGCGGAACCACGATGCGGGGTCCTGCGGTACGTTACCTCGTCTTACTTCTATATAGAGCGTTTCTGAGCGCGCAGTTCCAGAGCCATCACCACCAGTTGAAGGCTCATTTGCGCTTTGATCCGCCGAAAGACCGCCCATCAGGCCAATTGGCGCGTCCGTGGCCAACACTTCACCTGTTTCAGCATAAACGACGCCAAGTCCCGCAAGCACAAACAGAGTATCGGGCGCGGGTTCGAGAATCACGACATTGCCCAGGTCGAGCAACGGACCCTGATACCGCACGGTGGCCGCCGTGGGTGCCGTAACCAGCGCACCGGCGCGCGTGGCCAACAGGATGCCGGGGCGCGCGATGCCAGCGGCATCTGCCTCGCCTGCCGCGCGCAGCAGCAGCCCTTGGGCGGGCAAAGGGAAATCACCGATCTGGGCGTCGAGGTCCACAAAAGCAGCGCCTGCGTCATTCAGTGCGATCTGGCTGAGACCCGAGGCGAAAGCATCCAGCGTTTCAGTCGAAGCAATCAAAATGGCAGTCCGCACCGGATCCTCGGTGAATCGCAGCGGCAGATCAGTCCGGTTGGCCATCGCCTGGCTCAGCGCGGTACGGGCCTGTTGCACTTCGCTCAGCCCGGTTTGCAGCTGCGTGGCTGCCTGGGTCTGAAGCAGGCGTAGCGCTTGCACATCTTCAAGATCCTGCCGCAAGCGGCTGGCCCGGTCGTTCAGCGCAGGCGTCAGTTCGGCCAGCAACATGCCTGCGCGGGCTGTGCCGGTCGGCCCTTCAGGATGCAGGAATGCCGTTGGCGACGGTCTGGCCCCGATGGATTGCAAGGTGCCCAGCAGTTGCGCAATGTCAGCGTCGCGCGCAGCCAGTTGGCGGCTTAGCTGCGTTTCGCGCAAAGAGGCACGGCGCAGGCCATCCCGCATGGCCCCCAACCCGGATTCGTAGGCTTGAATGGCTTCGGTCAAGGCCCTGACCCGGTCGCGCGCGCTGTCTGCGGCATCCATCTGCGCAGCGGCGTCCTGCAATCTTGCACGCGCATCCTGCGCAAGCCTGCCTGCATCATCCTGTGCCATTGCAGGGCTGGCGGCCAGAAAGGCCATTATGGAAAGCACGCGCAGGGTCATGTCAAAAGGTTCTGTCCCGTCATCTCGGGCGGCGCGTCCAGCTTCATCAAACCCAGAATGGTTGGGGCAAGGTCCGCGAGGCGCCCGGACGCCAGCGTGCCTTCGGCTCCGATCACGGCCACCGGGACAGGGTTCAGCGTATGGGCGGTGTGCGGTCCGCCGGTTTCGGGGTCGATCATGGTTTCGCAGTTGCCGTGATCTGCGGTCAGGACCATGGCCCCCCCGGCGGCCTTCAAAGCGTCCAGAACACGCGCCAAACCCTTATCGACCGCTTCGCAGGCCACAATCGCTGCAGTCAGGTCGCCGGTATGCCCCACCATGTCGGGGTTGGCATAATTCACCACGATCAGATCGTAGCCCGCACCAATGGCCTGCACCAAACGATCGGTCACCTCGGGCGCTGACATCTCGGGTTGTTCGTCGTAGGTCGCCACATCCGGTGACTTGGGCATAAAGCGATCTTCGTCCTGCGCCGGGGTTTCCACGCCGCCGTTCAGGAAAAAGGTCACATGCGGATACTTTTCAGTTTCGGCGATGCGGAACTGGCGCAACCCATGCTCGGCCACCCATGCGCCCAGAGTGTTCACGATGGCCGGCTTGGGATAGGCGGTCTGAATGTAGTCGTTGTGCTGATCCGAGTATTCGGCCATGCCCAGCAGCGCCGCCCAAGCCGGGCGTCCGCCGATGTCGAATGCGTCGAAATCCGGCTGTCCGATCGCCGCCATGATCTCGCGTGCGCGGTCGGCGCGAAAGTTCAGGCAAAACAAACCATCGCCGTCTTTCGCACCATCATAGCCATCCAGAACGGTGGCTGCGATGAACTCATCGTTTTCCGATCTGTTGTAGGCGGCGGTGATGGCGGCATGGGCATCCGGTGCCGTGTGCTGTCCCTGTGCCTCGACAATGGCGCGGTACGCCTCTTCGACCCGCGCCCAGCGGTTGTCGCGGTCCATGGCGAAATAGCGGCCCGTGACGGTGACAATCCGCGCGCCTTCAGGCAGCGCATTCTGCAGTGTGTCAAAATAGCCGTAGGCGGATTTCGGCGCGACATCGCGGCCATCGGTCAGTGCGTGAATGTTCACGGCCAGCCCCGCATCGGTACACGCGCGTACCGCCGCAATCATGTGGTTGAGGTGCCCATGCACCCCGCCATCCGACACCAGCCCCATGAGGTGCGCCGCACCACCCTTTGCCTTGGTTCGGGCGATGAAATCCTGCAACGCATCGTTCTCGAAAAAGCTGCCGTCTTCGATGGCCAGATCAATCTGGCCCAGATCCATTGCAACCACCCGGCCCGCACCGATGTTGGTGTGACCCACTTCGGAATTGCCCATCTGCCCCGAAGGAAGTCCCACGTCAGGCCCATGCGTGATCAGCGTGGCATTGGGGCAGGTGGCCATGATGCGGTCGAACGTGGGGGTCTTGGCCAAAAGCGGCGCATTGCCCGTGTGTTCATCGCGCAGGCCCCAGCCGTCAAGAATGCATAGAACAACAGGTTTTGGGGTGGTCATACTGCGCGAGGCCTCTTGCCGGGGTTCGCGCCGTTCTAACGTGGATGGGACATGATTTGAAGCGTGGGATTTGGCCGCATCGGCGGTGTGCGGTGCGGCCAAATCCCGAACGGGTGCAAGATACCGTCTTGATCAGAGCTTCAACACCAGACCGGCATTAAGGTCGAGCGTGTCGTAATCCACGCTGAGAAGCGCGCCCCGAGGCCCGGACAGTGTTCGCTCTGTCTTGTGAGAGCCCTGCCCCGGGATGGCAGGGCGCGCCCGGTGTCAGGATATGCCGCAGAAGGGCCACGGGATGCGCCTTGAGCGTCAGGCGCATGGACGCATAGTCTTCGACCACCTCTTCGCCCAGTGTCATCCGGGGCAAGAGGGCCGCAGGTTCGTTGACCACCTCACCGTCGATATCCCCCGCAAAAAGCGGCAACGACGGCCCCTTTACCAGCGCCTTGGCCTCCCAGAGCGCCTCGCGGCGGCTGTGGCCGAGTGCGGCGAACACATCCGCCTCGGCCAGCCGTGCAATAACCGAAGGTCCAAGCCCGGCGCGCCGCCATACGTCGCGCACCGCCGCATAGCCGTTGCCCCGTGCGGACGTCAGCCATGCGGCATCCTCCTCGGACAGCCCCTTGATCTGGCGAAACCCCAGCCGCAGGGCCAGCCCGCCCTTGCCGTCCGGTTCCATCACGTTGTCCCAATAGCTGGTATTGATACAGATGGGCCGCACCGTGACCCCATGTTCGCGTGCGTCACGCACGATCTGGGCCGGGGCATAGAACCCCATCGGCTGGGAATTGAGCAGCGCACAGGCAAAGATACCGGGGTGGTGACACTTGAGCCACGAACTCGCATAGACCAGCAGCGCAAAAGATGCCGCGTGGCTTTCGGGAAAGCCGTAGCTGCCAAAACCTTCGATCTGTGAAAAGCAGCGTTCGGCAAAATCATCGTCATAGCCGTTACGCTTCATCCCGCGCAGGAACAGCGTCCGGAACTCCGACACGTTGCCGTGTTTCTTGAAGGTGGCGAGCGACCGGCGCAAACGATCCGCCTGTTCGGGGGTGAACCCCGCACCCACGATGGCGATCTGCATGGCCTGTTCCTGAAACAGCGGCACGCCCAGTGTCTTGCCCAGCACTTTGCCCAGCGCGTCCGAGGGAAAGCTGACCGCCTCTTCGCCATTGCGGCGGCGGATATAGGGGTGCACCATGTCGCCCTGAATGGGGCCGGGCCGGATGATCGCCACCTCGATCACCAGATCATAGAAGGTGCGCGGCCGCATCCGGGGCAGGAAATTCATCTGCGCGCGGCTTTCCACCTGAAAGACACCGATGCTGTCAGCCTTGCACAGCATGTCGTACACTGCCGGGTCCTCGGGCGGCAGGGTGGCCAGGGTCCAGTCCTGCTGGTGGTGCATCTTCAACAGGTCAAACCCCTTGCGGATACACGTCAGCATGCCAAGGCTCAGCACATCGACCTTGAGGATGCCAAGGCTGTCGATGTCGTCCTTGTCCCAACAGATCACGGTGCGGTCTTCCATCGTCGCGTTCTCGATGGGCACCAGTTCGTCCAATCGTCCATCGGTAATGATGAAGCCGCCCACGTGCTGGCTGAGGTGCCGGGGGAACCCAACGATCTGATAGATCAGGTCCATCGTCTGCGACAGGCGGCAGTCGTTGAGATCAAGGCCGATCTCGGCCATGCGCTCGGCCTCCAACCCCTTGGTCGAGAAAAAGCCCCACAGCTGTGACGACATGGCCGCAATGGTGTCGTCGGACAGGCCCATGGCGCGGCCCACCTCGCGGATGGCGCGTTTGCCCCGGTAATGGATCACCGTGGCGCACAGCCCTGCGCGGTGGCGGCCATAGCGTTCATAGATATGCTGGATCACCTCTTCGCGGCGTTCGTGTTCGAAATCCACGTCGATGTCGGGCGGCTCGTCGCGGGCCTCGGACACGAAGCGTTCAAAGACCATGGTGCCGATCTCGGGGCTGACCGAGGTGATGCCGAGGCAGAAACAGACCACCGAATTGGCTGCCGATCCGCGCCCCTGGCACAGGATGTTCCGGCTGCGAGCAAAATGGACGATGTCGCGCACCGTCAGGAAATAGGGCTCGTATTTCAGCTTGGCGATCAGGTCGAGTTCGTGGCGGATGAGCTTTTGCACCTTCTCCGGGGCCCCCGACGGATAGCGCCAGCGCAGCCCTTCGTAGGCCAGCCGCTCCAGCCGCTGGGTGGCGGTTTCGCTGTCGGTCGCCTCGGAGGGGTATTCATAGCGCAATTCATCCAATGAGAACCGCAGCTTGTCCAACAGAATCGCGCTGCGCTGCACCGCCTCTTCATGGCCTTCGAAAAGGGTGGCCATTTCCGCACCGCTGCGCATCCGGCATTCGGAATTGGTCAGGGCGCCCCGGCCCAGTTCATCCACCCGTACACCGGTGCGAATGGCGGTCAGCACATCCGCCAATCGGCGGCGCGCGCCGTGGTGCATGCGCGGCGTGGCCGAGGCGATGGTGGGCAGGCCCAGCGCCTTGGCCTGTGCTGCGATGCGATCCCA
>CBFHND010000025.1:0-46799 GCA_965657085.1 uncultured Paracoccaceae bacterium
GACACCACAAACCGTTGCTCGTTCATTCAAACCTCCATTTTGGAAGTTTGAATCAGATATCAAACCAAATAGGAATCCCGAATGTCCACAGACCCTAGGGCTGAGCGAAAATGACTGGTGAGTGAGTGGCCCGGACCACAGCCCTGAAGAGTGTCACAGTCCACATCGGACGGCATGGCGGTAAGCCAACCAGCCCATTCAAGAAGCCTGAAGCCGGATGCTTTGCCAGCGGTTACAATTGCCTGCAATGAAGCATCAAAAATCTCGACAGGCAGCGCAACACCAAGTCTGAACGACAATATGCGGGGGCTGCAACGCGCTGAATTGTAGGAACAACGATTGCTTTGTGCGCTGTTGCCCCTGTCCAAACGAAAATGGATTACAACATCCGAGCCCATGCGTATTTGTGTATCGTTCGGCGTCTCTTTGGAGTGACCGCCTGTAGAGAAAGTGCAGCCAAGGTTCGGCCGAACACAACACTGCCCCTCAAAGTCCGTTACTCCTCATACGGATTCCGCGCGCTCCGGTCTGCACTCAACGACGCTTGCGACCGTTCCACGATCAATTCCACAGCGTCGGCCAGATGCACTCGTTCAATCGCCTTGGCACCCGCAGCTACGCGCAGCTTGTGCGCTTCCAGCATCACTTCGGCATGGGACGATCCGCGCGGCGGGATGAAAGTGTAACATGCCAGTTCGATCAGCAGGCCCAGAGGGTCCTTGAAATAGACCGAATGCATGAAGCCCCGGTCTTTGACCCCGGAATGGTCGATGCCCCGCGCCTCCAGTCGCTCCGGGATTTGATCGAAGGTTGCGCGGTCCACCTCGAAGGCCACGTGGTGCACACATCCCGGATCGGTCGGCGTGCGGTCGCGGTTGCCTTTGCGGTTTTCGTTGGTGAAGATCGTGATCAACCGCCCATCGCCGGGATCAAAGTACAGGTGCCCCTCGCCCGGATCATCAAGGTTGGGCTGATCGAAGATGAACGGCATCCCCAGAACCCCCTCCCAAAAGTCGATGGAGGTCTGCCGGTCCGCCCCCGTCAAGGTGATGTGATGCACGCCTTGCACCTGAAGTTTCCGCATGATGAGCCCCTTTGTCTGAATGGCTTTTGCCAATTCTAGCCTGAAACCACGGCAATTCGATCCCTGATGGCGGACAGAGCCCCGAAACAACGTGCCGTACGACAGGTTTCGTGCAGGAAACATGGGCGGATACCTGCCACAACTTACGCGCAATCGCCCCTTTCACCCCGATGCGCGGATGCTTATAAGTCAGGCGGCTCGCTGGTTGCTCGACTCGCGGGCCTTTTTGAATTCTTTGCGAAGGTGCGCGTCGATGTCGATCTTTGGAAATCTCGGTGGTCTGTTTTCGTCCGACATGGCGATCGACCTCGGCACCGCGAACACGCTGGTCTATGTCAAGGGCCGGGGCGTGATCCTTTCGGAACCTTCGGTGGTGGCCTATCACGTCAAGGACGGCGTCAAGAAGGTGCTGGCCGTGGGCGAAGACGCCAAGCTGATGCTGGGCCGGACCCCCGGCAGCATCGAGGCCATCCGCCCCATGCGCGAAGGCGTGATTGCCGACTTCGACACTGCCGAAGAGATGATCAAGCACTTCATCCGCAAGGTGCACAAACGCTCGACCTTTTCCAAACCCAAGATCATCGTCTGCGTCCCCCATGGCGCGACGCCTGTGGAAAAGCGCGCCATTCGCCAGTCGGTTCTGTCGGCTGGTGCACGGCGCGCGGGGCTGATTGCTGAACCGATTGCGGCGGCGATCGGGGCGGGCATGCCCATCACCGATCCCACCGGCAACATGGTTGTGGACATCGGCGGCGGGACCACCGAGGTGGCGGTCCTGTCGCTGGGGGACATCGTCTATGCCCGGTCGGTCCGCGTGGGTGGCGACCGCATGGACGAGGCGATCATCAGCTATCTGCGCCGTCAGCAGAACCTTCTGGTGGGTGAAACCACCGCCGAACGCATCAAGACATCCATCGGCACCGCCCGCATGCCCGATGACGGGCGCGGCACGTCGATGCAAATCCGGGGCCGCGACCTTTTGAACGGTGTGCCCAAGGAAATCGAAGTCACGCAGGCCCAGATTGCCGAGGCGCTGGCCGAGCCGGTGCAACAAATCTGCGAAGCGGTGATGACCGCGCTTGAGACGACACCGCCCGATCTGGCAGCCGATATCGTGGACCGGGGCGTGATGCTGACTGGCGGTGGCGCGTTGCTGGGCGATCTGGATCTGGCACTGCGCGAACAGACCGGGCTGGCCGTGTCCATCGCCGACGAGTCGCTGAACTGTGTGGCGCTTGGCACTGGCAAGGCGCTGGAATATGAAAAACAGTTGCGCCACGCCATCGACTACGACAGCTGAGGACCCGCCTTCACATTTTCAACAGGCCCTTGTTTTGAAGGGGCATATCGCGGCACACTCCGCCCACTTCACGCCGCGATGCAACAACCGCAGGTGAGACCCAAGCGTTGGCCCGAGACCGATCATCCAACACCGATTATGCCGGCCCCTTGCGGCGGCTTCTTTTGGGTGTGCTGGTTCTGGTGCTGGCCAGTGTCTTTCTGGTCTGGCGCATCGACAGCCCGCGCGTGGAACGGTTCCGCGCGCAGGTGACAGACCGGCTGGTGCCAAACCTCGATTGGGCCATGGCGCCAGTGACGGGCACGATCAACCTTGTGCGTGATTTCCGCAGCTACCAGCGCATCGCAGAACAGAACGCCGAGTTGCGCCGCGAGTTGCGCAAGATGCAGGCGTGGAAAGAAGCCGCGGTGCAGTTGGGTCAGGAAAACGCGCGGCTGCTCGATCTCAACAACGTGCGCCTTGATCCGCGCCTGACCTACATCACAGGCGTTGTCATGGCGGACAGCGGATCGCCCTATAGGCAATCGGTGCTGTTGAACGTGGGCGCGCGCGACGGTCTGGTGGATGGCTGGGCAACGATGGATGGCATCGGCCTGGTGGGGCGCATTTCCGGCGTGGCCGGCAACACCAGCCGGGTGATCCTGCTGACAGATGCGTCAAGCCGCATTCCTGCCGTTGTCCAACCCTCGGGGCAGCGGGCAATCGTCGCGGGTGACAATTCCGCCGCCCCTCCCGTCGATTTCATCGAGAACCCCGATCTGGTGCGGCCCGGCGACCGGGTATTCAGTTCCGGCGACGGCGGTGTTTTTCCGGCGGACCTACTGATCGGAGAGGTCGCAAAAGACCCCGGCGGACGGCTGCGCGTACGACTGGCGGCAGACTACGAGCGGCTCGAATTCCTGCGGGTGCTGCGCCACTATGGCACGGAAGGCATCCCGGACACGGCACAAGTGATTTCCCCCACTGGAGTAATATCGGAGGCCGTGGATGAGTGAGCCATCAACATCGCGCCTTTGGATCATGCGCGCAGCTTTTGCCGGGCTTGTGCTTGTGATCCTGTTTTTTCACCTTCTGCCGCTGCAAACCAAAATCTCCGGCTTTGCGCCGCCCGACATGTTGATGGCCTTTGCCTTTGCGTGGTCGGTGCGGCGGCCTGAATTCGTGCCCGCGCTGTTGCTGGCGGGGGCGTTCCTTTTGGCTGATCTTTTGCTGCAGCGTCCGCCGGGACTTTGGGCGCTGTTGACGCTGCTGGCGTGTGAAAATCTCAAGGCGCGCGCGCGCAACATTCGCGATTCCACCTTGGCGGTGGAATTCCTGACCGTCACCTTCCTGATCATCGGTGTCTTCGCGCTTTATCGGATTGTTCTGATAATCCTGCTGATCCCCACGCCACCCCTTGGGCTAAGCGCGATGGAGCTGGTTCTGACGATCCTCTTCTATCCGCCGGTGGTTCTGGTCACCCACGCCCTGATGGGTGTGCGCAAGACCACGCCCGGTGATCTGAACACTGCGGGAGGCCGCGCATGAAACGTACACGCGCCGACAACGAGGCCAGCCACCGCCGCATCTCTCGCCGCGCGGCGGTTCTGGGCGGTATGCAACTGGCGTTTGTGGCAGGTCTTGGGGCGCGGATGCGGTATCTGCAGGTCGAACAGGCCGACCAATTCCGCCTGCTGGCCGAAGAAAACCGCATCAACATTCGCTTGATCCCGCCATCGCGCGGCGAAGTATTTGACCGCAATGGCGTGCAACTGGCGCGCAACGTCCCCAGCTACCGCATCGTAATGGTGCGCGAGGATGCGGGCGATGTCGAGCGGGTGATCAAGCGGCTGGACGACATCGTGGCGATGGACCCGGAGGCCGTGGATCGCGCGCTGACCGAAATGCGGCGGTCGGCTCCTTTCCTGCCAGTGACGGTGGCCGAGAATGTGACGTGGGAAGACCTGAGCCGGGTCAGCGTCAACGCGCCCGCCCTGCCCGGTGTCACGCCAGAGGTGGGCCTGACACGGGTCTATCCGCTGGGGTCGGATTTTGCGCATGTTCTGGGCTATGTCGGTCCGGTCAGCGATTATGACCTGCAACAGATCGAAGACCCGGACCAATTGCTGCGCATTCCGCGTTTTCAGATCGGCAAGGTGGGTTTCGAGGCCAAGGCCGAAACAGAACTGCGAGGCAAGGCCGGGGCCAAGCGCGTTGAGGTCAACGCCACCGGCCGCGTGATGCGCGAACTTGATCGCCGCGAGGGTCGCGCGGGGTCTGACCTGCAACTGACCACTGATGCGAAACTGCAAAACTATGTGCAGGCGCGTCTGGGCGAAGAAAGCGCCAGCGCAGTGGTCATGGACGTGGAGACCGGCGACTTGTTGGCGATTGGATCGACACCGACGTTTGATCCCAACCTCTTCGTACGTGGCATTTCGGTTGCCGATTACAGCGCGTTGACGGAGAACACCTATCGCCCGCTGGCATCCAAATCTGTGCAGGGCACCTATCCGCCCGGTTCAACCTTCAAGATGATCACGGCCATGGCAGCGCTTGAGGCCGGATTGGCGGGGCCGGATGAAACGGTGTACTGCCCCGGCTACCTCGAAGTGGCGGGCCGCAAGTTCCATTGCTGGAAACGGGCGGGCCACGGGTATGTCGATCTGCAGAACAGCCTCAAACAGTCATGCGACGTCTATTACTATGATCTGGCCCTGCAGGTCGGGATCGAGAAGATTTCAGCCATGGCCAAGCGGTTCGGGCTGGGTGTGCGCCATGATGTTCCGATGTCTGCCGTGGCACGTGGGCTGACCCCCACGAAGGACTGGAAAAACCGGGTGCACGGGCAGGATTGGGTAATCGGCGACACGGTCAACGCCTCGATCGGCCAGGGGTTCATGCTGGCCTCGCCATTGCAACTGGCGGTGATGGCTGCGCGGATTGCGTCAGGCAATTCAGTATCGCCCCGGCTGGTCAAATCCATCGACGGCGTGGAGCAACCATCGCGCGCAGGCGCCCCCCTGGGACTGAACGAAAACAACCTGCGCAAGATGCGCCGCGCGATGTACGACGTGGTCAACGACCGGCGCGGCACCGCCTACGGCAGCCGCATCATCGCAGACGGCATGCGCATGGCGGGCAAAACCGGCACCAGCCAGGTGCGTAATATCACCGTCGCCGAACGTGCGCGCGGCGTAACCCGCAACGAAGATCTGCCATGGGAACGCCGTGACCACGCATTGTTCGTGAACTTCGCCCCCTTCGAGAAACCCAAATACGCCGTGGCGGTGATCGTGGAACATGGTGGCGGCGGGTCCAAGGCCGCAGCGCCCATCGCGCGTGACATAACCCTCCAAGCGCTTTACGGCGGCGAGCCACCGCTTGACGCCTACCCCACAAAGGACCGCGGCCGCATCCGCACCCAACAACGCCGTCTGCGCTCGGTGCATCCCGTGGCCGATGTGACGGGATCGGATCAGGCATGAGCTATCTTGAGTATTCCGTCAAATCCGTCCCCTCAGGTCCCCGCAAGATCCTGTTCTTGAACTGGCCGCTGGCGATCCTGCTGGCGTCTGTGGCGGGTGTGGGGTTCCTGATGCTCTATTCCGTGGCGGGCGGATCCTATTCCCCTTGGGCAGAGCCGCAAATGAAACGCTTCGGCGTGGGACTGGTTCTGATGATCGCGGTGGGGTTGGTGCCGATATGGTTCTGGCGGTCCATCGCGTCGGTCGCCTACGGGGTGTCGGTGATGCTGCTCATCGGGGTTGAGCTCTTTGGCTCCGTGGGCATGGGCGCGCAACGCTGGATCGACCTGGGGTTCATGCGATTGCAACCCTCCGAGTTGATGAAGGTCACGCTGGTGATGTTCCTCGCCGCCTACTACGACTGGCTTCCCGCCAAGAAAACCTCGCGGCCACTGTGGGTGCTGTTGCCTGTGCTTTTCATCGTTCTGCCCACGGCATTGGTGCTGCGCCAGCCTGACCTCGGGACCTCCATCCTGCTGCTGACAGCAGGGGGTGGCCTGATGTTTCTCGCGGGCGTGCACTGGTCCTATTTCGCGGCGGTGCTGACGGTCGGCATTGGCCTGGTCACCACCGTGTTCCAATCCCGCGGCACTGACTGGCAAATGCTGAAAGACTATCAATATCGCCGCATCGATACGTTTCTGGACCCAAGTTCGGACCCCTTGGGCGCGGGCTATCATATTACGCAATCCAAGATCGCATTGGGATCGGGTGGCTGGACCGGGCGCGGCTTCATGCAGGGCACGCAAAGCCGGTTGAACTTTTTGCCCGAAAAGCACACGGACTTCATCTTTACCACGCTGGCCGAGGAATTTGGGTTCGTCGGCGGCTTTTCCCTTTTGCTGCTTTATGCGCTGATCATTGTCTTTTGCGTCTCGGCGGCGCTGGCCAACCGCGACAGGTTCTCGTCCTTGCTGACACTGGGCATCGCGCTGAACTTTTTCCTGTTCTTCGCGGTCAACATGTCGATGGTCATGGGACTGGCCCCGGTTGTCGGCGTGCCGCTGCCGCTGGTCAGCTACGGCGGATCGGCAATGCTTGTGTTGATGCTCGCCTTCGGTTTTGTTCAAAGCGCACATATCCACCGCCCCAGATAGGCCCGGAAAGACATTCCATGATCAACGTCCTGTTCGCTGCGCGCCAAGAACGCTGGCCTCATTATGAACGCCCCCTGCTGGACGCCTGCGCGGCGCTTGACCTGCAGGTGAACCTGTCCACCGACATGCCGGCAGACACGGTTGATTACATCGTCTATGCGCCCAATTCCGATGTGCAGGATTTCGCCCCTTTCACCCGCGCCAAGGCGGTGCTGAACCTGTGGGCAGGGGTCGAGGCGATCGTGGGCAACCCGACGCTGCACCTGCCACTGGCACGCATGGTCGACACGGGTCTGACCCAAGGCATGGCGGAATGGGTCACGGGCCACGCCCTGCGGCATCATCTGGGCATGGACGCGCATATCACCGCCACGTCCGGCACGTGGGCGCCTACGACGCCGCCGCTGGCATGGGACCGACCGGTAACGGTGCTGGGGCTGGGCGAGTTGGGCACCGCCTGCGCACAGATGATGGCCGGTGTCGGCTTTGCCGTGACAGGCTGGAGTCGGACGCAAAAGCGTATCGAAGGCATCACCTGCCTGAGCGGCGATGAGGGGTTGCAAGAGGCGTTGGCCTCGGCCCAGATCGTTGTTCTGTTGCTGCCCGACACACCGGCGACCGAGAACACCTTGAACGCCGAAACGCTGGCCCTGTTGCCGCAGGGGGCTGTGATCATCAACCCCGGGCGTGGGCCGCTGATTGACGACGACGCCCTGCTGGCGGCGCTGGACAGCGGCCATATCGGCCATGCGACGCTGGATGTGTTCCGGGTTGAACCCTTGCCGCAGGATCATCCCTATTGGCACCACCCGCGTGTGACGGTCACGCCGCATATCGCGGCGGCGACGCGCGCCGAATATTCGTCGAAAACCATCGCCGAGAACATCAGACGAGGCGAAGCGGGCGAGCCGTTCCTGCACCTTGTTGATCGCAAATTGGGGTATTGATCGTGACAGACAGGCCAAACATCGTTTTCGTGATGGCCGACCAGATGTCGGCCAAGGCCTTGCCACCCTATGGCCATGACATCGTGCATGCGCCCACCCTGCGCCGCATGGCTGCAGAGGGCGTCGTGTTTGAACACGCCTACTGCAATTCGCCCCTGTGCGGGCCATCCCGGTTGTCCATGATGTCGGGGCTTTTGCCCTCGGCGGTGGGCGGCTATGACAATGCGCCCGAATTTCCGGCCACACAGCCCACCTTTGCCCACTACGTGCGGCTGGCCGGATACCGCACCTGTCTTTCGGGCAAGATGCACTTTGCCGGGCCAGACCAGTTGCACGGTTTCGAAGAGCGTCTGACCACCGACATCTATCCATCTGATTTCAGCTGGACGCCGGATTGGTCCGACCCCAGTGCCCGCGTGCGCTTTCAGGACATGCAGAACGTGCTGGAAACGGGGCCATGCCTGCGGTCGCTCCAGATCGACTATGACGACGAGGTGGCCATATTGGCCCAGCGTTGGATCTATGACCGGGCGCGCGACACGGACCGGCAGCCCTTCATGCTGACCGTGTCGTTTACGTCGCCGCACGACCCCTATGTGGCGCGGCCAGAGTTCTGGGACCGCTACGACACCAACCAGATCGACCTGCCCGCCGTGCCACCGCTGAATGCCGCAGACCGTGACGCGCACAGCGCGCGAATTCACGATCATTACTCAGTCAGCGACGCCACGGTGACCGACGAAACAGTGCGCCGGATGCGCCACGGCTATTATGCCTCCATCGACTACATCGACAGCAAGCTTGGGATGTTGATGGACACGTTGACCGAAACCGGCCTTGACCGCGATACCATCGTGATTTTCGCCTCCGATCACGGCGACATGATGGGCGAGCGTGGCATGTACTATAAAAAGTGCTTCTTTGAATGGGCGATGCGCGTGCCGCTTGTGATGTGGGCGCCGGGCCGCATTGCGCCGGGCCGTGTTTCCGATCCGGTGTCGCTGCTCGACATATTGCCCACCTTTGCCGACATCGCCGGAAGCTCCGCCGAGGTGCTGGAGACCCATGGCCTGTCCTTGCTGCCCACGTTGGATGGCAGCGCCTTGCCGCCGCGCAGCGTCGCGGCCGAATACCTGGCCGAAGGCGTATTCGAGCCCACCTTCATGCTGCGCCGGGGGCCACACAAACTCTTCTATTCCGAAACCGATCCGCCCTTGCTGTTCGACATTGATGCGGACCCGGAGGAACGCACGAACCTTGCCTCACACCCTGACTGCACCGACATCCTGTCGGCGCTGACAGCAGAGGCCAAAGCAGAGTGGGACGCCACGTCCCTCAAGGCACGGATCATTGCCGATCAATCCCGGCGGCGTCTGGTGCACCGCGCCCACCAAATCGGAACGCCACCCAAATGGGATTTCCAACCGACGCGGGATGCCAGCGCCGAATGGGTGCGCGCGGGCCGCTGGACCGTCGAAGTGGAAGCCGAGGCGCACCTCGACTTGCCCAAGAAGACCTGACTGCCGAAAGCAGGCCGATCGCAGGTGCTGGACGGCGCAGATGGTCAGGCCGCCAGGCCCCGCCCTTTCAGCAATGCCTCAACCCCCGGCAGGCGCCCCCGGAAAGCCACGTAAAGCTCGGCCGCATCCTGGCTGCCACCGGTGCTGAGGATCGTGTCTTCCAGCGCCTTGGCGGTCTGTGCATCGAACGCCCCGCCTGCCTCTTGGAAGGCGGCAAAGGCATCGGCGTCCATGACCTCGGACCACATGTAGCTGTAGTAGCCGGATGAATAGCCATCGCCCGCGAACACGTGCGCGAAATGCGGTGTGGCGTGGCGCATGCCGATGGCAGTGGGCATACCCAATTCGTCCAGAACCTCGGCCTGACGGGCCATCGGATCGCTGGGCGCGGACCCATCGTGAAAGGCCAGATCGACCAGCGCCGAGGCCACGTATTCCACCGTCTGGAACCCCATGTCATAGGTCGCGGCGGCCAGTACCTTGTCCAGCATCACGCGCGGCATCGGTTCGCCCGTTTCAGCGTGAATGGCGAATTCGCTCAGCACTTCGGGCACTTCGAGCCAGTGTTCATAAAGCTGGCTGGGCAGTTCAACGAAATCGCGCGCCACCGACGTACCCGACACGCTTTCATAGGTCACATCCGACAGCATCTGGTGCAGTGCATGGCCGAATTCATGGAACAGCGTGCGCGCATCGTCATAGGACAACAGCGCCGGATCGCCCTTTGCAAAGTTGCACACGTTGATGACCACGGGTGTTTGCACATCCGGATGCCTGGCCTGCGACCGCATGGCCGAACACCAGGCGCCCGACCGTTTGGACCCACGCGCGAAATAGTCCCCGATGAACACCGCGACATGGGCGCCATCACGTGTGACTTCCCACGCCCGGCAATCGGGGTGGTACAGCGGCACATCCAGCGGCGCGAACTGCAGGCCAAACAGGCGGGAGGCACAGGCAAAGGACGCCTCGATCATCTTGTCGAGCTGGAAATAGGGTTTGACCTCGGCCTCATCCAGATCGTGCAGATCGCGGCGGCGGCGGTCTGAATAGAACCGCCAGTCCCATGGCTGCAAGTCACCGTTTACCCCATCTGCCTGCATCATCTGTGCCAGCACCCAGGCATCGGCCTCGGCCTGCGCCTTGGCGGGCTCCCAGACGTCCATCAGCAGCTTGCGCACCGAGGCCGCGTCACCCGCCATTTCGGTTTCCAGCTTGTAGGCGGCAAAGTTGTCATAGCCCAAAAGCTTGGCCCGCTCTTCGCGCAGGGCGAGGATTTCGGCGGCGATGGCGCGGTTGTCGGTGTCGCCCCCGTTGGCACCGCGCGCAGCCCACGCCTTGTACGCCACTTCGCGCAGATCGCGCCGGGTGGAAAACTGCAGGAACGGCACGATCAGCGACCGCGACAGGGTGACCACGGGACCCTCCAGCCCCTTTTCCGCGCCCGCGGCCCGCGCGGATTTGACAACGAAATCAGGCAGGCCCGCCAAATCGGCTTCGGCCAATTCCATGTGCCAATCACGTTCATCCGCCAGAAGGTTCTGCGTGAATTCGGTGCCCAGCACCGCAAGCCGCGCCTTGATCTCTTTCATGCGCGCCTCATCCGCGCCCTCAAGCGCCGCACCCGCCCGCACGAACCCACGGTGCGTCAGCATCAGAACGCGCGCCTGTTCATCCGTCAGGTCAAGCGCGTCACGCTGATCCCACAGCGCCGCGACCCGCGCAAACAGCGCCTTGTTCGCGGAAATCTCGGAAAAATGTGCCGCCAGCTTGGGCGAAAACGCGCGCTGCAATTCCTCGCGCGCGGGGTTGCTGTCCGCACCGGCCATCGCAAAGAAGGGCCCCAGCACCTTGTCCAGCGCACCGCCCGCTGCCTCCAGCGCACCAATCACGTTGTCGAAGGTTGCGGGCGCTGCCTCAGAGGCAATCGCGTCGATCTCGGACCGGTGTTCGGCCAGCGCCACATCCAGTGCCGGTGCGAAATCCGCATCCGCGATCCGATCGAAGGGTGCGATCTCAAAAGGGGTGTTCCAGGTCGCCAGCAGCGGGTTTGTCATTTGCGAGTCTCCTTTGGGCATAACCTAAGGCCGCAGCGGATACTTGCAATCGCTCATCACCCCCGAAAGAGTGCACGAGGACCACAGGAGAAGCAGATGACCCGACCAAACACCATGGGCGACATGACCCGCGCCATTCACGCAGGCGAAGCGCCCGACCCCACAACAGGGGCATCCGCACCGGCGATCCACATGTCCTCGACCTTTGTCAGTACGGACGTATCAGGGTTTTCCGCCCATGACCTGACCGAGGACAGCCCCTATCTCTATGCCCGCTGGGCCAACCCGTCGGTGCAGATGCTCGAACGCAAGATCGCCGCGATGCAAGGGACGCAAGATTGCCTGTGCACCGCCTCCGGCATGGCCGCGGCCAGCGCGATCCTGTTCACCTTTCTCAGTACGGGTGATCACCTGATCATTTCGGATGTGTCCTATGCAGGTGTGGCCGAACTTGCGCGCGAAACCCTGCCGCGCATGGGCATCGAGGTCACGGCCGTGGATATGTCCGACACCGCCAACGTGGCTGCCGCGATCCGGCCCAACACCAAGCTCGTGCACTGCGAAAGCCCCGCGAACCCGATCCTGCGCCTGACCGATCTCGCGGCAGTGTCAAAGCTGGCCCATGACGCGGGCGCGCTGGTGTCGACCGACGCGACGTTCTCATCACCGCTGGGGTTGGACACCGCGCGTCTGGGTATCGATCTGGTGATGCATTCAATCACCAAGTACATCGGCGGCCACGGCGATGCGGTGGGCGGTGCTGTCTGCGGGCGCGCGGATCTGATCCGCCAGATGCGGCTTGAGGCGTCCATCCACCACGGCGGCATCCTGTCGCCTTTCAACGCATGGCTGATCGCCCGTGGTGCCGCGACCCTGCCCTTGCGCATGCGCGCCCATCGCGACGGGGCCATGGCCGTGGCGCAATGGCTGGAAGAACAGCCTGCCGTCACGCGCGTGATGTATCCGGGCCTGCCCTCGCACCCGCAATACGATCTGGCGCAAAGCCAGCTGGCCAACACCTCTGGCATGATCTCGTTTCAGGTGGGGGATGTGGCCGCTGGTGAGCGTATGGCCCAGGCGATGATCGACCGGCTCAAGATCGTGCATTACGCCGTGTCGCTGGGCCATCACCGCAGTCTCATCTTCTGGATGGAGACCGAAGCGCTGATGAACAGCTCTTTCGCCTTGGAAGGGGCCGCGCGCGACAGCTACCGCGCCTATGCAGGGGATGGGGTGTTTCGCCTGTCCGTGGGGCTGGAAGATGCACCGGACATCATCGCCGATCTGGCACAGGTTCTCTAGCCACCACAGACCGGGCAGTCAGGCCGCGCCGCCACCGCGATCTTGCGGCTTTCGCCATAAAGCGCGTCATAGATCAGCATCTCACCGCGCAACGGTGCGCCTGCCCCGGTCAGCACCTTGATCGCTTCCACCGCCATCATGGTGCCGACAACGCCGGGCAGCGGGCCAAGAACGCCTGCCTCTGCACAGCTGGGGGCCAGTTCCGGTGCCGGGGCCTGCGGAAAGACGCATTGGTAACAGGGTGCGCCGCGCGCCGGGTCGAAAACGCTCAACTGCCCTTCCCACTGGCTCAGCGCGCCCGACACCAGCGGTTTGCCAAGCGCCACGCAGGTGCGGTTCACAAGGTAACGCGTGTCGAAGTTGTCAGTGCCGTCCAGCACCAGATCGTACTCAGAAATCAGTTCTTCTGCGATGTCCTCGCTCAACCGCCGCTGGTAGGGGCGCACATCGACAAAAGGGTTGAGCGCGGCCATGGCCGCCTGCGCCGAAAACACCTTGGGCATACCGATGCGCGCGTCTGTATGGATGACCTGCCGTTGCAGGTTGCTGCCGTCCACCACGTCGTCATCGATCACGCCGATCGTGCCGACGCCCGCCGCCGCCAGATACTGCAGGACCGGCGCGCCCAACCCGCCCGCGCCCACCACCAGCACCCGTGCCTGTTTCAGGGCCACCTGCCCCGGTCCACCGATTTCACGCAGAACGATGTGGCGGGCATAGCGGTTCAACTCGGTTTCGCCCATGGGGCCACTTTGCTTGGGCGTCTCAAAGGCATCTGCGGGCATGGATCCCCCGGCGCGCGCACGCAACTTGCCCAGAAACACGCGGTAGGTAAGCACCAGCGCAACCAACCCCCCAAGGATCAACCACAGCGCAGCGCTTTCACCTGTCGCCATGCGCAGCGGGTGTCCGGCGGGCAAGGCCACATGCAGGGCCAGAACCGCGACATAGAGCAAGCCGATCATGTTCAGACGCACCGCGCGTGGCGCGCCCATCAGATGGCCCACCCCCCACAAGACCGCCGCCAGCGCCAGCACCAAAAGCATCAGCCGCGCCCCGTAGAACCAAAGCCGCCCGCACCGCGTGCCGTATCGTCCAGCGTTTCGAATTGCTCAAAGCTGGCTTGCACCACCGGGGCCACCACCATTTGGGCGATCCGCGTGCCATGCGCGATCTCGAAGGGGTCAGCGCCATGGTTGATCAAGATCACCCCAACGCCGCCACGGTAATCGCTGTCGATGGTGCCGGGGCTGTTGACCAGAGAAATGCCATGCTTGACCGCCAGGCCGGACCGGGGACGCACCTGCACCTCGAACCCCACGGGGATCGCCATGCGCAGCCCGGTTGAGATCAGCGCCCGCTCCCCCGGGGCAAGCGTCAGGGGGCCATCCGGCAAATGTGCTCTGAGGTCCGCACCGGCGGCACCGGCTGTCTCGTACCTGGGCAGGCCCAAAGAGGTATCTGCGCCGTCTTCCCATGCCATGCGGATCGTCACTGTTTCAGTCTTCATCTTGGAAACCAAACTCCCGCCGACGCCAAATTCTAGTCGTTCAATGCCGCGGCGATCCGTGCGGCCAATTGCGCCGCCACCGCATCCTTGCCCATACGCGGCCAATCCTCGACCCCGTCATCGGTGATCAGGTGAACGTCATTTTCGCTGCCCCCCATGATCCCTGTGGCCGGGGAAACATCGTTGGCCACGATCCAGTCGCAGCCCTTGCGCAACCGCTTGGCCGTTGCGTGATCGACCACGGTGTCGGTTTCCGCGGCAAAGCCGACAACCAGTTGGGGCCGCCCCTTCTTCATCCGGGACACGGTGGCGAGGATGTCGGGGTTTTCGGCGAAGGCGAGCGATGGCATGCCATCCTTGGTCTTTTTCAACTTGCGCTCGGACGCACTGGCCACGCGCCAATCGGCCACCGCCGCGGCGAAGACACCCGCATCGCATGGCAGTGCTGCTTGCACCGCCTCCAACATCTCTTGGGCGGTCTGAACCCGGATCACCTCGACCCCTTGCGGCGGCGCGACATCCGCAGGTCCGGTAACAAACACCACCTCAGCGCCCAGCGCGGCCAAAGCCTCTCCCAGCGCCGTGCCCTGCGCTCCGGAGGAGCGATTGGCGATGTATCGGACCGGATCAATGGGTTCATGGGTGGGCCCCGATGTCACCAGCACGCGCTTGCCCGCCATAGGCCCCGCGCCAAGGGCGGCGGTGGCCGCCTCGACGATCTGCATCGGTTCAGACATACGGCCCGCGCCAAACTCACCACAGGCCATGTCCCCGTCATTCGGGCCGACAAAACGCACGCCGTCCTGCTTTAGAACCGCAATGTTGCGCTGGGTCGCGGGATGTTCCCACATGCGAACGTTCATCGCGGGTGCGATCATCACCGGGGTGTCGGTGGCCAACAACAGCGTCGAGGCCAAATCACCCGCCAACCCCTGCGCCATCTTGGCCATCAGATCCGCCGTGGCGGGTGCCACCAGCACCAGATCAGCCGAGCGTGACAGCTGAATATGCCCCATCTCGGCCTCATCTGTCAGATCGAACAGATCGCGGTAAGCCTTGGCACCGGCCAAGGCCGCGACCGACAAGGGGGTCACGAATTCTTCGGCGGCGCGCGTCAGAACCGGGGTCACTGCCGCCCCGCGTTCGCGCAGGCGGCGGATCAGATCGAGGCTTTTGTAGGCCGCGATGCCGCCGCCAATGATCAATAGAATGGTTTTGCCCTGAAGCATGTCGTGCCCTGAAATCTACGCGGTCCGCCCGACCATAGGGGGCCGCGCCACATTCTGCCAGCCCGTAAGGCGGTGCCTTGCGCCGCCTCTATTTGAACGCGGCGCAGGGATCGGGACGGGTGATGGCGGGGCCGTCGATCACCTGATCAAAGCCACCTTGGGGTGGGGTGCCACCCTCACCCTGCCCGATGACCCACATGACCGTCTGGGGCGCGACCCGGACGATATAGCGCGGCACGCCCCAATCCTTGCGCGCATGCCCGTTGCCGGTGATGACCAGAACCGGGCCGCCGGTGTCCTTCAGGGCCTGCAAGGTCACCCGCGCAAGGGTCGCATCGCGCAACCGCTGGACGTTGACCATTCCCGGCAGTGTTTCTTCGGGCAGAGCCTCGCAATGGGCGGCGAACTGCAACGCCTGACGCGCCGCCTGCTCATCGATGGGCAGATCACGGTCCAGCCCGTAGGCCGCTGCCGCATCAAAGGCGATGGCAAGATCCCCCTCTACCACGCCATAGGCCACGGCGCGTGGCACGGCTGCACCGTAGGTTCGTGCGCCCTTTGTCGCTGCAAAGATCGGGTGGTACATGGCAAAATCGGGCCAGCCGCGCGCCTCCCATGCCAGCGCGTCTTCCAGCGCCGGGACATTGGCGATCAGATCGGCCGTCACCTTGGCCGCTTGCTCCGCCTCCAGCATTTCCCAGACCACGGCGCGCGGCATCATCTCGTTGGCGACCCGGGCCTGGACCTCATGGTGGACCGGGTTGTCGTGGACCTCTCCCACGATCACAACGTCGGCTGTTTCCAACGCGGGCCCGTCCACGAATTGCGAAAAGGCCGCCCCGAAGGAGGCGGCCAGAAACATACATGCTGAAAGAAGCGTTCTCATAGAAGGAAGTGATGCACTTCCCGGCTCTGGTTTTCCAGTGACTTGCGCATTTTGCCAAAGGCCGCTGCCTCAAGCTGGCGCACGCGCTCTTTGCTCAACCCCAGTTCCTGACCAAGGCTTTCAAGCGTGCGCGGGGTGTCCCGCAACTTGCGTTCGCGTACGATCAGACGCTCGCGGTCGTTCAGACCGCTCATCGCAGTCAACAGCCACTCGCGCAGCTGGGCGGTGTCGTGTTCGTTCTCGACCACTTCGGCGGATTGGGCACCATCATCCTCAAGCGCATCGATCCATTCGCGGCCCTCGTCGTCCACCGACTGCGTGGCGTTCAGCGAGTAATCGGACCCGGACAGACGCCCTTCCATCATTTCGACATCATGCAGAGGCACACCGATCTCGGTCGAGATCATCTGCCGCAACTGGTGCTTGTCCAATGTTTCGCCTGCCGCAGCGCTTTCACGTTCAAGGCGTGCCTGCACCCGGCGCATGTTGAAGAACAGGGATTTCTGCGACGAGGTCGATCCCGTGCGCACCATCGACCAGTTGCGCATGACGTAATCCTGAATAGATGCCTTGATCCACCAGACCGCATAGGTGGAAAAGCGCACACCGCGATCCGGGTCGAATTTGTCGGCTGCCTTCATCAGGCCAAGACCCGCTTCCTGGATCAAATCGTTCATCGGTGCGCCGTAGCGCTTGAACTTGGACGCCATGGAAATCGCCAGTCGCATATATGCGGTGATCAACCGGTGCAGCGAGGCTTCGTCGCGTTCGTCCCGCCACGCATAGGCAAGGCGAAGCTCTGTCTCGGCATCCAGCAATTCAGCCTTCATTGCGACCCGCGACAGCGACATATCCCGAACGTTATCCAAAGCCATTGTGACATCCCCTGCAGTGATGCGCTTGTGATGCGCGGTTGTATTGGATACGCAGCGAGGTGCCGATTGGTTCACTTGCTGGATGAAAAAAATGTTGCCCTCATTGTCTTTCGTTCTAGGCGGCGCGGCTTCGGGCAAGTCGATCTTTGCGGAAAACCTGATTGTTAATAGCGGGTTAAAACCGGTCTACGTTGCCACGGCCCGCATTTGGGACGACGAGATAAAAAAACGTGTGGACGTTCACAAAGATCGCAGAAGCGATGCATGGACCACCATCGAAGCGACACATGACCTTGCCCCGGCGCTGCGCGACCTTGGACCGGACAGCGCCGTTCTGATCGACTGCGCGACCATGTGGCTGACCAATCACCTCATGGACCGGTCTGAGCTGAGCGACGCGCAGGCCGCGTTGGTGGACGCGTTGGATCACAGTGCGGCACACATCGTAATCGTGTCGAACGAACTGGGTCAGGGCATCGTGCCTGCCGACCCCGAAAGCCGCGCCTTTCGCGAGGCGCAAGGGCGGCTCAATATCGCACTGGCGCAACAGGCCGATCTGGTGGTGCAGGTGGTGGTGGGCTTGCCCAATGTTCTGAAAGGATCGCTGCCATGACACATTGGCACTGGGTCCGGCACGGTCCGACCCACCAGAAAACCTTTGTCGGATGGCGCGACGTGCCGGCGGACCTGTCGGATGCGGCTTTGATCGCACGGGTGCATGACCATCTGCCGCAGGACGCGCTGGTTGTGTCGTCGGACCTGCTGCGCGCCCATGCCACCGCGGATGCCGTTCAGGGCGCGCGCACCCGCCTGCCCTCTGACCCACTGCTGCGTGAATTTCATTTCGGCGCGTGGGATGGCTGGCACTTTTCCAAGGTGGCGGATGTCGCCCCGGACCAGAGCCGCGCCTATTGGGAAACGCCCGGCGATGTCGCCCCACCCGGCGGCGAAAGCTGGAACATGGCGGCGGCGCGCGTAGCGACGGCGGTGCGGCGCATTTCGGCGCAGAACCCGAACCGCCATATCATCGCCGTGGCGCATATCGGCGTGATCCTGACCCAGGTGCAAGCCGCGCGCGGCTGGACGCCACAACAGGCCATCGCACACAAGATCGACAACCTGTCGGTCACCCACATCGACTGGTCCCATCCCTCCGACAAGGTGCGGTTGCTCAATCACCTTCCGTGATGGCCCAGCACACAAATCGGCGTTTGTGCGCTGGGTCAGCGCCGCTTTAGGCTTGCGCCCATGACCTATGACCTTTTTATCGGTGATCGCACCTTCTCCAGCTGGTCCATGCGTGGCTGGCTCATGCTGGAAAAATTCAACCTTCCGTTTGATACTCACATGATCGGCCTCTACGGCGGCACGATGGCCAAGGATATGGCCGCCCTTGCGCCTGCACGGCTGGTGCCTGCACTGCGGCTGCCGGATGGCACGGTGGTTGGGGAAAGCATGGCGATGGCCGAAACGCTGGCCGAACGACACCCCGAGGCGGGCCTTTGGCCCGAAGACGCCGCCGCCCGCGCCACAGCACGGATGCTCTGTGCGGAAATGGCATCAGGGTTTTCAGCCTTGCGCGGTGATTGCCCGATGCAGCTGCAATTTGTGAATGTGGGCTTTGCCCCCTCGGACGCCGTCCGCGCCGATCTGGACAGGCTGGAGGTCTTGTGGGCCCATGCGCGCCGATTTGCGGGCGATGGCCCGTGGCTTTTCGGGGCCTATTCGCTGGCCGATGTGTTCTATGCCCCGGTCTGCGCGCGGATCGTCGGGTACGAATTGCCCGTATCAGAGGCCGCCCGCGCCTATTGCGCGACAACGCTGAGCGATCCCGCCTTTCAGGCATGGCGCGCCGAAGGGTTGAAAACCACATACGATCCTTTTCCCTATGACTTGGGGTTGGCCACCCGCCCTTGGCCCTGAAGCAGGTACGGCGTTAACCAATCGTAAACGCGCAGCCTATAGCCATTAACCATCATTGATGGGGTTGGAGGTCGCATGGTTGCGCGCGCCTATACAGTTGCGTTTCAGGGTGTCGAGGCCCGCGAAGTCGAGGTGCAATGCGCCATCTCGGCAGGGTTGCCAGCCTTTTCCATTGTCGGCCTGCCCGACAAGGCTGTGTCGGAAGCCCGCGACCGGGTGCGCGCCGCGATGAACGCCATGTCTATTGCGCTGCCATCCCGACGTATCACCATCAACCTGTCGCCAGCCGATCTGCCGAAAGAAGGCTCGCACTTTGACTTGCCCATCGCACTTGCCTTGCTCGCGGCGCTGGACATCGTGCCCAAGGATGCCACCGAAGGCACCGTCGCATTGGGCGAATTGTCCCTGGACGGCGCATTGATGCCGGTGGTGGGCGCCCTGCCCGCAGCCATGGCTGCGGCTGAATCCAGTCGCGGATTGCTGTGCCCTGCCGCGTCCGGTGCCGAAGCCGCGTGGGTCGGGTCCGCACAGGTTATTGCGGCGGCGAACCTTGGTGACGCCGTGCGCCATTTCACCGGGCAAACGCCGATCGAACCCGCTGCACCGGGCGAAGTCGTTCTGGACGCGACTGCCCGCGATCTGCGCGATGTCAAAGGTCAGGAACGGGCCAAGCGCGGGCTTGAGATTGCAGCCGCAGGACGCCATCACCTGATGTACGTGGGCCCACCCGGATCGGGAAAATCCATGCTTGCCGCGCGGTTGCCCGGCATCCTGCCACCGCTTACCGCCACCGAAGCGCTGGAAACTTCGATGATCCATTCGCTGTCGGGCCTACTGGACGAAGGCGGCATTTCCCGCGCGCGGCCGTTTCGCGAACCCCATCACACGGCCTCGATGGCCGCGATCATCGGCGGTGGACGCGGGGCGAAACCGGGCGAGGTGTCACTGGCGCACAATGGCGTGCTCTTCATGGACGAGTTTCCGGAGTTTCCACGCACCGTGCTGGAAACGCTGCGCCAACCCATTGAAACAGGCGAGGTGATCGTGGCACGCGCCAACGCGCATGTGAAATACCCGTGCAAGTTCATGCTGGTGGCCGCGGCCAACCCTTGCAAATGCGGCCATCTGACCGACGCGTCACGGGCGTGCAGCCGTGCGCCCAATTGCGGCGAAGACTATATGGGGCGCATTTCCGGCCCGTTGATGGACCGGTTCGACTTGCGCGTGGATGTGCCGCCTGTGTTGTTCTCCGATCTGGATTTACCCAGCAGCGGCGACACCTCTGCCACGGTTGCCGCGCGTGTTGCCGCCGCGCGGGACATACAGGCCCAGCGCTTTGCTGAGCATCCCTCGATGCGGTCGAACGCGGATGCCTCGGGGCAAGTGTTGGAAGACATCGCCACGCCGGATGCCGAAGGGCGCGCGTTGCTCACGCGGGTGGCCGACCGCTTTGCACTGTCGGCGCGCGGATATCACCGGGTGCTGCGCGTCGCACGCACATTGGCGGATCTGGATGGATCAGACACCGTGCGGCTTCCGCATGTGGCTGAAGCGGTCAGCTTTCGCTTGGCGCATCCCACCGACGCGTGATCCATGCCGCCAAAGTGTCGAGGGTGGCGCGGGCCTCAGGCAGGGTGTTGTGGAAAATGGGCCAGACGTGCGGCAAGTCACGCTCGACATGCAATTGCACGGGCACATTCTGCGCGGTCAAGCGGGCGGCGAGCCGGCGGGTGTCATCCAAGAGGATTTCCGTGTCGCCCACCGTCAGCCAAAGATCGGGTGCGCCGGTGAAATCCGCGAACAGCGGACTGACGTCCGGTGCCGCAGGATCGCGTCCGGCCAGATACATACCGGCCATTTCAGCGGCCCGGCGCGCTGGCAGAACCACGTCGGCGCGGGCATTGGACTGAAAGCTTGCCCCGGAAAAGGTCATGTCCGTCAGCGGTGAAAAAGCGAATACCCCGGCAGGCGTTTCAACGCCTTCGGACAAAAGCCGCGCCAGAAGTGCCAGCACCAAACCGCCACCGGCGCTGTCGCCCCCCATGACGATCCGGTTCGGCGAAATGCCCTGCGACAGGCAGTCTTGATAACAAGCCCATGCCTGATCCAGCGCTGCGGGGGCAGAGTGTTCAGGCGCCAAAGGATAGCGCGGCAGGATCGCCTTGCCGCCTGCGCGTTTGGCGAGGCTGGCCAGCATGGCGCTGTGGGTGTCGGGGCTGCCGAACACGTAACCGCCGCCGTGCAAATAAAGGATCACCTTTTCAGGGTCCGCACCGGTCGGCGTGACATGCAATGCCTCGTCCGATCCGCATGGGCACCAGGTCATGTTCGTGCCGCGTGGGCCGTGGAACAACAGGCGCGCCTTGCGTTCGAAGCTGCGGCGCAGGTCCGAAGGCTCTTTGGCGCGGTCAAGATGGGTCTTTTCGGTAAGCCGCAGATAGGGGTTCAACACCCGCGCCTGCCAGCTCATGCCAATTTGCCTTCGATGGCGGTCCAGATCTTTTCGGCGATGTTCACACCGTCAAAGCGTTCGAGTTCCTGAATGCCGGTGGGCGAGGTCACGTTGATTTCCGTCAGGTATGCGCCAATCACGTCAATGCCCACGAACACCTGCCCTTTTTCGCGCAACAAGGGGCCGATAGCGGCGCAGATTTCCATGTCGCGGTCGCTGAGACCGATCTTTTCAGGGCGGCCACCAACGTGCATGTTCGACCGCGTTTCACCTGCGGCAGGCACGCGGTTGATCGCACCCACGGGTTCACCATCGACGAGAATGACGCGCTTGTCGCCTTTGCTGACATCCGGCAGGAATTTTTGCACGATCAGGGGTTCGCGGCTGAACCCGGTGAAGAGTTCATGCAGGCTGCTGAGGTTGCGGTCGTTTGTGTCAAGCCGGAAGACCCCGGCGCCGCCGTTGCCATAGAGCGGCTTCAGAATGATATCGCCATGCTTGGCCTTGAACGCCTTGATGGTGTCAAGATCACGGGCAATCGCGGTGGGCGGCGTCAGGTCAGGGAAATCCAGCACCAGCAGTTTTTCGGGATAGTTGCGCACCCAGAACGGGTCATTCACGACAAGCGCCTGCCCTTTCAGGCGGTCAAGCAGATGGGTCGAGGTGATGTAGTGCATGTCGAAGGGCGGGTCCTGCCGCAGCCAGACGACATCGAAATCGGCAAGATCGACCTCGCGGCGGGGACCGAGTGCGGCGTGATCGCCCTGCACGCGCTGTACGGTGAAATCGTGGCCCTGTGCAGTGATGCGCCCTTCCTGGTAGGCAAGGTGATCGGGCGTATAGAAAAACAGGCTGTGGCCTCTGGCCTGCGCCTCTTCGGCAAGCCGAAAGCTGCTGTCCGCGTCGATGTTCACGTCCCCGATCGGGTCCATCTGAAAGGCGATCTTCATTTCGAGCCATCCTGTTCTGTCTGGCTCATAAATGGATCAGTGCACGGCGCGGTGCAATGGGTCAGTCCATGCCAAAGGCGTTTTCGATAATCCGTGTCTCGCCATGGCCATTCACCAGCGCCACGTCGAAACGGACCTCTGTCAGGCTGCCCCTTGGCATCTGGTCGAGGTATTCCGCCGCCGAAGTGTAAATCCGATTCATCTGGGTGCGGGACAGGCGCGCCGCCGCGCAATCAAAACTGCGGCTGCGCTTGACCTCGACAAAGATGAGACCATCACCATCACGAAAAACCAGATCGATTTCGCCACCTCGCCCGCGCCAGCGGGCCGAATGCTGGTTGAACCCACGCCGTTCATAGTCGGACGCCACCTGTGCCTCGGCTGCGGCGCCACCATGATAGGCCATCGCCCCGCGGCTGCGCCGGTTGTCCGATTGAGCCGTGGCAGGGGAAACAGGCGTTGCATCGCGCGTCGAGAAATCAAAAGCCAACTGCGTCATGAATCACCCTGTTTCGTTTGCGTCCCCTTTGCCCAGCGCAAGAGCCGCCTGATAAACCTTGCGGCGTGGTATGTCGTGTGCGGCCGACACCGCATCCACCGCGTCGCGCATGGACATATCATTCAAAGCCGCTTTGAGTTCGGATTCAAAATCAATTTCCTTAATTTTCACTGAACGCCTGTCGATCAGAACGACAATTTCGCCTTTCACCTTGGCATCGGCATAGGCCTCGGCCAGTTCTGCCAGGGAACCGCGGCGCACTTCCTCAAACTTCTTGGTCAGTTCGCGGCAGACCGCGGCCTGCCTGTCCCCGCCCAGCACATCGCGGGCATCCTGCAACAGTGCGCCCAGCCGTTTGGGCGATTCGTAAAAGACCAGCGTGGCTTGGACATCCGCCACCTCTTCCAGCGCGCGCCGGCGCGCGGACTTCGCGTTTTGCAGAAAACCGCCGAAATGGAACGCATCTGTCGGCAATCCGCCGATGGCCAGCGCCGTCGTCACCGCCGATGGTCCCGGAGCGCTGGTCACCGGCACGCCCAGTTCCGCCGCGGCTTGCGCCAGTTCGAATCCCGGATCGGCAATCAACGGCATTCCGGCCTCCGACGCATAGGCCACGGATGCGCCGCCTTGCGCCAGCCGGGCCAGTTCCGGCCCCACATTTTGCCCACTGTGGTCGTGCAATGCGCGGATGCGCCGCCCTGCAAGAGGCACGCCGTGGATCTCCATCAAACGGCGCAGGCTGCGGGTGTCTTCGGCGGCCAGAACATCGGCAGAGGCCAAAACATCCAGTGCGCGCAACGTGATGTCACGCGCGGTGCCGATGGGGACACCCACCAGATAAATCCCCGCGGCAAGGGGAACCTTTTGGAAATTCAACGCTGGACCCGCCTTTCGTGACGTTTATTATCTCGCCAAAACGGGCAGCCCACAACGGGCGCCCGGTTCCAGGGAGTAGTTTATCCATGTTCGCGTTTTTCAATTCCGCCCGCAAGGTGGCGCATATGCTGGTCTTGTCCTTGACCGCGATGGCGCTGGCGGCCTGTGACCCTGCTGCCCTCGGCAATCTGACCGGCGGGTCTGGCGGCGGATCGATTGATGCGTCCAAACCTGTGCCTGTTGCATTGCTGGTGCCGCGCGGGTCCGGGGCAGCGACGGATGACCTTTTGGCCAACAGCCTCGAGAATGCAGCACGCCTCGCAATGCGGGACCTGCAGGGGGTTCAGATCGATCTGCGTGTCTACAGCACTGCAGGCAATGCCCAGACGGCGGCAACCCAAGCGACACAAGCGGTCAGCGAGGGTGCCAAGATCATCATCGGCCCGCTTTATGCAGAGGCGGCGAATGCGGCGGGCGTTGCCGTGGCGGGTGCAGGCGTGAACGTGCTTACGTTCTCGAACAACCCAACGATCGCCGGCGGCAACGTTTTTGTGCTGGGTCCGACTTTTGACAACACCGCCAACCGTCTGGTCGGCTATGCTAGGACGCAAGGCAAGGACCGCATCGTGATCGTCCATTCGCAGGATGTCGCGGGCCAACTGGGGCGCAATGCCATTCAAAACGCGATCACCACCTCGCGGGCAACGCTGGTGGGCGCCGTCGATTACCCCCTGTCACAACAGGGCGTGGTGGCCGCGATCCCACGGATCAAAACGACCGTCACATCGGGCGGTGCGAACGCCGTTTTCATGACATCGTCCACAGCATCGGCCCTGCCCATTTTGACCCAGCTTTTGCCAGAGGCCGGCGTTCAACCCACGGTCACCCAATACATCGGCCTGACGCGTTGGGACATTCCGGCCCCCACACTGGCGCTGCCCGGGGTACAGGGGGGCTGGTTCGCGCTGCCTGATCCTGCGCGGACCGCTGCCTTCCGCAGCAAGTATGAAGCGGCCTATGGCAAGGCTCCGCATCCCATTGCCGGACTTGGCTTTGATGGCATCGCGGCTATTGGTGCTCTGGTGGCCCAGGATCGAGGTGGCTTGAACGCTGCGGCATTGACCCAGGGTGCAGGGTTCCAAGGAGCCACTGGCATCTTCCGCCTGCGCCCCGATGGGGCCAACGAACGCGGTCTTGCAGTGGCAACCATCCGCGACCAGCAAGTCGTCGTTATTGACGCGGCACCCCAGTCATTTGGCGGTGCCGGATTCTAACGCAGGTGCCCGATACAACCACCGAACCAAGCGCTGAGGCGGGCAACCTGATTTGTCCGCCTCATGCTCTTTTTGACATGGCTGCATTCGATGAGGCGCTGCGCGCGGCCTGCGCCGCGGATACACCACAGACAGAAGCGCGCAACGCGCTGGTGGCGCATCTGCGCACCGCACAGGCCGAGGGGCGCGCAGCAGTTGCCGCCGCTTTTGCCAAGGAACCTTTCGAGGCGCGCAAAACCACCCGCGCCTACACCTATCTGACCGATCAGCTTGTTGGTGGTGCATTGCGCATTGCCACCGAGCTGGTGCATCCCATCGCGTCGCCCACGTCGGGCGAACGGTTGTCGGTGATCGCGGTGGGCGGTTATGGCCGGGGGGAGATGGCGCCGTTTTCGGATGTCGATCTGTTGTTCCTGACGCCTTACAAGATCACCGCATGGTCCGAGAGCGTGATCGAAACCATGCTTTACATCCTGTGGGATCTGAAGATGAAGGTGGGCCATTCGTCCCGCACCATCCGCGATTGCATCCGGCTGGGGCAGGAAGATTTTACAATTCGGACAGCGATGCTCGAACATCGTTTTCTGGCGGGCGATAAAGACCTTGGGGCAGAGTTGGAAACCCGCCTGTGGTCTGATCTATTTTCCGGCACCGGGCGCGATTTCATCGAGGCCAAGCTGGCCGAACGTGATGCGCGCCACGTGCGGCAAGGGCAACGCTATGTGGTTGAACCCAATGTGAAAGAGGGCAAGGGCGGACTGCGCGATCTGCAGTCGCTTTTTTGGATCGCCAAATACATTCACAAGGTGCAGGACGCCGCCGATCTGGTGCCGCTGGGTGTATTCACAGCAGATGAATTCCGGAATTTCGTTGCCGCCGAAGATTTTCTGTGGGCGGTACGCTGTCATCTGCACCTGATCGCAAAGCGGGCCACCGAGCAGCTGACATTCGACATGCAGGTGATGGTGGCCGAGGCCATGGGCTACAACGACACCGGCGGTCGGCGCGGCGTCGAGGTGTTCATGCAGGCCTATTTCCTGCATGCCACCGAGGTGGGCGATCTGACGCGCATCTTCCTGACGGGACTGGAGGCCGAACATCTCAAGGCCGAACCGCTGCTCGACCGCTTGTTCAAACGCCGTCCGCGGATCAGGGCCGGTTATCAGGTCATCCACAACCGTGTCGCGGTGGAGGACGAGGCGCAGTTCCTGTCCGATCCGGTCAACCTGTTGCGCATCTTCGAAGAGGCCCTGCGCACGGGCATGTTGATCCACCCAGATGCCATGCGGCTGATCAAATCCAACCTGCATCTGATCGATGACACGCTGCGTACAACCCCAGAAGCACAGCGGATTTTCCTTGATCTGCTTCTGAAACACGGCAACCCCGAGCGGGCGTTGCGGCGGATGAACGAATTGGGTGTGTTGTCAGCATTCATCCCTGAATTTGAACCCATCGTGGCGATGATGCAGTTCAATATGTATCACTCGTACACGGTGGATGAACACACGATCCAGACCATCGTGAACCTTGCCCAGATCGAGCGTGAAGAGCTGGTCGAGGACCTGCCCGTGGCCTCGTCGATCCTGAAACGGGGGATCAATCGCAAGGTCATCTACGTGGCCCTTTTGCTGCATGACATCGGCAAGGGGCGGCCCGAGGATCACTCGATCCTGGGCGCACAGATCGCGCGCAAGGTGGCCCCGCGCCTTGGGCTGAGTGCACCAGAGGTTGATACCGTCGAATGGCTGGTGCGCTATCACCTCGTGATGTCCGACATGGCCCAGAAGCGCGACATTGCGGACCCCCGCACGGTGCGCGATTTCGCCAAGGTGGTGCGCACGGTTGAACGGCTGGATCTGCTTTGTGTGCTGACCGTCTGTGACATTCGCGGCGTCGGCCCGGACACCTGGAACAACTGGAAGGCCGTCCTGATCCGCGCACTTTACCGCCAGACCCGCACGGCGCTCGAGGACGGCATGGAAGCCCTGAACCGCGAAAACCGCGGGGCCGAGGCCAAGAAGGCCCTGCGCGCCGAATTGAAAGACTGGCCGCGCAAGGACGTGCAGATCGAGACCGGGCGCCACTACGATCCATATTGGCAAGGCCTGCATGTGACCGCGCATGTCGTCTTTTCCAACTTGCTGCGCGACATGGGCGAAGATGAAATTCGCATGGACCTGCACCCGGATGAAGACCGCGATGCGACCCGCGCCTGTTTCGTGATGCATGACCATCCGGGCATCTTTGCGCGGTTGACCGGGGCACTGGCGCTGGTCGGGGCCAACGTGGTCGATGCCCGCAGCTATACCACCAAGGACGGGTGGGTGACGGACGCGTTCTGGATACAGGATGCCGACGGCAACCCCTATGACGCCGCCCGGCTGCCGCGTTTGCGCACAATGATCGAAAAGACGTTGGCAGGCGAGGTCGTGACCCGCGAGGCGATCAAGGACCGCGACAAGATCAAGAAGCGTGAAAAGGCCTTCAAGGTGCCCACGCATATCACCTTCGACAATGACGGGTCCGAAATCTACACCATCATCGAGGTAGACACGCGCGACCGTCCGGGCCTCTTGCACGACCTGACGCGGACGCTGGCCGCATCGAACGTCTATGTGGCGGGTGCTGTCATCGCCACCTATGGCGAACAGGTGGTCGATACCTTCTACGTCAAGGACATGTTCGGGCTGAAATACCATTCGCCCAGCAAGCAGAAGACATTGGAAAAGCGCCTGCGCACGGCCATCGAGGAAGGCGCCGAACGCGCGCGCGATTAGGCGCTGGTATCAGGCTGCGCCGCCTGCCGCACGATGTCGGCCAGTTGCATCAGGTCTGGCGCAAGGGGGCTGGTCTTGCGCCAGACCATGCCGACGGTGCGTGTGGGTTGCGGAGCTGCAAAGCGGCCGATGCACACGGGCGCGGACCGGGTTTCGACCGGCACCGCCATGTCAGGGATCAATGTGACACCCAACCCGGCGCCCACCATCTGCACCAGAGTGGACAGCGATGTGCCGTCCAGCCCCTCCTGCCCGCCCGGCTGCGCAACACCGCAGACCGCGAGCGCCTGATCGCGGAAACAGTGGCCTTCCTCCAGCAGCAGCAACCGCATGTCGCGCAGGGTTTCGGCATCCGGCACCGGGCGCCCTGCCTCACGCTCGGGGCGCACCAGTACAAGGCGTTCATCAAAAAGAGTAACTTCGGTCAATGCAGGTTCCGAGACCGGCAAGGCCAATATGGCCGTGTCCAGCCGCCCCGCGTGCAGCGCCTCGATCAGGCGCGGCGTCACGGTTTCGCGCACATGCACATCGAGGTCAGGATAGGCCGCAGCCACGTCGCGCAGGATCGCGGGCAAGAGGTACGGGGCGATGGTCGGGATCACGCCAATGCGCAGCTGCCCTGACAACCCGCCCTGTGCGGTACGCGCCAGATCGCCCAGTTCATCCACGGAACGCAGGATTCCTTGCACGCGGCCCGCAAAAGTTTCGCCGAAAGCAGTCAACCGCACCTGTCGCGGGCCACGTTCGAAAAGGGCCACGCCCAGCGCGGCCTCAAGATCGCGGATCTGTACCGACAGCGCCGGTTGCGACACTGACACCGCATCGGCGGCATGTCCAAAGTGCTTGTGACGCGCCAAGGCTTCGAAATAACGCAACTGTTTCAGGGTGAAGCTTGCCATAAGAAAAAACTATCAAACCGATTAGAAATTGCAACTTAAACCAATGGCGCAACCCTGCTACTACACCCCCATGAACCAAGGGGGCATCACGCCAGATTCGCAGCCACCGCGCACCGGATTTCCGGCCCGCGGCTGAGCCTGCGCCCTCTTGTACCCAACTCAACATCAAACGGAGACCAGACATGGACGGAAATGATATCGGCAAATGCCCAGTGATGGGCCATGGCGCTGCACACACATCTTTTGGGGTACGCTCCAACCGCGACTGGTGGCCCAACCAACTGAACCTGAAAATCCTGCACCAGAACACGCCCGCGGGCGATCCGATGGGCAAGGATTTTGACTATGCCAAAGAGTTTTCAAAACTCGACCTCAAGGCGCTGAAGGATGACCTTTATGCCCTGATGACCGACAGCCAGGACTGGTGGCCCGCCGACTATGGTCACTATGGTCCCTTCTTCATCCGCATGGCGTGGCATTCGGCCGGCACCTACCGCACCGGCGATGGCCGCGGCGGCGCAGGCAGCGGCAGCCAGCGCTTTGCCCCCCTGAACTCTTGGCCGGACAATGGCAACCTCGACAAGGCGCGCCGCCTGTTGTGGCCAGTCAAACAGAAATACGGCAACCAGATTTCATGGGCCGACCTGATGATCCTTGCAGGCAACTGCGCCATTGAATCGATGGGTGGCAAGACCTTCGGCTTTGCCGGTGGGCGTGAGGACATCTGGGAACCCGAGGAAGACATCTATTGGGGTACCGAAGAGGAATGGCTGGGCGACGCGCGCTATTCCGGTGATCGCGATCTGGAAAACCCGTTGGCCGCTGTGCAGATGGGCCTGATCTACGTGAACCCCGAAGGTCCGAACGGCACACCCGATCCGATGGCTTCGGCCCGCGACATCCGCGAAACCTTCGCGCGGATGGCGATGAACGACGAAGAAACCGTGGCACTGGTCGCCGGTGGGCACACGTTCGGCAAAGCACACGGCAACGGCGATGCGGCCCTGGTGGGCGTTGAACCCGAAGGCGGCGCAATCGAGGCGATGGGCCTTGGCTGGCTCAGCACGCATGCCTCGGGCAAGGGCGTTGACGCGATCACATCGGGCATCGAAGGACCATGGACTCCGACACCGACAAAGTGGGACATGGGCTATTTCGATGTGCTTCTTGGCTATGACTGGGAGCTGACCAAAAGCCCCGCAGGTGCAAACCAGTGGCAGGCCAAGAACCTCAAGGACGAAGACCATGCGCCGCAAGTCGATGGCGATGGCACGGTCAAACTGATGATGACCACCGCCGACATGGCCATGCGCACGGATCCGTCCTACGAGAAGATCTCGCGCCGGTTTCACGAGAACCCGGATGAGTTCGCGGATGCCTTTGCGCGCGCATGGTTCAAATTGTGCCACCGCGACATGGGGCCCAAGGTGCGTTACCTGGGTGCCGAAGTGCCTGCCGAAGACCTGATCTGGCAAGACCCGATCCCCGCGCCGCAATTCGATCTGATCAATGCGGGTGACGTGGCGGCGCTGAAATCCGAAATCCTCGGTTCTGACCTGACGATTTCGGAACTGGTGTCCACCGCATGGGCATCGGCCTCGACCTACCGTGGATCCGACAAACGCGGCGGTGCCAATGGTGCGCGCATCCGTCTGGCCCCACAGAAGGATTGGGAGGTCAACCAGCCCGAACAACTGGCCCGCGTGCTGCAAACGCTCGAAGGTATTCAGGCCAAGTTCAACGACGCACAGTCAGGCAACAAGGGTGTGTCGATGGCGGATCTGATCGTGCTGGGCGGCTGTGCAGCAGTCGAACAGGCGGCCAAGAACGCAGGCCACGATGTGACCGTGCCCTTCACCCCGGGCCGGGCGGACGCCAGCGCGGAACAGACTGACGCAGACAGCTTTGACGTGCTGGAGCCACGCGCCGACGGTTTCCGCAACTACCTGTCCGCCGACTTCGCCGTTCCCGCCGAAAAGCTGCTGGTGGACCGTGCGCAACTGTTGACCCTCTCAGCGCCTGAAATGACGCTGCTGGTGGGTGGTCTGCGGATGCTGGGTGCCAATGCTGGCGGGTCCAAGGCCGGTGTTTTCACCGACAAGACCGACCAGTTGACCAACGACTTCTTCACCAACGTCCTCGACATGGGCGTGGATTGGAAAGCAGTGGATGGCGACGAGACCCTGTTCGAAGCGCACGACCGTGCAACAGGCGACGTCAAGTGGACCGGCACGCGCGTCGATCTGGTGTTCGGCTCCAACTCGCAACTGCGGGCGCTGGCAGAAGCCTATGCGCAGGACGATGCCAAGGACGCATTCGTCGACGGCTTTGTCGCCGCATGGGCCAAGGTCATGGACGCCGACCGCTTCGACGTGGCCTGATCCACGCCACAGGCGGACAACAAGGCGGCGCTTCCCTGCAGGGTGGCGCCGTTTCTTGTTTTTGTGCGAAATCTGCACGACTTGCGGTGACCTTTGTGCACCGTGACGCGCAACAGTCGGCGCAAGCGCGCGCCCGCCCCTTGCCAGCGCCCTGTTGAAACCGCTACCTGCAGAACACACGCTTGTGCAAAAAGGCCCCTTCGATGAAACCCATCCGCATGATGTCCGGCTTTCTTACCGTGGGGTTCTGGACGTTGATGTCGCGCATTCTGGGGTTCGTGCGTGAAATCTTGCTGCTGTCGCTCATTGGCCCCGGTCCGGTGATGGATGCCTTTGTTGCCGCCTTCCGCTTGCCCAACATGTTCCGCCGCTTCTTTGCCGAAGGCGCATTCAACGCGGCCTTTGTGCCGATGTTTTCGCGCAAGCTTGAAGGCGACGATGCCCCCGCGCAGTTCGCCACCGACGCGCTCAGTTGGCTGGCCCTGATCACCTTGGCGCTCAGCGCGTTGGCGATGGTGTTCATGCCGGCATTGGTCTGGGCCACAGCGGGCGGCTTTGATGATCTGCGCTTTGACATGACGGTCGAATATGGGCGGATCGTCTTTCCCTATATCTTTTTCATGTCGCTGTCGGCGCTGTTCTCGGGTGTTTTGAACGCCACGGGGCGCTTTGCGGCGGCAGCGGCTGCGCCAGTGCTGCTGAATGTCTTTGTCATCGCGGCGATGCTGGCGGCGACCCGCGCCGGGGCCGAGGTGATCACTTGGCTGATTTGGACGATCCCCCTGGCAGGTGTGGCTCAGTTGGCGTTGACCTGGGGCGCGGCATCGCGCGCGGGCTTTGCGCTGCGTCCACGCATGCCCCGTTTCAGCCCCGATATGAAAAAAATGCTGATGGTTGCCGTGCCTGCGGCCCTCGCCACGGGCGTGATGCAGGTCAATCTGGTGGTCGGCCAGCTGGTGGCATCGCAATTCGACAAGGCGGTCAGCTGGCTCTTTGCCGCGGACAGGCTCTACCAGTTGCCGCTGGGCGTGGTCGGCATCGCGGTGGGCATTGTGCTGCTGCCCGATCTGTCGCGGCGTTTACAAGCGGATGATGACACAGGCGCACGCTATGCCTTCAGCCGAGCGGCGGAGATTTCGCTGGCCCTGACCATTCCATCCGCCGTGGCGCTGATGGTCATCCCCCTGCCCTTGGTTTCGGTGCTTTTCGAACGCGGCGCCACTGGCCCGGATGATGCCGCGGCCATCGCCGTCGCCGTGTCGATTTATGGCTTGGGCCTGCCCGCCTTCGTGATCCAGAAATTCCTGCAGCCTTTGTACTTCGCGCGCTCTGACACGCGCCGCCCCTTCCAATACGCGCTTTGGGCCATGGTGCTGAACGCAGCCCTCGCCATAGGCCTTGCCCCGGTGATCGGATGGATCGCCCCGGCCATTGCAACCACGGCCGCCGGATGGCTGATGGTGCTGCTGTTGGCACTGGGCGCACGCCCCTTGGGCGATGTCGCACGCTTCGACGACCGGCTGCGCCGGCGCATCTGGCGGGTCCTGCTGGCCTCTGGGATCATGGGAATGGCGCTCTGGTTCGGCACCATCGCAATGTCCGTGGCGCTGGGCACCCCAACCTTGCGCTATGCGGCACTCGCCGCCCTGATCGCCATCGGCATCTTCAGCTACTTCGGCGCGGGACAACTTCTCGGGGCCTTCCGCCTGTCCGAGTTCCGCAGCGCCCTCAGACGCGGTGGCTGATCCCAGCTTCTTTGGGTCAAAAATACTTCGGGGTTTGGGGCAGAGCCCCAAGACACGCAGCCGCGCACGGCGCGGATGCAAAACATCACGTGGCGCGGCACGCGCCGCCGGTCTGCATCACCGCCGCTGTACCATCGCCCGTAGGCGTGCCATGCCCCCCGGCACCACGACCAGGGACACCGCAAAGCCAAAGACAAAGCCAGCGAGGTCCGCAACCCAATCGTAACCCACATCAAAGAACACGGCCCATAAAAGCTGAATGCCCATCAGGAAACCGATCAACGAAAAAGCCTGCAGAGATTGCGCGCCCGTACCCGCCAGCTTTTGCCACATCAGGAAAGTGTAGGCCCCGATCAGGCCATAGACCGCCGGAAACGCTCCGATCAGCCACACGCCGTCGGTCAACAGACCAAAGGCCAAAGCACCGAATATGGCCGAGAAGAAAAAGACGATCACAACCGCCAACTGCCCCATGACCTCGCCCACCAGCTTGCCCAGCGCCAGCAGCAACACACCCGCAAAGAGCGCGCCGGTGAAGGATTGGTGCACGAACGCATAGGTCACGAAACGCACAGTGTGTTCGAGCGGGGCAAGACCATTGCCCACCATCCAATCGAACGCCACACCGGAGAACCCGAAATCCCGCAGCGCCATCAACCGCCATCCAACGGCGCCCGGTCCACCCACGATCCCGGCCTCTCCCAGCGAAAACAGGGCCTCGACGCCTGCAACGGCCGCGAACAGGGCCCAGACCACCGGGGGCAAGGGGTTAACGGGGGGCTGCATATGGGGGTCCATCGGCACTCTCCTTGACGACACATGAGCCTATGGGTAAGCCAGCCCAGACCAAATGCCCAGAGGCTTGCCCCATGTCCGACACCCAATTCACACCGCGCGTCTTTTCCGGCATCCAGCCGTCGGGCGGTTTGACCCTTGGCAACTACCTTGGCGCGATCAAGCGGTTCGTGCAGATGCAGGAAGAAGACTTCGAGACCGTCTATTGCATGGTTGACCTGCACGCCATCACCACGTGGCAGGACCCGGCTGATCTGGCGCACAACACGCGCGAACTGGCGGCGGGGTTCATCGCGTCGGGTATCAGCCCCGAAAAGTCGATCCTGATCAACCAGAGCCAGGTGCCCGAACACGCACAACTGGGATGGGTCTTCAATTGCGTGGCGCGCATGGGCTGGATGCAGCGCATGACCCAGTTCAAGGACAAGGCAGGCAAGAACGCCCAAGCTGCGTCGTTGGGCCTCTTTGGCTATCCAGCGCTGATGGCGGCGGACATCCTTGTCTATCACGCCACCCATGTTCCGGTCGGCGAAGACCAGAAACAGCACCTTGAACTGACGCGCGATATCGCGGCCAAGTTCAACCATGACTACGACGTGGATTTCTTTCCGCTGACCGAACCGGTGATCGAAGGGGCGGCGACGCGCGTGATGTCCCTGCGCGACGGGTCCAAGAAGATGTCGAAATCCGACCCGTCAGATGCCAGCCGCATCAACATGACCGACGACGCCGACGCCATCGCCAAGAAGATCCGCAAGGCCAAGACCGACCCCGACGCCCTGCCGTCCGAGGCCAAGGGGCTGGAGGACCGGCCCGAGGCACGCAACCTTGTGAACATCTATGCGGCACTGGCCGACATGAGTGTCGATCAGGTGTTGGCCGATCACGGCGGCGCGCAGTTCGGCTCCTTCAAACCCGCGCTTGTCGATCTGGCGGTGGACAGGCTTGCCCCGATCTCGACCGAGATGGCGCGGCTGATGAACGATCCGGCCGAGATTGACCGCATTCTTGCCCGTGGTGCAGGACAGGCACGCGAGATCACCGCGCCGATCCTGAAAAAGACCTACGAGATTATCGGTATGGTTGGCGCCTGAGCGCACTGCATCCCTGCGGGAACACCCCGCCGTGTTGCCCCTGCGTTTACAGGGCCCTAGGGTATGGCAATCGAAACCGCCTCTGGTGATGCGCCATGCCTCTCACATCTTTTGGCCGTGACATCTGGATCAGCGATGGCCCGACCATCAATGGCGCCGCGGGTTTTCACTTTCCCACCCGCATGGCGGTTATGAGGTTGCCCGACAACAGCCTGATCATCTGGTCGCCTGTCGCGCTGACCGACGGTCTTGCGCATGACATTGACGCGCTTGGCACGGTCCGGCACCTGATCGCCCCCAATGATCTGCACCATATGGCCCTGCCCAATTGGGCCAAGGCCTATCCCGCTGCGACCCTGCACGGCGCGCCCGGGGTACGTGACAAGAAACCGGCACTGACCTTTGCGCCAGATCTGACCGACACTGCGCCTCCCATCTGGGCCGATCACCTCGATCAAGCGGTGCTCAGGACCCGCATCACCACCGAAGTTATCTTCTTTCATCGCTCCAGCGGAACCGCGATCTTTACCGATCTGCTGCAGAACATGCCCCGTGGATGGTTCTCGGGGTGGCGCGGGATCGTTGCGAAGCTTGATCTGATGACGGGGCCCATACCGCAGGTCCCGCGCAAATTTCGCGTCAGCGTTACAGACAAGCGTGCTGCGCGGCACAGCCTTGCCAAGATCACCGCGTGGCCCGTGCGCCAAGTGCTGATGGCCCACGGAACGCCGGTGCGCTCGGACGGCGCCACCTTTCTGAAAAACGCCTTTGGGTGGCTGATCCGCTAGCGTCGGGCGTTCATCCGCACACCATCTCTGTGCACATCTGTGCCTTTTCGCAGGGGCGTTCAACGCGCATCTTGCCTGGAAAGGAGAGTATCATGACCACAACCGTTCCCCCCGAAACCCGTGTGGGCCACGTGCATCTTAAAGTGTCCGATCTGGACCGGGCGATTGCCTTTTACGGTGATGTTCTTGGGTTCACCGTGACGCAGCGCTTTGGCGCGCAGGCCGCCTTTCTGGCAGCGGGCGGGTATCACCACCACATCGGCCTGAACACATGGCATTCCGAAGGTGCAGGCCCTGCCCCGGTGCGCGCTGCGGGCCTGTATCATTCCGCCTTTGTCTTTCCTGATCGCGCCAGCCTCGGCGCCGCTTTGAAGCGTGTGCTGGATCACGGCACGCCACTGGACGGGGCCGCCGATCACGGCGTGTCCGAGGCGGTCTATTTCCGCGACCCTGACGGCAACGGTGTCGAGCTTTACCGCGACCGACCCGAAGCCTGTTGGCCACGCGATGAAAAGGGGCAGTTGAAGATGGTCAATACACCGTTGGACGTGCCTTCTCTCTTGGCCGAAGCCACGGCCTGAGCGCTACGCCACAACATTGCGCCCACGCTGAAATTGAGCCACCCTGCCGGCAACAGGAGGACCCGATGCGCACCGGATTTTTTCATGACGAACGTACGCTTTGGCATGGGGGCGGGAACTATGCATTTACCTTGCCCATTGGTGGTCTGGTGCAGCCCTTGGCGGCGGGTGGTCTGCCTGAAAGCCCAGAGACGAAACGGCGGCTGGTGAACCTGATGAATGTCACCGGGTTGACGAGCGATCTGGACGTGCGCGGCGCCGATGCCGCCACCGACGAGGACCTCGCGCGGGTGCATCCCGAAAGCTACCTGTCCGAGTTCAAGCGGCTGTCGGACGCGGGCGGCGGCGAGCTGGGGCGCAGAACACCCTTTGCGCAAGGCGGCTATGAATTGGCGGCCCTTTCCGCTGGTCTGACGATGGCTGCGGTCGATGCTGTGCTGACAGGCAGCGTTGATAATGCCTATGCTCTGAGCCGTCCGCCCGGCCATCATTGCCTGCCTGACTTTCCCAACGGGTTCTGCCTTTTGGCCAACATCGCCATCGCGATTGAGGCCGCCAAGGCCAAGGGGCTTGCCGGGCGCGTGGCCGTGCTGGATTGGGACGTTCACCACGGCAACGGAACCGAAGCGATCTTTTACGACCGCGACGACGTGTTGACGATTTCCTTTCATCAAGAGGGCAACTATCCCCTCGACACCGGCGCGATCGCGGATCGGGGCCAAGGTGCCGGCACCGGGGCCAATATTAACCTGCCCCTGCCCGCCGGCGCAGGGCACACCGCCTATGTGCATGCGATGGACCGCGTGGCCATCCCGGCAATCGAGGCGTTCGCGCCGGACATCATCATCGTCGCCTGCGGCTTTGACGCCAGCGTGATCGACCCGCTGGCCCGGATGCTGGCCACTGCCGACACGTTTCGGCAGATGACCCTGAAGATCAAAGATCTGGCTGCACGTATCTGCGGCGGAAAGCTGGTTCTGGTGCACGAGGGCGGCTATTCCGAAGCCTATGTGCCGTTTTGCGGCCATGCAGCCATCGAAGCGCTGAGCGGATCGTCCATCGTTGCCGACGACCCCTTTGGCGAGGCCTTTGTCATACGCCAGCCCGGCCCAAGGTTCGATGCCTTCCTGAAGGGCGAGATTGACCATATGGCAGGGCTTTTGGACCTGTGAAAACCCGTTGGCCCCTTGAACCGGGCCAACCCGGCACCGACATGAGACTAGAACAATGTAAAGGGGCGTAACATATGCCTGATCCCAATCCTGACGCGCTTGCCTTTTTGCTGTCGCGCCGGTCGCGTCCGGCCAAGACGCTGCGCGCGCCAGTGCCTGACCGCCAAGTGTTGATGCAGTTGCTGACTGCGGCGGCACGCACACCGGATCACGGCAAGCTTGAGCCGTGGCGCTTTATCGTGATCGAACGCCCGGCGATGGCGCGTCTGAGTGCACTTGTGCAAGAACGCGGACGCGCCTTGGGTCTGGATGCCGAAAAGACGGCCAAGGGCCACGCGCAATTCGATCAGGGCCATCTGGCCGTGGCGGTGATCGAGGTGCAAAAACCCTCCGACAAAATTCCGGCTCTCGAACAGACCTATTCGGCGGGGGCAGTCTGTCTTGCGCTGCTCAACGCGGCCCTCGCCGCAGGATGGGGAGCCAATTGGTTAAGCGGGTGGCCCAGCCATGATCGCGGGTTCATGCAGGCTGCCTTTGATCTGGACGATCACGAACGGATTGCAGGGCTGATCCATATCGGCACCGAATCCAGCGCGCCCCCGGAACGCCCCCGCCCCGACTTGGATCAGATCACGTCATGGGTGTCCGAATGATCCTGTCGTCTTTTTTCAAGGCTCTTGGCCAACTGGCCGACCGTCGGTTTCGCAGGGTTCTATGGCTTGGCATCTTGCTGACCATCGTGCTGCTGGTCGGATTTACTGCTGGCCTGTTGTGGCTGGTCGATGTGCTGACGGCCGACAGCCTGCAGGCCCCGTTGATCGGTGAAATCACGTGGCTGGATGATGTCCTGAGCTGGGGATCGGTGTTCCTGATGCTGGGGTTGTCGGTTTTCCTGATGGTGCCGGTGGCGTCGGCCATCACGTCTATGTTTCTGGATGAAGTCGCGGATGCGGTCGAGACCCGCCACTATCCGCATTTGCCCCCGGCCCAGAATGTGCCGTTCTGGGATGCCGTGCGCGACACGGTCAACTTTCTGGGCGTATTAATTGCGGCGAACCTGGTGGCGCTTGTCGTTTACTTCATAGTGCCCTTTGCGGCGATGTTCATTTTCTGGGCGCTGAACGGCTTCTTGCTGGGGCGCGAATATTTCACACTCGCCGCGATACGGCGGGTGGGGCGCGAAGGCGCGCGGGCCTTGCGCTCGGAACACGCGGGCAAGATCTGGGTCGCAGGCATCCTGATGGCGGTGCCCTTGTCGGTGCCGCTGATCAACCTTGTGATCCCGATCCTTGGGGCCGCGACCTTTACCCACCTGTTCCATCAGATACAGATGGAGGGTCCATCCGGTCGAACCAGTCAATATCGCGAACGCTGATCACGCCCGACAGGATGATCGACGAGATCACCGCCCACAGCACGAAGCTGACCAACGTGGTGATCCACGCCTTGCGCTTGAGGTTGTGAACCTCGGGTGCGCCCGCGTGCGTGCCGGGTACGATTTCGCCCCTGTCCCCCTGGGTTTCCACCCGGATGGGCAGAACCACCAGAAAGGTCATGAACCAGATGACCGCGAACAGGACGAGAGCCGAGGTAATGCCCATCTCAGACCTGCTCAAGCTCGGTCAGGGTGCCGTTCATATCCTTGGGATGCAGAAAGAGAACCGGTTTGCCATGGGCGCCAATCTTGGGTTCGCCATCGCCCAGAACCCGCAGGCCGCTGGCCTTGAGGTGATCGCGCGCGGCAATGATATCATCAACCTCGTAGCAGACGTGATGAATGCCGCCTGACGGGTTCTTTTCCAGAAAGCCGTTGATGGGGCTGTTGTCGCCCAAGGGGTACAACAGTTCGATCTTCGTGTTGGGCAATTCGATGAAAACAACCGTCACACCGTGGTCAGGTTCGTCTTGCGGTGCGCCCACCTTGGCGCCCAGCGCCGTGCGGTATTGCTCGGACGCGGCCTCAAGATCGGGCACGGCGATGGCGACGTGATTCAAACGACCAATCATATCTATTCTCCACTGGATCAGGTTGGCGCAGGTTATGCGCGGAACCCATGGCACGTGCAAGAGACGCAGCGCCGCATCCCACAGGCGTTAACCGCTTGTTAGCTACGTCGCGGCTAGCCTTGATTCGTACCTTGGAGGGAAGAGGCTATCATGGACACATCTGACCCGTTCGCCCCGCAACTGCCGACACCGACCGCCATGCGGCCCCTTCTGGGCCTGACGGTTCTGGTCATTGAAGATAGCAGGTTCGCCTGTGAGGCGATGCGGCTTTTGTGCCTGCGATCCGGTGCGCGCATTCGACGGGCTGACAGCCTGCGCGCCGCGCGCAGGCATTTGCAGGTCTATCGCCCCACCGTGGTGATCATCGACCTTGGTCTGCCCGATGGCAGTGGCCTCGACCTGATTGCCAGCCTGCGTGAGGCATCCCCCCGACCTGAAGTGATCCTTGGCACCTCGGGTGACAGCTATGGCGAGGATGCCGCGCTTGAGGCCGGTGCAGACGGCTTCCTGGCAAAGCCGATTACATCTCTCGCGGTGTTTCAGGAAAAAATTCTGGCGCTGCTTCCTGAAGAACGCCAACCGAATGGCCCACGTGTCATCCCGACAGATGAAATCAGCCCCGACCCGATCGCGTTTCAAGATGACATGGCACATGTCGCGGACGTTCTGGAAGATCGCAATGATGAACGCACGTTGGACTATGTGGCGCAATTTCTGGGCGGTGTGGCGCGCAGTGCCAAGGACGATGTTCTGGCACAGGCCGCCGAGGCACTGGCCAGCAAACGCGCATCAGGGCAGCCTGCGGCGTCAGAAACCGCCGCGTTGGCCGGTTTGATACAAGAGCGTTTGACCCAGGAGATCGCCATTTGAGGCGCTACCGCCGCAACGCGGGATCTTCTGCGGCGCGGACAAGTCTTGTCAGGTCGGACAACCGTTCGACCTGTGCGCCATTCGCATCGAAATTGTTCGGGGCCAACCAGACGCGAAACGCCTCTTTCAATGCGGGCCACTCTGCGTCAATCGCCGCGAACCAGGCTGTATCCCGGTTGCGGCCCTTCACAACAGCGGCCTGACGAAACACGCCCTCATAGCTCAGTCCCAGACGCTGCGCCGCGCGGCGCGACGCCATGTTGAGCGCATCGCACTTCCATTCGAACCGGCGGTATCCGGCCTCGAACGCCCATTCCATCATCAGGTATATCGCTTCTGTCGCAGCGGCGGTTTGCTGCAGAGCCGGGCTGAAGTTGATGTGTCCGACTTCGATCGACCCCGCCTCGGGCGCGATGCGGAGATAGCTGGCCACCCCCTCGAACGCGCCTGATGTCAGGTTGCGCACAGCATAGAACAGAGGATCATCCGTAGCTTCTGTGTTGTGAACCCAACGGTGATATTGCGCCGCAGAGGAAAACGGGCCGTAGGGCAGATAGTTCCAGACCTGATCCTGCCCTTCATAAGACCGAAACAAGAGCGCCGCATGATCGGCCGCGCTTAGCCGTTGGAGAGCGGCATATTGGCCCACAAGCGGCGCGCCGGTCGGAGCCGCAGGCGGTGTCCAATCGGGAACAGGGGCCCCGTAACTTTCAACGGTGGAATGCAGTTTTGACATGAGGCGACCCTAGGCAGGTTTTTGCCGACGGCCAAGCCCCTGAACGCCTCAGAGCAAGATGTTGGGATCCTCACCCATATCCAGCCCCGGGAACACCGCGCCTTCAAGCACGGATCGGTCCAGCCCTGTCATTGCCCGCATGATCCATGCCGCATGGGAGCGGACATCGCGGGTGGGCATCAGATCGCGCCCTTCATAAAGGTCGGAAGCGCCGAGACCCGGCCACGTGCCATAGACGTTCCCGCCCCGGATCGCCCCACCGGCCATGACCATCAGCCCGCCGGTTCCGTGGTCTGTCCCGGCTGTCCCGTTCTCACGTGCCGTGCGCCCAAACTCGGTCATCGCAACAACGGCAGTCTTGCCCCAGACAGGACCCGTCAGTTCGGATTTCAGATGGTTCAGCGTTTCAGCCAACCGCCCCAACGCCGTACCAAGCGTGCGTTCCTGGCCCTTGTGCGTGTCCCAGCCATTAAGGGAAAACGCAGCAATCCGCGCATCGTCGCGCAACCGTTTGGCCGCGAACTCTGCGGTTTTCAGATGTTTGGCGCCGCCTTTGCGTACCTGCTGCATCGTCCGCATAAGGTTGGGATCCTTGTTGCCTTTCATCGTGGCTTCGGGGTCTTCGTCCAACATGCGCGCCTCGTTGAGCGCGGCATGCATCGCCGGGTCACGTTCCATGATCATGTCCATCAGGCGTTGCGCCTGCGGGCTGATCGACAGATCCGCTTCGGGGGCCCAATTGGCCACAGGGGCCGCGCCGCTCAACACTGCAAGTTCGCCAAGCCCGATGGCATAGGCGGTGTCGGCGCGCACGTCAGGCACCGCTTGCAACATGCGGTTCAACCACCCGTCCCGCACCCCACCAGCGAGCGTATCGGTCCCTGCCTCAAGCATATCCTGCCCGTCAAAATGACTGCGTTTGTCGCGGTAGGGGGTCGACACGGCATGGGCAAACCCAAGCTCGCCCGCTTTCCACATCGGCAACAAGGGTGACAGCGCGGGATGCAGGGCATAGAACCCATCAAGGTCAGCAGCCCCATTGTCTGGACCCCCCGCCAGTTTCTTGCGAAGGGCGGCATAGGCCGGGTCGCCATATGGCTGAACGGCATCCAACCCGTCCATGCCACCCCGCAGGATGATCACGATCAGGCGCGTGTCCCAAGGGGCCTTTGCGAAACTGACCGGTGCGAACAACGGGCTGGCTGCGACGGAACAGCCGATCAACCCGGTGCGGGCCAGAAACATGCGGCGTGACAATGCTTGAGCCATGAGGTGTCCTCGCTATCTGCGCTGAAAGGCTGGTGACATGAGCACCAGACCAATGGCTTCGGATTTGCTTTCTGCAGCACCTGCCGCGAATTTGACTTCGTCCGGGGCAAAGCCGCCAAGGGCTGCATCGACAAAGGCGCGCGGGTCCGGAAGGTCGGGTTTCAGGATGCGCGGCGCACCCATCGCCCATTGCACGCGACCGGCCAATCCCTGCGGGCTGAGCCATGCGCCGTCTTCCTCGGGCCACCCGTCGGGCCCCCCGAATTTCTGCCATGTCTGTCCCATGATCGACATGGGCGTCAGCATCGTGTTGCGAATGCCCTTTTCGTCCATGGCCGTCACCACATCGGGTGCCACCGCCAGTGCACGCATCCCCGAGCTTACGAATTCCACAGGTGGCTTGATGTTCTGGAATTCCGACACCCAAGCGGCGGGATGCTCCAACAGGGCGGCATAGACCTGCATCAAATCGCCTTCGGTTTCGGAAAAACGTGTGGCGACATGGGTGACCAGATCGGGATCAGGCGTATCTGCAACGAAATGCACGGCCAGCTTCCAGGCGACGTGTTTGGCGGTTGCCGGATGCAGCGCAAGATCGTTCAACACCTCGCGGATGGGCTTCATGCCACGGGCGTCGGCATAGGTTTTCCCGAGGATCGTTTCCGCGCCCGGCTCGACATAGTCCTTGCGAAACTTAAAGCCGGTCCCGGCGCGAAAGGACAGGCCTGTAAACAGCTCGGCCAGCTGGCGCACGTCCTCTTGCGTATAGGGCCCATCGACCCCCAGCGTGTGCAGCTCCATCACTTCACGCGCGAGGTTTTCGTTCAGGCCAGTCGCTTTGCCACGGGCCAGCGCGCGTTCGCTCTCGGGACCCATGGCCATCTGTTGATCCAGAAACTGGAGCATCACGGGGTGCGTCACGGCACTGGTCAACAGGTCTGCGAATTTGCCGGTGATGAAGGGCCGGATGCCGTCTTCGATGTAAGGAGAAGTGCCGCGTTTGATCAGGCCTGCAGTTCCGGTTGCCGCGAAATGGTCGCCCCAGAAATAGGTCAGACGTTCACGGAAGGAATGGGGGCTGTACGTGCGGCGCAACATGGACAGGCCAAGCCACTTGGTCATGTCGATGCGCGCGGCCTTCTTCAGAAGCTTGCGCTCCTTGTTGATCTGATTGGCCAACTCTGTGCCGCGGTTCTTGCGCCTGATGTCGCCCAAGCGCTTCATCTCGATCATGCGCAGCCGAAAGGCGTCAAAGGTCTCGATCGGGAAACGCGTCGCCATTTCATCCGGCGCCAGCAACCCGTCGAGCATGGCGTCGGTGGATGTTGGTGGCGCAATCTTTGGGGACAGGCCGCAGCCAAACCGAATTTCAGCCAGTTGAGGGTCAAATCTGCGCACGATGCCGAACTCCTTACGGCGGTTACCCTGCCAACATAGCAAAAGGCGCGCCGGTTTTCACGGGCGCGCCTTTGGTATTTTTCCCTTGGGCGGGGCGTCGCCGAAAAATCAGTCCTGCGGGATCACCCGCAGACCCAGTTCCATCAGTTGATCGCTTGTCGGATCGGAGGGCGCGTCCATCATCAGGTCTTCGGCGCGTTGGTTCATCGGGAACAGGATAACCTCGCGGATGTTCGCCTCGTCCGCCAAAAGCATGACGATCCGGTCGATACCTGCCGCACAACCGCCGTGGGGCGGCGCGCCATATTGAAACGCGTTGACCATGCCACCAAAGCGTTTGCGTACCTCTGCCTCGTCGTAGCCCGCGATCTCGAAGGCCTTGAACATGATCTCGGGCCGGTGGTTCCGGATTGCACCGCTGACCAATTCGTAGCCGTTGCAGGCCAGATCGTATTGATAGCCCAGCACGTCAAGCGGATTTCCCTGGAGTGCCTCCATCCCACCCTGCGGCATCGAGAACGGGTTGTGTTCGAAATCGATGCGCCCGGATTCTTCGTCTTTTTCGTAGATTGGAAAATCAACGATCCAGGCAAAGGCAAAACGGTCGAGTTCAGTGAGGCCCAGTTCCATTCCGATGTGATCGCGCGCCTTGCCCGCAACCCGCTCGAAACTGGCAGGCTTTCCAGCAAGGAAGAACGCCGCGTCCCCGGCGCCAAGGCCCAACTGCTCGCGGATGGCATCAGTGCGCTCGGGGCCGATGTTCTTGGCCAAGGGTCCCGCCCCTTCCAGCCCATTTTCCCCATCGCGCCAGAAGATATAGCCCATGCCGGGCAAGCCTTCGGCCCGCGCGAATTTGTCCATCCGATCACAGAACGCGCGGCTGCCCCCCGTGGGTGCAGGGATCGCACGGATCTCGGTACCGTCCTGTTCCAGCAGCTTGGCGAAAATGCCAAAGCCTGAGCCCGCAAAGTGTTCGCTGACGACTTGCATCTTGATCGGGTTGCGCAGGTCGGGTTTGTCCGACCCGTACCAGAGCGCTGCATCACGATAGCTGATCTGCGGCCACTCTTGATCCACCTTGCGACCACCACCAAAATCTTCAAAGACACCCGTCAACACAGGCTGGATCGTGTCGAACACGTCCTGCTGCGTGACAAAGCTCATCTCCATGTCCAACTGATAAAAGTCGGTGGGCGACCGGTCGGCACGTGGGTCTTCGTCGCGGAAACAAGGCGCGATCTGGAAATACTTGTCGAAACCCGACACCATCAAAAGCTGTTTGAATTGCTGCGGCGCCTGGGGCAGCGCATAGAATTTGCCCGGATGCAGGCGGCTCGGCACCAGAAAATCGCGCGCACCTTCGGGGCTGGATGCCGTGATGATCGGCGTCTGATACTCGCGGAATCCACCATCCCACATGCGGCGACGGATAGACGATACCACGTCCGAGCGCAGTGCCATGTTGCGCTGCATCTTTTCGCGGCGCAGGTCGAGATAGCGATATTTCAGACGGGTTTCTTCCGGGTATTCCTGATCGCCAAACACCATCAGCGGCAATTCGGCCGCACCGCCAAGAACTTCGACGTCACGGGCATAAACCTCGATCTCGCCGGTCGGGATCTTGGCGTTGATCAGGCTTTCGTCACGGGCTTTGACATCGCCATCAATGCGAATGCACCATTCGGAACGGACCTTTTCCAATTCGGCAAACACCGGGCTGTCCGGGTCGCAAAGGACCTGGGTAATTCCAAAGTGGTCCCGAAGGTCAATGAAGAGCACACCGCCATGATCGCGCACGCGGTGCACCCAACCGGACAGGCGCACGGTGTCGCCGACATTCGAGGCGTTGAGGTCCGCACAGGTGTGGCTGCGATATGCGTGCATTTGGTGTGTCCCTTCGGGGTTGTCTGACCGGCGCAGATACACCGTTCAGGGCAGGTAAAGTCAAGGGCGCGGCCTTGTTTTGAGATGGTTTTGGGCAGAGCGAATGCGATAGGGTCAAAAACAACAAAACCGCCCCGAAGGGCGGCTTGTTGTTGGTTGCGGGAGTAGGATTTGAACCTACGACCTTCAGGTTATGAGCCTGACGAGCTACCGGGCTGCTCCATCCCGCGCCATTTGGTTCACGTGATGTATGACGAGTCGCAGGGGACTGCAAGGGAATGTCACGGTTTCTGATTAATATTTTCGACGAATGCCCAGGCCTGTATCCGGGAACGGTGTGGATTTGTCTGTTCGTGCGGCGGTGGCGTAAATTACCCCTCCGTTGGGCCGCATGTGCAGCTGCGATCGGAAGCAATCAATGTGTTTCGTTGAAATGTTAAGGCGCCTTTGACCCTATAGGGTCGGTGCATACCCGAGCAGCGCTTCAAGCTGTGGATCAAGTTGCGAGAGTATGTAGGCAAGGCGCCACCGCCAACGCGCTGCGTGAAAAGACCCTGTTCTTGCAAAGAAGGTAACATCCGGAACCACCCAATAAGCCGTCTTTAGATCAGACTATTTTCAGGTGGGTTTGGGAAGTGCTTGAGCATCGTAGAGAGATACATCACTCAGAGGTTTTACTAGGTTTGGCAATGACCTACTCTCCCACGCCTTAAGACGCAGTACCATCGGCGCTACAGTGCTTAACTGCCAGGTTCGGGATGGGGCTGGGTGTTTCACTTGCGCTATGATCACCAAACCAAGAAAAACCTCTGAATGTCCAAGTCAGCACATCTAGTGCTGTGTATGCTTCTGATTTATCGTTCATCGCTTAACTTACTGATAAGTCTTGCTTTTACTGGATCAAATCAAGCCTATCGGGCAATTAGTACCAGTCAACTGAATGCATTGCTGCACTTACATCTCTGGCCTATCGACGTGGTGGTCTACCACGGCCCTCAGGGATACCTTGTTTTGAGGGGGGCTTCCCGCTTAGATGCCTTCAGCGGTTATCCTGTCCGATCATAGCTACCCTGCACTGCTGCTGGCGCAACAACAGGTCCACCAGTGGATCGT
>CBFHND010000026.1:0-44367 GCA_965657085.1 uncultured Paracoccaceae bacterium
ACCGGGGGGCGATCCGCTGGCCGGGTTGGAGGCCTTTGTGCGCTTTCACATTGCCTTCAATTTCGAGCGCGCGGATGCGGTTTTCATCTCCTACATGGAACTGCGTAACCTCAGCCCGGAGAACTTTGCCGAGATCGAAGGACTGCGCCGGCAATACGAGGCACGGCTGGAGGCCATCCTGCGACAGGGCGCGCAAAGCGGTGTTTTCGAGGTGGCAGATGCAAAGGTGGCGACTTTTGCGGTGATCGCCATGCTGACTGGTGTGAACACGTGGTTTCGCAGCGGTGGTCGCCTGAACCTTGCGCAGGTGCAGGACATCTATTGGGACATGGTGCGCCGCGCGGTAGGCCGGTAGACGGGACTGTTTGCCTTTGGGCAAATGCGCCCGCCCACCGACCCGGTTTGCGGTTTTTCAGTGCGCGGGCTGGATGAACGTGCCGTTGCGCAGATCGCGCATGGCCTGCATCAACTCTTCTTGGGTGTTCATCACGATTGGCCCATGCCATGCCACGGGTTCATCGATGGGCGCGCCTGAGATCAGCAGGAACCGAACACCTTCGGGGCCTGCCTGTACCGTGACCTCGTCGCCCGTGCCAAAGCGGATCAGCGTGCGGTCGCCCGAAAGATCGCGGATGTTGACCTCTTGTCCGGCGACCTCCTTTTCCAGCAACACGCCTGCAGGGGCAGAGGCATCGGCAAAGGCCGCAGCCCCTTGGAACACATAGGCAAAGGCCCGGCGATAGGTGTCTATTTGGAATGTCTTTTTCACCCCCGCAGGGACTGACACATCAAGGTACTGCGGATCGGCGGCGATGCCGTCCACGGGGCCGGTTTTGCCCCAGAAATCGCCGGTGATAACGCGCACAGTTGTGCCATCGTCATCGGTGACCTCTGGAATGTCGGCGGCTGTCACATCCTGATAGCGCGGCGCGGTCATCTTCTGATCCGAGGGCAGATTGCCCCAAAGCTGGAAGCCGTGCATCTGTCCGCGTTTGTTCCCGTGTGGCATCTCCTGATGCAGGATGCCGGAGCCGGCCGTCATCCATTGCACGTCGCCCGCGCCGAGGGTGCCGGTGTTGCCCAGTGAATCGCTGTGCTCCACCGTGCCTTCAAGCACATAGGTGATCGTTTCGATGCCCCGGTGCGGATGCCACGGAAATCCCTTTTCAAAGTGTTCGGGGATGTCGTTGCGAAAATCATCAAAGAGCAGGAAGGGATCAAGCTCGGATGGGTCCTGAAAGCCGAAAGCGCGGTGCAGGTGGACGCCTGCGCCTTCCAGCGTGGGCGTGGCGCGGCGGGTTTCGAGAGTGGGTCTGAGGGACATTCGGTGTCTCCTTGTCCGTTCCGTTTGACCATAGATAAGCGTGCGCGCAACCGGTGCAACGCGCGGTTTCGAACCGCATCTGTGCAATTGTGCAGAGGGGGAAGAGCGACGGGAACCACCACAACCGTTTGGTTCTCTCATTCCCGAGGACCTGTATATACAGGTGGGCGCCAGGTAAACGGACCAGGATCCGCACAGAGCCAGCTCCCTCGGAATTGCTTAAGGCCACCGGAATGCAACCTGTCACGAGATGGGCAGAACCCGTCGAAGACTGAGGTAGGGTGGCAGCGGGTGGAAAGCAAGAGGCGTGTAGGGCCCCTTATGCGAAAGCGGCGCAACATCGCAGGCTGCGCCGCCGAGGGGTTTGTTTGCAGGCAATGGCGTCTTGATCAGATTGCGGTGTCGACCAACGTCCCCAGAAACCCGTGCCAGCCTTTGTCGAGCGCCAGAACAAGCCCAAAGCCGTCTGAATCCTCGGGCAATCCGCTGTGTTCGAGGCTGAGGCGCGTACCGCCGGGCGCATCTTCCAAAGTCCATACGACCTGTGACATCCGGCCGTTCATCGGGCCCACGGTGAAATCCCACTCCATGCGCGTGGTAGGCGTCATTGTCGTGACGGTTCCCCAGCACATGCGGTCGCCGTCTTTTTGTGAATGCAGGGTATAGGGTTCGCCTTCGGCCAGATCGGCCCCGGCCGGGTGGAACCATTTGCCCAACAGGTCGGCGCGGGTCAGGTGATCCCAGACCGTGTCGCGGGTGGCGGCAAGGAAGACGGATTTGCGAATTGTAGTGGCTGTCATGGTGTGTCCTTTTCAACAGTGGATTTCAAAGCGGCGAGACGGTCGTCCCAGAACCGGTCGAAATGCGCGATCCAGTCAAATACCGGGCGTATGGCCGGGCCATTGAGACGATGGATGCGCGTGCGGCCCTGAACGTGGCTCAAGACCAGTCCGCCTTCTTCGAGAATGGTGAGGTGTTTCTTGATGGCGGCCCGGGTGATGTCGAACCGGTCCGTGATATCGGCGAGGGTCATGTCGCCGGTGGTCAACATCAGCAGGATGTCGCGGCGGGTCGCATCTCCGAGGGCCCGGAAGGCCGGTTGAAGATCGCCGCTCATGGCTGCGCCATTTGGAAAGAGGGGGCGGGGTACATGCGGCGCTCCTAACGTGATACCTTTTGGTATCCGAATCTATAGGGCACCAAAAGGTATCATGTCAACCTGTCCTGTATGCAGGCCCCGTTCAGCCCAGATTTTATTCGGGCTGGGTAAAGCCGTAGCGTTCCAATTCTTCTGGCAGCAGCACGTAAATCTCATCCGGCGGCGTGCTCAGCGCGTGCTGCATCACCAGTGGATCGATCCCCATCTCGTCGAGGTAGACCATCACCTCGGCTTGGCCGCGTTGAATGTCTTCGACCGCGAATGAGGCAGGTAAAAGTGTGCTTTCACCAAAGTAATGCTGATGCACGCCAACGCTGGCGTCATCGGCAATGGTACGGGTTGTGCCTGCGACCAGAATGTAGGGGCAGGCCGAATAGCAGATTTCGCTTGCCCGCATTTCGGTTGCCATGCCTGCGCTGCGGATGTGACGCCCCAGTTGCAGCGCGTCCTGCACCGATCCGCCTGAGGATTGCAGCACCAACCGCTCTGGCATGGGGGTTGCCGCAGTCAGAAGGTCGATCACCCGTGGTCCGTCACCGGCGGCAATGGCGCCATGCAGGCGGTAAGTCGCGCCGTCGATCCGGTCCAGAGCCAGCCGGTCGGGCAGGGGCGTCGCGGGGCCGTTGGGCAAGGGCCTGCCGGGCCGGAAGGTGCGCCGCTGATCGCCGGGGCGCACGGGTTCGATAAGGCTGGGGGCAGAGGGGCCAAACCGTGGCAGGGACAGGTTTGCGCCCTGAATATCACCGATGACCAGCAGCGCGCCGATGCCCAGTTGAAACACCAGAACCCCCGCCAGAATGCGCCCGACCGAGGGCCAGCGCGCGGTGGTTTTTGCATCCGTGGGGTCGCTCATGTGGGTTTGCCGGGCAAGGCTTTGACGTTGTCCGCTGTCGGAGGCGGCCCTTGCGCGTCGGGCATGTCATTCATCGCCTGTTCCACGTCGCGGATGGCGGACAGGGCGGCGCGCAATTCGGCCAGCGTCATGGTGTCGTCCACGCCCGCGCCCTCACGCCCGTCGCGGATGGCGGCGTGGGTGATGGCAAGGATAAAGACAAGAACCGCAGGCAACAGGTCGATGGCAATGGCCCCGGCCCAACTGGGCACGAAGTTGCGCGCATAAAGGATCACGGCGTCGGCGGCGCTGATCGGCGTATAGGTCACTTCGGGTGGCGGGGTCAGGGCCAGCACACTTTGCGCGGCGGTTTCCAGCGTTTCGGCGCGTTGCGCCAGCACCTGCAACACAGATGTGATGGTTGCGGCCTGATCGGTGCGGTTTTCCGATGTGCGCCCGTCCAGTTCAGGCAGCACCACAGAGGCAGCAAGGTCCTGTGCCGCGCGTTCAACCAAGGGGGCCACGGACAGTTGCCGCAGCTGTGCGATCAACCCGGCCAGCCGCACGGCGGCTTCGGAAAACTCCACGCTGCGGGCCTCGACCGGGCCGGGCTCGACCGTCAGGGCGCGCATACGGCTCAGGATCTGGTTGCCCTCGTCAAAGGCGGCATCGACCAGCGGCGTTTGCGAGTCGATCTGGGCCTCCAGCCCCGACAGTTCGGCCGATTTCTGGCGCAGAACCCGAAAGACCGCGCCGCGCCCGGCAAGACCGGACAGCGTGCCTTCGGCCTCTTGCTCCGACAGGTCTTCGAAGCTTTGGCGGACACGGGCGACATCACGTTGCAGCGATTGGCCGGTCAGTGCAATTTCATGTGTGTCTTCAAGGGCTTTCTGGTAGTCCTGCACGGTCTTTGCAAGGTGCTGTTCCACCGCTGCCGAACCGGCAAGTGCAGCCGCATTCAGCCACGATGACATGGCCACGATGGCAAGCGATCCAAGCCCCATGGCCCCCATCAGCCCGATGCGCGCCCGCGTCGTGCGCACCGCCGGGTACAGCCGCAGCATGTAGGACCAGAAGACAAAGATGCCCACCGACACCGCCACCGAATAGGCAATTGCGGCAAAGACCGACATGGCCCCGTTTTCATCCAGAAGAGATGACACCCCAAGGTAGGTGTAGATGCCCGACGCAACCGCCAGCACGCCAAGTGCTGTGCCGGAAAACGTATCGAGCCAGCCAAGGTGCCCTTCCAATTCGCGGGCATGGCGCACGCCACGGGCTTCGGCATCGGTCAGGGGGCGGTTGCTGGACATGATATCCCTCTCGTTGGTTGCGCTGAATGTAGGCGCGCCGCAGGGCAAGGCCAAGGCGGGTTGCTTTTGTTCACGTATTGTTCATATTTGAGACATGAGCTTGGACAGCGATATCGGCGCTTTGGCGCAAATGGCACCGGGGCAAGTGCTGGCGCGCGGTGTGGCGCGGCACATGTCGAGCCTTGGCATGGTCAGCATCGAGGAATTCGTGCCGACGCGCGGCTTGCGCGTTGACGTCATGGCGCTTGGTCCCAAGGGCGAGATCTGGGTGATCGAATGCAAATCCAGCCGCGCGGATTATATGTCGGACAGCAAATGGCAGGGTTATCTTGAGTGGTGCGACAGGTTTTTCTGGGCGGTGGACGAGGCCTTTCCAACCGATCTGTTGCCCGATGGCACGGGGCTGATCATCGCCGATGGCTACGACGCTGAAGTGATCCGCATGGCCCCCGAAGACAAGCTGCCCGCCGCCCGTCGCAAGGTCATGGTGCAGAAATTTGCCACCCACGCCGCACGGCGCTTGCAGGTTCTGCGCGATCCGGGGTCTGGCATCTGGGGCTGACCCCGTCTTGAATCACCAGGCGTCCACGTATCCTGTGCCGGGTGCAGCTGGGCCAGCCGAGTCCAGCGCCCGTGCGATGGTGGCGCGGGTGTCGGCGGGGTCGATCACCGCGTCGAATTCCAGAAGGCTCGCGGCGTTCAACGCGCGGCCCTTTTCGTAAAGCCCGTCGACAAGCCGCTGATATTCTGCCGCGCGGGCCTGCGGATCGGTGATTGCCGCCAGATGATCGCGCGCGCCCAGTTTCACCGCCCCCTCAAGCCCCATGGCACCCACTTCACCCGTAGGCCATGCACAGCAGAAATGGGGTCGTTCGAACCCGCCCCCGGCCATCGCCATGGCGCCAAGGCCATACGCCTTGCGCAGGATCACGGTGACCAGAGGTTGCGAAAAATGCGCCCCAGCCAGAAACAGGCGCGAGATATGGGCAACCTGCCCGGTCTTTTCGGTCTCGGGGCCCACCATGAACCCGGGTGTGTCGCAGAGCGTCACCACGGGCAGGCCCCACACATCACAGAGCCGCAGAAACCGCGCGCCCTTGTCGCCCGCAGTGGCATCGATCGCACCGCCCAGATGCAGCGGATTGTTGGCCAAAAGCCCAACGGCGCGCCCTTCGATCCGCGCAATGCCCGTGATCATGCCCGGCCCGAAATCGCGGCGCAGTTCCAGCCAGCCGTCGGTATCGGTCATCTCTGCCACCACGTCGCGCATGTCATAGGCGGCGGTGCGGTCGGTCGGGATGATGTCGCGCAGGCCCGCGACCGGCGCCGGGGGTGCCAAACTGTCCGCGCCGGACTGTGTGGTGGCCCCCAGCAACGTCTTGGCCGTTTGCGTGGCTTCGGCTTCGTCTGCGCACAGCACGTCGATCACCCCATTGGCCGTCTGAATGTCCGCGGGGCCGATGTCGGTGGGGGCCACAACGCCCAGCCCGCCGCCTTCGATCATGGCCGGGCCGCCCATGCCGATCCAGCTGGCGCGGGTGGCAATGCGCACATCACAGACCCCGAAGAGGGCCGCGTTGCCCGCAAAACAAAAGCCCGCGGCGATCCCGATCTTGGGGCCTTTATGGGCGGCAAAGCGGGCAAAAGAGGTCACGTTCAGCCACGCGGCCATGATCTGGTCCACGTCGGTGTCATTAGGGCGGCCGCCGCCGCCTTCGGCATAAAGGACGATGGGCAAGGCGTCGCGCGCCGCCACTTCGATCAGCCTGTCCATCTTGCGGTGATGGTTGAAGCCCTGGGTGCCAGCCATCACCATGTAGTCCACGGCCATCGCCGCCACGGGGCGCCCCGACACCAGGCCGACGCCGCACAGGATGCCGTCGCCTTGCGTGCGCTCTTGAAGCTGATCCAGAGGTCGCGTGCTGCGCTGCGCGGCCACGGCCAGCGCGCCGTATTCGGTAAAAGAGCCCTCGTCGAACAGATCGGCAAGGTTTTCACGCGCGGTGCGCAAACCTTGCGCGTGGCGCTTGGATACGGCGTCCGGTCGCGCGCTGTCATCCAGCAGGGCCATGCGGGCGGCAAATTCCGCCATGTCGGCGCGTGGAGTGTTTGTGGTCTGGGCCTGCGCGGTGGCCACATCGGCGGGGCGCAGGGTGATCAACGGGTCTCCGGTCTGGACTTCATCACCGGGGCTGACATGCACGGCCTCCACCTCGGCGCCCATGGGGGCGCGAATGTCGTGGCGCATCTTCATCAACTCGGTGCTGAGCAGCACCGCATCCGCGCCCACCCGGTCGCCCGCGCGCACGCGCACCTCGGCGATAAGCGCGGCACTGGGCGCTGTGATGGTTGTGGTCATGGGGGTCCCCCGCTTTGTCACGTGGATCGTGCGCGAAGGCGGGGCGGCAAATCAACTGCCAGCGCCCTGTTCCGTCGCGTAGCGTGCGGGGGTGATGTCGCATGGCGCAGCTGCGCTGCACGCGATCATTTGTGCGTGGCCGCACGGGACTTGGGGCGTTGCCCCAAACCCCGAAGTTCGTTCGCTAAGAGGAAGGAAAAGGCGCTGTGATCAGCGCAGCGCTTCGGCCCCTTTGGCGGCGGCCATGATTTCTTCGGCAATTTCGCGGGCCTCATCGGGTTCGAAGTCCATCGGAATCTCGATGCCGCCGGGGGCTTCGATGTACAAACGCACCATGCCTTTGTCGGTCGGGCCGATTTGCAGGTTGGCTTCGATATCGCGTTCGTTGTTGATGCCCATTTTCGTCTCCGGTTCTGGCTGAGGTGGTGCTAGCGCGAGCCGGGTTGAAAGGCAAGGCGGGGCAGGGCAGGATCCAGCCATGACAGAAGTCACCATAAGGCCCTACCGCGCCGATGATGCGCCTTGGTTGGTTGAGCAGCACGGCGTGCTTTATGCGCAAGCCGAGGGATTTGATGACACGTTCGGCCCGCTGGTGGCCTCGATCCTGCAGGATTTCGACGCGGATCATGATCCGGAGTGCGAGGCGGGGTGGATCGCCGCGCAGGGGTCTGAACGCCTTGGTTCGATCTTTTGTGTGCGGGCCGACGAAACCACGGCCAAGTTGCGGCTTTTCCTGCTGGTGCCGCAGGCGCGGGGGCTTGGCCTTGGAAAGCGTTTGCTGGCGCGTTGCATGGCGTTTGCGCAAGGCTGTGGATACAGCGGCATGGTGCTTTGGACGCATGAAAGTCATGAAGCGGCCTGTGCGCTTTACCGGGCTACGGGGTGGCAGTTGGTGAACAGCAAGCCCGTGCATTCCTTCGGACGGGACCTGATCGAACAGAGTTGGGAATATCGCTTTGACGGTCTTGCAATTGAGCGCGGCGATGGGTAAATCGCCCATGTGTGCCGCCTTAGCTCAGTAGGTTAGAGCGCCTGATTGTGGATCAGGAGGTCCCCCGTTCGAGCCGGGGAGGTGGTACCACCCTTTATCGCAAGATGAAAAAGTGTGGTCGTGGGCCAAGACTGCCGTGCAGCGGCGGGCGGTCCTGCACCTATTGGGTGATCGCAATTTCCTGACGGACGTTCCGGCCATCGGGCGAGAAGATCAGGATGCGGTTGTCATCCGTCACCACGGCGATCCAGCCCGAGCCTTGGGTATAGGCGGTGGCGCGGGCGCCTTCGGGCAGTACGATCTGCTCTGGCAAGGCAACGGATGGCACGCTATTCAGGCGCAGCACCAGAAGCGCGATGATGACGACGACGCCGATGATCATCGTTGCGGTCAATACCGTCACCAGACGGCGCAGAAAGGTCAGGCTGGCCATTTGCGCCTCGGTCAAGGCGGGGTCGGCCCCATCGGCATTGGAATTGGACATGACAGACAGCCTTTATCGTTTTCGCATCGCGGATGCCCCGCCTCCGCGCCTTGATAAGGCTTTGGCGCGCGATGTGCCAGTCGAGGCGAACCTGTCACGCACCCGGCTGGGGCGATTGATCGAAACCGGCGGGGTCCGCGTGAATGGCGTTGTGGTCACCGACCCGCGCGCCAGGGTGGCAGAAGGCGCGGATGTGATCGTGACGGTTGAGGCCGCACAGGAAAGCCACATCGCGCCCGAGGACATCCCGCTTGAGGTGGTGTTCGAAGACGCGGACCTGATCGTGGTCAACAAACCGGCAGGCATGGTGGTGCATCCCGCCCCCGGCACGCCCTCGGGCACTTTGGTCAATGCGTTGATGCACCACTGTGGCGATGCCTTGTCCGGGGTGGGCGGCATGAAGCGCCCCGGCATCGTGCACCGCATCGACAAGGACACCAGCGGCCTTCTTGTGGCGGCCAAAAGTGACGCCGCCCATCACGGGCTGGCCGCACAATTCGCGGCGCACACGGTCGAACGCTATTACAAGGCGCTGGTTTACGGCGTTCCCGATGCCAACGATCCGCGTTTGCGCGGGGTCAAGGGCGCGTCATTCGAGACAGGGAATATCCTCAAGATCACCACTCAACTGGCCCGACACAAGACGGACAGGCAGCGTCAGGCGGTTCTGTTTCAGGGGGGGCGCCATGCCGTCACGCGCGCCCGCACCATCGCCCGGTTTGGCACACCTCCGGTGATCGCCTTGATGGAATGCTGGCTGGAAACCGGACGTACGCATCAAATTCGCGTCCATATGGCCCATGCAGGGCACGGTTTGGTCGGGGATCCGACTTACGGGGGCAAAAGAAAACTGGCCAAAGGCGCGCTGAGCGATGCCGCTGCGGATGCAATTGTCGGATTTGGCCGTCAGGCACTTCACGCTGCCGTGTTGGGCTTTGAACACCCCGTGAGCGGCGTACAGGTCCGTTTCGAGGCCGATTTGCCCGCCGATTTCGCGGAATTGCTGGCAATTTTGGGCTGATTCCGCTGTTTTTTGCGCAAAATCTGCGGAAACCTGCGACGGAACCTGTGCGTTTGTCCGTTAATCAATCTGTAACGCAAAGAATGTCACAGACAGCACGTGTGCGTGAGCGCACTGTCACACGCTAACATTCGGCCGCAAGTGATGGCATATAGAATATGCGACGCAAGCACCTTCACCCCTTGAAGGATCGCAGATGCCGCCCCATATTCAATGTTAAGCCCTTAAACATGGGAGGGGACAGAGATGGCAAATTACGCAAACCTACCGGCACCGACACCTGAAGGCGGTCTGAACCGCTATATGCAGGAAATCCGCAAATTTCCTCTGTTGGAGCCTGAAGAAGAATACATGCTGGCCAAGGCATGGGTTGAACAGGAAGACACCAAAGCTGCGCACAAGATGGTCACGAGCCACCTGCGTCTGGCGGCCAAGATCGCCATGGGCTACCGTGGCTACGGTCTGCCGCAGGCCGAGGTGATTTCCGAGGCGAACGTGGGCCTGATGCAGGCCGTGAAGCGGTTTGACCCCGAAAAAGGGTTCCGCCTGGCAACCTACGCCATGTGGTGGATCCGCGCGTCGATCCAGGAATACATCCTGCGGTCGTGGAGCCTTGTGAAACTGGGCACGACAAGCGCGCAGAAAAAGCTGTTTTTCAACCTGCGCAAGGCCAAGGCCAAAATCGGTGCACTGGAAGATGGGGACATGCGCCCCGAAAACGTGGCGCGTATCGCCACCGATCTGGGTGTCACCGAAGCTGAAGTCATCAGCATGAACCGTCGTCTAAGCGGGGGGGATGCGTCGTTGAACGCGACCGTCGGCTCCGAAGGCGAAGGGACCATGCAATGGCAGGACTGGCTGGAAGACGAAAGCGCCGACCAAGCTGGTGATTACGAAGCGCGCGACGAGCTTGAAGTGCGCCGCGAGATGCTGGCCGAGGCTCTGGATGTGCTGAATGAACGTGAAAAGGACATTCTGACCCAGCGCCGCCTGTCGGATCAGACTGTCACGCTCGAAGACCTGTCAGGTCAGTACGACGTCAGCCGCGAACGCATCCGCCAGATCGAAGTGCGTGCTTTTGAAAAGCTGCAAAAGCGGATGCGCGAACTGGCCAAGGAAAAGGGTCTGCTCGCGCAGGCCTGAGGACTTCCCTCGTAACCAGTACAAGCCTCGCCCTTTGGGCGGGGCTTTTTGTTTGGGGCACAGCGAAGCGCGGCTGCGAACCCGTGTCGACAGGACCCGGGTTTGCGGATTGCTCTGGCCCCGAAGTGTAGCTGTCTCCGCTTTGTCGTTGCTTTCCCACAAGGTTCGGTTTCTTCTGACACCTCACCTTTCATGGAGGACGACGGGCATGACTGGTCGCAAGCTTTACCTCGGCCCGCTGACTGACAACAGGCGTTGGGATATGGTCAACATTCGCCCCGACGATGTCTTGGTCGTCACGCCACCAAAATGTGGAACGACATGGATGCAAACCATCGTGGCCTTGCTGTTTTCCGGCGATCCCGAGGTCGAGACGCAGTTGTCCATCAAGATGCCTTGGGTCGATCTCCGCTTGCGCGAGATGCAGGACGTCGCAGAACGGCTCGAGGCGATGACCAATAGGCGTTGCCTGAAAAGCCACACACCAATGGACGGGCTGCCGCTCGACGATCAGGCGCAGTACATCTGCGTGTTTCGCCATCCGCTGGATGCGCATTTTTCCTACCGCAAACATCTGCGCAACATCCCGTTGTCGTGGTTCGACCACTGGTACCCGGAGGACGATACCGAAGGCATTACTTTTCGCCGCTTTCTGGACGGCGGCGCGGAAGGGTTTGATGGCGATGGGATGCCACTGGCGCATATTGTCCAGCATTACAAGGCCGCCGCGCGATACGCGGATCGGCCCAACGTGTCACTGTTTCACTACGCGGATATGACCCGGGACTTGCCGGGCACGTTCGTCCGGGTGGCCGACCTGCTTGGCATCACGCATTCTTCCGAGGCTATGGAGCAGTTGGTTCGGGCGGCGACCTTTGGCAACATGAAAGCAAACGCCGAACGTTTCGCGCCTTCCGGCGGGACGGGTTTCATGAAATCGGACACTGCGTTTTTTGAGAGCGGGTCAAGTTTCAAATGGGTCAAACACCTGACGGGCGAGGAGTTGGCCGCATATGATGCCATGATGGACGGGTATCTGACCCGTGAAGAGCGGCAATGGCTGGAATATGGCGCGATGGGACCCGCGCCAAATTGACCCTCTGCAGACTGATGCGCGAATCCTGCTTTGCCCGCCGATCAGGCGCCACCTGTTATCTTTGTGCGCAGCGGACTAGCCGCCTGTGGCCGGGTCGCTTAGGGTCATTCCGAGTTGAGCACGAGGCAGGGCGGGTACCGGGCGCATGAGCAGGATCGTCTTTCATCTTCCACGCTCGTGGCTGGGGCCGCTGGGCAGTGGCCTGATGCCGTTCTACCAACGGCTGACCGAAGGGTTGCAAGCGATGGGCGTGCCTTTTGAGATCACCGATCTGGACCGCGACCGTGTGATGGATGCAGTGGCACGCGACGACGCCTTTCACGTCATCAACCACGGGCGGTTCGAACATGCGCGGGTGCTGAATGCGGGCATCGCCTATGTCTATCCATTCTGGAACGTCGACCCCAAGGGCATACGGGCGTTTTCGTCTATCGCGGATCGACCCTTTCGCCCCGGTCGGATCGACGTGGATGTCGCGCGGCCCTTTTTTCGCAAGCTGCGGACGCGGATCGTGGGGGCACGCACCTCGCGCTATGAACAGCCGCAAGACGTCGAGAAGTTGCCAGGAAATGCCACCGCGATCTTTCTGCAGTCCGAAGGGCATCGCGGCGTAGGCGAAACCATGTGGCTGGATCGGTGGGCGATGATCGATGCGGTGCTGGCGGCGGATGCGGGCCCCGTCATCGTCAAACCGCATCCGCGCGACACGGACCCCGATACGCGGGCGCGGTTGGCGCAGATGCCGGGCGTGCAGGTGTCCGAAGGCAATATTCACGACATCATTGACGCGGCCAAACGGGTGGTGACCATCAATTCTGCGGTGGGGATCGAAGCCTATCTCCACCGCAAGCCGGTGATCCTGTGCGGGCAAGCGGATTTTCACCACGTGGCGGACGAAGCGCGCGATGCGACAACCCTGACCGATCTGTTGAAACAGACACCGCGCAAACGCGCTTATGACAAGTTCATCTGGTGGTATTTCGCGGATCAGTGTCTGAGCACGACGGAACCAACGCTTGCCCCGCGGTTTTTGGAGCGGGTCCGCGCGCAAGGGTGCGAGATTTGAAGGAAGGAACAGGCATGACTGTCAGATGGGGCATCCTTGGCGCGGCCAAGTTCGCGCAGGAATTCATGGGGCCTGCGATACATGCTGCGCGCGGGGCTGACCTTGTGGCGCTTGCCACGGCATCGCCCGAAAAGGCCGCGCCGTTTCAGGCGTTCTGCCCCGGCCTGCGCGTGCACGACAGCTATGAGGCGCTGCTGAACGATCCGGATGTCGACGCGATCTATATTCCATTGCCCAACCACATGCATGTGGACTGGACGTTAAAGGCGGTGGCGGCGGGCAAGCAAGTCTTGTGCGAAAAGCCGATGACCCTGCAGGCATCAGAGTTCGATGCCTTGATCCATGCACGCGACGCGGCAGGTGTGCAGGTGGCCGAGGCCTTTATGATCGTGCACCACCCGCAATGGCACCACGTGCGCCAACTGCTGGCCGATGGGGTGATCGGGGCGCTGCAGCATGTGGCGGGGCGGTTCAGCTTTGACAACCGCGACATGGGCAACATCCGCAACAAGGCCGAAACCGGCGGCGGGGGCCTACGCGACATCGGGGTCTATGTCCTTGGGTCGGCGCGTTTTGCCACCGGGCAGGAGCCGCAGGTGACATCCGCACGGGTGCGCATGGAGAACGGCGTTGATGTCTTTGCCGAAGTGCAGGCAAAGGCCGAGGCGTGGACCTATCAAGCCTATGTCTCGACCCGCATGGCCGCCGCACAGGAGATGGTGTTTCACGGCGACGCGGGCCTGATCCGCCTGAACGCCCCCTTCAATCCGCAGGTTTTCGGCGAAGCGCGGGTTGAGCTGCAACAAGGGGCCGAGACAACCGTGCGCCGGTTTCCGGCCGCCCGGCAGTATGTGGCGCAGGTCGAAGCCTTCTGCGCGGCGGTGACAGATGGGGTTGCCTTCCCTTGCCCTCTTGAATTTTCCCGTGGCACGCAAAACATGATGGATGCGGCATTTGAATTGGCGGAGGACATCTGATGGCAGGGGGATGGGCGAAAGACGGCGCGGTTTCCGAACAGATCGAAGCGTCGATCAATGATGAACTGGCGCGCCTGAAGGCGCGCAAGCAGCCGCAGGGCGAAAGCCTGACCCACTGTGCCGAATGTGACGAAGAGATCCCCGAGAAGCGGCGTGAAGCCCTGCCGGGGGTCAAGCTGTGCATGGACTGTGCCGCGGAACGCGATGGTCGGGTGCAGCAACGTGGCGGGATCAACCGGCGTGGATCAAAGGACAGCCAGCTCAAGTAACCCCCGATTTGATTGGGATCAATGCAGGGGAGGCACGCGTTGACCATAGTGGCCGCAACTTGATCTTCAGGAGGCTGCCATGACTGATTTGTCCAAGGACACCGGGCCGGTGTTTCAGGATGATCCCACCGATCAGAACCAAAAGCCCAGCCTGTGGTGGCGCGCCGTGCCGACGGTGTTGTTTTTCTTTCTCTTTGCCATTGCAGAGACCATTCTGTTTGCCCTCGCAGTGATCCAGTTCTTCTGGATGCTGTTCAATGTGGGCCAGAAAAGCCCCGCGATTGCGGAGTTTGGCGACACGTTGGGCAAATGGTTGCGGGATGTGGCGCTGTTTCAGACGGCGCAGACGGACAAACGCCCGTTTCCGTGGCGCGAGACCCGCTAGAGCGGCAAGTGCAATATGTTCTGGGGTCCTGCAGCGCCATGCGGCCATGTTTGGCCAGTGTCTTCGAACCCACCTTTGAGGTATGCGCGCAAGGCGGCGGGGTTCGATATGTTGACCGTCAGCCAAAGCGATGGCGCGCCGGGATAGTGGGTGTGCAGATAGGCAGGCAAGACGCGGCACGCGCGGGTGCCGATGCCCTGGCCCTGATACCCTGCGTCGATCAGAAAGGCCCGCAGGCCCAGTGCCCCCGGCGGCGCAAAGGGGTATTTGGCGGCATAGGCGCGGTCGATCTTGAAAAAGCCGACAGGGTGGCCTGCGTCGCGGATGCAGTGAAACTCCACGTTTTCTTCCGCTGCGGCAAAGGCCTCTGCCACCGTGCCGGAAAACCGGACCTGATCGGGGTGCACGGCGATATGGGCCACACGCGCCAAGTCCTGCGGACCAAGGGGCGCTAGGGTGATCCTTTCAGAAGCCATCGGGTTTGTGGGCGTAGAACACCTTGGTCAGATCCGCGTGTATGTCCCATGTGACACGCGATCCGCCCCGCAGGAAACAACTGTCGCCGGGACCAAGTTTCGTCGCTTGACCTGTTGCATGGTCGGTTATGGTGCAGTGGCCCGACAAGACCGTCATCAATTCATCACCCTGTTCGGTACACTCGAACGTGCCAGCGGTGCAGCGCCAGATGCCCTGGCGTGTGGTGTGGCCGGGGCCGCCCGCGTCAAAACGACCCGAGGTCTGCGGGGTCCCCGCAGTGATCACATAGGCGCTGGCCGGGCTGTCCATCGGCCAGGGGTCGAGATCGTCAAAGCTGTCCGAGGCCGCATAACGGTGCATCGGCGTTCACTCCATCGCTTCCAATTCGTCGATGAAGCCCGCGATCATGCTCAGGCCCTTGTCCCAGAACGCGGGGTCCGACGCATCGAGGCCGAAGGGGGCCAGAAGCTCCTTGTGGTGCTTGGACCCACCGGCGCGCAGCATGTCGAAATACTTGTCCTCAAACCCTTCCGCGCCCTCGGCGTAAACCGAGTAGAGCGCGTTCACCAACCCGTCGCCGAAGGCATAGGCATAGACGTAGAAGGGCGAGTGCACGAAGTGCGGGATATAGGCCCAGAAGTGTTCGTACCCATCCGCAAAGTCAAAGGCAGGGCCAAGGCTTTCACCCTGAACACTCATCCACAGCGCACCGATGTCTTCGGGGGTCAGTTCACCCTGACGGCGGGCTGCGTGCAGCTTGCATTCGAAATCATAGAAGGCGATCTGGCGCACGACCGTGTTGATCATGTCCTCGACCTTGCCCGCCAGCATCACCTTGCGCTGTGCAGGGGTTTCGGCCCCGTCCAGCATCTTGCGGAAAGTCAGCATTTCACCAAAGACAGAGGCCGTTTCGGCCAGCGTCAGCGGGGTTGAGGACAGCATTTCGCCCTGATCCGCGGCCAGCACCTGGTGCACGCCGTGGCCCAATTCATGCGCCAGCGTCATCACGTCACGCGGTTTGCCCAGATAGTTCAGCATCACGTAAGGGTGCACATTGGTCACCGTGGGGTGTGCAAAGGCACCGGGTGCCTTGCCGGGTTTCACCGGCGCGTCGATCCAGCCCTTGGTAAAGAAAGGATCGGCCAATGCACCCATGCGCGGATCAAAGGCGTTGTAGGCATCCATCACGGTCTTCTGTGCCTCGTCCCAAGGCACCAGACGCGGGTCTTCCAACGGCAGCGGCGCGTTGCGGTCCCAGACCTGCATCCGGTCCAGACCCAGCCATTTGCGCTTGAGCTCGTAATACCGGTGGCTGAGCTTGGGGTAGGCGGCGACGACCGCTTCACGCAGGGCCTCGACCACTTCGGGTTCAACCTGGTTGCTGAGGTGGCGACCGGTCTGGGCCGTCGGCATCCCGCGCCAACGGTCCATGATCTCCTTTTCCTTGGCCTGCGTGTTGTGCACACGGGCAAAGGTCTTGATGTTGGCCTCGAACACGCGGCCCAGTTCCTGTGCGGCGGCCTGACGCTTTTCGCGGTCGGGATCGGTCAGCAGGTTCAGCGTGCCTTCGATGGTCAGCGGTTCGCCCATCACTTCGAACCCCAGCCCCGCAATGGTCTCATCGAAAAGCCGTTCCCACGCGTCGCCGACAACGCCCAGATCGTGCAGGAACTTCTCCATCTCGTCTGACAGCTGATAGGGCTTCATCGCGCGGATGTTGTCGAAGATTGGCTTGTAGCGTGCCAGATCAGCATTTTGCGCCATCAGACCCGGCAGGTGATCATCCTCCAGCCGGTTCAGTTCCAGCGTGAAGAACACCAGCGGCGTGGTGAAATTGGTGATCTTTTCCTGCAGGTCCGACATCTGCTTGGCGCGCTCTGCATCCGTGGTCTGCTGGTAATACCGCAGGCCGGCAAAGGACATGATGCGCCCGGCCACCTGATTGATCTTTTCCTGCCGCAGGATGCAGTCGAGAAGCCCCCCGGCATCCAGATCCGCCAGCTTGCCCTCGTAGTCGGCGGCAAAGGACGCGCAGGCCTCTTCCAGCCAGTCCAGATCGCGCTTGAGTTCGGGCGCGTCGGGTGCGGTGTAGAGATCATCAAGGTTCCATTCGGGCAGGTCGCCCAAGGGTTGATCCCCCGAAGTGGCATTGGCGTCGCGGACGGGGAAAGGCAGTTGGAACATGAAAGACCTCGTGTTGTGTTTGGGCATAGGTAGGCAGGCTGGGCGGTGGCCTCAACCCTCAAAGCCATAAAGCCGGGCGGGATTGTCCACGAAAATGCCCTGCACCTGTTCGGGGGTCAGCAAAGCGGCCAGATGATCCAGCATTTCGGCGGCATGGGGCATCTGTGCGCCGTTCAGCATGATGTGCGGCCAATCCGATCCCCAAAGGCATTGATCGGGGGCTGTGTCGGCCAGCCGCTGCACGAGCGCAGTGGCTTGCGTGTAGGGCGCGTTGCAGGTGCGGTAGGGGCCGGAGAGTTTGACCCACAAATGTCCTTCCTCCATCAGCGCGCACATGGTGTCGATGCCTGCGGCGTTCGGGTTCAGCCCCGCCGAGGGCCAGCCGATGTGATCCAGAACCACTGGCACGGACGCTGCACGAATGTCGTCTGCCAATGCGTCCATGTGCTGGTCGGCATGGATCAGCATCTGGATGTGCATGCCGTTGTCGGCCAGATGCGGTGCCATGGCGCGCGCGCCATCCCATGTCAGCACCCCGCCGTGCACGTAGTTCAGGCGCACCGCCTTGATGTTCTGATCGGCAAAGGCGCGCACGTCGGCGGCGCTGGCCCCGTCACGCAACAGGCCCACGCCACAAAAGTCCGCGCCAAGTTCGCGCACCGCGCGCAGGGTGACGGCATTGTTGTCGCCATAGAGGATCGAATGCACGATCACCCCACGCGAAAGGCCAAGCGTTTCAAGGTGTTGGCGGTAGAGATCCATCCAGCCGTCGAAATCCGGCCCCGGTGCAGGACTTTCCACGCGGCCCTCCCACAGGGGGAAATCATCCTTCCCCGCCAGCATGTGCACATGGGTGTCGCAGGCACCCGTTGGCAACTTGGTGGCGGGGCGTTTGGCCGGGGGCGGCATCTGGGCGTGGGGTTTATCCATAGGTTTTCAGCATCTCGTTCAGATCATCGAGGCTGTTGGCCTCTTGCACGGGTTTGTCCTGTCGCCAGCGTGACATACGCGGGAACCTGAGCGCCACCCCGGATTTATGGCGCGGGCTGGCCTGAATGCCTTCAAAGGCGATCTCGAACACGTGGTGCGGGGTAACCTGCCGCACCGGGCCAAAGCGTTGCAGCGTGTTCTTGCGCACCCACGCGGTGATCTTGCGGAATTCTTCGTCGGTCAGGCCGGAATAGGCTTTGGTGAAGGGCACCAGATCGTTGCCGTTCCAGACCGCGAAGGTGAAGTCAGTGAACAGGTTCGCACGCCGCCCCGAGCCTGATTGCGCATAGATCATCACCGCGTCGATGGTCAGAGGATCGAGCTTCCATTTCCACCAATCGCCCTTCTTGCGGCCCGCCAGATAGGGGCTGCCCTTGCGTTTCAGCATCAACCCCTCGGCTTGCGCATCGCGGGCGATGGCGCGCACGTCGGCCAGCGTCTCCCAACTGTCGAAAGGGACATGGGGGGACAATTTCACAGGCGCGTCGGGTGGCAGATCAGCGGTCAGAGCCTCGAGCCGCGCCCGCCGCGCCGCCAGCGGCTGATCGCGGATGTCTGTGCCTGCGTCTTCCAGCAGGTCATAGGCGTAAAGGATCACCGGGGCCTGGCTCAGCAGCTTTTTCGGCACGGTCTTGCGGCCAATGCGCTTTTGCAGGGCGTTGAAGCTTTGTGGTGCGCCGTCGCCCCAGGCCAGCAATTCGCCGTCCAGTACGGTGCCATCCGGAAGATAGTCGATGGCGCGGGCCAATTCGGGGAAGCGGTCGGTCATCAACTCTTCGCCGCGTGACCAGACATAGTGCGCGCCACCGCGCAGGATCAACTGCCCGCGAATGCCATCCCATTTCCATTCCGCCTGCCAAGCCTCTGGCGCGCCGAGGGTTTCGGGCGGCCCATCCACGGCACAGGCCAGATAGAACGGATAGGGCCGCGAGGCGTCGGCGGTCGGATCATCGGCCTCGATCAACTGGTGCCACGTGATTTGATCGGGCTGCCAGTTGCCCATGAGCCGGTGCGCCAGTTCCGCCTCGTCCCGGTCCGTGGCACGGGCAAGTGCGCGGGTCATCAGTTTCTGGCTCACGCCCACGCGAAAGCCACCAGTGATCAGCTTGTTGAACAGGAACCGCCGTGTGCCCGGCAGCCTGTCCCATGCGTCCAGCACAAAGGCCTTGCGCGCGTCCTCATCCACATCCGCAAGGCCGCGCAGGGCGTTGATCCAATGGGATAAACTGTTGTCATCCGAATGCGCGGGCGGGGGCAGCACCAGCGATATGGTCTCGGCCAGATCACCGACGATGGCATAGCTGTCCTCAAAGAGCCACAGCGGCACGTCTGCCCGTTCCGCCGCCCATTCGCGCAGCTTGGTGGTTGTCACCACGCGCTTGGGGCGGCGGCCCGAGAACATGGCAATGGTCCAGACACGGTCCGCCTCGGGAGCGGTGGCAAAGTAGGCGGCCAGCGCATTCACCTTGGCCGTGGTTTTGGTCGACTGGTCGAGCGCCGCAAAGAGGTCGGCAAAGTGTTTCATGCGGCCCCCTGCGCGGGCGCTGTTTCTTCCTCGGCATCCTCGCCGCCGACTTCGGTGGGCACCACTTGCGCGTTCCAGCCGTTTTCATTCAGGTAACGACTGAAGATATCCGTGTAACCGTGTGTCACATATATGTTTTCTGCACCTGTATCGGTGATCGCCTGAAGCAGACCCGGCCAATCGGCATGGTCGGAAATGACAAAGCCACGATCTTGCGCGCGCCGCCGCCGGATGCCGCGCAGCGCCATCCAGCCGCTGGCAAAACCGGTCTGACGCGGCCCGAACCTTGCCGCCCACTTGCTGTCCGAAGCCGAGGGTGGCGCGATAAGGATCGCGCCGGGATGCGCCTTGGGGTCCACATCGGGGGCCGCATGCACCGTGGCAGGCAGCGCGATGCCTTGGCCGCGCAGCACCGCATTGGTGTTCTCGACCGCCGTGTGGCAAAGGATCGGGCCGATTTCCGGATCCAGCATGGTAATCAGCCGCTGCGCCTTGCCCAGTGCATAGGCGCCCAGCACCGCCGTTTGCCCCGCTGCCGCGCAGTCGGCCCACCACGCGTTCAGATCACGTGCAACATCCGCCTGATCCTGCCACCGAAAGACGGGCAGGCCAAAGGTGCTTTCGGTGATGAAATGGTGGCACTTGACCACCTCGAAGGGCGTGGACAGCCCGTCATTCACCACCTTGTAGTCGCCTGACGCCACCCAAATCTCGCCCCCGGCCTCGACCCGGATCTGCGCAGACCCCGGCACATGGCCCGCAGGGTGAAAGGACACGGTGACGCCGCCGATCTCGCGCGTCTCGCCATAGGCCATCGTATCAAGCGGGATGTCGCCCAGCCGGTGGCGCATCACGGGCGCGGCCAGATCGGTGGCCAGATAGGCGCCCATACCGGGGCGCGCGTGATCGGCGTGGCCGTGGGTGATCAGGGCACGGTCAACGGGGCGCCACGGGTCGATATGGAAATCGCCCTGCGCGCAGTAGATCCCGCGATCGGTGAATGTCAGCAATGCCATGCTGCTTAACCTAGCAGTCAGGCGCGCAGATCCCAGTGGGTCAGCTGACGGTGGCGAAGAACTTGGCGACCATGGTGTCGAAGATCGGGCCGCGTTTCTCGGGGCCTTCCATCAGAACTTCGTGTTCGCCGCCCTCGATCATGTGCAGATCGCCGCCCGGCCAGCTGTTCATCCGCTGATGGATGCGGGCCGTGTGCACGATCCGTTCGTTGGTGCCAAGGAACGTCACACAAGGCAGTCGCGGCGGTGTGCGCGAGGCAAGATGGTTGGTTTCGACCATCGCTTCGCGCAACCAGTGAAAGCTGGGTCCGCCAAGTGCCAGTTCAGGATGCGCGCGCAGCTGGTCGACCATCATCTCCCACATCTCTGGGTCGGTCGTGAGCATGTTGTCATCAAAAGGATCAGTCAGCACATAGGGGTCAATCGTGGTGCCGGGGGGCAGGCGGTGGCCTTGGCCCACGGCGGGCATCAGCCGCGACAACACCCAGGCTGCGGGCCGCATGTGCGGTGCGATCCGGATACCCCACATCGGGCCGGTGAAGGCGGCGGCCTGTACGGGCAGCCCTTCGATCAGGGCGCGCAGACCGATACAGCCGCCCATGGAATGCCCCAGCAGGTAAAAGGGGCGCGGCAAGCCAAACTCGCGCGCGGCGCGCAGCATGGCCGCCACGTCTTTCTGGTAGTCGGGAAAATTATCAACGTGACCGGTCAGCGGATCATCCAGCATGCGGTCGGCAAGCCCCTGACCGCGCCAATCGATGGCCAGCGTCGCAAGACCGCGCGCGGCAAACTCTTGCGCGCAGACAGCATATTTTTCGATGTATTCAGTGCGGCCGGGAAACAGCAGAACCGTGCCGCGTGCGCCTTCCGGCGCCCAGTGACCCACGCGAATGCGCAGATCGTCCGATGTCTGTGCCCAATGGGCGGCACCACCGGGCGGGCCGGGGTGCACATCGGTAAAGAAGGGCGCCGGTTCAAGCTCCATTATCAGGCGAGAACCGATGCCAGTTTCATCGCCATCCCCATGTCGCCATCGACCTTGAGCTTGCCGGTCATGAAGGCCGATGTGGGGTTGGTGTCGCCGGAAAGGATGCCCTGAAAGGTTTCGGGGTCGGCGGTCAGGGTCACGTCTGTGTCTTCGTCGGATGCGCGCGCGCCCGAGGAATCGATCACAACCGAACCTTCGCCTTCGATGGAGAATTTGGCAGTGCCGGAAAAACCGGCGCCTTGGACTTTTGCGTTCAGGACTTCGACGGCCTGGTTCACGACTTCACTCATCTGTCATACCCTTTTGTTGGTCTCGCACCACTCATCTCTGGAATTGCGTGCACGAGGTGTTACATTCCCTGATGTTATGGGCATGAAAACCGCCAACCGCTACCCTATCGTTACGGCATTTGTGCTGACAGTCATGTATTCCTTACCTTTGGCCGCCGAAGAACCCGTGGACGGGCTTTTGCAACAGCTGCGCACGGCCGAACCCGGTGCGGCCAAGCAGATTGAACGCCAGCTTGAGCGGGAGTGGGCGAAATCCGGCTCTGTTGCGCTCAATATGCTGCTTGAACGTGGGCGCGAGGCCCTGGCCGAGGAAGACACCGAGGCCGCCATTGGCCATCTGACCGCCCTGACCGATCACGCCCCGGACTTTGCCGAAGGCTGGCACGCCCGCGCCACTGCCTACTACCAGGCGGGGCTATACGGTCCGGCCCTGGGTGATCTTGAGCGGGCGCTGGCGCTGAACCCTGAAAATTACAACGCGATCTTTGGTCTGGGCGTGATGCTGGAGGAATTCGGCGATCTGCGGCGGGCGGAGGATGCATTCGAACGGGTTTTGGACTTGAACCCCAACCATGAACGCGCGACCGAGGCGTTGCAGCGTCTCAAGCGTCAGGGCATAGGGCTCGACCTCTAGGGGTCGCGCCAATCGGGGGAAGACACGTGTCAGAGCAGGGCCGCGTTGTGGCCGTTTTGGGCCCGACCAACACGGGCAAGACCACCTATGCCATCGAACGGATGCTGGCGCACCGCACCGGTGTCATTGGCCTGCCGCTGCGCCTTTTGGCGCGCGAGGTCTATGACCGTATTGTTGCCTTGCGCGGCCCGTCCGTGGTGGCGCTGGTCACGGGCGAGGAACGTATCGTGCCGCCACGTACCCAATACTGGGTCTGCACGGTCGAGGCGATGCCCGAGGGCATGGGATGCGATTTCCTGGCCGTCGATGAAATCCAGCTGTGCGCCGATCCCGAACGTGGCCATGTCTTTACCGACCGGCTGCTCAGGGCGCGGGGCCTGCACGAAACCCTGTTTCTGGGCGCATCGACCATGCGCGGCCCGATCGGGGCGCTGGTGCCGAATGTGCAGTATATTGCCCGCGAGCGCATGTCCGAGCTGACCTATGCCGGCCCGAAAAAGATCAGCCTAATGCGCCCGCGCAGCGCCATCGTCGGGTTCTCTGTGGAAAACGTCTATGCCATCGCCGAACTCATTCGCCGCACCAAGGGTGGGGCGGCGGTGGTCATGGGCGCGCTCAGCCCGCGCACGCGCAACGCGCAGGTGGAGATGTACCAGTCGGGCGAGGTGGACTATCTTGTGGCGACGGATGCCATCGGCATGGGATTGAACCTTGATGTCGATCACGTGGCCTTTTCCAGCCTCAGCAAATTCGACGGGCGGCGGATGCGCCCCTTGGCCCCGAATGAACTGGCCCAGATCGCAGGCCGCGCGGGGCGGGGGCTGAAAAACGGCAGCTTTGGCGTGACAGGTGATGCGCGCCCGCTGAGCGACGAGGTCGCCCGCGCCATCATGGATCACCGCTTTACCCCGCTCTCCAAGGTGAATTGGCGCAATCACGCCCTGCAATTCGGCAGCATCGATCGGTTGGTCATGTCGCTTGAACAGGCCCCTGACCGCGAGGAACTGGTGCGCGCCCGCGAGGCGGATGATCTGGGTGCGCTCAAGACGTTGGGCGAGGTTGCCGAGATCGCGGCGCGCTGCACCGATGCGCCGTCGGTGCGGCTCTTGTGGGATGTGTGCCGCATCCCCGATTTTCGGGGCATTTCGTCGGGGGAACATGCAGGGCTTTTGGAGGTGATCTTCAACTACCTGCACGAACGTGGCGAAATTCCAAACGACTGGTTGGCGCGTCAGATCAAACGCATTGACCGCACCGATGGCGACATCGACGCCCTGAGCAAACGGTTGGCATTTATCCGCACATGGACCTACGTGGCGCAACGCAAAGGCTGGACGGATGATATAAGCCATTGGCGCGACCAGACGCGGCATGTAGAAGACAGGCTGTCGGATGCGTTGCATGGCGCGCTGATGAAACGATTTGTAGACCGGCGCACATCTGTTTTGCTGCGCCGGCTGGGCCAGAAGGAGGCCATGGTGGCCGAAGTAAATGACGCCGGTGAGGTGACAGTCGAGGGTGAATTCGTCGGTAAGCTGGAAGGCTTCCGCTTCAGCTTGGACAAAGGGGCCGGAGCGGCCGAAACGAAAACGATCAAGACGGCGGCACTGCAGGCGCTGGCGCCGCATTTCCATTTGCGTGCCGATCGTTTCTACAACGCGCCGGACACCGAGATCGACTTTACCGAACAGGGTGGGCTGATCTGGGGCAAGGATGCCGTGGGCAAGCTGGTTGCGGGTGCAGATCCGCTCAAGCCGCAGGTGGATGTCTTTGTCGATGACGTGGCCGGGCCCGAAGTTACCGAAAAGGTCAAACGCCGCCTGCAACACTTCATCGACCGCAAGATCGCGGCGCTGTTCGAGCCGCTGATGAACCTCAGCCGCGATGAGGCCCTGACCGGGCTTGCCCGTGGCTTTGCCTTCCAGATGGTCGAACATTTTGGCGTCGTTCCGCGCGGTCAGGTGGCCGACGAGGTCAAGGCGCTGGATCAGGACGCGCGCGGACTGCTGCGCAAGCACGGCATCCGCTTTGGTCAGTTCACGATTTTCATGCCCTTGCTGCTGAAACCCGCCCCCACGCGCCTGCGTTTGGTGCTGTGGTCGCTGGCCAAGGGGCTGGCCGAATTTCCCGAGGCACCGCCCCCCGGTCTTGTGACCATTCCCGTGCTTGCAGGCGCGCCCGAGGGGGCCGACACGATGTCCGGTTACCGCATCGCGGGCGAACGGGCCATTCGCATCGATATGCTGGAACGTCTGGCCGATATGCTGCGGTCTGAAGACAGCCGGGGCGGGTTCGAGGCCAAGGCCGATATGCTGTCGATCACAGGCATGACGCTGGAACAATTCGCGGATCTGATGCAGGGGCTGGGCTATAACGCCGAGCAGAACACCCGCGAAAAGGTCAAGCCGGTGGATGCCGTGGTGACCACGGATGCCAGCGAAAACACCGATACGACCCCGGTGATGGACGTCGCACAGGAAGTGTTGCCAACGGCGGATGCGGGCACTGCACCTGAGCCTGCGCCCGACGATGTGCCTGAAGGTACTGGCGATATCGTGGATGAAGGCATTGCGCCGATCCTCTCCGAGGCGGCAGAGACGCCGCAGGTCGATGATCACATCCCCGATCAGAGTGAACCCAACACACCCATTGGGGCCGCTGCTGATGCCGAAGAGGCAGGGCCGGAAACCGAAACCTTCTATGTCTTCACATGGGCGCGGCCCGTGCGCGGTGGCAACCGTCCGCAGCGCAGCGGCGGTGGCGGCAAATCGCAAGGGCTGGGCCGCAAGGGCGGCGGTGGCAAGCCGGGCGCTGGCAAACCCCGCGGCAAGGTTGGCAAGCCCCAAGGTGGGCAAAACTATTCGGCTCGCCCGCCCAAGAAGGAAAAAGCCATCGACCCCGACAACCCGTTCGCCGCGGCCCTGATGGGGCTGAAGGACGGCAAATAGGTGTCCCAGAAGGCCACGCCGGCCGCCAAGCTGCGGCTGGACAAATGGCTTTGGCACGCGCGGTTCTTCAAGACCCGCAGCCTTGCCGCGACACGGGTGGTGGCGGGCGACGTGCGGGTGAACGGTGACCGCGTGACAAAGCGCGCGACCACGGTGGCGCCAGGCGATGTTCTGACCTTCATGCAGGGGCGCGCAGTGCGGGTGGTGCGTATCGCGGCCATCGGCACCCGGCGCGGCCCCGCGCCCGAGGCGCAAACGCTTTACGAAGACCTGTCCCCGCCTGTGCCGGATGCGCAGGACGCACCGCCAGAAAACCCGAAATTCGAGGGAAAAGGACGCCCCACAGGGCGTGATCGCCGCAAGGCTGATCTTTCCAAGGCGCGGCATCTTGAATGATCCGGGCCGCTGATTTAGCTAGTTCGGGACACTTTAAAAAAGGTTCCGCCTTATGACCTATATCGTCAACGACTCCTGCATCGCCTGCAAATACACCGACTGTGTCGAAGTGTGCCCGGTCGACTGCTTCTATGAGGGCGAGAACATGTTGGTCATCCACCCTGATGAGTGCATCGACTGTGGCGTATGCGAGCCTGAATGCCCCGCTGACGCCATCCGCCCGGATACCGAGCCGGACATGGAAAAATGGGTCGAGTTCAACCGCAAGTACTCCGAGATGTGGCCGGTCATCATCACCAAGAAAGACCCGCTGCCCAATGCCGAGGAACGCGACGGCGAAAGCGGCAAGCTAGAGAAGTATTTCTCCGAAGCACCCGGTGAAGGCGGCTGAACGAATCGTTTCGGTGTCCGGCATAAGGTGATGTGGCGGTTTCAAGTCGCGCCGCAATCATTTGATAAAAAAAGAAAGCATTTAAAGTGACCTTAGGGCATCTTTTGGTTCGGCCCTTTTTGTGGTATGGTGTGTTTCACAAATGAAACGACGGATGCTCGGGCCTGTCCGACCCAACACCGGGTCAGGCGCAAAACCTTTGACTATGAACCGCATTACGACGAGGCAATCCTTGCCCCGCCACATGCGGTTTTGACTGTCTGAAACCGGGTCTAACCCATCCGTTCTGCGAGGACAAACATGACCAAAAGCAAGAACCTTGATTTCCGCCCGAACGAATTCGTCGTTTACCCGGCGCATGGCGTGGGCCAGATCATTTCGATCGAAGAGCAGGAAGTCGCAGGCATTTCGCTGGAGCTTTTCGTGATCTCCTTCGAGAAGGACAAGATGACCCTGCGCGTGCCCACGAACAAGGCGACCGAGATCGGGATGCGCGCCCTGTCCAGCCCCGACGTCATTGCCCATGCGATGAAGACGCTGAAGGGCAAGGCCAAGGTCAAGCGCGCGATGTGGTCGCGCCGGGCGCAGGAATACGAGCAAAAGATCAACTCGGGCGATCTGATTGCCATCGCGGAAGTCGTGCGCGACCTGCACCGCACAGATGACCAGCGCGAGCAGAGCTATTCCGAGCGTCAGCTTTATGAAGCCGCCCTTGAGCGTCTGACACGTGAAGTTGGCGCGGTCAGCGGTGGCGATGAACTGGCCGCGGCCAAGGAAATCAACGATGTGCTGAGCAGCCGCGCACCCGCCGCCGCCTGATCCGCACAACATGAAATGACAGCCGCGTCCGGGATGCCGGGCGCGGCTTTTTCTTTGCGGCTAATGTGCTGGTCAGGGGATCAGCGACACCAGGATCGCCAGTTCGGCCAGTTGCTGGGCTGCCCCCAGAACGTCGCCCGTTTGACCGCCGATCTTGGACTTGGCCAGCCAGCACAGACCCGCCACGGCCACCGCAGCCAGCAAAAGCCCCGGCACGAAGGACCAGCCCACCAGCATGAAGCACAGCAGGAAGCCGGTGCAAAAGCTCAGCGATGCCGCGTTGGTGTCCGGGCGTCCCACGCTGTGCGACAGACCGAAGGCGCGCGCATGGGGCACCAGCCGCATCACCGTGGGCAACAGCCCGCGCGACATCACGGCGGCGGCGATCACGGGGCCAAGCCCTGCCTCAAGCGTTGCGGCCAACGCCGTCCAGCGCAGGCCAACCCCGAGCACCAGCGCCAGAACGCCATAGGTGCCGATATGGCTGTCTTTCATGATCTCAAGCCGCCGCGCCGGATCGAACCCGCCCCAGAAGCCATCGGCGGTGTCGGCCAACCCGTCTTCGTGCATCGCACCGGTGGACAGGATCATCGCGGCCAGCATCAGCCCTGCGGCAATCATATGCGGCAGTCCCAGCGCCAGCGCCAACCACCCGACAAGGGCTGCGATCAGGCCCACGGCCAGACCGGCCAGCGGATAGGCCCATGTGGCCCGCGCCTGATGGTCAAATGCGGCCTGGGGTGCATGGGGCAGGGGCAGCCGGGTCAGAAGCGCACCTGCCACCAGAATATCCCACATGCGGCTCGTGTCATCTTTTTCCATCCGCCTGCCTTTATCGTGCTTTTTGATAAGCACCGCTTTGGGTAAAGAGGCAGGCAAGGGGACGCAAGACAAAGGATGTGCGCCAATGGCCCAAGAGTTCGACAGCCTGAACGCCTTTACCGAACTGCTGAAAGGCGCGCCGGGACCGGATACAGAGGCGGAGGCAGGTGCCGCCGCGCGCAACGGTCAGCTGACCAAGCCGCCCGGTGCCTTGGGGCGGCTGGAGGATCTTGCGATCTGGTACGGGGCTTGGCGCGGACAGGCGCGACCGACGCTCGCGGCCCCGCAAATCGTGGTGTTTGCGGGCAATCACGGGGTGGCCGCGCGCGGTGTGTCGGCCTTTCCCGCCGAAGTGACCGAACAGATGGTGTTCAATTTTCAGGCCGGTGGGGCCGCGATCAACCAGATGGCGCGCACCTTCGGGGCCAAGATGGATGTGCATGCGTTGGAGCTTGATCGGCCAACGGCGGATTTCACGGCACAGGACGCATTGGGCGAGGCCGATTGCGTGGCGGCGCTGCGCGCGGGATGGGATGCGGTTGATCTATCTGCCGACCTTCTGGTGGTGGGCGAGATGGGCATCGGCAACACCACAGCGGCCTCCGCATTGGGGGCGGCCCTCTATGGCGGCGGGGCCAAGGCCTGGGTCGGACGCGGCACCGGCGTTGATGATGCAGGGTTGAAGATCAAGCGCACTGTCGTCGAAGAGGGGCTGGCGCACCATGCAGGCAAGCGCGGGCTTGATGCGTTGTCGGCCTTTGGCGGGCGCGAGATGGCGGCGATGGCGGGCGCGATTGCGCGGGCGCGGATGCTTGGTATTCCGGTGATCCTTGATGGGTTCATCTGCTGTGCGGCGGCCGCTTGCCTTGAGGATGCGGTGCCGGGCGCGCTGGATCATTGCGTGGCAGGGCACCAGAGCGCCGAGACCGCGCATTCGGTGCTGCTGCGCCATCTGGGCAAGTCGCCCTTGCTGAAACTTGGCCTGCGTCTTGGCGAAGGCTCGGGTGCCGCACTGGCCATCGGGGTGATGCAGGGGGCGGTGGCCTGCCTGAGCGGCATGGCCACCTTTGCCGAGGCGGGGGTGACGGACGGCTGAGCCCATGGACCGTATGCTTTCCATCCTGTTGTTGCCGGTTCTGGTCGTACAGGGCCTGTGGGTGGTTGTGCGCACCCCGCGCCTGCCCGAGGCAGAAGGGCCGCGCGCAGGTGTCGGCGACGGACCACGGGTGTTGATCGTGGGCGACAGTTCCGCCGCAGGGGTGGGTGTCGCCACGCAGGCGCAGGCACTTGCCGGACATGTGAGTGCCCAAAGCGGGGCAAGCTGGGTGCTGGTGGCGCGCAGCGGTGCGACAACGCGGGACGTGATCGCAATGTTGCAGGACGTGCCGCCCGAACCCTTTGACGTGGCGGTCGTGGCGCTGGGCGTCAACGATTGCAAGAACGGGGTGCCCTTGGCACGTTGGTTGCAGCGCACCGCGGCGCTCTATGACCTGTTGCGGGCGCGGTATGGGGTGTCAAGCGTCGTGGTGTCCGCGCTGCCGCCCATGGGGCTTTTCCCGGCACTGCCGCATCCCCTGCGCTGGGTGCTGGGGCGCCGGGCCGCACGGTTCGACGCGGCACTTGAGGCGCTGGTGGCGAGGCGCAGCGATGCAGTGCTGGTGCGACCCGATTTGCCGATGGAGACGGGGCTGATGGCGCCGGACGGTTTTCACCCCGGACCGCAGGTCTATGCGCGCTGGGGGCAGGACGTCGCACGGGCGATCGCAGACGTGATGCAAAGGCGGCGCTGATGCGCAATGGTATGCTTTAGGGGGCTTCGCCTCAAAGAAACAGATGCCGTCAGGCGCGTTTGGGCTCGGGCTCCCGGCTGAGCAGGGCGGTTTCGAGGTCTTTCTGAAGCTCCTTGGCGCGGGCCACGTATTCCTTGTTGTCGGCGGTGGGCACGTCGGGACGCCACAGTTCGGCCAGTTGGCGCACGGTTTCGCGGTCGTGGTGGTAGAACAGGCGCTCTGCTTCGGCGGCCTCATATTCGCTGAGACCAATGTTTTCCAACACGTAGCGGCCAGCCCGCAGGGAACTGTCGAACATCTCGCGGACAATGTCGTCCGCACCCGCCTGGTAGAGTTTGTAGGACTGGGTGCGATCATAGGCGCGGGCCACGATATGCAGATCGGGGCGGACCTTGCGCGCATAGGCCGTCAGCTTGATCGCGGCGGCAGGGTCATCGAGACTGACCACCAGCACCCGCGCTTTTTCCAGGCCAGCGGCGTGCAATATGTCGGCGCGGGTGGGATCGCCCAGAAATCCCTTGAAGCCAAAGCGCCGCATCAGCTGGATGGTTTCCATGTCGTGATCCAGAACCACGGTGTTGAACCCGGAGGCCTGCACCAGTCGGTTCACGATCTGCCCAAAGCGCCCGATGCCCGCGATGATCACCGGGCCTTCTTCGTCGATCTCGTCGGGATCGTGGGTCTCGGACGGGTCGGTCATGCGGCGGCCGATCAGCTCGTGCAGGATGAACAGCAGCGGCGTGATCAGCATCGACAGCGCGATGACCAGCAGCAATGTTTCGGCGATACGCGTGGGGAAGATGCCCTGCGCCACCGAGAAGCTGACCAGCACAAAACCGAATTCGCCCGCCTGCGCCAGCCCAAGCGTAAAGAGCCAACGGTCCCGGCCCTTGATCTTGAACGCGAGAGCGAGCGCATAGAGGACGGTGCCCTTGACCAGGATCACCAGCAGGGCCATCGAAACGATCGCGGGCGTGTTGTCAAAAAGCAGCGGAAAGTTGATGCCCGCGCCCACGGTGATGAAGAAAAGGCCCAGAAGCAGCCCCTTGAAAGGTTCGAGGTCGGTTTCCAATTCGTGGCGGAACTCGGAACTTGCCAGCACAACACCGGCGAGGAATGCGCCGAGCGCGGGCGACAAGCCGACCAACATCATCAGGAAGGAAATGCCGACCACGATCAGCAGGGCAAGGGCGGTGTACATTTCACGCAGGTGTGCGGCATGGATAAACCGGAACACCGGCCGCGTCAGGAAGATACCCGCCAGAATGACCGCCGCAACAGCGCCAATGGTCACAAGGGTCACGCCCCAGGCAGGCAGGCCATCGACAAGGCTCATGGCAGCACCATTGTAGTCGTCGCCACTGCCGCCACCACCGCCGGCGTGGCTGTCGGTGCGCGTGATGGATCCATCGGTGCTGATCTTGACCGGCAGCGTGACCACCAGCAGGGGCAGGAATGCGAGGATCGGGATCACCGCGATGTCCTGCGTCAGCAGAACGGAAAACACCGACCGCCCGCCGGAGGTCTGCATCAACCCCTTTTCCGACAGGGTTTGCAGCACGATCGCGGTTGAGCTGAGCGACAGTGTGAGCCCAATGGCCAGTGCCACGCCCCAGGGCTGATGATAGGCCATGGCGACGCCCATGATCGCCAGCGTCGACAAAACCACCTGCAGGCCGCCCAGACCCAAGAGCCGGTGTCGCATGTCCCAAAGCGCACGCGGTTCAAGCTCCAACCCGATGAGGAACAGCATCATGACCACGCCGAACTCGGCGAAATGCTGCAGATCCTCGGTCTCGGACCCGACCAGACCCAGCGCCGGGCCGATGACAATACCTGCCGCGAGATAGCCCAGCACCGATCCGAACCCCAGCCGCGCTGCGATCGGCACCGCGATCACGGCGGCAAGCAGGTAAATCGAAGCCTGATAGAGAAAGCCTTCCATGGCATATCCTTCGGGTCAGGTGGGCAGGGGCCCATCGCGTTTGAGTTGGTCCATGACGATCTGGCTGTGCACCCGCGCCACCGCTGGATGGGGCAACAGCACATCGTGGATCAGGGTATTGAGTGCGGCAAGATCGGCGCAATAGACACGCAACAGATAATCCGCGTCTCCGGTCATTGTCCATGCAGAGGTAATCTCGGGACAGGTCTCGACAAGCCGTGCGAAAGCTGCCGAGTGATCGGGCCCATGTGTGCCGAGATGCACCTGCACAAACCCTTGCACGCTGAGCCCCAGTTTCGCCGGATTCAGGCGCGCCACATAGCTTTCGATATAGCCTGCCGTTTCCAGCCGCTGGCGGCGGCGGCTGATCTGGCTGGCAGACAGATGCAGCGCTTCGGCCAACTCTTGCGCCGTGGCGTGGGCGTTGGTTTGCAATGCCCGGAGCAACCGGGTGTCGAGGTCATCAAGCGTCATGCGCGCAAATCCTGAAATTCACCCACAGAATGCGGAGTCTTTGCGTGGATGGCCAGAGCTGTGCCTGTTTATGCGCGTCTTTTGCGCGTGTAGTTGCCTATATTTGCATCAAACCGCAGCAATCCCGTCGACAGGAGCACGAACATGGGTCCGTTTCCGCACTCTGCCCCCAAAAGCCAGATCACAAAGGACAATCCCGCCGGCACCGATGGATTCGAATTTGTCGAATTCGCCAGCCCCGATCCGCAGGAACTGCGCGATCTCTTTGGGCGCATGGGCTATGCGCTGGTGGCGCGGCACAAGACCGAAGCCATCGAGCTGTGGCAGCAGGGCGACATCACCTATGTGCTGAACGCTGACAGGGGCAGCTTTGCCGCCCGCTTTGTCGAAGAACACGGGCCCTGTGCGCCGTCGATGGGCTGGCGCGTGGTGGATGCGCAAAAGGCCTTTGACCATGCCCTGTCAAAGGGGGCCAAACCCTACGAAGGTGGCGGCAAGGTGCTGGACGTGCCTGCGATCTACGGGATTGGCGGGTCGCTGATCTATTTCGTGGATCAGTACTACGACACCTCGCCCTACAACGGCGAATACGAATGGCTGGAACAGTCCAAGCCGCGCGGGGTCGGGTTTTTCTATCTCGATCACCTGACGCACAACGTGCACAAGGGTAACATGGACACGTGGTTCCGGTTTTACGGGGACCTGTTCAATTTCCGCGAAATCCGCTTCTTCGACATCGAGGGGAAGTTCACGGGGCTTCTGAGCCGGGCGCTGACATCGCCCTGTGGGCGCATCCGTATCCCGATCAACGAAGACCGGGGCGAGACCGGGCAGATCGTGGCCTATCTGAAGAAATACAAAGGCGAAGGCATCCAGCACATCGCCGTCGGCACCAACAACATCTATGACAGCGTGGATGCGATTGCGGCCCAAGGGCTTAAATTCATGCCCGGTCCGCCCGAAACCTACTATGCCCTGAGCAAACAGCGGGTGGTGGATCACGATGAACCGCTGGACCGGATGCAGAGACACGGCATTCTGATCGATGGCGAAGGCGTTGTGGATGGGGGCGAGACCAAGATCCTGCTCCAGATCTTCTCCAAGACCGTGATCGGGCCGATCTTTTTCGAGTTCATTCAGCGCAAGGGTGATGACGGGTTCGGAGAGGGCAACTTCAAGGCGCTGTTTGAAAGCATCGAGGCCGAGCAGATCGCCAACGGGGAACTGGCTGCGGAGTGACTTTCCGTAAGGTGTGGCATGCCGCACCTTACCGCCCGGATCACCCCTTGGGCATTTTCAGCACCACGTTGCGGCTGCCTTTCTTGTAGCGCAACTCGCTTTCGCCGATGGCCGAAACGCGTCCACCGTCGATGCGGTCGCCCACTTTGACCTTCTGGTAGCGCCCGTTTGACAGGCGCACCAGCGCGCGGCGGGAAGATGGTGTGCCATAAACCCCGATCAGGTTCACCCGGCTGAGGTTCAGAGCGTTCTTCACGGTGGCTTCGCGGGCGACGCTGGTTTTGGTGGGGATCTTGGGCGTCACCGTGCGCGGCGCAACGGAGGCCACGCGCGTTGCGGTGCTGGCACCCGCTGTGCCGGTTTCGGGTTTGCGGCGCTGGGCACGAGCCACGATGCGCTCGAAATTGCGCGGCCTGACCGAGGGGCGCGCGGATTGCGCCGCCGCCTGTGCCGTGGGCGTTTCGTTTTCTTCCTCGACCTCTTTTTCGACCTTGGGCCGTAGCTGTGGTCGCACTTCAGCCAGTTCAGAGCGGGTCAATCCGCCCAGCGTGGCGCGCTCGGTCTGCTCGATCAGGTTACCGGGGCGTGCGCGCGGACGCAGACGGGCCAGCCGGTCGGCGTCGGGATTGAATCGTGGTTCTTCGGTAAAGCGTGTGGGGGTCGCGGGCGGAACGACCGGTGGGCGGCCCAGAAACAGGGTGATGCCATCGGGGGTCACGGCACCTGCCACGGTCGGGATCACAAGGCCATCCGCGTCGCGGGCAAAGGCGGTGCCTGCGGCGGCGGGCGATGTCACGCTCGCGAGGTTCAGATCGGTGGCAAAGCTTGCCGCGGGCGGCAGCACCACGGCGTCCTGTGCGGGGCTGATGGGATCAATCGAGGTGATATAGAAATCTTCCAGCGGGATGATCCGCGCCGGGTCCGGCACCTCCGGGGCCACGGGCCAGATGCCCGTCACGGCATAGCGGGCTTCGGCCTCGTCGGAGGTGGGTGCAACCTGTGGCAAGGGGTCTGCGACCGGGTCCTGCAGGGCGTCGAGCACCGCGGCATCTTCGGCGCTCAACCCGCTGTCCAGTGTGGCCAGTGCGACGCCTTCCGTACCATCCTCGACGGCTTCTTGTTGCGGGATCAGGTCGGCAGGGGCGGTGGCAATGGATGTGTCGGGCTTGCGGCCAAAGAACCGCGCAAGGCCCTCGTCCAGGAACACCGAGGCCCAGGCGGCAACACCCGCCAGAAACACCAGCAGGATTGCGGTCAGCATCAGCCCCAGATACCGCGGCTTGCCGCCCACCACGACCGGCTCTTTCTTGCGCGCGCCGAAGACGGTCATGCGCTGCGCTTCGCTGGCGGGTGTCTGGGCGCGCCGCGATGGTTTCGCCGTGGGTCCTTGAGGGGATGTTGCCGCTGCAGCCGGGGCCGCTGTGGCGGCATCAGTCGCGTCGGATTTCGCCTTGCGGCGGCGGCTCATGAACCCACCGGCTGCGGCTTTGACCATGGCACCGGCACTGGTTTTGGCAGGACCCGTGGGGTCGGTGTCTGCGGCCAGAGTGTCGCGGGCATCAACCGGAATGGCCGCGGCGGTGACACCCGCCAGAATGTCGGGGTCGGGTTGTGGTGTTGACGGCGTTGACGCGGGCGAACGGCTTGCACCACCCAGGGCCGGTGCCGTGCCCGCCGTACTGCGGCGGCTTGCGAAACCGACCATCGGGGCGGGATCGGTGGGGGTCGCCTCCCGTGGCGCGGCCGTTGCAACCAGAGGCGGCGGCGGGGTGTCCTCCCGACCGGGCGCAGGGTCCGCATCGGGGCTTGCGCCCTTGGCCGTGGCGGGTTTTGTCTCAGGCTCAGGCTCAGGCTCAGGCTCAGGCTCAGGCTCAGGCTCAGGCTCAGGCTCAGGCTCAGGCTCAGGCTCAGGCTCAGGCTCAGGCTCAGGCTCAGGCCGCATATCTTCGGCGGCACCCGCAGTTTCGGGTTCCGGTGCGGTTTCCGGGGTGTCGTCAGAGGGCTGTGGTGCCTCTTGGTGGGTGGCAACTGGTCCGGAGGGTGTGTCGATATCGCCCACCACGACCACCGCAATACCATCCGGTTCGACTGTCTCGCCCGGCTCCAGCAGGCCAGGGGCATGATCGCTCACCCCCAGAAATGGCTCGCCCAGAAATCCCGCTTCGCCGGGAATGGCCACAAAGCTGACCGGGTGGAACCGGTGCAGGGTGGCAAAGGCTTCGGCCTCGTGCAGCGTGTCCCGCGCCACGGCGGCCAGATGGGTGGTATCCCCATCCGGGCAGATGTCGAAATTCAACTCGTCCACCGCATAGGGCGTGGCACCATCCAGAGCCGCCTTGGCCGCGTCGCGGCGCGCGTCGTCGTCCACATCGCCGGTCTTGATGCTCAGGTATTTGATCTGTTCGGGGGGGATGATCAGCTTGGTGCGCACACCGCCCGGCGCGAGGCTGGCAGCGGTCTTGCGCAGAACCGCCAATTCGGCCGCAAGGTCTTCGGCCTCAAGCGCCACATCGCCAACCACGCGCCAGCCCCCGGCTGCGCGGTGCAGCAGGCGGATGCCCTCGTAGGACAACGACAGCGCGAAATTCGGCTTCATGGCGTGCCTTTAGCAGTGGGCCGGGCCAAAGTGGAGCCGCGGCCCGGTTCGGATGAAGGATAGAGCAGGACTTCGCCCATGCAAAGCAAAAGGCCTTGGGGAAACTTGTAACTCGGGTGGCAAAAGCGGCCTATAAGGCCACAACATACAAGGAGAACGGTTATGAGGATCATTGGTGCCGCGGTAATATGGCTGATGGCCGCGACCATGGTGTGGGCTGAAACCGCACCAACGCGGCAAATCACGGTGACGGGTCAGGCCGAGATTGCGGCCGTGCCCGACATGGCCATTATCTCTATGGGGGTGACGCAACAGGCCACCGTGGCCAAGGATGCGGTTGACGCCCTTAGCGTGGATATGGCCGGGGTGCTGGCACGTCTGGCCGAATTGGGTGTGGAACAGCGCGACATGCAGACCAGCCAACTGTCGCTGAACCCGATCTGGGAAGAACATCGCAGCAACGGCGCAGAGCCGCGGCGCATCGTGGGTTTTGTGGCGTCCAGCCGGGTGTCGCTGCGTGTGCGCGACCTGGGCGCCCTGGGCGGTTTGCTGGACGCGGTGCTGGAGGACGGGGCCAACCGCTTTTCCGGCCTGCGATTCGGCGTTCAGGAGCCTGAGCCGCTGGAGGCGGAAGCCCGCAAGGCGGCGGTGCGCGATGCTGTTGCGCGCGCGACGCAACTGGCCGAGGCGGCTGGCGTGACACTGGGCGCTGTGCGCGACATCCGCGAAAGCGGCGGGCCGGGCGCGCCCATGATGATGGAGATGGCGGGGGCCCGCAGCAACGGTGTGCCCGTGGCCGCAGGCGAGGTGAGCATCGGGTCGCAAGTCACTGTTATATTTGATATTGCGCCCTGATTTTTCAGGTAAGGTGGGGTATACCCCACCTTACGTTTTTCAGGCGGTCGCCTTGGCCAGCGCCTGATCGAGGTCCGCGATCAGGTCGTTTGCGTCTTCGGTGCCGATGGACACGCGCACCACTTCGGGGGCGGCCCCCGCCGCGCGCTGTTGGTCCTGTGTCAGTTGGCGGTGGGTGGTCGAGGCCGAGTGGATGATCAGCGATCGTGTATCACCGAGGTTGGCCACATGGCTGAAAATCTCCAGCGCGTTCACCAGTTTCACGCAGGCGTCATAGCCGCCTTTGACCGCAAAGGTGAAAAGCCCGCCCGCGCCGCGCGGACAGATCTTTTCCACGCGCTCGAAGTAAGGCGATGACTTCAGCCCGGCGTAGGTCACGTAATCGACGCGTGGATCGTTCTCCAGCCAGTCGGCCACCTTGACCGCGTTTTCCACGTGCCGCTCCATGCGCAACGACAGGGTTTCGGTGCCCATCAGTGTATAGTGCGCAGCCTGCGGGTTCATCGTCATGCCCAGATCGCGCAGCCCGATGGCGATGCCGTGGAAGGTGTAGGCCAGCGGGCCAAAGGTCTCGTGGAACTTCAGGCCGTGATAGGCAGGCTCCGGCGCGCTGAGCGATGGGAACTTGTCTGAGGCGGACCAGTCGAATTTGCCCGAGTCGACCACGCAACCGCCCGTGACAGTGCCGTTGCCGGTCAGGTACTTGGTGGTCGAGTGCACGACCAGAGTGGCACCGTGTTCAATCGGGCGGCACAGGTACGGCGTGGCCGAGGTGTTGTCCACGATCAGCGGCACGCCCGCCGCGTCGGAGATGGCCGCAATGGCATCCAGATCGGTGATATAGCCGCCGGGGTTGGCGATGGCTTCGCAGAAGACCGCGCGTGTCTGGTCGTCGCACGCGGCCTTGACCGCATCGAGATCGTCGAAGTCCACGAACTTGGCTTCCCAGCCAAAGCGTTTGATCGTCTGGCTGAACTGGGTGACGGTGCCGCCATAGAGACGCGTGGACACCACGATGTTGTTGCCCGGCATCATCAGCGGGAACAGCGCCATGATCTGTGCGGCGTGCCCCGAAGAACAGCAGACCGCGCCAACGCCGCCTTCGAGCGTGGCAATGCGTTCCTGCAGCACCGCGACAGTGGGGTTGGTCAGGCGCGAATAGATGAACCCGACTTCTTGCAGGTTGAACAGGGCCGCCGCGTGATCGGCATCGCGGAACACGTACGCCGTGGTCTGATAAATCGGCGTCTGCCGGGCGCCGGTCGCAGGGTCGGGGCGCGCGCCGGCGTGGATTTGCAGGGTGTCAAAGCCGTATGTGGGGCCATCGGTCATGGGGCGTCTCCGCTTGGGGTTGCTTTGGCGCATGGGTAAGGGATGGCGCGCCGTGCTGCAAGGTGCGGTAGCACAGGCAGGCCTGCGGGCGTCAGGCCTGATCGGCAAAGGGCAGGGCGCCCACGAGGTCAGGAAAGGCCACGCGCGAATAGGTCACCATTTCGATGATCGGCCCGTGCCGGGGCATCGGATCGGTCAGGATGAAGTTGGTCTGGCTGCCCTGATAGGTCTTTCCACGCGCATCCGTCAGCGTCCATTCCACCCAGACCGACCTGTTGCGCCCGCGCGGCAGGTCCACGGCTGCCATGCGCGGTGACGCACTTGTCACCCCCAACGCGGTGGTCGCGGCGTGGTAGCTTTGCAAGGTCGACCTGAGCATTTCGGCGTTGGTCAGCACCATAAGTTGTTCGCCCACGTAAACCGCCAGCGGCGTGACGAAATGGGCGGCGACGGCCTCGATTTCACCTTTCAGGAAGGCAGAGGACAAATCCTTCATCATTTGCAGATGCACATCCGTCATCGTATACCTTTCGGCGATTGCGCCGTACCGACAGACTTGGCCCTGAGAGACAAAGCGGACCGCGGCGCGTGCGCTGTGGAATTGGCAAAGACTTCTTGTACTCGTTACCTTGGTGTCGGGCCGGACAGGTGTCCACCCTCGGCCAAGCAAAAGCGGCCCAAAGCCGCGCCTGTCGCTAGCGCATCCAGAACCCTTCGGACTTGATGCGGTTGCGGATGGCCTGCTCGCGGCGCGGCAGGTGGTCCTGATCGAACAGCGCGCGCACTTTTTCGCCGCGGCCCTGATAGACCATACGTTTGATCGGGTCGGACCCCTTGAGAACTTTCTTGATCTTGTTGGGGGCGGCCACGGTTTCCAGCGTGTCGATCACATGGGCCGCCTCGCGGGCATAAAGAAGCGGCAGAACCCTGTAATGGCAACTGATGCGCCCATCGAGAAGGCCCTCGGGCAGGGTATCGCGTCCGCCGCCGAGGCTGTGAATGACCAGCGGCAATGCGATTTGGTCCAGCCATGGGTCCATTTCCTGGCAACACAGTTCGACCGGGGGCGTGTTGCGAATGGCCAGCGCATATTCAAGGAAGCGCGCGCCGAATGCATGCGGGCAGGAATAATAGAAGTAGCCCGCGTTGAAGTAGAGATAGCGCGCCCAGTATTCGTCGGGTTCATCAAGGTTGAGGCTGCTGTCGAAATCCAGCCCGAACTTGTCATAAAGCGACTTCCAGATGCCCGCATAACCGGGGCCGTAAAGCTCGGGCTTGGGCCAGGTACCCGTGCGGCGCAGGGAGGCCGATGGGCGGTCGAAATCAAAAGGCACCTCGCCCAGATCGCCGGTGATCAGCGTATCAGTGTCGAAAAAGACGAAGGGTTCGCCCTTGGGCAGGGCGGCCAGCATTTCGATCTTGTTGCCATAAGGGTAGGCCGCGCCGAAGTGGACATTCTCAAAGGGAATGATCTCTGCACCGAGGTGCAAAAGCGTCTCGCGCACGGGCTCTTTCATGCGTGGATCACCGGGCCAGCGCGGGCCCGGTTGCGGCTCTGCCACCAGCAGACGGCCTTGGAAATCGGGGGTGTGATGGCGCAGGGATGCCGCGAAGAGGATCGCCTCATAGCCCAGACGCCCCGCCTGTCCCACGATGGCGATGTTGTAGCTTTGCTTTGATTTGGCCGTTTTGCGTGCCATGATTGCCCGTAATGTCGCCTGAATGGCGTGCTGTCTTTTTTGCAACCTTAGCGCGGAACGACGCTGCGCAAAAGCCGTGATTTGACACAGGAAAAAATTGAAGGACGTTTTGAATGCTTGATTTCATCTTTGCCCTGATCGCAGTCGAGGGCAGTGCAGGCGATGGCGATGGCGATGGGGCCGCAGCAGCGACGCCAGCACCCGCAGTTGCCTCTGCGCCTTTGAAGGCCGAACCGCAGGTGCCCACGGGCAAATTCACCACGGCGCTTGAAATCAAGCCGATCCTGACCGCCACCAAGGGCAATTGGGTGGCGGTGCGCGAATGGGATGGGCAAGACCTGATCTATGTCACCCATCTTTGGGCCTGGCGGTGCGGGTTGGTGCAGCTTGAAATTGCGGTCAATGGCGATCCCATGGCGATCTGGCCCTTGCCCGACTGTCATGAAGACACGGCAATGCCCAATGGGATCACGGATCAGGATGGGTTGCCTTACCGTGCCTTTGGTTTGCAGTCGGTTGATCAAATCGAAGTGCGCGTGACCTATGACGACCTGACCACGGACAGTGCACTGTTCGACCGTGCGTCGGTCTTGATGCCCTGAGACAGGCGGGTCGGATTAGCTGTCGGGCGCGATGCGGTTGATCACTGCCTGCGCCGCACTCAGTACGCCAAAGACCATCAGCGCCCAGATCAGCAACTCAAAGGGCGCCAGCGGCGTGCCACGCAACCACATCGCCAATTGCCCGCCACGGGGCGGCAACCACTCCAGCCCGAACAGACCCGGACGCCCCCAAACCGGGATCCAGAATCGCGACACATAGCAAAGCACCAGCGCCAAAAGCAGCACGGCAACAAGGGCCAGCGCGCGCTTCATGGGATGCGTACGATCGTGGTGGGGTCGATCTCGAACACCAGAAGGGCACCGTGGCGGGCGATGTCGCCCTCGACGGTGATGTATTCGGCCACCGCGTCATAGGCGGCGGGGGGCAGGCGGGTGCCGCCCGGTCCGGTGATCAGAAGGAATTCTTCGCCCAGAACCGGCTGGGACGAGACGAAGATCGGCGGCACATCCCCCAATAGGCATAGGTTTGCGCAGGCCTTGTGGGCCAGACCGCGCCCGGGGCGCATGGCCCCTGCAAGGCATTTGCCGTCGCAAATCTCGCCAGTCAGTTGCCACCTCCCCAAAGGCTCGGGCGCGGGGACGTCGCCCGCACCGTCGGCCGCGCGCAACCCGTTGCCGCCGCCGCGCAGTTGCAACATGTAAAGATCGCCCCGTTCCAGAACCACGCCCGATACGGTGGCCAGTTGCCCTGCCAAAGGCGCGGCGCGCCCGTCGACACCCGCCTTGCCACCGGCGGTCATCAGGAACGTGTCGCCGGGTTTGATCCGGTCGTTGCCTTCTGTCACATGCAGCAGGGGATAGGGGGTCAACTCGACTACACCCGTCACGGTCTGACGGCCATAGTCAAAGCGGAAGGCGCCCGGGCCGGGGTCGTCCTGCGTGGCCCCCATGGCGAAGCCCAAGGCCCCCAGACCGGCCATCAGCACCAGCGCGACCATCACAAGAAACCCGCGCAAACCGCGCGGCACTGGCAAGTAGCCCACGAAGAACGGCTTGTCGGTCATGGCGTGGCCTCCTCGGGTGTCGCTTGTGGCGCGGGGGTGGGCAGGGGCAGCGGATCGACATAGGTGCCGGGTGGGTTGGCGTCGGTGTGCACCTCGATGCGGGGGCCTTTCAGGCGCAGCTGGTAGGTGGGCACCTTTTCGGTGAAGGGCGCAGGGGACCGGCCCGACCGCACATCGTATTGAAAGCCATGCCACGGGCAGGTCACCAGACAATCGATCACCCGGCCTTCGCCCAATGGCCCGTTCTGGTGCGCGCAGGCATTGGAAATCGCGCTCAGCGCGCCGTCCATCAGGTAGACGGCCACGCGTTCGCCCGTGGGCAACAGCGCCACCTTGGCAAAGCCTTCGCGCATCTCGTCCACGCCCGCCACATCGCACCAGGGCGCGCCGTTGGGCGTGGCCTCATCCTCGGGGCGCAAGGCGGCGGCGATGTGCAGGGCGGCAACCAGCGCACCGCCGCCCAGAAAGATCACCGTCAGCCCATGGTTTTCCTGGTCCTGCAGGATGCCCAGCGACACATGGCCGATCACCGCGGCATAGGCGGCATAGATCAGGTAATGCATCCGCTTCCAGACCGGCGGGGTCAGGAACTTGAGCCAGAAATCATGGCTGGTCGCGGCCAGGATCAGCAGGCAGATCAACGCGAAAATGCCAAAGACCTCGAAAGGAAAGCCTGCGATCTGGCCATAGCTGGTGTTGGCTGTCAGCAGCCCGTAGATGCCGCCGCGTGGGCTAAAGGCGAAATACCAGTTCAGGATGAAACCTGCATGGGTCATCGCCACAAAGGCGGTCATCACCCCGAAATGCCGCCGGTTGTAGAGCAGCGGCAAAAACCGGCGGTCGAGCCTGGCGAGGGGACCGATGCACAGGATCACCGTCAGCATCGCAAAGGCACACGCCCCAAAGGCGCGGGCGTTGTGGATTTGCGGGTTGATCGGGCGCTCGTGGCTGAGCGCCTCGGGCGTGATGTAGAGGAACACCCACAAGAATGCGGCAACGGCGGCCAGCATCACCGCATCATAGAGCCACTTGTTGGAGTTCCACTGAACGGGGGTGTACTTGACGCTCATGGCTGCTGGGTCTCCACCTGAATGGGGGCCACGTCCGATGGCCAGCTTTGGCGCACGCCGAGGCCCGCCACGACAAGGCCCAGCATCACAAGGGTCATCAGGATCACGGCGGGGCGGTGTGCGGCGCGCACCGGGCGGTAGCGCGCGGCCCAGGGGGCGGCTTCGGCCTCGATTTGCCACCAGCGCCACAGCACCACGGGCCAGATCAGCAGAACCCCCGGCACCAGCAAGGGGCGAAAGACGTAAGCCCCGCGCGCGTCTTCATCAATCCGGTCAATGCCCCAGCCCAGAAACACCAAGGCCGTCACGGCACCCAATCCGCCCCAGATCTGAAGCAAGGTGATCAAAACGCTGGCAAGGTCCATGATTGGTGCGTCTCCGGCGGGGTTGCGTCACACTACCCGGCAATCCCCGGCGCGCAAGTCCGGCGTGTCCGCGCGGTGCAGACGGGCGGGGGTTCGCGCTTCAGGTTGAAACGTAGCCCGCGACCACCTGCAACAGCTTGAAGGCGGTTGAGGCGTCGTTTTCCACCACGGCAAGGAATTCCTCTACCCCGATGCGCAGGCACAAAAGCTCCGAGGCTGCGCGCATGTCCAGTGCGCGCGGCTCACCGCGGATCAGGCCAAGCTCGCCCACCAAGGCACCGGGGCCAACGGTGGTGATCAGCTTGTCGTCAGCGTCCTCGACGGGCAGCAAAAGATCGGCCTCGCCCTCGATGATCATATAGGCCCCGTCGGCGGGCGGGTCGTTCTTGTGAAAGACGTATTCGCCGGGGCTGGCCGTGTACCAGCGCGCGCCAAAGGCCAGAAGGCGCAGCTGTTTGCGCGACACGCCGGAAAAGAGGTCGGTCGCTGCCAGCGCCTGCACCTTGCGCGCCAGATCGGCGCTTGTGGCGCTGTCTTCGCTGGCCGCAGACGGGCCTGCATCGCCCAGGATGCGCCCGGCCTGAATTTCAAAACTCATGTCAAAGGCCCCGGTGTCTTCGAACCCCGGCGCAATGCACACCAGCGTCGTATCGGGCAACAGCGCGCGCAGGTTCTCGTACATCGCCTCCTGGGCTGCGCTGTCAAAACTGGCCAGCGCCCCTTCGAGGATCAGGATGTCGGGCCGTTTGATCGCGGCGCGGCATACGGCCAGCGGTTCGGCAAAAAGGGCGGGCAGGTTGGCCCCGCCAAGGCTGATGGGCAGATCAAAGATCAGCCGCAGCACGTCGCGGCCCAAACCTTCGGCCAGCATCACCTCGGCCACAACCTGGCGCAGGTCATCGCCCTTGGACCCCGCCGCATCCGACAGTTTGCCGAAAAGCGCATTTTCAAGAACCGTCATGCCGGGCACGGCCTCGCCGGGGCGGATGGGCGCAAAGGCCTCGCCCATGCTGGCCTGCAAGGCCTCCGCATGTGAGCCGCGCAATTCCAGCACGCGCGTCTTGATGTCCTCGGGAAAGCCCGCGCCAATCTGTTCGGCGGTGATCAGGAAGGGCACGGTCAGCAGGATCGCACGGTCGGCATCCGTCAACGCCGCGCCATCACGCTGACGGGTCAGAATGTCGACTGCCGCCTCGTAGGTGTCCGCGTCCAGCGACAGCTTGCGAAAGAGCGGGTGGTCGGTGCCATCGACGCCAAAAATCTGGCGCAGCAGTTCGATCACGTCGCGGGTCAGGGCCAGCAGGTCTTCGGTGATGCCCAGTTCGTTCAGCAATTGCAGGGTTTCGATCTGGCCTTCGATAAAGGCCGAGGTGATGGGCTGGCGGGCCGTGGCAAAGAGCAGGTTCTCGGCCACGGGCAGGGCAGGGTTGTAGAGGTCCGGGTCAAACAGAAAGGCATGCCGCCGCAAGCCCGCC
>CBFHND010000027.1:0-42847 GCA_965657085.1 uncultured Paracoccaceae bacterium
GACCCGGGATAACAGCGCGTATCCCCTTGTCTTTCAACGCTTCTCTGAACCAGCCATGCGTCATGGCCTCGATCCCCAAGCAACCACTCGATCTTGGGCAAGCTGCTCAGCAAGGCCCGTGCCCCGATGTAATCGCTCACCTGTCCGGCGGTCACGAACGGGTCAAGCGGGCACCCTTGCGATGGCAGATGGCGTGCGACTTGGTGTTCACGCCGCCTTTGGTCCGACCGATCAGGCGCCCATGCCGGTCGCCCTTCGGTGGGCCTTGAGATAGGTCGCGCCGATCATCGACACGCGGCTTACCATGAGATTTCGGTAAACCGGCCTCAAGACGCGCCATCTGCGCATCGCTCAACCGAAAAAGATCAGACACCTCACCGTTCGTTTTTCCAGCGGTGAATCGCGCAGCCTCACGGAGATCAATGGGTCGTGACCCTGGCAGGCTAAACGCCCGTTTGGGGAAGCCAGCTAAATGGGCATCTATTGCACGCGCATTGGTCTGCACCGAGCCCATTTTACCGAATGCTGCGTGATGCACGAATTGCTGCAACCTGAAAAAGCAGACCATAAAGCGCTCTGGCGAAACCGCCAAACTCAGGTTTGTTAACCCTGCATATCCGGCAGTCTTGGCACATCGCTTCGCCAATTGGGTCGCGGCCCATTCAGATCGGCCCAGTTCACAGCATTAAGACGGCATTCAGGTCTTCTCTCGATGTGGAAGCTGCATTCGCTGTCATTGTGGCCCGCCCAGAGTCCAATCCCAGAAACCAGTCGGACACGTCGGACAACAAATTCAGGTTTTGCTCACACAACAGGATACCAGCACCCTCGGCCAGCCGTTCCTTGAGGCAATCGGCCATATGGTTGATGTTTTCTGGCTGAACACCTTCGGTAGGTTCATCCAGGATGATCAACTTCGTGTCTTCGATCATGGTTCGGACGAAGGCGAGTATCTTTCTTTCCCCTCCCGACATGGTTCCGGCAGGTTGGTCCAATCGTTCAGCCAGTCTCGGAAACAGGTCTAAGTAGCGATCTGGTGATCTTCCACTCCTTCCGAGATGCAGGTTCTCGTGAACGGTCAGATCATCGAAAACCATTGCCGTTTGAGGCATGTACCCCATCCCCAAATGTCTGCGGGCATGGGCAGGCAGGTGGCTTGTCGCTTGACCCTCAAACCGAATTTCTCCCTGACTGGCCTTGATCCCACCTTGTACAAGACGGGCAAGCGTCGTTTTTCCGACTCCGTTTCGACCTAAAACACCAAGAAGACTGCCAGCTTCGACTTTGAGGGATATGTCGAACACCACATTGGTGTCCTGATACCCGCCAGTCAGGCCGTCGATTTCCAACAGCGCGGTCATTTCGTTCCCCCCGCATAGGCGTCTTGAACATCCGGGTTGAGGCGAACTTTTTCGTATTTATCGAACGCCAGAACCTGACCCAGATGCAGCACCAGAACCTTGTCCGATATCGCTTCGACAATGCTCATGTCATGCTCGATGACGATTACCAATCCTCCTGTTTCCGCCTGATAGTTCTGAACAAGGCTTGTCATCAGGGCCGTTTCATCCGGAGAAAGCCCGGCACAGGGTTCATCCAGCAGAAGAACTGATGGTTCTGCCGCCACGGTCATGGCGCATTCCAGAAACTGGCGGTGGCCCTGCGGCAATTGTTCTACCGGTTCGGGACGTTCCTCTTTCAGCGGCACAGATGGATGGTTCAGGACATCGGACAAGGATTTGGACCGCCATTGGTAGGTTGATGGCTTGAACAGGTCGGCCGCCCTTAGCCTGCCCGCCATCATTGCGATGGCAAGGTTGTCCGAAACACTCATCGAGAAGAACACCGACGGCACCTGAAGTTTTCGACCAATGCCGTTTCCCAGAGCCTTATGTGGTGGGCGTGAATCGATCTGAACCTCGCCCAGCATGATCCGGCCTCCGGTAACGCCAAGATTACCTGTAATGGTGTTGAGTGCACTGGTCTTGCCCGCGCCATTAGGTCCGATGACACTGACAATTCCGGTGGCAGGTGTTTCAAAGGACACACCATTTAGAATGCGAACGACACCGATCTTGAGTTGCACGTCTTCAAAACGCAGGGGCTTTGGTTGTTTGTCAAACCTGGTCTCGGGCGCTGTCACGGCTGGTGGGGCGGAATTGGGCGTTTTGGGCCAGACCCGCCGAAACGCGGCCTCAAACAACTCGGCAATCCCGCCGGGCGCTTTCAGAACGACAAGGATGAAAACCAGCGCTATCAGCAACTCCCAATAGGGGAAACTGTCGCGTAGTTCAGCAGACGCCCAGCCGACAATGACCGCCCCGATCAGCGGGCCGAGGACATGGAAGCGGCCTCCAACTGCGGTCAGGATCACCATTTCCGCAGACAAGGCAAAGCCTGCAGAGGTTGGGGTGACAATGCCTTGGTGCGATGCGAACATTCCCCCAGCCAGTGCTGCGATCATGGCCGAAAACGCGAAAGCCACACCCTTGATCACATGGGTCGGAAACCCGAGCAATTGCATACGCGGTTCATTGTCCAAAACGCCCTTAGCGATCAGGTTGATTGGTAGCCTGTTCAAAATGAAAAGCAGTAAACTCACCACCACAGTTGCCGCGACGATGACGTAGTAGAAACCACCGAAGGGATCGAGATTTCCAAGACTGTTGAAGCCGCTCATTCCGTTGAAACCACCGGTGAGCGACGTGGCCGTACCTGCAATCTGCTCCGCGATCATCACGAGTGCCAATGTGATCAGCGAGAAATATGGCCCGCTTTCATTTCGGCCCCGGAAGACGAGTGTTGCCAGCACAAAGGCAACCCCCGCAATCAAGATCAGAACGATCGCAGCCAGCGCAAGGTTCACGAACAGGTTCCCATCGGCCCGGAGCGTGATTGCTGTTGCATAAGCCGCGACACCGAAGAAAAGAGATTGCCCAAGCGGCAGCACCCCCGTCTTGCCCCAGAGAAACCCGATGCCCTGAGCGGCGATGCCATAGATCAGATAAAGCCCGATCTGGTAGGCCATGAAATCGCCGAACAGTTCCGGGATCAAAAGCAGGACTGCCAGCAGCAGACTAGCGGGAAGAAGAACGGATGCCATCAGGTTTCAGCCAGAGAAAGAGGATTGAAAGGGTGAGGACCGCGAGATACCCGTAGGTCTGACTTGCGACCGACCCGATGAAGGTCTGGGTTCCGGCAATGATACCAGCGCCAATCCCGAGCCCTTCCAGACTGCCAAGACCACCGACCACAAGAGCAAAGAAGGACCGGATCAGGTAGTCGAGTCCCATCATAGGCTCAATCCGAATAGTCGGGGCCAGCACCAACCCCGCCACTCCGGCGGTGCAGCAGCCAAAGACAAACGCACCGGCAGACAGACGGGCCGTGTTTATGCCGATCGCTTCGGCCAGATCAGGATTTCCGACCATCGCTTTGATCTTGGTGGCGACTTTCGACCTGGTATTCCACCAGAAAAGCCCAATGAACCCAAGGATGATGCCGATGATCACGGCGATGCGGTAGGCTGGATAGTCAGCGCCAAGAATACTGAGTGTTCCAGTCAGCGGCGGGCTGACCGACTGATAGCCACGTCCAAAGACCAACTCAACGATTTCCCGCAAAAGAATAGCAATGCCCCAGGTAGCCAACAGGCTGTCGAACATCCGGCCATAGAGATGGCGAATGATGCTGCGCTCCAAAACGAATGCAACCATAGCCACCGTCACCAGACACACAGGCAGTTGCAGCCATCCCGGCAGACCAAGCGTTGATGTAATGACCGGAGCATAGGCCCCGATCATCACGAATTCTCCATGCGCCATGTTCATGATCCGCAACTTGCCGAAGACGATGGCAAGCCCCAGCGCAACCAGCGCAAGGGTGCTGATTTGCCAGGCAAGGTTGAGAAGCAGAACTGACGACATGGGCGGGAGATCAGTTCGAGCACGCTTCGGAGGAAGCGACGTTGTCAAAGGATGCGACCACTTTGAATGCTCCACCACTGCCGTCGGCAAGATAGATCGTCTGGGCCATGTGGCGACCCGTCATCGTGTTATCACCTCTCGGTGTGCTCCAGGTGGTGCCTTCTGCGGCTGCGTCCATGGCGGCCACGTCCAGGCTACCTGCTTTGTTTGCCAGCGCGGCCAGCAACATCAAACCTTCATATGCCGACTGACCCAGACCATTAAGTGCCGGTGCATCCACGCCGAACATTGCCGAATAATCTGCGGCAAAGGACGCCGCGGCTTCGGTTTCAATCGAGGCGAAGTAACCCGAGGACGAATAGAGCCGATTGGCATTTTCTGCCCCGATACCCGCAAGGGTGTTTTCCTCGATCAGGGTGCCAAACCGGATCGCCTGATCATCAAGACCAAAGCCCGCGAAGCTGACGTTGAAGCCAACAGAACCACCGCCAACAAGGGTTATCAACACGGCATCGGCACCGCTTTCCTTGATACGCTGGAGCGATGAGTCAAACTCGCTGACGGTAAACGGCAGATATTCTTCACCAACAACCTCACCGCCTGCGTCGGAAATGTACCCCTTGGCCAAAGCGTTGGTGTCACGCGGCCAGTTGTAGTCATGACCGATCAAATACCATTTCGACACGCCTTCTTTGTCAGCGAGGAAAGGGATGACAGGTTCAAGCTGTTGGCTGGGTGTTTCGCCGGTAACATAGAGCCCATCAGCACAGGAATTGCCTTCATAAACCGGGGTGTAGACATAAGGCACCTGACCATTGAAGCGACCAATCAGGGCTTCGCGCACCGCTGAATCGTGCATACCGACAAAAGCCTCGGCGCCTTCCCCTTTCCACAGGCGCAATGCGGCCTGAGCAGCTTCTGCAGGGGGAACGCCCACGTCCGCAAAGATCAGTTCGATCTGCTCGCCATTGATACCGCCACTGGCATTAATCTGGTTCGCAGCCAACTCCGCAGAGTTTCGCGTGGATGGCCCGAACAGTCCCGCGGGCCCTGAATCCGGCACCAGAACGCCGATCTTGGTGTCGGCAGCCGATGATGCGGCTCCCATGACCAATGCAAATGCGGCGCTGGACAATAAAGTAGCAGTTTTCTTTAACATGATAGTCCTCCCTTTCGTGTTTTCGGCGTCTATTGCGCCATTGCTTTTTCCGCGGCCCCGGCAAGGGCCAGCAGTGATTGGTCTTGTCCCGGCAAGGCGTCGAATTCGATGCCAACGGGAAGACCGGAAGTAACGGGGCATGGAAGTGAAATCCCAGGCGCGCCGACATTCGAGCCCAGATCGGTGTTGCGGATGTATGTGGGGAAAGTTGGAACCTGCGCACCATTCAATTCGACGGTTTCATCCCCGCCGATAGGCCTTGCCGGAAGAGGTGTCGTCGGGAAGGCAATCGCGTCAAGCCCGTGGGTTTCGAAAACCTGTTGGTAAATTCTGCGCATCTCAGGACGGTGAGTGTCCATTGCTGCCCGGTAGGCCGCTTCCGGCATCGCGTCATCGCCCAGCTGGCTGCCGATGGCACCTGCAACGTCAGGCGATCCGATGCCTGCCACCAGAGCATCAAACGAAACGCCAGGGGCATGTTCCGCCAAATACGCCGGGAGGTCACGCATGACCTCGTAGAAAACAACAGGGAAACTGAAGGCTTCGTTATGTGGCCATACCGGCTTGAATCCAACCTCGACAAGTTTCGCGCCTTGGGACGACAGGGACGTCAATTGTGCCTCAACGGCCTGAGCCACGACCGGGTCCAGGTCGTCAAAGAACATTTGCCTTGGGACACCAATTGTAAAATCAGAGATATTGGCATCGGCAACAATCGATGTATCGCCGGACAAAACGCCATCAAAAAGAACAATGTCGCGTACGCTTCGGGCCAGCGGGCCGACAGTGTCACGAGTATGCGAAATCGGCACGACACCATCACCGTCATACCGTCCGGTTGTCGGGCGAAAGCCAATCACGCCGCATAGTGCCGCCGGAATACGACAAGACCCGCCTGTATCAGTGCCCAGACCAGCCGGGAATATGCCAGCTGCAACGGCCGCAGCGGTTCCCCCGGACGACCCGCCGGGAATCATGTTCGGATCATTCGGGTTTCGCACCGCACCTGTAACTGCATTGTTGGAGGTGATCCCAAATGCCAGTTCGTGCATTCCGGCTTTGGCCCCGACGAAACCTCCGGCATGGATGATACGCTTCACGACGCCCGCGTCGTTTGCGGGCGTATGATCAAGCAGAGCCTTTGTCCCGCCCGACGTTGGATAATTCGTTGTGTTGATGTTGTCCTTAACCACGAGGGGAAGGCCGGACAACGGGGCATCCGGATGCGCCTGAAACGCCTCGGTCGCGGTTCCGGTGAGATACTCGGGACTGAAGCTTTGCAAGGCATTCAGGCCTGAATGCTCTTTTGCCCGATCTGCTATCGCCTCCGCATATTCGGCGGGTGAGACCGAACCATCCCTAAACATTTCCAACGCAGCCGTTGCGTCCAATTGTTCCAATTTCCGCGTCATCCTTGCCTCCCGTGTGATTGGGAAACAGGATAGAAAGCAGCAGGATTAGATTCCTATCATCACAAATGATGATTTTGCTCGGCCAGGTATTGGGCCAGCTGGGTACGCCGGTTCAATCCCGACTTGCGAAAAATCGCGGTAATGTGGCTGCGCAAGGTTGGCTTGGAAAACCCGAGCTTTTCGCAGATTTCATCATCGGTCAGCCCGAGAACAAGCAGATCAGCGACTTCGGCTTCTCGGGCCGTGAAACCTAGCCGTTCCGCGATCTGGACGAACCGCAGTGACGGCAGTTGTTCGGAGGCACTTCGTGCCCGGATCAACGCATTTACAAGGCTTGGGCCAACGGCGTCCACGATCTCGGCATCGCGTGAGGTGAAATCTTCCCTGTTCGCGCCCCGCCAAATCCGCAAGTCACCTATGTTGTCACCCCGGTCATATGCAAAGAAGTTCATGCCGTAGCACAGGCCATCCTGTTTCAGGAAATCGTTGAAGAACTCGGTTTTCACCAGCCGGTCGTGCCGCATCACTTCGCTGACAGGCGTTGCCTTGCGACGGTTCTGAAGTGTCGGGGTAATGGGATCATGGAACTGGAAATAGCTTTCATATTGGCGAAGGTTGTCATCGCTCATGTTGATCTGGACGCAGGACACAAATTTCTGCGTGGCATCATCCCAGACGTAGGAGGCGAAGTAGTCCGCTTTCAGCAACTCCAGCATCTTCTGACCGACGCGCCTTCGGACCTCGGAATGGTCAAACTCACCACTCAGGTCCCGCATAATCGAAAAGATCAGATTAGCTTCCTGGTCGGTTAGGTTCACGTTCGCAGCTTCCTCGATATGGATCTCGATCCTGTCAACATAGCGCGGAAGTGCTTCTACGAGAAATCCATTTCGAAAACGCGGAATACTTGGTCACACAACGAAGAATTCTCCGCTCACCTATTCGTTGTCAAACAGCGCGCAGCCTTGCCATCGGTTCGGGCGCGGCGAATTCAGCGGTTGTCCGCGTCTCGCGCATTGACTGACGAAATCTTGCTATACCCGACGCGAATGGCTGCTCGTTACGCTGCATTGGCGAGACACGGGGCGATCGCTTGACCGGGGGCTGGCGATCGTACGCTCGAATGGCAAACTTTATGGAGGCCAAGTACGCCCCCGATCCGAGCGGGCAGCGCTCCGCCTTTCAAATCGCCAGAGCGCGGGACGGCTCCCTCTCGGCAGCTTTTCGGTAAAAAGCGCCTGACGGGTCATGGCAGGCGACCGCCCGGCGCGCTTTGCGCCTGTTCCGGGCGGTTTGGCGCGGGTGGTCGAGGTCTGGCATGGCGCAAAGCGGATCACCGAAGTGTACGACGGCCCGTCTTATGCGCACGTTCGGAGGCAAAACCAACTCACCTGCCGCCTGTCGATTCCCACGCAGAAACACCGCCCTCGCGAAATAATATTTCGCTGCACCTGCGAAACGCGGCGTCCTTTGACCTTAACGTGACGATTTTACCCTGTTTCCGCAGGCCCGGCTTGGGTAAACCGTGCGGGAAGGTTCGAAGGCTCACCAATCGGCTGAGTCGGATTTTGTGAAGAGAGGAACGCTCATGAAGGTGTTGGTGCCTGTCAAACGCGTGATCGACTACAACGTGAAGGTGCGCGTCAAAGCGGACGGATCGGGTGTTGATCTTGCGAACGTGAAAATGTCGATGAACCCGTTTGACGAGATTGCCGTCGAACAGGCGATCCGCCTCAAGGAGGCCGGTCAGGCCGAGGAGGTCATCGCGGTGTCGGTTGGCGTGAAGCAATCGCAGGAAACGCTGCGCACGGCGCTGGCCATGGGTGCGGACCGCGCCATTCTGGTCGTGGCCGCCGATGACGTGCACAACGACATCGAGCCGCTGACCGTGGCCAAGGTTCTCAAGGCCGTGGTCGAAGAGGAACAGCCCGGTCTGGTGCTCTGCGGCAAACAGGCCATCGACAACGACATGAACGCCACCGGTCAGATGCTTTCGGCGCTGATGGGTTGGAGCCAGGCGACATTCGCCTCGGAAGTGGAAGTTGCCGGCGACAAGGCCAAGGTGACACGCGAAGTTGACGGTGGTTTGCAGACCATCGAGGTGAACATGCCGACGGTCATCACCGTCGACCTGCGCCTGAACGAGCCGCGGTACGCATCGCTGCCCAACATCATGAAGGCCAAGAAAAAGCCTTTGGATGAGAAAACCATCGCAGACTATGGCGTGGACGCGGCACCGCGTCTGGAAATCGTTGGCACAGCGGAGCCCGAGGCCCGCGCGGCTGGCATCAAGGTGGGTTCGGTGGACGAGCTTGTGGCGAAACTCAAAGAAGCGGGGGCTGTGTGATGGCTGTACTTCTTCTGGCAGAAGTGAACGACGGCGAACTGGCGATGGACGCCACCGCCAAGGCAGTGACCGCCGCGGGCGCACTGGGCGATGTGACCGTGCTGTGCACCGGGGCCACATGTTCGGCGGCCGCAGCCGAGGCTGCGACGATCAACGGCGTGGCAAAGGTGCTGTGCGCCGAGGACGCGATTTACGGCAAGCGCCTGGCAGAGCCGGTTGCGGACCTGCTGGTATCGCTGGCGGGTGATTATGAGCACATCGTGGCTCCGGCCACGACAGACGCCAAGAACATCATGCCCCGCGTCGCCGCGTTGCTGGATGTCATGGTGATCTCGGATGCCACAGCCGTGTTGGACGCCAACACGTTCGAGCGCCCGATCTATGCGGGCAACGCGATCCAGACTGTGAAATCGGCCGATGCCAAGAAGGTCATCACCTTCCGCACATCGACCTTTGATGCAGCGGACACCGGCGGGTCGGCTTCGGTCGACAGCATCGGTGCTGCGGGCAACCCCGGTCTGTCGTCCTGGGTCGAGGACAAGGTTGCCGCAAGCGACCGCCCCGAACTGACGTCGGCGGGTGTGGTTGTGTCCGGCGGTCGCGGTGTCGGGTCCGAAGAGGATTTCGCGCTGATCGAGAAACTGGCGGACAAGCTGGGCGCTGCTGTTGGTGCGTCGCGCGCCGCGGTCGATTCGGGCTATGCGCCCAACGACTGGCAAGTGGGCCAGACCGGCAAGGTGGTCGCACCTGACCTTTATGTTGCGGTTGGCATCTCGGGTGCGATTCAGCACCTTGCAGGCATGAAAGACTCCAAGGTGATCGTTGCGATCAACAAGGACGAAGAAGCCCCGATTTTCCAGGTTGCGGATTACGGTCTGGTTGCGGACCTGTTTGACGCCGTGCCGGAGCTGGTTGAAAAGCTGTAGAGCGTTTCACGGAAACATCAAAAGGCCCGCCGATCTGGCGGGCCTTTTTCGTTTCAGATCAGTGTTTTGAGCGTTCTGGTCAGCGCTTCGGCAGCTTCGGCGTGCGCCATCGGACCAAGCATTTTTACCGCACTTGGCCGGTCCAGTTCCGGGAACACCATGCCTTGTGTGCCTTGGGCGCGTGCCGCGTCCGAGGCTTTGACCTCGACAATCTCGGTCACTTCGCTGCGCAGGGCCTCGATCATGTCGCGCCCCACGAACCACGGATCACTGCCCAGATCGGTGGGTGCCTCTTCGGGCGCGTGATCACCGAACCACAGCAAAACAGTCTTGCCCGGAATGCGCCTCAGCATCAGCCGCGTGCGGGCCATCCAGGCTTGTTGCAGCTCTTCGCGGACGGCGGCGAACCGTTCGGCCGAGATTTCGTGCAGTCGGCCCAGCATGTGTTTGTTGAAGTTGAACTCGGCAAAATCGACCTCGCGGAAGATCGCCTCGAGCAGGGTCGACGGTTTGATGAACCGGTCGTTGCGGCGCGGATGCACCGAATAGAACCGATTGCTCATGTTTTGTGCGCTCAGAACCTGAAGCACCGTCACCTGCGCGGCCCCCGCGACATCGTTCAGATAGGGATCGTTGGCGAACACATCGATGCCCGCATTGGTGCACCCAAGGTTCACACAGGCCATCCCAAGCTGGTCTTCGACCAGATCGGGAAACGGCCGTTCGATGTATTTTCCGTATGTTTCGGTCCCACCAAAGAACGCGATATAGGGTTTGTCCAGGGACCGACGCGGCCCGCGGAACAACACCTTTGACGTGCCATATCGGCACGGCAGATAATCAAGGCCACCCTGGCCCATTGCATCATATGACATGACACCCACCTTTTTACTTCACCCACCCCCCTTATGGCAGGCATGTCCTTAGAAATTCCTAATGGAATGTGACCAATCCGTGCTGGCGTTCATACCTTGCGGTGCACAGGCGCGCCGCCCTATGGTGCACGAAGCGTCAAAGGGGCATCGGAATGGACATTCAAAAGATCGGAATCGTGGGCGCAGGTCAGATGGGCAACGGCATTGCGCATGTGATGGCCTTGGCGGGCTATGATGTTCTGCTCAATGACATCAGCAGCGATGCGCTGCGTGCTGCACTGCAGACGATTGACGGCAACCTTGTGCGGCAGGTCACCCGCGGCAAGGTCAGCGAGGCGGACAAGGACGCGGCACTGGCGCGGATCCGGACGACGCAGGCACTGACCGATCTGGGGCAATCCGATCTGGTGATCGAGGCCGCAACCGAGCGCGAGACCGTGAAACAGGCGATTTTCGAGGACCTGTTGCCGCATCTGCAGCCGCATACGATCCTGACCTCGAACACCTCGTCCATTTCCATCACACGGCTGGCCAGCCGCACGGACCGACCGGAAAAGTTCATGGGGTTTCATTTCATGAACCCGGTGCCGGTGATGCAACTGGTGGAGCTGATCCGGGGCATCGCTACCGACGAAGACACTTTTGCCGCGTGCAAGGCGGTGGTGGACAAGCTGGGCAAGACGGCCGCGTCAGCCGAGGATTTCCCGGCCTTTATCGTCAACCGCATCCTGATGCCGATGATCAACGAGGCGGTCTATACGCTGTACGAAGGGGTGGGCAGCGTGCAATCGATCGACAGTTCGATGAAGTTGGGCGCGAACCACCCGATGGGGCCGCTGGAACTGGCGGATTTCATCGGGTTGGACACGTGTCTGGCGATCATGAACGTGCTGCATGACGGGTTGGCCGACACCAAGTACCGCCCCTGCCCCTTGTTGACGAAATACGTGGAGGCCGGGTGGTTGGGCCGCAAGAGCGAGCGCGGGTTTTACGACTACCGTGGGGACGTTCCGGTTCCGACGCGCTGAGGCGCGCCGGCCGACGTGGGGGCCAGCCCCCACACCCCCGAGGTATTTAGAGCAAAAGGAAGATAATCAGTCCTTGAGGGACAGAGTGTGTTCGCGCAGCCATGCCATGAAGCCGCGCGGATCATCCGCCCATGCTTTGACGTCTTCGTCCGGCAGGGGGTCCCCCACGACCGGCGATTGCGGCTTGTTCAGAGAGTACACGATTTCATGCAGGAGCAACCCTTGCCGCAGCATCGGTGAGACGCGGTTGGCGATCTGGTAGGCGCGGCTGTTCTGGCCGGGAAAGCGCATCGGCACAACGCGCGCACCGGAACGGCGGATCAGGGCGGCGGTGAAGACGTTCCACTCGGCCTCGACCGCGGGACCCCACCATGTCTCGGACGCGGCCACCCCGCCCGAGGGAAAGAGCGCCACGACGCCACCTTCCTTGAGGTGGGACATGGCCTTGGCGCGCATCTCCACGCCTTTGCGCTGCGCATCGGGGTCGTGCTGGAAGGGCACGGGGATCATGTAGCTGCCTGCGACCTCGTCGATGGCGGTCAGCAGCGAACGGGTCAGGATGCGGTAATCGGGGCGCACGCGGCCGATGAGATCGGCAAAGATCATGCCATCGACCATGCCGTGGGGATGGTTGGCGACGACGATCACCGGGCCTTCCTTGGGGATGCGGTCCAACTGCGCCTGTGGCGTCAGAAGGTCGATGCCCATCACGTCGAGGCAGGCGCGCCAGAACGCCTGACCTTGCGGGGCGCCCTGACGTTCGAACTTGCGGATCAGCCGCAGGATCGTCAGCTTGCCGGTCATCGCCTCCATGATGCGGATGACGGTGGATTTCCACGGATCCTCGAAGGTGGAGGCATAAGACAGGCTGCGTCTGTCATACTTGGTGAAGTTGACAGTCTCTGTCTTGGTCAGACCTGAAATGTCTTGCGAACGCTCGACCACTCTTTTCCACCTTTGCCTTGCGCACCGTAGAGCCTGTGGATCAGGCCCCTTCCCCGAATTTGTCCGCCACCAGTGCGGTCAACGCTTCGGCCAGCGCCACTGCGTCTGGTCCCGAAGTCTGCACGTCAATAGTGGTTCCCTTCGATGCTGCCAACATCAAAAGGCCCATAATACTATCGCCTGATGCAGCCATGCCATCTTTGCTGACTTCTGCGCTGGCGTCAAAGGCCTCCACCACTTCGACCAGTTTGGCCGAGGCGCGCGCGTGCAATCCTTTTTCGTTTACGATCTTGAGGGAACACTGAGTCATTGAAGGGCCTTGTTAATCTGCGCTGACATTTTGGCTGTCGATGTATTTCTTACCAGCATCGAGCGCCGCGCGCACCGCGTCCTGCACGGGCATGTGGCGGCTTTTGGCCAATTTGATCAGCATCGGCAGGTTCGCACCGTAAAGGATACGCCGCCCCTGCGGCTGGCAGGCCAGAAGAGACAGGTTGGACGGGGAGCCGCCGAAGAGGTCCGTCACGACCACCACGCCATCGCCCTGATCCACTTCGTCGGCGGCCACGCAAATCTCTTTCTGCTTGGCGTCACGGTCGTGCGCCGCCTCGATCGAGATGGCACGCACGCCCGATTGCGATCCGACCACATGTTCGATGGCGGCCAGGTATTCCTTGGCCAGTCCGCCATGTGCCACGATCACGATTCCGATCACTCTGCTGCCCCATCCTTTTTGCGGCGGTCCAATTCGCGATGCCTAATTGACACCTGCCAGCCCTGCTCTGCAAGGGTTGCGGCCAAGGTTTCGGCCATGGCAACGGACCTGTGTTGCCCTCCGGTACAGCCAAAGGCAATCGAGAGGTGCGATTTCCCTTCTTCCGAGTAGGCCGGCAACAGCCATGACGCCAGATCAGCGGTCTTGGCCACGAAAGGGCCGTGGCGCGAATCCGTGGCGATGTGAGCCTGCACCGCCCGGTCAAGACCGGTGAGCGCCCGCAGGTCCGGTTGCCAGTAGGGGTTTTTGAGAAAGCGGCAGTCAAAGACCATGTCGACACTGCGCGGCAGGCCACGTTTGTAGGAAAACGACTGCACCGACACCGACAGCTGCGCCTGCGATCCGCTGCCGAACCATTCTTCGACCTCGGCGCGCAGCTGGTGCACGTTCAGCGCGCTGGTGTCGATCAGGACATCCGCCCGCGCGCGCAGGGGGCCCAGCAGATCAAGCTCTCGGGTGATACCCGCCTCGGGGCGGTCGCCATCTGCGAGCGGATGCCGTCGCCGGGTTTCGGAAAACCGGCGCAGGAGCACATCGGTGGCGCAATCGAGGTAGAGCAGTTCGGGCACGATGCCGGGCTGTGCCGCGATCTGGCCCAGCGCATCCGTGACCGCATTGACCGAAAAGTCGCGGGTGCGCGGGTCGATGCCCAGCGCGAGGGGGCTGTCATTGCCCCGGTCGTCCAGCAGCGGGCGGATCAGGCGCAGGGGCATGTTGTCGATGGCCTCGAAGCCGAGATCTTCGAGCGCGCGAATGGCGCTGGAGCGGCCTGCGCCCGAGGGGCCGGTGACCAGCACAAGGCGGCGGTGGGTGGGTTCGGTCTGTGTCATGCGTCGTTCCGTCCGGCCTTAAGGTATTGCAGGATCGCGGCGGGCCAAGAGGAATGCTCGCATTTGTGAAGACAGGCGATGTTGTGGCCCAAAAGGGCGTGAATGCGGGGTGGCGGGATGCGATCCGCCTCGACCGTGTTCAGATCGATGACAAGGGCGACCGGCGCGGGGTCTGCGGGGCGGGCGTTGAGGATGCCGATGCCGCGCGCTTCGATCAGGCCGGTGAGGTTGGGATGGGACTGCGCGATGATGTCCGCACCATGTGCGCGCAAGACGGTCTGATCATCGGCGATCAGCGCGGCCCCCATCGCCATCAGTTGCAGCGCGAGGCCGGATTTACCACTGCCTGCGGGCCCGATGATGACAACGGCCTTGCCATCAAATGCAATGGTGGTGGCGTGCAGGATTGTATCGCTGTCATCGCCTGACATGGTCAGACAGGCAGACCCACGACAAACCGGGCGCCCAGCGGATCAGACGTGATATCGGCATCGGTGGGACGAATGTTTTCGGCCCAGATCACCCCGCCATGCGCTTCGACGATCTGTTTCGAGATCGCGAGGCCAAGGCCGGAATTGTTGCCGAAGTGTTCGTCGGGGCGTTGCGAATAGAAGCGTTTGAAAATCTTGGCCAGCGCCTGATCCGGAATGCCGGGGCCGGTGTCTTCGACGACGACCAGAACCCTGTTTTCTTTTTGCGCGCCCAGATGCGGATGGCATCGCCGTCTTCGCAGAACGAAATCGCGTTGGTGATCAGGTTGACAAAGACCTGTGCCAGACGCGCCTCGAGGCCATGTACCTCGATCGGGGAGGCCGGCAGGTCGGTGATGAAATCGATGCCTTTGCTCTTGGCATCCTCGCCCAGATATTCACCGAGATTGCCCAGCATCTTGAGCAGGTCAAAGGGTTCTTCCTCTTCCTTGACCAGTTCGCTGTCGAGGCGGGACGCGTTCGAGATGTCGCTGACCAGACGGTCGAGGCGGCGCACATCGTGGTCGATGACATCCAAAAGCTTTTCGCGCTGATCATCACGTTTGACCATGCGCAACGTGCCAACGGCAGAGCGCAGCGAGGCGAGAGGGTTCTTGATCTCATGGGCCACATCGGCGGCAAACTGTTCGTTGCCGTCAATGCGGTTGTAAAGGGCCGCGATCATGCCACGCAGCGCACCGGACAGCCGCCCGATTTCATCGGGCCGCGCGGTCAGGTCGGGGATGCGGATACGGCCAGGATTGACCTTGCGCTGATTGCGGTCGCGGCCAAGTTCGGCGGCAGCGGCAAGGTCGGCCAGCGGGTTGGCGATGGTAGAGGCCAGCACGAGGCTGAGGCCAATGGAAACAAGCGTCGCAATCACGAACATCTGCAAAACGCGTTCGCGTTCGCCGCGCACCAGATTGTCGATCTCACCGGCGGCGCTGTTGATCGCGATCACACCGACAGGCGTGCCGTTTTGCAGGATGGGGGTCGTGACACTGATCAAGGCGCCCGCATCGGAATTCAGGCTGTTGCGCACTTGCCGTCCGTCGGTCAGCGTCGTGGCGACAAGCGTGCGCAGCTGTTCTTCGATCGATGGGGCGGAATCGGACGGTTCGGACGCGAAGGGGCTGGAGACGGTGGACCAAAGCCAGTTCAGCCCATCCGTCAAAACGGTTGGCTCTTCGCGTGGCTCTTCCATGCCGGGGGACGTGGTTTCGGCCCCCTGAATGCGCGCAATCATGTTTTCAGACGGATCAAACACCAGCACTTCGATGCCGCCACGCAAGTCGAGGGTGCGCAGCGTGTCTTCGACGTTGACGCCATCCCCTGTTGCAAGACTGACCGGCGCGCCCTGCGGCAGCTGAACCTCGATCACGTCGGCAATCAGTTCGGCCTCGGAAATCAGCGACGAGGCGCGTTGCACTGCAAGGCTGTCGCGTGACGAGTTGAGGTACAAGATACCCGCGACAAGGATGTTCAGCGCGATCAGGTTGAACGTGATGATCTTGCGTGTCAGCGGCGAGGTGCGCAGCGACAACAACCCGCGCCTTTTGCGGGAGGCGCGGATTTCGTCAGATGTTTCATGTCGTTCCGGCGCGACCCAATCGTCGCCCAGCACAACATCACCGTCACGCGATGGAGGAGGAGCCATGTCCCGCACGAAGTTCCTTTCGGCCAGAGCCATCCGGCCCGGTCACTCTTCGTTGTATCTGTAACCGATACCGTACAGTGTCTCAATCGCCGAGAACGTATCGTCGGCGGTGCGCATCTTCTTGCGCAGACGCTTGATGTGGCTGTCGATGGTGCGGTCGTCGACATAGACCTGATCATCATAGGCCACGTCCATCAACTGATCGCGGGATTTCACGAAACCGGGGCGTTGCGCCAGCGCTTGCAAAAGCAGGAATTCGGTGACCGTGAGGGACACGTCCTTGCCCTTCCAGCTGACCGAATGGCGCAGGGGATCCATCCGCAGATCGCCGCGGTCCATCACCTTTGTTTCCTCGGTGTCGCCGACCACGTCGCCGTCCACGGCATCCTGACGGCGCAGAAGCGCGCGGATGCGTTCGACCAGAAGACGTTGCGAGAACGGTTTCTTGACGTAGTCATCGGCGCCCATGCGCAGGCCAAGAACCTCGTCGATTTCATCATCCTTGGACGTCAGGAAGATCACCGGCATCGTGGTTTTCTGGCGCAGGCGCTGCAACAGGTCCATCCCGTCCATGCGCGGCATCTTGATGTCCAGAACGGCCATATCGGGAAGCTTCTTGTTGAAAGCGTCGAGTGCTGCCTGACCATCATTGTAGGTTTCAACTTCGAAACCTTCGGCTTCGAGAGTCATGGAGACCGACGTCAGGATGTTCCTGTCGTCATCTACCAGTGCAATTTTAGACATTGCCTGTTTCCTTGTGCTGCTCAATATCGTTATTTTTTTCGCTATTCATCCAGATTTTTGGCCCTCGAATCAATCCGAAACTGCGAATCGATGGGTTAGTCGCCGCATTTTCGCCACAATTTGGTTAGGAATGACTAAATTGTCGCAGTTTCGCGTCAGCCGGGAACCCGCAAAAGGCTCCCAAAGGCCAAAGATCGCTCTGGTGGCGCTAACTGTGCCAAAGCGTCCTGTTCATGGCTCAAATCCTCATGTTAAGAGGCCGCAACCAAACAGGCCGTGGGCCATGTGCCCGCGTTTCACGATCATCCGCCCGGCTGCGGAAACAGGAGAACTCATATGACATTTGGACGGGTCAACCCGCAATTCCAGCTGAAAGATCAAGGGATCGAGGGGCTGGGCAATGTCTATTACAACCTGATGGAGCCCGCGTTGATCGAAACCGCGCTGAAGCGTGGCGAAGGGACGCTTGGCAATGGGGGCACGTTCCTTGTCACCACGGGCAAGTTCACCGGTCGGTCGCCCAAGGACAAGCACGTGGTCAAGACCGACAGCGTGGCCGATACCATCTGGTGGGAAAACAACGCCGCGATGTCGCCCGAAGGGTTTGACGCGCTCTACGAAGACATGGTCGCCCACATGAAGGGGCGCGATTATTTCGTGCAGGACCTCGTTGGCGGGGCCGATCCGGCCTATGCGATCAACGTGCGCATGGTCACCGAATTGGCATGGCATGGCCTGTTCATCCGCACGATGCTGCGCCGTCCCGAGCGCGAGGACCTTGATGATTTCCTGGCGGACTTCACTGTCATCAACTGCCCCAGCTTTCAGGCGGACCCGGCCAGGCATGATTGCCGGTCCGAGACCGTGATCGCCATGAACTTCGACCGCAAGATGATCCTGATCGGCGGCACAGAATACGCGGGCGAGAACAAGAAGTCGGTCTTTACGCTTCTCAACTATCTGCTGCCCGAAAAAGGCGTGATGCCGATGCACTGTTCGGCCAATCACGCCACGGGCAACCCTGTGGACACGGCCGTGTTCTTTGGCCTGTCCGGCACCGGCAAGACCACCCTGTCCGCAGACCCCGCGCGCACGTTGATCGGCGACGACGAACACGGCTGGTCGGATCGCGGCACCTTCAACTTCGAAGGGGGCTGTTACGCGAAGACGATCAACCTGAGCGCTGAAGCGGAGCCGGAGATCTACGCCACGACCGGGAAATTCGGCACGGTGATCGAAAACATGGTCTACGACGCAGACACCAAGGAACTGGATTTCGCGGATGACAGCCTGACGGCGAACATGCGCTGCGCCTATCCGCTGCACTATATCTCGAATGCCAGCGAAACCGCGCTGGGCGGGCATCCCAAGAATATCATCATGCTGACCTGTGACGCATTTGGTGTGCTGCCCCCGATTGCACGGCTGACCCCGGCGCAGGCGATGTATCACTTCCTGTCCGGCTTCACCTCGAAGGTGGCCGGCACAGAGCGTGGCGTGACGGAACCCGAGCCCACGTTTTCGACCTGTTTCGGTGCGCCCTTCATGCCGCGCCGTCCCGAAGTTTACGGCAATCTGCTGCGCGAAAAGATCGCCCAGCATGGCGCGACCTGCTGGCTGGTCAACACCGGCTGGACCGGGGGCGCCTACGGCACTGGCAGCCGGATGCCGATTCGCGCCACGCGGGCATTGCTGACGGCGGCGCTGGACGGATCGCTGGCCAATGCCGACTTCCGCAAGGACCCCAACTTCGGCTTTGAAGTGCCGGTTTCGGTCACGGGCGTCGCAGACATCCTGCTGGACCCGCGCCGCACCTGGGACAACGCCGAAGCCTACGACGCACAGGCCGCGAAACTGGTCGAGATGTTCTCGGGCAATTTTGAGAAGTACCTGCCGCACATCGATGACGACGTGCGCGCGGCAGCCATCGGCTGATCACAGCTTCCGGCCCCGAAACAGGGGCCGGGCCGGGCCTTAGGCAGCGAGATCCAGCGGCACGTGAATGATGTGCTGCATGTCCTCATACCCCATGTAGACCATGTTGCCCTCAACGGGTTTGTTCTGACCCGAGATTTTCCAGCTCAGGCAGTATGGGTCCACATGCATATACCCTTCGCGTTCGGCCAGGCCCCGGCGCGCGATCGTCCGGGGCATGAACCCAAAAACATAGTCTGGGTTCCACTGTAACATGCTGGAAAGAAAGGCAAAGCGGGCGAGGATATCGACAATCCCCCGGCCACGGTAATTGCCTTCATCGGGGTTGATCCACATCTCGCCGTGATAGCATACGCGCCCGGTGATGCGCCGCGCGCCCGGGCCCGAGCTGTACCAGGAATCCGCCAGATCAATGGGCACGCCCGAAGGGGGATAGTCGCGGAAATTGGCGTCCATGTGCTGGGCCAATGTCCCACCTTTCAGATCAACGAGCCGCACCGCCTGTGTCTGCACGATCTTGCCCGTGGGATTGCGCCCTACGGCCCAGAAGCCACGTTCGTTCGTCAGGTCGGACGTGTCGGGATCAAACGGCAAGCTGACCGGTTGTTTCGGGCGGTATTTGGTCACCAAATTGCGGTATTCCCGAAAGTCGTCACCGACGGTCACGTAAAGCTGCCGTTGTGCCAATAAGTCATTGGTTTCGGTCAGCATGCGTGACCCTTCGAATACGTCTTGGATGCCCATCAGGATTCTCCTCGTCAGCCGTTCCGGCCCAGCATGACGAAAAATAGCGCAAATGTCCCGAATTTCCGAAAATTCAGATCGAGATATGCATTTCCAGAGTCGGGTCCATCGACATCGCAACCGGATCAGGCATTTCTTCTATGTCCAGATCGTTGGTGCGTTCGATGATATTCACCAAGGCAAAACTGCCGTCTGGAAAACGTGCGCCCAGCAAAAGGCGCGCATAGCTGAGCGGAATCAAAGGCGTTTCCGGCTGGCGCGACACGGTCGTGTGCACATGGTCAAAGCGCAGGGAGTTGTTGGCTTCGATCTCATGGAAGGTCCCTTCCATGATCGCGGCGATCACCGGCCCACCGGGCAAGGCGGGCAAGGCGCGCCCGATCGAACTGCTTTGCCATTCCCAGCCGTACCAGGTGGCAAAGGATGAATCGCGCCCCACCTCGACACACACCCACCCTTGCTCAAAGGGCCGGAAAATCATGGCGTAGGGGCGCACCGGGGCAAAGGCGGGATGTTCGATGTTGCCCGACGCCTCGGTCCAGTAGCGCACGCAATTGCGCATGAATTCCGAGCCATGCTGCCAAAGATAGCCCAGCGGCTTCTGTTGCAGGTAAAACCGCCAATCGCCTTCGTCCTTGGCGATGCGCAACATGCCATGTTCGAACCCAATCTCGGAGGACAGCCAAGCGCGCCCCCGCGCCAGCAGCGCCGAGGCCTCGGGCAAGGCACGTTCGCCTTCGCGGGTCAGTTCGTACCGACGGTCGGTGACGTTGAACAGCTGGATGCCCTTCGCCTCTTCGAGCAGGGCAATGTGGCGGCGCACTGTCTGACGGGTGCTGCCAAGTTCGGCAACCGCATGTGACAGGTTCAGGCACCGCGCCAGCGTGGTGAACGACCGGAGCATTTCGAACAGTAAGGGATGGTGATCCAATGCCATGTCTTGGGCTTTGCGTGAAATTGCGGGAATCCTCTTACAACCTTCAGTAAGGGCATATGGTAAATAAATCATCCATCAATGCAACATCGATGGTTCATAAATGTACAAATCTATCCAATTGATCGATAGGGCAAATTCTCAGATCACTTTGGGAACTACAACCGGAGGTACTCCCCAAATGTCGCATCCCGTCGATATCCATGTTGGTCGCAAACTGAAACAAGCCCGCACATTGCGCCGCATGTCCCAGACCGATGTTGCACGGCACCTGAAGCTGTCATTCCAACAAATCCAGAAATACGAGATCGGCTCGAACCGCATCGCCGCCAGCCGTCTGTATGAGCTGTCGAAGATCCTTGAGGTGCCAACCTCCTATTTCTTTGAAGGCCTGCAAGACTTTGAAGACACGCATGAAACACGCGATCCCGGCCTTGAAATCGTGAACGCGGTGGCCGCGATCAAGGACGAAACAGTCAAATCGCGCATCGTGACATTCATCGAGGATGTCTCGGGCCGCACGGTTGCGCGCTCGGCCTAACCCATCAACGCGCGGCGCATCAGGTTGACCCCTGCAATCAGCAGAACGACCAGCGTCGCGCGGCGAAACACTGCCTGATCGATTCTGTCCTGTATTTTAGTCCCCAGCCACATGCCGACAACCGCAGGGGGAATCATCGCAAGACTGAGAGGCACGGTTTCGATCCGCAGAACCCCTGACACAAGGTGCGCCACGGTCAGCAGCAAGGCGCCTGACCCGTAGATCACCCCCTGAATGCGCATCTGTTCGCGTTTTTCGGTATTCAGCGCGGTCAGATAGGCCACGGTGGGTGGCCCCCAGATGCCCGAAATCCCACCCAGAAACCCCGCGATCACGCCAATTGTCACTTCGGACCGGGTGCTTTGCCCGGCCAGTCGCAATTGCCATCCGCGCAACTGCAGAATCGCGAAGATCGTGACCGGGACACCGATGATCAACAGCATTGTCTGCCCACGCAGATAGGGCACAAGCTGCGCCGCCAGTGCCAGAAAGATCGATCCGGTCAGAAGGAACACCCAGAACCGGCGGGCCGAACCCAAAGCGGCCCGTGGCCCCTGCCGCAGCGCCTGCATCCCGTTGGTTGCGAGGGTCGGCAGAATCAGGGCCGCCAGCGCAAGTTCGGGCGCGATAAAGGTGCTGAGGCCCGAGATAAAGACCATCGGCATGGCGAATCCCACCACACCTTTGACCAGCCCGGCAATAACGGCGATACTAAGGGCAAAGGCCCATTCCACAGGGCTGAGAACGGTCAACAGCAAGTCCATGCCCCGCTATAGCATCGGCACAGATGCTGCGCCGCAAAAAGTTGGGTGCGCAATATACGTACAAATAGCCGCACCCAAATGTATTTAAGTTGCGCTGCACCTGCGAAGGACCTATCTCGTCTGACAAGCAAAAAAGGGAACTGATTCATGGCCCATGACGGACAAGACGTGTTCACCCATCAACCGGTGATCCTGAACGATCTTCTGGCACTGACCCGCGCCGCGATTGCACCTGTCGATGCGATTCTCGAAACTGCCAAGGCGCGCCTGAAGGACCTGCTGTCGGAAAACGGCCGCGTGTCGAACGCGCTGGTCGAACAGCATCAGACGGCCGCCCATGGGCTGGCGTGGCTTGCCACCTATGCCCAGTCGCTGCGCGAGATGCAGAAATGGGCCGAGGCGCTGGAGGCCGATGGCAAGTTCGGCGAAGTCGAACAGCTGATCCACCAGATCGCCTTTGGTGAATACCTTTGGCAGGTTTACGGCGGCATCCAGATGAACCAGGGCGAAGTTCTGCGCATGCAGGACATGGGCCTGAGCCAGGAAGATATGCGCGGGATGATGGAGCCTGCGGTGCAGACCCTGACCCAAGGCGGCAACACCCAAGCCGCGCGCGTGCGACTGGTTGAGTTGATGCAGGAACGCAGCGCCGAGATCACGGTGGGTGCTTCCGGTCTCGACGAAGAGCTTGAGATGATCCGCGAGCAGTTCCGCCGCTATGCCATCGACAAGGTCGAGCCCTTTGCCCACGACTGGCACCTCAAGGATGAACTGATCCCGATGGAGGTCATCGAGGAACTGGCCGAAATGGGCGTCTTTGGCCTGACCATTCCCGAGGAATACGGTGGCTTTGGCCTCAGCAAAGCGTCGATGTGCGTTGTGTCCGAAGAACTGTCGCGCGGCTATATCGGCGTAGGGTCCTTGGGCACACGGTCCGAGATTGCAGCCGAGTTGATCATCGCGGGCGGCACTGAAGAGCAAAAGCAGAAATGGTTGCCCGCGCTGGCGTCAGCGGAAAAGCTGCCCACGGCGGTCTTTACCGAACCCAACACCGGGTCTGACCTTGGCAGCCTGCGCACCCGCGCGGTCAAGGATGGCGATGATTACCGCATCACCGGCAACAAGACGTGGATCACCCACGCCAGCCGCACCCATGTGATGACCCTGCTGGCGCGCACGGACCCCGAAACGTCCGATTACAAGGGCCTGTCGATGTTCCTGGCGGAAAAGACGCCGGGCGACGACGATCACCCCTTCCCCACCGAAGGCATGACCGGCGGCGAGATCGAGGTGCTGGGGTATCGCGGGATGAAGGAATACGAGCTGGGCTTTGATAACTTCCACGTCAAAGGTGAGAACCTGCTGGGCGGGGAAGAGGGCAAAGGCTTTAAACAGCTGATGGAGACCTTTGAATCCGCGCGTATCCAGACTGCGGCACGCGCCATTGGCGTGGCGCAATCGGCGCTGGATATTTCGATGCAATACGCACAGGATCGCAAGCAGTTCGGCAAATCGCTGATCGAATTCCCCCGTGTTGCCAACAAGTTGGCGATGATGGCGGTCGAGATCATGGTGGCGCGGCAACTGACCTACTTCAGCGCGTTCGAGAAGGACGAGGGCCGTCGCTGCGATGTTGAGGCGGGCATGGCCAAGTTGCTGGGTGCGCGCGTGGCGTGGGCTGCCGCAGACAACGGGCTGCAGATCCACGGCGGCAACGGTTTCGCGCTGGAATACAAGATCAGCCGGGTGCTGTGTGATGCGCGCATCCTGAACATCTTCGAAGGGGCCGCCGAAATTCAGGCGCAAGTGATCGCACGCCGCATTCTGGGCTGATCCTGATCCCCTCTTGAGCAATGATCGCGCCGGCGGGCATCCGTTTGGCGCGATTTTGCGTTTCTGGGAACCTCGGCGGGGCATAGGCCAGTCATTTGGGCATGAATCTGCTGTGCCTGTCTGTCGATGTCTGTTTCGCTTGTCCTGCGCCATACGCAGGCGTAGGGGATGGGCATGAAACAGGATCGGTTGAGCAGTAGAAAGTGGGTTGAGGCGGGGTTATCCGCCCTTGTCAAACAAGGCCCGTCCGCCTTGCGGGCAGAACCTTTGGCGCGCGCACTCGGGACCACCAAAGGGTCGTTCTATTGGCACTTCGCCGATGTTCCGGCCTTTCACACGGCGGTTCTGGACCACTGGCAAGCGCAGGCTTTTGCCGACATCGTGAGCGCGCTGGAAAAACCCGGCAGTGCCGCCGACCGGTTGCGGGTCTTCGGGGCGCTGGTGCTGAAAGACAGCGCCGGGGCGGCGATCCGGGCGTGGGCGCAAGGGCACACGGGTGCCGCCAACAGCATCGCGCAGGTCGATGCCCAGCGTCTGCAATATGTCCAAACCCTGCTGGCAAGCGTCGGTGTCACCAATGCCGATTTCACTCTTGCCGCCTATGGCAGCCTGATCGGGATGCCACATGTGCCGGGGCATAACCGTGCGGAGGCCGAAGGCGCTTATGCTTCGCTTGTCGACCTTGTGTTGGCCCTGCGTTAGGGTCCGGTGATGCGATTTGCCCTGATGCTGGTGCTGACCGCAGCAATGTCCTGTCAGGCCGACGAAACCGTGCGCGCCTATGGGGCGAGCGACCGGGTTTGGGTGCTGTCCGAACTGGGCGGCCAGCCCTTTTCGGCACGCGCCACCCTGCAATTTCCGGAACAAGGCGTCATTTCCGGGCGCGGCCCGTGCAACGGGTTTTCGGGGCAGATGGATGTGCCTTATCCGTGGTTCAAGGCCGGTCCCTTGCGCGCGACCAAGCGGGCCTGCGCGGCCTTGGCAGAGGAAACCCGGTATTTCCGCGCGCTGGCCCAGATGAGCACCATCGAAGTCTTGGGCGAGGTGATGATCCTGAGCAACGACGCAGGCGACAAGATGGTGTTCAAAGCGTCCGAGTGAAGGCCGAAACATACCGCGCGCGGGCTTCGGGCAGTGGTTTGTTGCCCAGATCGGCGGCCAGATGCGCAGACAGGAAATATCCCGTCGTCTCAAGCCCTTGTGCGATTTCGGCATCCGGCGCGTCCCCTGCGCCCCGCAAGACATCCGGCAGCGGCAGCAAACGGTCCGCCCATTCCCCGGCCCCCTGCCGGGACACCGCGCGCGCCGTCTTGGGCGACACATAGGCCAGCCCTTCGGTGGCCCCCGTGACGGCACAAGCGCTTAGGTCAAGGCCATAGCCCATCTCTTCCAACAGGGCCAATTCCCAGCGCAGGTAGGCCAAGGGCCACAGATCCCCCTGCCCCAGCAGATCAAGCAACCGCTCGGACCGGCGGTAGAGCGGCGGATGCGCCTCGCGTTCGGGCAGGCAGAAGCACAACAGCGACGTGACCGCGTTCAGCCCTGCCAGCGCCATGCGATCGGACATGACCACGGCGGCACGGCTGCGCACGGGTTCGACGGTGAAGCTGCCGATGTGGTCCTCGAGCCGGGCGCGCCATGCTACGTCAAGCTGTGCGCCGGGTTGCAGGATCGGGGCGATCTTGCGGCTGGTGCCGCCGCGCACGACGCCCGCGTGGCGGCCCCGGTCTTCGGTGAAGACCTCGATAATGGCAGATGTTTCGCCGTGGCGGCGCGTGGACAATAGAATGCCGGTGCCGCGCCATTCCATCAGGCCAGCCCCTCGTGATCGAGCAAGTGGCGGCCTTCGCGGTCCTCCACCTCGACCACCCACAGGTCGGGATCGAACCCGCGTTGCCGGGCGATTGCGCCCTCGACCTCGGCGTCCGCGCCCTTGGCCAGTTCGGCCCACGCCCGGTCACCTGTCATCAGGTCAAAGGACCGTTGGTACAGGATCGCCTGCCCGTCGAGGGTGCTGAGCTTGACCAGAACCGCGCCGCCGGTGTCATCGCCATGGGCCACGACAAAGGCGGGGATGTCGAACATGCGCAGGCGCGCAAGATAGGCGTCCACCCAGAAGCGCGAGGTCAGGCGGGCCATGCGGCCCTCGTGCGATCAGGCGTTGCCATCCTTGAAATCCAGCCCCATTTCGGAATACCGCTCTGCGTCTTCAAGCCACTTTTCGCGCACTTTCACTTGCAGGAACAGGTGCACCTTGCGGCCCAGAAACTCCGTCAATTCTTCGCGCGAGGCCTTGCTCACGGCCTTGATCGTTTCGCCCTTGTGGCCCAGCACGATGCCCTTGTGGCCATCGCGGGTCACATAGATCACCTGATCGATCTTGGCGGACCCGTCCTTGCGCTCTTCCCAGTTCTCGGTTTCGACGGTCAGTTGGTAGGGCAATTCCTGATGCAGGCGCAGCGTCAGCTTTTCGCGGGTCATTTCGGCGGCGATCATGCGCATGGGCAGATCGGCGATCTGGTCCTCGGGATAAAGCCACGGGCCTTCTGGCACCTCGCCGGCGAGCCATGTGCGCAGGGCATCGACGCCGTGGCCCTTTTCGGCCGAGATCATGAAGGTTTCGGCAAAAGGATAGGCCGCGTTCATCTTTTCGGTCAGGCCCAGCAGCACGGGGGCCCCGACGCGGTCGATCTTGTTGATGGCAAGGGCGACCTTGCGGTCCGCGCCGATCTCTTGGAGCCGTTCGAGGATGCGTTCGACGCCTTCGGTCACGCCGCGATGCGCTTCGATCATCAGGACGATGACATCGGCATCTGCCGCCCCACCCCATGCGGCAGCGACCATTGCGCGGTCAAGCCTGCGGCGGGGTTGAAAGAGGCCCGGCGTGTCGACGAAGACGATCTGGCTGTCGCCTTCCATGGCCACGCCACGAATGCGGGTGCGCGTGGTTTGAACCTTGTGCGTGACGATGCTGACCTTGGCGCCGACCATGCGGTTCAGCAGCGTGGATTTGCCCGCGTTGGGCTCTCCGATCAGGGCGACGAAACCGGCGCGGGTGGTCATTGGGTGGTCTCCATCTGCGCCATCAGCGCCTCTGCGGCTGCCTGTTCGGCGGCGCGTTTCGATCCGGCGGTGGCACTGGCCTCGGCCCCATTGTCAAGCCGCGCGGCAATCGTAAACTGCGGTGCGTGGTCGGGGCCCTTGCGGGCGGTTTCAACGTATTTCGGCGGCTGCAACCCGCGCGCCTGCGCCCATTCCTGCAAGGCGGTCTTGGCGTCGCGGGCATCCGCGTCGACCTCCTTCACCCGTTTGCCCCACAGGCGCAGGACCATGGCGCTTGCCACGTCAAAGCCCGCATCAAGGTAGACGGCGGCAATCACCGCCTCCATCGCGTCGCCCAGAAGCGCCTGTTTGCGCCGCCCACCCGAGAGCATCTCGGATCGGCCAAGGCGCAGGACCGCGCCCAGATCTATGTCACGCGCCACGTCTGCGCAGGTTTCCTTGCGCACAAGGGCGTTGAAGCGTGGGGCCAGTTGCCCTTCGGCAGCGGATTTGTCGGCCTCAAGAAGCGTTTGGGCCATCACAAGGCCCAGAACCCGATCGCCCAGAAATTCAAGGCGCTGGTTGTCGTCGCGGGTGGGCGAAGACATCGATGCGTGCGTGACCGCGCGAGTCAGCAGCGCAGGATCGGCAAAGCGGTGCCCGATGCGCCCCTCGAAGGCTTTGAGATCGGCCGAAAGCTTCACTCGATCCCCTTGAAGAACCGGTCGCCCCGCCATGTCCAGAAGAACAGCATCGACCGACCCGCAGACGAGAACATGATGCGATCGGCACGGCCGATGAGGTTTTCATAAGGCACGAACCCCACGCCACCGGCCAGTTGCGCCAGTCGGCTGTCGGCAGAGTTGTCGCGGTTGTCACCGATGAAGAAATAGTGCCCCTCGGGGACAAGATAGACCTTGGTGTTGTCCGAGCTTTGGTTGGTCACGTTCAGGACAGGGTATTGCTTGCCGTTGGGCAGGGTTTCGATCGCGCGCGACTTTTCACAGCTGCCGCCCAGACCGAGAGGGCCGTTTTCACATCGGGGGCTGAGGCCCTGCGGCCCTTGGGGGGCCATCGTTTCAACGAACTTTCCGTCAGCCGCCTGTTCGACGGGCGTTCCGTTCAGGATGATCACACCGTTTTGCACCTGCACGCGGTCGCCCGGCAGGCCGATCAGGCGCTTGATATAGTCACGCCCGGACACCGGATGGCGAAAGACAACCACATCGCCGCGTTCGGGATCACCCCCAAAGAGCCGCGAATTGTCGCCGTCAAAGACGCCACAGATATCTTCGGCATCGATGTCGATGCCAAAGCGCGGCATGATCAGGCTGGGACAAGAGGCATAGGAATACCCGTACACCATTTTGTTCACAAAGAGAAAATCACCGATCAGGAGCGACTGTTTCATGGAGCCGGACGGGATCCAGAACGGCTGAAAGAAGAGCGTGCGGAACACGCCCGCAATCAGCAGGGCATAGACAATCGTCTTGATCGTTTCGACAAACGCGTTGCCGGTTTTTTCCTTGGTGGCCATGGGCGGCTCCTGATGGTTCTGCTGCTACATGCGGGGCCGGGCCATAGGTGTCAAGGTGCGCAGGGCACCGGGGGCATCAGGGGGTCGACACCGGGCGCGCCTCGATCACGACAAAGGCCTGCGCCCATGGGTGATCGTCGGTCAGGGTCACGTGAATGATGGCCTCGTGACCCGGCGGCGTCATGTCCGCCAACCGTTCCGCCGCCCAGCCGGTCACGTGCATCACCGGCTGGCCGCTGCGCAGGTTGGTCACGGCCATGTCCTTCCACGAAATGCCCATGCGCAGGCCGGTGCCAAGGGCCTTTGAACACGCCTCTTTCGCGGCCCAGCGCTTGGCATAGGTGCCGGGCGTATCCGCGCGGCGTTCGGCCTTTTGCTGTTCGATTTCGGTGAAGACACGGTTGCGAAACCGGTCACCGAAGCGGTCTAGCGTGTTTGCAATGCGGTCGATGTTGGCCAGATCGGTGCCGATTCCGAGGATCATGGGTCGCTGTCCTCGTCGCCCGCCTGTGCGCTTTGCAGGCGCTTCATTTCTCCGCTTGCGCCGAAGCTGAAGAAGACGCGCGCCACAACTGCGAAAACGGTGAACGTCACAGCGGCAAAGATCACGATGAACAGGACACTCGGGCTGACCGCCCAGCCCAGAACATCCGGGGCCGTGACCAGAACGATGGCGGCCAGAAGCATCGACAACATCGCACCGAACACTGCGAACAGGGCCGACAGCTTCCACGCCTCTTGGTTGGTCGGACGGGTGTGGGTGGCCCGGACAAAATGCGCGCCCTCGTTCATCGAGGTGATCATGATCGGGATGATCGACAGCCCACCCGAGCTGAGATCCAGCCCGGTTGCGGCTTTCAACCCCTCGATCAACAACGGCAAACCGATGCTCAGCCCCAGGAACCACGTGGCAAAGCGCGGGATGTTCAGGCGGTAGTTTTGGGGCACGTCAGGTCTCCGTAAAGGGGGCAGTCTGGCCTACCCTGCCACGTCGATGTCATAAACCACAATGCCGTCTGCAGCGCCCTGACACAGAGCCACCAATTGCGCGCCCAGCGCGCGGTGCTCAGAGTCGTCGGCATAGGCGGCAAGCGTGGTGGCGTCCTGCGCATCGAGCGTGAAGCCATAGGGGTGATCGGGTGATTTGCCTTCAAAGTCGCGGTTGGGGCCGTGGCAGAATGCGCCACAGCCGGGGATGCGGTCCACAACCTTTTCCAGAGCCTGCATCAGCGTTGCAAGCGCGGTGTCGCTTGCGTCCGGGCGCAGGCAAAGCAACACACAGTGCCGGATCATGCGCGCGCTTCGTCCATCAGGCGGCGCATTTCACGGATGGCGGGGGCAAGCCCGCGAAAGATCGCCTCACCGATGATGAAATGGCCGATGTTCAGTTCAATGGCTTCGGGAAAGCGGGCCACGGGTTGCACGGTTTCATAGGTCAGGCCATGGCCCACGTGCACTTCAAGCCCGAGGCTGTGGGCAAAGGTGGACATTTCGCGCATGGCCTCAAGTTCGCGGTCACGGTCGTCAAATCGGCCTTCGTGGTGGGCATCGCAATAGGCCCCCGAGTGCAGTTCGATGACCTGTGCACCGATCCGGTGGGCCGCTTCGATCTGGCGCTGGTCGGCCGCGATGAAGATGGACACGCGGCAGCCGGCATCACGCAGGGGGGCAATGAAGTGGGCGAGGCGGTTTTCCTCGCGCGCGACTTCGAGGCCGCCTTCGGTTGTGCGTTCCTCGCGCTTTTCGGGCACGATGCAGACGGCGTGTGGTTTGTGGCGCAGGGCGATGTTTTGCATCTCCTCGGTCGCCGCCATTTCGAAATTGAGCGGGACGTTCAGCGTGTCCATCAGGCCTTCGATGTCGGCGTCCGAGATATGGCGGCGGTCTTCGCGGAGGTGGGCGGTGATGCCGTCGGCACCGGCTTCTTCAGCGATGCGCGCGGCGCGCAAGGGGTCGGGCGTGTCGCCGCCGCGCGCGTTGCGCACGGTTGCCACGTGGTCGATGTTCACACCAAGACGCAGGGGGCCGATGGGTTTCATGGATGTGTTCCTTCTGGGCCGTTTGCATTGGTTTTAGGGCGCGTGGGGCGCGAGGGCCAGTTGGGTTTTGTATTGGTACAAGGCGCGCGACAGAGGGCCGCGTCCGACCCGCCCGGAGGGCGGACGCGCTTTGCGCAGCCGGTGCTGTCGCACACTACAGCCTCAAACGCTCCGCTGGAGCGTTTGCAAGACGGCCTTCGCCCCCGGGTCGGGCACGTCCCTTTTATCGGTTCAGGGTCAATCCGCGCCGCGCTTGGCTTCGGCTTTGGCGGCCGCCTTTTCGGCGGCTTTGGCCTTGAGGGCCTCGAACTTGGCCTTGATCACCCCGCGCCGCCGCTTTTGATAGGCGCGGATCACCGGCACCGCCATGTAATAGCTGACTGTGGCGCAGATGATGCCGGGAATGATCCCGCCGATCAGGTAGGGAAAGAACACCTCGTCGTAAAAGACCATGATGCCGTGCCAATCCGTCGGATCACCCGTTACATTGGCCTTGAGATTTTGCCACAAATCCTGCCCTGCATCCGCGAACTTGCCCCCGAAAGACCGGTGTTCGCTTTCACGCATTTCAGTGCCCAGCAACCAGTGCCCGGTTTTCAGGGATGCGATGCCAATCGGCACATAGGTCAGCGGATTGCCGAAGAACGTGGCCATCAAGGACGCGAGGATATTGCCGCGCATGGCCCAAGCGATCATGCCCGCCACGACGAAATGCAGGCCGTAGAACGGTGAAAACGTGGTGAACACCCCCGCCCAGATGCCGCGTGCAATGCGTTCGGGGCTGTCTGGCAAGCGACGCACACGGTGTTTGACATAGTGAAACGCACGCGCCCACCCGCCACGGGGCCACAGCATCTCGGCCAGCCCACGCAGGAAAGGTTTGCGGTCGCGGCGTTTGAAGACCACCGGTTTTCCATCCTCTTTTCAGTCAGACATTCACACCCGTCAGGCCGTGTGTCCCAAATCAGCGACACCGCGCGTGATGTCCCGGAAGCGTTCAATGGAGGCCACTTCGGATTCCGCCTCAAGCGTCAGCATCAGGGAGTGCAGGTGTTCGGCATCCCTAAGTTCCACATAGATCAACAGGCGGTAAAAATCAGGTTTGCGATCCAAAAACTCAAGGTCAGAGATATTGGCCCGCGTCTCGCCGATCAATGTGCAAATTCGTCCCAGCACACCCGCGTCGTTGCCAATCGTCAGATCAAGCGTGGCCCCGTAGACAGCCGGGTGGCTGCCATCGTGCCAATGCAGGTCGAGCCAGCGTTCGGGCTGGTCTTCGAAATCGGCCAGCTTGGCGCAGTCGATGGCATGCACGACCACACCTTGCCCACGGTAAGTGATGCCCACGATCCGCTCGCCCGGCAACGGCTGACAGCAGGCCGCGCGGTTGAAGCTTTGGCCCGGAGCCAGACCGATAACCGCGCGCCGGGCATCGACCTTCTTGCCGTCCTTGGGCGTGAGGTCGGGATAAATGGCCTGAACAACCTCGCGGCCCGTCAATTCGGCCGATCCAAGGCGCGCCAGCACCTCGTCGCCCGATTGCAGGCGCAGGTGTTTGGCCGCAGTATCAAGCGCCTTGTCGGTGGCGCGTTTGCTCACATGGGCAAAGGCAGACCGTGCCAGTTCACGGCCCAACGTGATGAACCGTTCGCGGTCAACCTGCCGCAAGGAGCGGCGAATGGCGGTTTTGGCCTTGCCGGTGGTCGCGATGTCCAGCCACGTGGCCTGCGGTGTCTGGCCTTCGGCGGTGATGATCTCGACCGACTGGCCGTTCTTGATCCGCGTCCAGAGCGGCACACGCATCGCGTCGATCTTGGCCCCCACACAGGCGTTGCCGATGCGGGTGTGGATGGCATAGGCGAAATCGATGGGCGTGGCGCCGCGCGGCAGTTTGACCACCTCGCCCTTGGGCGTGAAGCAGAACACCTGGTCCGAGTACATCTCGAGCTTGACCGCTTCGAGAAAATCGGCGTGATCGTCTTCGTCGTCGAACTGTTCGGTCAGCGTGGCGATCCAGCGCGCGGGGTCCACGGCAAAGGGGTTTTGCGAACGCACACCGTCGCGGTAGGACCAATGCGCCGCGACCCCGGTTTCGGCCACGTCGTGCATCTGGCGGGTCCTGATCTGGACCTCGACGCGCTTGCCGTCGCGCCCCGACACCGTTGTGTGGATGGAGCGGTAGCCGTTGGACTTGGGTTGGCTGATGTAATCCTTGAACCGCCCCGGCACCGCCCGCCAGCGTTGGTGAATGGCCCCCAGCGCGCGGTAGCAGTCTTCTTCGGTTTCGGTGATCAGGCGAAACCCGTAGATGTCCGACAACCGCGAGAAAGACTGCTCTTTCTCCTGCATCTTGCGCCAGATCGAATAGGGTTTCTTGGCCCGGCCAAAGACATCGGCCTCGATTTCTGCGCGTTCCAGTTCGGTGCGCATGTCGGTGGTGATGCGCTGGATCACGTCGCCGGTTTCGCGTTGCAGGGTGATGAAGCGCCGCATGATCGATGCGCGGGCCTCGGGGTTCAGCACCTTGAAGGCCAGGTCCTCAAGCTCTTCGCGCATCCATTGCATGCCCATGCGGCCGGCCAGCGGCGCAAAGATGTCCATGGTTTCACGCGCCTTCTGCACCTGCTTTTCGGGGCGCATCGACTTGATCGTGCGCATGTTGTGCAGCCGATCGGCAAGTTTGACCAGAATGACGCGCATGTCCTTGGACATGGCCATGAAGAGCTTGCGAAAGTTTTCGGCCTGCTTGGTCTCCAGGCTGGAGAGTTGCAGGTTGGTCAGCTTGGTCACGCCATCGACCAGCTTGGCCACCTCTTCCCCGAACTTTTCGGACACGACGGCATACGAGGCTTTGGTGTCTTCGATGGTGTCGTGCAGCAGCGCAGTGATTATGGTGGCATCATCCAGCTGCTGTTCGGTCAGGATGGCCGCGACGGCCACGGGGTGCGTGAAATACGGCTCGCCCGAATGGCGGAACTGGCCCTCGTGCATCTGGCCGCCAAAGTCATAGGCGGACCGAAGCTGGGCCTCGTTCGTCTTTGGATTGTAGTTGCGGACGAGGTCGACCAGGTCGTCAGCGGTAATCGCGCGGTCGGTCGGCATCCCGCTGAGGTCAGCCCTGACCTTGCGCCGCCATCAACTGACGCAGCAGCATTTCCTCGGTCATGCTGTCCTCGTCGGGCTTGTCGGCCTCGGCCCCCATCAGAAGCGCCATTGCGTCCTCTTCGGGTTCGTCCACTTCGATCTGGTTCTGGTTGCTTTCGATCAGACGCTCGCGCAGCTCGTCGGCGCTTTGGGTCTCATCCGCAATTTCGCGCAGGGACACGACAGGGTTCTTGTCGTTGTCACGGTCCACGGTGATCGCCGCACCGGCCGAAATCTCGCGTGCACGGTGTGCAGCAAGCATCACCAGTTCAAAACGGTTTGGAACCTTATCAACGCAGTCTTCAACGGTTACGCGGGCCATGGGGACGCTCCAGCATCAGGAATTTCAATAGAAGTCGCGTATGTAGGCGCAAAAGCGCATAATGACAAGGCGATTGTGCGGTCAATCCGCCGGAAGCGCCACAACCTCGGCCACGTCGTGCGCATCCAGCGCCTCAAGCATCTCGGTCACCGTCTCACCAGACACGGGATGGCGCCAATCCGGGGCCACATCGGCCAGTGGAACCAGCACGAAGGCGCGGTCCTGCATGCGCGGATGCGGCAGGATCATTTCAGGCGGCGCATGGCGCATCTGATCCCCAAGCGGCATGTCACGCCACCGGGCGAAGGTCTCTGCGTCAGGACGGACCAGATCATCAAAGGCCAAGAGGTCCAGATCGACAGGCCGCGCGGCCCACCGTTCTGACCGGACGCGGCCAATGTCCGATTCGATGCCATGCATCAGGCGCAGCAATTCCTGCGCATCGCCGTCCCATTCCAGCCAGAGCGCCGCGTTCACGAAATCGGGCCCCGCACCAGCGGGAAAACAGGGCGTTTGGAAAAACCGGCTTTGCGCACGAATCATAGCGCCACCTTCGCCTAGTTTTGCGGCGGCCAGTTTCAGCGTGTCCCGGGCATTTCCGGCGAAAGACCGCTGATTTGACCCTAGGGCAACCAATGCATTTGACCGGAATTGCATCAACGATGACCCTTGTTCGTACCAGACTGCGGCTTGCGTCACATTCAAAAATCAATATTTTAATCTGACGCGACGAGTCGCATTTAAGCACTCACTCACGGAAAAAGTAAGGCTCAGCGTATTTTCGGAAGGACTATTTATGTTTTACAAAGACGAACGGCTTGCGCTGTTCATCGATGGGTCAAACCTCTACGCCGCCGCCAAGGCGCTTGGTTTCGATATCGACTACAAATTGCTGCGTCATGAGTTCATGCGCCGTGGCAAATTGCTGCGCGCATTCTACTACACCGCTCTGTTGGAAAACGACGAGTATTCGCCGATCCGTCCACTCGTGGATTGGCTGAACTACAACGGGTTTACCATGGTCACGAAACCGGCCAAGGAGTACACCGACAGCATGGGCCGGCGTAAGGTCAAGGGCAACATGGACATCGAACTGGCCGTGGATGCCATGGAACTGGCACCACGTGTGGATCACATCGTCCTGTTTTCAGGCGATGGCGATTTCCGCCCGCTGGTGGAAAGCCTGCAGCGCCAAGGCGTTCGGGTGTCTGTCGTCAGCACCATTCGCAGCCAGCCCCCGATGATCTCGGACGACCTGCGCCGTCAGGCCGACAACTTCATCGAGCTTGAAGAGCTCAAGGACGTGATCGGTCGTCCGCCGCGCGAAGATATTGCTCCGCGCACAAGCACGGTCTCTGCAGACCAGTAAGTCGGCGAACACGCCAACGGAATGAACCGGTCAAGCTGCCGCTTGGCCGGTTTTTCCTATCGAAATCTCACGGTTAGAACTAATCCTTTAACTCTAGTGGGGTGCAAAGTGATTTGATACCCCCGCAACAGGGGGGATCGTTCAGCACCATGAGCAGTATCGACAGCCTTGAACAGGCAACGAACGTTGAAGCGTTGTGGGCCGAAACCCTGCGCGGATTGTCGGCACTGGGCCTGCCGCATGTGATCTACCTGTCTGTCGATTCCGATTTCGGCAACCCACTGGCGATGACCAACCGGCAGGGCATCTATGCAGGCATGCCGCCCGAACAGGACCCGTTTCTGTCGCATTGCTGCACGTCCTACGACATCACCCGCACCGGGCTGAGCTATCTGCCCGACTATGACTACCTGCCCGCACAGGCCAAGGATTTCATTCGCTCTGCCGCTGACGTGGGTTTTCGCTCCGGGCTGGGCATCCCCATGCGTCTGCAGGGCAGCAGCCGCTTTGGCGGGTTCAATGTCGGGTCGTCCCAGGACCGCGAAGCGTTTGAGGCGCAAATCGTTCCCCAAGCTGAATCGATCCGCTTCTACTGCCTGATCGCGCATCGCCGGATCGAGGAACTGACCCGCGCCGAACCTTTTAAAGCCGACGCCGCCTTCCGCGACCTGCTGGTCGCTCCGGGCCTTGAGGCCACACGATATCTTAGCCCGCGCGAACGCGAGGTCGTCTATCTGGTGGCACGCGGTCTGAGCCGCAAGGAAAGCGCGCGGATGTGCGGCATTTCACCCAACACCGTGTCGGAGTACCTCAAGTCCGCCTATCGCAAGCTGGGGGTGAGCAACCGCGCCGAAGCAGCGCGCCGGGTTTGGGGACACAACGCCTGAGCGCAAGCCACTGGACGCCCATGGGCCAATTGCTTACCTCTGGACCACAGCCTTCGGAGACGCCCATGACCAAGCCGCCCCTCACCCTCTACCTGGCCGCGCCCCGCGGATTTTGCGCAGGCGTGGACCGTGCCATCAAGATCGTCGAGATGGCGATCGAGAAATGGGGCGCGCCTGTCTATGTGCGTCACGAGATCGTGCACAACAAGTTCGTGGTCGACGGGTTGCGCGACAAGGGTGCGGTGTTTGTGGAGGAATTGGACGACTGTCCGGACGACCGGCCGGTGATCTTTTCCGCGCATGGGGTGCCCAAGGCGGTGCCTGCCGCCGCCGCGCGCCGCGAGATGGTCTTTGTCGATGCCACCTGTCCGCTGGTCAGCAAGGTCCACATCGAGGCGCAGCGCCATTCGGATGCGGGGTTGCAGATGATCATGATCGGCCATGCGGGCCACCCCGAAACCGTGGGCACCATGGGGCAATTGCCAGAGGGTGAGGTGCTGTTGGTCGAAACCCCGGACGACGTGGCCACCGTCGACGTGCGCGACCCTGCCAAGCTGGCCTATGTGACCCAAACCACCCTGAGTGTGGATGACACCGCCGACATCGTGGCCGCATTGCAGGCCCGGTTTCCGGCGATCGTGGGGCCGCACAAGGAAGACATCTGTTATGCCACCACCAACCGCCAGGAAGCGGTCAAGGCGATGGCGCCGAAATGCGATGCGATGCTGGTGGTGGGCGCGCCCAATTCGTCAAACTCCAAACGGCTGGTGGAAGTGGGCGCACGTGCCGGGTGCGCCTATGCCCAGTTGGTGCAACGCGCGAGTGACATCGACTGGCGCAGTCTGGATGGCATCACCTCGATCGGGATCACCGCAGGCGCTTCGGCCCCCGAGGTGCTGATCAACGAGGTCATCGATGCCTTCAAGGCGCGCTACGACGTGGCCGAAGAATTGGTCGAAACCGCCGTGGAAAACGTGGAATTCAAGGTGCCGCGTGTGCTGCGCACCCCCGCGTAGCGCCTTCGCGCGCGGCAGGTTAGGAAAGCCCCGCGCATGATGCCGGGGCTTTCGTTCGGCCGCTACTTTTTGGCCTTGTCGTTGTAAAGCCGATGCTCCATCCGCTTTTCTTCCAACCGCGCTTCGGTTTCGGCGGCCCGTGCTTCTGCTGCGTCGGCTTCTGCTTCGGCTGCGGCGGTGTTGATGGCTTCGCCTATCGCCTCGCCAATCTTGGCCGCACCAACCGCCGCTGCCGCCGCTGCGCCGACCGTCATTGCCGCCGTTGATCCGGCGACATGGCCCATCCCGACCATCGCAGCCTCAACCGCCGCGGTTTTGCCGCCTTCGGTCAATCCGTCTGTGTCCTTTGACTGATCATCGCGTTTGCGTCCCATCCTGTTTCCCTTCATCAGAAAATTGAGGTTTTTCCGGTTTCATAATTTCGAGTTGAATACCGGACATTGCATTTTTCAAGAGTATCAGAATTGGGCAGAGAACGCTTGATACAGGTCAAGGCACTTTCAGCCTTCCCGTGTCATAATAGTCGGATGGGTCGAGGTAACACATTCTTCTCAGTTGCAATTCAACCCCCGCAATTCAAATCGGAGGCATAAATGAGCAATGGACCCCCCGGTTTTCTCGGGCTGAACGATGTTTTGCCGCGCACGTGCAATTTTCTGACAATCATTGTGGGGCTTTTCATGGTTGTGGTGGAGGCTGACACGTCCACCGTCACCGAATTGGGGCTGACGCCCTTACAGCTTGGGTTGGTGCTTTGCGTGGTCGGCCTGCACGGCGTTTTCACCAAACCCCCGGAGGTTGGCATCATCCGCAAGTTCCTGTCGTACATGGGCGCGGCCCCCGGTGCGCTGGCCCTGTTCTGGGTGGGGTCGATGATCCTTGCCAGCTTTGGCTAGGCCGGCGCGGCCACGGCCCACCCCTTGCCACGCACCTAAATCCCTGATTTTTCGGAGGTATTGCCATGAGCATTAATGATCTTTTCAACAGCTACAGCGTCGGGGCGCACTTGGCCGAAGGCCAGACGATCCGGGCGGTGTGCAATGCCTTTTGGTTGTCCTGCCCTTTGGATCAGGCCAGCGAAGATGACCTGAGACGGCTGTCGAACATGCCGCCGGATTTCGAATACCGGCTGATCGTGACCGATGATTACATCGTCTATCATCACGACGTGGCCCTGACCCGTTTCCTGAAAGAGCAATTGGCCCGGCACAGCCCTGTCCCGATCGACATGTTATTGGAATTGGTGGACACCGATCCAAAATCCCAATGGTGGAGCCGCGACACCTTTCAATATGCCGATGGCTTTTGCCATGAACACAGTTTTTCGGGATGGTTTGGAGAAAAGACAATTCCGTTTTATTATTACGGGATCATGCTGACGCCCGAGCATGGTATTTACTATGCCCAATTGCCGGTTTTGGACAACGACTCGTCAAGAGAAACATTTGAACAAATGAAAGCTGCGTTGCGATCCATGAAATAGGGGCCGTATTCGAAGGGGGTGCGGCCGCAAAAATCGGGGGACTTTCCCGAATGGGCGCGCCTTTGTACCCTGCGGCCCATCATGGGGCGGTGTCTTGCACCGCATGGCCCCGATCCGTGCCCTTTACCCCCGGACAGGCGCGTCCTATCGTTCAGCCGGTACAACGAGGGGCTTGAGCCATGTTTTCGCTTCAATTTCTGCTGATCGCGCTGGTTGTCGTGATCGTGCCGGGCACCGGGGTGATCTATACGCTTGCGCTGGGTCTGGGACAGGGGCGGCGCGCGGCGATCTTTGCAGCGGCTGCGCGCCAGTGGCTTTTGGGCTCGGAGGTGGTGATGCGCTGGCTTGGCCGATCCTTTGCCGCGGTCTTTGCCCTGCTGGCGGGCCGTCTGGCGATGGAGCGCGCATGACCACCATCCCCCGCGCGCCGCTGGTTCTTGGGCTGGCCGGGCTGATCCCCTTTGTCTGGGGCGCGGCGACGTACCTCAACGACGATTTGCAGGCTTGGGGGGCGGCCACCTTCGGTCCGCGCTTTGTCGGCCCTTACGTGCAGCTTTTCTATGGAACGGTGATCCTGTCGTTCATGTCCGGCGTGTTGTGGGGCTTTGCCACGCGGGCAGAGGGCGCGCAGGCGGCCACAGGCTATGCCCTGTCGGTCATCCCGGCCCTCTGGGCCTTCTTCATGACAGGTGGCGGGCCGGTGGGCGCAGGCACGAACCTGATGTTCGGCTTTGCCGGTCTGCTCATCCTTGACCTCGCCTTTTCGCGCTGGGGCCTGACGCCGGAATGGTGGATGCCCTTGCGAGTCCTGTTGACCGCGATCGTGTTGATCTGTCTGGGCGTGGGGGTGTTCCTGTGAGTGACCGCGAAACGCTGGATGTCTATGCCGCGCAGGCCGCAAAATATGCGGGACTGACGAAAAAGGCGTCGAAAGATCCGCAGCTTGCCGCCTTTATGGACGCATTGCCGGAAGGCGCCGAGGTTCTTGATTTGGGATGCGGTCCGGGCTTTGCCGCCGCAGCCATGGCCGAAGCAGGGATGCACGTGACGGCGATGGACCCGGTGGCGGAGATGGTAGCGCTGGCCCGACAACACGAAGGTGTGCAGGCCGTGCAGGGTGGTTTCGATGACATCGCGGGGGCGGATGTCTATGACGGCGTCTGGGCCAACTTTTGCCTGCTGCATGCGCCGCGCGATGACATGCCCCGGCACCTGGCCGCCATCGCGCGCGCCCTGCGGACGGGCGGCGTGTTTCACATCGGCATGAAGCTGGGCGAAGGGGCAGCGCGCGACGGGATCGGGCGGCTTTATACCTACTATTCCGAGGAAGAACTGGTGCGACTGCTGGAAGAGGCGGGCCTGCATGTCCATGCGCGCGCCTATGGCCGCGATTTGGGGCTGGACGGGGTCATGGCAGACTGGATATGTCTGCGCGCTCATGCCTGATTTGTTTGCATATACCGATGGCGCGTGCAGCGGAAACCCCGGCCCCGGCGGCTGGGGCGCCCTGTTGCGCGCGATGGACGGCGACCGCGTGGTGCGCGAACGCGAGCTGAAGGGCGGCGAGGCGGCGACCACCAACAACCGCATGGAATTGCTGGCCGCGATCAACGCGCTTGAGGCGCTGGAACGGCCCAGCACCATCACCGTCGTGACCGACAGCAACTACGTCAAGAACGGCATCACGTCGTGGATCTTCGGCTGGAAGAAGAACGGTTGGAAAAACGCCGCGAAAAAGCCCGTGGCCAATGCCGAGCTGTGGCAGCGGCTGGATGCGGCACAGGCCCGGCACACCGTGACATGGGAATGGGTCAAGGGCCATGCCGGTCACCCCGAGAACGAACGGGCGGATGAACTGGCGCGCGCGGGCATGAAACCCTTCAAGCCGAAATGAAACAGGTCGCCTGCCCTGTTGCCCTGCACCCCGATGGCACGCCGCGCCGTTTGGCGATGTATGAGGGCGCGCAGGGGCTGATGCGCCTTGTGACCGGGCCAATCACCGCTGGCGGCCACCCCGAAGCCTCTGCTGCGCGCGAACTGTTCGATCAGGCGGGCCTTGAGACGCAGGCGACGATGATGCTGGGCACCAAGGACATGGGGCCGGGGGCAGGCAACTGGCACTTTGTGCTGTGCCGGATCAAACCGCCTGTGCGTATGCGCTGGCAACAGGCCTACCGGGCCGCGCAGAGCCAGTTGCGCCGCTTTGGTTGGGTTGATCTTGATGCGATGGACGAAGGCGCGGTTGGCGAAGATGATCTGCGCGCCCTGCACTGGATCAAGGACGCTTTATGAGCTGGATCGCCCTACTGGACTACGCATCTGTAGCCATCTTCGCCCTGACCGGCGCGCTGGTGGCCAGCCGGGCGCAGATGGACCCGGTGGGATTTCTTTTCATCGCCTGTCTGACGGCGGTCGGCGGCGGCACGGTCCGCGACGTACTGCTGGACCGAAACCCGATCTTCTGGATCGCGCAACCGGCCTACCTTGCGGTGGCGTGTGGTGCGGCCTTGCTGGTGTTCTTCACCGCGCACCTGTTGGAAAGTCGGTTGAAGACGCTGATCTGGCTGGACAGTTTCGCACTGGCCATCGCGGTGCCCGCTGGGTGCGGCGTGGCGCTGGCACTGGCGGCCCCGGCCCCGGTGGTGATCCTGATGGGCATAGTCACAGGCTGCATGGGCGGGCTGATGCGCGATGTTGTGGTGGGTGATGTACCTGTGGTCCTGAGCAAGGGCGAGCTTTATGTCTCGGCCGCGTTTGGCGGGGCGCTGGCGCTATGGGGCGTGGCGCAATGGGTTGGGCCGGGGCCTGCGGCGCTGGCCACGGGCGCTGGCGTGACTTGGGCCTTGCGCGCGGGGTCGCTGACCTTTGGCTGGCAGTTGCCGACCTACAAATCGCAACCGCCCAAAACCTGATCTTGTCTGTTTCAGGGTCAGCCCTGTTCGCCGCGCCGGGTCGGCTTGCCTACTTGCGCCAATGCGTCGGCACGATGACCAAGGCCCCGATGGAGGACGCAATGGCATTCATTCCCGAAGAACCAAACCCGATGCCGAACATCAGGCGCACGAAATAGAACAGGAAGGCCCCGCCGATGCAGATGATGATGCTTTGCAGGATGCCATTGTGGGTAAAGCCGGAGCGTTCGGACAGATAGCCCACGATCCCTGCAATGACGACCGTTCCGATCAATGTGGGAAACATGCGTGCGCTCCTATAGCTGGGTGCCCGGCGGCAACGGCGTACCGCGCAGAAAGTCACCTGCATCCTGCCCACCGCGCCCGGCCTTTTGCAAGCGGGTGAGGCGCACGGCACCCGAACCGCAAGCCACCGTCAGCGCGTTGTCCAGAACGCAACCGGGGGTGCCGGAGCCCTGAGCCAGTTCACTGCCCAGAACCTTTATGCGGATGCCATCGCGTTCGAACCACGCGCCGGGGAACGGGGACAACCCGCGGATCTGCCGATCGACCTGCGACGCCGGGCGGGTCCAGTCCAGGGCGGCCTCGGCCTTATCAATCTTGGCGGCGTAGGTGACGCCGTCTTCGGGCTGTGGTTCGGCAGCGAGATCGGGTAAGTCCTGCAATGCTTTGACGATCAGGTCCGCGCCCAGCGCGCTGAGCCGATCATGCAGCATGGCGGTGGTTTCCGAGGGTCCGATGGGCGTGGCGGTGCGCAGCAGGACGGGACCGGTGTCGAGGCCCGCCTCCATCTGCATGATACATACGCCAGTCTCGGCATCGCCGGCCATGATTGCCCGGTGGATGGGCGCCGCGCCCCGCCAGCGCGGCAAAAGACTTGCATGGATGTTGAGGCACCCCTGTGCAGGCGCGTCCAGAACCGCCTGCGGCAGGATCAGCCCATAGGCCACGACCACCGCCACATCCGCGTGCAGTGCAGCGAAGTCCTCTTGCTCGGTCGCCTCCTTTAGAGACGTTGGATGCCGCACCGGTAAGCCCAGCGCCTCGGCGCGGGCATGAACAGGGGTTGGCCGATCCTTCTTGCCCCGGCCTGCGGGGCGGGGGGGCTGGCAATAGACACAGGCGATGTCGTGGCCTGCATCAACGAGGGCATCCAGAACCGGGACCGAGAAGTCGGGCGTTCCCATGAAAACGATGCGCATGTGTGTCCTTTCAAACGGGCGGCGGCGCAAGGCACCGCCTTACGGGGAT
>CBFHND010000028.1:0-42128 GCA_965657085.1 uncultured Paracoccaceae bacterium
CCTCGGGAAAGTAAAATTCGATGGCCGTGAATTTCTTTTCCCCGCCAGGTACGATAATCGTGTTGAAAGAGGAATCCGAACCAGTAGTGCACGCGGTCAGCAGCAGTAATATTGGCGCGGCAAAGGCAGAAAACTTGAACACTTAACTATTCCTTTGGTTGTTTCACACCTGAATATCGCTCCACTTTCGCGTGTGCAAGGGTTCGCACCGGCGCAGGCTGCCTCAAAGGCGTGTGAGCGTCGTTTCAAGATCGCCGTAGCCGGTCAGGCGTCGCTCAAATTCAAGGCCAAGCGTATCCGCGGCGGCGCGGGCCTTTTCGGTCAAGGCCGGATCGTCGGTCTGGGCCTGGTAGACCAGCTTTTCATAGTTGCCGAAATACATGTCGCGCAGGTCCGGGTGGCGGTCGAGGCCCATGGGTTTGATGATAAAGGCCTCGAACTGGCGCACGAGGAAATCGGTCAGGTAGAAGGTGGTGATTTCACTTTCACTTTGCGCCGCAAAGCGTTCATTTCCTTCAAAAAAGCTGTAGCAGTGTGGGCCTGCGACCATCTCGACGCCCATCTCTTTGCAGGCTGCTTGCAGCAACCCGCCGGTGCCGCAATCAGCGTAGACCACAAAGATGGAGTCGTAGGCCGCGCGGTGCTTGGCGACGGCCTCGCGCACGGCTTGGGTGATCTTTTCGGGATAGAGGTGCAGCTTGGCTGGAAGGCACGTCAGGTCCATGTGTGTCCAGCCGTTTTGCGCCTTGAGGTCGAGGATTTCGCGCGCCAGCGCCCCGCAAGCAATGAGCAGGATGCGCCCGGTCCCCGTGGCGGAGAGACCTTCGTGGGTCAGGGTGGCGTCGTCCGGCGCGGTCATCGGCGTTTGCGCAGGGCGAGGGTGCCGAGCAAAGCCACGATCATCAGGCCAACGCCCCATGCAGGGCCGAGGGCCGTGACGAGCCAGATGGTGACAGCGGCCGCCACGATCACCGCAGCAAGGATCAGGGCCAAGAGGCGTGGAGGCATGTGCAAATTCCTTTCCTGTCTGATCTGGGCACACCGGCCGAAAAAGAAAAGGGCCCGCGCAGGATCATCCGCGCAGGCCCTCAAAACAACAGGTGCGCGGGCTTACGCGCTCATCTGGTTGTGCTTGCGTCCGACGAATTCCTTGGCCGTTTCCACGGCGACGGCCGCATCGCGGCAATAGGCATCAGCGCCGATGGCCTTGCCGAATTCCTCGTTCAGGGGCGCGCCACCGACCAGCACGATATAATCATCGCGAATGCCTTGTTCGACCATCGTGTCGATCACGACCTTCATGTACGGCATGGTCGTGGTCAGCAGGGCGGACATGCCCAGAATGTCGGGGCCCTCATCCTCGATCGCCTGCAGATAGTTCTCAACAGGGTTGTTGATGCCCAGATCGACCACTTCAAAGCCAGCGCCTTCCATCATCATCGACACAAGGTTCTTGCCGATGTCGTGGATGTCGCCCTTGACCGTGCCGATGACCATCTTGCCCACGCGCGGTGCGCCGGTTTCGGCCAGCAGGGGTTTGAGGATGGCCATGCCGCCCTTCATCGCGTTGGCCGCCAGCAGCACTTCGGGCACAAAGAGGATGCCATCGCGGAAATCGGCACCCACGATTGTCATGCCGCCCACAAGCGCCTTTGTCAGGATGTCGTACGGGGCCCAGTCGCGTTCGAGCAGGATGTTTACACCTTCTTCGATCTCTTCCTTGAGACCGTCGTAAAGGTCGTCGAACATCTGTTGAACAAGCTCTTCGTCGTCCAGTTCCGACAGGATGATATCGTCTTCGTCTGACATGTGAGATCCTTTATATCGAACCGCTTGCGCGGACCCTTCGTTGATCTGGTTTTGACAGAACGTCGCAGGCATACTGCTTGAATTGCGACATGCGCCGCACGTTTGGCGACTTCGCCTGCGCAAAACCTTGTGAATTTTGTCGTATTGGTCCGCAACAGGGGCCGTACCCCCTTACAATGTTCTGCAAATGTTCTATTGTCGCATGATGACCCAGAACACCTATGCAGATCGGGCGAAAGGGCGCGGGGCGCGCAGCAATGACACCAACCGCTTCGAGCGGGTGCAGATGCATGAGGTCAGCGATGGCTGGGACCGGGATGATGATCTGCCGCCCCTGCGCACCGAAGTCAGCCTTGAACAACCGCGCAGCATCATCAGCTACAACCGCTCGCCCGATCTGCCGTTTGATCGGTCGATCAATCCCTATCGCGGCTGCGAACATGGCTGTGTCTATTGCTTTGCCCGGCCCAGCCACGCCTATCTTGGCCTGTCGCCGGGGTTGGATTTCGAAACCCGCCTGATCGCCCGGCCGGATGCGCCACAGGTGTTGGAACGTGAACTGGCCGCCAAGCGCTACAAGGTGGCCCCCATCGCCATTGGCACCAACACCGACCCCTACCAACCCATTGAAAAGGAACACGGGATCACCCGCGCTTGTCTTGAGGTGCTGGCCCGAACGGGCCATCCCGTGGCCATCGTGACCAAGGGCGCGCTGATCGAGCGCGACATCGACATCCTGTCGGAACTGGCGCGGCGCGGGCTGTGCCCGGTGGGGATTTCGGTGACCACCCTCGATCCTGGCTTGTCGCGGTTGATGGAGCCGCGCGTGCCAGCGCCCGCGCGGCGGCTGGAAACGATCCGGCGGCTGGCACAGGCGGGGGTGCCGGTGCGGGTCATGGCCTCGCCCATGATCCCCGCGCTCAGCGATCCTGAGCTTGAGGCGATCCTTGCGGCGGGCAAGGACGCAGGCGCGCGGCACGCCAGCTGGATCATGCTGCGCCTGCCGCGTGAGGTGTCGGGGCTGGTGCGCGAATGGCTGGCCGAACACTTTCCCGACCGGGCCGAAAGGATCATGGCGCGGCTGCGCGAAATGCACGGCGGTGCGGAATACGATGCGCGCTGGGGCCACAGAATGCGCGGGGAAGGGCCCTATGCCGAGATGATCGCGGCCCGGTTCCGCGTGACGGTGGCGCGGCTTGGCCTGAAAACCGAAGCGCGGCCCATGCGACGCGACCTTTTTCGCCCGCCGGTCCTGCCGGGCGCGCAAATGTCCTTGTTCTAGGGGCATGTCGCGGGATTATGCGGCCCGGCGACGGGTGCGCCGCCGCTTGGGGCCATCGTCGTCGCCCGTGCCGTCGCTGGCCGAGGAAAACGCGCCCAGCTTGGCCACGATTTCATCCAGACCCGGTGCCGCGCCCTTGGCCCGCGTGTCCAGCGCCGCGCGCATGGCGCGCAGGTGTTCGGGCATGGTGCCACAGCATCCGCCGACGATGCGCGCGCCGCAATTGCGGGCCATCACCGCATATTCCGCCATCAACTCGGGCGTGCCGTCATAGTGGATGTGGCCGTCGTGGTACTTCGGGATACCCGCGTTGCCCTTGGCGATGATCGGGCGTGCTGTGCCTTGGGCCTTAAAGCCCAGTACCGTGCGCAACAGGTCTGATGCCCCCGTGCCGCAGTTCGCGCCAAAGCCTATGGGTGGGTTCGGCAGATCCTCGACCAATGTGGCCATGTCGGCGCTGGTCACGCCCATCATGGTGCGCCCGGCTGTGTCAAAGCTCATGGTGCCGCACCAATCGATGCCTGCCAGAGCGAATCCTTCGGCGGCGGCGCGGTATTCTTCGGGGGCGGATATGGTTTCGAGCCAGGCGACATCGGCGCCTCCCGCCTTCAGCCCATCGGCGGTCTCGTGAAACATCTCGACCGCGATGGCATGGCTGAGCGCGCCCACGGGTTCCATGATCTCGCCCGTGGGGCCGACCGACCCGGCCACCACAACGGGGCGGCCTGCGGTGTCGGCCACATCGCGCGCAATCTCGGCCGAGATGCGCGACAGGGCATGTGCGCGTTTCTCAGCACCGTGCAGTTTCAGCCGCGAGGCATTGGCGCCGAAGGAGTTGGTCAGGAAAATATCACTGCCCGCATCCACTGCACCGCGGTAGAGGGTGGTGATCTTGTCCGGGTGCTCTTCGTTCCACATCTCGGGCGCATCGCCGGACATCAGACCCATGTTAAAGAGGTTCGTCCCCGTGGCCCCGTCAGCCAAAAGCGTGTCGTGGGATTGCAAAAGCGTGCTGAGAAGATTTGCCATGGCGGACTCCGATCTTTTGACCTGTCTGTCACGACGCGATGCTTGAGGGTACTTCATAATATTCATCAACATTATGAACGTGCGCCATATCCGCAGGGGCCAGCGGCGCGGGGCGGTGCACCTCGCGGGCGATATCGGCAAGGCCAAGGATCAAGGCGGGCCAGGACCGCGCAGCGGCATAGCGGGGCGACCAGCGCGGTGCGAAGGTGCTTTTGAACTGGCGCAGGCCGGGGCCGGACCCGTGTGCCACGGCGACGCGCGCGGCCCAGCGCCAGAACCCGATGTGCGGGTTGGGGCAGGCGGGGATAGCGGCAAGGCTGACCGTCGGCACCCCGCGGCGTTTCGCGGCGAGGATCCCTTGATGCACCAGCGCGTGCATCGTGCCGTCAGGGGCGTCTGGGACCTGACGCATAAGGTCCAGTGTCCAGCCGCTTGCGTTGACGTGAAAGGTGGCGAAGGCGCACAGCGTGCCACCTGAATAGGCCAATGCAACCCATTGGTTCTGAACATATTTCGGACAATATCGCCCCATGGTGCCGCCGCGCGCCGGGCCATGGTCGGCCTGCCATGCGCGGTCCACCGCGGCCATTTGCGACAGGGGCAAGGGCGGTGCGTCAAGGATGCGCAGGCCTGCCTTTTCGGCGCTGCGGCATTTGCGGCGCAGACGGCGCAGGCGCGGCGTTGCGATATCATGGATTGCGGTCTGAACCAGCGCTTCATCCGCGATATGCATCACGGTCCACCCGCTGCGTCGCAACGCATGTGCGGTGCAGGCCCGCACCTTGTAGGCCAATGGCAGGCGGTTGGCTTCGCGTGCGGCCTGTCGCAGCGCGCGGGCGCTGGCCCGTGGCGTGCCGCGCAAGGGGTCGAACAGCATGGTCACCGTCTGGCCCGTGCGCCACAGAAGGGCCGCACCGGTGTCTGTCGGGCAAATCCGGGCGCCGTTCTGGTGCATGATTCCGATCTCGGGTTGGGCGAACGCGCAGGGTATGATCCGGGCCGGGGCGCGGGTGGGGCGCAAGCCTGTGCGTGGCACCCGGACCATCGCCAGCACGCCCAGGACCGCCGGGCAGGCATAATAGACAATGCGAAAGGCAAAGATGCTCGACAGCACATCCTGCGCACCGACGTGGGGCAGGGCCTGTAGCATCAGCACCTCGAACGGTCCCAATCCCCCGGGTGTGTTGAAGATCAGCGCGGCCCCCAAGGCCAGAAGAAAGACGGGCAGAAGGCTTGTGAATGCAATCTCCGCACCTGCGGGCAGCAACACGAAGAGGGCCGCAGCGGCACAGGTTGTGTCGATTGCCGTCCACAGCATGATCCCGGCCATCGCCCGCAAGGATGGCCATGCAAAGCCCCGGGACCGAAGGCGCACATGCGGCCAGCGAAACGCGATCCCGGCGGCAATACAGGCGGCCGCAAGCGTAATGAGGGCAGGGGCCAACGTCCACGCAGGCCCGTCCAGCACCAGGCAGGCCAGCGCGGTGACCACCGCCCAGCCCACGATGAAAGACACCGACACAAAGGCCGACAGGCGCAGCGCGGTGACCAGCGACACCTGTGGCAACAACCGCCAGCGCGCCAAGGCGCCCGTGATCAACCCGAATCCCAGCGTTTGGGCGACCGCGATGGACGCAACTCCGCTGGTCTGTGCGCGCGCTGCTGGCACGCCGGTGTCCAGATGCCTGTGTGCGATCACGTCATAGCGCCCCACGGCCCAAAAGCTCGCCCCCGTCAGAAGTGCCGCCAGCGCCCATGTGCGCGGCGCGACGCCTCGAACGTGGTCCAGCGTTCCGCCCCAAACCTCCGGCCCGACCTCGCGGGACAGGATGGCAGCACAGACTGCCAGTACGCCAACGGGCAGGGCCATGCGCAAGGCCCAGCCGATGCGACGGCGCGCTGTGTTTTGGTCAGACATACGATCCCCCCGGTCGATGGTTCGCCCATCAGGCTAGGGCGCGAGGGTGTGCCGCAGGTTAATCCGCACAGCAAAAGGGCGCATCCACCGGGGGATGCGCCCATCATTTAGGCCGTATTTACATCGAATTTATGTCGACAGCGGGCAGGCTCAGTCGGTTTCCGACATGATCTGTGCCTTGGCTTCGGCCATCAGCTCTTTCATCTTGGCGCGGATTGTCGCCTCGTCTGCGGTGTCGCCCAGATCGCCCGATACCTTGCGATAGACGTCTTCGTCGCCCGCCTCCTCGAAGTCGGATTTGACCACGGCGGCGGCATAGGCCGCGGCATCATCACCTGACTTGCCCATAAGGTCCGCGGCCCACAGGCCCAACAGCTTGTTGCGGCGTGCTTCGGCCTTGAACTGCATTTCCGCATCGTGGGCGTACTTGTTCTCAAAGGCGTTTTCGCGGTCGTCGAAGGTGCTCATGGCAATTCCTTGTGGTTGGTGTCCTTGTCCAAGATATGCGGTGCTGCGGCAGACCTTGCAACCCCTCAAAGTGTCGCCCCGCTTGCGGCACATGACCCCTTGCACTATGAGGGCGCTACCTGACCGGGACTCGGCCCGGCAGGATGCGAAAGGACGCCCATGGCCCGGCGCAAGAAAATCTACGAAGGCAAGGCAAAGATCCTCTATGAAGGTCCCGAACCCGGCACCATCGTGCAATATTTCAAGGACGATGCCACCGCCTTCAACGCCCAGAAAAAGGACGTGATCGAAGGCAAGGGTGTGCTGAACAACCGCCTGTCCGAATTCTTCATGACCGGCCTCGGGCAGATCGGCGTGCCAACGCATTTCATCAAGCGCATCAACATGCGCGAACAGCTGGTGCGCTCCTGCGAGATCGTGCCGCTGGAAGTGATCGTGCGCAACTATGCCGCGGGCACCATGAGCCAGCGTCTCGGCATCGAGGAAGGCACGCAATTGCCGCGCCCGATCGTCGAATATTGCTACAAGGATGACAGCCTTGGCGATCCGCTGGTGACAGAAGAACACATTGCCGCCTTCGGCTGGGCCAGCCAACAGGACATGGACGATATCCTGAGCCTCGCGCTTCGGGTCAATGACTTCATGTCGGGCATCATGATGGCCGTTGGCATCAAGCTGGTGGACTTCAAGATCGAGATAGGCCGCGTCTATGACGGTGATTTCCAGCGCCTGATCGTCGCGGACGAGATCAGCCCCGACAGCTGCCGCCTGTGGGACATGGAAACCGGCCAGAAGCTGGACAAGGACGTGTTCCGCCGCGATCTGGGCGATCTGGCCGATGCCTACACCGAAGTGGCGCGGCGTCTGGGCGTTTTGCCCAAGACATCCAACCCCGTGACCAAACCGACGCTGATCAACTGAGAAAGACCAAAGCCGATGAAAGCACGTGTGCATGTAATGCTGAAAAACGGAGTTCTTGACCCGCAAGGCGAGGCGGTGCGCCACGCGCTGGGGGCCATGGGCTTTGGCGGGGTCAACGGCGTGCGTCAGGGCAAGGTGATCGAACTGGATCTGGCCGAGGGCGTGTCCGAAGCGGACGTGACGGCGATGTGCGAAAAGCTTTTGGCCAACACGGTGATTGAATCCTACACGGTGGAGATGGGTTGATGCACGCAGCGGTCATCGTCTTTCCCGGTTCCAACTGCGACCGCGACCTTGCCGTGGCCTTCGAGGCGGCAGGGGCCGAGGTTTCGATGGTCTGGCACAAGGACACCGAATTGCCGCAAGGCGTGGACATCGTGGGCATTCCGGGCGGGTTTTCCTTTGGCGACTACCTGCGCTGTGGTGCCATTGCCGCCAATTCGCCCATTTGCCAATCGGTCAAGGCGCACACCGACCGGGGTGGCTATGCCATCGGCATCTGCAACGGGTTCCAGGTGTTGACCGAAACCGGCATCCTGCCCGGCGCGCTGTTGCGCAATGCGGGCCTGAAATACATCTGCAAGACCGTCGAATTGAAGGTTCAGACCTCCAACAGCGTCTTCACCGAAGGCTACAACGCCGGGGACACCGCGATGATCCCCATCGCGCACCATGATGGCAACTATTTCGCGGATGACGACACCATCGCGCGGCTTCAGGGCGATGACCGGGTGGCCTTCACCTATACAGAGACACCCAATGGCGCCAAGGCGGACATTGCGGGCATCCTGTCGGACAACCGCCGGGTGCTTGGCATGATGCCGCATCCGGAACGGGCGGCGGATGCCGGCCATGGCGGCACCGACGGGGCGGCGCTTTTCCGCGCGCTGACCGGGGCGCTGACGCCCGCGTGACTTGAGCGGGCGGTCCGGGGCGCGTAAGGTTCCCTCCATGCAAACGCCCGGAGCATTCAGCAGGCACATAGCCATCAGTTGGCGCGTTCGCGCGGCGTTGATCGTTTTGGCGATTCTGGCCCTTGTTACCGTGTGGATCACCAACAGCCTCCTGACGGACCGTTTTACCCAGACCACGCGCAACCGGGCCGAACTGCGGCTGGCGCTTTATTCCGGTAACCTTCTTGCCGAATTGCGCCAGAACGCGATTGTCCCGCAGTTGCTGGCGCGTGATCCCACGCTGATCGGGGCTCTGAATTCTGCCGACTATTCGCAATCGACCCAGCGGCTGATCTCCTTTGTCGAGGAAATCGGAGCCGCGTCCCTGATGCTTTTGGATGGGGACGGGCGCACCGTGGCCGCCACCGACCGGAACCGGCTGGGGTCGAACCACAAGAGCGAACCCTATTTCCTCAATGCCATTCGCGCGCCGGGCACCATCTTTTCGGTGATCCCGCGCGAGGTGGGCGGCTACAGCTTTACCTATTCGCGGCGCATCCAGTCGGGGGGCGAGATGTTGGGCGTGATCGCCGTTGAGGTCGATTTGCAGAAATTCGAACGCGCCTGGGCGGGGATTTCGGACGCGGTGCTGGTGACCGATAGCACCGGCGCGATCATTCTGGCCACCGAACCGCGCTGGCGCGGCCGCACCGAGGTCGAGGCGCTGGCCCGTCAAACCCCGCAAAGCGCGATCGAGCGCGCGATTCAGGCCACCGCCGATTGGACGGCCCTGCCGCCCGACGCCTACATTCAGGGCGAAGGGGTGATGCGTCTGGAATCGCGCATTCCCTTCCGGGGCTGGCGCATGGCGTCTTTCACCACATACGCCTCCGTACGCGAGCGGGTGAACGGGGTGCTGGCGCTTGAAATCATGGGTTTTGCGATTCTGCTGGCGCTGGCCTTCTATTTCCTGAGCCGCCGCACCGCGTTTCGCATGGCGCTCTTTCAACGCGAGTCGGCAGAGCTTCGCGCACTGAACCTACGGCTCCAGCGGGAAATCGCCGAGCGTGAAAGGGTGCAGGAGACCCTTGCCGTGGCGGAACAGACGCTGGAACAATCCAGCAAATTGGCAGCCTTGGGCGAAATGTCGGCCGCGGTCAGCCACGAGCTGAACCAGCCGCTGGCGGCGATGAAAACCTACCTTGCGGGTGCGCGCCTTCTGCTCAATCGCAACCGCCCCGACGAGGCGCTGTCGTCCTTTGGCCGCATCGACGATCTGATCGAGCGGATGGGCGCCATCACCCGGCAGCTGAAATCCTACGCACGCAAGGGGGCAGACGCGCTAAGCCCTGTGGATATGGGCGATGCGCTGGCCTCAAGCCTGTCGATGATGGAGCCGCAGCTGCGCCAGCGCCAGGTTCAGATCACCCGTATCCTGCCCGAAGAACCGGTGCTGGTCATGGGCGACCGGATGCGGATCGAACAAGTGATGGTGAACCTCTTGCGCAATGCCATCGACGCCACCAGATCAGAACGGACGCCACAGGTCGATATCATCCTGTCGGCAGGCGAAACCGCCACTCTCACGGTGCGCGACAATGGTCCGGGCATCGAAGACCTCGATGCCCTGTTCGAGCCCTTCTACACGACCAAGCAACCCGGCGACGGGGTGGGGCTGGGACTTGCCATTTCATCGGGGATCGTGAACGACCTAGGGGGACGGTTGACCGCACGCAACGGCCAGGGCGGCGGTGCGGTCTTTGAAATGCAACTGCCCATTCTCACGTCCGAGACGGACGCCGGGCCGGGCGCCAAGACGCAAGCAGCGGAGTAAGACCATGACACAAGCCATGAAGATTGCCATTGTTGATGATGAACAGGACATGCGCCAATCCATCAGCCAGTGGTTGGCATTGTCAGGCTATGACACCGAAACCTTCGGCAGTGCCGAAGAGGCGCTCAAGGTGCTGGGGCCGGAGTATCCGGGCATCGTGATCTCGGACATCAAGATGCCGGGCATGGACGGGATGCAGTTCCTCAAGAAGCTGATGGGCAATGACAGTGCGCTGCCGGTGATCATGATCACGGGGCACGGCGATGTGCCCATGGCGGTCGAGGCGATGCGCGTCGGGGCCTTCGACTTTCTGGAAAAACCGTTCAACCCCGACCGGATGAGCGAACTGGCCAAGAAGGCCACGGGCGCACGGCGCCTGGTGATGGACAACCGCGCCCTGCGCCGCGAGCTGTCGGATGGCGGCCAGTTGATGAAAAAGCTCATCGGTGGATCGCCAGTGATGGAACGCCTGCGCGAGGATATCCTCGATCTGGGGCAGGCCGATGGCCATGTTCTGATCGACGGTGAAACCGGCACGGGCAAGACGCTTGTGGCACACGCCCTGCATGCCGTGGGCAGCCGCGCGGGCAAGAAATTCGTGCTGGTCAGCTGTTCGGCACTGGAAGAGGACGCGCTGGCCAAGCGGCTCTTTGGGCCGATGCTGCCGGAGGACGCGCAACTGCCCGCAGTGGAAGAGGCGCGTGGCGGTACATTGGTGCTGGAAGACATCGAGGCGCTGTCGGAATCCCTGCAGGCCCGCCTGCTGAGCGTGATCAACGAACAGGGCACCCCTGCCGAGACCCGCATCGTGGGTATCTGCAACATGCAGGAGGCCGGGCGCACCTGCGAGGACGCGCTGCGCCCTGATCTTTTCTACCGTCTGGCCGCGCTGCGCATCACCGTGCCACCGCTGCGCCAGAGGGGCGAGGATATCCTGACGCTCTTTACCCGGCTCAGCGAACAGTTCGCCGATGAATATGGGTGTGAAGCGCCCAAGGTCAGCGCGCAGGAGGCGGCACAGCTGCTGCAAGCGCCGTGGCCCGGCAACGTGCGCCAGTTGATCAACATCGCCGAACGCGCCGTGCTGCAATCGCGCCGGGGCACCGGCACCATCGCATCCCTTCTGATGAGCGATCACGAAGAAATGCAGCCGGTGATGACCACCGAAGGCAAGCCGCTGAAGGAATATGTCGAAGCGTTCGAACGGATGCTGATCGACAACACAATGCGCCGCCACAAGGGGTCGATCGCGAGCGTGATGGAAGAACTGTGCCTGCCACGCCGGACCCTCAACGAGAAAATGGCGAAATACGGGCTGCAGCGATCCGACTACCTGTGACGCCAGCCGCATTCCTGTTCGACATGGATGGCCTGTTGCTGGATTCCGAACGGATCGCGCAGGCCAGCTTTGTCGAGGTCTCGACCGCGCACGGCCTCGACGCTGAGCAGGCGGCCGCGCATTTCCTGACGATGGTGGGCACCTCGCAAGCTGTCTCCGACGCCATGGTCGTTGACCACGTGCGGGACCATGTCGCTCCCGAGGTGTTTTCAAAAGACTGGTCGGCGGCCTTTCAGGACCGCGCGGCGCATGGCATCCCGCTCAAACCGCATGTGGGTGACGTGTTGCAGCGGCTTGACCAAAGCGGCGCACGCATGGCGGTCGTGACATCGACGTCTGGCGGACACGCGCGCCAGAACCTTGAGCGCGCCGGAATCCTGCATCATTTCGAACGGGTTACCGGCGGTGATGAGGTCAGCCGGAACAAACCGCACCCTGCGCCCTATCTGGAAACGGCGGAGGCCTTGCGCGTTGATCCCGCATCCTGTGCCGCGTTCGAGGACAGCGACAGGGGCATTGCCGCTGCCGTTGCCGCAGGATGTCGGGCGGTTCAGGTGCCAGACCTCAGACCGCCGCATGTCCCACTGCCGGCGCTGGGGCAGATCATCGCAGACACGCTTGAACAAGCGGTTCGGGCCGTGGTGCCGCGTTGATCTGCTGCACAAAGTGACAAGTGGGCCGGTTCGGCACCGACCTCGTGGCACTTCCGTGACAAAGACCGGAGATAGAGATTGTAATCCGCGCCCAAACTCATTTATCTATGGAATACCGGGATGACGCGCATCTGCGTCGTGCCCGTTTCGAGTTTCGCTGTCTCGGACACTGGCAAGCGACATGCCTTGCAAGACCGGACAGACCGATTGGACCAGCAATGGTCGAGAGATGCTGACGCCTGGCGCAGCTATGTAATGGATACGCCGGTCAAGGCCGCGTGTATCGGAGAAGAACCGCGATGACGCGCGCGAGAGCAGTTGAGTTCCAAGCAGAAGGCCCTCAGGGTCATGCCTGCCGCGTGTCCCAAATCGCCATGACAAGACACATCCCCAGATCCGCGGCACCCCCGGGTGCGGCGCATAGGCGGTTGTGCGAATGGACACCATGCCAAAGAAAATGCTTATCGATGCCACCCACGCGGAAGAGACCCGCGTCGTGGTGGTTGACGGAAACAAGGTCGAGGAATTCGATTTTGAATCCGAAAACAAACGCCAGCTTGCTGGCAACATCTATCTCGCAAAGGTAACACGGGTCGAACCGTCGCTTCAGGCGGCGTTTGTTGACTATGGCGGAAACCGCCATGGGTTCCTCGCCTTTTCCGAGATCCACCCCGACTACTACCAGATCCCCGTCGCCGACCGCGAGGCGCTGATGGAAGAAGAGCGCGCCTATGCCGAGGCACAGCGCGCCCGCGACGAGGAAGACGAGAAACCCAAACGCTCCAGCCGCTCGCGCTCGCGCAGCCGTTCGAAGTCGAAGGCCGAAGAGGTCACGACCGAAGACGCCACTGCCAGCACCGAAATCGGGGGCATGGAGACCATCGACCTTGAGGACGGCGCAGAAGACGCGACGCCCGAAGAGGGGTCGTCGCCCATGGAAACGGTCAAGGAAACGCCGGTGGAAACGCCGGAGGCCGGAGACGAGAGCGAAGACGACACCGCCGCAGCAGAGGCCGCCGCCGAAGCGCAGGACGACGGTGACGAGGCCGAAGAAGACACCAAGGCCGATGCCTCCGCCAAGGACGAATCGATTGAATCGGTGGCCGAGGAAGACGACAGCGAAGACATTCGCCCCGTGCGCAAACCGCGCCCGCGTCGCTACAAGATCCAGGAAGTCATCAAGGTGCGTCAGATCCTTCTGGTGCAGGTCGTCAAGGAAGAGCGCGGCAACAAGGGTGCGGCGCTTACCACTTACCTGTCGCTGGCCGGTCGGTACTGCGTGCTGATGCCCAACACCGCGCGCGGGGGCGGTATCAGCCGCAAGATCACCAACGCCGCGGATCGCAAGAAGCTCAAGGAAATCGCCAACGAGATCGAAGTGCCACAAGGCGCGGGCCTGATCGTGCGCACGGCAGGGGCCAAACGCACCAAGGCGGAGATCAAGCGCGACTATGAATACCTGCAGCGCCTTTGGGAGCAGATCCGCGAACTGACCCTGAAATCCATTGCGCCTGCAAAGATCTACGAGGAAGGCGACCTGATCAAACGGTCCATCCGCGATCTTTACAACCGCGAGATCGACGAAGTGTTCGTGGAAGGCGAGCGTGGCTACCGCATCGCCAAGGACTTCATGAAGATGATCATGCCGTCCCACGCCAAGAACGTGAAACGCTACGAGGACAGCCTGCCGCTCTTTGCGCGGTATCAGGTGGAAAGCTACCTCGCGGGCATGTTCAACCCCACGGTTCAGCTGAAATCCGGTGGGTACATCGTGATCGGCGTGACCGAGGCACTGGTGGCCATCGACGTGAACTCGGGCCGCGCGACCAAGGAAGGCTCGATCGAGGAAACCGCGACCAAGACCAACCTCGAGGCCGCCGAAGAGGTGGCCCGCCAGTTGCGCCTGCGCGACCTTGCGGGCCTCATTGTCATCGACTTCATCGACATGGACGAGCGCAAGAACAACGCCAAAGTCGAAAAGATGATGAAGGACAAGCTGAAGACCGACCGCGCGCGCATTCAGGTGGGCCGCATTTCGGGCTTTGGCCTGATGGAAATGTCGCGCCAGCGTCTGCGCCCCGGCATGATCGAGGCCACGACCCAGCCCTGCACCGCTTGTCATGGTACGGGCCTGATCCGGTCGGACGACAACCTTGCGCTGTCGATCCTGCGCCAGATCGAGGAAGAGGGCACCCGCCGCCGGTCGCGCGAAGTGCTGGTGAAATGCCCGGTGGGCATCGCCAACTTCCTGATGAACCAGAAGCGCGAACACATCGCCCAGATCGAAGCGCGTTACGGCCTGTCCGTCCGCATCGAAGGCGAGCCGCATCTGGTCAGCCCGGATTTCACGCTTGAAAAGTTCAAGACCGCGACACGCGTCGTGCCGGCGGCCACGGCCCCTGTGGTGTCTGTGGACACGTCCTTGATGGATCAGATCGACGAAGCCGATGCCGCCGCCGCCGATGTCGCCGAAGCCGAGGCAGAAGCCCAAGAGGCACAGGCCGAGACGACAAACGGCAATGGCGAAGATGGCGAGACCAAGCCAAAGCGTCGCCGCCGGCGTCGTCGCCGTCGCGGCAAATCGTCGAATGGCGAAAACGGTGACACTGGCGAAAACGGTGATGCCCGCAACGGTGACGAGGCCGAAGCCGCACCCGCCGAAGAGGTGAAAGCCGACGCCAAGGAGGCCGAGGCGGAGGCGGCACCTTCAGAGGACAAGGCTGAGGAAAAGCCGAAATCCACGCGCAGCCGCAGCACCTCGACCCGGTCGCGGTCGTCGAGCAAGGCAAAGAAGGACGCGGATGCCGAAGCCCCCGCCGAGGCAGAGGCAGAGGCCCCCGCCGATGCCGCGCCGGAAGCAGAGGCCGAAGCCGAAGCCGAAGCAAAGCCCAAGGTCACACGCAGCCGTTCGACCCGGTCGAAGACGTCCACAACGACAAAGCCCCGCACGTCGCGGAGCAAGAAGGCCGAGGACGAAGCAGCCCCCGCCGAAGCGGTGGCCGAGGCGGCCCCCGAGCCAGCGCCAGAACCAGTGCCTGAACCAGTGCCAGAGCCCGTGGCAGCAGAACCGACACCGGAACCTGTGGCGGAACCGGCCAAGGACACAGCCTCCAAACCCACGCGCAAGGGGTGGTGGTCACTCGGTGGTGGCAAATAATACCTGATCAAGGCGCGCCTCACCCGGCGCGCCTTTTTCGTCAGGACGTGCGGCGGATCACATAGGTCTGCACTGGGCCGTCCAAATCGCTCGACACCAGCACATGACCGGATTCGGCACAGAAATGCGGCATGTCCACGATCGCGGCGGGGTCATCGGCCTGCACCGTCAACGTATGGCCCACATCCAGCGCCAACAACCGCTTGCGGGCCTTGAGAACGGGCAGGGGGCACAACAGCCCCGTGGCATCGAGAAACGTGGGATCATCAGACATGCGCCATGACTTAGGCGTGATGTTTCACACTGTCCACAAGGATGTGACCACCTGCCACGTGACGGCGCGCCCTGAATGGCATATGTGCGCACTATGTTCGGCATCGAAATCATAGACGCAGGCCTGTTGCCCGCCATGGTCGTGGCTCTTGTGGCCGGGTTCATCAGCTTTCTCAGCCCTTGCGTGCTGCCCATCGTGCCGCCCTACCTGGCCTATATGTCGGGCGTGACCCTGAACGAGATGTCAGGCGAAGCCGCCGCGCGCCGCAAGGCCATCATCTCGGCGCTGTTTTTCGTTCTGGGGCTGAGCACGGTATTTCTGTTCCTGGGTTTCACTGCCTCGGCCTTCGGGGCGTTTTTCCTTCAAAATCAGGTGCTTTTCGCCCAAATCTCCGGTGTGGTGATCATCATCTTCGGCCTGCATTTCCTGGGCGTCTACCGCATCGGCTTTCTGGATCAAGAGGCCCGTATCGATGCGGGTGACAAGGGCGGTTCGTCCTTTGGCGCCTATATTCTGGGCCTCGCCTTTGCCTTTGGCTGGACGCCCTGCATCGGCCCGCAGCTGGGTGCGATCCTGTCGCTTGCCGCATCCGAGGCGTCGGTGGCACGGGGCACCGTTTTGTTGGGCGTCTATGCCGCGGGCCTAGGCATTCCCTTCCTGCTGGCGGCGATGTTCATCACCCGCGCCATGGGCCTGATGAACCGCATCAAACCCTATATGAAAACCATCGAACGGGTGATGGGCGGGCTGCTGGTGTTGGTCGGTCTGGCGCTTTTGACCGGGGCCTTCACCTCGTTTTCCTTCTGGCTTCTGGAAACCTTCCCCGCCTTGGGCCAGTTGGGCTGACGCCTTACTCTTGCCAGAAAACCGCGCTAGAGTGCCTGCAAAACAGGTGCGGGCATGAGCAGTCGAGACCAAAACAAGGTGCGCAAACGCCGGGTGTTCTACATCCCCGGCTATGATCCGATTCACCCCCGACGCTACCGCGAATTGTACCGCAGCGAAGGCCGCGCGCAGTCCCAGGTATCGGGCTACGAGATTGCGCTCAGCCCGCGCAAAGGGGCCAACTACGGCTGGAACGTCGATACGGTGATGGATGGTTCCTCCACGCACACCGAGGTCGAGGTGCTGGTCTGGTCCGACATCGTGCGCGACAGCATGTCGAACACGATCCCCGCCACTTATCTGCAACTTGTGCGCACTGCGTGGGTCTATATCGCCTCGGGGGCGCTTTGGCGGTTGATGCGGCTGCGCAAGGGGCCGGTGATCGCCGCACTTTACCCTGTGGGCATGTTGCTGGGCCAACTGGCGCTGGCGGTGCTGCTGTGGTGGGGCGCGTGGCGGTTGGGCGCGGCCTTGGCCGGGTGGGCCGGGGCGCTGGCCGGTCTGGGGGTGGGGGCAGTTGGCTTTGTCGCATTGATGCGCTGGTTCAAGGCCAAGGACGCCAAATTCTTCGCCTATTACCTGATGCACGACTACGCCTATTCCGCCGCCTCGCGCGGGGCCAATCCCCCCGAGCTTGAGGCGCGCATGACTGCCTTTGGCGATGTGATCGCCGATGCGTTGATCGAGGATGTGGACGAGGTTCTGGTGGTCGGACATTCCTCGGGCGCACATCTGGCCGTGTCCATTCTGGCCGATCTGATCCGCGCGGGCCGGGTGCCGGAAGGCGGCCCTGCGCTTGGGTTTCTGTCGCTGGGGCAGGTGGTGCCGATGGTGTCCTTTCTGCCCAGGGCAGACCGGTTGCGCGGCGATCTGCAATATCTTTCAACCCGCGATGAACTGGCATGGGTGGACGTCACCGCACCGGGCGACGGATGTGCCTTCGCGCTTTGTGATCCCGTCGCCGTCTCGGGCGTGGCCCCGGCAGGCAAGCGCTGGCCTCTGGTGATCTCGGCGGCCTTCACCCAGACCCTTAGCCCGGAGCGGTGGAAAGAGCTGCGCTGGCGCTTCTTCCGGCTGCATTTCCAATACCTGTGCGCCTTCGACCGGCCCGGCGATTACGATTACTTCCAGATCACCGCGGGGCCACGACGTCTGGCCGACCGTTTTGCCGGGCGCAACCCGTCGAAATCGCGGATCGAGGCGGCGGTGTCGAAATACACTTCGGTTGCCGCATGACCCTGCAACCGCCCAAACCGCCCAGCCGCCCCGGCAAAGTGCCGCTCTGGCGCTATGTGCAACTGTTTCGCCGCGATATCCTGTCGGCCCAGCCTGCGCGCCTGTACCGGGCGTGGATGGCCGAGTTTCGGACGCCGTTTTTTCGGTCTTTCCTGCTGAACCAGCCCGATCTGGTGGACACGGTGTTGAAAGATCGTCCAGACGACTTCCCCAAATCCGGACGGATCAGTGAAGGACTGCGGCCCTTGCTGGGCAACTCGGTGTTCCTGACCAATGGCGAGACGTGGAAACGTCAGCGCCGCATCATCGATCCGGCGTTCGAAGGTGGACGCCTGCGCGAAACCTTTCCCGCGATGTGGGACGCCGCCGAAGCCGCCGCCGCGCGGCTGGAGAACCGGGTGGGCGAGGTGGTCGAGATCGAGGCCGAGACAAGCCATGCCGCCGCCGATGTGATCTTTCGCACACTCTTTTCCATTCCCATCGACCACGAGGTCGCGGCACAGGTCTTTGATGAGTTCCGCGCCTACCAGCGCAACCAGCCGATCCTGAACCTCGGGGCGTTTGTGCCGCTGCCGCGGTGGGTGCCGCGGCTGCATAAACGCACGACCAAGGCCAGTGCTGCGCGCATTCGCGGGTTGATCGAACGTCTGACATCCGCGCGTATGGCCGCTATCGCCGAAGGCACCGCCCCCGACGATCTGGCGACCAAGATCATGACCACCGCCGACCCTGAGACGGGCGAGACCTTCAGCACCGAGGAAATGATCGACCAGGTCGCGATCTTTTTCCTCGCAGGGCATGAAACAAGCGCGTCGGCGCTGGCGTGGACGCTCTATCTGATGGCGCTTTACCCCGAGTGGCAGGACCGCGTGGCCGAGGAGGCGCAAGCGCATCTGGCCCCGGATTTCGCCGCCGTGCGCAAGTTGCGCCTGTCGCGCGATGTGTTCCGCGAGGCGTTGCGTCTCTATCCACCCGTGCCGATGATGGTACGCGAGGCCACGTGCCCCGAACGGTTCCGCGACCGGGACGTGCCAGAGGGCAGCCAGCTGGTGCTGAGCCCCTGGCACCTGCACCGCCACGAACGCCTGTGGGAACGCCCGGATGATTTTGATCCGGACCGCTGGCAGACCGAGAATGGCAAGACTTGTGCGCGCGAAGCCTACATGCCCTTTTCTGCCGGGCCGCGGGTCTGTACCGGTGCGGGCTTTGCCATGGTCGAGGGACCGTTGATCCTGTCGCGGCTGCTGTGCGACTTTCGCGTGTGCCTGACGGACGCGCCGCCGCCGGTTCCGGTGGCCCATCTGACCGTCCGGGCCGAAGGTGGCATTCATTTGCGGCTGGAAAAAAGATTGCGCTAACAGACAATTCTAAAGATCGCGGCAATGCGGTAACAGCTACGCAACAGAATCGCGACACGGGAGAGCGCCATGACCAATACCGCAGAGCAACGGAACCAGATGGAAACCGGTGCAGGGTTCATTGCCGCGCTTGACCAAAGCGGAGGATCGACCCCAAAGGCGCTGGCGCTTTATGGTGTGGACGCATCCGACTACGACAGCGAAGACGCCATGTTTGATGAGATCCAGAGAATGCGCGAACGCATCATACTGGCCGATGACTTCACCAGTGCGAAGGTGATCGGGGCGATCCTGTTCGAGCGCACGATGGGTGAAAGCATAGAAGGCCTGAAGGTGCCGCAATACCTCTGGGACAAACGGGGCGTGGTGCCGTTTCTGAAAATCGACAAGGGGCTCGAGGATCAGGCCGACGACGTGCAGGTCATGAAGCCGATGCCCGAACTTGATGCAACTCTGGCCGCGGCAAAGTCCGCGGGCATTTTCGGCACCAAGGAACGCTCGGTCATTCATGCGGCCAACGATGTGGGGATCGCGCGGGTGGTGTCGCAGCAGTTTGACGTGGCCAGGCAGGTCTGTGCCGCGGGTCTGGTTCCGATTGTGGAGCCAGAGGTCAACATCCATTCCAACAGCAAGGCAGAGGCCGAGGACCTTCTCAAGGCCGCTTTGCTGGAGCATGTGAACGCGCTGCCCGAAGGCATGGACGTGATGCTGAAGCTGACGATCCCGGACGTGCCGGGGCTCTATGACGCCTTGGCCGATCACCCGCGTGTTGTCCGCGTCGTGGCCCTGTCGGGTGGGTATTCCACCGAAGACGCCTGCGCACGGCTGTCACAGAACGACAAGATGATCGCGAGCTTTAGCCGGGCGCTGACCGAAGGTCTTCAGCGCGACATGAGTGATGCAGATTTCAATACGGCGCTGGGGCAGAACATCGACAAGATCTATCAGGCGTCTATTTCCTGAGACATCGGTTTTCCGACGCGGAAAACCGAAGCAGCGAACCTAGCGCCCGGCGCGCTGCAGCGGTTGGGAAACCGCGTCGGTTTCCCGGCGCACGGGATAGACCGGATCAAGATTGCAAAAGATCACGATCTGCCCGGCGTTTTCGACCGCGCGGTATCCGCGTCGTTCCAGTTCCTCGACAAAGGCACTGCGGCCCACGTAACGGTCGATGTCGCGCGCCTTGCGGCGGATAACCCGACCACGGGCGACGGACTTGGCACCGAACATGTCGGCAAGGTAGGTTTCAGCGGACCAGACTTTGGACATGGCCCGATCATTGTCGCATCGTGGTTAACGCGTCGTTAAACGCTGCAACACGTAAAGCCGAATGGCCGAGGCAAGCCCGATGTCCGTGCCGCGTTGTGCATCAATTTCGGCGGCCAAGGCATTGATTGCCTTTCCATCTTCGGCAGCGATATCTTTGAAAGCCGTCCAAAACGCCTCTTCCAGAGACACGGATGTGCGGTGTCCATGCAAGGTCAATGACCGTTTGACCGGGCGTTTGGTCATGGCTCGCGCTTGTGTCCGTCAAGATCGCGCGTGGCTTTTTCGGCCTTTGCCGATTCGGCGTCCTTTTCCGACTTGGTGCGCCCAAACCGCACGGCGTTTTCGTCCGCGCGCGCGGCCTTTTCAACGCGCGCGCGGGCTTTTCGAAACCGGTTCAGGTTGACCGGTCTGCTCATTTCGGCCCGATCATGTTCTCGGGACGCACCACGCGCTCGAATGTCTCTTCATCGACAAAGCCGAGTGCCACGGCCTCTTCCTTCAGGGTGGTGCCGTTCTTGTGCGCGGTCTTGGCGACCTTGGTGGCATTGTCATAGCCGATCTCGGGTGCCAGCGCCGTCACCAGCATCAGCGATTCCCGCATCAACCGTTCGATCCGGTCCGCATCCGCGCGCAGCCCGTCGACAAGGTTGTCGGTAAAGGCCGACGCGGCATCGCCCAGCAACTGCATGGACTGCAGCACATTGTAGGCCATCATCGGTTTGTACACGTTCAGTTCGAAATGCCCTTGCGATCCGGCAAAGCCCACGGCCGCATCATTGCCCATCACATGCGCGCAGACCTGCGTCAGCGCCTCGCATTGGGTGGGGTTCACCTTGCCTGGCATGATGGACGACCCCGGTTCATTCTCGGGCAGGATCAACTCGCCCAGACCACAGCGTGGACCGGAGCCCAGAAGACGGATGTCATTGGCAATCTTGAACAGCGACGCGGCAACGGTCTTGAGCGCACCCGAGATTTCCACCATCGCGTCATGGGCGGCCAGCGCCTCGAACTTGTTGGGCGCGGTGACAAAGGGCAGGCCGGTGATCTGCGCCATGTTCTCGGCCACCATCACATCCCAGCCGACCTTTGTATTCAGGCCCGTGCCCACGGCGGTGCCGCCCTGCGCCAGTTCGTAAATGCGGCCCAGCGCGTCCTTGACCCGCTGGATGCCCATGGCGACCTGATGCGTGTAGCCCGAAAACTCCTGGCTCAGGGTCAAAGGCGTGGCATCCTGTGTGTGTGTGCGCCCGATCTTGATGATGCCGTCGAATTCGCGCACCTTCGCCTCCAGTGCGGCGTGCAGCTTTTCAAGGCCGGGGATCAGCGCGTCGCGCGCGGTCATGGCGGTTGAGATGTGCATGGCCGTGGGGAATGTGTCGTTCGATGACTGGCCCATGTTGCAGTGATCGTTTGGGTGCACCGGATCCTTGGAGCCGACCACACCGCCAAGGATTTCGATGGCCCGGTTGGCGATGACCTCGTTGGCGTTCATGTTCGATTGCGTGCCGGACCCGGTTTGCCAGACCACCAGTGGAAAGTTGTCGTCAAGTCTGCCGTCGACCACTTCGCCGGCGGCCTCCACGATGGCACGGCCCAGTGTTTCGTCCAGCGTCCCTTGGGTCATGTTGGCTTGCGCGCAGGCCTTTTTGATCACGCCCAGCGCACGCACGATGGCCACGGGCTGTTTCTCCCAGCCGATTGGAAAGTTCATGATCGACCGTTGCGTCTGTGCGCCCCAGTACTTGTCAGCGGGAACTTCCAGTGGGCCGAAGCTGTCGGTTTCTGTGCGCGTATTGGACATGGTGGCTTTCCATCGTTTGATCAGCGTTGCACGCGGTGTAGCGTCGGCAGCGCAGGCGCGCAATGAACCTCTTGTCACTGTTTGCGCTCACTTTTGCGCAAGCGGTGCGCCGTGGCACTATCGTTGCTGTGAATTGATGTGCATCATGGACAGACTAAGTTAACCTTGTGAGGCTTACATCTCGTCTGAAAAGACAGGAGCCCATCACGAAAGGATCCGTACATGCCAGCCCAGACCGCAGTGAAAGATATTCGGGGCCATATCGCCTTGCGTCTTGCCGTCAGCCTGTTCGTGGTCAGCCTGATCTGGGCCAGCGCGGGCATGGCAGATATCGCGCGCTTTGTGGGCACCTATTCGGGGTCTGCGATGGTCACGAACGTCGATGGCACCGCACATCATCGCGACATGAGCGTCGAAATTTCAGAGACCAAGAAAGGCTTTGTGGTTCAGTGGACGTCGACACGGTACCGTACGGACGGGTCGGAAAAGGCCAAATCCTACAAGATCAACTTTCAACCAAGTGACCGCGGCAACGTCTTTGCCGCGGCCATGGGCAAGAACGTCTTTGGCCATGACGTCCAACTCGACCCGATGCAGGGCGAACCCTATGTCTGGGCGCGGCTGGTGGGCGACACTTTGTCCGTCTTCTCGCTCTTTGTCACCGACATCGGAGGCTACGAACTGCAGCAATACGACCGCACCTTGGTCGATGAGGGGCTGCAACTTGATTTCAAGCGGCTTTCCAATGGACTGCCCCTGCGTTCGGTCACGACGCTTTTGACGCGCGAGTGATCCGATCTGAATAGTGAAAAGGCGCCCAGCTGACGGCTGTGACGGCTTTCAGGCGCAGGGCCTACGGCTTGCGAAAGCTGTCCAATGACACGACTTCAGCTTCCTTGCCTTCGCCTCCATCGTCATCTGCGGTCTCATCGGGCGCGCCCTTGACCGGGACCGGCGCAGGCACGACATGGCCGTCCGCGTCCTGTGCCGGGGCTGAGGCCTCTTCGTCCTCGTCCTCCTGGCTTTCAAAGCGCAGGCCGAATTCCACGGACGGATCCACGAAGGTCCTGATGGCGTCGTAGGGGATGTACAGCGGCTCGGGCGTATCGCCGAAACTGAGGGTCACGGCAAAGCCGTCGTCGCCCACGTCCAGCTTGTCATACCAGTGCTGCATCACCACCGTCATTTCACCCGGATAACGATCAGACAGCCAGTCGGCCAATTCAGCGTCGGGGTGGCTGGTGTCGAACGTGATGAAAAAGTGATGCGATCCGGGCAACCCGTTTTCCGCCACGTCCAGCAATACCTTGCGGATCAGGCCACGCATGGCCTCGTGCATGAGATTGCCATAATCGATGTTGCGGCTCATTGTGGCCCCCCGGAACAACTGCCCCAAGCATATCCTTTTTCCGTCCAAGGAAAAGGGGGGGCGGCGAAATCAGCCAAGAACGGACAAGCCGATGCTGATAAGCGCCATAAGTGCCAAAACCGTGGGCGGCCCAAGCCACGCCCAAAGCGCCACAAAGGCAGCCCCGCAATCAGCCTGCCCGGAACGCCGCGCAGCCGGCAGCCTGCATAAGTGGCCCGTTGCATCGCTTCCGGCCCCGGCAAGAGCATGCACAGCGACAGCGCCCGCAGGTATTGCGCCTCGCTCAGCCTCGTGCGGTCCTCGACCAATTCGCGGTGCATCAGGGCGATCTGCGCCGCCGGTCCGCCAAAGCGGAGCAGGTCGATGCGGCCAAAGACGCGCACCATCCCGGCGTGTCCCGGCGCGCTCATGCGCCGTGTCCCTCGGGCCAGCGGTGGTCTTCGCCTGCGCCATCACGCGCCCGGCGATAGAGCGCATCATGCATCATAGAGCGTCATGCCTGCCTCCAGCAGGGCAAGATCATCGCGGTATTGCCGCGACAGCCCCACCGACAAGGCCAGCAGACCTGCGGCTTGGGGTGCCAGATCATGTGCGCCCGTGTCAGCGGCACGGATGACCCGCGCCATGGTGTCCAGTGCGGGGCAATGCAGTTCAAACCGGTCAAGCATGGTGTCAAAGGTGCATTGATCCCCCCGGTGCGACCATTCGGCGCCCGGCACATCAAATGGGATCGCACCAAACCGATCGGCCACGCCGATCACAGCATCGGGGGCCACGAACAGAACCTGCACGCGGGCATCGACAAACCGGCGCAACAGCCACGGACAGGCGATGCGATCCACCCTGGGCCGGTGGCGGGTGACCCAGAGCGACGTGCCATCCACCTGCGGGGGCAGGGCGGCCATGGGGATGCGCAGGGCGTTGGGCTGGTCGCGCCAGCCATACATGCCCCCGGACAGGTATTCGGCCCTGAACCCGTCCGCACGCAGCCGCGCGGCCACGCCCTGGCCGAGTTTCAGGCCCTTCTGACACAGCACGACCACCGCTTTGTCCCGGTCCAACCGGGGGCACAGCCCGGAATGATCGCTGTGAGCGATGCCGGACGGACCCGGGCAGCACATAGGGGTCTTCGGCAAAACCGGCGTCGGTGCAGACATCGACGATCTGGGGCGCATTGGGCGTGCCGATCAGGCGCATCAGCAGTGTTGATTTGATTTCATTGGGGGCGGCCATGGCATGAATCCTTTTCACGTGGATACATGCGAACGTTGGGCTGGCGCCTCGCGGGGTGTTCGCGGTCTGACCCCGTGGCATGGGTGTCGCGCGCGCAAACGTCTGGCGTCAATGCGCTAGCGCAGGGTGGCACCGGTCAGAAGAAGGGGCAGGGTGTTGGGTGGCAATTGGCCCATCTGTTCGAACATCGTCAGGAAATCGAAACTGTTATAGGTCTCAACCATCTTGTCGCCGTCAAAGCGCATCATGATCTGGCTGATCGCATGAATGGGGTCGCCCGAGGCGCGGTCAAACGCGCGCACCTCCAAAAGGCACGACAGCCAATTGCCCTGTTCGATGGATTTGGCGATGGTTACTTCGATCCCATCGATGCGGTCGCGGATCACGGTCACCAGATCGCGGAAATCTGCGGCGGTGATAGCGAGGTCCGGTAGAATGCCCTCGGCCCGTGCGCCGGGTGCGAAAAACGCGTCGATCGCATCCAGATCGCCATTGATCCAGACATCGCGATACCAGCGCTCCACGATCTGTGTTTTGGTCATGTGCCTGTCCCGTTGTCAGGCTGCAACCCTAGGATGAACGTGTAAACATAAGATAAAGGTGAAAGTGCAGGCTTCTGTTGCCAGGTGCCTGCGAACCCCGCCTTACGCGGCTAGGCGCAAGGACTTAAGTTTCGGTATTGGTTACTGCTTACGCAGCAACGGCAACCGGAGCACGATTGTCATTTGCAATTGTACAGTTTTCGCCGGTAACGGTGGCAGACAGCCGAGACAAAGCTAACCCCTTTAGACGTTCGTCGATCCTGTTTCGGCCCCATGATCCCCAAATGAAGGATATTGGTGGAGCCGCCGGGTACCGCCCCCGGGTCCGATCCGCTTATGACGAGCGCGTTTATGTCCATAGTCCCGAGGGACAACGACAATATATGAACTGCACACCGCAGTTGCAATTCCACACGTGCTCTGAATTTCAATAAAGTCTGCCGGTTTCCTTATTGAAGACACATTCTTACTGCCTTCTGCCACCCGCATAGCGAGCAAATCAGCAAGGGCGTGGAGTTATGGTGACCACCATTTTGGAAGATCTGGCAGACGAATTTGTATGGAACCGGATCGAAACTACAACAGATGACAACGGATTGATCCAAAACAAATGGACCGAGTACGACAATGGCACGACGCGGCTGGAGGACTACGAAAACGGTGTGCTGAGGTTTCTGCAACTGGCCGATTTTGGCCCTACAGACGCACGCACTTGGGAAAGTATCGAAACCTACTATGACATAAACGGCACCATTGAGGCCCGGTTTCAGGTTAATGACAACGGGGTCGAGATTCTGACGCAATACGAGAACGGTGTACGCCGCTATATCCAGAAGGTGGATCAGGGGCAGGAGGGCAACCCGTCCGGTGTCAAGTATTGGAAAAGCATAGAGGTTTATTACGACGTAAACGGCCAGCTTGAGACACGGTTCCAGGTCAACGACGATGGGGTCGAGGTCCTGACGCAATACGAGAACGGCGTGCGCCGGTCCGTTCAACAGGTCGATCTGGACGAATTCGGCGGTCCATCCGACGCAGAAACGTGGGAGCGCATCGATACGTATTATGACACGAACGGCTTGATCGAAATCAAGTACCAGGTCGATGACAACGGTGTCACGACCATGACCCAGTACCGGAACGGCAAGCGCTTTTATGTCGGTCAGAGAGATACGGATGAAACGGGCGGGCCATCGGCTGTCAAGAACTGGGAAAGCATCGACACGCACTATGACGCCAACGGTGTGATTGTAGCCCGCGAACAACTCAATGATAACGGAAAGTCGATTGCAACCTTTTATCAAAACGGGTCGCCTATCCAAAAGATCATTCAGGACACCGACGGCAACGGCAACAGTTCCGACCAGTTCAAGTGGGATCGTATCTTCCTCGATTACACTGACGGCGGGGATCTCCTGGCGCGGACGACGGAGTACGACAACGGCGATATAACCGCCTTTATGTTCGAAGAGGGTCAGCGCGCCTTCAAATTCGAAGTCGATGGCGACGACAGCGAGGACTGGGTGTCGCGCGAGACCATCTATGACACGGCTGGAAATGTGATCGAGGTCAACCTCTACGATTACGACATCTTCAACCAGACGCCGACGATGTGATCCGGCACTGGCCGCTGATCTTTACAGGTTGGCGGCCAGAAACCACAGCGCCAACGCCGCTTCGATCCCGCCAAAAATCAGCACCTTGCGCCGGGGTGGGGCATCCAGAACCAGCGACACGGCCCGGCCCAATGCCGCACCGACAAAGGCAAACCCGATCATGGCGTATCCCATGGGCGCTTGCATCCACAGTGCGGCGAGACCCATCACCACGAACAGCCCGCCCACCGAAGCGCGCATTTCGCTCAGCCCCATGGTTGAAGCGGTGGGTTCAAGGTCAAGGGCCGTGGCGGTGTAGCGGGGCGCCAGAAAGCCAAAGAGACCAAAGGCGATGGTCAGCAGGGCGGCGATGGTGTTCAGGATATCGATCATCCTGCGAACCTATGCCGCGCGACGTCCATTGCAAGCGCCGCATGGTCAGATGCGCCCGCTGGCCTACATTCGGGCGCGGTGCGGCACCTCGAAGCCACGGATCACCGACAGGCACGCGCCGTAGGCGAGGATCATGTAGCCCAAAAGCTCGAGCCCTTCCTGCACCACCGCCTTGAGATTGGGATCGTAGGACGCACCCATCACGCCGACCCACAAGGCCCCGGTGCCGAAAAGGCGGCTGAACACCACCAGCACCAGCAGTCCGATATAGACAAAGGTGGCCGAGCGGTGTTCGAAATGCCGCACGAGCGCGACCGTCAGCGTGTCGCGGTTAATATGGGTCAAAACCGCCCCCACAAGGGCGATGACAAGCGCCGGAACGACCCAGAAGCCGTGCACGATCTGGTCAAGCACCGCATCGTTTTCGCGGATGAAGAGCATGGCAAAAAATGTCGTGGCCAGGACCAGATACCCACGCGCCGCCACATAGCGTACCGCACCAAAAGCAAAGCTCAACGTCACTGCGAGAAGCATCGCGCTTTGCATCGCCTCGGTCAGGGACCGTTCGGACATGGTATTGCCAAGATAGGCGGTGTCATACCACACCACGCCCACGACTGCCGCCATCAACACGGTCAGCAAAACCGTCTCCGCGGCGATGCGCAGAACGGTCGAGGCAAATCGTGGGGCAGTGTGGGCCGGGGCAACCGGCACGGGTATCATGGTCGAAGCCAAGGCAAAACTCCTTCACTCTCACGGCACAGAACCGCATATGGTGAAGGTTAACCTCTGTTTTCAGGTGTGGTTTCGGCTCTGGGCAAAAATCCGCGCGAATTCTCAACCATAGCGGGCAAGAAATGGCCGATGCCTATTTATAAGGCGCTCCACAGGCCCAGCAACCCCACAGCGATCAGGCTGAGGGCCCAAACGGCTTCGAGGTCGAACCAGCCCTTTTGCAGGAATTGCAGGCCCAGCCATCGGTGCACCGCATAGGCCACACCGCCACCTGCGACCATCATTGCGGCCGTGTGCGCCACGGCCACCGCCAGCGCCAGCCCCGCGCTTGTCATCAAGGCCCCGGCGGCGCGGTGCCCGCCATCCAGCTCTGCGGGGGCACAAAGACCCAGATAGATCGGCACCAGCATCAAGGCGGCCCCATGGGCCAAAGCCACAAGAAAGGACCACAGCGCCAACCGGTGCGGGGGGACGCGGGCCAGAAACCGTGGATGGCGCCGGGTGATCAACAGATACAGCCCCATGCCAAGAACCAGCAGGCCCGCGGCAATCCTGATCTCGGTCTGAAAATCGATCAGGGTGGTCATCATGCTGAAAGGCAGCAGGATACCCAGCATCGCCACCAGATGCCCCAGCGCCAATGCTCCAAGCGCGGGCCAGAGTGCCGCGCGACGGCCTTCGAACAGCGCGGCAGACACCGCCAGAGGCCAGCCCCTGCCGGGGTTCACACCGTGATAGAGGCCGGATGCGAAGACGGCGAGCCAGAGGCCCGCCGCCGTGTCCAATCCCATCGTCTCAGACGTTCGGGTAGCAGAAGCTATCGGTCGAGCAGTCGCCCCCCTCCAGCCTGATCTGGTGACTGCGATAGCCATCGGGGAACTCGACCCAGAAGTCTTTGTTCAGGGTCAGGCCGCCGTTCGCACCCACATCTGCACACACCATCGCGGCCCCCCGGTCACCGGGATAGAACTGATCGTCCCACGTGGAATAGAGCGAGTTCGTCCAATAGACCCGTTTGCCGTCCCGGCTGATTTCGACCATCTGCGGGCCGTAGCCAAAGGTCTTGCCGTTGGGATGCGGTGTCTTGGTGACGATGCCGCCGATGTCGACCTTGCCCGCCAGAACCGGGTTCATCGGGTCGGACACATCATATTGATGCATCTCGCCCAGACCCCAGCACGCGACATAGAGGTACTTGTCATCGAGGCTCAGATCGATGTCCGTCACCAGCGGTGGTACCGCGCCGAAGCCCTTCAAGAGGTCCGGCAAGTCATCGGCATCCGCAGGCACCGGGTCGATGGTGATGGTCTTCTTGGCCTGCCATTCGCCATCCTCGTCGCGCCACCACGTGAAGATCGCGCCTTGCAGGTTGGTGGTGTCGACGACCACACCACAGAACCCGTATTCCTTGACCGGGTCGTGCGCCGGGCGGATTTCCAGAGCCATCTGGTGATTGGCACCCAGATCGATCGTCTTGGTCACCTTCCGCGCGCGCAGGTCCCAGAAGTGGATCGAGTGCCCGTATTTGTTGGACAGAAGATCTTCGGGGACGATACCGTTTTCGAACTGCGGTGGCAGGCCCCATTCGGAACTGACCATGTAGTCGCGCGGCAGGTTCCACCAGAAATCATAGTGCTTGTCCTGCGCACCCCGGTCCATCTCGTAGCGGCCAAGAATGTCGAAGGTTTCACAATCCATGATGAAGATGCCCGGAGGGCCATCAGTGCCATCTTTGCCGCCGCCACCAAGGGTCGAGACATAGATGCCTTCGGGGCCGCAGTGGATGGTGTGGGGGCGCGAATAGCCAGTCTTTTCAAACAGCTCTTCGGGTTCGATGGTCTTGTGGATCTTCAAATCCATCGGATCCTTGACGTCGATCACGTAGATGCGCGACGACCGGATGCCCGGAATGATCAGGTAGCGGCGTTCCAGAAAGGCATGTCCCGTCAACGGCGACAGCGCGGACGAACAGGCGTTCCAGCCAAAGTGATGAAATTCATCCCCAAGGTTCGGCACGAACAATGAGCTGACAATTTCGCCGTATGTCTTGCTTTTGGGATCTACGTCCACCACGGCAAGGCCATCGGGCTTACTGCCATCGGGGCTGAGCATCAAAGTGAAGGCAAGCGTTTCAACGGGTGCCTCCATGGCCATCTTGGCCGACGGATAAAAGGTGGGGTCCGGTCGTAAGTTCATAACATCCTCCCTGAGGTCATGCGTTTCTGAAATGCGCCGAACCGGATGCGTTATTGGTGTTTTGAAATGCTTATGTTGGTTCGGCGGTCTTGGCCTTTTCCTTTGCTTGTAGTTTGAGGGTGCGTTCGGTGACCACACTGTGCGCCAATTCGCGCGTGTAGGCTTCGAGCTTGACCATGGCGGCGTCCGTACTGGCGGAATCGTTCGCTTCGAGTGCGTCCGCGATATCGGTGTGCAGGCCCACGATCACTTCGCGCGAGCGGGCGGAAAAAGTGATCATGTTCATCAGTGGCTGCATGGCCTCGACAGCACCAGCGAGTTGGTAGCTGAGCACCGGGTTGCAGGCCCCATCGACCAGCGCGCGGTGAAACGCAACATCGGAGGCACAGAACGCCTCGTCGGTCAGGCCCGGCTGGCTTTGGCGGTGCACTTCGGCGCGCATGGTGGCCAGATGATCGGCGCTGCGCCGCGCAGCGGACAGCGGTGCACAGGCGCGTTCCAGCGCATAGCGCGCCTCGCAGGCCACATCGAAACTGACCGCGTTCATCGACAACAGCAGCGTCGAGGTGGTGATTTGCTGGGGGTAGGCCTCTTCGAAACTCAGCTTGTTGACGAAGGCGCCCCCTGACGCGCCGCGCTGTGTGCGGATCAACGATTGTGCGGCCAAACGCTTCAGCGCTTCGCGCACCGTGGGCCGCGACACTTCGAACTGATCGGCCAGTTCGGCCTCGGAGGGCAGGCGTTGATTGACGTCCAAATCGCCCGACACGATCGCATCCCGAATGGCCTGGGCAATCTGGGCCGACAAGTCAGCCGTGCTGTGCGGGTCAATTTTCATTTGTCATACAATTTAATGTCTGACATTTAATGTGGCAAGTGTTTTGATTCCACACGCCTGCACAGTATCGGGGAGGATACCATGCCACACCTTCTTAGATCCGGTCTTTGGCTGGGCTTTTTCGGCCTGGTTCTGCTGGCGTGGTGGATGATGTTCCGGATGAGCATGGACATGGGCCTGGACCTTATCGGACGGCCCGGAGAGATGGCCGACCGGATGCGGTTCATGGACCCGCGGATGCCGATGTATATGCCCATGGCCAACTTTGGCCCGCTGTTTGCGATGTGGGCAACAATGATGGCGGCGATGATGCTGCCTACGCTGGTGCCCACCTTGCGCAGCTACGAGGACCTGATGGTGTCCGCCAACGGCACCCGCGCGGGCTGGGTCGGCGTGCTTCTGGGCTATTTCATTGTCTGGGTGGCTTTTGCAGCACTTATTGCCGGGGCACAGCTGGCGCTGCTTTTCGGGGGCGTGATCGACATGCTGGGCATCCCGAAATCACGTTGGTTCGCCGTGGGCTTGCTGATTGCCGTGGGCCTCTTTCAATTTACACGCACCAAGGAAATCTGCCACGGTGTGTGCCATAGCCCGTCAATGTACTTTCTGGGCCACTGGCGCACCGGCTTTGGCGGCGGGCTGCGCATGGGGCTGGGGCTGGGCGCCTTCTGCGTCGGCTGCTGCTGGGGCTTCATGGCGCTTGGATTCGTGGGCGGAATGATGAGCCTGCTGTGGATGGGGCTGGCGACCTTCTTCATGGTGCTGGAAAAGCTGCCGCAGGTCGGACACGTGATAATGAAACCCATGGGCTTTGCCCTGATCCTTGGTGGGATCGGCGTGGCACTCTGGCCCTTGTTCATCGGATAACCAAAGGAGAACGACATGGCGATCAAGAGACGCAAGGATGCCGACAAGCTGCCCGTCAGCCAACGCATCGACAGCCGTATGCCGAACCCCGGTCGGCGTGATGCGACGCCAACCGAATGGGTGATCAAGGGCGAACTGTTCCTCAATTGCTCGTGCGAGGTCTTCTGTCCGTGCGTGGTCAGCCTTGGCGCGCACCCTCCGACCGAAGGCCACTGCCACGCCTGGATGGCCATCGCCATCGACGAGGGCCACTTTGAAGGCGAAGACCTTGGCGGGCTGAACGTGGGCCTTCTGGTCGACATTCCGGGCCGCATGGGCGAGGGCAACTGGAAGGTTGGCGCCTATGTGGACGAACGCGCCAGCGAAAAGGCCTACAACGGCATCCTGCAGATTTTCTCAGGCGCCGCGGGCGGCACCACGGGCCTCTTCACCATGCTGGTCAGCGAGATCATCGGTGCGGAACGCGCACCCGTGGAAATTATCCGCGAGGGCACAAAGCGGGTGATCAACATCGGTCGCAAGATTCAGGGCGAGATCGAGATGGTTGCGGGCAAGAGCCCCGATCACCCCGTGCTGATCTCGAACTCCAAGTACTGGATGGGCCCCGATATCATCGCTGCCAAAGGCATCAAGAGCCGGGTGCGCGACTATGGTCGGGTCTGGGATTTCGGCGGCAAGTCTGCCGAGATTTGCCCCATTGACTGGAAAGGCCCTGCCGCGTGATCGAACCCGGGTACGTCCATGTTATGGCTCGCTATAATGCGTGGCAAAACAACCAGTTGGCGCCTGTTGTTGAAGCGATGCCGCCGGTTGAGCTGACCCGTAACCGCGGCGCCTTCTTCGGTTCGATCTTTGCGACACTGAACCACCTGTTGTGGGCAGACGAGCTGTGGATGAACCGGTTTGATCCCGAGCGGCTGGACCCGCCGGCGGTCCCCGCCGCACAGCACCGCGACCGGACGGCAACCATTGCCGAATGGGCGGCCGAGCGTCGGGCGCTGGACGGCAAGATCATCGCATGGGCCGGGGGCCTGAGCCCCGAAGACCTTCAGGGCGACCTGAAATGGCACGCGGCGATGATGAACACGGACATGGCGCGCCCGCGCGCGATGTGCATTGCAACGGTCTTTAACCACCAGACACACCACCGGGGACAGGTGCACGCCATGCTGACAGCAGCAGGCGTGGCGGCTCCGGTCAGTGATCTGATCCTGATGCCGGAGGACGTTTGAACATGGCCCTTATCTCTCCTTCGCGCCGGTTGCGGCGCACACCGTTCTCGGACGGGGTCGAGGCCGCTGGCGTCAAAGCCTACACTGTTTACAACCGCATGCTTCTGCCCACGGTCTTTGAGAGCGTGCAGGCCGACTACCGGCATCTCAAGGACCATGTTCAGGTCTGGGATGTGTCGGTTGAACGTCAGGTCGAACTGCGCGGCCCCGATGCCGGGCGCCTGATGCAGATGCTGACCCCGCGCGATTTGCGGCGGATGCTGCCGGGGCAGTGTTTCTATGTGCCGATCGTGGATGAAACGGGCGGGATGCTGAACGATCCGGTGGCGGTCAAGCTGGCCGACGACCGGTGGTGGATTTCCATTGCCGACAGCGATCTGCTGTTGTGGGTCAAGGGCATTGCCAACGGTTACCGGCTGGATGTGCTGGTGGACGAACCCGACATCAGCCCACTGGCGATACAGGGGCCGAAAGCGGACGAGCTTATGGCGCGGGTCTTTGGCGACCGGGTGCGCGACATCCGCTTTTTCCGCTTTGATATGTTCCAGTTCGAAGGCCGCGACCTGGCCATCGCGCGCTCTGGCTATTCCAAGCAGGGCGGGTTCGAGATTTACGTCGATGGCACTGACATCGGAATGCCGCTCTGGGATGCGCTGTTCAAGGCGGGCGAGGACCTGAACGTGCGCGCCGGTTGCCCTAACGGGATCGAGCGGATCGAAGGCGGCCTTCTGTCCTACGGCAACGACATGACCGACGACAACACGCCGCATGAATGTGGGCTCGGCCGGTTCTGTGACACACAGACCGCCATCGGCTGTATCGGTCGCGACGCGCTGTTGCGGGTGTCCAAGGAAGGCCCCATTCAGCAAATCCGCCCCATCTCGATCCACGGGGATGCGGTGCCCGGCTCTGACCGGCCATGGCCGATCTTTGGCGGGGGCAAGAAAGTGGGGCAGGTGACTTCGGCCGCGTGGTCACCGGACTTTGAGACAAACGTGTCCATCGGTATGGTGAAGATGACCCATTGGGACACGGGCACCACGCTCGAGGTTGAAACCCCCGACGGGATGCGCGATGCAACGGTCGAAGGGCAGTTCTGGCTTTGAGGGCCGGACCGAGGGGCCAGCCCCTCGGGCTCCCCGGAGTTTATTTTGCAAGATGAAGCAGGGGAGATTTCCCCGGAATGGAGAATGACATGTTCAACGCACTGGTGGTCAACAAGGACGAGGACAGCGGCAAGACATCCGCCGCCGTGGAGCAGATCAGCCAAGATCAGCTGCCCGCCGGTGACGTGACCGTGGCGGTCGAATATTCGACAGTGAACTACAAGGACGGCCTGTGCATCGGTCCGGGGGGCGGCCTTGTGCGCCAGTATCCACACGTGCCGGGCATCGACTTTGCCGGCACTGTCGAGACGTCGGATGATGACCGCTACAAACCCGGCGACAAGGTTGTTCTGACCGGTTGGCGGGTCGGCGAAGTGCACTGGGGTGGCTATGCCCAAAAAGCGCGGGTCAAGGCCGATTGGCTGGTGCCGCTGCCGGATGGTCTGGACACACGGCAGGCGATGGCCGTGGGCACCGCGGGCTTTACCGCGATGCTGGCAGTGATGGCGCTGCAAGATCATGGCATCAAGGAAGGTCCGGTGCTGGTGACCGGGGCTGCGGGCGGTGTCGGCTCTGTTGCCACGGCAATCCTGGCCAACCTTGGCCATCAGGTGGCCGGTGTGACGGGACGCCCCGAAACCGCCGACTACCTGACATCGCTGGGGGCCACGCAGATCGTCGCCCGCGAAGAAATCAACGAAACCGTAAAGCGCCCGCTGGAAGGCGAGACGTGGGGCGGCTGTGTGGATGCCGTCGGTGGTCCGATGCTGGCGCGGGTTCTGGGTCAGATGCAATACGGCGCAAGCGTCGCGTCGGTGGGTCTGGCTGGCGGTGCGGGCCTGCCTGCGACGGTCATTCCCTTCCTTCTGCGCGGTGTGAATCTTCTGGGTATCGACAGTGTGATGCAGCCCTATGACAACCGTTTGCGTGCATGGCAGCGCATCGCATCCGACCTGCCGATGGACAAGCTCGAAGCGATGATCCAGCCGGCGACCCTGTCCGATCTGCCACAACTCGGGGCCGATATCCTCAAGGGTCAGGTCAAGGGCCGCGTCGTGGTCGACGTCAACGCCTGATCAAGCTAAGAGGGCTTTCGACAGCAGTTTCGGAGGCCCTCATGACCGACTACGACGACCAGAACATCTTTGCCAAGATCCTGCGCGGCGAGATCCCCAACGTGACGGTGTTCGAGGACGACGAGACCTTGTGTTTCATGGACATCATGCCACGTGCCGACGGGCACTGCCTTGTCATCCCCAAGACGCCTTGCCGAAATGTTCTGGATGCGTCCGATGCGCAGCTGGCCGCGGTCATGCGCACCGTGCGCCATGTCGCCCATGCCGCCAAGACGGCCTTTGATGCGGATGGTATCACCCTGCAGCAATTCAACGAAGCGGCAGGCGGGCAGGAGGTGTTTCACCTTCATTTCCACATCCTTCCGCGCCATGAAGGCCAAAGCCTGCGCGCGCCGGGGCAAATGGGCGACATGGATGCCATCAAGGCGCAGGCCCAGGCGATGCGTGACGCTTTGGATCCCTGAACCGCACGTCCACACGTCTGCTGTTCAAGATTTTTCCCGGATCGCGTCGGGATTCCGCATGAAATCTGCCAAAATGCCCGCAATTCGTGCAGAAAAAATATAAATGTCTGACATTTTGTGATACCCTTTGCCTGCTGGTCAAAAGAAGCCGGCGACAAACAGGGAACAGCAAAATGTCAACGAAACCTCCTCTGATGCATCTGCCGATCGCGACGGCAGACAGCGGATTTTACAAAGGCTTTGCCAGAAATGTGACCATCACCGGCAAACTTCTGGTCGGTGCTTTGATCGTCTGGGCCGTAGCCTTCCCCGAACAGGCCGCATCGGTCCTGTCGGGAATCAACGGCGTGATCCTCGCGACCTTCAACTACTGGTATGTCTACGTGATGGCCTTTTTCGTGGCCGTCTGCCTTTTCCTGGCCGTGTTGCCATCGTCGGGGCGGTTGAAACTGGGCCACCATGACGATGTCCCGGAGTTTTCCAATTTCTCGTGGTTTTCCATGATGTTCGGGGCCGGTATCGGCATCGGCATGCTGACCTTTGCCACGGCGGAACCGCTCTATCACTGGGGGGCGAACCCGCAGACGATCTCGGGCGAACTGGCGGGCAGCAGCGCGGAAAACGTGCGTGCGGCCTATGTGTGGTCCTTTACCCATTGGGGGCTGGCGGCCTGGGCGGCCTATGCCATCGTGGGGCTGAGCCTTGCCTATTTCTCCTACCGTCGTGATCTGCCGCTGACCATCCGGTCGGCGCTGGCACCGATCTTCGGGTCCAGCCTGTCGGGTTTTCTGGGGCATCTGGTGGACGTGGTCGCGGTTGTCGCCACGGTGCTGGGTGTGAGCCAGACACTGGGTTTTGGCGTTGAACAGTTCGTTTCGGGCCTCAGCCGCATTGGTTTCGGCGATTGGCTTTACACTGCGACGGATGACGGCGGAACCAAAGTGTCCACCGCGGCGATCGTCTTTGCGCTTCTGGTGATCATGGGGGCCTCGACGCTGTCGGCGCTTTCGGGCGTGGGCAAGGGCATCAAGTGGCTGTCCAACATCAACATGGGCCTGAGCTTCTTCATCCTCGCGTTCTTCCTGATCTTCGGGTCGACGTTCTTTGGCCTCTCGGCCTTTTTCGTCGGCATCTGGGATTACCTGATCTCGATTCCCGGCAACATCATGACGGTCTGGACGGCAACCCCCGAGAGTGTCTTCAACAGCGCGGTGCCTGCATCGGTTCAAGCCTTGTCCGCAGAAGACATCGCGGCGATCTATGGTTCGGCCAGCAGCCCATGGGGCACGTTGCAATCCTTCACCGAAGGTCTGCCGGCGTCCGCAGCTGCACTGCCGCCAGAAGACATCGCCAAGGCCTATGCCGCTGCGACAGACGGGCGTCTGTCCGGGTGGCAGGGTGCATGGACCATCTTCTACTGGGCGTGGTGGATTGCCTTCGCACCCTTCGTGGGCGTGTTCCTGGCACGGATTTCCAAGGGGCGTACGGTGCGTGAATACGTGCTGGGCGCAATCGTGATCCCTGCGTTGATGTGCTTTGTGTGGTTCGCCATCGTCGGCGGCACAGCCATCGATCTGGAACTGAACGGGGATGCAGGCGGTGCCATCACCGGAGCGGGTCAGTCCGATCAGCTCTTTGCGATGCTCGCCGTGATCCTCGAGCCGACACTGGCCTGGATCATGTCGGTGATCGTGGTGATCCTGTTGCTGACGTATCTCGTCACATCCGCCGACTCCGCGGTTTTGATCATCAACACCATCAACGCCGCGGGCGACGAAGGACCCAAGGCACGTCCGCATATCATCTTCTGGGGTGCCGCACTTGCCTTTGTGGTGGGTGGTCTGATCATCGCGGGCGGTCTGGGTGCGATCCAGACGGCCATGGTGATCGGCGCGCTGCCCTTCAGTCTGGTGATGGCGCTGATGGGCATTTCGGTGCTCAAGGCGATCTGGAACGATGCACGCCGCGAAAAGAATGGCGTGCCAGCGACCAAGGCACAGATGCCTGCCGAATAAACCCGGTATTTCTGAAAAACCGGAAGGCTCCGGCGCTTGCGCGTCGGGGCCTTTTTCGTATCGTGCACTGACCCCAATTCGCCGGAGCACCGCCATGGCCCTAGATACCGATTACGTCCGCGCCCAATTCCCGGCCTTTGCCGAACCGAGCCTCAAGGGACAGGCGTTTTTCGAGAACGCGGGCGGAAGCTATGCCTGCGGGCCGGTGATCAACCGGCTGCACCGCTTCTACACTCAGCGCAAGGTGCAGCCCTATGGCCCCTTCGACGCCAGCCGACTGGGCGGCGAAGAGATGGACGAGGCGCGCACGCGCATGGCCACCCTTCTGGGGGTCGAGACTGACGAGCTGAGCTTTGGGCCCTCGACCACGCAAAACACCTATGTGCTGGCGCAGGCCTTTGGGAAGATGATGCAGCCGGGCGAGGCGATCATCGTGACCAATCAGGACCACGAGGCCAATTCCGGCCCTTGGCGCAGGCTGGCCGAGCGCGGCATCGAGGTGCGCGAATGGCAGATCGATCCGGGCACCGGGCATCTGGACCCGGCGGGCCTTGAAGACCTTCTGGACGAAAACGTACGGCTGGTGTGCTTTCCGCATTGCTCGAACGTGGTGGGCGAGGTGAACCCGGTCGTCGAGATCACGGCGCTGGCCCATGCGGCGGGGGCCTTTGTCTGTGTGGATGGGGTCAGCTATGCGCCGCACGGCTTTCCCGATGTGGGCGCGCTGGGGCCGGACATCTATCTCTTTTCGGCCTACAAGACTTATGGCCCTCATCAGGGGCTGATGGTGATGCGCCGTGCGCTGGGGGAATGGCTGCCCAATCAGGGGCATTATTTCGACGCGAACACCCTCTACAAACGCTTCACCCCGGCGGGGCCGGATCATGCGCAGGTCGCGGCCTGTGCGGGCATGGCCGACTACATCGACGATCTGGCGCGCCAGCACGGTGTCGGGGCAGGGGACGTGCATGACTTGATGCGCGATCATGAAACCCGACTGCTGGAGACGCTGTTGAGCGGCCTGCGCGACCGCAACGATCTGCGCCTTCTGGGGCCATCGGAGGCGGGCGCGCGCGCGCCGACCGTGGCGCTTGATCTGGGGCGCGCGGCGGAACCCGTGGCGGCAGAACTGGCGGCACATGGCATCATGGCCGGAGGTGGCGATTTCTACGCCGTGCGTGCGCTTGAGGCGATGGGGATCGACGCGGCACAAGGCGTTCTGCGGCTGAGCTTTACACACTACACAACGGATGCGGAGATCGATCAGCTTCTGGCGGCCTTGGATCACGTGCTGTGAGTGTGCGTTGCCGGCGACAATGCCCTGACAGGAAACAAAAATTTACAAAATTTTCGAATCGTTTTCTTTCCAGGAAAACGCCCTAGCTTGCCCGTCATGACAAAGACCACACTGCTTTGGCTGCGGCGCGACCTGCGGCTCTCCGATCATCCTGCACTGACCGCCGCCGTCCAAAGGGGTGCGGTGATCCCGGTGTTCATCCATGACACGCTGAGCGAAGGCCTTGGTGCCGCGCCGAAATGGCGGCTGGGTTTGGGGCTGGAGCATCTGGCGCAAAGCCTCGCCGACAAGGGCAGCCGTCTGATCCTGCGCCGGGGCAAGGCGCTTGAGGTCTTGCAGGCGCTCGTGGCCGAGACCGGGGCCGATGCGGTCTATTGGTCGCGGCTTTATGATCCGGACAGCATTGCGCGGGACACGGGTGTGAAATCCGCTCTCAAGGCGCAGGGTATCGAGGCCAAGAGCTTTGGCGGTCATCTGATGTTCGAGCCGTGGACGGTCGAGACCAAGACCGGCGGGTTCTACAAGGTCTACACGCCCTTCTGGAAGATGGTGAAGGACCGCGACGTCGATGCGCCGCTGCCCACGCCGGGCAGCATCCCGGTGCCGGGCAAATGGCCCGCAAGCGAAAACATCGCCGATTGGGCCATGGGGGCGGCGATGAACCGGGGTGCGCACGTGGTGCGCCCGCATGTGCGACTGGGCGAGGATGCGGCACAGGCACGGTTGGGCCACTTCACCGACCAGCTGATCGGCAGCTATGTCGCGGGCCGCGATATCCCGGGCGAGGACCGCACCTCGAACCTGAGCGAAAATCTTGCCTTGGGCGAGATCAGCCCGCACCAATGCTGGCATGCTGGAATGCGCGCCCATCAAGAGGGCAAGCAGGGCGCGGAAACCTTTCTGAAAGAACTGGTTTGGCGCGAGTTTGCCTATCACCTGATGCACCACACGCCGCGCATCCTCACGGACAACTGGAAAGAGGACTGGGACGCCTTTCCCTGGAACGACGACGCGCACGCGTCCGTGGTCCGGGCGTGGAAAACAGGACGCACTGGCATCCAGTTCGTCGATGCGGCTATGCGCGAATTGTATGTAACAGGCCGTATGCACAACCGGGGCCGGATGATCGTGGCGAGTTACCTGACCAAGCACCTGTTGACCCATTGGAAGATCGGCCGCGACTGGTTCGAAGACTGCCTGATCGATTGGGACCCCGCGAGCAATGCAATGGGTTGGCAATGGTCTGCAGGCTCCGGCCCCGATGCGACGCCCTATTTCCGGGTGTTCAACCCGGTTACGCAGCTCGACAAATTCGACGCGCAACGTGCCTATGTCAGCCGTTGGATCGCCGAAGGCCGCAAGAACAAAAACGTCGATGCGCTGTCGTTCTTTGATGCGATCCCGCGCAGTTGGGCCATGTCGCCGGACGATGATTACCCATCGCCCATCGTGGCCGCGGATGTGGGCCGCAAACGGGCGCTGGATGCCTATACCAACCGGGATTTCTAACAAGATCAGGCAGTTGTGACTTGCGCCGCCGCAGGTGTAAGCCTAGCCTGACATCGCTGCGAACGGGGAGTGCGCATGACACTGACGACAACCGAAGGCCAAACCGGTCTGCCCAGATATTTTGCACGCGTGTTCAGCGCGGCGCAGGAGATGAACAACGGGCGCATCGATTTCGTGCTGCCAGATGGCCGCCGTTTTCGCGCCGAGGGCCGCAATCCCGGCCCGGTGGCCGAGTTGGACATCCACAACAACGATCTCTTTGCCCGGCTCATCCGCGAGGGCGATCTGGGCTTTTGCGATGCATACCTTGACGAATGGTGGTCCACGCCCGATCTGCAGGCGTTCATGGACCTTGTGCATGCCGACAACGAAGGCATCTACGATGGCTTTCCCGGCATGGGTCTGGTGCGCCGCTTTGAAAAGTTCCGCTTTTGGCTGCAGCGCAATCACCGCGCGCAGGCGCGCAAGAACATCAGCTATCACTATGATCTGGGCAACGATTTCTATGCGCTGTGGCTGGATGATACGATGACCTATTCCTCGGCCATCTTCGAGACAGGACAGGAAAGCCACGAGGCCGCCCAGATCGCCAAATACGCCAGCATGGTGGATCAGATGGGCGCCGAACCGGGCGATCATATCCTCGAAATCGGATGCGGCTGGGGCGGATTCGCCGAATATGCGGCCAAGGAACGCGGCCTCAGGGTGACGGGGCTGACCATCAGCGAAGAACAGTTCAAGTACGCGCAGGAACGCATTGAAAAGGCAGGGCTTGCCGACATGGTCACGCTCAAGTTGCAAGATTACCGCGACGAGACGGGCACCTATGACGGGATTGCCTCGATCGAGATGTTCGAGGCGGTAGGCGAAAAATACTGGCCCACCTATTTCAATGCCGTGCGCGACCGCCTGAAACCCGGCAAGAACGCCACGCTCCAGATCATCACCGTGCAGGACCGCCGTTGGGAGGTCTACAAACGCGGGGTTGATTTCATCCAGAAATACATCTTCCCGGGTGGCATGTTGCCCAGCCCCTCGGCCCTGCGCGAACAGGTGACGCGCGCGGGCCTCGCGGTGGAGCAGTCGGTGGAATTTGGCCAAAGCTACAACATCACGCTGCGCCGCTGGCACGAGACCTTCAACGACAAGTGGGACCAGATCGCCGAGATGGGCTTTGACGATCGGTTCCGGCGCATGTGGAATTTCTACCTGACCTCTTGCGCGGCGACCTTTGAAAGTGCCAATTGTGATGTGACACAGATCACGATCAAGCGCCCGGCCTGATCACACGGCACAAAAGGACTGTTACATGCCCGACGCAGCGAAATTGGTGGCTGCCATTTGCCTCGCAATCACGGGGTATATCCTGTCCCGACAGATCATGCCCCTGATGCCGGAAAGCACGGATTTTGGGTATTTCGTTCAGGTCAATACTGTCCTTGGACTTGTCGTGGGCTGGATCGTGATGGGCAAGCGTGCGGGCCGGGGCGTGACCTCGGCCATCAACAACGGGTTGACGGGCGTGGCCATGT
>CBFHND010000029.1:0-40842 GCA_965657085.1 uncultured Paracoccaceae bacterium
ATCGAGGGGCTTTTGGGCTATCCGGGTCGGGCGGCGCTGATCCACCGCGACGACATGGCGCTTTGAGCGTCAAACCGCTAGACTGGGGGGCATCCCCGACCAAGACAGACCGCCCGCACCGGGCAAGGACGATCCGATGAAAGACAACACAGACATTGCCGCCCTGATGGCCGACATCGGCACCCGCGCCAAGGCCGCCAGCGCCGCGTTGGCCTTTGCCAGCGCAGAACGCAAGCACGCCGCTCTGATCAGCGCGGCCGAGGCCGTCTGGCGTAACCGCGCCGAAATCATCGCCGCCAACGGTGAAGACATGGCCTATGGGCGCGACAAGGGGTTGTCGCCCGCGATGATGGACCGCCTGATGCTGGACGAGGCACGCATTCAGGGCATCGTTGACGGGTTGCGCAACGTGGCCGAGCAACCCGATCCGGTGGGCGAGGTGATGACCGAATGGGACCGGCCCACGGGCCTGCACATTCAGCGCGTGCGCACCCCGCTGGGCGTCATCGGCGTGATCTATGAAAGCCGCCCCAACGTGACGGCGGATGCCGGTGCGCTGTGCCTCAAGGCGGGCAACGCGGTGATCCTGCGCGGCGGATCAGAGAGCTTTCATTCCAGCCAGGCCATTCACGCCTGCCTTGTCGAAGGGCTGCGCGATGCGAACCTGCCCGAGGACGCGATCCAACTGGTTCCGACCCGCGACCGGGCGGCAGTGTCGGAAATGCTGCGCATGACCGATACCATCGACGTGATCGTGCCGCGCGGGGGCAAGGGGCTGGTCGGGCTGGTACAACGCGAGGCGCGCGTGCCGGTCTTTGCCCACCTCGAAGGCATCGTGCACATCTACATCGACGCCGCCGCCGATCCGCAAAAGACGCTGGACGTGGTGCTGAATGCCAAGACCCGGCGCACCGGCATCTGTGGGTCCGCCGAATGCCTGCTGATTCACAAGGACGTGGCGCAGAGCTTGGGCCGCGCAGTGATCGAAGCGCTGATCGCCGCGGGCGTCGAAGTCCGTGCCGACGCCACACTGGGCGGGATCGACGGCACCGTTGCGGCTAGTGACGCCGATTGGGGGCACGAGTTCCTCGACATGATCATCGCCGCACGCGTGGTGGAGGATGTGGATGCGGCCATCGCGCATATCCGCACGCACGGGTCCAACCACACCGATTGCATCATGACCGAAGATCAGGCCACCGCCGACCGTTTCATGCAGCGGCTGGACAGCGCGATCCTGATGCACAATGCCTCGACCCAGTTCGCGGACGGGGGCGAGTTTGGCATGGGGGCGGAGATTGGCATCGCCACCGGCAAGATGCACGCGCGCGGCCCAGTGGGGGCGGCCCAGTTGACCAGTTTCAAATACCTGGTGCGCGGCGACGGGACGACACGCGCCTGACGCCTTAGAACGTGATGGTGATGTCGGTGTCTGTCCGTTCAACGGTCAGACGTCGGCCCGCGTCGCTGATCAAGGCGGGCAAAAGCGCGAATTGCACCTGTGCGGGGGATATGTCGGCGGGATCCTTGCCGCCTGTCAGATGGGCCCACACCCCGTCATCCACCATCAGTTTTTCACTGTGGCAATGCACTGTCCACCGATCGCGATCCGACGACACCTCGATGCGTCCACCATAGGGGGCTGCACTTTCCAGACACTGGATCGCGAGGAACGCCATGCGCACCCCGCTGCGCGGTTGCGCATCCAGCGGGCCCCAGGCCACGTCGATCCGCCCTGCGCCCATCACATCCTTCAAAACGGACACGATTTCGGCCCGTCCCACCGCCTGTTCACCGGCAGCCCCATAGGCAATGCGGAAAAAACGGATGCGCGCGCTGGCGTTGCCCACGCTTTCGGAGATCAGGTCAAGCTCGGGGCCATCTTTGCTGGTCCCGGTCATGCCAAGCAATTCGAGACCATTGTTGATCGCGCCAATGGGGGATATGAGGTCGTGGCAAATGCGGCTGCCGATCAGGGCAGCAAGGTTTACGTCTGATTTACCCATCGTGACACCTGTCGGATTGGAGGGACATGGAAGATCTCAACGCCATTCTGGCTCCCGGAATGTTGGTGCGCCACCCCGAACATGCGGATTGGGGCACGGGACAAGTACAAAGCAACGTGGACGGACGTGTGACCGTTAACTTTCGTGAGCAAGGCAAAGTGGTGATTGACAGCTGCCACGTGGCCTTGATGCCTGTTTTTGATGGGGCATGATGGTTTCTGAAATGTTAACATATCCTTCACCCCGGACCATTGCGGACAGATTTTTTTAATTTTTCCATGCAGCACACGCCAGAATTCCGGATCTCAATGGCCACCACGCCCGAGGCACTTCGGGACGCGCAGCGCTTGCGCTACGATGTTTTCGTGCGCGAACTGGGCGGGCAGGGCGACATGGTGGACCATGACGCGCGGCTGGAACGCGATCGTTTTGACCCGTATTTCGACCACATGCTGTTGCATGATGATGCACGCGGCGCGGTTGTGGGCGTCTACCGGATGCTGCGCTGTGATCAGGCGCGCGCGGCGGGGCAGTTCTATTCCGAAGACGAATACGACCTGACGGCCCTGCGCGCGACGGGGCGGCGTTTGCTTGAGTTGGGGCGCTCGTGCCTGCATGCGGACTATCGCGGTGGCACGGCCATGTTCCACCTCTGGAGCGCGCTGGCGGCCTATGTGGCCGAGCACAAGATCGACATCCTGTTCGGCGTTGCCAGCTTTCACGGCACTGATGCGCAGGCGCTGGCACAGCCTTTGTCCTTGTTGCACCACCGCCATCTTGCGCCCCCGGAGCTGCGCGTGCGCGCGCGGGCGGCTGCCTTTCAACCGATGGACCTGATCACTGAGGACGCGCTGGACCGGCGCGCCGCGATGTTGCAAATCCCGGCGCTGATCAAGGCCTATCTGCGTCTGGGTGGGGTGATCGGAGAGGGCGCGTGGCGCGACGAGGCGTTCAACACGACCGATGTCTGCCTTGTCATGGACACGGCCCGCATGAACGCCCGCCAAAGCCGGATTTACGCCCCGCACACGAAGGACGCGTCATGAGCACATGGGATGAAGGCGACGTTCCGCCGCAAAAGCCATTTGGTGCAATGGGTTACCTGCGTATCTTCATGCGTGGTCTGGCCGTGGGAACGCTTGTCTTCGGCGGGCTGATCGTATTGCTGCTGGTGCGGCTGGTCGAACGGCCCGTCTACGGTCTGCACCGTCCGCTCACGCCTCATATCACCGTCTTTGTCTGCGGCAATGCGCTGCGCCTCCTGGGTATCCGCAACACGGTGACGGGCCAGCCGATGACCACGCCGGGGGCTGTGGTGGCCAATCATTCCTCGTGGCTGGATATATTCGTGCTCAACGCGCGCAAACGCATCTATTTCGTGTCCAAGTCCGAAGTGGCGGCATGGCCCGGTATCGGCTGGCTGGCGCGGGCCACGGGCACCGTATTCATCGAACGCAATCCCAAGAAAGCCGCCGAACAGACCCGCCTGTTTCAGGAGCGCCTGCTGGCGGGCCACAGGCTTTTGTTCTTTCCCGAAGGCACCAGCACCGATGGCCGTCGCGTGTTGCCCTTCAAGCCCACGCTGTTCCAGTCGTTCTATGCGCCTCAGTTGCGCGATGTTCTGTATGTGCAGCCGGTCACCGTGGTCTATCATGCCCCGAAAGGCGAAGATGTGCGGTTTTACGGCTGGTGGGGCGACATGGATTTCGGCCCGCACCTGCTGCACACATTGGCCGCAGCCCGGCAGGGGCGTGTTGAGGTGATCTATCACCCGCCCTTGAAGGTCGCGGATTTCGAAAGCCGCAAGACATTGGCGCGCGCCGCCGAAGACGCCGTGCGCGCAGCCCATCCGTTTCATGGCGCGGCTGTTGAGGATCAGGCCTGATCGCAAGGTCGCGCAAGGGCCTGTCAGAGAGGGCTTGCACCGCTGCGCAAACCATCCTATACGCGCGGCACTTCAATCCGCAGGTGGGGATTGGGCCGATGGGGGAGACATCCCCAAAGGTCCCCCGGTTGGTGCATCCGCACTGATACCCCGCCAAGGCGAAAACCGGAAAAGGAATAAGACATGGCTCTTCCCGAGTTCTCCATGCGCCAGCTGCTGGAAGCAGGCGTTCACTTTGGTCACCAGACACAGCGTTGGAACCCCCGTATGGGCCCGTTCATTTACGGCGCGCGCAACGGCATCCACATCATGGACCTGACCCAGACCGTTCCCATGCTGGACCAGGCGCTGCAGGTCATCCGTGACACCGTCGCCAAGGGCGGCAGCATTCTGTTTGTTGGCACGAAGCGTCAGGCCGCACAGCCCATCGCCGATGCCGCTGAGAAATGCGCACAGTATTACATGAACCACCGCTGGCTCGGTGGCACGCTGACCAACTGGCAGACCGTGTCGCAGTCGATCAACCGTCTGAAGGCAATCGATGAGCAGGCCGAGATCGGTTTCGAAGGCCTGACCAAGAAAGAGCGTCTGGGCATGGAACGTGACCAGGGCAAACTGCAAGCGTCGCTGGGCGGTATCCGCGAAATGGGCGGCCGTCCCGACCTGATCTTTGTCATCGACGTGAAAAAAGAAGCGCTGGCCGTGGCCGAAGCCAACAAGCTGGGCATCCCCGTTGTGGCCGTGGTCGACACCAACTGCCCGCCCGATGGCATCGACTACATCATTCCCGGCAACGACGACGCGGCCCGCGCCATCGCTCTGTATTGCGATCTGGCAGCCCGTGCGGCGCTGGACGGCATGAGCGCACAACTGGGTGCGGCTGGTGTTGATCTGGGTGCCATGGAAGAAGCACCAGAAGAAGAAGCCCTGGAAGCTGCACCGGCTGCGGAAGAAGCGCCCGCCGAAGCTGCTGCGACCGACGACGCCCCAGCCGAAAGCTGAGCCGCGTCACGCATCTGACACGTAAGGTGGAGCATGCTCCACCTTACCCCCAATCTGATCAAGGAGAACCGAAGATGGCAATCACAGCATCGATGGTCAAAGAACTGCGTGACAGCACAGGCGCAGGCATGATGGACGCCAAGAAGGCACTGACAGAAACCGCCGGCGACATGGAAGCCGCCGTGGACTGGCTGCGCACCAAGGGTCTGGCGAAAGCCGCCAAGAAATCGGGCCGCACCGCGGCCGAAGGCCTCGTCGCCGTGAAAACCGAAGGCGGTAAGGGCGTTGCAGTCGAAGTGAACTCGGAAACCGACTTTGTTGGCAAGAACGCCGAATTCCAGGAGATGGTTGCAGGCATCGCGGGCGCCGCAATGGGCGTAAGCACCGTTGAAGAGCTGGTGGCCGCCGACATGGGTGGCAAGACCGTTCAGGACGTTGTCACCGACAAGATCGCGACAATCGGCGAAAACATGAGCGTGCGTCGCATGGCGACCCTCGAAGGCGACACAGTGGTGTCCTACGTGCACAATGCCGCGACCGCAGGCATGGGCAAGATCGGCGTTCTGGTCGCAATGGCCGGCGGCGACGAAGGCTTTGGCAAGCAGGTTGCGATGCACATCGCCGCCGTGAACCCCGCCTCGCTGAGCGAAGATGATCTGGACCCGGCCGTGGTCGAGAAGGAAAAGCAGGTCCAGATGGACATTGCACGCGAAAGCGGCAAGCCCGAGCAGGTCATCGAGAAGATGATCGTGGGCCGGATGAAGAAATACATGTCCGAAGTGACCCTGCTGAACCAGCAGTTCGTGGTGAACCCCGATCTGACCGTGGGCGAGGCCGCCAAAGAGGCGGGCGCATCCATCACCGGGTTCGCACGTCTGGAAGTGGGCGAAGGCATCGAAGTGGAAAAAGAAGACTTCGCCGCCGAAGTGGCCAAGGCCGCTCAGGGCTAGGGCCTGCCGCAAACAGAACAGAAGACCGGCGCAGGGCATCCTAATGGGTGCCCTGTCGCACGTCAGGGGAGAGAGAGATGACAAAAACAGTGGTCAACAGCTGGAACGAATGGGACCCGCTGAAACATGTGATCGTGGGCCGGGCAGATGATTGCCACATCCCGCCCGAGGAACCCGCGCTGGACGCAAAAGTGCCCGAAGACAGCGACATGCGCGGCCAATGGGGCCGCCGCCCACAGGAAACCATCGACCGCGCCAACGAGTTGTTGGACAACTTCGCCTCGATGCTGGAAAAGCGCGGTGTGCGTGTGGACCGCCCCAACAGCATTGATCATGCCAAACCCGTGACCACGCCCGATTTCCATACCGAAAGCCAGTTTGGCTGTATGCCGCCGCGCGATGTACTGCTGACGGTCGGCTCGGAAATCCTCGAAGCGAAGATGTCCTATCGTTGCCGCTGGTTCGAGTATCTGAACTATCGTCCACTGATGCAGCGCTATTGGGACGAAGACCCCAATTTCCGCCACGAGGCGGCGCCAAAGCCCCGCCTTACGGATGCCGATTACCACCCCGACTACCTGAGCGACAAGATTGGCGATGCCAAACGTTTGGAATGGGCGGCCAAGAAGTTCTTTGTCACCACCGAGGAAGAACCGCTCTTTGACGCCGCCGATGTCTTGCGCTTTGGCCGCGATCTGGTGGTGCAACACGGCTTCACCACAAACCTCAAGGGCATCGAGTGGCTGCGCCGCCATTACCCCGATCACCGGGTCCACACGGTGAATTTCCCCGGCGATCCCTATCCGATCCACATCGACGCGACCTTTACACCGCTGCGTCCCGGTCTGATCCTGAACAACCCGCAGCGGCGTCTGCCCGACGACCAACGCAAGATGTTCAACGACAACGATTGGGAGATCGTGGACGCCGCCCAGCCTGCGCACAACACACCGCCGCCGCTGTGCTATTCGTCCACATGGCTCAGCATGAACGTGCTGGTGCTGGACCCCAAGACCGTCTGTGTGGAGGCCAGCGAGGTGTACCAGATGGAGCAGATGGACAAGCTGGGGCTCGAAGTCGTGCCGGTCGAGTTGCGCGATGCCTATGCGTTCGGGGGCGGATTGCACTGCTGTACGGCGGATGTGTACCGTGAAGGTGTGTGCGAGGATTACTTCCCGTCCTTGTCCTGACCGCGCTGAGGGGCTTTGCCCCTCGGCACTGCGTGCCTCACCCCAAAGTATTTTTGCCCCAAAGAAGGGCAGGGGAAGGCGCGACCATGGTCCGGCTGAATGAATGCGCGGAGCCACTCCCCAGAGCAGCTCCGCGTTTTTGCGTGGGTCCGATTGCCACGGGGATGAGACGTGGACCCGTTTTCGCAAAGGTCCGACTTGAAGGCGGATCAATACACCCCCAAGCCGGGATCCGGTCAGACCGGTCGGTCAGCAGAGCTTCGAAATGGCGAAGGTGCTTCCCGCTGTTCCACTGGCCAAAGCCACCACTCACGGAACACGTTAATATTGCGCGTTAACGCAACGTTAAGAAAGTCAGGGAATCCTTACCCCCAGCACAATTGTGGCGCAATAAAACAAGGGGAAAACCCGCGCGCTTGCGTCAAGGATAACGAAATCAACGGCTTACGTGGCGGCGCGAACCCGTCTCAGGCTTCGAGAATGAACATCTGATTGGCGAATGCGGCCTTCAGAACGGCCTGCGCCGTGGTTTCAACAGCCAGTGCTTCGCGCGCCAGGCGCAGGTGTTTTTCCACCGTGGCCGACGTGAGGCCCATCAGAACGGCGATGTCCTGCATCGTTTTGCCGTCACCCACCCATTCCAACGCCTCGCGCTGGCGTTTTGTCAGGCCACGATTGGGCGCGGCATAGGGCAGGGTGAGGATTTTCAGGTGCGCCACGTTGTTCATCAGGTGGATGTCGGCGCCGTGTTTGTCCCAGACCGCATCAACTTCGTCCTGATCCATGCCTGCACGCGCGGTCAGGGCGATGGCCCCTTTGGACCTTGCGGACACCGACTTGAAACTGATGGTATAGCCAGCGGTCACGCCCATGACCTGGTTGAATTCGAACACCCGGCGCTCGGCAGGTGTCAGGGTTTCAGTGTCCAGCATCTGCGCCAGCATCCGCCAACTGCCCGCCCCCTCGTTCGACAGTGCCCAGTTGACCATCGGGGCGTGCACATAGTGCTGTTCGCCCATGAAGACATCGAGGTATGCCTTGGAATGGTTGCTGAGGATGATGAAATCCTCGGGATCGCCCAGCGACGTGCCTGACCGGTAGCGGGTAAAGCCATAGATCAACCGATCAAACCCATAGCTGTTCATCTTGTCGGTGTGGGCCTCCCAGAGCTCTTCGATGCTTTGGCAGTTGGACAGGTAATGCAGATAGGCCCGGACATCGCTGCTCATGGCGCGGCCTCCAGATGCTGCTGCATGGCGCGCAGGGCCAGCGTGTAGCCCGCCGCGCCAAAGCCGCAGATCAGACCGATGCTGACAGGTGCGATATAGCTGTGATGGCGAAAGGGCTCGCGCGCGTGCACGTTGCTGAGATGCAATTCGATTGTCGGCACTTCGACCGACGCGATGGCATCCATAAGCGCGATGGAGGTGTGGGTGTAAGCGCCCGCGTTCAGCACGATGCCGTCATGCACGCCCTTGGCCGCGTGAATGGCATCGACCAGCGCGCCCTCGTGATTGGATTGCGCAAATTCCAGCGCCACACCAAGATCAGCGGCGGTGCCGCGGCACATCGCTTCGACATCGGCCAGCGTCGTATGGCCATAGACCTCGGGCTGGCGGGTGCCCAGCAGATTGAGATTCGGACCATTAAGGACAAGGATCGATGTCATAAAGCTACTCTTGAATGATGTCTTTTCACTTAGACGCGGCAATGCCCTTGTGTCCAGACATTGCCGCGTCTTGGCTTAATCGTGCGGAGAAAAAACCGCCAGACCAAGCCATTCTGCAACAAGGGCAGGGGTCTCTTCCCCTTCGATCTCGATGGTGAGGCCGGTTTCACGCAAGAGGTCCGTGGCGCTGCGCTGGGTCACCGCACGCATGGTAAAACGCCCGCGCAGACGGCTGCCGGCCTTCACCGGGTTCAGAAACCGCAGCTTGTTGAAGCCATAGTTGATTCCCATCACTTGCCCCGGCGCCATTGAAAAGCAGTCGTAGGCAAAGCGGCTGGCGAGGCTGAGGCTGAGAAACCCGTGCGCGATGGCCCCGCCAAAGGGGGTTTCGGCCGCAGCCCGCGCCGGGTCCACGTGAATCCACTGATCGTCGTGGGTGGTTTCAGCGAATTGGTCGATCATGGCCTGATCCACCATGATCCAGTTCGATACGCCGACCTCCTGGCCGATCTGTGCTTCCATCGCCGCGCGGGCGTTTTCAATCGCTGTCATTGTTCTCATGCTCCTCAGCTTGGGTCCGCGCCCACGCGCACCATGCGCTTGCCCTTGTTGTCACCGGCCAAGAGACCGATCAGTGCCTTGGGCGCGTTCTCCAACCCTTCCACGATGTCCTCGGTCACCTTGATCTGACCCGATTGCACCCAGGTTTGCAGCGCGCGCACGGCCTTGGCGTCGTCCTGGGCGAAATCCATCACGATGAACCCTTCCATACGCAGCCGTTTGACCACGATGGCACCGGGCAGGTTGCGGGGGCCCGTGGGGTTGGTCGTGTCATACTGGCTGATGGCACCACAGCAGGCGACACGCCCGCGTTCGTTCATCAGCGCCAGCGTCGCCTCAAGCACGTCACCGCCCACGTTGTCGAAATAGACGTCGATCCCGTCAGGGCACACGGCGCGCAGGGCCTTGAAGAGGCCCGGTTCGCGGTAATCCACGCACGCGTCAAAGCCCAGCTCGTCCACCACCCATTTGCATTTCTCCGGCCCGCCCGCGATGCCCACAACGCGGCACCCCAGCGCCTTGCCGATCTGGCCCACGTAGCCGCCAACGGAGCCTGCCGCCGCCGACACCACGATGGTTTCGCCCGCAATCGGCTTGCCGACGCTGATCAGACCGTGAAAGGCGGTCTTGCCCGCGATTCCGTAAACGCTCAGCAAATGTGTCAGTTGTGGCACCTTGGGCAGCTTCTGCACCTTGTGGCCGGGGCGGACGATGTAGTCGGCCCATTCTGCCTCGGCCGCAACGATATCGCCCACGGCCACGCGGGGGCTGTTGGATTCCATGACCTCGCAAACCGAATAGGTGGCCATGACGTCGCCCGCCTTCACCGCATCGCGGTAGGTCGCGCCCTGCATCCAGCTGCGGTTGGCCGCATCGATGGACATCAGCACGGTGCGCAGCAGCACCTCGCCCTCACCGGGGCTGGGGCGGTCGGTTTCGCGCAGGGCGAAATGGTCTTCGGTCAATGTGCCCTTGGGCAATTCCTGTACAACGATCTGGCGATTGGTCATGGTTGGGTTTCCTTGTTATGAGCGTGAAAAAAGAGGAGCGTGATAATGGCCGCGGAATACCGCCAACCTGTCTATGCCCCGCCGGCTGGAGCGGCGGATTTGCTGTTGATCCGGCATGGCGAAAGCGCGCCCGCGCGGCCCGGTGAAAGTTTTCCGATGGTGGATGGGCACGGCGACCCGGCCCTGCACGATCAGGGGCACAGGCAAGCCGCACGTGTCGGTGCGCGCCTGAAATCCGCACCCATCGCGGCGATCTACGTGACCAAGCTGCAGCGCACCCATCAGACGGCGGCCCCGCTGGCAGAGCATCTGGGCCTTGGCCCGGTGCAGGACCCGGACCTGCACGAGGTGCACCTGGGCGACTGGGACGGCGGGCTTTACCGGATCAAGGCCGCCGAGGGCGATCCGATCTACCGCCGCGCGGTCGAACGACAGGATTGGGGTGAAATTCCGGGGGCCGAAACCAAGGACCAGTTCTTTGGCCGGGTGCGGCGCGGGTTGCTGCGCGTGGCGTCGGCCCATGCCGATCAACAGGTGGCCGTGGTCGTGCATGGCGGCGTGATCGGTGCGGCGCTGGCCATGGCCAGCGGGTCGGCGCCCTTTGCCTTTCTGGGTGCGGCCAACGGCTCGATCAGCCGCCTTGTGGTGCAAGGCGAGCGCATGACCATTCGCGGTTTCAACGACATCAGCCACCTCGAGGGCCTTTAAAGGGCAGGGCGGCACCGGCTCAGCCCGTGGTCAGGACGACTTTGCCCAGCACCTTGCGGTCGGCGATATGGCTCAGGGCGGCGGCGGCCTCTTCCATGGGGAAGGATGCGGTGATGCGCGGCTTGATCTTGCCCTCGGCATAAAGCCGGAACAGATCGCCCATGTTCTCCATGTGCCCCTTGGGATCGACCATGGTCGAGGCCCCCCAGAAAACACCGACGATCTGGCAGGATTTGAGAAGGGTGAGGTTCAGCGGGATCTTGGGAATGCCTGCGGGGAACCCCACGACCAGAAAGCGCCCCGCCCACGCCATGGCGCGAATGACAGGTTCGGCATAGTCCCCCCCCACCGCGTCATAGGCCACGTTGACCCCGCCGGGGCCTGCCAGTTTCTTGACCTCTCCCGAGAACGCCTTTTGCGCGTCGCGGTCCATCTCGCGCGGATAGATCAGCGTTTCATCCGCGCCAAGGTCGCGGCAGAACTGCGCCTTGTCTTCTGACGACACGCAGGCAATGACACGCGCACCCGCGGCCTTGCCCAATTCGATCGCCGCAGCGCCCACACCACCCGCAGCGCCGAGAATCAACAACGTCTCGCCGGGTTGAATATGCGCGCGGTCTTTCAGCGCGTGATGCGACGTGCCGTATGTCAGCACCAGACAGGCGGCATCTTCAAATGTCATGCCCTCGGGCATCTTCAGACAGCGGCTGGGGGCCACGCAGAGCTTGGTGGCAAAGCCGCCGAACCCGGTCATGGCGATCACCTTGTCACCCACGGCATAGTCGGTGACACCTTCACCCACCTGATCCACCACGCCCGCGACCTCACCGCCGGGCGCGAAGGGGCGCGGGGGTTTCAGTTGGTACAGGTCCTGAATGATCAACGTGTCGGGGAAATTCACCCCCGCCGCCTTGACGTCAATGCGGATCTCGCCCTTGGCCGCATCGGGGTCCGGCATCTCGGTCCATTCCAGCGTCTCGGGTCCCCCGGGCGCGGTGCTCAGCATGGCTTTCATTTCGGTCGATCCCCCCATTTGGTCGTGACGCAACGGCACGATGCCGCGCGGTCCTGTGGTGTCTTGTCAGAGGCGATCCTGCCTGCGACACCTTGTCAACGCAATTGCGAAATGCGATTTTGCATTGCGGAACGTAACGGCAAAGCGTCACCTGCCACGGGGGGAGAGACAATGACCGACCAATCGCTGGAAGCATTCCGGGCAGAGGCCCGCGCATGGCTCGAGGCCAATTGCCCCGAAGAGATGCGCGATGGGGCTTCGGGCGAAGACGCGATCTGCTGGGGCGGACGCAACTGGGAATTCAAATCCGAGGCACAGCGCATCTGGCTCGAACGTATGGCGGCCAAGGGCTGGACCGTGCCGACATGGCCCGTGGAGTACGGCGGCGGCGGGCTGGACCGTGCCCGCGAGAAAATCCTGTCCGAAGAAATGGCCGATCTGGGCGCGCGCGTGCCGCTGCAAAGCTTTGGCATCTGGATGTTGGGGCCGGCCCTTCTGGCCTTTGGCACCCACGAACAAAAGCTCGAATACCTGCCGCCCATCGCCCGCGGGGAAATCCGCTGGTGTCAGGGGTATTCCGAACCCGGCGCAGGCTCTGATCTGGCCTCCGTCCAGACCAAGGCCGAAAGCGACGGCGACCACTATCTCGTAAATGGCCAGAAGATCTGGACCTCTTACGCGGACAAGGCTGACTGGATTTTCGCGCTGCTGCGCACCGACCGCGATGCGCCCAAACACCTGGGCATTTCGTTCGTTCTGATCGATATGACCACGCCCGGCGTCACCACGCGGCCCATCCGTCTGATTTCCGGCGCTTCGGTGTTCTGCGAGACATTCTTTGACGATGTGCGTGTGCCGAAATCCCACGTGGTGGGCGAAGAAAACCGCGGCTGGGACGTGGCCAAACACCTGCTGACACATGAACGCGAGATGATCTCGGGCGGCGGGCAGGGCCTGTTGGGCGGCCGTCCGCTGGGGGCCGTTCTGGCCGAACAGGACGGCGGTCTGACCGATCCGGTGCTGCGTGCCGAGGCGATGGCCTGCGAGGTTGATGCGCTGGCCGTGGCCCTGACGTTGGAGCGCTACAAGGATCAGGCGGAATCAGGCGGGGGCGTCGGGGACGCTTCTGCGATGCTGAAATACGCGGGCACCGAGCTGAACAAGCGCCGTCATGAATTGATGATGTCCGCGGGCGGTGCCGACGCACTTGAATGGGCGGGCAAATACGACAGCCTGCCTGCCGACTGGCTGCGCACCAAGGCCAACTCGATCGAGGGCGGCACCTCCGAGGTGATGCTGTCCATCATTTCCCGCCGCGTATTGGGGTTGCCCGCATGAGCACGCTGTTGATGACCGAAGACGAAACCATGCTGGCCGACGCGGCACGCGGCTTTTTGGACGGCGCGGCCCCGGTAAGCCACTTGCGCGGTCTGCGCGATGCGGGCGAAACCATCGACCGCGCGCTCTGGGCCGGGATGGCGCAGATGGGTTGGACCGGCGTGCTGGTGCCCGAAGAGGCGGGCGGCTCGGATATGGGCCATGCCGCGGCGGGCCTGCTGGCGCTGGAAATGGGCAAGACGCTTGCGACGTCGCCTTTCATCTCTACCGCCGTGATCGCGGCCACCGCGCTGCGCCAGGTCGCCACGGAGCGGGCGCGCGACGCTCTGGGCCGGATCGCCACGGGCGACGTGATCTATGGACTGGCGGTGGACGAGGGCGCGAAACATGATCCGGAGGCGACCCAACTCAAGGCCACCCACGATGGCAACGGCTTCCGCCTGAATGGCACCAAGGGCTTCGTCGTGGATGGCGGCAACGCCGATCGCCTGTTGGTGCTGGCGCGCACGGACGACGGGCTGACCCTGTTCGATGTGGATGCGCAATCTGACGGCATCACCCGTGACGTGCGCAACATGATCGACAGCCGCGACGCGGCCGAGGTGACCTTTGCCGATGTTGAAGCCACGGGCGAGGATGTTCTGGGCAATGTGGACGACGCCATGACGGTGCTGTCTCCGGCCTTGCAGGCGGGGCAGGCCGCCGTGGCCGCCGAACTTCTGGGCCTGAGCGCCGGTGCCTTTGGCATGACCGTCGGTTACCTCAAGGAGCGCAAGCAGTTCGGGGTCGAGATCGGACGCTTTCAGGCACTTCAACACCGCGCCGCACACCTCTGGTCTGAAACGGAAATCACCCTGTCGGCGGTGCGCCACGCGGGCCGCAAACTGGACGAAGACCCGGGCAACGCCGCGATGGCCGTCAGCCTGGCCAAGGCCCGCGCAACCCAAACGGCCAAGTTGGCAGTCATGGAAGGCGTCCAGATGCACGGCGGCATCGGCATGACCGACGCCTTCGACATGGGCTTTTTCATGAAACGCGCCCGCGTCGCCACCGAATGGCTGGGCGACTACGGGTACCACGCGGCACAAGTCGCAGCGGCCCGTGGATTTTAATGTAAAGGATGAACTATGACCCCCAATGATCTGTTTTCATTGAATGGAAAGGTTGCCCTTGTCACTGGTGGCGCCACCGGTATCGGCCGCATGGCCGCCACGGGCCTGATGCAGGCGGGTGCCAAGGTGTTCATCGCCTCGCGCAAGGCCGACGCCTGTATGGCCGTGGCCGATGAGCTGAACCAGATGGACGCCCCCGGCAGCTGCGAAGGCTTTGCCGGTGACGTCAGCAGCGAGGACGGCGTGAACGCCCTCGTGCATGGGCTGAAGGAGCGCACGCCAACCCTCGACATCCTGATGAACAACGCGGGCGTGACATGGGGCGCGCCCTTGGGCCAGTTCCCGTTCGAGGCATGGGCCAAGGTGCAGGGCGTCAACAACGCGGGTCTGTTCCACCTCACGCAGGCGCTCTTGCCCATGCTGATCGCCTCCGGCTCCGCCGACGATCCCGCGCGCGTGGTCAACGTGGGCTCTGTCATGGGCGACGTGCCGCTGGGCGACGGGGCCTACAGCTATGCCGCGTCCAAGGCGGCGGTCCACCAGATCACCCGCATCATGGCCAAGGAACTTGCAGGCCACCACATTACCGTGAACGCACTGGCCCCGGGGCCCTTCGTCAGCCGCATGACCGCCTTCGCCACCGCCGACGAAGGCATGCGCGAAAAGGTCGGCCACGACGTGCCGCTGGGCCGCGTGGGTCGGGACGAAGACATCGCAGGCTGCATGCAGTTTCTCTGCGGCAAGGGCGGCAGTTTCATCACCGGGGCGATCATCCCGGTCTCTGGCGGCATTCAGGTTATGAGCGGCCCGAACCTCTTTCGCGCCGCATTGGGAGGGTGATTCATGATCCGATTTGACGATCGCGTGGCAATTGTAACCGGGGCAGGGGTCGGATTGGGCCGCTGTCACGCCCTGGGTCTGGCCGAACGGGGCGCGAAGGTCGTGGTCAATGACCTTGGTGCCGCAACCGATGGCAGTGGCAACGACACCTCCGCCGCAGCATCCGTGGTGGCCGAGATCGAGGCGATGGGCGGTGAGGCCATGGCCCACGGTGCCGATGTGTCGGATGCCGCGCAGGTTCAGGACATGGTGACCAAGACCATGGACCGCTGGGGCCGCGTCGACATCCTGATCAACAACGCGGGTATCCTGCGCGACAAGACCTTTGGCAAGATGGATCTCGCGGACTTTCAAAAGGTCGTCGATGTGCACCTGATGGGCACCGCCAACTGCTGCCACGCGGTCTGGCCGCACATGCGGGCCGCGCAATACGGGCGCATCGTGGTGACCTCCTCGGCCTCGGGGCTTTACGGCAATTTCGGCCAGTCGAACTATGGGGCGGCGAAGGCTGCGATGATGGGGCTGATGAACGTGCTCTGCCTCGAAGGGGCGCGCGACAACATCCGCGTCAACACGCTGGCCCCCACGGCCGCGACCCGCATGACCCAGGAATTGCTGCCCCCCGAAGCGGCGGATTTGCTGCAACCCGAAACAATCACCCCCGGCGTGCTCTACCTTGTGTCCGAAGACGGGCCGAACCGCACCATTCTTGGTGCAGGCGCAGGCAACTTTGCCCAAACGCGGGTCTACGAGACCGTCGGCACCATGATCGAGGGCGACATCACCCCCGAAGCGGTAGCCGAGCAATGGGCCGCCATCACCGATCCCGAAGGTCAGGAGGAACTGACCGACGCCTTCAGCCAGACCCGCAAATACGCCAAGTCGGCCGCACAGGCCAAGGGCATCAAGCTCGACTGGTAACCTCTTCATCTTGCCAGAAAAACTCCGGGGTCCGGGGCAGCGCCCCGGTCCGACCCCACCAACCAAGAAGGACATGAACCCATGCGTGACGCAGTGATCGTTTCAACCGCCCGCACACCGATCGGCAAAGCCTATCGGGGTGCCTTCAACGCCACCACACCGCAGGCGCTGGCCGCCCATGCCATCGAACACGCCGTCAGCCGCGCAGGCATCGACGGCGGCGAAGTGGCCGACGTGGTGCTGGGTGCTGCCCTGCAACAGGGCCATTCGGGCGGCAACATCGCACGGCAAGCCGCCATTCGCGCGGGTCTGCCCGTGACCGTGGGCGGCATGTCGCTCGACCGTCAGTGCGCCAGCGGCATGATGGCGATTGCCACCGCGGCCAAACAGGTCGTCACCGATGGCATGGACGTGGTCGTGGGCGGCGGTGTCGAAAGCATTTCCATGGTGCAGACACCTGAAATGCGCGTGGGGGCAGATCCGTGGCTCAAGGCGAACAAACCCGAGATCTACATGACCATGCTGGAGACGGCAGAAAACGTGGCCGAACGCTACAACGTCAGCCGCGAGGCGCAGGACGCATACGCCGCCCAAAGCCAGGAGCGCACACATCAGGCGCAACAGGCGGGCCGCCTTGACGATGAGATCGTCGCCATGTCCACCGTCATGATGATGCAGGACCGCGAGACCAAGGAAATCTCGAAACATGATGTGACGCTGGAAAAAGACGAGGGCAACCGCCCCGGCACCTCCGCCGAAAGCCTCGCGGGGCTGCAGCCTGTGTTCAAGAACGGCATCCATCTGGCCGAGGGCAAGTTCATCACCGCCGGCAACGCCTCGCAGCTGAGCGATGGCGCGTCGGCCTCCGTGATCATGGAAGCCAAGACCGCCGAGAAGAAAGGCCTTGAGCCGCTGGGCCGTTACGTGGGCGTCATGGCCGCGGGCTGTGAGCCGGATGAGATGGGCATCGGCCCGATCTATGCCGTGCCGAAACTGCTGGAAGCGCACGGGCTGAAGATGGACGACATCGGCCTGTGGGAACTGAACGAAGCCTTTGCCTGTCAGGTCATCGCATCGCGCGACAAGCTGGGCATCCCCGATGAGCTGTTGAACGTCAACGGCGGCGCCATCTCCATCGGCCACCCCTATGGCATGTCGGGCGCGCGCATGGTCGGCACAGCGCTGATCGAAGGCAAACGCCGGGGCGCCAAATACGTTGTCTGCACCATGTGCATCGGCGGCGGCATGGGCGGCGCGGGCCTCTTTGAGGTTCTCTAACAAGCGGGGCGGGTTCACCGCCCCCTTTCTTATCAACGGTCGGGTGGGCAACCGCCCGGCCACCCAACGGAGCAGCCATATGCCAAGAGACGACAGCCACCTGCCAGCCGCCCTGCAAGGGTTGCGCGTGCCCATGGTCGCCGCCCCCTTGTTCATCATCTCGGTGCCCGAACTGGTCATCGCGCAATGCAAGGCGGGCATCGTCGGCAGCTTTCCGGCGCTCAACGCGCGCGAGGGCGAGGGCGAACACCCGCTGCTCGATACGTGGCTGACGCAGATCAGCGAAGAGCTGGACCGCTACAATCAGGCCAACCCGGACACGCCCGCGGCCCCCTTCGCGGTCAACCAGATCGTGCACCGCAGCAATGGACGGCTGGACCGTGACCTCGAGATTTGCGTGAAACACAAGGTGCCGATCTGGATCACCTCGCTGGGCGCGCGGGTCGAGGTGAACGAGGCCGCGCATTCCTGTGGCGGCATTGTGCTGCACGACATCATCAACAACACATTTGCCAAGAAGGCGATCAGCAAGGGGGCCGACGGTCTGGTCGCCGTGGCGGCAGGCGCAGGTGGTCACGCGGGCCAGCAATCGCCCTTTGCATTGATCCGCGAAATCCGCGAATGGTTCGACGGCCCGCTGCTTTTGTCAGGGTCCATCGCCACGGGCGAGGCGCTCTTGGCCGCGCGCGCATTGGGCGCGGACCTTGGGTATACAGGCACCCCCTTCATCGCCACGGACGAGGCCAATGCCCAAACCGAATACAAGAAGATGATCGTGGACTCGGGCGCCGAGGACATCATCTATTCCTCGCTGTTCACCGGGGTCTGGGGCAATTACCTGCGCGGCTCTGTCGAGGCGGCGGGCATGGACCCCGACAACCTGCCCGAGGCCGACAGCTCTTCTATGAATTTCTCGTCCGGGTCGTCCAAGCCGAAGGCGTGGAAAACCATCTGGGGCTCGGGTCAGGGCATTGGTGCCGTGAAATCCGTTGGCCCCGCTGGCGACATCGTGGCGCGCATGGGCCGCGAATACGAGGCCGCGGGCCGCAAGCTGGCAGCCGAATTTGGCTGAGCTTATCGTCATACGGCACGGTCAGGCATCTTTCGGAGCTGACAACTACGACGAACTCAGCGATCTGGGCCACCGTCAAAGTCGGGCCGTCGGCGCGTGGCTTGGCGAAAGCGGCTGGGTCCCCGACCGGCTGATCACCGGCACGCTCAAACGCCAGCGCGACACGCTGACCGCCATGGGGTTCGACACCGGGGCCGAGGAACACGCAGGGCTGAACGAATACAACTTTCACGACCTGTTGTCCGCGCGCTATGCGGGCGATGTGCCCGAACTGGTGCGCGGGGACCGCAAGACCCATTTCCGCACCCTGCGCGAGACGGTGTTCGAATGGCAGGCGGACAAGCTGTGCGGCGTGGCCGAGACCTGGGATGATTTCACCACGCGCACCGCGGCCGCGCTTGACTTCGCCACCGACACCGACGCACGCCGGGTGCTGGTGGTGTCCTCGGGCGGGGTCATCGGACAGCTTGTTGCACAAAGCCTGCAAGCGCCCGCTGCCATGATGATGGAACTGAACCTGCAGGTGAAAAACACCTCTGTCACGAAATTTGTCTTTTCAGGCCCGCGTGTTTTCCTGCATCAATTCAACGCCACGCCGCATTTCGACGCGGCCCCCGACCTGCTGAGCTATAGCTGAAGGCCCGACCATGACCCAAGACACCCAAACTCTCGACCTGGACGCCGTGGGCGCGTACCTGCGCGAACATCTGCCGGGGTTCGAAGGCCCCATCGAGGCGGAAAAGTTCCAGCGCGGCCAGTCGAACCCGACCTTCCTGCTTAAAACTCCTGCGCGCAATTATGTGCTGCGCCGCAAGCCGCCGGGCCAGTTGTTGAAGTCCGCACATGCGGTTGACCGTGAATTCCGGGTGCAATCGGCGCTGGCCGGGACGGATGTGCCGGTGGCGGGGATGCACCTGCTGTGTCAGGACCCGTCGGTGATCGGGTCGGACTTTTATATCATGGACCATATCAACGGGCGCAATTTCAACCTGCCGACGTTGGAGGAACTGGACAAACCCGACCGGGGGGCTGTGCTGGAGGACATGAACCGGGTGCTGGCCGCGCTGCATGATGTCGACGTAGACGCCGTGGGCCTGAGTGATTTCGGCCCGCCCGGCAACTACTACGAACGCCAGATCGCGCGCTGGTCCAAGCAATACCGCGCGTCCGAGACCGAAACCGTGCCCGCCATGGACAAGCTGATGGATGCGCTGGCCGAACATATGCCGCCCGAGGATGGGCAGCGTACGCTGGTGCATGGCGATTACCGGATCGACAACATGATGTTCGAGGCCGAAGGCACCAAGTGCCTTGCCGTGCTGGATTGGGAACTGAGCACCATCGGCCATCCTTACGCGGACCTCGCTGCCGTGATCATGCAATGGCAGATGCCCGCAGGCCGCGAAGGGCGCGGCATGGGCGGTGTGGACCGCGCGGCCCAAGGCCTGCCATCGGATGCGGATTTCGTTGCGCAGTATTGCGACCGGCGTGGGTTGGGCCCAATCGACAACTTCGGCTTCTACGTGGGCTTTTGTTTCTTCCGCATGACCGCGATCATTCAGGGCGTTCTGAAACGCGCGCTGGACGGCAATGCATCGAACCCCGAACGGGGCCTGCAAATGGGGCAATACGTGCCGCTTTTTGCGCAACACGGGCTGATGGCCCTGGAACAAGGGTAAGCCACCAAAGGACACATGCGCGTATGAATGATCTGGATCTTCAGGGCGGCCTTGGTGACGACAAGGACCGCAACTTTATCACCGCGCTGGCGCGGGGGTTGGACATTCTGCGCTGTTTTGAGTCGGGCGACACGGCGCTGACCAATCAAGACTTTGCGGCGCGCACAGGGCTGCCCAAACCCACGGTATCACGTCTGACGCACACCCTGTGCGTGCTGGATTACCTGATCCCCGATCCGCGTACCGGCACCTACCGGCTTGGGGCAGGGGTCTTGCGGCTGGGGTTCTCGGTGCTGGCCGGCATGGACATGGGCGAACGCGCCCGCGACGTGATGCGCGACCTCAGCCGGGGGCCGAATACCTATATCACCGTGGCGCTGGCGGAACCCTTCAAGACAAACGCGGTTTACGTGGCCGTCGAACGCTCGCGCGAGAACGTGTCGCTGACCATGCATGTGGGCGCGCGGTTGCCGCTGTTTCATTCGGCCATCGGGCGCGCGATCCTGGTGGGCCTGCCCGAGGACGACCGCGAAGAGATTTTTGATGCTGCCAAACAGGCCGACCCCGATGACGATGCCAAGCGGCGCTCCGGTTTTGCCACGGCAAAGGCGGAGTACGAAACGCTGGGATATTGCAAGAGCTTTGGCGACTGGCGCCCCGATGTGAACGGCATCGCAGCACCCGTCTTTGCGCTCAGCGGGCGGGGGGTCTATGGGCTGAACGTCGGTGGCCCATCCTTCCATGTGAAGAAAAAACAGCTTGAAGGCGTCTATGCCAAATTGCTGATCGAGGCGGCTGAAAGCCTCAATATGCGCGGCTGAGGGCGGCGGTATGTGCTGTTCCGGTCTGGGCCGGAGAATCAAACACGTTTGCGAAATGGAATTTTGCAGGGCGGAAACAGCCGCATCTTTGATGCTGCTTTGCAGCGTTCGGCTTGCGGTGGAATTCCCTTAGGTCACTTTCCTGTTTTGGCGCAACGTCAGGCGGAAAAAATCCGGGTTTCATTGTTTTTCGCAAACCGCGAAACAGGCTGGGAGTTCTCAACCGAAGCCCTCAGCAATGGGAGACGTAAATATAACAAAAACAACATGCTAAGTGTCGTCGTGAAGGTAAAAACAGGAGTCTCTCCCCAGCCAAAATCACCGTCAGATGCCGCGCCGAAAGACCAAGAAAGCGGCACCTGCTCAAATGCCGTTCAATTGCCTTCAAACGCTTGACTTATCCCACAGGTATGCAAGGCTTTTTGCACACCGGCACAATCCAAATGCACTTCAAGCATGTCGGGACATATTCCAGGGAGGAACCTCAATGCGCAAATCCATCAAGCTCGGCGTCAGCGCTGCACTTGCACTGTCTGTCAGTGCCGCAGCCGCCTTTGCCGACAATATCAAAATCGCGTTCATCGACCCGCTGTCCGGCCCGTTTGCCAGCACGGGCACGAACGGTTTGCACCAGTTTGAATTCGCGGCTGACTACATGGTCAACCAGAACGGCGGCGTTCTTGACGGTCAGAATTTCGAAATTGTGCCCTTCGACAACAAGATCAGCCCCAAGGAATCGCTTATCCAGCTGCAGGTCGCCATCGACCAGGGCATCCGCTTTATCGCACAGGGCAACAGCTCGGGCGTGGCCAACGCCATCACCGAAGCGGTTGAAAAGCACAACCGCCGCAACCCCGATGACCGCGTTCTGTTCCTGAACTACGCGGCTGTCGATCCTGCTCTGACCAACGAAAAGTGCAACTTCTGGCACTTCCGCTTTGACGCCAACGCGGACCTGAAGATGGACGCGATCACAGATTCCATCGTCGGCAATGGCGAGGTCGGCAAGGTTTACATCATCGGCCAGGACTATTCCTTCGGCAAGGCCGTGGCCGCCGCGGCCAACCGCTATCTGGGCGAAAAGAGCGATACCATCGAAATCGTCGGGGACGAACTGCACCCGATCGGCAAGGTAAAGGACTTCACCCCCTATTCGCGCAAGATCGTGTCCTCGGGCGCGGACGCGGTGATCACCGGCAACTGGGGCGCGGACATGCTGGGCCTGGGCAAGTCGATCATCGAAAACGGCTTTAACGGTCCGATCTACACCTACTACGCGGCAGGCTCCGGTATCACGGCGGCCTTCGGCGAAAGCGGCAAGGGATCGATCCGCCTTGTGGGCGAGGGTGCCGTGAACCCCAACCCAAGCCAGGAGGTGTCCGACTACTACAACGCCTTTCTTGCCAAGCATCCTGACGGCAACCTTGACCAGACCCGCATCTCGAACGTGATCGGCATGCTGGCGCAGGCCATCAACGAAGCAGGCACCGCAGATGACGTGATTGCCGTGGCCAACGCGCTGGAAGGCATGGAGTACGACACCATGTTCGGTGGCAAGGTCATGATGCGCGCCAAGGACCACCAGGCCATCCAGGACCTGAACATCTTCGAGCACACCAACGAGGACATCGCGTTCCCCTACGATGGCTCCGAGTACGGCGTGAAGGTCGTCAAGACCATCGAAATGGCCGGTATGGACAGCCCGACCACATGCGAAATGAAGCGTCCCTGATCGACGCTTCCAGCGCGCCCCGTCTTCGGACCGGGGCGCGCACCACCTTGCTTTCTCGACCACCAAGTAGCACCGGAGGGGCCTTATGGACCTCATTCTCGTCAATCTGATCGACGGGCTGGTGACGGGCCTTTTGCTTTTCATGCTGTCGGCCGGTCTCACCCTTATTTTCTCGATGATGGGCGTTTTGAACTTCGCCCATGCCAGCTTTTACATGCTGGGTGCCTATTTCGCCTACCAGATCAGCCTTGCGCTGGGGTTCTGGTTGGGCCTTCTGATCGCGCCGCTGATCGTTGGTGTGATGGGGGCAGGTGTCGAACGCTACGGGCTGAGACGGGTTCACCAGTACGGCCACGTGCCCGAACTGATTTTTACCTTCGGTCTGGCTCTGCTGATCGAAGAGTTGGTGCAATTCATCTGGGGCAAGAACCAGATGGCTTACGACGTTCCCGATGTCCTGAATTTCACCGCCTTTGCCATCGCCGGCAATTCGATCCCGGCCTACAAGATTTTCATGATCTTCATCTCGATCAGCATCTTCATCGGGCTTCTCTATATCCTGACGCGCACCCGTGTGGGCATGATCATTCAGGCAGCGCTCAGCTATCCGCGCACGGTTGAGGCGCTGGGGCACAACGTACCGTTGATCTTCATGGGCGTCTTTGGCGTCGGTACTGCGCTGGCCGGTCTGGCGGGCGTAATTGCGGGCCCGGTGCTGGGTACGTTCCCCGGCATGGCCTTCGTCCTTGGATCGATCGTGTTTGTGACCATCGTGATCGGCGGGCTCGGCTCGCTTTGGGGTGCGCTTGTCGCGTCCTTGCTGATCGGCTGGATCACCACATTTGCCAAATCCTACAACATCGCCATGTCGGACATCCTCAACGGGATCGGGTTCAAGACGCCGGAGAACCTGAGCGACAGCATGTGGCAAGACCTCTGGACCGTGACCAGCCCCCAGATTGCGGACATCCTGCCGTATATCCTGATGGTGCTGATCCTGATCTTCCGCCCCTACGGCCTTTTCGGAAAGCGTGACGCATGAGCGATCAAGACCAGATCACAACCGACCCGACCAAGCCCGCGCAGCGTATGCGCGCAGGCTCGATGACCCTGAACGCGACACCGTGGATCATTGCCGCCGTGCTGCTGATCGCGATGCCTTATCTGTTCCCGTCACGTTCGGCGCTGACGATCATGAACCAGATGTCGATCACCATCATCTTCGCGCTGGCCTACAACATGCTTCTGGGGCAGGGCGGGATGCTGTCCTTTGGCCATGCCGTCTACATGGGCGTGGGCGGCTTCATGGCCGTGCATGTCATGAACTGGATTTCCGACACCGGCGCACCGTTCCCGATGCCCTTCCTGCCGATCATCGGCGGGCTTTTCGGCATGGGGCTTGCGATGATCGTCGGCAGTTTTTCAACCCGAAACGCCGGCACGGTCTTTGCCATGATCTCCCTTGGGGTGGGCGAATTGATTGCGGCCTGTTCGGTGATCATCGTGGTGTTCTTTGGCGGTGAAGAAGGGGTTTCGGGCTACCGCGACGAAGGTCTGCCGTTCTTTGGCTTCGACTTTGCCCAACAGATCGAGGTGTATTACCTGATCGCGGCCTGGCTGCTGATTTCGGCGCTGCTCATGTACCTCTATTCGCGCACGCCCATCGGCCGGATGGCCAACGCCGTGCGTGACAATCCCGAACGTGCCGAATTCCTCGGGTATTCCGCGCGTTGGGTCCGCTTCTACAGTTTTGTCGCCTCGGGCTTCTTTGCCGGGGTGGCCGGGGGCCTTTTTGCCATCAACTATGAAATTCTGACCGAGGAAAACCTCAACACCGCCTCCTCTGGCGTGATCCTTCTGGTCACCTTCCTGGGCGGCGTCGGCTTCTTCTTCGGACCGATCATCGGGGCCATCGCCTTTACCCTGTTGCAGACGGTTCTGTCGCTGCAGACCGAGCTTTGGGCCTTCTATGCCGGGGTCCTCTTTGTGGCCACGGTCATGTTCTTCCCCGGCGGTCTTGCGGGTTTGTTGATGATGCACGTGCCGGTCTTCAAGTTCGGCAAGGGCGGTCAACTGGTCATGCCCTATATCAAGACCCTTGTTCCGGCCCTGATCGGGGTGCTGGGCCTGGCGGCCTTGGTGGAAATGACGTTCCACTACCGGCATGCCTCAACGGGCGATCACGAAATGACGCTGTTCTGGACCACCTTTGACAGCCACACGTTGATGCCCTGGGTCGTGGTCATCGCGGTGACGGCAGCAGCGCTTTACCTGACACGGATGACCGCCCCGGCCCTGCGTGAAGCATGGGCCGAGGCCAATACACCCAGCGGAGGTGCATCATGACCGCAGCACTTGAACTGAGCGGCCTGCGCAAGAGCTTTGGCAAGACCGAGATCATCCGCGGCGTCGATCTGGCCATCGCCAGGAACGAGCGCCATGCGATCATCGGGCCGAACGGGGCGGGGAAATCCACCCTGTTCAACCTGATCACAGGGCGGTTTCCCCAGACAAGCGGCAAGATCACTCTGCACGGTCAGGATCTGGCGGGCAAAGCGCCCTTCGAGATCAACCGCATGGGGCTGTCGCGCAGTTTCCAGATCACCAACATCTTTCCCAAGATGACCGTGTTCGAAAACGTGCGTTGTTCGCTGCTCTGGTCGATGGGCTACAAATACAACTTCTGGTCCATGGTCGGCAAAAGCCGTGCATTGACCGAAGGGGCCGAACAGATCCTTGAACAGATCAACCTGACATCACGGCGTGACCTGCCGGCGGGGGTTCTGTCCTATGCCGAGCAACGCGCGCTCGAGATCGGGATCACCATCGCGGGCGGTGCGGACGTGATCATGCTGGATGAACCCACCGCGGGCATGAGCCATTCGGAAACCGATTACATCGTGGACCTGATCCGCAAGGTGACCGAAGGCAAGACGCTGGTCATGGTGGAGCACGACATGGGCGTGGTCTTTGGCCTCGCGGACCAGATTTCCGTGCTGGTCTACGGCGAGATCATCGCGACCGGCGTGCCCGAAGCGGTGCGTGGCGATCCCAAAGTTCAAGAGGCCTATCTGGGCGCCGCACTGGAGGCGGAACACTGATGCTCGAAGTTACCGATCTGCACGCCTACTACGGCAAATCGCACATCCTGCAAGGGGTGAACATGAACATCCAGGAAGGCGAGATCGTCGCGCTTCTGGGGCGCAACGGGGTGGGGCGGTCCACCACCTGCAAGGCCATCATGGGCGAGGTCGAACCGCATGGATCGATCAAGTACCGCGGCCAGGAGATTGCGGGCAAGAAAGCCTATGAGGTGGCAAACCTCGGGCTGGGTTATGTGCCCGAAAACCGCGATATCTTTCCCGGCCTCACCACGCGGCAGAACCTGATCCTTGGCCTCAAGCCCGGTCAGAAGGACGGGGCGGGCCGCTGGGCGATGGAAGACATGTTCGAGATGTTTTCCAACCTGCGTGAACGCGCGGATGTGGAGGCCTCGGTGATGTCCGGTGGTGAACAGCAGATGCTGACCATGTGCCGCACGCTGATGGGTGATCCGGACCTTGTGATGATCGACGAGCCGACCGAGGGCCTGTCACCGCAGATGGTGCAGAAGGTGGCCACGGTGTTGCAGGAGATTGCCAAGCGCGGGGTTTCGACCCTTTTGGTGGAGCAAAAGCTGTCGATCGCCCTGGACATCGCGGACCGCGTGTACGTGATGGGCCACGGGCACGTGGTGTTTGAAGGCACGCCCGCCGAACTGAAAGCGCGTGAAGATGTGCGCAAGGAGTGGCTGGAGGTCTAGGGCCAGCCGCGACGCACCCGCGCAAGACGGATGGAAAGGCGGATCAGCTTTGGTCCGCCTTTGTCATTTGGGACAGGCGCCAATCGAGATCATCAAGGCTGTCCTTGCCAAAGAACATCTCGTCCCCAAGGAACATCGTGGGCGCGCCAAAGACGCCACGTTCGACCGCGGCTTCGGTTTCGGCGATGAGTTTTCCCTTTACGTCGGGCAGTCCGGTGGCCTCGATGATGTCTTTGGCGGGCAGACCTGCATCGTTCAGAACCTTTTGAATGGTCTTTGGGTCACCCATGTTCTGCTCGTCTTCCCACATGGCCGAGAACACCGCTTCGATATAGTCGCCTTCCCACGGCTTGCCGCGCGCAAAGGTGGCCGCGCGCATCAGGGGCAGGGTGTTGATCGGAAAGGCGGGGTTCATGGTGAACGCCACGCCGTGCCGCTGGCAAAAGCGCCGCATTTCAAGCCCTTGGTAGTTCAGCTTGCCTTGCACATTGGCAAAGGCGGCCATGGGAGATTGGTTGTTCGTCGCCTTGAAGAGGCCCCCCAACAGCACCGGCACATACGAAACGGTTGCCCAGTGATTGGCGGCGATCCGGGGCAAGACCCGGTGCACCAGAAAGGCATTGGGGCTTGCGAAGTCGTAGAGATATTCGATGGTCGGCATTACCATGTCTCCTTGTTGGGGCGCAGGTCCATCTCAAAGGTCCAGGCGTCGGCGGGTTGATGGTAAAGGTACCAATAGGCCTCGGCGATGGAGGTGGGCGACATCAGATCACCGTCCTCGATGGTGCGCCCCGATTTTTCCCAAAGATCGCGGACAAAGGCGGTGTCGACGCCCGCATCGATGACCAGATGCGCGACGTGGATGCCCTGCGGCCCCAATTCGCGGGCCATGGATTGGGCCAGCGCGCGCAGGGCGAATTTACCGCTGGCAAAGGCCGCGAACCCCGCGCCGCCGCGCATCGACGCCGTGGCCCCGGTAAAAAAGATCTTGCCATGACCGCGCGGGACCATGTGCGTGGCGGCCTCGCGGCCCACCAGAAAGCCGCCGAAACAGGCCATTTCCCAGACCTTGCGAAAGACACGCGCGGTGGTGTCGCGGATCGGGAAACGCACGTTTCCGCCGACATTGAACACCACGAGGTCGAGAGGGCCGACACCCTCCTCAATCTCGGCAAAGCGGGCCTGTACGACCTCTTCGTCGCGGGCGTCGAAATCATAGGCATGTGCGGTGCTGCCCATGGCCTCGATCTCGGCCACAAGGGGGGCCAACCTGTCACCGTTCCGGCGGCCAAGGCACACGGTAAAGCCGCCCGCGGCAAAGCGCCGGGCGATGGCGGCCCCGATGTAATCGCCCGCGCCCACGATCAGAACGCGCCCGGTCACAGCGCCAGCGCCTTTTGATAGGCAGGACGCGCGAGCAACCGATCGCGATAGGCCATCACGTTGGGATAGGCGTCCAGCCCGCCGCCATGCTCCCCGGCCGCCCCCAAGGCATGGCCCAGCATAATGTCCGCGCCGCTAAACTCCCCCGCCAGATAAGCACGCCCGTCGGCCATATGCGCCTCGACCGCCGCAATCATCTGCGCCAGCACCTTGCCTGCGCGTTTGACATTCACGTCATTGCGCCGCTCGGGCGGCAACAGCACGGTTTCCACCACCAGCGTGTTGACGGGCGGCATCAGCATCCCCTCGGCGTAGTGCAGCCATTGCAGGTAGTCCGGAAACGCAGGCGAGGCCACATCCGGCACCATCGCGTCCCCACCATGCCGCGCCAGCAGGTATTGCACGATGGCACCGCTTTCAAACAGCGTCACATCCCCATCGACAAGCACGGGCACCCGGCCGTTGGGGTGCAGTCGCAGGAAATCAGGGGCGCGCATTTCTGGCTGGCCCAGCGTGAAGCGTTCCAGCGTATAATCAACGCCCAGTTCTTCGAGCAGCCACGCGATACGCACCGCGCGGGTGTTGGGGGCAAAGTAGAGTTTCATCGCCGATTTCCTCCCTGGCTTCAGGCAGGCTAGGCGCAGATGGGGCAGGGGTCAACGCAGCGGCATTTGGCGATTCCCCCTTTGACTCTCGGCGCATAGAGGCCACACTTGGCCGCAACGAAAAGCGGAGGCGCAGATGGCAGATCAAGCATGGATTACCCGGACGAAACATGATGGCGGCATCATTGAACTTGGCCTGAACCGTGCGCCGGTGAATGCGCTGGACCCTGAAAGTTTGATGGGTATGCGCGACTGTATCAAAGAGCTGGGCCATGATGATGCAGTGCGCGCCATTGTGCTCACCTCGCCGCTGTCGGTGTTCTCTGCAGGCCTCAACCTCAAGGCGGCGCAGGGCTTTGATGCCAATGATCAGCGCGCCATCGTGGCGGGGCTGAACCACGGGTTTCTGGCGCTTTTTGCCTGCCCCAAGCCAGTGGTCGTGGCCGTGAACGGGGCTGCGATTGCGGGTGGTTTGTTCTTTGTTCTGGCCGCCGACCACCGCATCGCCGTGCCGCGCGCGCAGTTCGGGCTGGCCGAGGTGCGCGTGGGCGTAGGATTTCCTGCAGGGCCTTTGGGCATTGCGCAGGCGACACTGGATGCCGCGACCTGCCGGCGGCTGATGTTGCGGGGTCAGCCCATCGGCGCAGAGGCGGCCCTTGCCGCAGGCATCGTGGACGAAGTGGTTGACCCCGAAACGCTGAACACCCGCGCGCTGGACGTGGCGCGGGAACTGGCCGTGATCCCGCCCAAGGCCTATGCGCGCGTAAAGGCGCAGCTGCGCCAGGGCGCCATTGACCAGATCACCGCCGCAGTCGCCGCAGAGGAAGCCGCGGGCGAGGATTGGTTCACGGATGAAACCGCGCCCGCCATGGCGCGCATGATCGGATAGGAATGCCCATGCTGACGCTGGACCCCGACCGCCTCGACCGCATCAAGACATGGATGCAAACCTATGTGGATGAACGAAAATTCCCCGGTTGTTCCACGCTGATCCGACAAGGGGGCAATGAGGTCTTCTATCACCAGACCGGCCTGCGCGATGTTGAAGGCGGATTGCCTTTCGAGCGTGACACCGTGGCACGCATCTATTCGATGACAAAGCCGGTGACCTCGCTCGCGCTGATGATGCTGGTGGAGGAAGGGCGCGTGCACCTCGATGCGCCGCTGTCCTCGGTCCTGCCGGAGTTTGCGGATATGCACGCGCTGATCCCCGGTGCCACGCGTCTGGATCAGGTCGACCCCTGCGCCAGCCCCACCTTGCACCAGCTTCTGACGCACACCGCGGGCTTTACCTATCCATTCAATCCCGGCGTCCTGCCCAAGGCGATGGAAGAACGCGACCTGCTGTTCAAGGCCGATCAGGGCGCGCTGGCGGATGTCACGACCGAGCTTGCCAGCCTACCGCTGGCGTTCAAACCCGGTGCGCGTTGGGAATATTCGGTCAGCATCGACGTGGTGGGCCGGGTGGTCGAGGTGCTGTCGGGCCAACCCCTTGATGCCTTCCTGCGCAGCCGCATCCTTGATCCGCTGGGCATGTCCGAAACCGCCTTTTCCGTCCCCGACGGCGCGCGCGACCGCTTTGCCGCGCTCTATACCCCGTTGGCAGGCGATGCGATGGACCTCAACGCGGCGCAAAAGGGGGGCGAAACCCTGCGCTGCGTCGACCGCACCGATGGCTCGCCTTTTCTGAACGCCACGACCTTTTCGGGCGGCGGTGGGTTGGTCGGCACCATCGACGACTACATGGCCTTCGCCGAGGCGCTGCGCACGGGCGGGCAGGGGCTGGTGTCGCCCGCGACCCTCTCCTTCATGATGCGCAACCACCTCAAGGGCGACATCGCCAGCATGGGCCCCTCCAGCTTTGCAGAACAGCCGATGGATGGCATGGGGTTCGGCCTTGGCGGTGCTGTGGTGCTTGATCCGGGCCGCGCGCGCTGTGCGGGCAGCGTGGGGGATTTCAGCTGGGGCGGCATGGCCTCAACCTTCTTCTGGGTCGATCCGGTGCATGATCTGAGCGTGGTCTTCTTTACACAACTCAGCCCCTCCAGCAGCTACCCCGCCCGTCCACAGCTCAAGGCGCTGGTGCATGGAGCGCTGACATGAGTGAGCGGCGCATCCTGTGGACGCCCGAGCCTGCGCGCTATGCGGCATCGACCATGGCCGGGTTCGAACGTTGGCTGGATAAAGAACGCGGGCTAACCTTCGACGAATACAATGCAATGTGGGAATGGTCGGTCACCGACCTTGATGCGTTCTGGTCCGCCATCTGGGGCTATTTCGATCTGCCCGCCAGCGTGCCACCACAGGCCTTCCTGACCCGCAGCCAGATGCCCGGCGCCGAATGGTGCCCCGATGCCCGGTTGAACTATGTCGATCACGTGCTGCGTCACGCCGATGCGCGCCCCGATCAGCAGGCCGTTGTCGTGCGTTCCGAAACTTTCGGCCACCGCGCGCTGACGTGGTCCGAGTTGCGCGGGCAGGTGGCATCGGTAGCCCAAAACCTGCGCGCCATGGACGTGGAAAAAGGCGACCGGGTGGTGGCGATCCTGCCCAACACCGACACAGCGCTTGTGGCCTTTCTTGCCACGGCGTCGCTTGGGGCGGTCTGGTCGCTTTGCGCGCCGGATATGGGGCATGTGGCGATCCTCGACCGCTTCCAGCAGATCGCGCCCAAGGTGCTGATCGCTCAGGATGGATACACGCACGCAGGCCAGCACGTGGACCGCAGCGACATCATTGGGACCATCGACGCGGGCCTTCCCACCCTGAGCGCCCGCATCATGGTGCCCGTGGGCCAGCCATGTCCCGAGGGCTGGCACGACTGGACCACCCTCACCGGGGACGCGGCCACGCTGAACACGGAGCAGGTGCCCTTCGATCACCCGCTCTGGATCGTCTATTCCTCGGGCACCACCGGCAACCCCAAGCCCATCGTGCACGGCCATGGCGGCATTGTTCTGGAGGCCTCCAAACAATCGCTTCACCACGATCTGACCCACCGCGACCGCTTCTGCTGGCTGACCTCGTCGGGCTGGATCATGTGGAACGCGCAGTGGATGGCCTTGGGGCAGGGCGCCTGCGTCGTGATGTACGACGGCGCGCCCAACCACCCGGACATGAACGCGCTTTGGGATGTGGTGGCCGAGGAACGGCTGACCTATTTCGGCGCGGGCGCCGCCTATTTCGCCGGCTGCCTCAAGGCAGGTATCACCCCGCGCGACAGCCACGACCTCAGCGCGCTGCGGTCCATCGGGTCCACCGGCTCACCGCTCAGCGAAGATGCCTATGACTGGATTTACACACAGGTCAAGGAAGACGTGTGGCTGGCCCCCATCTCAGGCGGCACCGACCTGGCCGGGGCCTTCGTGCTGGGCCATCCCGGCATGCCCGTGCGCGCGGGCGAGATGCAGGCGCGCGCGTTGGGCAACGCGGTGCAGGCCTTTGACCCCGACGGCCAACCCCTGATCGGATCGGTGGGCGAATTGGTCTGTACCCAGCCGCTGCCCTCCATGCCGCTTTACTTCTGGGGCGATGACGACGGCAGCCGCCTGCATGACGCCTATTTCGACACCTATCCGGGCGTCTGGCGCCACGGCGACTGGATCGAGATCACTCCTGAGGGCGGATCGGTGATCTACGGCCGTTCGGATGCCACGATCAACCGCAAGGGCCTGCGCATGGGATCGGCCGAGATCTATCAGGCGGTCGAAGGCCTGCCCGAGGTGCTCGACAGCCTCGTCGTGGACCTCGAATTCCTTGGCCGCGACAGCTTCATGCCGCTTTTCGTGGTGCCCGCCACGGGTGTCACGCTGGACGACACGCTGAAAGACAAGATCAACGCGGCCATCCGCACCGCCGTCTCCGCCCGTTTCATCCCCAATGAGATCGTTGAAGTCGCCGAGGTCCCGCGCACACTGTCGGGCAAGAAGCTGGAAGTGCCGGTGAAAAAGCTGCTCTTGGGCGGTGATCCCGCGCGCGTGGTGAACCGCGATTCCATGGCCAACCCCGGCAGCTTCGATTTCTTCCTCCAATACGCCAAGGACCGCCAGATATGAGCGAAGCACACCAGACCCTGCTCGACCTGCTCGATGTCGAACCGCTTGAGGTTGATCTCTTTCGCGGCACCGGGCAGGGGGGCGAAACCCCCACACGCATCTTTGGCGGCCAAGTTATTGCACAGGCGCTGGCCGCGGCCTACCGCACGGTCGAGGGACGGCTGTGCCACTCATTGCACGCTTACTTCATCCGGCCGGGTGATCCGTCGATCCCGGTGATCTATCAGGTGGACCGCGCCCGCGACGGCGGCAGCTTTACCACCCGCCGGGTTGTGGCGATCCAGCATGGCAAGCAGATCCTGAACATGTCGGCCTCCTTCCACGTGGTCGAAGAGGGGTGGACCCATCAACACCCGATGCCCGAGGTCTCCGGCCCCGAAAACTGGCCCGACCGGACCGAATTGCGCGCCGCCCATGCCGACAAGATCCCGGAAAAACACCGGGCCGAGTTCCTGCGCCCGCGCCCCATCGACATCCGCGAAGTGGCACCGCGCGACTTTTTCGACCCAAAGCCCGAACCAGACACCAACCACCTGTGGTTCCGCATGGCCGCGGCCGCCGGATCAACCCCGCAAATGCAACACTGCCTGCTGGCTTATGCCTCGGACATGAACCTGCTGGGGTCCTCCCTGCGCCCCCACGGGCTGACATGGTTCAAGGGCGAGGTGATGTCCGCCAGCCTCGATCACGCCATGTGGTTTCACGGCACCCCGCAGTTCCAGAACTGGCACCTCTACACAATGGACAGCCCCTGGACCGGGGGCGCGCGTGGCTTCAACCGCGGCGCCATCTACGACCAACACGGCACGCTCATCGCCAGTACCGCGCAAGAAGGCCTCGTCCGCCCCATCAAACCAAAGCGATGAGACATGGCACCGCGATTGCATGGGTGCTTCTCAGCACGCTGATCTGGTCAATCATCTTTGCACCGGCATGAGCTTTGGCGTGATCGCCGCGCTTATCGGCGTGGTCTTCCTCGGCAAACGGATCGGCCTGGTGCATGCCCTTGCCATGGCGCTGTGCTCTTCGCGGTTCAGGGCGCATTGATCGGACGGCTGGGCCGCAGCGAACCCGCTTTTACCGTGATGCTCTACGTGACCTCCTTTGGCCTCGTTCTGATGCTGGTTCCCGGTCTGTTGGACTGGCGCCCCATTGACACCAAAGCCCTCGCTTTGTGCCTCGCCCTCGGACCTCTGGGACTATTGGGAAAGTATTGCACCATCCGCCGATACCGGTCGGTGCCTCTGTCTGTTGTGGCCCCGGTCGACTATTGCTGGCTGCTGTCCGCCACCCTCACCGTATGTGCCATCCTGATGGCAGGCGGCGTGCTCTTGTCTCGACTCAAATACCGCCCAACCTGAACTTCTTTGGGTGGAAAATACTTCGGGGGAGTCCGAAGGACGGGGGCAGAGCCCCCTAAAAAACAGCGTGGGCGCAAGCCCGCCTTCAGATCACGCGAACCCGCCGAACTTGCGGTTGAGTTTGCGCATCCCGCCAATCCAACGGTCGTAATTGTCGGTCTTGTTGCGCATGTAACCCAAAACCTCGGGGTGGGGCAGCACCAGGAATGTCTCGTCCCGGATGGCCTGCACACAGGCCTCGGCCACGGGTTCGGGTTCCATCATGCCATCAATCGCCGCCACGTGGTCTTCGTGGCCCCGCGTCATCTCGGTGCGCACCGCTTGCGGACACAGCACCGACACCTTGATGCCCTCGTCACCATGGCTCATGGCCAGCCATTCGGCCAGACCCACGGCCGCGTGTTTGGTCACGCCATACGACGCGCTGCCCACCTGGTTCAACAGGCCGGCCGCCGAGGCGGTGTTCAACAAATATCCGCCCCCCCGCGCGGCCATCAGCGGCACCAGCTTGCGCGCAGCCCAGACGTGGGCCATCACGTTGATGTCCCAGATGCGCTGCCAGTCGTCGTTTGGCACCTCGACGCCGCCCGCCACGGAAATGCCCGCGTTGGAACAAAAGAGGTCGATGGGGCCAACTTCGACTTCCACTTGGTCAATCATCGCCACGATCTGCGCTTCATCCGATACATCAACTGTGAACGCTATACCATTGACCATGCTTGCAGTTTCTTCGGCACCCGCTGCATCCCGGTCCACGCAAATTACCGCCCGCGGCCCTTCGGCGGCAAAGCGGATGCACATGGCGCGCCCGATGCCGCTGGCGGCACCGGTCACGACGATGATCTTGTCTTTCAATTCCATGCGCTCATGCCCACATGCTGGACCCGCCACAGACGGTCAGCGCCTGCCCGGTCATATATTTGCTGGCATCAGAGGCAAGAAACACCGCCAAGCCTTCGAAGTCGTCCGGCTCACCCAGACGCCGAAGCGGGATCTGCCGGTTGATCTTGGCCTCGCGGTCCGGATCATCCCAGAGGGCGCGGGCAAAGTCGGTCTTCACAAGGCCCGGGCAGATCGCGTTCACCCGCACGCCGCGCGGTCCGAATTCCAACGCGAGGTTCCGCACCAGCCCAATAAGCGCCAGCTTGGACATCCCGTAGGTCCCCAGCGTATCCGACGCCTTGAACGCACCGATGGAAGACGTGAAGGCCATTGACCCGCCGCCGTCCATGTCATCGACCACCAACTTCGCAAGCCAGAGATTGGACTGAACATTGGCGTTCATCGTCTTTTCATAGGCTTCATCGCTGATGTCCGTGATGGAGCCGTAATGCGGGTTCACACCGGCATTTCCGATGACCGCCTTGATCGGCCCTGCCACCTCGCGCGTCTTGGCGACCAGCGCTTGCAACTGGTCATGGTGGCCAATGTTGGCCGCGATGCCGTGCGCGCGCTGTGCGCCCACGGCTTGATTGATGCCATCGGCTGCCGCGTCAAGGTCATCCTGGCCGCGCGCCGAGATCACCACCGTGGCGCCGTGTTGGGCCAGGGCCGTCGCCATCGACAGCCCCATGCCCTTGGACGCGCCTGTCAGCAGCGCCACTTTTCCTGTCAGGTCAAACAACATCGCTTACGGCCCCGAAAACACTTTGCCCAGCGAGGTGCTGGAATCCTGGCCGCGTGCGGCCTCCTGACGTTCGTTGCTGGCCATGTATTCCTGCACCTCGGCGCGGGCGACCACGTGGTGGTGCACCTCGTCCGGCCCATCGGCAAAGCGCAACGTGCGCTGGCCGGTGTACATGCCCGACAGGGGCGACCATTGCGAAATACCCGTGGCCCCATGCACCTGCATCGCCTGATCGATGATGTCACAGACTTTTTCCGGCACCATCGCCTTGATCATGCTGACCCAGATGCGGGCTTCCTTGTTGCCCAGCTCATCCATCGCCTTGGCGGCCTTGAGAACCATCAGGCGCATCGCTTCGATCTCGATCCGCGCGCGGGACAGGGTTTCCATGTTCTTGCCCAGATCGATGATCCGCTTGCCAAAGGCCTTGCGGTTGATCGCGCGCTCCATCATCAGGTCCAGCGCCTTGTCCGCCTGACCGATTGACCGCATGCAGTGGTGAATACGCCCCGGCCCAAGCCGCAATTGCGAGATTTCGAACCCGCGGCCTTCGCCCATCAGCATGTTGCTTTCCGGTACGCGCACGTCCGTGAACCGGATGTGCATGTGCCCATGCGGCGCATCATCGTGGCCAAAGACATGCATCGGCCCCACGATCTCGACGCCGGGGGTGTCGATGGGCACAAGGATCTGGCTTTGCTGTTTGAAGGCTTCGGCTTCGGGCGACGTCTTGACCATGGTGATCATGATCTTGCAGCGCGGATCGCCGGCCCCGGAGATGTAATACTTCTCGCCATTGATGACCCATTCGCCGTTTTCCAGCACCGCGGAGGTCGAGATGTTCTTGGCATCAGACGAGGCCATGTCCGGCTCTGTCATGGCAAAGGCCGACCGGATTTCACCGGCGAGCAGGGGCTTGAGCCACTGTTCTTTCTGTTCGGGCGTGCCAACACGTTCCAACACTTCCATGTTGCCGGTGTCAGGTGCCGAACAGTTCAGCGTTTCCGAGGCGAGGGGGTTCTTGCCCAGTTCCGCCGCGATATAGGCATAATCGAGGTTCGACAGCCCTTCGCCGGTTTCGGCATTGGGCAGAAAGAAATTCCACAGCCCCGCGTCGCGTGCCTTTTGCTTGGCCCCTTCGAGCAACTCCAGCTGTCCGGGCGCATAGGACCAGCGGTCCGCGCGGCCTTCGCCCAGACGAAAGAATTCGTCGGTGATTGGGTCGACGTTCTCGCGAATGTGCCGGATTACGGCGTTCAACAGCGGCTTGTTGCCCTCCGACATCTCGAGGTTGTTCATTTCAGGTGTGCTTACCGGCATATTTCGTCCCTTGTGTTATTTGTTGACCCAATTGGGTTTGCGTTTCTCGACAAAGGCGGTGACGCCTTCGCGGTGATCTTCGGTCTGCATCAAATCACGCAGAACCTCGTAGGAATAGGCCAGACTGTCATCGAGCCCTTCGGCCTTGTTCAGCGCGTTCAGAACCCGTTTGGTCGCGCGCACCGACGAAGGCGATTGCGCAGCGATTTCCGTGGCCATCTGCATTGCGCGGTCCATCAGGTCGGTGGCGGGTACGACAGCGTTCAGGATACCGTGCCCCATTGCTTCGGCGGCGTCCATGCTGCGCCCCGTAAACAGCAGTTCGTTGGCCTGCATCCGCGACATGAAGCGGCTGAGGCGCTGCACACCGCCGGTGGCCGCGAAAAAGCCCACCTTGACCTCGGGCAGGGCAAAAGTGGCCGTGTCGGCGGCGATGATCATGTCGCATGACAGCGCCGTTTCAAACCCGCCGCCCATGGCAAAGCCGTTCACCGCGGCGATGATCGGCTTGTCGAGGTCAAAGCGTTTGCTGAGCCCCGCAAAGCCGCTGTCGGGGATCGTGCCGCCTTTGCCCGACGCGCTGTATTTCAGATCATTTCCTGCCGAGAACGCCTTGTCGCCCGCACCGGTCAGCACCGCGACCCAGAGGTCGGGATCGTCCCGGAAATCGTTCCAGATCGCGTCCATCTCCATATGCATGGGCGGGTGCACGGCGTTGTAGACATCGGGGCGGTTCATCGTGACGATCAGGATGTTGCCTTGGGTTTCGGTCGTGACGAATTCAGGCATCCGCGCCCTCCATGTTGTTCAGGCAGGCCGCTTGCAGGCCGCGCCGGTCGATCTTGTCCGTCGCACCACGGGGCAGGGGGCCGTCGGTGAACCAGATGCGTTCGGGGATTTTGAAATGCGCGATGTGGTCCCTAAGAAAGGCACGCAGATCATCCGCCTTCACAGGTGCGCGCAGCTGAATGCCTGCGCCCACGACCTCGCCCAACCGATCGTGTGGGACGGAAAAGGCACAGGCCTCGGCCACCGCTGGGTGCCGGTGCAACGCACCTTCGACATCCAGGCATGCGATATTTTCGCCACCGCGAATGATGATGTTCTTCTTGCGGTCCACGATGGTCACGTAGCCATCCGCATCGATGAACCCCAGATCACCCGTGCGCAGCCAGCCGTCTTGCAGAACTTCCGCCGTGGCATCCGGTTTGTTCAGGTATTCCCGCATGTTACAGGGGCTTTTTACAGTGATTTCTCCGATATCGCCCTGTGGCACGTCCTGTCCGGCATCATCCAGAAACCGCAGTTCCTGCACAGGGGGATAAAGCCGTCCGGCGGCACCGGGCCGCGCAAGGTAATCGGGGCCGATCATGCCAATGCCGTTGGCGTTGGTCTCGGTCATGCCCCAGCCGGTCGCGATCTGCGCGTTTGGAAAGGTCTCGGCCAGTTCCGCCACCTGTGCAGCGGGCCGCTTGGCCCCGCCTGATCCCACGTAATCAAGCGTGGGCAGGGTTTCTCCCATACGCCGCGCGGTTTCCATCAGGTCGGCCGATTGCGTGGGCACACCCAGAAACCGCGTTATGCCTTCGTCGCGGATGATGCGCACGGCTTCCTCGGCATCCCATTTCGCCATCACGGCGATCTTGGCCCCCGCAGGCAGGCTGAGCAGGAACATCGGATGGGTGGCAGTGACATGAAAGAGTGGCGTGACGATCAGAACCGAAGGCCGCGGGGCAGGGGCGTCGGGGTCTTCCGGCGGGTCCATCAGCGGGGCCATGACCGCCTGCATCAACCATGTGAACACCGCGTTGATCGCACCGCGATGGGTCTGCACCACGCCCTTGGGGTGGCCCGTGGTGCCGGAGGAATACATGATGGCGAAATCATCGTCGGTGTCGATGGTCACGGCGGGCAGGTTAGCGACATCAACCTTGCGCGTCAGAATATTGTAATCAATCGACAATTCCGCGTCACGCACACCGATCAAGGTCAATCCCAGAGGCCCGATCAAAGGCTGTAACCGCGCCGCCCGGTCGCCATCCGCCAACACCAGCTTGGCCGCGCTGTCCTTCAGCGCATAGTCCAGCTCGGACGTCGTCCACCAGCCATTCAGAAACACCGTCACGGCCCCCAGCGATGCAATCGCCATGACGCCGATCAACAGCTCGGGACAGTTGCGCATGGCCAGTGCCACAGGCGTGCCTTTGCCAACACCGAAGTCATGCGCGAGAACATGCGCCAACTTGTTCACATCATTCACGAATTCATCAAAGGTCCAGCGTTGGCCTTCAAAGATCAGGTAGTCCGCAGCGCCGTTGTCCATAGCCTCGCGGCTGGCGTGGAGCAGGGCAGAGACATGCGGCGGGATGTTTCGGAAAACAGTGAACTCGGTGCCACGGATCGTCTCGCGTTTGACGGCAAAAGCCGGGTTCGTCGTCGTGACCTGCGCCACGGCTTCTTCAAGCGTCAAAGCCGTCATGCCCGCGCGTTCCTGCGCAGACCGATCATGGGTCGAGCCATGTGATGTCCTCCCGATGCAGTGGCCCGCGAAGGGCGACCGCTGAGAGGATCGTAGGACCAAAATCCCAAACTGCCAATACCGCAGAACGGAATTGAGTTTCACTGCGACGCAAGGTCAGAACCGGGATGTCGTTTGGTGGGGGATTTCGGCAAGCCGCTATCCGGTGTTGCAACCAAGTAGAAATGTCACCACGGGGCGCTAGGGCAGCAAGGCTGTGAGCGATACCTGAACCGCGACTCTTGATGGCGTCAGGGTAGGGGTATCAACGTAATTCCTCCAACATCTTTTCGCGGAACACCTCGGCGGGTGTCTTCCATCCCAAGCATTTGCGCGGCGTATTGTTGAGACGATCGCAGATCTCTTTCATATCTTGATCCGTCATCGATCTGATGTCGCGTTTTCGCGGGAGCCAGCGTCGCAATCGTCGGTTGGTATTTTCGACAGTATCTTTCTGCCAAGGCGAGGAGGGGTCGCAGAACCACGTTTGCATCCCGATCTCGGCCTGAAGGTGCGGCCAACTTACAAACTCTGTTCCACGATCAAAGGTGATCGACCGACGCGCCTGATGTGGCAGGTCACGGATCGCACTCATGATCTTTCCCATGACGGGCTTTGTGCGCTTGTTCGGGTTCTTGAGGATCACGGTGAACCGGCTGACGCGCTCGACCAGCGAGGTCACGTTGGATTGCCCAAGCTTTTGTTTGAACAGCATCAAATCGGCTTCCCAATGCCCAAACTGGCGACGATGGGCTACATCGTCAGGGCGGAACAAGATGCTGACATCACGGTGGAACTTGGGCTTTTGGCGCTTTCTGGCACGCCGTGGCCTGCGGGCTTTGCGATGCTCGGGCAGGTACCACCACAGCTCCTGCGCCATGCCTTCTTCAGAGTAAATGTAGCGATAGATCGTTTCTTGGCAGACGCGCAGCTTCGCGCCTTCATGGATCATCCGGTTGCCGATCTGCTCGGGCGTCCAGCCTTGTTTGATCCGCGCGATCACGGCCTTACACAGGTCTGGATGCCGGATCAGTTTGCGTTGCACGGATCTACGCTTGTCCGTCTGCAGCTGGGCGGCATGACCGAAGTAACCCGCATACTTCTTTGGAAAAGCATCATCTGCCCAGAAGTTACCTTTGATCTCGCGAAAGATCGTCGATTTGTGACGCTTCAGGACACGCGCCATCTCGGCGACAGGCACCTTTGCGAGCCACCAGTCTTCGATCCTACGGCGTTCTTGTAAGCTCAGTTGCGTGTAAACCGTTCCCATGCAATATTTCTCCTATTAGGGGCTGTGGACAATCATCTTGAGGCGATGAGGGTGGCTGCCAGGTTCCAACACGCAGCGTAGCTGCAGTCCGTTTTGTCGTATCTTGTGGCTA
>CBFHND010000030.1:0-36629 GCA_965657085.1 uncultured Paracoccaceae bacterium
CATACAACCGCAAGGCCTGGTTGGTGCGGGTGGCCGGAGAAGTTGGAGCGCGTTCGAATATGTATGCGCAACAGCTTCAGGGCTGCCGCGTGCGGCGCTGAGGATTTGGGGGCTCTGCCCCCGTCCAGCGGACTCCCCCCGAGTTTATCTGGCAAGATGAAGAGATTTAGCGGGATGGGGATACGCCGGGCGAGCCCGTGTCGAACAACCTGTTGGGCAGGTTACCCCCCTTTGACAGCGCCCCAAGAACCACCGTCGTGCTGCCGCCGCTGCCATCGTTGATCACCCATTGCCGCAACTCGACCGGGTTGCCGGTGAATTTCATCTGGATGTTGCCGTATTGGGGGTTGTCGGGGTCCTGCGCCGTGACCGTGGTCGCCGTGCCATCATAGGCGTAGCCCGTAACCATGCGCGCGCGGCCAAGGTTCACATTGTCGGCCAGAATGATCGACAAGGGCGTCCGTTTCAGCGGATAGGTTTCCGGCGGCTGGTTCGACTTCTTGTCATATATCACCACCGCACCGCTGCCCGCGACCACAAGGGCTGTTTCCGGCGGATTGTATTCGAAACGGACGCGGCCCGGACGTTTGATATAGATCTGGCCCGTGCTGATGGTTCCATCATCGTTGATCTGGGTGAATTCACCCTGCGCCGTGCGCATCCCGTTCAGATATTCCGAGATAGCGCCCAACGGCAGTTTTTCGGCCGTTGCAGTGGTGGCGATCATCAGGGCCGCGCCCGCAATCATGGATTTCAACAACATTTGCATAGTTACACGTCCTGTCAGTCTTTGCCTCACCGACCGATATAGGATGCGTGCGCGTGTTATGCGATATCAAACGCCCCGCACAGGCGGCGGGGCGCGCAAATCCTATTGTTCGGGAACGAGAATTTCGCGCTTGCCGACATGGTTGGCCGAGCTGACGACGCCTTCGTCTTCCATCTGTTCAACAAGCCGCGCGGCCTTGTTGTAGCCAATGGCCAGCTTGCGCTGGATGTAGGAGGTCGAACACTTGCGATCCTTGATCACAATGGCGACCGCGGTGTCATAAAGCGCATCTTCGCCATCCGTATTGCCACCAAGGCCCAGCACCTGATCGATGTCGCTTTCGCGGTCATCGCTTGGCCCTTCGACCACGCCGCTAACGTAGTCGGGTTCGCCAAAGGCCTTGAGGTGGTTCACGATTTCCTCGACCTCTTCATCGCTTACAAACGGGCCATGACAGCGCGTGATCTTGGCACCGCCGGCCATGTAGAGCATGTCGCCCATACCCAAAAGCTGCTCTGCGCCCATCTCGCCCAGAATGGTGCGGCTGTCGATTTTCGATGTCACCTGGAAGGAAATCCGCGTCGGGAAGTTCGCCTTGATCGTGCCGGTGATCACATCGACCGACGGGCGCTGAGTCGCCATAATCAGGTGAATGCCGGACGCACGCGCCATCTGTGCCAGACGTTGGATACACGCCTCGATTTCCTTGCCCGCAACCATCATCAGGTCTGCCATCTCGTCGACGATGACCACGATATAGGGCAGCGCCACGGGCTGGAATTCTTCGGTCTCGAACACGGGTTCGCCTGTGTCGTCATCGAACCCGGTCTGGACCGTTCGGCTGAACATTTCGCCTTTGGACAGCGCTTCGCGCACACGGCCATTGAAGCCTTCGATGTTGCGAACGCCCATCTTCGACATCTTGCGATAGCGTTCTTCCATCTCGCCCACGACCCATTTCAGGGCGACAACCGCCTTCTTGGGATCGGTCACAACGGGTGACAAGAGGTGCGGGATGCCATCATAGACACTGAGTTCCAGCATCTTGGGATCGATCATGATCAGGCGACATTCTTCTGGCGTCAGCTTATAAAGCAGCGACAGGATCATCGTGTTGATCGCCACCGATTTGCCGGACCCGGTGGTCCCGGCAATCAGAAGGTGAGGCATCTTGGCCAGATTGGCGACAACGCTGTCGCCACCAATGTCCTTGCCCAGTGCCAGTGGCAGGCGCATGTTGCTGTCACCGAAGTCGCGGCTGGCCAGAATTTCGCGCAGCACAACCTTTTCGCGGTTCTCGTTGGGCAATTCGATGCCGATGACGGACCGACCCGGCACAGTAGAAACACGCGCCGAAAGGGCCGCCATGGACCGTGCAATATCATCCGCCAGGCCGATAACGCGGCTTGCCTTCAGACCGGGCGCGGGTTCAAGTTCGTACATTGTCACCACTGGACCCGGGCGCACGCTGACGATTTCGCCTTTGACACCGTAGTCGTCCAGCACGCTTTCAAGCATCCGCGCGTTTTCTTCCAGCGCCTCGTCACTCAGATGATGCCGTTGAATTTCGACAGGGCTTTCCAGAAGGCTCAGCGGTGGCAGTTCAAAGCCGGGGTGCGTGTCCTCGAAGGACAGCTTTGGCTGGGCTTCGGCCTTGGCGCGTGTGCTGGGCTGCACGGGTTTGCGCACCGGCTGCTGCACGACCTTGCGCGGCTCGGCCACGGGAATAGGTGCCGCTTGCGGGGCGGGTTCGGGAATGGGCAGCGGATCGACCACCTCCATCTCGGGCGGCGCGGCGTAGATGTCCGGCTGCGGCGCAGGTGCGGTCAAAGGCGGCTCGGCCCGCAAAGCCTGCGGGGCGGCCGTCAGCGGCGGCTCGGGCGGCAGGTCGGCGACAGGTGCGGTGTTCAACAGCAGCGGGTCGGGGCCGCGCCCACGCCCTTTGGTCAGCGGAGCCACGCTTTCTACTTGCACGTGCGGGGAATGGCGCACACGGCTTTTGATCACATCTGCGATCTTGGCCTTGATACGGTCCTCGCCCGGGCCTTCGCCCACGTCGGCATCGCTCCATGTTTCGATCAATTCGGGTTCGGGCATCTCTGAAGGCTCGGCCCGCTTGATCAGCGAGGGCATCCGCGCCAGCAACCCGGTTTTGACCTCCGGTTCCACCTCATGGGCAATTGGTGCCGCGGGGGCGGGGGCAACAGGTGTTGCCTGCTGCAAGTGCGCCATTTGCGCCTCTTGCGCGGCGGCGAAGGCCGCGTTTTCCTCGGCCTCGATGCGCCGCGCCTCGCGGCGTTCGGCCTGTCGGGCCTGCATCACCCGCGCGCCGTGCACAGCGCCAGATGCGCCACGACCCAAAAGCGTCATGATCCAGGCATAGACCATGATCAGACCAACCAGCAGAAACCGCCCGATGCGCAACAACTCGGGCCGGGTAAAGCCGAGGACAAAGGCCGCAATGGCAAGGATTGCAACACCCATCACCAGCGACATCATCTTGATGGCAAAGGCCGACCCCAAGGGGACAACTGTCAGGATGGCACCCATTACCGTGTCACCAAAGAGGCCACCCAGACCAAAGGAATGTGTGCGCAGCCACGTGGCATCCGGCTCAAGCGTTGCTGCGTAAATGGCACCAAAGGCAATGGCGATGGGCGCAAAGATCAGGCGTCCCAATGCGCGGTCCTCACCCCAATGAAGGGCAAATCGCACGCCCCACATCAGCAGAACCGCGGCAATGCCCCAGCTGCCCCAGCCCACGATCATGAACAGCGGTGCCGCCAGTGAGGCACCAGTGCGCCCCAGCCAGTTCTGTACCTCGGCATCCGTGCTGACCATCCAGTTGGGATCATCCGGCGTGTAAGACCCGATCATGGCCGCCGCCATCATCCCGGCAACCAACAGGGCAATCCCAATCAGTTCCTTGCCGCGTTTCTCGATAGCTTCGGCCATGTTGCTGTCCAGCAAAGGATCGCGTCCACGTGTCTGAAATGCCATGCTCTTCCCTCGTCCTATGCGCCGTAAAGATGGTCGCGGATGGCCTCAAGGCCCCGCTCCATCTGCGGCTTTGGGGCCACCATTGCGGCCCGTATGTATCCTTGGCCGGGATTCACCCCGGCTGATGTTTGTGACAGATATGCGCCCGGCAACACCCGGACGCCGCTGGCCCTCCACAGCTTCAGAGCCGCCGCCTCGCCATCGTCAACCGGCAGCCACAGGAAAAACCCGGCCTCCGGTGCGGCGTATCCCGGAACGTGCCCCAGAATGCGATCAGCAGCATCGTATTTCTCGCGGTAGAGGGTGCGGTTTTCTTCAACGTGCGCCTCATCGGCCCAGACGGCGGCGGCCGCCGCCTGTAACGGCAACGGCAGCGGTGTTCCGGCGTACGTGCGCAACTGGCGCACTTCGGTCAACGTCTTTGGCCCACCCGCGATAAATCCTGAGCGCAGTCCCGGCAGGTTCGACCGTTTCGAAAGCGAATGAAAGGCCACAACCCGCTCCGGGTCCGCACCGACAGAGGCTGCGACCTGCAATGCACCGGGCGGCGGTACGTTGCGGTAGATCTCGGAATAACACTCATCAGCGAACACCTGGAAATCGTGACGCTCGGCCAAGCCGATCAGATCAGCCCAATACGTTTCATCCGCAACTGCACCCTGCGGATTGGCGGGCGAACAGATATAGCAGGCCACGGTACGGTCCAGAACGTCAGCCGGAAGGCTGGCATAGTCCGGCAAGTGGCCGGTGTCCGCTGTGGCGTTCACGAAAACCGGTTCCGCCCCCACCGAAATCGCCGCCAGCATGTAGACCTGATAAAACGGGTTGGGCATCAGAACCACAGGCCGCTTGCCCGCCTTGGTTTCCGGGCACAGCGCCATGGTGGCGTTGTAAAGCCCTTCGCGCGTTCCGTTCAGCGGCATCACCTGCGCGTCAGGATCAAGGGTCACACCGTAACGGCGGGCGACCCAATCACAGAAGGCGCCGCGCAGTTCGGGTGTGCCTTCGTTCGGCGGATAGCTGTTGAACCCTGCCGCGTTCTGGGAAATCACGTCCGTAACCCATGCAGGAAAGGCGTGTTTCGGTTCCCCAATGGTCATATGCACCACGTCGCCGCCTGGCGTGTGATGGTCCAACAGCGCCCGCAAACGCGGAAACGCATAGGCCGGAAGGTTCGAAAACCGCTCGGGAAACGTCATAAAACTGCCTCAGGTCGGGGTCATTGGCGCCCCGTTTCCCCAAGAATAGCCCAAGCGGGACTCCCGCGTCCAGAAAAACCACGTCAAAGCCGCAACTTGTGGCAATTCCGCCAATCCCTGCTTCCATGGGGCGAAAATATCCCGGGGGAACGCCGTCAGGCGTGGGGGCAAAGCCCCCTGAAGCATCGCGTCGCGGAACGCGGCCTTTGGGTCAGGACAAGGCCGCTTCGGCTGCGGCTCCGATCCGCAAAAGCGCCTCTTCCATGTCTGGCGGGCCCATCAACATGATCCCGCAACTGGGCACACCTGTCGGCAAGGTCAGGCTGCACAGCCCCAAAAGGTTGCCGATCCGCGTGTTGCGCAGGGCCAGAAGGTTCTCGGTCACATAGTAATCCGGGTCGCTGTTCAACCGCTCAAGGTTGGGCGGCAGGATCGCGCTTGAGGGGAGCAAGACCGCATCGAAACCGGCAACCGCAGCGTCATACCCCCGGCGGGCGGTCTCCAACGCGGCCCAGCCCGCAACGTAGTCCGGGGCGCTCACTTCAGCGCCCAACCGGAACCGCTTGAGGATTTCGCCATACATCTTTTCCGGCTGTGCTTCGATCACGTCCCGCCAAAGGCCATAGGCTTCGGTGGGGATGAGTGCACCGGTCTGCGTCATCGCATCGCTCACCTCGGGCACATCGATCCATTCGATCAGTGCGCCTGCGGCTTCAAGGCGCTCCACAGCCGCGTCAAACGCCGCGCGCGGAGCCTCGCGGACATCATCCAAGGCCACGGTTTTCAACACGGCCAAACGCCGCCCTTCCAGAGTAGCCCCCCGCAAGTCAGCCGCGCGACCGCCTTCCATCGCAGACAGCAGTTGCGCACAATCTTCGACAGTGCGGGCCAAAGGACCGATGGTGTCGAATTTCAGCGCCAGCGGCACCACACCTTCGAGGGTCAGGCGCCCTGCCGTTGTCTTGAGACCGACAAGGTCGTTCCACGCCGAAGGGATACGCACCGACCCGCCCGTATCCGACCCTATTCCAGCCGCCGCCAGACCAAAGGCCACCGATGCCGCCGCACCGGACGAAGACCCGCCCGGCACCGCATCTGCATCATTCACGCAAGGTGGCGTGCCCGTGGATGGGTTGTACCCCAGCCCGCTGAACGCCAGTTCGCTCATGTGCGTTTTGCCAAGGCATATCAGGCCCGCAGCGGTCGCCGCCTCCAACACGACGGCATCCCGATCAGGAACGCGCCCTTCCAAAAGCTTCGATCCCGCCTCGGTCGCAACGCCCGCGGTATCGAACAGGTCTTTCCAACTGATCGGCACACCGTCCAGCAGCGATAAACGCTGTCCCGATCGTGCACGGGCCGCCGATGCCTCGGCCTCGGCCAGCGCCCGCTCTGCGGTGACGCGCGCATAGATGCGGTTGCGCAGATCATGTGCGGCAATCGCGTCCAGATAGACCTGGCACAGCGCCACCGGATCGATCTCTCCAGCCGCGATACCGCGCCCCAGATCACTGGCACTTTTCCACAACCAATCCTGCATCGCGCTCTCCCTCATCGGTGTGCCATGACGGTAGCGACGCCTCGGCGCATGGACAATCCCTGCATGACCTTCATATTGCACGGCATGAGCTTTGATACAGACATCGCAATCGTGGGTGGCGGCCTGAATGGCCCGCTCTTGGCACTGGCCCTGGCGGAGACCGGGCTATCGATCACCGTGATCGACGCGGCCCCGGCCGCCACGCGCGCCAAGGCGGGGTTTGATGGCCGGTCCTACGCCGTGGCCTTGACCTCGGGCCGCCTTTTGCGCGCCCTTGGCCTGTGGGAAGCCCTGGCCGACGTGGCCCAGCCGATGACCGAAATCACCGTCACCGATGGCCGCGCAGGCGAAGGGCCATCACCGTTTTTCATGCATTTCGACCATGCAGAGATCGAAGAAGGGCCCATGGGCCACATGATCGAGGACCGCCACCTGCGCCCTGCCCTGCTGGCCGCGATGAAGAAGGTGGGAAACATTGCGCAGAAGAACGGCAAGACCGTGGTGGGCCAAAGCGTGGATGCAGCCGGCGTCACCCTGACATTGGACGGGGGCAAGCCCCTGCGCGCGCGGTTGGTTATTGGTGCGGATGGGCGTTCCAGCGGGACTGCTGAACGCGCCGGGATCAAACGCATCGCGTGGTCCTACAATCAGACCGCGTTGGTGTGCGCCATAAACCATGAACGCCCCCATAACGGCGTTGCGCACCAGTTCTTCATGCCGCCCGGCCCTTTGGCGATCCTGCCCCTGACGGGCAACCGATCGTCCATTGTCTGGTCCGAAACAACCGCCAACGCCAAAGCGTTCAACGCCTTGCCCGAAGCCGATTACCTGACCATGCTGCGCCCCCGCTTTGGTGACTTTCTGGGTGAGATTTCGCTTGCCGGGAAACGGTGGACCTATCCCTTGGGCCTTAGCCTTGCCACGGAAATGGTCGCGGACCGCATCGCTCTGGTCGGAGATGCCGCGCACGGCGTGCATCCGATTGCCGGTCAAGGTCTGAACGCGGGAATGCGCGATATCGCGGCCCTGGCGCAGGTCCTGTCCGAAGCCGTGCAACGCGGCGAAGACATCGGCAGCATCGCGGTGCTGTCCCGCTATCAGGAATGGCGACGGTTCGACAACGTGGCACTTGCCCTTGCAACCGACAGCTTCAACAGGTTGTTTTCCAACGACAATCCCCTGCTACGCATGGCGCGGGACGTCGGGATGGCCGCAATCAATGCCATGCCGGGGCTGCGGCGCGGGTTCATCCGCGAAGCGGCTGGTTTAACGGGTGACTTGCCGCATTTGATGCAAGGCGCGTAACGCCCCGGCCGGTCAATCAGTCCAGCACGCGCGCTTCGTTTTCCAGCATGATGGGAATGCCATTGCGAATGGGAAAGGCCAGACGCGCGCCTTCCGAAATCAGCTCTTGCGCCTGCACGTCATAACGCAAGGTGCCTTGCGTGCGCGGACACACCAGTGCCTCAAGCATCCGGCGGTCCGTTGTTGCGCCCCCAGCATCGGCATCCGTGTTGTCGTTCATTGCATCAATCCTTCGTCCTGCCCGCCACGCAACGCAAACTCGATCAAGGTCACCAGGGTTTCCCGCCGCGTGCTCAGGCTGGGCGCTTCCAGAAGCGCCTGTTTGTCCTCTGGATCAAAGTCCAACATCATCGACAGTGAATTGACCAGCAATTCGTCGTCCGCGTCTTTGAGGGTCTCCCAATCCGCAGACAGGTTGCGGGTGGTGAAATACCGGCTCAACAGGTTGAGAAAGGCCTCGCGCCGAAAGGCGGTGTCTTCCTCGGTTGGTCCCAGATCGCGGTCGAACCCGTCCCAGACCACTTCGCACCGGCGGTAAGGGGTAAACCCGTCAATTTCCTTCTGAACCCGAAAGCGCGATACGCCGCTGAGGGTGATCAGATACCGGCCCTCCTCGGTCTCCGAAAACTGGGTCACGCGGCCCGCACAGCCAATGGTGTGCAATCCGTTCTGATCCCGGCCCGGCACCGCGTTGGGCTGCACCATCCCGATCAGGCGCGCGTCGGTCTTGAGCGCATCATCCAGCATCTGCAGATATCGCGGTTCGAAAATATGCAGCGGCAAGCGCGATCGTGGCAACAAAAGCGCCCCGGGCAACGGAAAGACCGGGATCACGTCCGGCAGGTCAGCTGGGTTTATCATACGATATATCTAGCCCGGCACATGGGTCAGGCAAATATCATCGAACTCAGCTTGCGCCGTCCGTTCAGGACCACCGGATCGTTGGGTTTCAATGCATCGAAGATGGTGAAAAGCTGCGTCTTGGCAGCCCCGTCATTCCACTCGCGATCACGCCGGAACAGCTCAAGCAGTTCCGTCACCGCCGCCTCGGCATCGCCACCGGCATGCAAGGCCTGCGCCAGATCGAACCGCGCCTGATGATCATCGGGGTTGGCATCGACCGCTGCGCGCAGTTCATCCGCAGGACCGGCGCCCGCAGCCTGTCGCGCCAGTTCCAGTTGCGCGTGTGCGGCTTCCAGTTCGGCGGCGGTCGAAATCTCCGCGGGCGCTCCGTTCAGGATGGCCTCGGCCTGATCCAGTTCGTCCATGGCGATATGTGCACGCACCAACCCGCCATAGGCCCCGGCATGGTTGGGATCTTCGCCAAGGATGGCCGCAAAAGTCTGGGCTGCATCCGACGCCGCCCCTTCGGTCAGCATTTCTTCGGCGGCCTCGACCGCTTCGTTCAAGGTGTCACCCGGTGCTTCGCCTCCGGCGGCCTTGATCACCCGATCCACAAAGGCCGTGATCTCCGACCCGGGAACAGCGCCCTGAAAGCCATCCACCGGCTGACCTTTCCAAAAGGCATAAACCGTCGGGATTGATTGAATTTGCAGCTGGCCCGCGATCATCTGGGCCTCGTCCACGTTGACCTTGACCATCTTGACCGCACCCTTGGCCGCGCGCACCGCGTCCTCCAGCAGGGGGCCAAGTGTCTTGCAGGGGCCGCACCAAGGCGCCCAGAAATCGACGATCACTGGGGTTGTCTGGCTCGCTTCGACCACATCGGCCATGAACGCAGCCTCGGTGGTGTCCTTGATCAGGTCTTCGCCCTCAGGCGCGGGGGTCAGGTTCAGTTCCATATCTGTCATCCATCCATAACGTGTTGCCGCCTATATGAGACCGCGCAAGGCATTTTCAAAGGTCAAAACTGGCGAAAACCGGTGCGTGATCGCTGGGTTTCTCCCATCCACGTGCATCCCGCAGCACCCGGCTTGAGTGTCCGGCGTTCGCGATGTCCTGCGTCGCCCAGATATGATCAAGTCGCCGACCCTTGTCCGCGGCATCCCAATCCTTGGCGCGATACGACCACCACGAATAGAGCAAACCTTCGGGAATATCCTGCCGCGTGATGTCGACCCAGGATCCTGCGTCCTGAACCTGCGCAAGGTGCTCCACCTCAACCGGGGTGTGCGACACGATCTTCAAGAGCTTCTTGTGATCCCAAACATCATCCTCGCGCGGGGCGATGTTCAGATCGCCCACAAGGATGCTCTTGCTCGGTGCTTCGGCATGAAACCAGTCCCGCATGTCGGTCAGATAATCCAGCTTCTGGCCGAACTTCTCGTTGCGGTCGCGGTTTGGTTCATCGCCTCCGGCGGGCACATAGAAGTTGTGCACGGTCACACCGTTTTCCAGCCGTCCGGCGATGTGACGCGCATGCCCAAGGCCCGCAAAGTCCTGCGCACAGACCTCTTCGATGGGTGTGCGGCTTAGAATGGCGACACCGTTATAGCCCTTGTCACCACGGGCCACCATGTGCGGATAGCCTGCCGCGGCGAACCCTTCGCGCGGGATCTTGTCCACCGGGCTCTTGCACTCCTGAAGACACAGAACATCCGGCCCTTCTTCGGCCAGCAACTTCAAGACAATCGGCTCGCGCAAGCGCACCGAATTGATGTTCCACGTGGCCAGGCTGAATGACATGAGGCGCTCTCCTTGTTTGTCCCGCAATCTATGCCGCCCCGACGGGCGCAACCACCCCCTTCTTTGGGTTAAAGGTACTCCGGCGGAAACCGGGGCATTGCATCGGGATCATCCAATCGCACCAGAGGCCTGCCCGCCTTGCAGACAAAAAAAGACCGGGCACAAGGCCCGGCCAAGTCCAACAGGGAGGTGCATGTTTACCCGGACATGCAGCGGGATACGTCTTGAAACATGCCAAGGCAGCGCAGGGGCCGCCTTGATGTGAATCAATTCATGACATCAAACGATAACCGCCACTTTCGGTCACAAGAAGGCGCGCATTTGACGGATCTGGTTCGATTTTCTGACGCAACCGGTAGATATGCGTTTCCAACGTGTGTGTGGTCACACCCGCGTTGTATCCCCACACCTCGTGCAGCAGAACATCACGGGCAACGACACCGTCATTCGACCGGTACAGGAACTTCAGGATGTTGGTTTCCTTTTCGGTCAGGCGAATTTTCTTGTCGTCCTCGGTCACCAGCATCTTCATGGACGGCTTGAAGGTGTACGGCCCAAGGGTGAACACGGCGTCTTCCGATTGTTCGTGCTGGCGCAACTGTGCGCGGATACGTGCCAGAAGTACCGGAAACTTAAAGGGTTTGGTCACATAGTCGTTGGCCCCGGCATCCAGACCCAGGATCGTGTCCGCGTCACTGTCATGCCCGGTCAGCATCAAAACGGGTGCTTTCACGCCCTGTTTGCGCATCAGGCGGCACAGCTCGCGGCCATCGGTATCCGGCAGGCCCACATCCAGAATAACCAGATCATAAAGCGCCTCTTTTGCGCGGGCCATCGCGTCCTGACCATTGGCGGCCTCGAAGACGTCAAAGTCCTCGGTCATCACCAATTGCTCTGACAGCGCCTCGCGCAGGTCCTCGTCATCGTCCACCAGCAGGATTTTCTTCAACTGTGCCATCAGGGGCCTCCCTTTTCTTGGTATCTACATGCGCCGCGGACCCTGTAACGACAAGTTTTGCTGCATTCCTCTCACGGCCTCGTGTCACAGGCGGGGCAAATGTTTCAATTCCGTGCGCAATCCCCTACATCTGAGGCACGCAATCTTTCAGGACGCCGCACAATGGCATTTGGACCCGACATCACCGAACAGCTTGCCCGGGCCCGTGCGGATCTGCGGATGGGCGTGCCCGTGGTGCTGACAGGTGAGGGCGCGGCCCTGATCCTTGCGGCAGAAACCCTGACCGCGCAGCGGCTGTCGGATGTGCTGGCTCTTGGTGGTACGCCATCGCTGGCCATCACCGCACGGCGTGCGACCACGCTCAAGGCCCGCGCCTATGATGGTGATGTGGCCCGCCTGATCCTGCCTGAAGATGCCAACCTTGATTGGGTTCGGGCAATTGCCGATCCGGCAGATGACTTGCGGCGCCCCATGAAAGGCCCACTTATATCTCAGCGGGATGGTGCTGCTGACGCCCATCGCGCCGCCTTGGCCCTGACCAAGTCCGCACGAATCCTGCCCGCTGCCATTGTATTGCCACTGTCAGACGCAGGCCAATTCGCACTGACCCATGCCCTGACCGCGCTGCCTTTGCATGATCTGATGCCCCATATTCGCGCGCGCAGCCCCTTGCATCCGATCGTGCAAGCCCGATTGCCGATGGAAGCCTCGGAGGCGGGCCGCCTGCATGTGTTTCGCCCAGAGGACGGCGGCGAAGAGCATTATGCCATCGAAATCGGCAAGCCCGATCGCAGCCAGCCGGTACTGGCGCGTCTGCACTCGGCCTGCTTCACAGGTGATCTGATGGGTAGCCTGAAATGCGATTGCGGCCCACAGCTGCGCGGCGCTCTGGCGCAGATGGGTACGGAAGGCGCCGGCGTTCTGCTCTACCTCAATCAGGAGGGACGCGGCATCGGCCTTGCCAACAAGATGCGGGCCTATTCGCTTCAGGATCAAGGGTTTGACACCGTTGAAGCCAATCACCGCCTGGGGTTCGAAGATGACGAGCGCGATTTTCGCCTTGGCGCTGATATTCTGAAATCCATGGGTTTCTCGGCGGTGCGGCTGCTGACGAACAATCCCGCCAAGGTGGCCATGATGGAGACCTGCGGTGTCCATGTCGCCGAACGTGTGCCGCTGAAAGTTGGTGAAAACCGCCACAACAAGGACTACCTGGCCACGAAGGCCGCGAAATCGGGGCATCTGCTATGATCGATCCCGTTCTTTTCGCAGGCTTTTTGGCCGCGACCGCACTGATCGTCTGTATCCCGGGGCCGTCCTGCGCGCTGGCCTCTGCACAGGCCGTGCGCTACGGGCCACGCGCGGCCATGGTCACCGTGGCAGGCGATGCACTTGGATCTGCGTTCCACATCGTGATCGCGACTGCCAGCCTGCATTATCTGGTGGCGCTGGCGGACGAGGTTTTGCCATGGCTGCAGATCGCCGGGGGCCTCTATATCCTATGGCTGGCGTACCAAGCCTTCACAGCGCCCGAGGACCACAAGGTCGGCGGGCACCGCGCGTCTTTCCTGTCGGGCTTTTTCGCCTGCGTGACCAACCCCAAGGCAATCGTGTTTTTTGCCGCCCTCTTTCCCGGCTTCATTTCGCCTGATCATTCGATCTGGGTCCAGTCGCTGATCTACGGCGCTGTCTTCATCCTGCTGGATGCGGCATCGATCATTGGTTTCGCTTTGGCCGCTCTACGCGCCCTGCACTCGCCACTTGGCCAAAGGGTGCGCGTCACAACCCTCAGCGGTATCGGTTTGACGGGTGTGGGTGGGTTGCTGGTGTTCAAAGGGTGCAAGGCCCTGACGCCGCAATGACCGGCGCGGCAGACACCGATGCGCAATTTCGCGGATAGTCCGGCATGAAACCCACCGACATGGTTCTGATCCCGAAGGGTCTGCGGTTCATGGGCCAAACCTTTCCCTGCACCGTGGGCAAAGGTGGCATCAGCGCCGCGAAACGAGAGGGCGATGGGGCCACTCCTGTGGGCACCCACCGGATCGTCGGAATGCTGTATCGCCCCGACCGCATGGCGCGCCCCGCACCTTGGGCCAAACCCATACATCCAAACGATCTATGGTCGGATGACGTTAAGGCGCCTGACTACAATCATATGACCCGTGCGCCTTATGATTTCAGCCACGAGGTTCTGCGGCGCGCCGATCCGTTGTACGATCTTGTCATCCTGACGGATTGGAATTGGCCCTATGCGGTGCCGGGGCGTGGTTCGGCGATCTTCATGCACCGATGGCGCCGACCCGGCTTTGCGACAGAAGGGTGCATTGCCCTGCGCCCAGACCACCTGCGCAGCATCGCGGCGCGGATCAGGTTGGACACGCGGCTGATTGTAAGCTGACCGTCGCGCCGGAGAGGCGTTAACCCGGCACGCGGTCGCCAAAGATGGCAGAGCCAACACGCACATGCGTGGCCCCCAACGCAATCGCGGTTTCAAAGTCGCTGCTCATACCCATGCTGAGGCCGTCCAAACCGTTGCGTGCCGCCATCTTGGCCAACAGCGCGAAATGCAAAGCCGGCTCTTCGTCCACCGGCGGTATACACATCAGGCCCTTCACAGGCAGGTCGAGTGCGTGGCAATCCACCACGAAAGCGTCGACTTCATCAGGCATGACACCGGCCTTTTGCGGCTCTTCGCCGGTGTTGACCTGAAGAAACAGATCGGGGCAATGCCCCTCTTCCTGCGCCAGTCGCGCAAGGGTCTTGGCCAGTTTCGGACGATCAACGGAATGGATGGACTGAAAAAGTTCGATGGCTTGCCGGGCCTTGTTGGTTTGCAATGGACCGATCAGGTGCAGGTCAATACCCTCAAAACGTTCGCGAAATTCGGGCCATTTCCCGGCGGCTTCCTGCACTCGGTTTTCGCCAAAACAGCGATGGCCTTCGTTCAGGACGGCCTCGACCCGTGCGTTGGGCTGCACCTTGCTGACTGCGATCAAGGTCACCGACCCCGGCGCGCGGCCTGCGGCGGCTTCTGCCTTGGCGATACGGTCTGAAATGTCACTCAGGGGCATCTGCGTCCTTTCCGTTTGGTTCCAGATACCAAGGACAGCAGAAATTGGAAGGGCGCAAAAGAAAAGGGGCAGCCCAGAGGACTGCCCCAAATCTTTAGATGTGCTTCAGCTTAGAAGTTGAAGCGAACACCCAGGTCAGCAACTGTATGACCAGCGAAGAGTTTGGCAACGCCACCACGGATGGAAGTACCACCACCGAGATCATGGTTGAAATCGATGCCGTAACCGGTGTTGTTCGTTGGTGTACCGAAAATTGTGTCCGCATCGGACACATAGGCTTCGATATTCGTTGCGGCGCCAACATCAAAACGAGCGGCAAGCGTGATATGGTCGCCGTTAACACCGTTGTCTGCCCACGCCAAGCTAACGTCGGCTACACCAATTGAACCACCAACAGATGCAGCAAGCTCTGTGTCTGAGGCGCTATTGGAGTCTTGTGCACCCAAAGCGAAGGTCCAACCGTTCCACGTGTAGGCGATGTGTGCCGCGAGGCGATCATTCGCACCGTCCGATGCAGAAACGTGGAGGGACAAATCGCCCACCGAGTACATGACTTCAACTGCGTTGTTGGTAGCCGCAGCACCCGCTCCGTCGGAGTCATAAAAATCGGCGCCAAACTGGAAAGGCGTGTATTCATACTGCAGACCGGTCAGGCCCAGGTCAATCGGGTACATGCCAGGCATGAATTCGATCGCGCCGAAGATGTTTCCAACACCGACTTCCAAGCCGCCGGAGCGAGCGAAGAAGCGGGGCGCGTTGATGCCAGTACCGGAGTTGGCCGCGTCGTTAACTTCATCGTTTTCCTGCTCGATGCGAACGCGCACACCGAAAGTTACACCTGCGTCTGATTCAGCAGTTGCATCAATCTGAAGGCGGAAACGGCTGGTGATATCAACGGAGCTATCACCGGTTCCGTCGTCGCCGAAAGTGGAAGCGATGCCATCTGGTCCAGCAGCGCTGGAATAAAGCACGCCAAAGCGGGCGTAGCCGCCGAATGTCACGTCAGCAGCTGCGACACCCGCGGTGGCGACCAGTGCTGTTGTGGCGAAGAGAACTTTTCTCATTAGTTTTCCCTCGGTTTCATGTTCATACGCCCAAACCGGGGAATCCGGTGAGGGTACAGAGGGTGTTTCGCTCTTTCCGCCCCTCCAATGCAAGGATTGCACACGGCTTTGTATCAAAGCGGTGGAGGATGGTGCAGCTTTGCCACACCCCTCAAATCGCCATTGAGACAGCAATCGCGCACGTGCATTGAGATACATTGACCTTGCCCAGCCTTTGCAGCTTGGTTAGACCAAGGACCAAACAGGCAAAGGTGTACGCTCATGCGGCTCAATTCCCTTATGAAACTGACAGTTGCCTTTGTGGCAGTCGGGGCGCTGACCGCATGTAGCGGTGCGCGCGGCCTTGGTCGCCCGGCAACAGAACGCCCTGCGCAATATTCCGACCCGAACAATCGCAACAACATCGATTCGACCAACACGATCTGGAATGCGTTCAACCGCAAATCCAACGAGACGACGGTTCTGGTCAACAAGTACATCTGGTCCGCCTCGCTTGAGGTTCTGGATTTCCTCCCGATCCAAACGGTCGATCCGTTCACAGGCGTCATCGTCACGGGCTACGGCACCCCGCCCGGCGGCGGCCGCGCGTACCGCGCGACGATCCTCGTCAATGATCCGGCCCTTGATGCACGGTCATTGAACGTGGCGCTGCAAACCCGTGGTGGGACGGCCAGCGCCTCGACCACACGCGCCATCGAGGATGCGATTCTGACGCGTGCGCGGCAGCTACGTATTTCGGACAACCGACTTTAAGCGCCCGACCGCTTGAACCACTACAACATGCGCCGGGCCTCATCGCCCGGCGTTTTCATGTCAGACAGGACAGCTTTATGCCCAGCTACACCCCATCCGAGATCGAAGCCCGCTGGCAAGCCGCTTGGGACAAGGCCGGTATCTTCACCGCCACCCGCGACGAATCGAAACCCAAGTACTACGTGCTGGAGATGTTCCCCTATCCGTCCGGGCGCATCCACATGGGGCATGTGCGCAATTACACCATGGGCGACGTGATCGCGCGGTACAAGATGTCCACGGGCCACAACGTGCTGCACCCCATGGGCTGGGATGCCTTTGGAATGCCTGCCGAAAACGCGGCCATGGCCATTGGGGGCCATCCCAAGGACTGGACCTATGACAACATCGCGGACATGCGTGGGCAGATGAAGCCGCTTGGCCTGTCGATCGACTGGTCACGCGAATTCGCCACCTGTGATCCGGAATACTACGGTCAGCAACAGGCGCTTTTCCTCGATTTCCTCGAAGCTGGGCTTATTCACCGGAAGAACGCGCAGGTGAACTGGGACCCGGTGGACATGACCGTTCTTGCCAACGAACAGGTGATCGATGGCAAAGGCTGGCGATCAGGGGCCGAGGTCGAACGCCGCGAGCTTACGCAGTGGTTTTTCAAAATCTCCGACATGGCCGGGGAATTGAAAGAGGCCCTCGATACTCTGGTCAACTGGCCCCCCAAGGTCCGGCTGATGCAGGAAAACTGGATTGGCGAGTCGCGCGGCATCGATATTCCGTTTGTCCGAACGGACGGTGCGGGCACAATCCTGTGCTACTCCACCCGGCCCGACACGATGCGGGGTGCATCTTTTGTTGCGGTGGCGCCTGACCATCCCGTTGCGAAAGCCCTGGAAGCGGACAATCCCAAGCTGGCCGCGTTCATCGCGGAATGCCGCAAGATGGACACCACCGAAGCGGCCATGGAAAAGGCCGAGAAAAAGGGCATCGACACGGGCGTTCGGGTCAAACACCCCGTCTACCCCGATATCGAATTGCCAGTCTGGATCGGCAGCTTTGTCCTTATGGACTATGGGTCGGGTGCCGTTTTCGGCTGTCCCGCCCATGACCAGCGCGACCTTGATTTTGCACGCAAATATGACCTGCCGGTGCAAAACGCATTCTATATGCCCGGCGATGAAACCGAGGTTGGCGCAGAGGCGTTGGTGCCCGCCAAGACCGAAGAGGTTGTCTATATCGATCACTTTGCAGGGATCTCGGAGGCGACCAGCCAGCAGGGCATTGACGCGACAATTGACTATTTCGAGGCGCATGATCTGGGCAAGGGCCAGACCCAATACCGCCTGCGCGACTGGGGGCTGAGCCGCCAACGTTATTGGGGCTGCCCGATTCCGGTGGTGCATTGCGACGCTTGCGGTGTGGTGCCTGAGAAAAAGGAAAACCTGCCTGTCGAGCTGCCCTATGACGTGGATTTCGACACGCCCGGCAATCCGCTGGACCGGCATCCAACCTGGCGCGACACGTCCTGCCCATCCTGCGGTGCGGCGGCCAAACGCGAAACGGACACGATGGACACCTTCGTGGACAGTTCGTGGTATTTCGCGCGTTTCACCAGCCCACGCGCCACCACGCCGACCGATCTGGACGATGCGGCCTATTGGATGAACGTGGACCAATATATCGGCGGCATCGAACACGCGATCCTGCACCTGCTCTATTCACGCTTCTTTGCGCGGGCGATGCGGATCACCGGGCATCTGCCACAAGGCTGCGATGAACCTTTCGATGCGCTGTTCACGCAAGGGATGGTGACGCACGAGATTTATCAGACGCGGGACGCAAACGGACGGCCTGTCTATCACCTGCCCGAAGACGTGAGCGATGGCAAACTGGCCGACGGCACCGAGGTCGAGGTGGTACCTTCTGCCAAAATGTCGAAATCCAAGAAGAACGTGGTCGACCCGCTGGGGATCATCGCGAACTACGGCGCGGATACTGCGCGCTGGTTCGTGCTGAGCGATTCTCCCCCTGAACGGGACGTGGAGTGGACCGCATCCGGGGCAGAGGCCGCCTATAAGCACCTGACCCGCGTCTGGACCCTGTGCGACCGTATCGCAGCGATGGACAAAGACGCGGCCGGATCAGGCGACGCGGATCTCTTGCGTGCCATGCACAAGACCATCCATGACGTGACGATGGGTGTGGAATCCTTTGGCTTTAACGCGGCAATTGCCAAGCTCTATGCCTTTACCGTAACCTTGCAGAAGTCCAAGGCCAGCCATACAGCCCAGCGGACCGCGATCATGACGCTGGCACAGCTTATGGCGCCGATGACACCCCATCTGGCCGAAGACATCTGGGCGCATCAGGGGGGCGAAGGGCTGATCGCCATCGCGCCCTGGCCCAAGGCGGACGCGGCGATGCTGGTCGATGACACCGTGACCATGCCCATTCAGATCAACGGCAAACGGCGGGGTGAAATCGATGTGCCTGCGGATATGCCGAAGGACGAGGTTGAAAAGATCGCCATGGCAACCGATGCTGTGCAAAAGGCCCTGGATGGAGGCCAGCCCAAGAAGGTGATCGTCGTGCCCGGTCGGATCGTCAATGTCGTTGTTTAGACTGCCCTTGATTGCGCTCCTGCTGGCGCTGGGGGCTTGCGGGTTCCAACCGGCCTATGGGCCGGGCGGGTCCGGCACTGCCCTGAACGGGCGGGTGCAGGTCGAAGACCCGAAGACACGCGCCGATCAGCTGTTGTTGCAACAGCTGGAGCGGCGGCTGGGATTGGCCGCGGACCCCTCGTTTGATCTGGCGATTGATCTGAGCACGACCGAGGAAGGGCTTGGCATCGACGCCGATGGCGACATCACCCGCTATAACCTTCTGGGCCGCGCGGCCTATACCCTGACCGATCGCATCACGGGCGCGGTGATCACGTCGGGCGTCGTGACCAACTTTACCGGCTACTCCGCCACTGGCACCACCGTCGCCACGCTGGCCGCCGAACGCGATGCGCAGGTGCGTCTGATGACCATCCTTGGTGACATGGTGGTGGACCGCCTGCTGGCCGCCGACGTCACATGAAACTCGCAGGCGGGGCGGCCGCGGGCTATTTTGCCAAACCTGAACCGGATCGCACGGGCCTTTTGATCTATGGCGCGGATGCCGTGCGTGTCGCGCTCAAGCGGCAGGAGGTCATTGCGGCACTGATCGGCCCGCAAGGCGAAGAGGAAATGCGCCTGACCCGGATCCCCGCAGCACAACTGCGTCAGGACAAGGCCATGTTGATGGACGCGATCAAGGCCATCGGCTTTTTCCCCGGCCCCCGCGCGGCCTTTGTCGAAGACGCCAACGAGACAGTAGCGCCCATCATTCTGGATGCCGTCGATCAGTGGCAACCGGGCGATGCACAGATCATCGTGACGGCTGGTGCCCTGAAACCCACGTCCAAGCTGCGCAAGGCGTTTGAAAACCACCCCGATGCCTATGCCGCTGCAATCTACGACAACCCTCCCACGCGGGACGAGATCGAAGGCGCGCTGCGTACGGCGGAAATCGCGGTGCCTGACAGGGCCGTCATGGACCAGCTCAGCACGTTGGCGCGTGATCTGGATCCCGGTGATTTCCGCCAGACGCTGGAAAAGATCAGCCTCTACAAGCGCGGTGACGCGACGCCCCTGACCGGCGAAGACATCATGGCCTGTGCGCCAACCTCGACCGAAGCGGCGGTTGATGATGTGCTGATGGTCGTTGGGGATGGCGATGCGGCCCAGATCGGGCCGGTCATGGCCAAACTGCAGGCCCAAGGCGTGACCGCCGTAACCCTGTGCATCGGGGCGATGCGCCATTTTCGGACCTTGCACCGGGCCGCCGTGGACACAACGGGGCGTCCGGCGATCTGGGGCCCCAACCGCGACCGGATGATGGCGCAGGCCCGGCGCTGGGGGCCTGCAAAGCTTGAAACCGCGCTGACGGTTCTGACCGACACCGACCTTGCCCTGCGCTCTGCCGGGCAACATGCTCCGGCGCTGGCGCTGGTCGAACGGGCCTTTATCCGGCTGGCGATGCTGGGCGCGCGCTGATCCCTCAGGCGCCCTGTGGACCTGCGAACAGGACTTCCATTTCGGCCGCTTTCATCGTCTTGTTGTCCCCCGCAAAGGCATATCCATCCGGTTTGAGATCGATGTAGATTTCTTCGGTGAGGGTGATCCCGGATGCATCCGCCAATGTGCCGAGGCCCACTTGATAGACACCATGATGGGGCCCCGGCGCGGTCACCCGGTAATAGATATTGCTGCCGCATGTGCTGCAAAAGGCGCGTTCTGCCCAAGGCGAAGATGCATAGGTGGTCAGAGCCTGCGGCGCATCGATCTGCATCGCGTCAGGCGGCACCTCGATACCCAGATACACCCCGCCCGACCACTTGCGGCACATCCCGCAGTGGCACGCCCCCGTGTGGTCAATAGCGGACGAGATGGAAAAGGTGACGGCACCGCACATGCAATATCCTTTGCGAGACATGATGACCTCCTATGGCTTGGGTATGGGTCGGATATGGGTCCGGTATGGGTTTGGTATGGTCGGCAAAGGATAGCTGCCGGTGCTGACCAATTCCGTCAGCAGCAAGAACGCCGCGTTACTCCGCCGGATCGGCCTTGCCCTTGCACCACCCGCACCGCATCTTGGCCACAAGATCATCTGGGAGATCGCAATGTACAAAGTCATCGGAGCCACCAAGACCCGCGCCCTGCGCGTGATGTGGATGTTGGAAGAGTTGGGACAGGACTATGACCACGTGCCCGCCGCACCCGGTTCCGATCTGGCGACGGAGTTCAATCCCCTTGGCAAGATACCGGCGCTGGTGGACGGTGATCATTGCCTGACCGACAGCGTGGCCATCATGCAGTACCTCGCGGACAAGCATGGCGCGCTGACGGCACCCGCGGGCACGCCGCAGCGGGCGCATCAGGATGCCATGACCCTGTGGCTGGTGGATGAAATGGACGCGATCCTGTGGACCTTTACCAAACAGAACGCGATCCTGCCCGAAGACGTGCGTGTGCCTGACATCACCCCCGCGTTGCACTTTGAATGGAGCCGCAGCATGGGCGTGCTGTCGCAGCGCCTTCAGGGGGATTTCCTGATGGGTGACGCGATCACGGTGCCCGATCTGCTGGCCGTGCACTGCATTGGTTGGGGGTTCGGCGCGGGCTTTCCCGATCCCGGTGACAAGCTCAAGGCATGGTCCAAGACCCTGCGCGCCCGCCCCGCCTTCAGGGCCGCGCTGGCCCGTTAAAGGCCAAGGCGCCGCAACACGCCTTGTGCCGCCCAACGGCCCGAGGCGAGGCATCCGGTGATCAGATAGCCGCCGGTTGGTGCTTCCCAATCCAGCATCTCGCCCGCGCAGAACACCCCCGGCAGATCGCGCAGCATCAAATCCGCATCCAATGCCCCGAAGAGTACACCGCCACTGGTCGAGATTGCCTCGTCCATCGGACGTAGACCGCCGTGTTTGACGGGCAGGTTCTTCAGAACCCGCGCGAGGGCGTGCGGGTCGTTCGGCAAGGGGCGCGCCCATTCCTGCGCCAGTGCAATTTGAACGGGATCAAGGCGCAAGGCCTTTCGCAAATGGTTTGACAGGCTGGCCTTACCGCGCGGTTTGCCCAGACGCACCGCGGCGGCGTCCACGCTGAGGTCCGGCACCAGGTCAATGGTCAGGTCATGGCCCTGCCGCACTGCACGCGACACGGCATAGATGCCCCCACCCTCCAGTCCGCGCGCGCTCAGGATCGCCTCGCCACGCGACGTGAGGTCGCCCGCATGCCAGGCCACGCCCTTGATCGGGCGGCCGAAATGACGCTGCAGGGGGGCCGACCAGTCTACGGCCAAGCCGACATTGGCCCCGCCAAACGGTGTGATGGGGATACCCTTGGCCTTGAGCAGATCGGCCCAGCCACCATCAGAGCCAAGCCGCGCCCAACTGGCTCCGCCCAGCGCGAGGATCGTGATATCGGTCTTAACGGTCTCTGCGTTCTCGAACAACAGTGCATCGCCGTCCCAACCCGTCCAGCGCATGCGGGTGCGCACCTCGACACCCAGATCGGCCAGCCGCCGCATCCATGCCCGCAACAGCGGTGACGCTTTCATTGCGTGCGGGAAAACGCGCCCCGAGGTGCCGGTGAACACCGTCTGCCCCAATCCGCGCGCCCAGTCCTGAACCGCAGTGCTGTCAAAGGCGGCCAGCATGGGCGCAAGGTGGGGTTGCGCCTCGAAATATTGCGCGGTGAAGGCCGCGAGAGGCTCGTCCTTGGTCAGGTTCAACCCCGATTTTCCGGCCATCAGGAATTTGCGTCCGACGGAAGGCTTGGCCTCGAAGAGGGTCACGGCGATACCCGCGCCTGCCAGCACCTCGGCGGCCATCAACCCTGCAGGTCCGGCCCCGACAATCGCGGCTGTGGCGGTCATTCGGACGCGGTCCGAACCGTGCCTTTAAGCTCGACCGTGCGGTGCGGATAAGGAATTTGGATGCCGTTGTCTTTCAGCGCATTCCAGATCAGGAACAGCACGTCGCTGGTGTACTTGTTTGGCCCGTCATCAATGCCGTTGACCCAGAATTCGACCGCGAAATCGACGCCGCTGTCACCAAAGCCCCGCAATTCGCAATCGGGGGGATAGGGCGCATCCAGCACTTCGGGATGTTTGGCAACGGCCGCTTCGATGATGCCGGGGACCGCATTGATATCGGTGTCGTAGCTGACGGAAAAAGGCGCCTCGTAGCGGTTGGCGGAGCCGGAATCGGAATAGTTGACCACGCGGGTGGTGATGAAATCCTCGTTCGGGACAACGATCCAGCGGCCATCATAGGTTTCAAGGATCGCGGCACGCGCGGTCATCTTGACGATGGTGCCCGCCTCGCCGCCATCAAGCTCGACATAGTCGCCGACAGTGGCCTGCCCTTCGACCAGCAGGATCACACCGGAGATGAAGTTCGACGCGATCTTTTGCAGACCAAAGCCAAGGCCGACACCGATCGCACCCCCCAGAACCGCCAGCGCGCTGAGATTGATGCCCATGATGTTCATCAGCAAGAGGAAGGCGACGCCGAAGATCAGGAACTCGATCGATTTAGCTGCAAGCTGGCGCAGCGACGGGCGCATTTCTTCCTGCTTTTGGATGAACTGGCCGGTTTGCTGGTTTGACCAGCTGCCCAGCCAGAACAGGAGCGACCCTGCGATGATCCCGCGCACGAGGGCCATGACCGAGAAGGAGATGTTGCCAAGGGTCACGGTCATCGCGGTCAGCTGTGCCTGCACCACGTCCAGCAGGCCAAACATGTAGATGGCGGCCATGGGGATAAAGATGAACTTGCCGATCAGTTTGAGAAACGGATCGGTGATGATGTCGCGCACCAGCGCGCGCACGGCCAGAAACAGGAAAACCCGTTTGCCGAAAGCGATCACCGCGCCACTGTCAAAGAGCGACCGCACGATGCCTTCGCCCACGCCGGTCAGCGCATAGGCCAGCAGGGGCAGCAACAATGGCAGGAATTGCAACACGAACCTCCGGGGCGTGGCAAAGATGTTGGTGCTGTCACCGGGGTCGATCAGCCGGGCCAGCCACGGGCGCAGACGGCGTGTGATCAGTACGGCCGCAAGGTAGGCGACGATCAGAAGCGCAAACTGCGACCAAGCCGCGGGGCTGAGCAACCAGCCCTTGGCCAGGTCCCAGCCTTGCAGGGCGTATCCGGCGGCGGTCTGGACGATTTCGGGTTGGCTGGACAGATCGAATTCCAAGGCCATTATCCTTTGTCAAAGTTCAATCTGTCATGCCCGCAGGATTGCCAAGGATCAACCCCACCCATGTCAGACCCCATCTGCCCTCTGTGCCTGCGCCCGATCCCTCGGGGCGTACCGCAAAGCCTGCATCATCTCATTCCCAAGCTGAAAGGGGGCAAGGGTGGTCCGACGGTGTTGCTGCACCATATCTGTCACCGCGAAGTGCATCGCACTTTTACCGAGGCCGAATTGGCCCGGACCTACAACACGTCCGAAGCCATCCGCGCGGAACCGCGCATGGCGCGTTTTCTGGCATGGGTGGCCAAACGCCCGCCGGGGTTTGCGTCGAAGGTGCCGGGCAAACGGCGGCAGCGGTAGCCTCAGGGCGTTTGGCACAACCGCTTGATGCCCTGCGCGATCTCGGGCTTGGCGGCCACGGTATCGGCGGCGATGTCCCGTGCGGCGCTCACCACATCCTCGGGCGGCAGAATCCGGTCGATCAGACCAAAGGCCAGCGCCTCGTCGGCCAGAATTTTCTGCCCCCCCATCAGGATCAGCTTGGTGCGGGCCGGACCGATCAGCGCCGACATGCGGGCAGGGTCCGAGGGTTGGGGCAGAAACCCCAGCTTCATGACGGGATAAAAGAACTTGGCCCCGGGCACGGCAAGGCGGATGTCACAGGCCAGCGCCATGCCCATGGCACCCCCTGCCAGCGTTCCATTGAGGGCTGCGATGGTCAGGCAGGGCAGATCGGCAATGGCACCAGAAAGCCGTTCCCACACATCTGATACGGCCAGCCCCGCGCGGGCGGCTTCGAGGTCGGCACCGGCGCTGAACACCTTGCCCGCACCTGTCAGGATCAGGGCGCGGGCGGCCTGTGCCTGCCCGGCGATCTCTACCAATTCTTCCAGCATCTCGGCGGTCAGGGAATTGGCCTTGTCCGGGCGGTTCAGTGTGACGGTCCAGATGTCATCCGCCTTTTCGAGATTGATCATGTCAGGCCCACCCGTGCGCGAATGCCTTCGTCCCGCAGTGATATTTCCTGCCCGCAGAATTCATCCGCATCCGTGCTGCACATCCACAAGAGCGCCTTGGCGGGCCAATCGGGTGGAATGTGATCCGACCAATCAAGCTGGCTCACCGGGTTCACGCCGGACGCCTTGATCTCGCGTTGCATCTGGGTGGCGACTGTTCCGGGGCTGAGGCCAATGGCGCGGATGTTGTCGCCTGCGTTTTCCTTGTCGAGACAGCGGTTCAGCATATTCACCGCCGCCTTGGAAGCGCAATAATGGCTCCAGGCTTCGACCGGGCCGTGGGCGGCACCCGAACTGATGGTCAGCACCGAACCACCGCCCCCGGAGGCGATCATGGCAGGCACCGCGGCACGCATGCCGTTGAAAACACCCTTGAGGTTGATGTCGATGACCTTGCCCCATTCATCGGGGTCCGCGTCGATCAGATGGCTGATGGGTTCGATCACGCCCGCGTTGTTGATCAGTACGTCGAGGCCCCCAAAGGTCTGGACAGTCGCGCCAACGGCCGCTTCCATTTCCCAATAGCGACTGACATCGCAGGGAATGGCGATGGCCTTTTCGCCAATCTCGCCCGCCAGCTCGGCGATGCTGTCGTCACTGCGCGCCAGCAGGGCGACATTGGCGCCCGCTTCCGCAAAGGCGTGCGCCGCTGCAGCGCCGATGCCCCGGCTGGCTCCTGTGATCATTACGGTTTTTCCGGTCATGTTCATGGCGCGATGCTCCGCTTGATTGCTCTGCCCCAAGGGGTAGTGCGCGGCGGTCCGCAGGTCCACCCCATCCGCGCGGCTTCGCCCTTGACGGTTGGCAAGCCAACGCCGACCATGCGCAGGTCCGATTATTCAAAGGAATCCTTTCATGCCCGCTTTTTTGCGTCCAACCGCCTTGCGACTGAGTTCTTGTTCCGCGCTCGCAGTCATCGCTTCGGTGTCCCTTGCCCATGCAGACGTCACTGCCGAAGACGTCTGGACCGACTGGAAATCCTACATGGAAAGCGTCGGTTACGCCGTTTCGGGCACGACCTCGCGTGCCGGGGACACGCTGACCGTGGCGGATGTGGAAATGAGCATGGACTTCTCGTCCGATGACGACACCGTGCAGACGGTTCTGAAGATGGAGCAGCTCAGTTTTGCTGAAACAGGGCAAGGCACGGTCAACGTGGGCCTTCCGCCCGTCACGCAAGTGGTGGTGATGGCCAACCCGGCATCCGGGGAAAAAGTGGAAGCGCGGGTGGATTACAGCCAAAGCGGATTTGCCATGCTGCTCAGCGGCACCCCGGATGCGATGACCTATGATTACAGCGCCGACAGCCTGCGCCTGAGCCTTGCCGACCTGACCGTTGACGACCAACCCATTGGCCGCGACATCGCGGCGGCGGATGTCACCATGTCCAATATGACGGGCCGGACAGACATGACCGTGGGTGATCTGCGCAGCTATGATCAGAACTTTTCGATGGGGGCGCTGACTTACAAGATCCTGTTTGTCGACCCTGAAGGAGAAGGATCGGCGGACATCGCAGGCCAGATGCAGGATTTGCGCTTTGGTGGCAGGGGGGACATCCCGCCCATGTCCGATCCCGAGGACGTGAATGCACTGTTGAACCAGGGGTTTGGTTTTGACGGCGCCTTTGCCTTTGGCGGCGGCAGCAGTGACATGACCGTGCAAAGCCCTGATGGCGGAGGCACAGTCAACACCACATCGGAGGGCGGGCAGATTGGCCTGAAGATGTCCGGGGATGGTCTGACCTATGATGTGAGCCAGACCAACCTGACGATGAACATGCTGATGGAGGAACTTCCGATACCGATCTCGATGGCCATGGCAAAGGCCGGGTTCGCGATCGCGGTGCCATTGCAGAAATCGAATGAACAGCAGGACTTTGGCCTGAACATGGCCCTTGAAGGGTTCACCATGTCAGACGTGATCTGGGGCATGTTCGATCCGGCGGGTCAGCTGCCGCGCGATCCTGCGACGATCATCGTGAGTCTGGCCGGAAAGGCCAAGGTTCTGTTCGACTTCCTTGATCCACAGCAAGCCGCCGTTATTGAAAACAGCGGGGCGATGCCCGGTGAATTGAACGCTCTGGACATCAACGAGATCAAGGTGGAAGTCGCCGGTGCGGCGCTGACCGGCACGGGAGCGTTCACTTTCGACAACTCCGATCTGGAAAGCTTTGACGGGCTGCCGCGTCCGTCCGGCGGCGTGGATCTTAAGCTGGTGGGCGGCAACGGGCTGATTGATACGTTGTCGAAGATGGGCCTGTTGCCTGAAGAGCAGGCCATGGGCGCACGGATGATGATGGGTCTGTTCGCCGTGCCGGGCGACGGTGAAGACACGTTGAATTCCAAGATCGAGATCAACGACGAGGGTCACATCCTGGCCAATGGCCAACGTATCCAGTAACGCCCGGATTTCAGCCGGAACAGGTTTGGGCCGCCTTTCGGGGCGGCCCTTTTCCGTCCTGCCCTTGCGCCGACCATCTGCGAAGGCTACCTGATCAGCAACGACCCAGCGGAGCAGCCATATGACCCGATCCCTAGATGCCCTGACGGCCCGGATGCTTGAAGCCGCCGCGGCCGCGGGTGCCGACAGCGCCGATGCGATGGCCGTGCGCGGCACATCGGTGTCGGTGGATGTGCGGGCTGGCGCGCTGGAACAGGCTGAACGGTCCGAAGGTGTGGACATCGGGTTGCGTGTGCTGGTGGGGCAGCGGCAGGCCAATGTGTCCGCGTCCGACATCAGCGACCGAACCATCGATGATATGGCTGAACGGGCCGTCGCCATGGCGCGCGAAGCCCCGGAAGACCCCTATGTCGGTCTCGCCGATCCCGCGCAACTGGTGCAAGATTGGGACGTGGACGCACTGGAACTGGCTGATCCGGCGGGTGAGCCAAGCCCGAAGGACCTCGAAGACGACGCCCGTCGCGCCGAAGCTGCGGCGCTGGAGGTGGAAGGTGTCACGCAGGTTTCACAGGCCAGCGCCGGGTATGGAGCACGGCAGGTGCACCTTGCTGCATCGAACGGATTTGCGGGCGGGTATGCGCGCACGGACCGCGGAACAAGCTGTGTGGCCATTGCAGGCACCGGCCTTGAGATGGAGCGCGACTATAGCGGTGACAGCCGCATCTTTCAGGCCGATCTGCGCACGCCCGAAGACCTTGGCCACGAGGCAGGCACGCGTGCAATCGCCCGTCTGGATGCGCGCAAGCCCCCCACGGGCAGCTTTCCGGTTCTGTTTGACGAACGGGTGTCCAGCACCCTGATCGGGCATCTGCTGGTCGCGGTCAACGGAAGCTCGGTCGGGCGTGGGTCATCTTGGTTGCGCGACGCACTGGGCGAGGATGTCCTGCCGTCAGGTCTGTCGTTGATCGAAGATCCGCACCGCCCCCGCGTGTCCGGATCGCGCCCCTTTGACGCCGAAGGTCTGCCGACCCGCGCGCGCAAGATCGTGGATCAGGGGGTGCTGACGGGATGGACACTGGATCTGGGCACAGGGCGCAAGCTGGGCATGCCCTCGACCGCCAATGCGGCGCGCGGCACGTCTTCGGGGCCTTCGCCATCGACATGGAACGTGGCGTTGACCCAAGGCACCGCCAGCCGCGCGGACCTGATCCGGGATATGGGCACCGGCCTTCTGGTGACGTCGATGATCGGATCGACGATCAACCCCACAACGGGGGACTATTCGCGCGGGGCCGCAGGTCTCTGGATCGAAAACGGCGAGATCACCCATGCGATCAACGAATGCACCATCGCGGGCAATCTGCGCGACATGCTGCGCAGCATCGTACCTGCCAACGACGCCCGCACGCACCTTTCGCGGGTGGTGCCGTCTTTGCTGGTGTCGGGGATGACCCTTGCCGGCAACTGACCTTCCCTTGCTTCTGGACGCTGCCCGCATGGCCGGGCGGGTCGCGACAAGCTACGCGGGCAAAGCCGCGCGCCGTTGGGACAAGCCCGGCGGGGCCGGTCCGGTGACCGAGGCCGATCTGGCTGTCAACGACATGCTGGCGTCGATCCTGCGCACGGCGCGGCCCGACTATGGTTGGCTGTCCGAGGAAACAGAGGACAGCGCGCAGCGGCTGGATCAGGATACGGTATTCATCATCGACCCCATCGACGGCACGCGCAGTTTTGTCGAAGGGTCCAATACGTGGGCACATTCGATTGCAGTGGCGCACAAGGGCCAAGTCACGGCGGCAGCGGTGTTTTTGCCCCTGCGGGACAAGCTGTATGCCGCTGGGTTGGGTCACGGGGCCTCTCTCAATGGCGCGCCGCTGAAGGTTTCGGCCCAGGGTCAGCTTGATGGGTCCCGCATTCTGGCCGCCAAACCCAACATGAACCCAGATCATTGGCCCGGCGGCGTTCCGGCGCTGGATCGTCAGCATCGTCCGTCACTGGCCTACCGGCTGGCCCTCGTGGCCGAGGGGCGTTTTGATGCGATGTTCACCTTTCGCCCAAGTTGGGAATGGGACATTGCAGCCGGAGCCCTGATCGTGGCCGAGGCGGGTGGTACCATCACCGACAAATCGGGCGCCGGCCTCGTGTTCAATAACCCGCATCCGACCCTCAACGGGGTGGTCGCCGGTGGCCCGGACATTCACCGCGATGCCGTGGCCGCCTTGACCGTCTGACCCATTTGCGCAAACTGACATGCAGAACCACCACATCACCAAAGGACCATGCACATGACACAACGCCTTCACCTCGTTTTTGGCGGTGAGCTCGTCGATCCCAGCAAGACGGCCTTCAAGGATGTGGATGACCTGCATGTGGTTGGTATCTTTCCCGACTACGCCTCGGCCTATGATGCATGGAAATCCGAAGCGCAGCGTACTGTCGACAATGCGCACATGCGGTATTTCATTGCCCACCTGCACCGTCTGCGCGACGAAGCCGATGCCGCCGCTTCGACAGAAGAGTTGGGCTAAGCGCCGCACATGTCCCGCTCTTTGGGTCTGGCCGCATATCGGGCCCTGACGCGCCGGGGGCCTACGCCAAAATCCGAAGCCTATCCCGCGCGTCCGGACGGTGATCTGGTGTGGCTGCATGCCGCCGAGCCGGGCAGCACCGCGCGCGCCATGAACCTTGCACGCCGTCTGGTGGCCGCGCGCTTTGGGCTGAACGTGTTGCTCAGCTTGCCCGAAGACGCGCCCCTGCCTGCGCCCTGCCCCTCCATTCAATGCGTGCATGTTCCGTCCGAGCATCCAACACTTGCCGAGACGTTCATGTCACATTGGGTGCCTGACGTTGGTGTCTGGATGTGGGGTGACCTGCGCCCCAACCTCTTGATTGCCGCGTCCGAATCCGGCACCCGCCTGATCCTCGTGGATGCAGGTCAGGACGGTTTCGACAGCCGCCGGGATCGGTGGTTGCCCGAAGTGCCACGCAGGCTTCTGCGCTGTTTCGACACGGTGATCGCGCGATCCGATCAGGCCACGGCCCGCCTGATGCAGTTGGGCTGCCCGCCCGAGCGGCTGGAAGAGGCGCAGCCTTTGGTGCCTGGTGGTCAAATCCTGCCGGTACAGCAATCCGATCTCGACGACATGTCAGCCGCTTTTTCGGGGCGGCCCGTGTGGTTTGCGGCAGGGGTCACTGCGGCAGAGTTTCCCGCGGTTCTGGCCGCGCACCAGCGTGCGCAGCGCATGTCGCACCGATTGCTTTTGGTGGTCAATCCGGCGGACGCGGATGCCGACGCCAAGGGGACGGACCTGTGCAGTGCCACATCGCAGCGCATCACCCGCTGGAGCGACGGGACCATGCCCGACGAACACACATCGATCCTTTTTGCCGACACGCCCGATGAAAACGGTCTGTGGTTTCGCGTGGCGCCCGTGGCATTTCTGGGCGGATCGCTTGCGCCGGGATCGGGCGGTCAGGATCCCTTTCCGGCCGCGGCACTTGGCTCCGCCATTCTCTATGGACCAGGCGTTGGGCAACACCTTGATGCCTATACGCGCCTGGCCAATGCAGGCGCTGCGCGCATCGTGAATGATGCCGACAGCCTCGGCACAGCCGTGACATGGTTGATCGCACCTGATCAGGCGGCCAAGATGGCAATGGCAGGGTGGGATGTGGTGACCGAAGGGGCCGCGGTCATGGACCGGATCGTCGAATTGGTCCAGACCACGCTGGATTCGATAGAGGATGGAACCACCTGATGCGCGCGCCCCGCTTTTGGACAAGATCGCCCGACACACCGGGCTGGCAGGCGCGGCTTCTGGCCCCGTTGGGGGCGCTCTATGCCAAGGCCACGGCGCGCAGGTTGGCCAAGGGACAACCACTGCGACTGGACATTCCGGTGGTGTGCGTCGGAAACGTCAACGCGGGCGGCACCGGCAAGACGCCAACCGTGATCGCGGTGGTCGAGCGGTTGCGCGATATGTATCACCAGCCGCATATCGTTTCGCGCGGCTATGGCGGATCGTTGAAAGGGCCGGTGCGCGTTGACCCCGCGATCCACACGGCCAAGCAGGTCGGGGACGAACCCTTGCTTCTGGCGGCCTTTGCCGAAGTGTGGGTCGCGCAGGATCGCGCCGCAGGGGGCAGGGCCGCGCAAGACGCCGGAGCCTCCGTGGTGGTCATGGATGACGGGTTTCAAAACCCAGACCTTGCCAAGGACTTGTCGATCATCGTCGTGGATGCCCAGATCGGATTTGGCAATGAGCGTTGCCTGCCTGCCGGGCCGCTGCGGGAACCTGTCGCGGTCGGCTTGCGGCGGGCGGACATGATCCTGAGCATCGGGGACAGTGACGCGCAGGCGCGGTTCGACAATCGCCCCTTGCCCGTGGACCTGCCGCATATCAGAGCCAGCCTCGCGCCGTTGCAAACTGGCATGGATTGGACGGATACGCCGATGTTCGCCTTTGCGGGCATCGGGCGACCCGACAAGTTTTTTGCGACACTGCGCGCGTTGGGCGCAAAGGTGGTGCAGGCCGAACCGCTGGCGGATCATCAGGTGTTGTCGACTGCCTTGCTCTCGCGGCTTGAGGCGGATGCCCGCGCGATGGGCGCGCAACTGGTGACCACGGAAAAGGATGCGGTGCGCCTGCCTCCGGCCTATCGGTCAAAGGTGATCACCTTGCCGGTGCGCCTGTCGTTTGAAGATGATGCCGCTTTGCGGGATGCGCTGGACGCCCTGCCGCAACCCTGAAGGTCAGCGGATATCATCATCCTCGCCCAGTTTGGGGGCAGGTCGGTGCAACGACAGGTCCGCATCCGAGAACACGATGGGCGTGCGCACGCCCGGCACACCGTCCAGTTCGATCTGCATCCCCCGCGCGACCACCTGTGGATCAGCCATGACGTCGGCCATGTCGTTGATCGGCCCTGCGGGAACGCCCTCAGCCTCGCAAGCGGCCAGCAGATCATCGCGCGTCCGCTGGCGCGTGGCGTCGGTCAGAAGGGTGGTCATCTCGTCCCGGTTGGCGATGCGGTCACTGTTTTTCAGGAACCGCGGCGCTTCGGCCATGTGATCGAGCCCCAGAAGGCGGCACAGCCGCTGGTACTGGGCATCATTGCCCGTGGCGATGATGATATGTCCGTCTGCGCAGTCAAAGACCTGATAGGGCGTGAGATTCATATGCGCATTGCCCATGCGGCCCGGTGCCGTGCCGCTGGTCAGATAGTTCATCGCCTGATTGGCGGTTACCGCCACGGCCACGTCCAGAAGGGCCATGTCGATATGCTGGCCCTTGCCGGTCTGGTGGCGCTGATGCAGGGCGGACAGGATCGCGGTGGTGGCATAGATGCCGGTAAAGATATCGGTGATCGCAACCCCGGATTTCTGCGGTTGGCCATCCGGTTCGCCGGTGATCGACATCAGACCAGACATGCCCTGAATGATAAAGTCATACCCCGCCCGGTGTGCGTATGGTCCCGTCTGACCGAAGCCCGTGATCGAACAATAGATCAGCCGCGGAAACGCGGCGTGCAGGCTGGCATAGTCGAGGCCGTATTTGGCAAGCCCGCCCACCTTGAAATTCTCGATCAGGATATCCGCGTCGGCCAGCAGCGCTTTGAGGCGCGTCTGGCCCTCTTCCGTTTTCAGATCGACAATGACCGACGCCTTGCCCCGGTTGGTAGAATGGAAATAGGAGGCCGAAACATCGTCATCCCGTGTGACAAAGGGTGGGCCCCACTGGCGCGTGTCATCGCCGCGCGCCGCCTCGACCTTGATCACCTCCGCCCCGAGGTCCGACAGCGTCTGACCGGCCCAGGGCCCTGCAAGGACCCGGGCCAGTTCGACAACCTTCAAACCGCCAAGCGGGGATGACATCAGGCGCCGGCCTCGTCGAGGATACGCGCCATGTCTTCATAGGACATGTTGGTGTATTTCTTGCCGTTGATGACAAAGCTGGGTGTGCTGTCGATGTCGTCCGCCGCGGCGTTTTCCTGAAACCACGCGACGAGGGTGCGCGCCTTGTCGCCGTCCTGAAGGCAGGCTTCGAGTTGGTCCGCTTCAAGACCGGCAAGGCGGCCGATGCGGCGCAGGGCGTCGATGATCGCGCTCGGCTCACCCGCGCGCGACCACTGGTCCTGTTGCGCATAGATCAGGTCCGTCATGCCAAAGAACTTGTCCGGGCCCGCGCAGCGCGCGATCATCGAAGCCCAGAGGCCGTAGCGATCAAAATAGACTTCGCGGTAGACAAAATTGATCTTGCCGGTGTCGATGTAGTTGGCCTTCAACTGCTTGTACGGGCCGTTGTGAAAGCTGCCACAGTGGGGGCAGGTGTAGCTGGCGTATTCGACAATCGTGACCGGTGCATCGGGATTGCCGATCTGCATTTCGATGATGCCGGATGTGTCGATGTCTTCGTCGCTGGATTGTGCGTTGGCAGCACCCAGTGGGTCGACAGGCGTCGAGGAAGATCCGCCGCCCAGAACGAACCATGCGCCCCCGGCGACCACCACAACGGCGGCAAGAATTGCGATCAATCGTGTCATAGGAATTTTCCTTTAGCGTTTTGCACGTGTTAGTACGTTTGCCGCCAACCGTTCAAGCGCATCACGCAAGTCGGTGTTGGCAATGGGCGCAGCGGTATCGGCGGCCTTGGCGCGCGTGGAGTCGTCCGGCTCCGTCTTGGGCGCTGTTGTCGGGCGGGCCTGGAACTCGACCTGACCTTCGGCAAATCCGGTGGCGGCGGTCTGGGTGATCCGCACCCGGGCAATGGCGTTGTAGCCGTAGACGCTGTTGACCTTGGTGCGCAGCTGTTCCTTCTGCATCTCGAGCATCGGGGCCTGCGCCCCGGTGGTCAGCAAGGTTAGCGTGGCGCCCATGCCCCCGCGCGCATAGCTCACCTCGACAGGTCGCGCGACGGCAGCCACATCTTCGCCGACGACCTCGGCCCAATGTGTCAGCAGGCGCGATTGGGCAAAGCCACGGCTTTCGCTGGCCGTGCGCACCCGTTGCGCCAGCAGGCTGGACGTCCTCTTGAACCCTTTTGTGGTGGCGCGGCGCGTGGCCATGACTATGTTCCCTTTCAGGCTGGCAACATCATAGCGGAATGCCCCGCCGCTGCCAGCCCAAGCGGCCTTGGAAAGGAATAAAGATTGCGTGACCTGACACGGGACCTTTTGCAGTGGTACGACGTACATGCGCGCGCCATGCCGTGGCGTGTCGGACCGGTGGACCGCCAGTCTGGCATCGCCCCCGATCCGTACCGCATCTGGTTGTCCGAGGTGATGTTGCAACAGACCACGGTGGCCGCCGTGACAGACTATTTCACACGGTTCACAACCCGCTGGCCAACCGTTGATGCCCTTGCTGCTGCCGAGGATGCTGACGTGATGGCAGAGTGGGCGGGCCTTGGATATTATGCGCGGGCGCGCAACCTTCTGAAATGCGCCCGTGCCGTTGTCGCGGAGCATGGCGGCGACTTTCCCGCCGACCACGATGCCTTGCTGAAACTGCCGGGCATCGGGCCCTATACAGCCGCTGCGATTTCATCCATTGCCTTTGATCTGCCGCACACGGTTCTGGATGGCAACGTCGAAAGGGTGATGGCGCGCCTGCACGATGAACACACCCCCCTTCCCGAAGCGAAACCGATCCTGATGCAGATGGCCGCGGACCTGACCCCGCAGACAAGGCCGGGTGACTATGCTCAGGCGGTCATGGACCTTGGTGCGACCATCTGCACGCCCCAATCGCCCGCCTGCGGCATTTGCCCCTGGCGTGACCCATGCACCGCGCGTGCAGAAGGCACGGCCCCCCAATTGCCGCGCAAGACACCGAAAAAGGCCAAGCCGGTGCGCCACGGCAGCATCTACATCGCGCGGCGGGCCGATGGGGCCTATCTGCTGGAAACCCGACCGGACAAGGGACTGCTGGGCGGCATGTTGGGCTGGCCCGGATCAGAGTGGATCGATGTGGCACAGGACAGGCCGACCGGCACGCCACCGCTTACCGCCAATTGGACCCAAGTGAACGGTGAAGTGCGCCACACCTTCACGCATTTCCACCTGATGCTGACCGTCTATGCCGCAGATGTTCCGACAGAGGCCGCGCCGGACGCAGGCGTTTTTCTGACACCGGACCGGTTTCGCCCTTCGGACCTACCCACCGTGATGCGCAAAGGGTTCGACCTGACCCGCGTCTAAGCGCCGCTTGGCGGTCTGCTGCAGCGCAGCTATAATATGTCCGATCCAAAGTGCGCAAAGGTTCGAGTTATGATGATTCCCGCCCCCGAACTGGCCAAGGTAAGCCGTGCGTTGCCCTTTGCAATGTCGCTGTTGTTGATCCCGCTGGCATGGATCGGGGCGATCTATGGCGGATGGACCGTGATCCTGTTGCCCGTGGTCACGTGGTACCTGTTTTCGGCGCTTGATCTGGCGGTGGGCCTTGATCTGGACAACGGCGATCTGGACGCAACCGAAGACGATCTGTTCTGGTACAAGGCCATCACCATTGCGTGGGTGCCGCTGCAGTTTCTGACCCTCTTTGGCATGATCTATTATGTCGCCCCGGCCGCACATCTGAACACGCTGGAAAAGATCGCCCTGTTCTTTGGCGTGGGTGTGATCACCGGGACGATCGGCATCAACTATTCGCACGAGTTGATGCACCAGAAGGACAAGCTGGAGCGCTGGCTGTCTGACGCGCTGCTGGCGATGGTGCTTTATTCGCATTTCCGGTCCGAACACATGCTGGTGCACCACCGCTATGTCGCCACCCCCCGCGACCCGGTGTCGGCGCGGATGGGTGAAAGTTTCTACCGTTTCTATCCCCGCGTTCTGAAGCAGTCCCTGCTGAGCGCGTGGAACGCGGAAAAGGCGATGCTGGCCCGCAAGGACCTGCCGTGGACCGACAGCAGCAACCCGTTCTTCAAGTACTGGTATCTGCAGGGCGTGTGCGTCTTGTTGGCCTTTGCCTTGGGCGGTTGGGCCGGTGTGGGCCTCTTTCTGCTGCAAGCGGGCGTAGCCATCTGGCAGCTTGAGCTGGTCAACTACGTCGAACACTATGGCCTGACACGCAAGCATCTGGGGGACGGCAAATACGAGCACGTCCTGCCGCGAC
>CBFHND010000031.1:0-34832 GCA_965657085.1 uncultured Paracoccaceae bacterium
GCCCAGGTTCATCGCCTCGATCATGCCAAAGCCCCAGCCTTCGGACTTGTGCAGCGAGATATAGCAATCGCAGCCCGCCTTGAGCTCCAGCAGGGCCTGGTATTCCAGTGTTTCATTCAGCACGGTAATGCGCGGATCGGCGGCCACGGCCGCATCGACCGCATCCCAGATGCGCGCCTGCACCGGGTCCATGACCTTTTCGCGGTTCTGCGTCTTGATCACCAGCCGCACGGTGCCGATGGCGGCAAAGGCCTGATCAAAGGCCTTGAGCACACCCAGCGGGTTCTTGCGCTGGACAAAGGAAAAGCTGTCGAAGGCCACAAGGAACACGAAAGTGCCTTCGTCCCAGCCAAAGCGCGCCAGCACGCCGTCGCGGGCCGCGGGTTTGTCGATCTGCGGCAGGTCTTCATAGCACATGCCTGCGTTGACCACCGGCTTGTCGGTGTGCGGCTGATAGATCTGCACGCCGTAATCGGTGCTCACCCACACCTCGTCCAGCATATCCAGCGCCAGGTGGTGACAGGCGGCGGGGCTGTCGAGTTCCCAGTAGAAATACCCGATGTTGTAGGCGTCCGAGAACACGTCCGGCCCGTAGGCATAGACCAGCGGAATGGATTCCGCGTTGAGGTGGATGAGGTTGACCTTGGCGCGCTTGAACTCCGACAGCTTGCCCACCTTGGAGAACCCTTCGGGGGCGGGGTTGTCGAGGCCGAAGTTGACCGGGTTCACGCTGTAACCTGTCTGCGCGAGGATCTGCGCACTCAGCCGCGTGGCCTGTCCCAGCCCCGAGGCTTTCTCGAAAGGGCCGATCATCTGGATGTCGACACTGGCCGCATCCGCCTCCAGCGCAGGCAGGCGCGCGGCCTCGATGCGGTGCCCGCCGGGGGTGAAGGTGGTGAATTCGCCCCGCGCCAGATCAAAGCCCTGCGCGCGCAGCACCGCCGCATAGGTGTGACCGTCCAGATCGACCTGCGGCGCGCCGGGCAGGGTGGCCAGCACCTGCGCCAGATCCCCCTCCAAGAGGTCGGCCACCGTGGCGCGTGGCAGATAGCGCAGGTAATCGGGCCGTTGCACCGCCAAGAGCATCAAGGCGGCCACCAGGCGGCGCCGGTCAGCGGCATCATTGCGGTCGATCCAGCCGAAATCGGGATTTTCCAGCAGGAACCGCTCCATGAACAGGGTCAGCGGCGCGTCCTCATCGGCAAAGGCCGGGGACGGCGTGGCCAGGAAGTCGATGTAATGGGCGGGCACTAGGCAGTCTTCGCAATAAAGCGCACGGGCCTGGTTGACCGACCACCAATAGACCAGACCCAGGAGCCAGTCGCGGTTTTCGAACGCGAGGCTTTGCATGAACTGGGGCATCTTGACGATGCTGGCCCAGGTCGCGCGGGACAGGTTGAAGCGCACGCCGCCAATGGGCAGGGGCGTGTTGAGATGCTCAAGTGCTTCGCGGCTCAGCGGCACGCGCAGGCCTTTGCGCAGGGGGCTGTAGCCTTGCACGTACCAATGCATGAAATGCAGTGCTGCATCGGCATCGCCGCCGAAATCGAACTGGGTGTCGAGTTTGTAGCGGTAGCGCACGTAATCGGCATAGCCGTTCACGATCTCGGGCAGGGGGCGACCGTTGAAGGCCGAGGTTTCGGCAAACATCGGCGCATGGGCGGTCAGCGCCGGGGCAGGGGCGTTGAGCACCGCCTGCGCGCCCCCGCGGTTGGCCACGTTGGTCTGCAAGCGCTGCAGCGTCTCGGCGGCATCCGTCAGCCGGGTGCCCGCCTGCGCGCGCAGGTCGGCGGTCTGGGCCGGGGTGGCGCGCGGCGCGATGCGGTCAAACCGGTGCTGCCCGATCAGCCCGGCGCGCCGGTTCAGCACCCGCACCTCGGCCAGCCCGCCATGGGCATGGATCGCCTCGCGCAGATCGGGGTCGATGGCAAAGGCAAAGCCAAAGCGCCCGTCGCCAAAGCCCGCCTGGGCCAGGTCCTCGCGGTGCAGATCGGCCGGCACCTCGGCCAGAAGCGCGCCCTGGGCATAAAGCCCCACGCGGGCAATGCCCCCCCCGCGCAACATCACCCAGCCGTGCAGGGCTGCGCCGTGGACACCATCAAGGTGCCCACGAATGCCCGATACAGTACGTTGGTAAATCTTCTTGAGCTGGGACACCCCGGTCTCAGCCAAGCGCGTCATAATCAGATTTGGCCATCATCTGGGCCAACCCGCGCACATCGACGGTTGCTTTCCAGCCAAAGGCGTCTTCGGCCTTGCTGGGGTCCCCGATCAGCAGGTCCACTTCCGCGGGGCGGAAGAATTTTTCAGAGATGACGACGACGGTCTTGCCGGTCTTGGTGTCCACCGCCTTTTCGTTCACGCCCTCGCCCGAGAATTCCAGCTCCATGCCCAAAGCTTCGGCGGCGAAACGCACGAAGTCGCGGATGGTGGTGGTGACCCCGGTGGCCAGCACATAGTCGTCGGCCACGTCCTGTTGCAGCATGTGCCACATGCCTTCGACATAGTCGCCGGCAAAGCCCCAGTCGCGTTTTGCGTCAAGGTTGCCCAGCACCAGCTGATCGTCCGAGCCATGGGCGATCTTGGCCAGCGCCAGCGTGATCTTGCGGGTCACGAATTCCTTCCCGCGCAGGGGGCTTTCGTGGTTGAACAGGATGCCGCAGGACGCGTGCATGTCGAATGATTCACGGTAGTTCGTGGTGATGTAGTGGCCATAGACCTTGGCCACGCCATAGGGCGAACGGGGGTAGAAGCGCGTGGTCTCGGACTGCGGGATTTCCTGCACCAGACCGTACATTTCCGAGGTCGACGCCTGGTAGAACCGTGTCTTGGGCGAGAAGGTGCGCAGGCTGTCGAGGATGCGCACGACGCCAAGGCCGTTCACGTCGGCGGCGTATTCGGGCAATTCCCAGCTGGAGCCGACAAAGCTTTGGGCGGCGAGGTTGTAGAATTCATCGAAATCATGGGCGCGGATGATGCGGTTGATGTTGTTGACTTCCGCAAGGTCGAACTCGTGCAGGTGCACGTCCTTTTCCACGCCAAGCTGTTCCAGTCGTGGGGTTTCGGGTTGCGAAATCCGGCGCACACCACCGTGCACTTCGTACCCTTTTTCAAGCAGCAGTTTGGACAGATAGGCGCCATCCTGGCCTGTGATACCGGTGATAAATGCTTTTTTCATCAAGTGGAAACCTTATCCAAAGAGCGTTTTCGTGATCTGGGGGCTTGATAGCGATGGCCCCATGGCACTGCAATCCCCTATTGCCGCCGGAACCGGGGGGGCGCGCAGGTGCATCGGCGGCACCGGCGCGCATCCGCCCAAATCGCAGGCAATCACCGGGGCTTGTTCCGGTCCGGGCGCGCATCATGGAAGCGATCAAGCAGCCAATTCGCCGGTGAACAGCGTTTCGGTCAGCATCGACAGGTCGGTGTCCTTGAAGATGACGGTAAAGCCATAGTCCGAGAACACCGCGTCGTCGCCATCCTGCACGGTGTTGGCCAGAACGCCCGTGTGATCGGCATAGCCGAAGTTCTGGAAATCCAGGTAGTCCCAGGCTTCGAGGTCGTGGATCGTCACCGTGCCGCTGTCGCGCGAATGGAAGACGAACGTGTCCGATCCGGTGCCGCCGATCAGGCTGTCGGTGCCACCCCCCGCGGTCAGCACGTCACCGCCCTCTATCTGGGTGCGGATAAAGTCGATCATGTCACCGTTGGTATTGCGGATGAACTCCGCGCTTTCGGCAAAGCCGCGCACCACCTCGGCGCGGGTCAATGCCCCGCTGTCAAGCTCGCCCACCCAGTAATCATAGCCCGCAGCGCCCGGCGCCCGGCCCAGCACGTTCTGGAACAGCAGGGTGACGAATTCGCCGTTGTCGGTGGCGCCATAGGTCAGGGTGAACTCGGGCGCCCCGATAAAGCTTTGCACCACGTCGAGGTAATCGCGCCCATTGGACAGCTGGTTCATCCATGTGCCAAAGCCGCCCAGATCGGGCAGCCGGTCGAATGTCGCCTGGTAGAGGCGGAAAATCTCGTCCATCCACAGGTCCGCTGACCGGCTTTCGATGAACGCGGCCGCATCCTCGCGGGTCTTGATCTCGAACTCGGCACTTTCCGAGAAGCCCATGACCACCTCTTCGCGGGTCAGGGTGTTGTCATCCAGCGCCGTGATCCAGCCCGTGGCCCCGGCATCGGTGGCGCGGCCCAGAACGTTTTCATAGAGCAGCTCGACAAATTCGGTGTTGCTGAGCCCGGAATAGCTGGCGCGGAATTCGGCGGAATTGACAAAGCCGCTGATCACTTCGAGCAGGGTCATCTCGCCCGACACCAGCGCCTCGGTCCAGTCCATGTGCCCCGTGGTGCCGGGGGTCCGGCCCAGCGTGGCCTGGAACAGGCGGAACACCTGCGCCGAGGTGCCATAGGCATGGCCCACCTCGAAATCGTCGCCGTAAAGGTAATCGTCGCCCTGACCGCCATTCAGGCTGTCGGTGCCGACACCTCCCTTGAGGACGTCATCGCCCCGTGCCCCCACAAGGTGATTGGCCGCATCGTTGCCGATGATCACGTCGTTGCCGTCGCCGCCCACCGCGTTCTCGATCTGCCCAAAGCTCAGGCTGGCCCAGACGATACCGTCCACCACAAGGTCGGTACCCACGCTCAGGGTGATCGCCAGATTCCCGGTGATCGCGGCAAAGTTCAACCAGTCGCTGCCGCCGTCAACGTCCCTGATACTGGCCCGTTGGCCCTCAACGGCCGCCAACATCCGGAAGTCATCGGTAAAATGCCACTGGGTGTCGGTAGTTTTCTCCGACCCGCGGAATTCGATCTGAAAATCATTTAGGTAACCAGATGTGCCCGCTTCGAGATCTTCAATTTTGACGAACCACTGGCCTTGTGAAGACCGACCCAGATAATTGGTCAGAGCAAACGTCCAGTCATTGTCATATGAAAGCACCCAATCACGGTCAAAAACCACACTTTCGGTACCATCAGGAGCGATCAGAGTAATCCGGACGTCGTAAACATCTTCATGTTCCCAATCTACCGTCAGATAAATATGTTCAATCGTGATACTATTTCTGACGTAGATGCCTCTGACAGCAGCTTCCGAGTGGTCAAAATACTCCGCGTATGAAGAGGACCCGAACGTCTGAGTTCTCTCGTTCGCACTTTGGGCCGCTGTTGGGTTCATCAGGCTCCAGATTTCAGCCATGCGCACGGCAGCAAAGGCATCAACTCTGCCAAAACCATAGGCTGGATTGAAGGTCATGCCGCCACCGTTCCAGCTGCCCGTGGCGGTGCTGTCCCAGGCGTAATTCTCATAGCCCGACTTTGACCCGCCATAGCGCGATCCGGTGTGTGCGGCCGAAATCGCCAGAATGTTCTGCACATCGCGCCAGCCCAGATCGGGGTTGGCCTGCAACATCAATGCAACGACCCCAGACACCACAGGGGTGGCTGCAGAGGTGCCGTCGAATTGCCCTGTGTAGTTAGGATGGATACCGGGTTCGTCATTCCGGTTGTAGCCATTCACGCCAGAACGGTCGGTCGTATAGGCTGCAGCACCGGCAGACACTAAAAGGCTATGACCTTGGTTAGAATAATCAGTGACATTTCCAAAACGGTCGGTTGCACCCACAGTGATGACAGTGTGCAGGTTGTTCAGCCCCTCGCCTTGAGCACTAAGATACCCATTCCCGGCCGCTTTGACGTGGATCGTCCCCAAGTCACCGCGGCCAACTTCTGTTGCACGCTCAAAAGCGCGAACCTCACGGGAAAAAGTATAATTCCCGTCGCCAATATCACGCGCTTCCAAAAATGCGGCTGGATAACCCCAGCTATGATTGGCGACAGCAAAGTTTCTACTGAAGAACAAGGATTCGTCGTCATTCAGAAAGTCAATTCCCGTGATGAAAGAACCCCAAGCGACTCCTACGCCCCCGGTGGTGTTGTTTTCAGCGGCAATAATGCCGGCCACCGATGTGCCGTGCCCATCTGTACCAGCGTTGGGAACACCATCACTGTCATAGAAATTTGAAACGACAAGATAATTGTCATTCAAATCCTCGTGGTTCCGCTCCACCCCGTCATCAAAAATACCGACTTTGACGCCTGAACCGTCAAATTCTTCCCAGATGGTTTCGATATCGCCCAACAGGGCAAAATGCCATTGCAGGGAATAATAAGGATCATTGGGGGTCATGAGACGCGGCCCTCGGGCAAGAACTGGACAAAGACTGTATTAAGACATCTCTACCGGGGGGTGCAGAGGGGCTTCAACGGGATTTTCCCCCTGACGGCTGCGGCCTTTTCAACCGGTGCGCCTTTGCCACAAAACAGCGTCAATTTACCATAATTCTCATTACCAGTTATACGGATTGAAGTTCCGCCACGGGCCCGGGACAAAGGCGCGCAGCGCCGCCGGGCCGCGCCCGACCTCCCCCCCGGGAGGGCGCACGGCCACGTTGAAACCCGGAACAGGCGTCACGGGCAAATGCCCACGATAAATCGCATCTGCCCAACCGTTTCAGCGCCCACCCGAGGTCGGGGCGCGGCCCTGTTGTTGATCCCGGGATGCGTGTCGGACAAGGGCGCGCTGCACATCTTTTCCCTCACAGCAGTGCGATCATCTCGCTTGTCACATCGCCCAGCGTCACGCCCGTGAAGGTGATCGTCACGCCCTGATCGGTGAACACCAGGTCAGCGCCGTTTTGCGTCATATAGCTCAGCGCCGTGTTTACCCCGTCATAGCCAAAGCCCTGCAATTCGACCGTGTCCCAGGCCTCCAGATCGGCCACCGTGTGCTTGCCGCCGTCAAAGGCCGCAAAAACAAACGTGTCCGACAGCGCCCCGCCATAGAGCAGGTCATCGCCCGACCCGCCGATCAGGCGGTCGTCTTCGCCGATGCTGCGGATATAGGCGGTCAGGTCATCTTGGGTGCCGGCCTTGAACTCGCGGCTCTGGGCAAAGCCGCGCACGACCTCTTCGCGGGTGTCGGTGCCCGTGTCCAGCCGGTCCACCCAGTACTCCAGCCCCGCGGCGTTGGGATCACGCCCCAGCACGTTGTTATAAAGCAGGGTGACGAACTGGGTGTCATTGGCCGCGCCATAGGTGTCCTGGAATTCGCGGCTGTTGACGAAACCCGACACGATATCGAGGTATTCGGTGCCCTCGGCCAGTTGCCGCGCCCAGTCCAGAAGGCCCGAGGCATTGGGGTTGCGGTCCAGCGTGGCGCGGAACAGGCGGTAGACGTCATCGGTGTATGCGGCCTGATAGCCGGCAAAGCTCATGTCCAGCGTCGCGGCCAGGGTCGTGTCGCGGAATTCGGCGCTTTCGGAAAACCCTGCCACCACCTCTTCGCGGGTGCGGTTGCCGCTGTCCAGTTCCCCGCTCCAATAGGCAAGACCCGCCTCCGCCGGGGGGCGGCCCAGCACGTTCTCAAAGAGCAGGTTCACGAAATCCGCGTTCGAGGTGGACCCATACGTGGTCTGGAATTCCACCGAATTGACAAAGCCGGTGATCACCTGCGTCAGGCTGGCATCGCCCGCTTCGATCTGGTCGGTCCAGTAGCGGTGGCCTTCGCGGGCGGGGGCCCGGTCCAGCGTGGCAAGATACACGCGGTAGACCTGCCCCGCGGGCGTGTCGAAGATCGGGCGCACCGCCTCGCCCATCAGCAGGTCGTTGCCCGTGCCACCCTCCAGCACATCCGCAGCCCCGGTGCCGATCAGGGTCTGTGCCTCTTGGGTGACCGGGCCCAGATCGATGCGCCACAGGCCCATAAGGTCGCCCAGGTCAAAGTCGGATTTCTGCAGCGATGTACCATCGGTGGTAAAGAGACGGACCTCTTCGCCCTCAAAGCGGATCTTGATCCCGTCGGCGGTGCTTTGGAACACGAAGGCATCCAGCCCATAGGCGCGCCCCATGCCCGACAGGTCCAGACGGTCCACGCCCAGCTCGAAATCCTCGATCACGTCGCGCGATCCGTCCTTTTGCAGCACGAAGACATCCGCGCCCGCGCCGCCGACCATCCGGTCATCGCCCTTGCCATCGATCAGGATATCGTCACCCGCGCCGCCCTCAAGGCGGTTCTTGGCGCCATTGCCCTGCAACACGTCGTCGCCCGCGCCACCGGTCAGGTTGACAGTGCTGCCTGCCGCCTTGAGCACATCGCCCAGACCCGACAGGTCCACCGTCAGCTCGGTGATCTCAAGCCCGCCCTCGGCCGAGGCAAAGATGCGCAGGCTGTCGCCTTGCAGGGCCACATCGAGGCCGGTCACATTGCTCAGCGCCATGTCGGTGGTGTCGGCCACCGTATCAAGATGCATCAGCCGCCCGTCAGGCAGCAGTGTCAGCAGGCTCAGCCCGTCATCGGCCCCGCCCGCGATCACGAATACGCGGCCCTCGGTTTCGACCACCTCAAGCGTGGTCAGGGCCTGAAAGCGGGTGTTCAGGTCGTCGCCCACCTGGTCCATCATCTTCAGGCTGCCATCGGCATCCACCCGCAGCACCGTGATGCTGGAGGTACCCGAGGCCGCCATGATCGCATAGGCCTTGCCACCCATCGTGACCATGTCCACCGCCGTGGGCGTGGCCACGGGCAGGCCGTCGGCCGCGTCCAGCCGGTCGGTCAGCACCACCTGCCCGTCCGCACCCACGCGCAGCAGGCTGATGGCATTGGACCCCGCCGAGAGCGTCACCAGCCAGGTCTGGCCATAGGCCGAAACCTGCGCCATGTCGGTGACATCGCGCGCGCCGGTTTCGCCGCCCAGGTCCAGCTGCGCCTCTTGCCGCCATGTGCCGTCGGCGCGTTCTTCCCAGTAGGTCACGCCGTCACTGTCCTGGCTGGCGGTAAAGATCAGCGTCTTGCCGTCCATTTCGATGCGTTCATGGGCGGCCACACGGCCTGCATTGCCGGGCAGGGCCACGCTGTCGGCCACGCGCCCGTTGTCCTGCAGCAAATGCGCGGTCAAAGGCGCACCCAAAGGTCCATAGGACACCAGCGCCGCCACCCCGTCGATGGTGGTCAGTTGCAGCTGGCCCGGCGCGGTCAGCCCCGCGGCCCCGTCCACGAACACCCGCTGCACCAGCGCGAAATCATTCTGCGGATTGCGGATTTCGATCCACTGGCCATCGGCACTGATGCTGGCCACACGCAGGCCCGATGTGCCATCGTAGGTCACAAGATCGCTGATGCCCGAAACGAATGTTTCGGACCCACCGACCCCTGTGCCGGCATGAACAAGATAAGCCACCCCCGGCTCCCTTTATAAATGTTTGCCCACCCCTGAGCGTTACAGGGGTTAATCTGCCCCATTGCCGTTAACGCGGGCGAAACGAATGGCGGCAGGAATGTGACGCTTTGCTAAAACTCAACCAATATGAACGGGGGCGGATTTGTTCATCTCTTGGCAAGGCCTGCCCCATGCGGCACCAAGGACGCCATGACCGTCACCCTGCTCATGGCCACGCACAACGGGGCCGCCCACCTGCCCGCACAGCTGGCCAGCATCGCCGCGCAAGGCCATGGCGACTGGCAGCTCTGGGTCAGTGATGACGGATCGACCGATGACACCCGCGCGCTGATCGAGGATTTCGCACGCACGCACCCGGTGCACCTGATCGAGGGGCCGCGCGCCGGGGCCGCAGCCAATTTCATGCATCTTCTGTGCCACCCCGACCTGCCCGCAGGGCCGGTGGCGCTCAGCGATCAGGATGACATCTGGCTGCCCGGGAAACTGGCCCGCGCGCTGGCGGCGCTTCAGGATGTGCACGGGCCCGCGCTTTACGGGGCGCAAAGCCTGCACGTGGATGCCACGGGCACCCCCCTTGGCCCCTCACCCGCCACGCCGCGCGGCCCCAGCTTTGAAAATGCGCTGGTGCAGAACGTGGTCAGCGGCCATTCGGCGGTGCTGAATGCGCAAGGGCTGGCGCTGGTGCGGCGGGCGGGGATGCCTGCGCGCATCGCCTTTCACGACTGGTGGCTTTACGCGCTGATGACGGGCGCGGGCGGGCGCATCATCCTGGACCCCGAACAGGTGCTGCACTACCGCCAGCACGGGGCCAACGTCATGGGCAGCTTCCGGGGGCTGCGGGCGCGCATGGCGCGGCTGGGGCTGATGCTGCGGGGGGATTTCGGGCGCTGGATGGCGGCCAACCGGGCGGGGCTGAGGGCCACCGACGTGCTGACACCCGAAGCGCGCGCGGCCCTGCGCGCCATCGATCAAAGCTGCCCTGGCCCAGCCCGCGCCGCCACCCTGCGCCGGCTGGGCGTGCACCGTCAGGGGCGCGTGGACACGGCGGCGGTGATGATCGCGGCGGCGCTGGGGCGGATCTGAACACCGGGACCAATGACCGGGGCCAATGGTTGAGCGCCCGGTATCAAGCGCGCAGGGCGCCGGGCCGCGCGCCCCCTGTTGCCCCCCTCAGGGCTGCAGCGGCGTGCCCATGTTGCGCTGATGATGTTCGATCGCTTCGTCCAGATCGTCGTAATAGATCAGCTTCCCATGCTCCAGCACCGCCCCCGCATCGCACATCCGGCGCACCTGCCCCATCGAATGGCTGACCATCACCGCCCCCGCCGACTGCATCCGGTCCCGGAACAGGTCGGTGCTCTTGGATTTGAAGGCCGCATCGCCCACCGCCGTCACCTCGTCCACCAGGTAGGTGTCAAAGGCGATGCCCATCGACGTGCCAAAGGTCAGCCGCGACCGCATCCCCGAGGAATAGGACCGCAGCGGCAGGTGGAAATGCTGGCCCACCTCGGCAAACTCCTGCACGAAATCCACCAGTTCGTCGCTGTCCACCCCGTAGATGCGCGCCACGAACCGCACGTTCTGCGCGCCCGTCAGTTCCTTGTGAAAGGACCCGCCAAACCCCACGGGCCAGGAAATCGTGCCATCGGACACGATGCGCCCATAGGTGGGATCCATGGTGCCGGCCACCATGCGCAGCAGGCTCGACTTGCCCGCCCCGTTGCGCCCCAGAAGGGCCACCGCCTTGCCGGTGGGAAAGACCGCGTTGATGTTGTTGGCCACCACGTTGCGGCGGCCGTTCACCGTATAGATCTTAGTCAGGTTCTCGAACCGGATCATGGCCGCGGCGCCCCTATCCGCGGTCCTTGATCGAATAGACCACCAGCGTGCCGATGGCCCAGATCAGGAACAGGAACAATGTCGCCAGCAGCAGCAGCATCTGCCGCTCGGGAAAGCGCGAGGTTTCGGCATGGGTGGGCAGGATATGCGCAGCCAGGTAACGGCTTTTGCGGCGCGCTTCGGCCTGGCTGGCATCATAGGCAATCAGCGCCGAAGTATACGACCGCTCGGCAAATTCGCGGTCCACCACCAGCCGTTCGTATTCGCTGACCAGGTTGGCAAAGGCTTCGCCCACCTGCGTGTCATCGCCCAGCCCCATCTTGCGCCGCTCGGCATCGATGCGGTGCTCGATCACCTCGACCCGGCGCTGCGCCTGCGTCAGGCGCGGATCGTTGGCGCGGGTGGTGTCGCGCAGAAGGTCCAGATCAATCAGCGCCTCGGCCAGCTGCGCCTGCAACGTGCCCAGAAGACCCGCCTGCACCTGCGTGTCCTGCGACGGGTCCACCAGCTGGTTTTCATTGCGGAACCGCAGCACCGCCTCGCGCGCGATCTTCAGGCGTTCGACGGCGGTTTCCAGTTCCTCGCGGGCGTATTTGATCGCGTCCTCGCGGGCGATGGCGCTGAGGTTGTTGATCATCTCCGAGGACCGGTCGAACAGCGCCTGCGCGATGGCCGTGGCATCGTCGGGATCGAAGGCCAGCGCGCGCACTTCGATCAGGCCCGCGCTGCTGTCGTAGGTGATCTTGACCATCCCGTCCCAGTAATCGAGCAGATCCTCGATGGCGCCGCCCTCTTCCAGCGCAAAGAAAGGATCGTTCTCGGGCTTGGTCCACATCGCGCGCAGGTCCACGGCGGTGTCGATGTCGGCCACCAGCGTCTGGCTTTGCAGGAATTCATACAGGATATCGGTGTCGGATGAGCTGGACCCCGACAGCTCGGTGATGCCGCCGAGGATTTCCACGGCCGATCCGACCTCTTCCTTGCGCACCGAGAACCCCACGGTCGAGGCATATTGATCCACCGCGCGTTCCCACAGGTACCACGCGACCACCGCCGCGGGCACCGCCACGAACACGAGGAAGGAAAACAGCACCATCCAGTGACGGCGGCGCACATGGATCGGGGCCACGGGCGGACGCACCGGTTCGGAACTCTGCTCCGGCTGGGTCTGCGGCTGCGGATCGGGCTGGGTCTGCACCTGTGCGGCTTCCTTCAGTTTCGCCTCGGCGGCACGGCGTTCTGCCACGGCGGCGGCATGGGCTGCGCGCATTTCCGGTGGCCGGGGCGGACCTTGGGGGGGCGGCATGCCAGCGGGTGTGGCGCTGACGGGGGGTGCGGGGTCCGCAGGCGGCGCGACAGCCGCATCGCGCACGGCGGGCCCTGCCCCGATCATGCGCGGCTTTTGCCCGGCCTTGCCCTTGCCACGGGGCCGGGATGCGGCAAGGGCGCCCCCTTGCGTGGGTGACTTGGGGTCGGAACTGGCGGAATCTGACACGCGGCCCCCTGCGGGATGATTGTTACCTGCCGCGAATTGGTACATAATATCAGGGGCAAAGACCAGAACCGATGCAACAGGGGCCCCTGCCCCCCCGCGCCACTTTGGCAACCCGATTGGCCCTGATGACAACGCTCAGCGATCCACCCTCCCCGCTTCCCCAACGCCCCACGCAAAAGCCGCGGGCCAAGACCATGCGCGCCTTTCCCACCCTGCGCACGGTGCTGGCCCTGATGCTGCGCGAGATGGCGACGACCTACGGGCGCAGCCCCGGCGGCTATGCCTGGGCGGTGCTGGAACCCATTGGCGGCATCGCGCTGATGAGCATGGTCTTTTCCATCGCCCTGCGCTCGCCCGCGCTGGGGATCAACTTTCCGATCTTCTACGCCACCGGCGTGGTGCCCTTTATCCTGTTCAACAACGTCGCCTCCAAGCTGGCCACGTCGCTGACCTTTTCAAAGGCGCTGCTGGCCTATCCCAACGTCACCTATGCCGATGCGCTGATCGCACGCTTCTTCGTCAACCTGATGACCCAGCTGATGGTGGGATACGTGGTGTTCCTGGGCATCATGATGATCTTCGAAACCCGCACCCTGCCCAACATGGTGGTGATCGTGGAGTGCTATGCGCTGGTGTCGCTGCTGGCCATCGGGGTCGGCATCATGAACTGCTATCTCTTTGCCGCCTTTCCCGCATGGCAACGCGCCTGGTCGATCCTGACCCGGCCGCTTTTCATCATTTCATGCATCTTCTACCTGTTCGAAACCGTGCCCCAGCCTTACCGCGATTACCTGTGGTGGAACCCGCTGGTGCATGTGGTGGGGCTGATGCGGCGCGGGTTCTTTCCCTATTACGACGCCCCTTACGTCAGCGTGACCTACGTGGCCTCGCTCAGCTGTGCGCTGCTGCTGGTGGGGCTGATCTTTTTGCGCCGGTACCACAAGGACCTGCTCTATAACTGACCCTAAGGCTGGGACAGCTCGGCCTTGACCAGATCGCGGTAGGCCTGTGCGAACGCTGCGTTCTGCGCCCCGGCCTGCTTGCGCACGTTAGGCGCCCGCGGCACCCAGCCGGGCGCATCCACCCCGCAAAAGGCAAAGAGCCTGCGCACATAGGTGCCCGGATCATTGACCAGCTGCTCATAGCTGATCTGCATCCGGGGGATCGCCGCGGCCTGCGCCACCAGGCGGAAGGTGGTGTTGGCCGCCTCATTGCTTTCGATGATGGTTTCGATCTGCTGCCGCTGGAACGTGGCCTGGGTGCCATTGGATTGCTGGTGAATCGTCCACTGTTCGGTCTGGCGCGCAATCGACAGCGACACCGCCTGCGCCAGCGCATCCTCGCGAAAGATATGCACCATGCGCACGCCCGGAAACATCGCCGGGATGTTCCAGCGCAGCAACATCGCCAGCTGGTCATGCGATGCCTTCAGGCCAAAGCCCTGCCCCTTGGGACACAGCCGCGCCTCAAGCCCCGCGATATAATCGGGAAAGCTGGCATAGCCGTGTTCGGCCGATTGGTTGGCCACCACGTCATGGTTCAGAAATTCGCCAAAACCCGCCAACTGCCCGGTCTGCCGAAAGAACTCCGCCAACAGGTGCGACCCGCAGCGATTGGTAAAAGCCATTAAAATCAATGGCTTAGAAAAAATCGGTTTTTCCCCGGCAAATCTGACATCGCCCCCAAACTGCCGTTTGATCGTGGATTCATGCCGGCTGGCACTGCGCAACGCCTTCAGATAACTCATAAATCGCCCTTCGCTGCGGTCTCGTGCCGCTCTAGCAGACGCAGGCGCAGGCTGTCGATATCCGTGCGCGGGTCGATCACCCCGCCCTGCCCGCTTGCGCGCACCGCCGCCGCTTGGGCGCCCAGATCATAGGCATAGACCGGCAATCCCGTGGCCAGTGCCTCGTGGGTGGTAAAGGAAAACGTCTCGGGCCAGACCGAGGGGATGAACCAGCGCGTGATGCCATAGCGCGCAACCAGTGCGGGGATATCCTCGACCGCGTAAGCCCCGTGTTCGATCAACCCGCGCCCCGCGGTCCACCCCGGCGCCATCTGCCCCAACAGAACCAGCTGCCCGCGCGCCATGGCCCGGCTCAGATCGACCAGAACCTGCGCGCCCTTGTGTGCGTTCATATTGCCCAAAACCCCCACAACAGGGTCGCCTTGCGGCGGCGTCACGCGCGGCACGGCGGTGACCAGCGCATGGGGCCGCACCACCACGTGGCCCAGATCGGGCCAGACCTGCCGCAGGATGTCCGCAGACGCCTCCGAGAACACCTCGACCACGTCCGCCCGCGCCAGAAGCGCGCCCCAGGCCGCCTGCCAATCCGCCAGGGGCACCCGGCTGCCATCGGGGCGGCGCGCACGGTCCACCCGGCCCGCTTGCGCAGGCCCCGGCACGCCGCGAAACGCGCCGCGGTCGTCCAGCAGCGTATAGGCGGGGCTGACCGGGAAATAATCATGCACCAGCACCCGCAGCCCCTGCCCCGCCGCCCAATCCATCATCAGCGGCGGCAGGCTGATGGGGTCGGGATCGCCCACGGCGCAGGAATAGATGATCTCGCGCCGCGGCAGCAGCCCCAGGTAACGGGTGATCAGGTCCTGATCCTCGGTGCCCCCGCGCAGCACGCCGCCCGGCCCGTGTACCTCGATCTGCCAGCGGTAGGCGCCGCCCACCCGCAGCACCACCGCGTCCCCGTGGCCCGCGATGCGCCGCTGCAAATCCGCCTCGGCCCCACCGCCCATGTCATGGGCCAGATAGACGAGGGTGTGCGCCGCTCCTGCCCCCAGCCGCGCCAGCGCATGGGCGATGCGCGCGCCCAACAGCGGGTCATTGGAAATGTAGTCCTGCACATCCTGATCGAACTGCGGATAGCGCTGCGAAAGCACTGCACTGTTCTGGGCGATCAGGCGGCGCTTTTCCTCGGATCCAAAGGATGTGCCGCCCCGGTGTTCGACAAACAGCGCCGTCTGCCCCACGTGCCGCGCCCCCATCGCAAGCGCGCGCTGGCACCAATCCACCTCTTCGCCGTAGCCCCGGCCAAAGCCCGTGTCGAATGTGCCCACACGGGCCAACCAGTCAGGCGACAGCGCCAAGCAGAACCCCACGCCCGTGGGCAGGTCCGCCTCGGCCTCCGGCAGGGCCAGCCCGGCGATGGCGGCATCAATGGCATCCCCCTGCCCCGGCTTCAGGTCACTGCGCTGCGCGATCATCGGCACGCTCATCAGTTCGGCATCATTGGACAGCGGCGTGACAGAGGCCACGCGCGCATCGGCCAGCGGCGCAATCAGGCGGCTGGCCCAGCCCTTGGGCACGAAAGCATCGGTGTTCAGCAGGACAACCGGGTCGCCATGGGGCAGGGCGGCGTCCAGCCCACGATTGACCGACCCGATAAAGCCAAGGTTGGTGTCATTCTCCAACAGAGTCACATCTGTGAGGGTCTTGGCCCAGTCGCGCAGCCATGGGCGCACGGCCGCGTCGGTCGAGGCATCTTCGATCACGATCAACCGCCACGGCAGATCGGTGTGCGCCTCGACCCGCGCCAGCGCCTCCTGCATCATCTCAAGCGCGTTGAAGACCGGCATGACGATGGTGATGTGGCCTTTGCCCGTGGGCTGCGCCCCCCAGACGGGCAGGGGGATTTCCAGCGCCGTGGTGCTGGGGGCGAGGCCAAAGAGGTTGCGCACGGCGATCCGCGCCGCCGGGTCGCGATCCCGAAACCAGCGCACGGCTCCCGGCACGGCCCGCACGCCTGCCCAAAGGAAAGGGGGGATCAGGAGGACGCGCGCGACCAAAGGTTTCCATGTCGCAAAGGGGGCGAGCGGTCGGGTCACGGTTTCTTTGCCCGCCTGCAGGACAACGGCGCCCGGACTGTTCGCCGCATAGGGCATTTCCGCCCGCAGGGTTTTGCCATCCTTGCCCCGCCGCGCCTGCCGGATCAGGGGACCGAACCGCACCTCCGCCTGCGCGGCATCGCTGGTGATCTCGACGATGCGGCGCCCGCCCGCAACGTGCATCCGCACCGGGCCATCCGATTGCGTCAGACGCATGTGGCGCTGCGCATAGCGCGCGAACAGCTTGGTCAGACGGGCCAGCAAATCAAAGGTCCCTTTCACCGCAGAGGGGGTTTCGCCAAAATGTTTCGCGCGCGAAACAAATCCGGTCTAGCGGGGAACGGGCAGGGCGTAAACGATGGGGCAAGGGGGAAATGTTTCGCGCGCGAAACATGAGGGCTCAGCCGCCGTTGCGCCGCAACCAGTCGGCCAATGCGGTCCGGGCCGGTTTGGACAGGGGCGTACCACTGATGGTCAGGCTGCCATCGACGTTTTCGCGCAGGAACAGACCCTTGCGCACCTCGGTGGTTCGCGCGTCTTTCCCGGGGGTGGAATCAGGCCCTAACGTGGCCTTTTTCTCGGGTTTGACCAGCTTGCGGTCATCCAGAGCCGCACTCAGAATGGCGGTCTCATCCGCGGCGGATGTGATCCTGGCCTCTGTCTCGCGCAGCCGCGCCCGCAGCCGCCCCGACGCCTGGTGCGAGCTGTCGAAAAGCTGCACCAGCGCCAGACCCAGACGCTCGCCGATGGCCTCGGGAAATCTCAGGACGCTGTTCATCTCGTTGAACAGCCGCACGAAGGATTTGATCTTGGACCGTTTCGCGCGCGAAGCAGAGCCAAACATGGCGTTTAGAGCCTCTTTTTCGTCGCTGAACACCCCGTTGTGCACCGCCATCTGAACGATCCGCGCGCGCTCGTAAAAGCTGATCCCGACGCGGATTTCGTTTTCCTCGACCATGGCCACGTACGCATCCGAAGACTGTTCGGGCCTGCGTTCGATCGCCAGCACGGTGTCCGGCCCCGACCCGTCGGGCCCCTGCAACCGCCGCAAGGCCTGAAGCCGCCGCCAGCCCGAGATCAGCCCGTAGCGGTCGCCGCCCAGGGCCACGACCTCGATGGGCGTCTGTTGCCCCCGCGCCTTGAGCGAGGCCATGAGCGATTCCATCTCGTCCTCGTCCACCACCCGCCGGTCGCGCAGAAGGTAATCGGCCTGCACAGCGTCAAGCGGCAGCCGCAGGATCATGCGGCCTTCGTCGCGGGCGGCCTGCAGGGTCTGGGACAGTTCCGCCAGCGCCGCGGTCGCGGCCGCATCCCCAGCCACATCGGCAATGGGCGGGGCCTTCATGGCGCGCGCGGCCTCTGGGCCGGGATCGGCATAGGGCGCCACGGGCGGAGCAAGGCGTTTGCGTTTGGCCATCGGTCTTTCCCCCTATTCCGCAGCCTGGGTGGCCGCCGCCGCGCGGGCATCGCGCCGCCAGCTGCCGATCAGCAGGCTCTTGAACGCCGCGTAGGTCGCATCGAATGTTTCGCGCCCGCGCACGTAGGTCTCGCGGTTGAAATCGCGGTAATCGGCCTCGTAGATGCCTTGCACCTGCTCGCCCGCCTGCCCGATGAGCGCGGTGAAATCCTGACGGTGCGGCGACAGCGTTTGCCCCAAATAGGCCTGCATTAGAGCCGCAAGTTCGGCCTGTTGGCTGCCATCATAGCGGGTCACCACGGCGCGCACGGCATCCCATTCAAAGGCCAGCTCATCCCGCCCCAGAGCGCGCGCGGCCATGTTCTCTGCCTCTTCGATGGAGCCGAAGGTGGAATGCAGCATGTCAAAGAAACGGCCCGTGGAATCGAATTCCAGAAAGGACGCCCCCATCGGCACCAGCAGGATGTCCGCCGCCGCCAGACCGTTGATCGTCAGATACCCAAGGGCCGGGGGCGTATCGATGAAGATGACGTCGTAGTCGTCCAGCACCCCATCGGCGTCGAACATGTCCGTCAGCGCATCCCAGAGCTTCCAGCCGCGCCCCTGCATCCGCCAGACGGGGATCTGAAACTCGGCCCAGTACAAATTGAGCTGGGCCCCGATCAGATCGATGTTGGGCCAGTGAGTGGACTGGATGAGCCCCCCGGCTTTGACGTCCAGCGCCTCGGTCAGCGTGTCATCAAGGGGCAGGGGGGCCTCGCCCCGGTCGAGCCGCCGCTGGTTTTCGCCGCGCAGATGGGTCCCGTAGTGCCGCGCGAGCAGGGGAAAGACGGTTTCCCATTCGTCGGCCACGGTGCCGCCGAAGATCGAGGTCATGGAGCCTTGGGAATCCAGATCAACCACCAACACCCGGTATCCATCAAGGGCCGCACTCATCGCCAGGTGCGCGGCGGTCGAGGTCTTGCCCACGCCGCCCTTGAAGTTGGCCACGGCGACCATTTTCGCGGGCTGTCCTTCAGGGCGGTAGGGCAGATATTCCTTGGTCTTTGATCCTTCCTGACCGAAGTGGGCGCGCAGGCGCAGCACCTCGTCGAGGGTGAACCACTTGGCCCCGCCCGTGGTCTCGGAGCGGCCTTGGGGCAGGTCGGGATTGGCCTTGAGCACGCGGCGGAAATGTCCGGTGGCCACGGGGATCAGGTAGCGGGTAATCTCCCAGGTGGAGAAGAGGCGCAACTGGCGGCTGCCGGATTCGTCAAGGCCCCGGCTGGCCAGATCGGACCGCCCTGCGGCACAGGCCCGTGCAATGGCATCAAAGCCTTGCGTGCCCGTGGGATCGCCCAAGGTATCCGCCGCGCGATCGGGATCGATGTTGAAATAGGGCGGAAGCGCCTCTGGCCTGTCTGCGCACATGTCACTGCTCTGATGTTCGCGTTTTTTTGCAGAATACACCAAAAGCGCGCACATGAAAGCATTATGCGCACATGCAGTGTTTTTCCAAGGAAATCAGGGGGATGATTCGGAGCTGCGCGCCTTTTATTCTCAGAGAGTTTGAGCGGCTTGCCGTCAAAACCCAAGTTATATCTTGTTATTTATATGTTACAGGCTGTGCTGGCTTTCTCTATGTATTTGTTTTTTTTAAAGGATCGGCCCTTTTTCAGGCAACAGGTGACTCTGAAACCACGCTGGGGCGACTCTGAACCCACGGGGAAACGACTCTGATCCCCCGTTGGGCGGGGCCGTGGGCTGTGGACCTGTGGATAACTTGGCCCTAGGGTGTCACTGAAACCCCGATAAAGACTCGTCAAACGGGCAGGGGATCCGAGCAGGACAGAGCACCATGAGCGGCCATATCGATGCAGCGGGGGGGTTGGCCCCCATGCGCCACCCCACGGGCGATTTTTTCATCTGTGACATTTTCGATGCCAGCCCCAAGGATGATCTGGGCAGCATGGAACACCCGATCTTTTCGCTGAGCACGCGGCCCGACCGGCGGATTTTGAAATATGCGCACAACGGCGCGCAGATCGAAGTGACCCCATCGGTGCGGGGCCGGGCCACGATGCACGACAAGGACATCCTGATCTATTGCATCAGCCAGATCATGGCGGGGGTGAACGCGGGCCGCACGGTGTCGCGCACGCTGCATCTGCGGGCGCATGATTTGCTGGTGGCGACCAACCGCGACACAAGCGGAGATGCCTATGCCCGGCTGCGCGAGGCCTTCGAGCGGCTGGCGGGCACGCGGATCGTGACCAACATCGCCACGGGTGGCGAAGAGGTGACCAGCGGTTTCGGCCTGATTGAAAGCTGGGAGATCGTGCGCAAGAGCCGGGGCGGGCGCATGGTGAGCGTGACGGTGACCTTGAGCGAATGGATCTGGCGGGCGGTGATGTCGAAATCGGTGCTGACGCTGAGCCGGGATTATTTCCGCCTGCGCAAGCCGCTGGAGCGGCGCATCTACGAGTTGGCGCGCAAGCATTGCGGTCGGCAGCCCGAGTGGAAGGTGAGTGTGGCGACCCTGCACAAGAAGGCGGGCAGCGCGGCCCCGGTGCGGGTGTTTCGCGCGGCCCTGCGGCGGATGGTGCAGGATGGGCATTTGCCCGATTACGTCATGCACGAGGCGCCCGGTGACGTGATGGTGTTCACCCGTGCCACCGCCGTCATCGATGATGTGGCGGCCCCCGTTCTGCGCCCCGAGACGCTGGAAGAGGCGCGCGCGCGCCGCCCCGGCGCGGATGTCTATGCGCTGGAGGCGGAATGGCGCGCGTGGTGGGATGCCACGGGCCGCGCGCGGCTGGGATCGCCCGATGCGGCGTTCCTGGGGTGGCTGGCCAAGAAGGGCTAGGCCAGGCGGGTGCGCAGGGCGTTCAGATGTGTCTCTAACAGGGCCTGTGCGGCCTCTGGGCTGCCGGCTTCGGTATAGCAGCGGAATTCGGGCGCGTTGCCCGAGGGGCGCAGGTGGACCACGGCCCCACCCTCAAACGTCACGCGCAGCCCGTCGGTGCGGTCGATGTCTGTTTCGGCGGGCATGGTGGCAAAGAAATCGCGGCGCGCGCTGGCGTCTTCGGAGAGCGTGGCAAGGAAGGGGGCCGAGGCCTCTTGGGCGATGCCTTGCAGCCGGTCGGCGGCGGTAAAGCAGGGGGGCAGGGCGGCGGCAAGTTCGGCGATGGGTTGGCTTGCGGCACGGGCCGCGGCCAGCGGGGCCAGCAGGCAATCGCGGGTCATCAGCGGGGCCAGCCCCTGCGCGTCAAAACCCAGAAGGAAGCCGCCGTTGGCCTCGTAGCCCACCACGCGGGCGGCGGGGTCTGTTGCCAGCACGTCTTCCATCGCGGCGATCACGAAGGGCGACCCGATGCGGGTGCGGTGCAGGGTGGCGAATTCGGGCATCTGGCCGATCATCGCATTCGACGACACCGGGGTGCAGAGCACATCGGCCCCAAGGTGCCGCGCGGTGAGCGGGCCCAGCACGTCGCCGGGCACGATTTTCCCGGTGGCATCGGCCAGCATGGGGCGGTCGGCATCGCCATCGGTGGAGATCAGCGCATCGAGGCCGTGATCCGCGCACCATGTGGCCAGTTGGGCGCGGGTGTCGGGGTCGACCGCTTCGGTGTCGACGGGAATGAACGTGTCGGACCACGCCAGTGGCACGGGTGTGCCGCCGCAGCCTTCCACGACCGCGACCATGATGTCGCGCGCCACCGAGCTGTGTTGATAGACGCCGATGCGCAGCCCCGCGAGGGCGTCCGTGCCAAAGGCGGTGACATAGCGGGCGATATAGTCCTGCGCGCAGGTGGGGTGATCGGTCTCTTTCCCCGGCACGTCCGCGGGGGCCGCGGGCGCATCGAAGGCTGCGAGGATCGCCGCCTCGTCTGTCTTGGAGACCTCGCCCTGGGGGACATAGAACTTCAGCCCGTTGCGGTCGGCGGGGATGTGGCTGCCGGTGATCATCACCGCCCCGCAGCCCGCCGCCATCGACCCCAGCGCCAGCGCGGGCGTGGGCACCGCCCCGCAGCGCACCGCCTCAAGACCGCAGGCGCGCACGGTGTCCATGACCACCTGCGCGATGGCGGGCGAGGAGGGGCGCAGATCCCAGCCGACGTGCACGGCCGTGCCCTGCGGGCAGGCGGCGATGAAGGCGCGCACGTAGGCGGCGACAAGATCGGGGGTGAGTTCGGTGACAAGGCCACGCAGGCCGCTGGTGCCGAATTTGGGTGCCATGAGAAATGCCCTTTGTGTGCAAGACCTGTTGGCAGCAGTCCTAAGCCGCGGGCGGGGCAGAGACCAGCCCCAAGGGGGGTCTATGGCTGGTGTGCGGGACAGATTGGCCATCGCCATTTCGTTAGCCGTGCAAGACGCATGGAGGCACCTCTGCTTTGGGCGTCAGGCTGCCAGTAGGCCCCCCACCGTGCGCTGGGGTTAGCAAAAATTTAACTCTTGGGCCTAGCGTCCGGCATCGAGTGATCTGCCACCCCATTCCATGCCCGGAGAATTTCATGTCCGACGTTTCCGCCGTTCTGGCCCTGCCCTACATCCAGCCTTCGCAGGCTCAGAAACATGTCACCCACAACGAAGCGGTGCGCCTGCTGGACATGCTGGTCCAGCTGGCCGTCGAAGCCCGTGATCTGGACACTCCGCCCAGCCCCCCCGTGACAGGCACGCGATATATCGTGGGCGCCGGGGCCAGTGGCGATTGGGCGGGGCAAGCCGGGGCCGTGGCGCTGCGCGAGGAGGCGGGTTGGTTCTTTGCCGCGCCACGGCCCGGGTGGCAGGCCCATGTCATCGCCGAAGGGGTTGATGTGGTCTATGACGCCACGAACGGCTGGGTGACCCAGCTGGGCGGCACGGACCTGAGCGTGCAGACGCTGGGTGTGAACACCGGCGCCGATGCCACCAACCGTCTGGCCGTGGCGTCCGAGGCCACGCTGCTGACGCACACCGGCGGGGACCACCAGCTCAAGATCAACAAGGCGGGTGACACCGACACCGCCAGCCTGCTGTTTCAATCGAACTGGACGGGTCATGCCGAAATGGGGCTGGCGGGCGATACCGATTTCGCCATCAAGGTCAGCGCCGACGGTGGCACCTGGGCCGAGGCCCTGCGCGTGGACGCGGCCAGCGCGATCCCGCAGATGCCGCAAGGGGCGCAGATCGATGGCCTGGTGACCGGGGATGCGGTGCAGGCGGACCTGCATGATGCCACCGATGGCCGGCTGATGGCCGTGGGGGCCTTTGGTCTGGGTCAGGATGGGTCGACCACCTCGACAGATCTGAACACCACGCTGGCCACCGGGTTCTACAACTTTTCAAATTCCGACCCCGCGGTGCCGGGCACCACGGGCGGGTCGGTGATTGTCGTACGCTACAGCAGCAAATGGGTCAGCCAGCTGGCCTTTGCCCCCAACGAGACGTTCATGTGGTTGCGCTGGACCAAGGACAAGGGCGTGACGTGGTCGACATGGTCGCCGGTGATGACCACCGCCAACATCGTGGGCACGGTCAGCGAAACGGGCGGTGATCCCACGGGGGCCGTGATCGAACGCGGCAGCACGGGCAACGGCGACTATGTGCGCTATGCCGATGGCACCCAGATCTGCACCCTGCGCGACACCGAGACCATCGCCACCACCGCCGCCGGAGCCGTGTTCCGCGATGCCACCCTGGCCGACTGGAGTTTTCCGGCGGGTTTTGTCGCCGCCCCGGTGGTCAGCATCGCCTGCGAAGACGCCGATTGCTGGGCCGATACGGGTGCTGTCAGCGCCAGCGGGGCCGCGCGCATCGTGTGGTCGGCCAGTGCCACGGCCACCAGCACCACCCTGCATGCCCAAGCAATAGGCCGCTGGTTCTGACACCGGCAAAAACCAGCCCTTGCCGCGCCTCCCGCTCATGGACAAAGCAGGGGCGGCTGGCTAAACACGGCCTCGGAAATTCTATTTCGAGGGCAAGGCATTGGCTGGAGCATTTGACGGCAAGCGCATTTGGGTTGCAGGGCACAACGGCATGGTCGGATCGGCCATCGTGCGGCGTCTTGCGCGGGAAAACTGCGAGGTTCTGACGGTTTCCCGTCAGGACTGTGACCTGATGGACCGCGCGGCGGTCGAGGCATGGATGCGGGCCAACACGCCTGACATGGTGGTTCTGGCCGCGGCCAAGGTGGGCGGCATTCTGGCCAACGACACCTATCCCGTTGATTTCCTTTACAATAACATGGACATCCAGAACAACGTCATCAAGACGAGCTTTGATGTGGGCGTGGAAAAGCTGCTGTTCCTTGGGTCGAGCTGTATCTATCCCAAGATGGCGCCACAGCCGATCACCGAAGATTCGCTGCTGACCGGGCCGCTGGAGCCCACCAACGAATGGTACGCGGTGGCCAAGATCGCGGGCATCAAGCTGTGCCAGGCCTACATGAAGCAATATGGCGCGCGGTTCATATCGGCGATGCCCACCAACCTGTACGGCCCCTTCGACAATTTCGACCTGCAATCGAGCCACGTGATCCCCGCGCTGATGCGCAAGGCGCACCGGGCCAAGAAGGCAGGCGAGGACGGCATGGAAATCTGGGGCACGGGCACGCCCCTGCGCGAGTTCCTGCACGTGGATGACCTGGCCGATGCGAGCGTGTTCGTGCTGGCCGAATACGAGGATTTCGAACACATCAACATCGGCTCGGGCACCGATCTTTCGATCGCGGACCTGGCGCGCACGGTGATGGATGTGGTGGGCCTTGAGGGCGCGTTGCGCCACGACCTGAGCAAACCCGACGGCACCCCGCGCAAGCTGATGAGTGCGGCCAAGCTGCAAGCGCTTGGCTGGACCCCGACCATCGGTTTGAAGGAGGGGCTGGCGCAGACCTACCAGTGGTTCCTTGAAAACGTCGAAGATTGAGGGTCTGCGCCATGATCGTCTCGGACACCTATAAATTCGTCTTTGTTGAAGTCCCCAAGACCGCCAGCACCTCCATCCGCAACATGTTGTTGCCGCTGGACACGCCCGGCCATGGCTTTCGCAAACATGCCGCGGCCGCACGGGCGGCGAACGCGATGGGGCGCGACCGCTGGGACAGCTATCACAGCTTTGCGGTGCTGCGGTCGCCGCATGACTGGCTGTTTTCGTGGTATAAATTCTGGCGCGGTCAGGTGATCACCAAGAATCTGGATGAAAGTGACCCCAAATTTGTGGGCGACGAGGATTTCGATTCTTTCGTGTTCAATGCCATCAAGAACCCCGAAGCGGGCCGCTATACCAAGATCGGAGACCAGGAACGCAAGGTCATTGACCCCAACACGGGCGAATTGCTGGTGAAAGAGCTGATCTGCTATGAGACCCTTGCGCAGGATCTGGACGTGATCAAGGCGCGGCTGGCCCTGCCGCCGACCGATCCGCTGCCGCAGTTGAACCGCTCGAAGTTCAAGCCTGAAAAGACCGGCATGTCGAACAAGAGCCGCAAGATGATCGCGCGCAAATGGGCCAGGGACATGGAGCTTTATGAAGAGGCGCAACGCCAGAGCGCGGCCCGGGCCGCCGAAGGATGAGCCGGGGGGCCGCACGAAACAGGCTTGGCCCGGCCCGAATTGTAGAATGTAATTTCAAGGACGCCCGCACCCGGGTCGAAAGGACACCAAAATGACAGACGCAACGCCCGCAAAGATCGAGATCGAGGTGCCGCCCACCGAATACGACGGCCCCAGCATCATCTTCTGGACCCTGCACAAGGCGGGCAGCCGCTATTTCTATTCGGTGATCAAGAAGATGGCGCGCAGCGCGGGTGCGCCCATGCTGAACATCGCCGCGGAATATTTCCAGGCCGGTGAAAAGGTCGAACTGACGCCCGAGGCGATCACCTACCTGCAGCCCACCGGCTACGCCTACGGCCCCTTCCGCCAGCCCAACGAGGCCGAGGACATCCCGGACTACGAGGCCTACAAGCGGTTCCTGGTGGTGCGCGATCCCCGCGATATCCTGACGTCGTTCTACTTCTCGGCGCGGTTCTCGCACCGCAAACCCGGGCAGGGCGCCGATGAGGAGCGTGAAGAAAACACCGACATGCCGCCCATCGAACAATACGTGATCAAGCAGGGCCGCAAGATGCTGCCGCGCTGGCAGGCCTATGCGGACATGATCCGCAAGGACCCCGATCTGCGCCTGTTCAAATACGAGTTCATCATCGACAACTTCGAAGAGTGGATGAACCAGGTCTGCGAACACACCGGCCTGCCCGCCAAGCCCGCGATGATCCAGGCGCTGGCCGATGCCCACGTGGCCGACGTGCAGGAAGAAGAAGTGACCAAGCACCGCCGCCAGATCCGCCCCGGCGATCACAAGCGCAAGCTGGAGCAGGCCACCATCGACGAGCTGAACGACCTTTACGGCGACATCATCGAATTGTTCGGCTACGAGAAATAGGCGGGGACCGTCCCCCCAACACTGACAAGGCCCGCCTGACCGGCGGGCCTTTTGCGTTTGAAGGCGGGATGACCATCCAGACCTGAATGGCACGGAATCAAGGCCGCAGGCCGCCGTGCCAGCGCCGGACCGGCCCGATGGGCCGGCGCTTTGGCTGCCGTCAATCCTTCGTTGAACAGGAAGATGACCTGGCAGCGATAAAGAGGATACGAACGCCCGTTGAATGCGCCGACCCCCGGTCCGGCGCTGGCACGGCTACATACCAACGACAGCTTCGTCCCGCATTCCACCGATCGCCGGCACCGCCTCAGGCGGTGGCGATGTTCAGCGATTTGACCGCAAAGGCCAGCGTGCGCGGGTCGTGGCTGTGGGGGGTGGGCATCCTGTCGAGGGCAAAGCTCACATCGATGCCGTCGCTGGCCCGCAGGGTGACGGGCCTGGGCAGGTCCACCTGGAAGCGGTCAAAGGTTTCCCGAAGCGCCAGGGGCGTGGGCGTGATGGTCTGACCTGCCACCTTCAGGCGCAGTTCACCGGGTTCCAGCCCGCGCGCGACCAGCGACAGGCCGCGCAGTTCGACATCATGGGCCAGCGGGATGTGCAACGCCGCCTCCTGGGCCACGGCCCAGCGGTGCGTGGCCTCGACCGCCGACCAGCCATCGCCCAGCAACGGGCGGGCGTTGCCCTGCCCCATGAAGACGTGGATGTCCTTGATCTGCTGTGGCGCGCGGGCCGGATCGGTTTCGGTTTCGGCCTCGAAATCGCGCCAGGACGCCATCAGGTTGCGGGTCTGTGCATAGGTGTTCAGCGCGTCTTCGTAGGCGTCGCGCCCCTGCTGGTAGGCGGCCATGATGCGGCTGATGTTGGTCTTGACGCTGGCATGGTCGACCATGGCCGCGCGTGGGGTTTCGCGGATGAAGTCCAGCATCGCGGGGTGGCTTTGCACCCAGTTGCGGTGGCCGTTTTCGATGGTCAGGCGGGCGGTGGCGGAAATGGCCCGCACCTTGTCCATCTGGTCGCGCAGGTTGCTCGACTGCACGCCCTGGGAAAACAGGATGCCGCTGTGCCAGTTGTGGATGTATTCGTTGTGGGTGGGCAGATCGTGGGCGATCACCACCATGCCGCGCGCCATCGCCTCGAGAAAGGCATGCCCGATGCCCTCGGCGTGGCGCGGGGCGATAAAGACGTTGGCATTGTCCATGACGGCGGCAAAGTCGGACTGCTTTTCGAACCAGGCCGAATGGGTCACGGGGCACTCGAACCCTTCAAGGTCCGCTGCGTCAAAGGGGGTGCCATCGTCGGCGGGCGTGTGCACGTGCAGGTGGCTCAGCTGATCGCCCAACAGGCGACGCACCATCGGCAGGTTGATGCCCGAGCGGGGCAGGCGCTGCCAGAAAAAGCCGCGCAGCGTGTCCAGGTCCGTAACCGGTTTGACCGACGCGGGGTCGGTGAAATAACGCACCAGCATGCTTTCGCAGCCAAGGCTGAGCGCGCGCCCGTGCAGGGTGGTGGAAAAGTTCAGGTACCGCGCCTGGCGGTTCATCTGCCAATGGGTGTCGGGCAGGCCGGCCGAGCCGTCGTACATCTGCACCACGATCACCCGCTTGCCCGCGGCGATGAACAGCGGCGTCAGGAAATCCATCTGGCCGATGACCACATATTCGCTGTCATCGATCAGCCGGGCCTCGTCCACCGGTTCGGCGGGGTCCACGTAGATGGTTTTGACGTCGAACCCCTGTTCGAAAATCCTCACCAGGAAGTCGAAGGACCGGGTCTTGCGGTGAAAGACGTGATCGACAAAGAGCAGGCTGGGTTTCTTGCCGGTGCCGGCGCGTTTCTTGGAAAACATCAGGCGGCCTCCCCCTGGATCCAGGCCCGGCAGGACCTGTCCACATCTTCAAGGTAGAACCGGCGCGCGAGGGCCGCCTGTTCACGGATCATGGCGGGGGATTTCTGTGCGAACATCACGATCGCATCGGCGAAATCCTCTTCGCTGCCACAGGTGGCACCCGCATTGTAAAGCCGCGCCTGGTCGGAAAAGCCGGTGCCCGACTGGCAGATGGCCAGCCGCCCGAACATCAGCGCCTCCATCAGCATGGCGGAGCCGCGGTTGGCATAGACATCCTGCGCATAGGGCATCAGCGCCACATGGCTGACCTCGAACGAGCGGATGATCTCCGAATAGGGGACCTGCCCCGGCATGATTTCCGCGTTGGGCAGCGAATAGAGCCAGCGCATGTAATCGGTGTGCGCGGCGAAGGTCGCCTCGGGCGGGCCCTGAATGACAAAGCGCACCTGCGCGGGGTCCAGTTGTTTCAGCACCGCCTCGATGATGGGTTTGAGCCGGAAGAACCCCTTGTCGGGACGCGCGGAGCCGCCCGACAGGAAGGTGATGGGGCCATCATCCGACATCGGCAACGGATCGATGCCCGGCGCGAAATAGGGCACGATGTGCACCGGCTGGCCCAGCCGGCGGCGCAGCAGGTTGCCATAGGTCGGCGTTTCGGCACAGATCGACAGGGGCAGGCGCGCCTCCATCAGCCCCTTGAGCCGGTCGATGACCATGGAAAACGCATCCTTGCCGTCCATGTTCAGCGCCGTCATCTCCATCACCGCGATCATCCGCACCAAAAGGCGCGGGCAGGCATCGGGGTGCAGGCCGCCCACCACATTGGCCAGCGACAGGACGCTGTAGTGATCGATGCTGGGATACAAAAGCGTGTCCTCGGGGCCGATGTCATGGGCCTGCATGAACCGCGAGAATTCCACCGTGGCGGCGGTTTCGCCGTCCAATTTTTGACCAGGCACATGCAGCGGCGTGCGCAGGGCCGGGCGGCGGTCGATCTTGAGCACGTAGTCGTATTGGAAATCAAAGAAGCGGATGATGCCGTCGTCGCTGCCGTCCTTGGGCAGGGGCAGGTGCCGCGAGGCCACCATATGCACCTCGTCAAAGTGGTGCGACGCCAGATCGGCAAAGTATTTCAGGGCATTAAGGCTGTGGCCATATTCCATGGCGCAGACCGGATCGATGATGAAAACTCGGGCCAAAGGGTCTTCCTTAAATCGTAAAAAGCGTGAGGCACCTTGGATCAGAGGATGCCGCGTCGCGTCAATATCTGCACTGCGGCATAGTGGAGTTGGGCATCAATCTCAACGTGAGATGCAAGGGCAGTGCGTAATTTATCATCAACCTCCACCGTGACGGGTGGATCGAACCATGTGCCAAGAACATGGGCGCTGTCGGTGACGTTTTCGCGGGGCAGGGCGTCTGGCACGGGCAGACCCAGTGCAGCAAAGAGCGGGGGCAACGTGTGGGGCCTGTCCAGGAGGCCAAAGGCGGCCATCCCGTCAAGGTGGGCCGTGGCGCGGGCCAGCACATCGGTGGCAGCGGCCCCGCGCAGCCGGTCGGGGCAGGGGCCGTGATAGCTTTCCCAGGATTTCTGGCCCAGCACGCCCGCCAGTTGCCGGGTCATGGCATTGTCGAGGCTGGGATGGCCCGCGAGCTCGGGGGCGGCGAAGAAATCGGCGGGTTCCAGCTGGCGGGCCATATCCGTCAGCTTCATGTTGCGCTGTTGCGCGCGCGCCGCCCCGGGCTGAATCGAGCGCAGGTAGCGGTACATCGACACCAGCCGGTCCACCGGATCGCGCAGCACCGTGACCACCCGCAGATCGCACGCAGGGATCAGCGCCAGCGACGCGGTGTCGAAATGACCCGAGAAAAACCGCGCCTCGGCCAGGGCGGCCGCAGGCCAGTTGCCCAGCCCGTTGCGCCGCTCGGCAAAGGCCTTGTCGTTCAGCGCCTGTTCCAGCGCCATGTGCAGGCTGGTGCCGCCGGCCTTGGGAATGTGCTGAAAGACGGTCACGGGGCGCTTCGGATCGATGGGGGCGCGCAGGGTGCCGGGCGCATGGGTGGCGGCCTGGCGTACAAAGGCATCGCTGCGCATCAGGTGCCGCGCCAGCGCACGGGGGCTGTCAAAGCGCCGGTGCCGGGCGATCACCTCGGGCGTCAGGTCCTCTCGCCCCATGACCATGGCAAAGGTGTCGCGCACCGCGTCGTCCGATATCATTCGCTGATCCCTCTCGGTCCTCTCAGTCGTGTTGTTACGGTCTCAATGTGCGGCACACCATCCCGGATATGGTGCAAACCGCTTGGCGCGCAGGGTCAGGGCGTCTATTGAGAAGATCAACGGCGAAACATCGCGTATAACGGGCATTTCATGAGCGGCGCTCCAGTCAAAATTTCCTCCCCGGATCAATTTGATCCCGAGACCATGCAGCTGGTGTTCGTTCATATCCCCAAATCGGGGGGTACGTCCTTTCACGCGGCGCTGAACACGATCTCGGACAACCGGTATCTGCACCTGGTGCCCGGCCAGAATGACCCCGAGGACATCAACGCGCTCTGGGGCATCGGCGGGCATTTCAACTACGAGACACCGCTGGTGCAGGACACGGAAAAGAACCGGGTCTACGTGACCCTGTTGCGCAATCCCATCGACCGCTTCGTGTCCTTCTATCACCATGTGCAGGCGCGGCCCTATCACCACCTCAGCAAGGCACATCCCGAACTGCTGGAGATGGCGCCGCTGGACTTTGCGCGCAAGCTGGTCAGCATCGGCAACCGCGAGATATCGAACCTGCAGTGCAAGATGATCACCGGGCGCGGCGGCGTGCCGGGCGTGAAGGCGGTGAACCACGCGCGCGCGCAATTCACCATCTGTGCGCCGCTGACCAAGCAGGACCGGATCATCGCGTGGCTGGCCCGTGCCGCGGGGGTCGAGGCCCCGGCCACGCAGCGGCTGAACACGTCGAAGGCGCAGAAACCCGTGGAACTGGATGCGGTCACCCGCGCCTATATCGAAGGTCTGAATGCCGATGACATGGTGCTGTTCAGACGCGCCAGCGCGCCGGACTGGGACAGCCTGGGCTGATTTTCAGTAAACCGGCCCAAGAGTCCGTTCCCTCAGCCAGAGAACAAGAGCTTCTTGGCTCATCTCATTGTTGACGACCGCAACGACAACATCATCAAAGCGGTCCTTCTCTCTCAGGTCGATGTCGTAGCCGCTTTGCTGATAAAGCAAAATCGTCAGAAGGAATGCCGTGCGCTTGTTGCCGTCTACAAACCCATGGGATTTGCTGACCCCGTGCAAAAGCGCGGCGCCCTTGTCCCAGGTTTTTGGATGATACCCGTGATAGGGGCGGCCTATGGCCCCCAGCAGGTTGTCCCAGTTGCTGATACCCGCCGCCTTCATCAAGGCCAAGCTGATGTGCTTCCAGCGCATCCGCCGGGGCGATGCGGTAATGACGTCTAGCGATTGGCCAACCGCTTGAGCGCGTCCTTGTGCTGATGCGAAGATTGGCTGAGCAGTCTTGCGGTCTTGCTTTTGACCGTGTGTTGCGAGACTTCGCCAGAGGATTTGCGCACGACCCATTGTCCCGTCTTGGACGAGCGCGCATAGGTTGCAGTCTGTTTGGGCTTTGGCATGTCTGACCTCTTTCGCCTCAAAGATGCGGATTGTGCAAAACAAATTCAAGGAGGTTCTTAACGCGCCGTTCGGTGGGCCTGCGGCCCTTGAAGCGGTGCCGGTGCAATCTGCGACCAACCACCCGGACTCAAGCCGAAGGCGCCGGGTGATCGGCGGCCCGTCCCACGGGTCGGCGATAGGGCGCCGCCCGCGCGCTGAATGGGCGTCCGAGGACTGTTGCAGCCATAAAGCGCGCCGCTCCGGCCTTTGATCGCCAACCCCCGGGCCGCCGATCACCCACCTTGCGTCTGCGCGTGCCGGTCCCCCGGTTCAGGTCCGCGCGTAGACATCCTCGTAGCGGATGATGTCATCTTCACCCAGGTAGCTGCCGGTCTGCACTTCGATCAGCACCATCGGCACCTTGCCGGGGTTTTCCATGCGGTGCACGGCCCCCAGCGGGATATAGACCGACTGGTTCTCGCTCAGCAGTTTGACCTCTTCGTCCACTGTCACCCGCGCGGTGCCGGCCACCACGATCCAGTGCTCGGAGCGGTGCACGTGGCTTTGCAGGCTGAGCGATGCGCCGGGATGCACGTGGATGCGTTTCACCTGGAAACGATCCGCGAGGATCAGCGTCTCGAACCAGCCCCAGGGGCGGTGATCCACGGGCAGTTGCACCGCCTGCTTGGCGCCACGTTTCTTCAGCGTATCGACCGCCTTCTTGACGTTCTGCGCCTCGGACATGTCGGCCACCATGACCGCATCACGCATGGCCACGGCCACCACGTTCTTCAGCCCGATGCCCACCAGCTCGATCTCGTCGCTTTCCGAGCGCAGCAGGGTGTTTTCACAATCGAACACCGTGGTGTTGTCGCTGCGCGCGTTGCCGCTCTTGTCCTTGGCGCTTTCCTGCCAGACGGATTCCCAGCTGCCCAGGTCCGACCACTGGTCGTCAAAACGCACCACCGACACGTTGGTGGCCTTTTCCATCACTGCAAAGTCGATGGAATCCTCGGGCACCGTGTTCCAGGCACCGCCATCGAGCCGGGTGAAATCCAGATCGGTCGACGCCCCGGCCAGTGCGGCCTCGACGCCCTTGAGGATCTCGGGCGCATGGGCGCGGAAGGCCTCGATCAGCACATCGGCGCGCGACAGGAACACGCCCGCATTCCACAGGTACCGTTCATCCGCCAGCAACTCGGCGGCGCGCTTGGCATTGGGCTTTTCGACAAAGCGTTCCAGCTTCATCACCCCCTCGTGGGTTTCGGCCCCGCTTTCCAGCCAGCCATAGCCGGTTTCGGGGCGCGTGGCCTTGATGCCGAAGGTGACGATGTTGCCCTCGGCGGCGGCGGCCTCGCCCATCTTGACCGCGCGGCGGAAGGCCGTGCTGTTGGCCACGGCGTGATCGGAGGGCACCAGGAGCAACATGCCATCCGCGTTGGATTGCACGATCTGCAGCGCGGCCAGCACCGCGGCGGGTGCTGTGTTGCGTCCGTCGGGTTCGATGACGATGCCGCTGGCTTCGACCCCGCATTCATCCAGCTGTTCGGTCACGATAAAGCGGAAGCTGTCGCCGGTGACCACCAGCGGATTGCCGAACCCCTTGCCCAGGAACCGGCGGGCCGAGGCCTGGAACAGGCTTTCCTCGCCCACCACGTCGGCGAATTGCTTGGGGAAGGATTTGCGCGACAGGGGCCACAGGCGCGTGCCGGAGCCACCACACAGAAGAACAGGTGTAATCATGATTTTGGTCCTATCGTTTCAAGCAATGCAATGTCCTTGGCATAGGCGTCTTCGATCAGCTTATTAAGCCTGTCGTCGAAGAAACATGTTTTGGCGACACGCGGCAGCGCGTCAAGTACGGGCGGCTCCATCAGGTGCGCACCCGGCAGGTCCATGCCACCCGCATCGCCGCTGCCGGTGGTGTTGACCGCCTTGCGCGGCAGGCTGATGCCGGTCCACGCCTCAAGCGCATCGACCACATCATTGAGCCGCTCGAAGGCAAAGAGATGCGTATAATCGATGCCCTTGAGATACAGGTGCTGTGGCCGCCAATGCGGGTCTAACGTGGGCGCTTTGGCACTGCAGACATGGGTGATGAACTCCGCGAACGACACCGAGCGGTGGAAATCGGGCCGGGTCTGGCCCTGGACCGCGGCGATCACCGGACCGGTGTGCAGACGGTTGCCCGGCTCATGGCGGTTGAGCACGAATTTCTCCATCCAGGCGCTCAGCAGCCGATCATGGGGCTGGCGCAGCACCGCGAACTTCATGAAACTGTCATCGGCGACGAAGGCGCGCGCCTGTTTCCTGGGATAATCGCTGAGCTGCAGGCCGGTGTTGACGTGATCGGTCAGCAGATGCACGTCGCGCAGGATGAAATCCTCGTCCGGGGTCCGGGCCAGCCGCACCATCTGTGCCTTGAGAAAGGAACAGCCGTTCTTGCCGATGGGGCAATAGAGGACGCGGGCCTCGGGCACCACGAAGACCTGGCGCAGGGGCCATTGCATGGCGTTTTTCCAGCCGCGCGGGCTTTGCCTGTATTCGCTCGATCCCATGAGGGTCGAAAACAGCTGCGGCACGGAGTTGAACCCCGCGCGGGATTTGTCCGACGGCGCGCGGCGCAGAAAGAACTGGAACGCCCGTTCGACTTCTTGCGGATCGAGGCTCATGGCGTGGGCTTTCCGCCGGGCTGGTCGATGATCTGCGCCAGCCGCTCGGAATAGCGGCGCGCGATGGCCGTGTCCGAGAAGTTGGCGCGCACGTTCTGCAGGGCCGCATCCGCCTTGGCCGCGCGCATCTCGTCGTTGCCCCAGACCAGCCGCATCTGCCGCGCCGCCGAGGCGACATCGGGTTCGGCCCATTTCTGGCCGGGCAGCACAAAGATGTAATCGTCCTGTTCCAGTTCGACCTCGTCGTAATCCACCAGGAAGGCGGTCTCGTCCGAGCAGAAATCCATGTTGCCCGAATAGGCCGTGGCCACCACGGGCACGCCCAGGTTCATCGCCTCGATCATGCCAAAGCCCCAGCCTTCGGACTTGTGCAGCGAGATATAGCAATCGCAGCCCGCCTTGAGCTCCAGCAGGGCCTGGTATTCCAGTGTTTCATTCAGCACGGTGATGCGCGGATCG
>CBFHND010000032.1:0-33915 GCA_965657085.1 uncultured Paracoccaceae bacterium
CTGAGGTCGTCCTGAAAAACCTGTCCAAGTCCTTTGGCGATGATATTGGCGTCAGCGACATTTCAATGACCATTCCTGACGGAGCGTTCGTGGTGCTTCTGGGTCCCACCGGCGCGGGCAAGACGACCACTTTGCGCCTGATCTCCGGCCTTGAGAAAGCCGACGCGGGCGAGGTCTGGATCGGTGACCGCAACGTCGGCTCTGAAACACCGGCGCAGCGCGATGTGGCCATGGTGTTCCAGCAGTACTCGCTCTACCCGCATCTCACGGTAAAGGAAAACCTGGCCTTCCCTTTGAAGTCCCCGATCCTCAGAACCCCCGCAGACGAGATCGAACGCAAGGTCAACGAAGTGGCGGAGGTCCTGCAGATCAGCCACAAGCTCGACAACAAGGCCACCGCCTTGTCGGGCGGTGAAATGCAGCGGGTTTCCATCGGTCGCGCGCTGGTGCGCGATCCATCGATCTACCTGATGGATGAACCGCTCAGTTCGCTGGATGCCAAGCTCAGAACCGACTTGCGCGTCGAGTTGAAGCGCATTCAGGCCAGCCTTGGCGCGACGCTGCTTTACGTGACCCACGACCAGATCGAAGCGATGACGATGGCCACGCATGTCGGCGTTCTGAACGAAGGACGGCTGGTGCAATTCGGAACCCCGCGCGAGATCTATGAAAACCCCAATTCGCTTTACGTGGCCAGCCGCCTTGGCCTGCCGCGCATCAACCTGTTGCCTGCCGATCTGTTTGGCGGTGCACCCGCCGGCACCCAGACCTTTGGGCTGCGGCCGGAACACATAACCCAGGGCGAAGGTCAGGATGCCGAGATCACGCGGGTGGAACATCTGGGCGATCAGACGCGGCTGCACCTGATGATGCAGGGGCACGCCATCACGACAATCGCATCGCCCGGCACATCATACCCGCCGGGCACCCACATAAAAATCGCGCCAAAAGACCCGCTTTGCTTTGACGCCGCTGGAAACCGCATTCGGTGAGGAGACGATCATGAACCAATTCATCAACGCCAAAGACAGTCTTGTCACAGACGCCGTGGACGGTCTGCTGGAAACCTCCGGCGGCGCGCTGACACGTCTGGACGGCTATCCACATATCAAGGTGGTGTGCCGCGCGGACTGGGACAAATCCAAGGTTGCGCTGATCTCGGGGGGCGGGTCTGGTCACGAACCTGCGCATGCGGGTTTTGTTGGTGCCGGTATGCTAACGGCGGCGGTTTGCGGCGAAGTCTTTGCGTCGCCGTCCGTTGACGCGGTCCTTGCTGGCATCCTTGCGGTCACCGGCAAAGCAGGCTGCTTGTTGATCGTGAAGAACTATACCGGCGACCGGCTGAACTTTGGCCTTGCGGCCGAGCGCGCGCGCGCCTTCGGCTTGCAGGTTTCCATGGTTGTGGTGGATGACGACATCGCCCTGCCCCACCTGCCACAGGCGCGCGGTGTTGCGGGCACGCTCTTTGTGCACAAGGTGTCCGGCGCGTTGGCAGAAAATGGCGCGGATCTGGAAACGGTCACGTCGGCGGCACGCGCAACCATTGCCGATATGGTGTCCATCGGAACGTCACTGGACACCTGCACCGTTCCCGGCTCGGTCAAGGAGGACCGAATTGCCAAAGGCAAGGCAGAACTTGGCCTCGGCATCCATGGTGAAGCAGGGGTTGAACAGGTCGCGTTCAAGGATGCCCGCACCGCGATGGACCAGGTGCTGGAAAAACTGGCCCCGAACCTCGGCGATGGCCCGCATGTCGCGATCCTGAACAACCTGGGATCCACCACACCGCTCGAAATGAGCATCCTGGCACATGAGCTGGCCACGTCGCCCCGCGCCAAGAACATCGAATACATCATTGGCCCCGCCCCCTTGATGACATCGCTGGACATGCACGGGTTCTCGGTATCGATCCTGCCGGTGACCGCGGACAATCGGGCGCATCTTGGCGCCGACGTTGCACCATCTGCATGGCCCGGTATGAAAGCCATCGTTCCCGCAACCGTGCGTCCCCTGCCCGATGGACTGAGCCCGATCAAACCGAACCCCTCGGTCAATGCCCGAACCCGTGAAGTGCTTGAGGACTGCTGCGATCTTCTTCTGTCGTGCGAAGATGACCTTAACGCGCTCGACGCAAAGTCGGGCGACGGGGATACGGGCTCCACATTGGCCACAGCGGCGCGCGCTTTGAAGCAACGGCTTGATGATCTGCCGCTGGCAGACGCAACACAGCTTTTCCGCGCCATCGGCATCGAGTTAAGCCAAACCATGGGTGGCTCTTCGGGGGTTATCCTTGCGATTTTTTTCGAGGCCTCGGGCGATGCCTGCGCTGGCGGCCTGCCCGTGCCCAAGGCCCTGTTGGCGGGCCTTGATCGCATCAGTCAGGTGGGTGGTGCGCATGAAGGCGACCGCACGATGATCGACGCGCTTGGACCTGCATTGAAAGCAATGCCTGAGGGCATCGGCAAAGCTGCGGCGGCCGCACGTGCCGGTGCAGATGCAACAGCGAAAATGACCCGTGCAAATGCAGGCCGGGCCGCATATGTCCCCAAGGAAAATCTAGTTGGTTTCAACGACCCCGGCGCGGAAGCTGTTGCACGGTTGTTCGAACAGTTGGCGCGATAGGCGATGATCCCCAGATGAGCACAGACGAGCGATCCCCCCCCAAACCAACGTCGCAAGACGTCGCCCGCGAAGCGCGGGTCAGTTTGGCGACGGTCGACCGTGTGCTCAACAAGCGCGAAGGGGTGCGCAAGGCAACGGTGGACCGGGTCAACACCGCCATTCAAAAGCTGGGATATGTGCGCGATCTGTCCGCCGCCAATCTTGCGCGGCAACGCACCTACCGGTTCGTCTTCGTGCTGCCGGATGGCAAGGGGCAGTTCCTGACGGGGCTGCGCCACTCCATCTCCGAGGCGGTCAAGAACGCGCTTTATGATCGCATTTCGGCCCGCACGATCCTCATCTCAAGCCGCAACCACACGGCCCTCGCGCAGGAATTGATGGCGCTCGACCCGGATGAAATTGACGGTCTGGCCATCATGGCGCACGAGACCCCGATCGTGCGCGACACGATCGCGCGATTGAAAAAAAATGGCGTTGCCGTTGTGTCCTTGGTTGCCGACCAACCGAACTCTGAACGGGATCATTTCGTCGGTTTCGACAACGTCTCTGCCGGTCGGACCGCAGGCACACTTCTGGGCCGCTTTGTCGGGGACCGCGTTGGTAAGGTCGCGGTTGTCGTGACCTCCATGCACGCGCGCGACATGCTGGAGCGGCGATTGGGCTTTGACACGGTGATGACGGAGCAGTTTCCGAACCTGACGCCGCTCCCGAGTATCGAGGCCTATGATGACGCAGAAGTGGCCCACGCGCTGACCCGCCGGTGCCTGCAGGAAAACGACGATGTCGTCGCGATCTATTCCGTTGGCGCAAGTGTGCGCGGCATTGCCGATGCGCTGGCCGAACATGACGCGGCAGAGCGCCTTGTGTGTATCGACCACGAGTTGACCGACAATTCACGGGACCTGTTGGAAGCCGGCGTGCTGGACGCCGTAATCAATCAAAACACCGGCCATCTGGCCCGCAGCGCCCTGCGCGTCATGCGCGCAAAATGCGACGAGGCGCCGGTACTGGCATCCCAGGAACACATCCGCATCGAAGTCTTAATCCGGGAGAACCTGCCACCACGGGTTTGACCCACGTATCTCAACCATTGGAGGGACAACATGAAAACGATCAAAGGCCCAGCGCTCTTTCTGGCACAATTCGCCGGGGACGACGCGCCGTTCAACTCATGGGATGCCATAACCAAATGGGCCGCCGATTGCGGCTACAAGGGCGTGCAGGTGCCCAGTTGGGATGCCCGGTTGTTCGACCTCGCCAAAGCTGCGGAAAGCAAGGACTACTGCGATGAATTCAAGGGACAGGCCGCCCAGAACGGTGTTGAGGTAACAGAGCTTTCAACCCATCTTCAAGGTCAGTTGGTTGCGGTGCATCCGGCCTATGACACGGCCTTTGACGGGTTTGCGGACCCGTCCGTTCACGGCAACCCAAAGGCCCGTCAGGAATGGGCCGTGGATCAGGTGATGAAGGCCATCTCCGCCTCTGCCAACATGGGGATCAAGAACCACGTGTCCTTCTCCGGTGCGCTGGCGTGGCCCTATGTCTATCCGTGGCCCCAGCGTCCCGCCGGGCTTATCGAGACGGCCTTTGACGAATTGGCAAATCGCTGGCGTCCGATCCTTGATCATGCCGAGGACAATGACGTCAACATCTGCTACGAAATCCACCCCGGCGAGGACCTGCATGATGGCGTGACCTTCGAGATGTTTCTTGAACGTGTCGACAACCATGCGCGCTGCAACATGCTCTACGACCCATCGCACTATGTGCTGCAATGCCTCGATTACCTCGACAACATCGACATCTACAAGGACCGGATCAAGATGTTCCACGTCAAGGATGCCGAGTTCAATCCGACAGGCCGCCAAGGCGTCTATTCAGGCTATCAGCCATGGGTCGACAGGGCCGGACGCTTCCGGTCGCTCGGCGACGGGCAGGTCGATTTCGCGGCAGTCTTTTCAAAGATGGCGGCCAATGACTTTGACGGCTGGGCCGTGGTGGAATGGGAATGCTGCCTCAAACACCCAGAGGACGGCGCCCGCGAAGGCGCGCAATTCGTGAGCGACCATATCATCCGCGTGACCGAACGGGCCTTTGATGATTTCGCCGATGGCGGCACCGACGACGCCGCAAACCGCAAGATGCTGGGGATTTCATAGATGGCACGGATCAGACTTGGTATGGTTGGCGGCGGCAATGACGCCTTTATCGGCGGTGTCCACCGCATCGCATCGCGCATTGATGACCGCTACGAGCTTGTGGCGGGCGCGCTGTCCTCCACCCCCGAAAAGGCGCAGGCGTCAGGCGAAGCATTGGGATTGCCGCGCATCTATGATGACTTCAAGGCCATGGCCATACGCGAGGCCCGGCTGAAGAACGGGATCGAGGCAGTGTCCATCGTCACACCAAACCACGTGCATTATGCTGCTGCGCGGGAATTCCTGAAACGCGGTATCCACGTGATCTGTGACAAGCCACTGACCTCCACCTTGGCCGAGGCCAAAAAGCTTGTGAAAGAGGCGGAACGCTCGGATGCCCTGTTCATCCTGACGCACAATTACACGGGCTACCCGATGGTGCGCCAGGCACGCGAAATGGTGGCGGCGGGAGAGATCGGCAAAATCCGTGTGGTTCAAGTGGAATACCCCCAGGACTGGTTGACCCGGGAAGAGACATTCAAGCAAGCAGAGTGGCGCACGGATCCGTTGCGGTCCGGCGCGGGTGGGTCCACCGGCGACATCGGAACACATGCGCACAACCTGGCCCGTTTCATCACAGGTCTGGAAGTCGAAAGCCTTGCGGCTGATCTCGATGCCTTTGTCCCCGGCAGACAGGTCGATGACAACGGGCATGTCATGCTACGCTTCAAGGGCGGCGCGAAGGGCATGTTGTGGTGTTCGCAAGTGGCCCCCGGTAATGAAAATGCCCTGCGCATAAGGGTTTATGGCGAAAAAGGCGGCCTGAGCTGGGCACAGGAAGACCCGAACTATCTTTGGCATACCCCCTTCGGTGAACCCAAACGCCTGATCACCCGCAACGGGGCGCAGGCAGGTGAAGCCGCAGCCCGGATGAGCCGTATTCCCCCCGGCCACCCAGAAGGGTATCTGGAGGCCTTCGCCAACATTTACAGCGAAGCCGCCCATGCAATTGATGCCCATCGCGCCGGGACCAAGGTTCCCAGTGAAGTGGTGTTCCCGAGGATCACGGACGGCTTGCGCGGGGTGGAGTTCGTTGATGCCTGCGTCCGCTCGTCGTCCCGAAATGCAGCATGGGTCAGACTTTGAAAGTGATCAGTCGCGTGCCTGTCGCCGACCGTGGTCGCGCACCGAGGCCCTTGTTTGGCCGGTATTGGCTCTGCACAAAGCTCAGGGCCAATCCCCTGAGTGCTGAAACCTTTTGACCTCCGGGGCGTTGCGCTACCTTCTTGATATCTCTCAGATCGGCTGTATCGTCTTTGTATCGACCAATTTGCGCACATTCTACTTTTCAGCGCTTGAGAAAAAGCACCTTTGAGGTGCAAGGGAGGACTAATGCAAAAAACAATTCTCGGCGTTCTCGCCGCATCCACACTGCTGTCGCCAGTCGCGGCCACTGCACAAACCGAAGTCCAATTCTGGCATGCCTTCACCGGCCGGCTGGGAGAGCTGGTCGCCGCACAAGTAGACCAGTTCAACGCCAGCCAAAGCGACTATGTCGTGGTGCAAAGCCACAAAGGCAACTACTCTGAAACACTCAACTCGGGCATCGCCGCATTCCGGGCCGGTGAACAACCCCATATCCTGATGGTGTTCGAGGTCGGCACCGCGACAATGATGTCGGCGAAAGGTGCCACCAGACCTGTTTATGAGGTCATGGCCCAAAGCGGTGCCACGTTTGACCCCGATGCCTATATCGGTTCGGTCAAAGGGTACTACACCACAACCGAGGGCGAGATGCTGTCACTGCCCTTCAACTCGTCGACGCCCGTTTTGTGGGTGAACCGTGACGCATTCGAAGCGGCTGGCGTCGACCCTGACACTGATCTGTCCACATGGCAGAATGTCGGCGAAACCCTCGACGCGCTGAAAGCCGGAGGATCGGATTGCCCATTGGTCACGGCGTGGCAAAGCTGGATTCACCTCGAAAATTTCTCGGCCTATCATGACGTGCCATTTGCAAGCCAGGACAATGGCTTTGCCGGTCTGGACACAGAGCTGATGCTGAACGGTGAAGCACAGGTCGCGCATCTGAGTGCCATGGGCGAATGGGCAAAAGATGGCAAATTCATCTATACCGGTCGCCGCAACGAAGGTGGTGCGAATTTCCGGTCCGGTGAATGTGCTTTGTTCACCGAAAGCTCGGCCGGGTATGCCGGTATCAAGGCAGAGGCAGAGTTTGATTTTGATGTGCGCCCACTGCCCTATTGGGAAGGCGTCGGCCAATCGCCCCAGAACACCATCATCGGCGGTGCATCGCTTTGGGTCATGGAAGGCCATGAAGATGCGGAATACGCCGGTGTCGGTGAATTCCTCGCCTACCTTTCGTCCAGCGACGTACAGGCGCAATGGCACCAGGACACAGGATATCTTCCGATCACGGTCGCGGCCGGTGAAGCAACACGTGCGGCCGGGTTCTACGACGAGAACCCCGGCACGGATATTGCCGTTATCCAGATGACAGCGAAGCAGCCGACAGCGAATTCGAAGGGTTTGCGGTTGGGGTCTTTCGACCAGATCCGCGGAATCATCGATGAAGAGCTTGAAGCGATCTGGTCCGGTGACAAGACCGCTCAGGAAGCGATGGACAGCGCAAAAGAACGCGGCGACGCGCTGCTGCGTCGGTTCGAATCCGCAAGCCGTTAATCTACCAGATCAGGCGGGCCAAATGGCCCGCCTGATCGACTGTGGGGGTCTATGGAAAAACGGGTCAAGTTTCGCGGCTGGCTAATCCCGATACTGCTGATTGCACCGCAGGTCGTGATCTCGGCTGTCTTCTTTTTCTATCCAGCCGGCCAGGCGATCTGGCAATCTCTTTTCATTCCGGACCCCTTCGGCCTTTCCATGAAATATGTGGGTCTTGGAAACTTTGAATTCCTCTTGTCGGACCCATTCTACCGCGCATCCTTTGTGACCACGGCGATCTTTTCGATCCTCGTTACGCTGTGCTCAATGATACCGGCCCTCTTTCTGGCAGTCATTGCAGATCGCTTGATCAAGGGATCGGGCGTGTACCGGACCTTGCTGATCTGGCCTTATGCGGTGGCGCCTGCCGTTGCGGGTGTGCTGTGGCTGTTCATGTTCAACACCCGTGTCGGCGTGGTGTCGTGGTATCTTGGCCAGCTGGGATACGACTGGAACCACGTGCTGAACGGAGGCGAGGCAATGGGCCTCGTGGTCGTTGCCTCTGCTTGGGGCCGGATCAGCTACAATTTCCTCTTCTTCTTCGCGGCGCTTCAAGCGGTGCCAAAATCGGTGATCGAGGCCGCAGCCATTGACGGCGCACATTTCTGGCGGCGTTTCTGGACCATCGTGCTGCCGCTCCTGTCACCCACAACCTTCTTTTTGCTCGTGGTCAACATCGTCTATTCCTTCTTTGAAACCTTTGGTGTGATCCACACGATCACCGCCGGGGGGCCGCAACAGACCACGACCATTCTGGTGTACAAGGTTTATTCGGACGGGTTCGTCAGCCAGGACCTTGGGTCATCCGCCGCGCAGTCCGTTATCCTGTTGATCGTGGTGGGTCTGCTGACTGTCCTGCAGTTCAAATTCATTGAAAAGCGGGTGCATTACTGATGGCGCGACAAATCAATGGCATGGTCGAGAAACGAGGCGCCGGCCTGTGGCTGACACATGTCTTCATGATCCTTGGCGTGCTGGTGATCTTCTTCCCGATCTGGCTTGCGTTTGTCGCCTCTACCGTCACGCAGGCTGACATCATCCGTCCGCCCATGCCGGTGTGGCCGGGGGATCAGCTTTGGATCAACTACAAAAATGCGCTGTTCTCTGGCATCAACGTGCCGGTCGGAACGATGCTGTTCAACAGCTTGGTCATGGCCATAGGGATTGCGGTGGGCAAGATTGTCATCTCCCTTCTCTCGGCCTTCGCAATTGTCTACTTCAACTTCCCCGGACGAAATCTCTTTTTCTGGCTCATCTTTCTGACGCTCATGCTGCCTGTCGAAGTGCGTATCGTGCCGACGTACGAAGTCGTCGCCGGGTTCGGCATGTTGAACTCCTATTCCGGACTGATTTTTCCTTTGATCGCATCCGCGACGGCGACCTTCCTGTTCCGCCAATTCTTTCTGACGATCCCGGATGAATTGGCCGAAGCCGCACGGGTTGATGGTGCGCGCCCCATGCGGTTCTTCTGGGATATCGTCGTACCGATGAGCCGAACCAATATCGCAGCACTCTTCGTGATCTTGTTCATTTACGGCTGGAACCAATACCTTTGGCCGCTTCTGATTACGACCGACCCCGAAATGAACACCATTGTCATGGGCATCAAACAGATGTTCCCAAGCGGAGATGATTTCGCCCACTGGCCCACGATCATGGCCACCTCGATCCTTGCGATGATCCCCCCTGTGATCATCGTGGTGGGCATGCAACGGCTGTTCGTGCGCGGCCTTGTCGACAGCGAGAAATAGAAAATGGCAACAGTTTCCCTGCAAGATATCAAGAAGAGCTTTGGCGACACGGATGTGATCCATGGCATCACGACCGACATTGCGGATGGTGAATTCATCGTCATTGTCGGACCCTCCGGGTGCGGCAAGTCCACGCTTTTGCGCATGGTCGCAGGATTGGAAACCGTGACGGCGGGCGACGTCCTTATCGGTGGCATGCGCGCCAACGACAAAGAGCCGATGGACCGTGACATTGCGATGGTTTTTCAAAACTACGCGCTTTATCCGCATATGTCTGTGCGTCAGAACATGGGCTACGGCCTCAAGATCGCAGGGTTGCCCAAGGACCAGATCAACGCCAAGGTCCTCGACGCGGCCAGGCTTTTGCAACTCGAACCGCTTTTGGACCGCAAGCCCCGAGAATTGTCCGGGGGGCAGCGCCAGCGGGTCGCCATGGGCCGCGCGATCGTGCGCGAACCGGCTGTTTTTCTCTTTGATGAACCTCTGTCCAACCTGGATGCGAAATTGCGTGTTCAGATGCGGCTTGAGATCAAGGAACTCCAGTCAAAGCTTGGAATTACGGCGCTTTACGTGACCCACGATCAGGTCGAAGCGATGACGATGGCGGATCGGATGATCGTGATGAACGGTGGTGTTGCAGAACAAATCGGCACGCCGCTTGAGGTTTACGAAACACCACGCACACTGTTTGCCGCGCAGTTTATCGGCAGTCCGGCAATGAACATTCTGGATGCCCGGATCGAGGATGGCTGGGCCATGCTGGGAAACAGTCGCGTCGTAGAAGTCGGCGGTCCAGATGGCCCTGTCAAATTCGGCATCCGCCCCGAGCATTTGATCCCCGACAAAGAGGGCACGATCCACGTCAACGCCAAGATGGCCGAGCCGCTCGGCGCGAATACCCTGCTGCATTGCCAACTGGCTGAGACAGGCGAAAGCTTTACGGCAAGCCTTCAGGGGGTCCATGTCTTGGACAGCGCAAATCCGTCTTTTCGGTTTTCAATCCAGCCCGACAAGTCCCATCTGTTTGATATTGCCACCGGCTTGCGGCGCATGGCCTGACAGGGTGACCCCTGCAAGGCGCTGCTGAGTACGTGGGCAAGGCTTGCGCGTGACATTTGCAAGATCTTCATCTGCTGCTGGCCAAATCGCGGCAGCAGAGTCCGAACAAGGGATACGGTCGCCCCGGTGTGAAGGCGACCTCCCTCCCTAGAGCAGTCGTGTTTGAGACTGTGCCAGCCAGAAAAGCCCCAAGAGCATCATTGCGGCGGCCAACGCGCAGGCGAACGTGCGCACCGTGTTCTACATGGTCCAGCGCGGCAGGTGGGTGCGGGTCCACCGGTCAGGTTCATCACCCCATAGATCAGGATAGTCCCTATACGAAGCGACCGCACCGCTCGGCTCCCGATGCGCCATCTGATGCACCCTAAAGCGGCCAGATGTACGGGATAACAGCCGAGGCCAGAATGCCCACGCTGAGGTTGAGCGGAATGCCCACCTGCAGGAAGTCCGTGAACTTGTACCCGCCCGGACCGTAGACCAACATGTTGGTCTGGTATCCGATGGGCGTGGCAAAGCTGGCACTGGCGGCCACCATGACCGCCACGACAAGCGGCCGCGGGTCGATCCCGATGGCCCCGGCCAGACCGATGGCAATGGGTGTCAGGACAACGGCCACCGCATTGTTGCTGACCGTTTCGGTCAGAACAGACGTCAGCAGGTAAATCGCCCAGATGATCAGGAACGGCGGCAGGTTTCCCAGCGCCGGTGCGATGGCTTGCGCAATCAGGGCCACCGCCCCCGACGCCTCCAGCGCCGCACCAATGGCCAGCATCGCAAAGATCAGCGCCAGAAGGCGGCCATCGATGAAGGAAAACGCCTCGTCTGCGTCGATACAGCGGGTGATCAGAACCACCGCAACCGCCAGCACGCTCAGCAGCAGGATGGGTGCCACGCCAAAGGCCGCAAGCCCCACGATGCTGACAAGCGCCGCGATGGCGATGGGGGCGTGACCGCGCCGGAACGCGCGGCTGGATGGGTGCGAGACATCGACCATGTCCATGTCCGAGGCCAGCCGCGCGATGTCTTCCTGCGCACCTTCCAACAGCAGTGTGTCGCCCACGCGCACCACCAGGTCGTCCAGTTGCCGCCCGATGTTCTGATTGCGGCGATGCACCGCCAGCGGATAAACGCCGTAACGCCGCCGCAACCGCAGCGATCCAAGGCTGCGCCCGATCATCTTGCACCCCGGCGTGATCAGCACTTCAACCGTTTCGGTCTGCACGGCCGACACCTGATCGACACGCTTGAGTTCCCTGTTGCGTTGCAGGCTCAACAATTCGGTCATTTGGGTACGCAACACCACCCGGTCCCCCACCTGCAACAGGACCCCGGCAAGGTTGCGCCTGAGCGATTGATCCCCCCGCACAACGTCGATCAGGCGCACGCCTTCACGCTTGAAAAGTTGCACGCCCGTAACCTCGCGCCCAATCAGGTTGGAATCGGGTGGAATGACCGCCTCGGTAAAGAATTTCATCCGGCTTTTGTCGGACAGAAGGCTGGCCATGCTGTCGCGCTCCGGCAGCAGGATGGGTGCAATGAACCGCAAATAGATCATGCCCCAGATCACAAGGATGATACCCAGCGGGGTGACCTCGAAAATCGAAAACGCTTCCATGCCCTTGGCCCGCGCGACACCATCCACCAACAGGTTGGTCGACGTCCCGATCAACGTGAGCGTGCCCCCCAGAATGGCCGCATAACTTAGCGGGATCAGCAGCTTGGAGGCTGAAATGCCCATGGTCTTGCTGAGTTGAATGAAGACGGGGATCATCACCACAACCACAGGCGTGTTGCTCACAATAGCCGAACTGAAGATCACGAAAGCCATCAACAGGACAATCGCCATCGCCGGGTTGACCCGCGCCTGGGCCGAAGCCATCGCGGTAAAGGCATCCAGCGCCCCGGTGCGCACCAAGGCACCCATGATGATGAACATCGCCGCAATCGTCCACGGCGCGGGGTTGGCCAGCACCATGCGGGCGTCTTCATAAGGCAGCACACCGGTGGCCAGCATCACCGCCGCACCCACGATCGCCACAACTTCGGTGGGGAAGGTTTCGCGCAGGAACAGCACGAACATCACACCCACAACAAAGAGTGTGAGCATGGCGCTTCCGGTCTGGGAAAGCTCGAAGAAACCCATGATAGTCCGATCTTTTTGCCGGTTCCGCTAGCCGCCAGTTTCGCCCATCGGCTGCGACGCTGCAAGGGCATCTGCGCGGCGCGGCTGGACCAGGTACATCCCGACCAGCATCAGTCCAAGGCCTGCCCAAACCGTAGGCGGATAGGCTTCGCGCAGGATGATCCAAGCCCAGCCAATGCCGAACAGCGTCACCAGATAGCTGATCTGAACGGCAAAGACCGGGCCAGCGCGCCCCACCAGCCAGACGTAGCCCGCGTAAACGATCACGTGGATGGCCGCACTTGCCGCCTGGGCAATGTCGGGGGCGCCGTAGGGCGGGCGCGGGTCGATCCACTGGCCCGAGCCAAGCGCCAACGGCAGCGCGACCAGCGTGCCAATCGCTGACGCCCCCCACAACACCTGCAACGGCCCGAGGCCGGCCGTGCCCCAGCGCGCGACGTAGTTGCCCTCGAACGCATAGAAAAGCCCGCTGATCAGGCCGACCAGCACCCAAAACACCGGAAGCGCACCGCGCAAGTCCACGCCCGGCATCACGATCACCATCACCGCCGACACCCCACAAAAAAGGCCGATCATCCGCCGCCATTCAAACCGGTCCAACGCCAGCACCAAGGCGATGGGAAAGGCCCAGATCGGGATCATCGACAGCAGGATCGAAAGGACACCCGCAGGCAAATGCACTGCCGCCTGATAACTGAAAGTATTGGGCAGGACCGACCCGATCATCGCGATGATGATATAGACCCGCAGAGCCTGCGCCGTGACGGGCAGCCTGCGTCCGGTGGCAAGGCCCAACACCGTCATCACCACAGTGCCGATGGCCATCTGCCAGAACAGCAAACCGAAATGCTTGTATCCCTCGCTGACCGCGATCTTGGTCAGGGGCATGGTGATCCCCCACCCCGCGCCCAGCAGGATCAGAACCCCGACATAAAGCGCGGTCTGCTGGCGCCTCACGGCCCTGCCTGCGCCAGCGCGCCGCCCTGACGCACCATCTCGACCCTGACCGCCTGACCCGTCTTGTCATCGGTCTCGATATAGACACCCGACAGGGTCGCAGGACCCAGCGCCGGGGTGAACCGCGCCTTGGGCATGCCGGTGATGAACCGGCGCATGGGCTCATCGCGCTGCATGCCGATGACACTGTTGTAGTCTCCGCACATGCCCGCATCCGTCAGGTAGGCGGTGCCGCGCGGCATGATCATCGCATCGGCCGTGGGCACATGGGTGTGCGTGCCCACCACAAGGCTCGCGCGCCCATCACACCAATGCCCCATCGCCATTTTTTCCGAAGTCGCCTCACAATGAAAATCGACAATCACTGCTGACGCCTGCCCCCCCAGGGGATGCGTCTTCAACACCGGCTCAATAGCCGAAAACGGATCATCGAAGGGGCGCTTCATGAACACCTGCCCCAACGCCTGCGCCACAAGAACCTTGCGCCCACCGCGGGCCTCGAACAGCCGCGCGCCCTTTCCGGGGGCGGCCTTCGAGAAATTCAGAGGCCGAATGATCCGCGGCTCGCTCTCGATGAATTGCAGCATGTCTTTCTGGTCGAACGCATGATCGCCCAGCGTGATGCAATCGGCCCCCGCCTCCAGCAACCCGCGCGCATGCGCGCCCGACAACCCCATGCCCGAGGTCGCGTTCTCACCATTGACCACCACGAAATCCAGCCGCCAGTCTTCCCGCAGCTTCGGCAAGACCTCGGCCACCGCCTGACGGCCCGACCGGCCCATCACATCGCCCAAAAACAAAATCTTCATACCGCCCCTTATGCGGCTGTCCCCAATCAGGGCAAGCCCCATCTTCCTTTCGCATCAAATACCTCGGGGGACTCGCGCGGCAGCGCGAGGGGGGCAGCGCCCCCTGAGAATGGCGTGGGCGCAGCCCGCATTGGGATCAGATCTCGATTACGCCCGCCTCGGTTACGATCATGTCCAAAGGCTGGTCCGTGGGTTCCAACGGCAGATTTTCCGCCTCTTGGGCGCCATAGGCAAACCCGATGGCCAAAACCGGCCCCCGCGCCCGCAACCCTTCCAAGGTGCGATCATAGAACCCGCCGCCATAGCCCAGTCGCCCGCCCTTGCGATCAAAGGCCACCAGCGGCACGATCACGATCTGCGGCACCATCCAGTCATCGACCAACGGCACCTGTGCCCCGAATGGCCCTTCGCGCAGCGCTGTCTCCGGCTCCCAGCGCGAAAATTTCAAAGGCAGCCCCGCACCTTCGATCACCGGCACGCCCACAGGCCCGTAGGCCGAAGCCTCCGCCATCGCGGGCAGCGGATCGATCTCGGTGCGGATCGGCATGTAGCCTGCAAGTGGGACGCCGCGATGCCCGGCCAGCACTTCGGACAGGACCCCGGCGCGCCCGTGGCCGCCAAGGTCATGCGCCGCCTTGCGCCGGGCAAAGGCTGCCTTGCGCACCGCGGCCTTGACGTCCTGCAAATCCGTCACAGCAGCACCGCCGCCGCCAGCCCCAAGAAGGCGAAAAAGCCAACCACATCCGTGACCGTGGTCACAAAGGCCCCGGATGCAAGCGCCGGGTCCACGCCCACACGCTCCAAAAACACCGGGATCACCGTGCCCGCAAGACCCGCAATCACCATGTTCACCACCATCGCCGCCGCGATCACATAGCCCAGCGCGGGCGATCCGAACCAGATCAGCCCCACGGCACCCATGACCACGGCAAAGATCAACCCGTTGACCAGTCCCACCAGAACCTCGCGCCGGATGACCCGCCAGACGTTCGATCCGGTCAAATCCTTGGTGGCGATGGCGCGCACCGCCACGGTCAGCGATTGCGTGCCTGCATTGCCGCCCATCGACGCCACGATCGGCATCAAAACCGCCAGCGCCACGATCTGGCTGATCGCCGCCTCGAATTGCGCGATCACCATCGACGCGGCGATCGAGGTCAGAAGATTGACCGCCAGCCACGGCATCCGCTGCTTGGTTGTCTCCATCACCCGGTCCGACAAGGACCCTTCGCCGACACCCGCCAGACGCAGAATGTCTTCCTCGTGTTCCTCGTCCAGAACGGCCATTGCATCGTCGATGGTGATCAGGCCGATCAGCCGACCTTCGTCATCGACCACCGGGGCCGAGATCAGGTGATACTGGTTGAACGCATAGGCCACGTCGCTTTCGGCCTGCGTGGCGGGGATCACCTGAAATGTGTCCTCGACGATGTCGGTCAGCGCCACGTCCCGCCGCGAGCGCATGATCTTGCCCAAGGTCACGTTGCCGATGGGGTGCAGGCGGGGATCGACGATCACGATGTGGTAAAACTGATCCGGCAGTTCCTCTTCGCGCGCGCTGCGCAGGTAGTCTATGGCGTCGCCCACGTTCCAATGCTCGGGCGCCATGACCACTTCGCGCTGCATCAGTCGCCCGGCAGAGAATTCGGGCCACGACAGGGCCTGCTCGACCGCGACCCGGTCGGCGTCTTCCAGCACCTCGAGGATCGCTTCCTGCTGCGGCTCGTCGAGGTCTTCGACAAGGTCCACAACGTCGTCGCTGTCCAGATCGCGCACCGCCTCGGCCAGAACCTGCGGTGTCAGGATCGCAAGCACTTCCTCACGGATGCTTTCATCCAGTTCGGACAGGATATCGCCGTCGAATTCCCGGTCATAAAGGCGCAACAGCCGCGTCCGGTCAAAGGGATTGATCTGTTCCAGAAGGTCGGCGATGTCCGCAGGGTGCAGCGGCTCCATCAGTTCGATCAGCTTGTCCTGATCCTCGATGTCCACGGCGTAGAGGATCGCACTGACGTTCTTGCGGTCCAGTTCATAGCGATCCTCGGCGGGCGGCTCTGAAATCTGTTCGAAGTCGTCGGACATGGCACACCCTCGATATTGCGCTCCGGAACATAGGCGCGTGATGTGTGGCTGACAACTGCCTCAATCGGGCACGCCGTCAATTTACCTTTGTTTCACCGCAGCCTAGTCTGCACCCATGACACAAGCCCAACTTTTAACCGGCCCCGTTCTGCGCACGTCCGGCGACCCTTTCCATGACCCTGACGCGGTGCGCATCGACACCGGCGGTGCAGTCCTGATCGACGGGGGCCGGATCGCAGCCGTTGGGACGGCTGAAGCGCTGCGCAGGGACGCGCCGGACGCACAGGAACACAACTACGGCGACACCGCGCTGATCCTGCCGGGGCTGATCGATGCGCATATGCACTATCCCCAGACCGGTATCATCGCCAGTTGGGGCAAGCGGCTGATCGATTGGCTGAACACATACACTTTTCCCGAGGAAAGCCGGTTTGGCGATCCGGCCTATGCCGCAGACGTGGCCGGGCGCGCGCTTGATCTGGCGCTTTCCAATGGCACCACCACGTTGACCTCTTACACCACGATCCATCCCGCATCGGTCGATGCGTTCTTTGACGCCGCCGCCGCACGGGACATGCGTGTGGTTGCGGGCAAAACCTGCATGGACAGGAACGCACCAGAGGCCCTGCGCGACACACCGCAGTCGGCCTATGATGACAGCAAGGCGCTGATCAACCGCTGGCATGGCGCAGGCCGCGCGACCTATGCCATCACGCCGCGCTTTTCGCCCACCTCGACGCCGGAACAGCTTTCGGCGCTGGGTGCGCTCTGGGCCGAACATCCCGACTGCCTGATGCAGACCCACCTCAGCGAACAGTTGGACGAGATCGCATGGGTGCGCACGCTGTTTCCGGACGCGCGGGACTATCTGGACACTTACGAACAACACGGGCTGCTGGGCGCGCGGGGGCTTTATGGCCACGCAATCCACCTTGAGCCGCGCGAGGTCGACCGGCTGGCCGAAGTGGGGGCCGCGGTGATCCATTGCCCCACGTCCAACACGTTCATCGGATCGGGGCTGATGGATGTGGCAGGACTGGCCGCGCGGGGGATCGCGCTGGGGCTGGCAACGGACACCGGCGGCGGATCTTCCTTTTCCATGCTACGCACCATGGCCGCAGCCTATGAAATCGCCCAACTGCGCGGCACGGCCCTGCCTGCCAAGCACCTGTTGTGGCTCTCTACGGCCGGATCGGCGCGCGCGCTGCACATGCAGGACCGGATCGGCACGCTCGCCCCGGGGATGGAGGCGGACATTTGCGTTCTCGATCTTGCTTCAACCCCGGCCATTGCCCAGCGCACGGCGCAGGCGACCGATATCTGGGATGCTGTCTTTGCCACGGTAATGATGGGGGATGACCGCGCCATTGCCGACGTCTGGGTCAACGGGGTCAGCAGGGTGCAGCCAGCACCATAACCCATGTGTTGCCTGCCCCACGCGCCAGCCCGAAGGCGCGCGCCTTGCGGTGGATGATGTTGCGATAGTGTCCTTTTGAAGCGGCCCATCCGGCCATGACCTGCGCCAGCGACGTCTGCCCCTGCGCGATGTTTTCGGCCACGAAACACCATGTATAGTCCATGGCGCGCACCCGGTCGCCCACGTTACTGCCATTCCGGCCGCTGTGGCTGAAGTAGCCGCGCCGCGCCATGTCATCCGCATGGCCTTGGGCCGCTGCCTGAAGCCGGGTGTCATGGACAAGGGCCGCGCGCCCCTTTTCGGCGCGCAGCGCGTTCACCGCCTGCATGGCAGCGGGATCAGCGATCACAGCCGTTGGCAAGAGCCACAGGAGGAAGAGACAAGCAAAACGCATCACAACGTATCGCGCAGCTTTTGGGCCAATGTATTCTGCGTGTCGATCACCCGGCGCATATCCAACGTGGTGATTTGCCCATCACGCACGATCTGCCGCCCTTCGACAAAGAGATCGCGCACGGTTGTCGGCCCTGCCAGCAAAAGGGCCGCAGGGTCCCAGCTTCCGGCACTTTCGATGCCGCTGACGTCCCACAGGGCAATATCGGCCCGTTTGCCGACCGCGATGCGCCCGCATTCGGGACGGCCCAGAATGTCAGCCCCGCCGCGCGTAGCGATCTCAAGCGCTTCGCGCGGGCTCATTGCATCAGCCCCCAGAGCGACGCGTTGCAGCAACATCGCCTGCCGGGCCTCGGCCACAAGGTTGCCCGCATCGTTGCTGGCCGATCCATCGACCCCCAAGCCCACGAGCACACCGGCATCACGCATGGCGCGCACGGGGGCGATGCCGCTGCCAAGCCGGCAATTCGAACAGGGGCAATGGGCGACACCGGTGCCGGTGCGGGCAAAAAGATCGATCTCCGAGGCATCCAGCTTGACGCAATGGGCGTGCCACACATCCGCGCCGACCCAGCCAAGGCTTTCGGCGTAAGCACCGGGACGTTTGCCGAAGGTTTCAAGGGAATAGGCGATGTCCTCGTCATTCTCGGCCAGATGGGTGTGCATCATCACCCCCTTGTCGCGCGCGAGGATCGCGGCATCACGCATCAATTCGGTGCTGACCGAAAAGGGCGAACACGGGGCCACGGCCACCCGGCACATGGAGGCAGGCGCGGGATCGTGGAAAGCGTCGATCACCCGGATGCTATCGTTCAGGATCGCAGCCTCGTTCTCGACCAGCGTGTCGGGGGGCAGACCGCCCGCGCTTTCCCCGATGCTCATGGAGCCGCGTGTCGGCTGAAACCGCAGGCCCAATTCAGCAGCTGCGTGAATGGTATCTTCGAGCCGCGCACCGTTGGGGTAGAGATAGAGGTGATCGGAGGACAGCGTGCACCCGGACAATGCCAATTCGGCCAGCCCCACCTGCGCAGAGGTGAACATATGATCCGGGGTAAACCGCGCCCAGATCGGATAAAGGCTTTGCAGCCATCCGAACAAAAGCGCGTCCTGTCCGCCCGGCACCGCGCGGGTCAGCGATTGGTACAAATGGTGGTGTGTGTTCACGAGGCCCGGCGTGACCACGCAGTCCCGTGCATCGATGACCATGCCATCGCTTTGCAGGCCAGTGCCGATTTCGGCCACCACACCATCGGTCATGCGGATGTCTGCATTGGACATTTCGCGGCGCGCATCGTCCATTGTCAGAACGGTGTGCGCATTCCGGATCAGGGTTTCGGTCACAGATGCGGCTCCAAAAGGCGCAAAGCCTGCGCGTGGATTTCAGGATTGGCCGCCGCCAACACGCGCCCGCCTTCATGGACCGGTTGGCCCGCCCAATTCGTGACAATGCCACCTGCCGCCTGAATGACAGCAATCGGGGCCTGAATATCGTAGGCGTTCAACCCGGCCTCGATCACCAGGTCAACCTGCCCCGCCGCCAAAAGAGCATAGGCATAGCAATCCATTCCATAGCGGACCAACTGAACTTCACGGGCGACGGCGTCAAAGCCTGCGCGCTCTTGGGGCGATCCGACCTCGGGAAAGGTTGTGAAGAGAACAGCGTTTTCCAAGGGGCGGAAACCACGCGCCTGCAAGGGCGATGTGCCGCGCGGACCATCCAGCCACGCGCCAGCCGGCCCACCGATGAACCGTTCCTGAATATAGGGTTGGTCGATGATCCCGATGCGCGGGCCCGAAGCATCGCCAACAGCGATCAGCACGCCCCATGTCGGCGTGCCGGACACAAAACCGCGGGTGCCATCGATCGGGTCCAGAACCCAGGTCAACCCGGAGGTTCCTTCCTGCGCGCCAAATTCTTCCCCCAGAATGGAATCGTCGGGCCGCATGTCGCGCAAAACGTCGCGCATCGCAGCCTCTGCCGCGCGATCGGCTTCGGTCACGGGGTCATAGCCCCCTGACAGTTTGTTGTCGGTAATCAGGCCTGTATTGCGAAAATACGGAAGGATCACATCGCGGGCCGCATCGGCCATCCGATGTGCCACGGTCAACAGGTGTTCTGTATCGTCAGTCATTGCAACCGGGTGCCAGTTTGCACCCCGCAATGCAAGCTCGTGTGCGCGTCACCCGTAGATCAGGCGACGTCGCTCAGAACCCGCGCCAGTTCGAAGAGGCGGCGACGTTGATTTTCGGGAATGGCATAGTAGGAGCGGACAAGATCCATGGCTTCCTTGTCTTCCAGCAGATCGCCGGGCACCCGTTCCGTCACGTCGGACTCTGCGGGCTTGCTGCCCAACCCTTCAAAGAAAAACGAAACAGGCACGCCCATCGCCTTACCGATATCCCAAAGCCGGGACGCACTGACACGGTTTGCCCCGGTTTCGTATTTCTGGATCTGTTGAAATTTGATCCCGACCATCTCGGCAAGCTTTTGCTGGGTCATTCCGATCAACCACCGACGTTGGCGAATACGTTTGCCAACATGCTCATCAACGATGTGAGCCATAACTTTATTCCTTTGTGTACAGCAACCAACACTCCGGCCGCGCAAAAAACACTGTGTTGTCTTAACGAAACACCGACGCACTGATGTAGTGTGCATTATGACGCACAAATGTCGAAAAGCAACAAATCTCACTCCCGGCTAAGGCGAATTTGCGCAAAGGCAATACACTCTATGCGTTAACTATTTGTTAACTATGGCGTTGTTTCGAGCGACGCGTTGAGCCGTATGGTCAAAAATGCCGCGTTTTCAGAAGCTTCACCCGATAGTTGTGAACGATCCTGTGACAACAACTGCTCAATGGGTCAGTTGAAAATTGTCCAAATCGGCAGAAACGCCTTGCGCCAAATCCCGCCGACAGCCGCGGAAACACGATCAAACAGCCTTGAGGTGAACTGTTTCCACAGCGCCGAATGCACGCCTGACCAGGTTCGCCAAAGCGTCATGCACCACGTCCTTTGAGGCCTGCGCCCCATAGAGGTTGATGTGTTGCTGCGGCAGTTCCGGCAAGTTGCCGCCGTGGTCGATCCGGTCCAGATGCGGCGGTTCGGTGCCTTCGATCATGGTGTGAACCGCCAGATCGGCGCTGACGGTCGCTTCGATGGTACGATCGCTTTCGGTTTCGACAATCACGTCCCAGGGGATGCCTGCATCGTCAAGGCGCTCAACAACACGTGGCCGAAAGGTGCATTGCCGCCCGAACGCCAGTTTCAGCGGACGCTGGCGCCACGCCGAACCGTCCGGTGCTCCGACCCAGCACAACGGCTTGGTGCACAGCGATTCACCACCCGCATCCAACGCTGTCTCGGTGGTCAGGATCATGTCGCAGCCCCCCTTTGAAAACTGCGCCTTCAACGCGCGTGTATAAGAGGACACCAGTTGCACCTGAACCCGGGGAAAGGCCGCATGAAACTGTTTCAGCACACGCGGGATCGCCGGATAGACAATGTCATGGGGCACGCCCAGCGTAATCGACCCCTCATAGGCCTGATCTGTCAGCCGTACGATTACCTCGTCGTTGAGCGCCACCATCCGTTTGGCATAGACCAAAAGCTGTTCACCTGCAGCGGTCAAGGCAATGGTGCGCCCGGACCGGTCCAGCAATTCAAGGCCCAGCATTTCCTCGAGCCGCTTGAGCTGCATCGACACGGCAGACTGCGTGAGATGCAAAAACCCCGCCGCCCGTGTTACCCCGCCCGATTCCGCCACAGCCACAAACGAACGCAGCGTTGTCACGTCCAGATTTCGCATACATCACCATCCTTGATGCTTTCGGTCACAAACATTCGTTTTTAAAATGTGTCACATCCCGCCATATACATCAACAGAATTGATGAAGACGCGATAAATCATCGCAAACCGAAATGGAGACCCACAATGGCCATGACCGATATCACCGCCCGCCACTTTCACGCCAACCGTCCCGCACGCCGCGGCTTTGCCCTGATGCGCATGATCGATGTGTGGCGGTCGCGCCGCGCCCTGCGCGCCCTGGATGACGCAGCACTGCGCGACATCGGGCTGAGCCCGCGTGACGCCGCGACCGAGGCCGCGCGCCCGATCTGGGACGTGCCGCACACCTGGAAACAGGACTAATTGTGGAAACAGACCGTTTTCGGGCCACTTTCACCGCCGAAGCGGCCCGAAAAAACTTGAAACAACACCAAAGCGACACGATATTTATGGCAGATCGCCCGTGGAATAGTTCGCGGGTACAACTGTTTCAATTGGAGGTCTTGAATGGCTGACATCAACACAATCCGGACAGCAGCCGGGGTACGTGCCGCCGAGATTGATGAGGGCCTGCGCGCCCACATGAACAAAGTCTACGGCACGATGTCCGTGGGCATGCTCATCACATTCGCCGTGGCTTGGGCCATCGGCTCGAACCCTGCGCTTTTGGGTATCTTCCGCGATCCCATGACGCTGCAACCCAACATTCTGGGCTGGATCGTGATGTTCGCGCCTTTGGGCATGATCTTTGCCTTCGGTGCCGCGATTAACCGTCTGTCCGCCGCAGGGGCGCAATTGTTCTTCTACGTGTTCGCCGCTGTCATGGGGCTGAGCCTGTCGTGGATCTTCGTCGCCTTCACCGGCTTTTCCATCGCGCAGGTGTTCCTGGTGACATCCATTGCCTTTGCGGGTCTGTCGCTCTGGGGCTACACCACCAAAAAGGACATCTCCGGCTGGGGGTCGTTCCTGATCATGGGCGTGATTGGCCTGATCGTGGCGTCGATCATCAACATCTTCCTGGGTTCGCCCGCGATCATGTTCGCAATCTCGATCCTTGGTGTGCTGATCTTTGCGGGCCTCACGGCCTACGACACCCAGAGCATCAAGAACGAGTATCTGCAACACGCACAGCACGGCGACAGCGAATGGCTGGGCAAGTCCGCGATCATGGGCGCGCTGCGTCTCTATCTGGACTTCATCAACATGTTCATGTTCCTGCTGCAACTGCTGGGGAACCGCGAATAATCGCGCACCTTTCATTCAGCGAGAATTCCGGGGCCGGTCGCAAGACCGGCCCTTTTCTTTTGCGAAGGCTCGTTTCCATGTCTCTGATTTCAGTTCTGCCTGCGCATGATGCGCCCCGCCTCGTGCCACTGCTCCGGCAGGTCCACGACCTGCACGTTGCCCATCAGCCTGCCAATTATACGCCGACCCCTCCCGACAAGGACCTCGCCGGGTTCCTGCGCGAATGGCTGGCGCAGCCCGACGTCACCGCGCTGATCGCCGGTGACAGGGATGATCCGCAAGGCTACCTGATCTGGCAGGTACAAGACCGCCCTGCCAGCCTTTTGAAACCCGCTATCCGCTTTGCCATGCTGGAGCATATCTGTGTCGATGTGCACCACCGGGGCAATGGCATTGCCACTGCCCTTGTCGCCACCATGCGCAGCCAGTGCCGTGCGCAGGGGCTGGGTACGATCCGCACGTCCTATGCCAGCTTCAACACGGCTTCCGCCCGGCTGATGCAGCGCGCGGGCCTTGAACCCGTGACCGTCCTCGCCGAAGGTCCAGTTGACCAACAGGACCAAGACCATGCTTGAACTGCGCCCCAATTGCGAACGCTGTGACGCCGATCTGCCGCCGCAGGCCACCAACGCCCGGATTTGCAGCTATGAATGCACGTTCTGCGTGGACTGCGTGGACAATCATTTGCGCAATGTCTGCCCCAATTGCGGCGGTGGATTTGCACCGCGCCCGATCCGGCCCCGCGCGGCGCATCGACCCGGCACGGGATTGCAGAACCATCCCGCGGGCACCACACGGCGGCAAATGAAATACGACACCGTGTCCGTGGCCGCGCTGTCGGCCAAGCTGCAGTCGATCCCGCCTGCGGAGCGATAGCCCTAGAGACTGCGCATCATGCGCACGCTCGGAAAGGTGATCGCGGCGCCCAAGGGCACTTCAATCAGGCCAATGCTGATGAACCCCACGGATTCGTAGAAAGGCACGGCGGTGTGCGTGGACCAGCACTCCATCTGACTGACCCCCGCGCTGCGGGCCGTGTCAAAGCTGTGCTGCATCAAGCTGCGCGCAATGCCGCGGCGCAGGTGGCGGTCATCCGTGACCAGATGGCGGATGTGGCCCTTGCTTGCGTCCTTGGCATCGGGGGTCCAGCCGCCCGCACCGAGGATCGCGCCGTCTTCTTCGGCCACGAAGTAGGTGGGACACCCCACCAGTTCGGGCCGCGCACGGCTGATGATGGGCAAGGCAGTGACCAGCACCGAAGGCGGATAATCCGCCTTCAGCAACTTTGGATAGGTCCGCGCCAAAAGCGCATCAACGGCCGAAAAATCGGCCTTGGTCGAAGAACGAATGATCATCTTGATACCTCGGATTGCAACACTGCTGTCTCGGCCCGGATCACCGGACAAGGCTCAGGCCTCAGCCGCCACATGCACCAGATCGTACACGTGGCTGCGACCACCCCTGTAAGACACCCAAGCGCCCTCTGGCGGGCCACTGCCTTGCGCGGCAGCAGGAACACCCCAGGCGACACCGGCCAATTCCACCGTGTCAGGATCAAAGGCGGCCCACCCAAAGCGGGGGTCCCATTGAATCGTGACGCCCGGCCGGTCCGCCCGGCGATAAACACCCAGCCCATCCTTGCGGAACCGGTACACCAGACCATCCGATCTGCGGTGCAGTTCAAATTCTTTTTTCATAGGTCTTCTCCCAAAACGAAAAAGGCCGCGTCCTTGCGGCGCGGCCTTGTCGAAAACACTTTGGAGGGATCTTACTTGATCTTGCCTTCCTTGTATTCAACGTGCTTGCGCGCCACAGGGTCGTACTTGCGTACCACCATCTTTTCGGTCATCGTGCGTGCGTTTTTCTTTGTGACATAGAAATGGCCTGTGCCCGCGGACGAGTTCAGACGGATCTTGATCGTGGTTGGCTTCGCCATGTGTCTTCTCCTGCGGCGCTTGCCCCCGGTGGGGTCGCGCATGAATCCTGAAGCCTGCCTTCTAAAGACATGCCGCCCCGAGTCAACCGCAAAAGCGGTCATTTTCGGCAAGGCGCGCGGAAGGCCTGTAAGCCGGATTCTGTCTAGGCAAGCGCACCTGCCCGAGACGGTCATTCATCTCGGCCACGGATTGCCCCGTGGCCTCTAGCTGCCAACCCGGACCTGCTGGGGCAAAAGCGGCCCCGCCGCTTGCGCGGCACGCGGTCCCTATTTGGCATTGCTCCCGGTGGGGCTTGCCGTGCCGGTCCGGTTGCCCGTCCCGCGGTGGGCTCTTACCCCACCGTTTCACCCTGACCTGCCCCGAGGGGCGGGCGGTTTCATTTCTGTGGCGCTTTCCCTGGGGTTGCCCCCGCCGGGCGTTACCCGGCACCGTTGCTTCTTGGAGTCCGGACTTTCCTCTACGCCGCATTTGCGTCGCAGCGACCGTCCGGCCTTCCGCGCGTCTTGCACATAGGGTGCGGCACCGGGGCGCGTCAATATCAGGCCGCACGATTGCGGCACCTTGGGGAGCCTCCGGCGGGAGTTTATCTGGCAAGATGAAGCAGGATCAGGTCCACAGGGCCGTATGACCCAAAGGTGTAAAGTCCTCGGACACAAGTGGGCCGGTGGCCGTGGGACGATACCGCAGGCGCACGGCAGCCAGCAGTGCATCGAAATCGACATCGGCGGTGTATCCGGCAAAGCGGGCAACATTCACGAAGTCTTCAGGCGTCGGATCTTGCGGCCCATCGTCATATCCCGCGCGCGCGGCAAGTCCCTTGCGGGCCAGCCGCTCCCAGTCAAAAAACGGTCCGGGATCGAATTTGCGGCCCGGCGCCATGTCGGAATGACCGATCACGCCCGACGGCGGGATGGTCCAGCGCTGCATGATCTGGGGCAACAGGGCTTCAAGCGTTTGCATCTGCGCCTCGGCAAACGGTCCTGTGCCATCGTTGTCCAACTCAATCCCGATGGAGCGCGAGTTGATGTCGTCAAAGCCCATCCAGCTGCCTGCGCCCGCATGCCATGCGCGATCCTCCTCGGAAACCATCTGTGTCACCGCGCCACTTGCCGCGATCAGGTAATGCGCCGACACCTCGAACTGCGGGTCACAAAGCCGCGCGATGGCCGCCTCGGCGCTGTGCATGGCGGTGTAGTGCAGAACGATGAACTGGGGGCGCAAGCCATCCCGACGCGGCCCGCAATTGGGCGACGGATGTTGATGCACGCCCAAGCGGTTTAGCCGGCTGCTGCCCTGCGGAACGGGGCCGGATCCCAGCCACAGGCATAGCCGTCACCATCGGGGTCAAGCCCTTGCCTGTCCCGCTTGGGCCCACCACGGGCGAGGAAATCGATCTGGGCCTCGTCATCCGAACTGTAGGTGGCGCAGTTGCGCCGAAACTTGGCCGCGGAATTGAAGCCAATCCGCTGATGCACGCGGGTGCCGACGGGATGGCGTGTGGACAGCGCATATTCGACGACGTTGGGGCCGGTTGCACCGGTGCGGCTGGGCAGCGCGGTGGGTTGCACCACCTGGTACTGCGCCCGGTTCTGCGCGATGCGGGCCGCGTCGCCTTCGATAGACCGGCGCGAAGACACGGCCTCGAAATCGGTCTCGTTCGAGATACCGGGATTGCTGACCGCGAGAGGGGCGGGGTTCGAAGGACTGGCGTTCACGACACGCTGACCGGAATTGGCCTGTTGTGCGCTGGCATCTTCCTGTGCGGCGGCAACGGCCAGATCCGGGTCAGAACTGTTGGCCACGCGCGCCGCCTGCTGTGCAGGGGCCGCAGGTGTGGTGGCACCTGTCGGCGCGGGGCGCGCTGGGGCCGTGTTGGCCGCCGCAAGCTCTTGCGTGCCCACGGTGGGCGCTGTCGGAACCGGCTGAGCGGCCCCTTGCAAGGCCGCATCCCGCGTGCGCTGCGCCTCGATGGAATTGTCAAAGCCAACACCGCGGCCCGGGTCCACGACCCCGGCCCCGCTGTCGGGTATGGCCGGTTGGCACGCGGCCAAAGCGCCCAGCGCCCCGGCCATCAGGAAGTATCGAATGGTCATGTCTGCCCTATCTCTTGGATCTGCGTCCGTTGGATTTCGGGCAGTGTTACCACCATTTTCCGGGTTTTGCCACAAATCCGGCAGCCTGTTCGAGCGCATAGGCGGAAGACAGCAAATCCGCCTCTTCCCAGGGGCGACCGATCAGCTGCAGGCCCAAGGGCAAGCCCTGCGCGTCCACGCCCGCAGGCACCGCGATGCCGGGCAGTCCGGCCATGTTGACCGTGACCGTGAACACGTCATTGAGATACATCTGCACCGGATCGGCATCGATCATCTCGCCCAGGCCGAAAGCCGACGAAGGCGTGGCCGGTGTCAGGATCGCGTCGACGCCCGTGGCGAACACATCTTCGAAGTCTTTCTTGATCAGTGTCCGCACCCGGCGCGCGCGGTTGTAATAGGCATCATAGAACCCTGCCGACAGGACATAGGTGCCGATCATCACACGGCGCTGCACCTCGGCGCCGAAACCCTCGGCGCGGGTTTTCTCGTACATTTCGGTGATGCCGTCGCCCTGATCCAGCGTGGCGCGGTGACCATAACGCACCCCGTCATAACGTGCGAGGTTCGACGATGCTTCGGCCGGTGCCACGACGTAGTAGGCAGGCAGCGCGTATTTGGTGTGCGGCAGTGAAATATCGACCATCTCGGCGCCCGCGTCGCGCAGCATATCCGCGCCTTCGCTCCAGAGCTTTTCGATCTCGGCAGGCATCCCGTCCATACGGTATTCGCGGGGGATGCCGATTTTCTTGCCGCGCACGTCGCCTGTCAGCGCCGCCTCGAAATTGGGAACGGGCAGATCGGCGCTGGTGCTGTCCTTGGGGTCGTGGCCGCACATCGCTTCAAGCATGATGGCCGCGTCGCGTACCGTTTTTGTCATCGGCCCCGCCTGATCGAGGCTGGAGGCAAAGGCCACCACGCCCCAGCGCGAACAGCGCCCGTAGGTCGGCTTGATCCCCACGATGCCGGTAAAGGCCGCGGGCTGGCGGATGGATCCGCCGGTGTCGGTGCCGGTCGCCGCAAGGCACAGGTCTGCTGCCACGGCAGAAGCCGAACCACCCGAAGACCCACCGGGGGTCAGGGGTGTATCATCGTTTCCGCGCCGCCACGGGTTGACCGCGTTGCCGTAAACAGATGTCTCGTTGGACGAACCCATGGCGAATTCGTCCATGTTGAGCTTGCCCAGCATCACGGCACCCGCGCTTTTCAGCTGTGCGGTGATCGTGGATTCGTATTGCGGCTTGAACCCTTCGAGGATGCGGCTGGCCGCCTGGCTTGGCACACCTTCGGTGCAGAACAGATCCTTGATGCCGATGGGCAGGCCGCACATGGCGGGCGCGTCACCTGCAGCAATCCGCTTGTCCGCCTCGGCCGCGCGGTCCATCGCGATCTCGGGGGTCTTGTGCACAAAGGTGTTGAGCGCATCCGCCCCGTCGATGGCTTTCAGGCAGGCTTCGGTCAATTCGCGAGAGGTGGTGTCACCGGCGCGCAGGGCATCACGTGCCTCGGCCAAAGTCAGTGTGTTCAGATCCGCCATCACTCAACCACCTTGGGAACTGCAAAGAAACCTTCACGCGCGTCAGGGGCGTTGGCCAGCACCTTGTCCTGCTGGTCGCCGTCGGTCACCACATCGGCACGCCGCTTGAGACGCTGCGGTGTTACCGATGTCATCGGCTCGACCCCGTCCACGTCCACCTCGCCCAGTTGTTCGATAAAGCCGAGGATCGTGTTGAATTCTTCGGCCAGCGCCGGAAGCGCGTCCTCTTCAACCTTGATACGGGCCAGTTTCGCCACCCGTGCGGCGGTGCTTTGGTCAATCGACATGGGGCATCCCTTTTCGCGTAGTGCGCCCGCTTTACCGCCCTGCCCCGCGCCCTGCAAGGCCTGCGGCACCGCCCCCTTGCCCAAAGCGGCGATATGCGGAACTCTTGGGCGATCCCAGCCTGAAAGGTGGCCCATGAAACTGACCCTGCATCACATCAACCTCGCCACCGAAGACGTGGGCCGTATGGACGCGTTCTACCGAGACGTGCTGGGCCTGAAAACCGAGGACGAAGGCCTGCCTACGCTGGAGAAAAAGCAAGGCTATGCGGGCGACGTCAGTTTCGTGACCGATGGGGCGATCCAGATGCATCTGGCCCAAAAGGATGTGCTGGCGGGGTTCAACTCCGGCCAGACGGTCAACCCTGTCAGTCATGGGCATATCGCCTACCGCACCGACGACATCGCCGCCTTCAAAGCGCATCTGGAGGCGCAAGGCATTCCCTATTCGGATTGGGGCAACAGGGCCGTTGCGGGCTGGCACCAGATTTTCTTTTATGATCCCGACGGCAACGTGATCGAAGTGCATCAGGCCGAGACGTGACGGCGGTACACCTCGATCATCCAGCCCAGCATCACCGCGTTGAGGCAATGCCAGCCGATATGTGTTCCGATGGGAAAGACGTCGCAGAGCGCCGCGTCGAGAGACCGGATCGTAATTGACGGCGATAGAATGGCCGCACCCGTGACCATACCCCGCGACGTGGCAGGATACTTTCGCCACCCGAAGGCCGCGTAGATCACCAACAACAGAGGCACCGTCCAGTAGAAATTGGAGATCGCCAGAAACGGGATACGGTCCAGAACCGGAACCACCGCATAGGCATAGGGCGCAAAAAGCAGTGTCCCCAGCAAGGCGCCCCACCACGGCAGGCCAACAACATCGCGGTTCACGAGGAACAGATAGGTCAGGATGAAAACGCCGATGGGCACGACATCCGCCGTGGCCGCCCAAACCGTGGCATGGGTGTGAAACAGGAAACTGCCGACACCGATGCCGAACACTATGACACAGAGCACACGCGCCGCGACGATCCCCTCGCACCGGCGCCACATCCAGATCGCCGCAATCAGAAACGCGGCATTTGTCACCGCGTTCAAAGGCTCGGACCAATAGGAAAAGTCCGTGCGTTCGCAATAGCTGTCGATCTGTCTGAACCAGTCCATCGGATGCCCGTTGTCTGCGGTTGGCAAAAAATGACCCGTGAAAGGCTTCAACGGGCGAAAATTTGGGCTACCATCAGGCGCAAAGGGAGAGAGATCAATGAATATCATCTGGCTTGGACACGGATCGTTCCGGATCGAAATCGAGGATCAGGTTTTGCTGATCGACCCCTGGCTGAATGGCAATCCGATGCTGGAGCAAAGCCAGCATAAGGCGGCCATCGCGGGGGCAACAGATATCTTCGTCACCCATGGGCACTTCGACCATATCGCCGACGTGCCTGCGATTTCATCCAAGACCGGCGCGCCGGTCAGCGGCATGTACGAATTGGCACAATTCCTGCATGAACAGGGCGCGGTCGAAGGCGACGCCTTCAACATCGGCGGCACCGTGACACGCGGAGGCGTGGGCATTTCGATGGTGCCTGCCAGCCATTCGTCCACCGCGATGGCGGGTGACACGCGCCGCTACATGGGGCAGGAAAGCGGTTTCATTGTCCGCGGCGAAGGCCACAACATCTATGTTTCGGGCGACACGGGGATCATGGCCGACATGGACTGGATCGGGGACCACTACAAACCCGACATCGGCATCCTGTCGGCGGGGGGCTATTTCACCATGGACATGGCGGGGGCGGCTTACGCGGCGAAGCGGTATTTCAACTTCGACACTGTGATCCCCTGCCACTACCGCACCTTTCCCCTGTTGGAACAGGATGCCAAGGTGCTGGCCGATGGGTTGCCGGGGGTGAATGTGATCGAGCCTGAGGTGATGCAGCCCATCACGCTCTGACCCCTAGCGCCGGGCGGCAAAGAACGCTTTCAACAGCGCCTCGGATTCAGGGGCGGAGATGCCATCGTAAACGTCAGGGCAGTGGTGGCTCTGGCTTTGGGCAAAAATGCGCGCGCCCTGTGCCACGCCGCCGGATTTCGGGTCGGCGGCGCCATAGTACAGCCGCGCGATCCGTGCCGCGGCGATGGCGGCGGCACACATCGCGCAAGGTTCCAAGGTGACATAGAGGTCATGACCGCCCAGACGTTCCGACCCGGCGGCGGCGCAGGCGGCGCGAATGGCCAGAACCTCGGCATGGGCCGTGGGGTCGTTGAGTTCACGGGTGCGGTTGCCTTCCGCCGCCACGACTTGTCCCTGCGGATCGACAAGGACAGCCCCCACCGGGATTTCCCCCCGCGCGCCCGCCGCGCGCGCCGCCTCAAGCGCCTGATCCATGAACGACCGAAATGTCATGCCTTGTCCTGCCACCATCAGACCCGCTTTCGCAAGCCGCTCTTTTGCTCTATGCCCCGGCACATGACATCCCCTACCCCCAAAGGCGACCGCATTGCCAAGGTCCTTTCGCGCGCCGGTATCGCCAGCCGCCGCGAGGCCGAACGCATGATCGAGGCAGGCCGCGTTGCCGTGAACGGCACGATCATCGACAGCCCCGCGCTGAACATCACAGAGGCCGACAGCATCACTGTCGATGGCAAACCCGTGTCGGAGCCTGAGCCGGAACGGCTTTGGCTTTATTACAAGCCCATCGGGCTGGTCACATCCAACAGCGACGAAAAGGGGCGCAACACCGTGTTCGACGCCCTGCCCGAGGACATGCCACGGGTGATGAGCGTTGGGCGGCTCGATATCAACTCCGAAGGCTTGCTGCTGCTGACCAACGACGGCGGCATCAAACGCAAGCTGGAATTGCCCTCGACCGGGTGGCTGCGCCGCTACCGGGTGCGCGTCAATGGCCGCCCGACCGAAGACACGTTGGCCCCCTTGCGGCGGGGTGTGACGGTGGACGGCGAGAAGTTCCAGGCCATGCAGGTCACCCTGGACCGTCAGCAAGGGGCCAACGCATGGCTGACGGTCGGCCTGCGCGAAGGCAAGAACCGCGAGATCAGGCGCGCCATGGAAGAGATCGGGCTGAGCGTGAACCGCCTGATCCGCATCAGCTATGGCCCCTTCCAACTGGGCGAATTGAAACCCGGCGCGGTGGAAGAAGTGCGCCGCAAGACCCTGCGCGATCAACTGGGGCTGGATGCGGACAAGGACATCTCGGGCACCGCGAAGAAAAAGCCGCAGGTCAAGCGCCCCGCGCAAAAGCTCGCCTCCAAGCGTCGCCCGGCCCCACCCCGCAAGCGCGGCTGAGGGGGCAAAAAGCCCGGCGCTTTCCCCTTGAGCCTTCGCCCGATTGTCACAATCTTGCGCAGCACTGAAAAACCAACGGCGCCACCGTGAAAAAGGCGCCGAAATATTCGTGTCCGGGGGACGAAAATGACTGAACTGCTGACTGTCGAGAATCTCGGCAACCTGCTGGTATTGTGCTTTTTGCAAGCGGTACTGGGCTTCGACAACCTTCTCTACATCAGCATCGAAAGCCAACGTGCGCCCGTGGCGCATCAGGCGGCCGTACGGCGCTGGGGCATCATGATCGCGGTGGCACTGCGGGTGGTGCTGTTGTTCGCAATGATCCGCCTGATCGACGCCATGGCCGAGCCATTTTATGTCTTCAACATGCCCGGCGTGCTGGAAGGTGGGGTAAACTTTGCCACATGTGTCTTTATCCTTGGCGGGATTTTCATCATGTATACGGCGGTCAAGGAAATCGGCCACATGTTGACGATCGAGCATCTGGACACCGACGTGAGCCACAAATCCGGCAAGTCGGCGATGCAGGTGATCATGCTGATCGTCACCATGAACCTGATCTTTTCGTTTGATTCCGTACTCTCGGCGCTGGCGATCACGGATGTCTTTTTCGTGCTGGCCACGGCGATCATCCTGTCAGGCGTTGCGATGTTGGTTCTGGCCGATGGCGTGACGCGTTTTCTGGAAAAGAACCGGATGTACGAGGTTCTGGGCCTTTTCATCCTGCTGATCGTGGGCGTGGTTCTGCTGGGCGAGGCCGGACAGGCAGCGGCCCATGCGATGCATGACGACAGTCTTGCGTTGAAGGTTGCAGGTTATGAAATCATCCCCATGTCCAAGACCACGTTCTATTTCTCGGTGGTGGTTCTGGTGGCGGTCGAGGTGATCCAATCCGGCTACAGCCGCAAACTCAGCGCAGAACGTCGCACGCAAGCGCGGCTCTAGTGCCGCGCGGGTGAAGGGGCTATAGTCGCGCCAAGCGCCAGAAAGGGCTGAGGATGCAACCAACCGCTTTTCAGAAAATCGCCTATGTGGCGTTGATTGTGCTGATGTTCGGCATCACCACCGGTTGGCTGGGAGGTCTCTGATGGCCCGGCGGTTTGGCGGCAAATACAGCCCCGATGGTGGCCCTGTGGAGGATCCCGCGGACCGCCCCGCCTATGATCGGGCAAGCGTCGATCCGGTGGGCGCGCGGGCCAACCTGCTTTTTGTCCCGGCGATCCCACTGGTCTTCTTTTCGCTGAACGACGGTGCGGTCGGGCTGGTGCTTGGGTTGGTGGCCGCGGGTGTTCTGACAGTGGCTGCGGTGCTTTTGCGCGGCGGTCTTCAGGCCGAGGCGGCCTTTGAGGCGCGCAAGGTGGCGCGGCGTCCGGCGGTGCCGCGCAAGATATTCTCCTCGGCGCTAACCGGCATCGGCATTGCCATCGCCGCCTACAAGAACGACCCCGGCATCCTGGCCCCAGTTCTTTTCGGCGCCGCGGCAGCAGGCCTGCACGTGGCGGCCTTCGGCATTGATCCGCTGCGGTCCAAGGGCATGGAAGGCATCGACACCTTCCAACAGGACCGCGTGGCCCGCGTCGTGGACGAGGCCGAGAAATACCTGACC
>CBFHND010000033.1:0-32143 GCA_965657085.1 uncultured Paracoccaceae bacterium
CTTGCGCCGCGCCAATGCGCGCATCGTGCCCGCCACAACGCCCGCGCCGCCCATGTCCATGGTCATGTCTTCCATCCCGCCCGCGGGCTTGAGGCTGATGCCGCCGGTGTCGAACACCACGCCCTTGCCGACCAGCGCCAGCGGCGCCGCGTCCTTGGCCCCGCCAAGCCACTGCATCACCACGACCTTGGAGGGGCTGTCAGACCCTTGCCCGACAGACAAAAGCGTTCTCATTCCGAGCTTTGCAAGATCTTTCTCATCCAGAACCTCAACCTTCAGGCCAAGGCTTTCCATCTCTTTCAGACGGTCAGCGAATTCTGTCGTGGTCAGCACGTTGGCCGGTTCATTGACCAGATCGCGGGTCATGAAGGTGCCCTCGGCCACCGCCATCAGCGCCTCGGCCTCCGCCGCCACTTCTTCGGGTTTGGAACACATCACCATCACCGCCCCTTCGGCGGGTTTGGCATCTGTTTTGTGCGCGTCAAAGGCATAGTCACGCATCGCAAGGCCAAAGGCGATCTGGGCCGCGTGCCGGGTGTTGCCCGTCGCCAGCAGCATATCGTGCTTGCCCCGCAGCTTGGCCAGTGCGGCCCCTGCCTTGCGCGCATCTGCCACGGTGGGCCTGCGCGGCAGGCACAGCACGTCCACGGCCTCGGCGGCCAACCCCGCGGGCATCGACAGGGTCGTGACCTGTGCGGGTTTCATGTCCTTGAACCCGTCACTTTCGATCAGCCGCGCCAGCGCCCCCTTTGTCAGGCGATTGACCCGGCGCGCAGCCGCATCCATCTTGCCTTCCGCATCCACCAGAACCGCCACGCGGCCTTTCGCTTCGGCAATGCGGTCGATCTCAACGGCGTCAAAGCTGATCTTGGTCGGTGCGGTCATGGCATGCCCTTTCAACGGCTGGTTTTCCTTGTTGGGCAACACCTAGCGCAGCACCCGCACCATTGCAAAGAAGCAAGACCTGACCGACGACGCAGATAGTGGTTTGCGCCGCCCCGCCCATGGTCTAAGTTGGCCGCAAAACACCAATCCACACGCCTTGGGGGGTCAAGTGGCCAAATTCGACAGGTACATGCTGGCGCAGTTGCTGCTTCTGTTCGGATTCTTCGCCCTTGTGCTTGTGGCGGTGTTCTGGATCAACCGGGCCGTTTCGCTGTTTGATCGACTGATCGGAGATGGTCAGACGGCACTGGTGTTTCTGGAATTCACCGCGCTCGGTCTGCCCAAGCTGATCACCACGGTCCTGCCCATTGCGACCTTTGCCGCCGCGGTCTACGTCACCAATCGCCTCAACAACGAAAGCGAACTGACCGTGATGCAGGCCACCGGGTCCGGCCCTTGGCGGCTGGCGCGTCCGGTGCTGGTCTTCGGGCTGGTCTCGGCGCTGATGATGACGGTGCTGTCGCATCTGCTGGTGCCCACGGCCCAAGCCCAGCTGAGCGAACGCGAGGTCGAGATTTCGCGCAACGTAACATCGCGCCTGCTGACCGAGGGCACTTTTCTCAACCCCGCCGACAGGGTGACGTTCTACACCCGCGAAATCGGCGCGGACGGCGTGCTGCGCGACGTCTTCCTGTCGGATCGGCGCAATCTGGAACAGCGCATCATCTACACCGCCGCCGAAGCATACCTTGTCCGCAACGATGCCGGCACCACCCTGATCATGGTTGATGGTCTGGCCCAACGGCTTGACACCCCGCAGGCGCGCCTGTCCACGGCCAAGTTTCAGGATTTTTCCTTCGACATCTCGTCGCTGATCAACACCGACACCGAGGTGGTGGGATCGATCCGCAACATGCGGTCGTGGGCGTTGATGGGTGACTGGACCGCAATTGCGGCGGACACGGGTGCGTCTTTTGGCGCGATCGCGGATGAATTGCATGGGCGGTTCGCGCAGCCGCTCTTTTGCGTGGTCGCGGCAATGATCGGTTTTTCCACCCTGATGATCGGCGGCTTTTCACGGTTCGGGGTCTGGCGCGAAGCGGTGATCGCTTTCGGGCTGCTTATCGCGATTGACGGGATGCGGTCGAGCATGTCGCAGATGGTGCTGGACCGCGCGGCCATGTGGCCGGTGCTCTATCTGCCCAGCCTTGTGGGTGGCCTTCTGGTGGTGGCGATGCTGACCTATGCGGCCAATCCGGGCCGCTGGCGGCGTCGGCCACGGGCGCAGGCGGTGACGTCATGATCCTGCATTTCTATTTCGCGCGCCGCTTTGGCATGGCGTTCCTGATGCTGACGGGTGTGTTCTTTGCCCTGATCGTGCTGGTGGACCTGATCGAACAGACGCGGCGCTTTTCCGGTCAGGGCATCAGCCTTGGCGATCGGCTTTCGCTGACCTTGCTGAACGCCCCCCAAACCATAAACCAGATCCTGCCGCTGATCATGATCCTTGCCACGGTGGTGCTGTTCATCGGGATGGCGCGCACGTCGGAACTGGTGGTGACCCGCGCGGCGGGGCGGTCAGCCCTGCGCGCCTTGATCGCGCCCGTGGTCGTGGCGCTGATCATCGGTGGGCTTGCGGTGTCGATGCTGAACCCCATCGTGGCGGCCACCACCAAACGCTATGCCAGCCTGTCCGAAAGCTACCGCACGGGCGGCGCATCGGCGCTGTCGATTTCCGGCGATGGGCTGTGGCTGCGTCAGGGCAGCGAACAGGGCCAGACCGTGATCCGCGCGGCGCGTTCCAACGCCGATGCCTCGGTGCTTTATGATGTGACGTTCCTTGCCTATGCGCCCGGTGGCGGGCCGATGCGCCGGATCGAGGCGGCCAGTGCCGCACTGGGCGATGGTGCTTGGAGCCTGCGCGAGGCCAAGGTCTGGCCGCTGTCCACCGACCTCAACCCCGAAGCCAATGCCACCGAACACGCCGTGCTCGAAGTGCCTTCGACCCTGACGCTTGAACGTATCCGCGAAAGCCTTGGCACCCCTGCGGGCGTGTCGATCTGGGACATGCCCGCCTTCATCGACCAGTTGGAGCAGGCGGGTTTTTCCGCGCGCCGCCACAAGGTCTGGATGCAGTCCGAACTGGCCCGGCCGCTGTTCCTGATGGCGATGGTTCTTGTTGCGAGCGCCTTCACCATGCGCCATACCCGTTTTGGGGGGACCGGCACCGCTGTGCTGGCCGCAGTGCTGTTGGGGTTTGGTTTGTATTTTATCCGCAGTTTCGCGCAAATTCTCGGCGAGAACGGGCAAATCCCCATATGGCTTGCCGCCTGGTCGCCCCCTGCCGTTGCCATTCTGCTGGCCCTTGGCCTGCTCTTGCATGCAGAGGATGGATAGCGCGATGCACCGGATCCTGCTGCACTGTCTGGCCCTGATCCTGTGGCTGCTGCCGCTCGGGGCCGCGGCACAGGATGCCGCTGCCGATCCTGCGGTTCTTGTGGCCGACAACGTGCGCATCACCCGTGACCGGGTCCTGATCGCCGAAGGCAACGTCGAAGCGTTTCAGGGCGATGTGCGCCTGCGCGCCCAATCCATCACCTATGACCAGAAGACCGGCGCGCTGATCATCACCGGCCCCATCACCATCGAGGACGGCCCCGACATCACCATACTCGCTTCGCAGGCCGAATTGAGCCGCGATCTGCGCGATGGCTTGCTGACGGGCGCGCGTCTGGTGCTGAACCAGCAGCTGCAACTGGCCTCGGTCGAGATGAACCGCGTGGGCGGACGCTATACCCAGCTTTACAAGACCGCCGTGACCTCGTGCAAAGTCTGCGACGATGGGCGCCCACCGCTCTGGCAGATCCGGGCCAAGCGGGTGGTGCATGACCAACAGGAACGCCAGCTTTACTTTGACGAGGCGCAGTTTCGCATCGGCAATGTGCCGGTTCTGTACCTGCCCCGCCTGCGCCTGCCCGATCCCACGCTCGACCGGGCCACCGGCTTCCTGATCCCGTCGTTCCGCACCACCTCGCAACTGGGCACCGGGATCAAGGTGCCGTATTTCATCAAGCTGGGTGATCACCGGGACCTTACGTTGACGCCGTACCTGTCGCGCCGGACCTCAACGCTTGAATTCCGCTACCGTCAGGCGTTCACCAACGGGCGCATCGAATTCAACGGGGCCATCACCCGCGACGATCTGCGTCCCGGCGAAACACGTGGCTACCTCTTTGGCGAAGGCCAGTTCGACCTTGCGCGCGACTACGTGCTGACCTTCGATCTCGAAACCACCTCTGACGACGCCTATCTCAAGGACTACAGCTATTCCGACAAGGACAGGCTGGACAGCGAAGTGGCGATCACCCGCGTGCGGCGCAACGAATATGTCCGGCTGGCCTTCGTGAACTTCAAGACCCTGCGCGACGGCGAAGACAACGCGACCCTGCCCACCAACGTCATCAACGGCACGTACGAACGCAGGCTGTTCCCATCGGTGATCGGCGGTGAGTTGCGCCTGATTGCGGATGCGCACAGCCATTTCCGCCGCTCCAGCCTCGACATCGATGGCCCCGACCTCGACAGCATCGTGGACGGGCGGGACATCCTGCGCCTGAACCTTGACGCCACATGGCTGCGCAGCTGGACCTTGGCAGGCGGATTGGTGGCCGAGGCGCAGCTGGGCTTCGAGGCCGATGCCTTCAAGGTCAAACAGGACAGCACATTCCCCGATTCCGATGCCGGTTTCACCCCGGAGGCGGCCATAACCCTGCGCTATCCCATGGTGCGGCGCGGGGAAAACGGGGTGCGGCAGGTGCTCGAACCCATCGTGCAGGCGGGTTATGTCGGGGGCAACGATCTGGATGTGCCCAACGAGGAAAGCACACGCGTGGAATTCGACGAAGGCAACCTTCTGTCGCTCAGCCGCTTTCCCAGCCACGACCGCCGCGAGCGCGGGGCGGCTACGGCCGTGGGCGTCAACTGGTCACGCTTCGATCCCACCGGATGGGAGGCACGCCTGACCCTGGGCCAGGTGCTGCGCAGCGACGCCGAGGACGACTATACCAACACCTCGGGCCTGTCGGGCACCACCTCGGATTTCCTGTTGGCCGCGCAATACAAGCACCACGCGGGCTTTGCCGTGTCCAGCCGCACAATCTTCAACGAAAGCTTCGATGTGGCCAAGGCCGAGATCAGGGGCGATTGGGTCCGCGACGATTTCACCCTCGGGGGCAGCTATATCTGGCTGACCGCGGATGTTGGCGAGCAGCGTGACGACCCGGTGTCCGAGCTGACCCTCGATGGCTCCTATGGCATCAACCGCCATTGGACCGCCAACGGCAACTGGCGCTATGACCTCAATGACGACCGGGCGGCCTATGCAGGCATCGGCCTGACCTACAACAACGAATGCGTGTCGGCGGAATTTTCGGTCAGCCGCCGCTTTACATCGTCCACAAGTGTTGAGCCATCGACCAATCTGGGGTTTACAGTGTCCCTCAGAGGGTTCTCGGCAAGCAACGGAACCGAAAGCTATACCAGATCATGCGGGAAGAACGCCAAATGAGCATCAAGGCCATCACATCTATCGCATCTCTTTGCGCCGCCCTTGTGCTGGGCGCGATTCCAGCCATGGCGCAGAACCTCTTTGCGCCGGTCGCAACGGTCAACGACAGCGCGATCACCGAATTCGAAGTGCAGCAGCGTGCGCGCTTCCTTCAGGTGCTCAACGCCCCCGGTGCCACCCGCGAGGCCGCCATCGAAGCGCTGATCGACGACCGTTTGCGCGCGCAGGCGGCCCGGACAGCCGGGCTTGAACTGACCGAGGAAGGGTTGGAGGCCAGCCTTCAGGAGTTCGCGGGCCGTGCAAACCTGACCAAGGAAGAATTCATCGTGGCCCTTGGCCGTGCTGGCGTGGCCGAGGAAACCTTTCGCGATTTCGTCGCCATCAGCATCGCGTGGCGTGACCTGATCCGCGCGCGCTACAATGCGCGGGTCCAGATTTCGTCGTCCGAAATCGACCGCGCGCTGGCGGCCGCGGGCAATTCCGGGGGCATCCGGGTGCTTCTGTCCGAAATCATCATTCCCGCGCCGCCGCAGCGTCTGGCGCAGGTGCAGGCCATCGCCGAAGAGGTCGCAGCCTCGAGCAGCGAGGCCCAGTTTTCCAACTATGCCCGGCGCTATTCCGCCACGGCCAGCCGCGGCAACGGCGGGCGCCTGCCCTGGGCCGACCTGAACTCGTTTCCGCCGGGCCTGCGCGGGGTGATCCTGTCGCTGACACCCGGTCAGGTGACCGAACCGCTGCCCATTCCCAATGCCATCGCACTGTTCCAACTGCGCGGCTTCGAGGAAACAGACCGCCCCTCGCCCGAATATGCGGCCATCGAATACGCTGCATATTACATGGCCGGCGGTCGCAGCGCCGAGACGCTGGCCCGTGCGGAAAATCTCAAATCCCGCGTCGATGTCTGTGATGATCTTTACGGCGTGGCCAAGGGCCAGCCCGCCGAAGTGCTTGATCGCGGATCGCTGGCCCCGGCAGATATTCCGCAGGACATTGCCATCGAACTGGCAAAGCTTGACGCGGGTGAAGTGTCGACTGCGCTGACCCGTGCGGGGGGCAACACGCTGGTGTTCCTGATGCTGTGCGGCCGCACTGCCGCGCTGAACGAGGATGTGGGCCGTGAGACCGTTTCCGCACAGCTCCGTCAGCAACGGCTGAGCGGATTTGCCGACAACCTGCTGGAAGAACTGCGCGCAGACGCCCGTATCAGCATCAAATGACCCTGCCCATCGTGGTCAGCTGCGGGGAGCCCGCAGGCATCGGCCCCGAGGTTGCGGCCAAGGCCTGGGCGGCCCTGCGCGACAGCGACGTGGTGCTGGCCTGGCTCGGTGATCCGCACCATTTGCCCGCAGGCGCACAGTGGGCCGCCATCTCGGAGCCAGGTGACGCCGCCGGGGTCATGCAGAACGCCCTGCCCGTCCTGCGCCGCGACTTTCCCGGTGACACCCAACCCGGCCGCCCCGCCGCCGCCGACGCACAGGCCGTGATCGATGTGATCGCGGAAGCGGTACGCATGGTGCAGGACGGCACAGCAGCAGCACTGTGCACAGCGCCCATCCACAAGAAGGCGCTTCAGGACGGGGCGGGTTTTGCCTATCCCGGCCACACCGAATACCTGCAAGCGTTGGCAGGCGCAGGGCGGGCCGTGATGATGTTGGCCTCGGACCAGCTGCGGGTGGTGCCCACGACCATCCACATCGCCCTTGAGGACGTCCCAAAGACACTCACGCCGGACCTGCTGCGCCACACCATCCAGATCACCCACGCCGGGTTGCGCGGTCAATTCGGCATTGCCGCCCCCCGCATCGTGGTTGCGGGCCTCAACCCTCACGCGGGCGAAGGCGGCGCCATGGGGCGACAAGAAGTCGATTGGATCGCCGACTGTGTGGCTGAAATGGCGGCCACGGGCATTGATTTGCACGGCCCCCTGCCCGCCGATACGATGTTTCATGCCGCCGCCCGCAGCACCTATGACGCGGCGGTCTGCATGTACCACGATCAGGCGTTGATCCCGATCAAGACGCTGGATTTCGACCGGGGCGTGAACGTCACACTGGGCCTGCCCTTCATCCGCACCTCGCCCGACCACGGCACCGCCTTCGATATCGCGGGAAAGGGCGTGGCCAACCCCACCAGCATGATCGAGGCCATCCGCCTTGCCCACCGCATGAGCCTGCACCGATGAGTGCCATCGACACGCTGCCGCCCCTGCGCGAGGTGATCGCGTCACATGGGCTGAGCGCGCGCAAGTCGCTGGGCCAGAATTTCCTGCTGGACCTCAACCTGACCGCCAAGATCGCGCGGCAGGCGGGGGATCTCAGCGGGTGTGATGTGCTGGAGATCGGCCCCGGCCCCGGCGGCCTGACCCGTGGGCTGCTGGCCGAAGGCGCGCGCAAGGTGCTGGCCATTGAAAAAGATGCGCGCTGTTTGCCCGCGCTGGCCGAGATCGCGGCGGCCTATCCGGGCCGATTGCAGGTGATCGAGGGCGACGCGCTGGAGGTCGACCCGCTGGCCCATCTGACGCCGCCCATCCGGGTGGCGGCGAACCTGCCCTACAACGTGGGCACCGAATTGCTGGTGCGCTGGCTGACCCCGCCGCAGTGGCCGCCCTTCTGGCAATCGCTGACGCTGATGTTTCAGCGCGAAGTGGCCGAGCGGATCGTGGCACAGCCGGGATCAAAGGCCTATGGCCGCCTGGCGATCCTCGCCAGTTGGCGGGCGGACGCGCGCATCGTGCTGAACCTGCCGCCCGAAGCCTTCACACCACCGCCCAAGGTCTCAAGCGCGGTCGTTCACCTCACCGCACTTGAAACACCGCGCTATCCGGCGGATGCCGCAACCCTGTCACGGGTTGTGGCCGCCGCCTTCAACCAGCGCCGCAAGATGCTGCGCGCCGCCCTCAAGGGCGTTGCCCCCGACATCGAGGACCGGCTGATCGCTGCGGGCCTCAAACCCACCGACCGGGCCGAACAGGTGCCGCTGGAAGGGTTCTGCGCACTGGCCTGTCAGATCAAGAAACCTTGACAGGATGCCCATGGGCGTTTCACGCTGTGCGGGTATTTGATCTTGGGAATTCAGAGATATGGAAAACGGTGATGTCACCGGCTTTGTCACGAATTGCGTGCAAAACCTCCTGAATGCAGGCTTTGATGCCAGCGCATTTGAAACCGCAAAATGGGCCGGGGTCGCTTGCCTGATCGCCATCGCGCTCAGCGCCTTCGCGGGCTTTACCGCGCGCATCTGGAAGGGCGCGTCCGACATAGAACCCGCGGTGACCGAGAACCAGTTTCGCTGGCTGCTGTATGTGGGGGCGCTTTTGATCGCCTTGCCAGTGGTCGCCAAGGTCACAACCGACCAGACCGGGCTGGAGTTCGAAAGCACCGACCGCACCTTTGCGCAGGAGGTCTGCCGCGAGCAGATGCAATCGGTGGCGCAGGCCGCTGAAATCGGCGCGCTGGAGGCCCAGATTTCCGAACTTGCCTTCGAGATCGAACAGGTACGCACAGCGGCCCTGAACCCCGACACATCGCCAATCGATCAGCCGGTGATTGCCACCACGCGGCTTGCGGATGTCGTGGGGACGCCTGTTTCCATCTTCTACCGGGATGCACGTGAAAGCGATGCCAATGCAATCGCCGCTGTCCTGCGCGATGCTGGCGCAGGCGTGGCCCTGCGCGACACGGACCTGTCCGAAACGTCGCGGGCAAAAACCGCGATCAGCGGCGACACCTACATCATCTCGGATCCCCGCGCGGGTGATGCCTCCACCGCGATCATAGACCGCCTGCGCGAAGCGGGTGTGCGGATCAACGGCAACAACACCGTGGGCAACCTGTCAGGCACCCCGGTGCAAATTCTGCTCTACTAGGTAAGAGGGTTACTCGGCCGCTTCGGGGGCCGAACCGTCACCTGCCGCGTCATCGGCCTTGGGCTTGGGCTTGCGGCGGGACCGGCTTGGCTTCGGCTTGCTTTCAGGGGTCTCGACCAATCCGCTGTCCTCGACGGCCTCCACGCCTGCATCAACCACTTCAGGCTGCGGCGCGGATGCCGGATCGGCGGCTTCGCGCTCCTGGCGGTCGGCGCGCTCGCGGTCGCGTTCGGCCTGCCGTTCGCGGTTCTGGCGCTCCTGCTCTTCGCGGCGCGAATCGATCTCGCGCTGCGCTTCGCTCAGCAGGCGCAGGTAGTGTTCCGCGTGCTGTTGGAAGTTCTCGGTTGCCACACGGTCACCGGCCAGTTGCGCATCCCGCGCAAGCTGGTTGTACTTGTCGATGATCTGTTGCGGCGTGCCGCGCACCTTGCCCTCGGGGCCGGAGCTGTCGAACACGCGGTTGACGACATTGCCGCCGCCACCGCCGGAATTGCGATTGCGGTTCTTACTGGAACGGGACCGGGATCTCGAAGATTTCATGAATTCAGTTCAGCCTTGTGATGTCTGTCGCTGCTGTGCCGGAATGCGCCATGCGCGCCTTGATTGTCCGAAGATGCGATGTGTTGGGCTTGACGCCGCGCGGGACCGCCCCAAGGCATCCACCGCTACAACATCTCTGAATAAGCACGCGGTCCGAGGCTGGGCAAGGGTAAACTTATGGTTTTCACTATTTTTATCGTGAGGTCCGCGCCTTTTTGCCGTTTTGGCACGGATCAGGCGGGATTCGACGCACAGATCACCCGGTCGCGCCCGTCCAGATCCTGCAAGGACCACACGTCGCGCCAGCCTGCACCAGCGAAGATTGCCATGACTGCATCGCGCTGCTGCCAGCCGATCTCGCAGATCAGGCGGCCCCGGTGCGCCAGGTGCTGCGGTGCCATGGCTGCCAGCACGCGGTAGGCGGTCAGCCCGTCGGCATCATCGGTAAGCGCCATGCGCGGCTCGTGATCGCGCAATTCGGGGGCCACGTCATCCATTTCCTCAGCGGCAAGGTACGGCGGGTTCGACACGATCAGATCAAAGCTGCCCTCGACCTTTTCGAACCAATCCGATTGCCGGATGTCGGCGCGTGCCGTCACCCGGTGCAGCACCGCATTGGCGCTGGCCTGAAGACAGGCGGCCTCGCTCAGGTCCGTACCCATGCCCACGGCCCCCACCCGTTCGGCAAGAAGCGTGACGAGGATGCAGCCGCTGCCGGTGCCCACGTCCAGCACGCTGGCAAAAGGCTCGGCCAGCGCCGCTTCGATCAGGGTTTCGGTCTCGGGGCGCGGGTCCAGCACGTCACGGCTGACCTTGAAGCGGCGGCCATAGAAGGCGCGTTCGCCGATCAGGTGGCTGACCGGCACGCGCACCGCGCGCAGGCTGATCAACTGGTCATAACGTTCGGCGATTTCGGGGGCGATGTCCTCGGGCGCGATCAGGGTGATGCGGGTGGCATCGACCTCTGCCGCATGGGCCAGCAGCACACGCGCATCCCGCGCGGGGTCCGGCACACCGGCCGCGCGCAGCCGGGCAGTGGCGGCCACCATGGCTTCGGCGGCGGTGGTCACTGGCCCATCTCCGCCAGCATCCGCGCCTGATCATCAGCAGTCAGCGCATCCACGATTTCGTCCAGATCACCGGCCATGATCGCATCCAGCTTGTAAAGCGTCAGGTTGATCCGGTGATCGGTCATGCGGCCTTGGGGAAAGTTGTATGTGCGAATGCGTTCGCTACGGTCGCCGCTGCCCACTTGTGCTGCACGGTCGGCGCTGCGTTCGCTGTCCATGCGGCTGCGTTCCATGTCGTAAAGGCGCGCACGCAGCACCTGCATGGCAATCTCGCGGTTGCGGTGTTGGGACTTCTCGGAACTGGTCACAACCAGCCCCGTGGGCAGGTGGGTGATGCGCACCGCCGAATCCGTCGTGTTGACGTGCTGGCCCCCTGCCCCCGAGGACCGCATGGTGTCGATGCGCAGATCATTCGCATCGATTTGAATGTCCACGTCCTCGGCCTCTGGCAGAACCGCCACCGTGGCCGCAGAGGTATGGATACGCCCGCCGCTCTCGGTGCTGGGCACGCGCTGCACCCGGTGTACGCCGGATTCGTACTTCAGCCGCGCAAAAACGTTGTCACCCGTGATGTGTGCCACCACTTCCTTGATGCCGCCCAATTCGGTCATCTGCTCTTCGATGATATCCACCTTCCAGCCCCGCGCCTCGGCATAGCGTTGGTACATGCGCAGCAGATCACCTGCGAAGAGCGCGGCTTCGTCGCCTCCCGTGCCGGGTCGGATTTCCAGCATCGCAGGCTTGGCATCCGCTGCATCGCGCGGCAACAGGGCCAGTTGCAGCGCGGCCTCGGCCTCGGGCATGGCTGCCTGAAGCCGTGGCAATTCCTCTTGCGCCAGTTCCGCCATTTCGGGGTCCGCCAGCATCGCTTGTGCCTCGGCCAGATCGGCCTGCAACGTGCGGTAGGCGGCGATCTGTTCCACCACGGGCTTGAGGTCGGAGTATTCCTTGGCCAGCACCGCGATATCCCCGCCACTGCCATCGGACATGGCCGCCTCGAGGTATTCGAAACGCTGGGTGATCTGTTCAAGGCGTTCTGTGGGGATCATGGCCATGACTTGTGACATTGCGCGACATTGGTCAAGGGCGTGCCTCGTGCTATGATGAGTGCCATGAAACGATTGATCCTGCTGATATCCCTGCTCACCGCCCCGGCGATGGCCCCCGCATTTGCCGACGTAACCGGACCCGGCGGCAAAACCGTGGAATGCTATTGCACCGACAGCTCCGGCGCGCGCATCGAACTGGGCGAAACCATCTGCTTGCAGGTGGATGGCCGCATGTTCATGGCACAGTGCCAGATGTCGTTGAATTCGCCCATGTGGCGCGAGGTGGAAAAAGGGTGCCTGTCGGGCAGCCTCTCACCCCTCTTGCGCGGCGGCGACCAGCTTTTGCAGTCGCGCGGCGTTTACCCCAATCTGAACGGCCAAAGCGCAGGCGGGCCAGCATCCGCACTGTGCCGCCCTCCAGTTCAACCGTGGTGTAGTCGGGAAATCCAATCACTTTGCTGCGCGTGACATAGGTGATGCGCCCTTCGTCGACCGATCCGGCAAGAACCTGCGTGCGCGGCAAAGCGCGCGCGGCGGCATCGACCTTTGCCAGAACCGAAGCGTCGCCCTCAATCACCCGCACGGCACCGGCGGCAAAGTCGCGGTCGCTCTCGGCACTGACAGGAATATGCCAGCGCGTCACATCCGCAGGGGCCAGCCGCACATAGGCAAACATCGCCAGCACCAGAATTACCAAAAGCCATATCAGCATCTTCATCTCACTTTCCTGCCTGTCGCAGGGCGCATCGCAGCCCTGCCATGTCTCACCCTGCCCCTAGCGATAGGCCACGCCCGGCAGGATACACAACATCTCATAGAGTATATTCGCCCCGGTCAGCGCCGTATTGCCTGACGTGTCGTAAGGCGGGCTGACTTCCACAAGGTCACAGCCCACCACGTTCAGCCCCCGCAAGGCCCGGATCAGTTGCAACGCCTGTGGCGTGGTCAGACCGCCCACTTCGGGCGTGCCCGTGCCCGGCGCATAGGCGGGATCGAGGCTGTCGATGTCATAGGTGATATAGACCGGATCGCCGCCGATCTCGCGCCGGATCTCCGCGCCCAGCGTGTCGAGCGGGCGATGCCACAGCTCGTGCGCGGGAAACTGCTGGAAACCCCAGCCGGCAGCCTCGGTGAAATCATCCGCCCCGTATCCCGTCCCGCGCAAACCGATTTGGTAGGTTTTCGAGGGAGTTATGAGCCCTTCTTCATGCGCACGCCGGAACACCGTGCCATGGGTTTCGCGCTCGCCAAACATCTCGTCGTTCACATCGGCATGGGCATCCACATGGACCAGCGCCACAGGCCCGTGCCGTCGCGCCATCGCGCGCAGGATCGGCAGGGTGATCGCATGGTCGCCCCCTATGGCCATGGGGATCGCATCATAGGTGAGGATCGAATCGTAACTCTCTGAAATGATGCGCAGACTGTCAGCCAGCGAAAAGGTATTGATCGCCAGATCACCGATGTCCGCCACTTGCAAGCTGTCAAAGGGCGCCGCCCCCGTGGCCATGTGATAAGGCCGGATCATCGCGCTTTCGGCGCGCACCTGCTTGGGCCCGAACCGTGTGCCTGACCGCCAAGAGGTGCCGATGTCCATCGGAATGCCCAGCACGGCCACGTCCAGCCCCTTGAGGTCATTGGCCGAGGGCAGCCGCATGAACGTGTTCGGCCCCGAGAACCGCGCCAGATCATTGCCGCTGATCGGTTGGTTCTTGGCGCTCATCCGCGCATCCTCCAGCCCAGCAGCTGGCACAGTTCCACCGCCACATGGGCGCCCGCGATGGCCGTGGCCCCCGTGGCGTCAAAGGGGGGCGAAACCTCGACCACGTCGCCGCCCCGGATGTTGATGCCCGCCAGTTCGCGCAAGAGCGTGGCCGCCTGTGCGCTCGACAGACCGCCCCATACGGGCGTGCCGGTGCCGGGGGCAAAGGCCGGATCCAGCCCGTCGATGTCAAAGCTGAGATAACAGGGGCTGTCGCCCACGATCTCGCGGGCGCGTGCGGCGGCGGCCTCTGGTCCGATACGGTGAAATTCGCGCGCGTCGATGATGTTGACACCCAGCGTGTCCTCGTTGGTGGTCCTGATCCCGATCTGTACGGACCGCGCCGGGTCCACGATGCCCGATTTTACCGCCTTGTAGAACATCGTTCCATGGTCCACCCGGTCCATGTCGTCATCCGCCCACGTGTCGGTGTGCGCGTCGATCTGGATCAGAGACATCGGCCCGAACTTTTCCGCATAAGCCTTTAGAATCGGGAAGGAAATGTAGTGATCGCCCCCCAATACTACCGATGCCACATCAGCTTCGAGAATACCGCGAATGTGGTTGGTCAACGTGGCGGGAAAGGCCGGGATGTTGGCATAATCGAACGCCACATCGCCATAATCCACGATCACCTGTTCGGAAAAGGCGTCATTGGGCCAGCCGTAGGGCGCATCGGGCGCTTGCAGGGTGCTGGCCTCGCGGATGGCGCGGGGGCCAAGGCGGGTGCCGGGGCGGTTCGTCACCGCCTGATCGAAAGGCACGCCCGTCACCGCGATATCCACGCCCGCGAGGTCCTTGGTATAGCGCCGCCGCATGAACGACGTGGCGCCGCCAAAGGTCAGCTCGAAGCTGGGGCCGCGCGGGTCCTCGCGGGTAAAGGCGTGGTCAATCTGTTTGCCTGCGTCTTCCAGTGCCATCACTTGCCCCCGACAGGTTGCGTGGTTTCCACCAGCCGCGCAAAGAAGGATGCGCCGACCGGGGCGATGTCGTCGTTGAAGTTGTATTGCGGGTGGTGCAGCGTCGCACTTTCGCCCTGCCCCAGGAACAGGTACGCGCCGGGCCGCTTTTCCAGCATATAGGCGAAGTCCTCGGACCCCATGACCGGTTGCACGTCATCTGTTACGGCGTCGGCACCGGCCACTTCGCGCGCCACGTCCGCGGCGATGGCCACGCCCCCGTCGCTGTTCACGGTCGCGGGATAGCCACGCTGATAGCGCACGTCGACCTGCACGCCGTAGCCTGCGGCGATGCCTTCGGCGACCTCGACCATGCGCCGTTCGACCATGTCACGCACCTCGGGGTCAAAGGTGCGCACCGTGCCGTTGATATAGGCGGATCCGGGAATCACGTTTTCAACCGTGCCGGTGTGGATCTGGGTGATCGAGATTACCAATTGCTTGGACGCATCCACATTGCGGCTGACAATGCTTTGAAATCCCTGCACAATCGCGCAGGCCGCCACCACCGGGTCCACGGCCTCGTGCGGGCTGGCGCCATGGCCGCCGCGGCCCGTGACATCGACGTGGATGCTGTCGGCGGCGGCCATGATCGGCCCGGCCGTGGTGAAAAATGCGCCCGCAGGCAGACCCGGCGCGTTGTGCATCCCGTAGACCTGTCCGATGTCGAAGCGGTCCATGATCCCTTCCTCCACCATCGCCCGCGCCCCGCCGGTGGCTTCTTCGTCCGGTTGAAAGATCAACGCCACGCGGCCCGCGAAATTGCGCGTCTCACACAAGTACCGCGCGGCCCCCAGCAGCATGGTGGTGTGCCCGTCATGGCCGCAGGCATGCATCCGCCCATCGTGGGTGCTGGCGTACGCCAGCCCCGTCGCCTCGGTGATGGGCAGACCGTCCATATCGGCGCGCAGGCCGATCGTGGGGCCGTCGCCCTGCCCCTGAATGATCGCCACGATGCCCGTTTCGGCAAACCCTTCGTGGATCTCATCGACGCCAAAGTCGCGCAGCCGCTCGGCCACGAAGGCCGCCGTCTTGTGACAGGCGCGGCCCAGTTCGGGGATGGTGTGCAGGTGCTGACGCCATTCGGCCATCTGCGGGGCATAATCGGCGATGCGGTTGACGATGGCCATGTGCTGGACTCCTTGGGCGCTTTGCGGCTTGGTGCATCTGACACCGAAGGGGGGCGCGCTGCAATGGCTGACGAACTGATCCATGACCAATCCGCGGGCATCGAACGCCTGCTTGAGATCATGCGCCGCCTGCGGGACCCCGAAACCGGGTGTCCGTGGGACATTGAGCAGACCTTCGACACCATCGCGCCCTACACCATCGAAGAGGCCTACGAGGTGGCCGATGCCATCGAACGCCGCGACTGGGCCGATCTGGAGGGCGAATTGGGCGATCTGTTGCTGCAATCCGTCTATCACACGGCCATCGGCGAAGAGGCGGGGCATTTCACCTTTCAAACGGTGGTGCGCGCCATCAGCGACAAGATGGTGGCCCGGCACCCGCATGTGTTTGGCGACGAATCGCGCGACAAATCCGCCGAACAGCAGACCCGTGATTGGGAAGCGATCAAGGCCGCCGAACGCGCAGGTCGGGCGCAGGGCGGCACGCTGGACGGCGTGGCGCGCAACCTGCCCGCGCTGCTGCGGGCGGTGAAGCTGCAAAAACGGGCGGCCCGCGTGGGGTTTGACTGGCCCACCACCACGCAGGTCATCGACAAGATCACCGAGGAAGCCGCCGAACTGGTCGAGGCGCGCGACACTCTGAGCCACGCGGAAGTCACCGAGGAATTCGGCGATCTGCTGTTCGTGATGGCCAACCTTGGGCGGCATCTGGGCGTGGACCCCGAAGAGGCCCTGCGCGCCACCAACGCCAAGTTCACCCGCCGGTTCGAAGGGATCGAGGCGCGGCTGGCGGCCATGGGCAAGACGCCCGCGGACAGCGATCTGGAAGAGATGGATGCGCTTTGGGATGCCGTGAAGGCCGCGGAAAAGGCGCAGAAGGCCTGAGGATCAAGCGACGAGCGTGATACCCTTCATCTCCGAAAGCCGTTCCAGATCAGCATCATAGCGGCTTTGCAAGGCTTCCATATCCGCCGCTGCATAGGCCGTGAACCCGCGATCTTCCGAAAGGTGCTTGTGATCTTCCAACACCTTGCGCCATGCCCGGCGGTTCAGTTCTTCGCCCGCGTGGTAGCGCGTTTGCAGCACCTCCAACGCGGCGTCCGTCGCGCTCAGGTTCATCACCCGGTCGGGTTCGTCCAGAGGCGTATCGCTCAGGCCCGGTGCCAGACGACGCAGCAAATCCACACTGCTGCCCCGGTTTTCATAGGTCAGCACCGTGGTCGCCTCGGGGCGCAGGTGCTCTTGCAGGTCCTGCATGACCTCGGGCCAGCCGCGATCGATCTTCATATGGGCCTTGGCGACATGGGTGAAGGGTTCCACCGGGTTGTCTTCGGCCCGCTTGCGATAGCCCGAGACAAAGAGCTGATGATAGGGGCGCACAACATAGACGAGGTGCCGCACCGTGCTGCCCAGCCCTTGTGCCAGCGCATCTGCGCGCGCGGCAGACGCGGGAAAGAACTGACCCTTGCGGAAATGCATCATGCGACCGGGAATGTTTTCCTCGGACAGGATCAGCGCACGGGTGGGATCGGGGCTGGCGTCTTGCACCGTGCGCTGCACCTTGGCCGCGAATTGCGCCTGCTGGCCCAGCCCGTGCCGTGGCCCCGGCAGCCGCAGCGCCAGCGTGCCGCCCGGGATGCCGTCGCGCCCCGGAAAGGCCGCATCGAACCCTGCTGCCTTCAAGGCCGCACGGTTTTGCGAAAGGCACATCTGGAAAGAGGACGTGCCGGTGCGGTGTGCGCCCGCGTGAATATAGATGTCCTTGTCCGTGCCCATGGCACCGCGTTTAGGCGATGGGCGTGTCCTTGCGCAAGCGTGCGGTGTGACCTCTGGACAAGCCGCCACGCGCTTGCGACTGTCGCGCCACAGCACCACCAAAGGACGCCCGATGCCCCCCCGCAAGATCATTATCGACACAGACCCCGGACAGGACGATGCCGTGGCCATCCTTCTGGCGCTGGCCAGCCCTGACGAGATCGAAGTGTTGGGTATCACCGCCGTGGCGGGCAATGTGCCGCTGGACCTGACCCAGAAGAACGCGCGCATCGTCTGCGAACTGGCCGGGCGGCCCGACCTGCCCGTTTACGCGGGCTGCGACCGTCCGATGGGCCGCGATCTGGTGACAGCCGAACATGTGCACGGCAAGACGGGCCTCGATGGTCCCGACCTGCCCGATCCCGCCATGCCACTGCAAGACGGTCACGCGGTGGATTTCATCATCGACACTTTGCGCGCCCATGCGTCCGGCACCGTGACCCTGTGCCCGCTGGGGCCACTCACGAACATAGCCACGGCCCTGCAACGCGCCCCGGATATCGCGGAAAAGGTGCAGCAGATCGTGCTGATGGGCGGCGGCTATTTCCAGGGGGGCAACATCACGCCTGCCGCTGAATTCAACATTTACGTCGATCCGCAAGCGGCTGATATCGTGTTTAAAAGTGGAATTGACATCGTGGTGATGCCGCTCGATGTCACCCACAAGGCGCTGGTCACCAAGCCGCGCAACGACGCCTTTCGCGCGCTTGGCACCCCTGCCGGAATTGCCGTGGCGCAAATGACCGACTTCTTTGAACGCTTCGACAAGGAAAAATACGGCTCTGCCGGGGCGCCCCTGCATGACCCATGCGTGACCGCCTACCTGATCCAACCTGACCTCTTCACAGGCCGCCACATCAACGTCGAGATTGAAACCTCCTCTGAGCTGACCATGGGCATGACCGTCGCCGACTGGTGGCGCGTGTCGGGCCGTGCGCCCAACGCGCTGTTCATCGGCGATCTGGATGCCGATGGGTTCTTTGCCCTGCTGACCGAACGACTGGCCCGGATATGAGCGCGATCCTCACTCTCGCCACGCCGGAGCACATCGACAAGCTGTTGCCATTGGTCGCGGCCTTCCACGCCGAAGAAGGCATCGATCTGTCCGAAGAGGCCCGGCGCGCCGGTGTTGCCCCCCTGCTCGACGGTATCCCCCATGGTGCCGCCTACCTGATCGGGCCGCCGCGCGCGCCCATCGGATATATCATCGTGACCTTTGGCTGGTCGGTGGAGTTCGGTGGCATGGACGGCTTTGTGGACGAACTCTTTATCCGCCCCGGCGTGCGTGGGCGTGGCGTGGCGACCGAGGTTCTGATGTCGCTGCCCCGTGCGCTGGCTGGCGCAGGCCTCAAGGCGCTCCATCTTGAGGTGGCCACGGGCAACCAAAGCGCCCAACGGCTCTATGGTCGCGCGGGCTTTTCGCTGCGCGATGGCTATCACCTGATGACGCGCAGGCTCTGACGCCCTATCTAAGGCCCATGTCCATGCATATCCCCTTCGACAACACCTATGCCGCCCTGCCACCCGGATTCTATTCCCGGCAGGCCCCGACGCCGGTCAAGGCACCACAGCTTCTGGCCTTCAACGGGCCGCTGGCCGCGACCCTTGGCATCACCGAGGAGGACCCGCAGGCACTGGCCGATCTCTTTGCAGGCAATGCCCTGCCCGAAGGCGCGGCCCCTCTGGCCCAGCTTTACGCGGGCCACCAGTTCGGCAGCTACAATCCGCAATTGGGCGACGGGCGCGCGATCCTTCTGGGCGAAGTCGTGGGCCGCGACGGTCTGCGCCGCGACATTCAGCTCAAGGGATCGGGGCCGACCCCTTACAGCCGGATGGGCGACGGGCGCGCCTGGCTGGGGCCGGTGCTGCGCGAATACGTGGTGTCCGAGGCGATGCATGCCCTTGGCATTCCCACCACCCGCGCGCTGGCCGCCGTGGCCACGGGCGAACACATCTGGCGCGAACAAGGGGCGTTGCCCGGCGCGGTGCTGACCCGCGTGGCGTCAAGCCACCTGCGTGTGGGCACCTTTCAGGTTTTTGCCCACCGGGGCGAGGTCGAGGCGCTGCGCACGCTCACCGATTATGCCATCGCCCGGCATTACCCGGATGCGGATGGTCCCATGGGCCTCTTGGCCGAGGTTTGCGCCGCGCAGGCCCGACTGGTGGCAAAATGGATGGCCGTGGGCTTTATCCACGGGGTGATGAACACCGACAATTGCACCATCTCGGGCGAAACCATCGACTATGGCCCCTGCGCCTTCATGGACTCCTATGACGAGGCGCGGGTGTTTTCCTCGATCGATCAGACCGGGCGCTATGCCTATGGCAACCAGCCGCGCATCGCGGTGTGGAACATGGCGCAACTGGCGACATCTCTGATCCAGCAGATGGAAGACAAGGAAGCGGCCGTCGAAGAGGCGACAATGCTGGTACACGCCATGCCGGGCCAGCTTCAGGACGCATGGCTTGGAGCCTTCGGGCGCAAGCTGGGGTTGGCCGCGGCGACGGCTGAGGATCAACCGTTGATCGAAGACCTGCTGGGCCTGATGCAGACGGATGGTGCGGATTTCACCAATGCCTTTTCGGCTCTTGGCACCGATACCGCGCAGGATCAGTTCACGGACCGCGCGGCCTTTGCAGCATGGCAAGACCGCTGGCACAAGCGGATCGAAACTGAGGCGGACCCCGAGGCGACAATGGCCGCCGCCAACCCCAGGCTTATCCCGCGCAACCACCGCATCGAGGCGATGATCGATGCCGCCGTTGCGGGCGACATGGCCCCGTTCACGCGGCTGACGCAAGCGCTTGCGACGCCGTTCACGATGTCCGACGACAACGCCGACCTCGCACGACCGCCGAGCCAGCAGGAAATCGTTCCTGCCACTTTCTGCGGCACTTGATCTTCTGAGTTCTGCTAAAGCATGGGGGCGCTCGACGCCCGCTTATCTGCGGTTGATCAACAGCAGCCCAACGGCCACCATCACCAGTGCCACCCAGACCTGCCAGCCCACCTGTTCGCCCAGCAACAGCCACCCGAGGATCACCGCAAAAACAGGTGATAGAAAGCTGAAGGAGGCAACCGAGGACGCCGGATACATCGACATCAGCCAGAACCATGCCAGAAAGCCGAAGCTGGCGATGGCGAATATCTGGAACAGCAGCCCCGCAATGTGGATCGGCTGCACCTCGCGGATAAAGGGACCAAAGAACAGCGCCGCAAAAAGCAAAAGGGGCGCAGACATGACCAATTGCCACATCAATTGCTGCTCGGGTGCGGCAGTGCTGAGCCCCGTCACCCGAACACAGAGCGCGATGCCCGCCCAGCAAATCGCCGCCACCAGCGCAAGGATATCGCCCGTCAGGCTGGCCGCGCCATTGCTGCGGTCGAGCATCGCCAGCGCCACGCCGCCCATCGCCACCGCGAGGCCCAACATGCGCAGGGCACTCAACCGCTCTCCGGGCAAGGCGACATGTGCGGCCAGCGCCAGCCAGACCGGCATGGAATAAAAGATCACCGAGGCGCGGCTGACCGTTGTAAGGTCCAGCGCCACAAAAAGGCTCATGAATTCCAGGGCGAAAAGCGTGCCCGCCAAAGCCCCGCCGAACCACGTGGCGCGCGGCAGGCGCAGGGATACGCCACGCCACCGCATCCAAAGTGCCAGAACGATCAGCCCGCCAACCGACCGGATGCCCGCCAGGAACACCGGGCCAAAGCCGCCGTTGGTCACCTTGATCACCACCTGGTTGAAGGCAAGGTGCAGCGCGAACAGAACCAGCGCGACGACGCCAAACGTATCGATAGAGGATTTGCGTTCCATCGCGCCACAAGGCCCGCAGCCCGCGCCATTGTCAATCGTGCGGCAGCCCGCGCGCTTTTCCCCAAGGCGCACCGCGCGAGCTGTGCAACACTGGCCAATATGATTCTGACAGAAACCAAATGGGGGGCATGACATGAGCCTGATGAAAACACTCGCCAAGGTCGCCATCGGCGTGGCCGTGGCCAAAGGCGCAAGCGCGATGATGAAAGGCGGCAGCAGCGGTGAGGCCGCTGGCGGTGGCGGGCTTGGCGGATTGCTGGGCGGACTGACAGGCGGCGCAGCGGCGGCAGGCAGCGGCCAGCCTTTCGGTGGCACCAACAGCCCCGGCGCGGCGGGCGGCGGATTGCAGGACATGCTGGGCGGCCTTCTGGGCGGTGCGGGCGGCGCATCCGCTGGTGCAGACGGTATGTCCGGCGGGCTGGGCGGTTTGCTGGAGAGCCTTGGCGGCGGCCAGGGCGGAACAAGCGGCGGCGGTCTTCAGGATATGTTGGGCGGATTGGCGGGCGCGGCGGGTGCCGGTGGGCTTCTGGGTGGACTCAGCGGTGCGCTGGGTCAGAAACCCGCGCAAAGCAACGACAGCTTCGGCGCCGTTCTGAACTCGCAATTCGACCAGACGCCGGAACCGGCCATCGAACCCTCTGCCGATCAGGAGGCCGCGGCCGCCCTGATGCTGCGCGCGATGATCCAGGCGGCGAAATCCGATGGCAAGCTGGATGACGGCGAGCAGGAAAAGCTGATGGGGCAACTGGGTGGCGATGTGGACCGCGAAGAAGCGGCCTTTGTTCAGGCCGAGATGCAGCGCAACGTCGATGTCGACGCGCTGGCCGCCGCAGTGCCGCGCGGGCTTGAGCCACAGGTCTATGCCATGTCGCTCTTGGCGATCGATCTGGATTCGCAGGCCGAAGCACAATACCTGCACGCGCTGGCACAGGCGATGAACCTCAAACCGGCACAGGTCAACGACGTGCACGCCCAGTTGGGCGCGCCGTCGCTTTATACCTGAACAGGATCAGGCGGCGCTTTTGGCGCCGCCACCCGATCCACCGCGCCGTCTGCGGCGGCCACCACCCGGTTTGCCCCCCGACGGTGCGCCACCCGGGGCACCACCACCGGGCTTGCGCCGACGACCACCGCCACCGGGTTTGCCACCGGGGCGGCCTCCGCCACCGGATTTGGCTCCGCCCTTGGGCAGTTCCACATCTTCCCACGCGCGCCCCGAAGCCACGGGGATCCTGATCCCCATCACCTTCTGGATATCGCGCAGCTGGCCGATTTCGTCCGGGGCGCAGAATGCAATCGCTGCACCGTCCTTGCCCGCGCGCGCGGTGCGCCCGATCCGGTGCACATAGTTGTCCGGTACATTGGGCAATTCGTAGTTGTAGACGTGTTTCACGTCCGGAATGTCCAGCCCCCGCGCGGCCACATCCGTGGCCACCAGCACCTTGATCGTGCCCGCCTTGAAGGCGGCGATGGCGCGGTCCCGCTGACCTTGCGACTTGTTGCCATGAATGGCACCGGCCGCAAAACCCGCCTTTTCCAGCGTGCGCGACAGCTTTTCCATGCCATGCTTTGTGCGGCCGAATACCAGCGCGCGTTCGTCGCGGTGTTCACCCAGCAGTTCCATCAACAGCTTGGACTTTTCCGCCTTGGCAATGAAGTGCACCTCTTGGGTGACCTTGTCCGCCGCCTTGCCCGGAGGGGACACTTCGATGCGAATGGGGCTTTTGAGATAGCTGTTGGCCACTTCGTTCATCAGCTTGGGCATGGTCGCCGAAAACAGCATCGTCTGCCGTTCCTTGGGCAGCACCGAGGCGATCTTGCGCAGATCATGGATGAAGCCCATGTCGAGCATCTGGTCCGCCTCGTCCAGCACCAGGAACGTCGTTTCGTGCAGCATCACCGCGCGGCGATCCATCAGGTCCAACAGGCGTCCGGGCGTGGCCACCAAAAGGTCCACACCGCGTTCCAGCCGCTTGATCTGCGGGTTGATCGATTGTCCGCCCACGACCATCTGCGCCTTCAGCGGCGTACCCTCGCAGAAGCCGCGCAGGTTTTCCATGATCTGGTTGGCCAGTTCGCGCGTGGGGGCCAGAACAAGACCACGCACGGTGCGCGGCTTGGGCCGGGTTTCAATTTCGAGCATCTGCGCCACGAGAGGCACGCCGAAAGCGGCGGTCTTGCCGGTGCCGGTCTGCGCCAGCCCCATCACATCGCGCCCGTTCAGCGCATGGGGGATCGCCTGTTTCTGGATCGGCGTCGGATCCTTGAGGCCCATTTCGGCCAGTCGTTTGACCAGCCGGTTGGGCAGGTCCATCATATCAAAATCGCTCATGTCATTCCTTGGCCGCACCCGAAACGGGGCGACACATCACTTGCGGTTGAACGGCCGGTCTGCGTGCACGGGGATAGGCCCCCGCCACGTCCGGTCGCGTTGCCCCACGCGTGATTTTGGGAACATCGGGCGATCCGCTGTGGTCCTGATCCCATTGGGATCGGCGGGTGTGTCCCGCTCTTGCCATTGATTACCGTAATCTCTGCTCACGCGGCAGACGGCATCGCCTTGACGCTGCACATGGGCCTTTGGCGCGGATAAGTCAACCGTCGCGCCTTTGGGGCGCGGGCCCATCGGCTGTCCGTGGATTGGCGATCCGGCTTTTTTATCAGGGCGCTTTATCCCTGAACCTTGGCGCGACGATGCCTCCGGCCCACACGCTTTGCCAAATCGCCAGTCCGGCGGGCGGACCGGCGATGGACCCGCGCCTTCGGCTTGTTCGGGTCCGGGGTTCTCCAAGGCTGTTGACTGTCTCAAACTGTCGCCGCATCCCGCCCAGAGACCGTGCTGCAGACCGCATCGCGCCCAATTCCCCTCTGGCCCCCACCGCCAAAGGCCGTTAAACCATGCCCCGTTCCACGTTGCCGCCAAAGGGCCAAACCATGACCCAACCGATCATCGCCCGTTGCGAAGAAAAAGGGCTGCGCATGACCGGCCAGCGCCGCGTGATCGCACAGGTCCTGCAAGACAGCGACGACCACCCCGATGTCGAAGAGCTTTATGCCCGCGCCGTGGCCATTGATGCGGGTATTTCCATCGCCACGGTCTACCGCACGGTCAAGCTGTTTGAAGAGGCGGGCATACTGGACAAGCTGGAATTCGGCGATGGGCGCGCGCGTTACGAAGATGCCGAACGCGACCACCACGACCACCTCATTGACATGAATTCGGGCAAGGTGATCGAATTCGTCGACCCCGAGATCGAAGCGCTTCAGGAACGCATCGCGGCCAAGCTGGGCTATGAATTGCGCGGCCACCGGCTGGAACTTTACGGTGTGCCGATCAAGAAGTGACCTTGCCCCACGCGGTTGCGACAACATCTGTTGTTAACCAAGAACGGGTCATATAGGCCCGGACGCGATGCCATTGTCGGAGCCTGATATGCCAACCCCAACCGAACGCCCCCTTCTGGCGGTGCTGATCGACGCCGACAACGTACCCGCAAAACACGCCGAGGCGATCTTGCGCGAGGTCACCTCCATCGGTGAGCCTGCCCTGCGCCGGGTTTATGGCGACTGGTCGTCGGGACGGCTCAAGGCATGGTCGGATCACGTGCTGACGCTGGGGCTGGTGGCCAAACAGGAAACCGCCAACACCACGGGCAAGAACGCCAGCGACATCGGGCTGGTGATCGACGCCATGGACATCCTGCACACCCGCCGCTTTGATGGCTTTGTACTGGTCAGTTCCGACAGCGATTTCACCGCCCTTGCCAACCGTCTGCGCGAGGATGGTTCGATGGTCATCGGCATCGGCGAGAAAAAGACACCCGAGGCGCTGCGCAACGTGTGCAACCGCTTCATCTTTATCGAAAACCTGACCGCCGCCCCCGGCGCGCCCGCCCCCAAGGCGTCCGAGAAATCGCGCGACGCGCTGCCCCTGATCGAAAGCGCGATGGACAAGATCACACAAGAGGACGAATGGTATTCGCTGGGCCAGATCGGTCAGACGATCCAGACCGCGCACCCCGATTTCGACACCCGCAGCTATGGACATACCAAACTCAGCGCGCTGGTGCGAGAAATTCCCGAACTGGAAACCCGCAAGGACGGCAACCAGTTGATGATCCGCCTGACGGCCTGATCCCCTCCAATCGAAAGCCCATTCATGGACAACCTGCGCGGCGCCATCATCATGGTTCTGGCGATGCTCGGCTTCGCCATCGAAGACATGTTCATCAAGCTCTTGGCCGCCGCCCTGCCCGTGGGCCAGATCATCGGCACATTGGGTGCAGGCGGTGCTGCGGTGTTCGCGGTGGTGGTGCTGGCACAGGGCAAGCCGCTTTTCGACCGCGCGATGCTGCGCGGCCCGGTTCTGCTCCGCAATCTGGCGGAATTGGTGGGCACATTGGGCTTTGTCACCGCCATTGCCCTTATCCCGCTGTCCACCGCCTCCGCGATCCTGCAAGCGACACCGCTGGTCGTGACGCTGGGCGCGGCCCTGTTTCTGGGCGAACCCGTGGGCTGGCGACGCTGGTCGGCGATCCTTGTGGGGTTTCTGGGCGTGCTGATCATCATCCGCCCCGGTTTCGAAGGCTTTGACTGGCTGTCGCTCTTTGCGCTTCAGGGTGTGCTGGGCCTTGCGGTGCGCGATCTGGCGACGCGCCGTGTGGGCCGTGACACCAGCACCATGCAGCTCAGCTTTCTGGCCTTCCTGACCCTCGTACCCGCCGCGGCGATCCTGCTCTGGGTGGCAGACACGCCGCTGGTCGTTCCCAATCCTTTGAACTGGGGTTTGCTGGTGGCCTCCGTTCTGGTCGGCGCGGTGGCCTACTACGGCATCGTGGCGGCCATGCGCGTGGGCGAGATCAGCTTTGTCACCCCCTTTCGCTACACGCGCCTGCTCTTTGCGCTGGCCGTGGGTATGGTGGTTTTCAACGAACGCCCCGATGGCTGGACCCTGCTGGGTGCGGTCATCATCGTGACCAGCGGCATCTACACGCTCTGGCGCGAACGGCGCATCAAGGTCCCCGTCTGAGCGCGAAAAACGCACCTGTGTGAGCGGAAACATCGCCTCGGCGGGTTCCTTTGCTGCACGTGCAGCGCTATGAGGCGCATGACGCCATTTCAAAGGATCCATCCCATGAGCACGATCATCGACATCCACGCCCGCGAAATCCTCGACAGCCGGGGCAATCCAACGGTCGAAGTGGACGTGATCCTCGAAGATGGCACCATGGGCCGGGCGGCTGTGCCTTCGGGCGCATCGACCGGGGCCTACGAGGCGGTGGAAAAGCGCGATGGCGACAAGGCCCGCTACATGGGCAAGGGCGTGCTCGAAGCCTGTGCCGCCGTGAATGGCGAGATTGCCGAGGCGCTGGTGGGCATCGACGCCACTGAACAGGTCGAGGTGGACGCCGTGATGATCGAACTGGACGGCACCGAGAACAAGGGCCGGCTGGGCGCCAACGCGATCCTCGGCGTGTCTCTGGCCACGGCCAAGGCGGCGGCGGACTACTGCGCGCAGCCGCTTTATCGCTACGTGGGCGGCACTTCGGCCCGCGTGCTGCCGGTGCCGATGATGAACATCATCAATGGTGGCGAACACGCCGACAACCCCATCGACATTCAGGAATTCATGATCATGCCCGTGGCCGCGACCAACATCCGCGATGCCGTGCGCATGGGGGCCGAGGTCTTTCACACGCTCAAGAAAGAATTGTCCGCTGCCGGTCTGGCCACAGGCGTGGGCGACGAAGGCGGCTTTGCCCCCAACATCAGCTCCACCCGCGACGCGCTTGATTTCATTCTGAAGTCCATCGAAAAAGCAGGGTACGCACCCGGTGATGATATCCACCTCGCCCTTGATTGCGCCGCCACCGAATACTTCAAGGATGGCGCCTATGTCTTTGCAGGTGAAGGCAAAACCCTGACCTCGGATGAAAACGTCGCCTACCTTGAGGCGCTGGTGAACGACTACCCGATCATCTCCATCGAGGACGGCATGTCCGAAGACGACTGGGACGGCTGGAAGGCCCTGACCGACGCCATCGGCGACCGTTGCCAACTGGTGGGCGATGACCTCTTTGTCACCAACCCCACCCGGCTGGCCGATGGCATCGCACGTGGCTGCGCCAACTCGATGCTGGTCAAGGTGAACCAGATCGGCAGCCTGACCGAAACGCTCAAGGCCGTCGATATGGCCCACCGCGCGCGGTATACCAACGTGATGAGCCACCGTTCGGGCGAAACCGAAGACGCGACCATCGCCGATCTGGTCGTGGCCACGAACTGCGGACAGATCAAGACCGGCAGCCTCGCGCGCTCGGACCGGCTGGCCAAATACAATCAACTGATCCGCATCGAAGAAGCCTTGGGCGAAACCGCGGAATACGCGGGCCGCAGCATCCTGCGCTGACCCTCGTCTTCCTTTTGCTCCAAATACCTCGGGGAGCGCGAGGGGCTGGCCCCTCGCCTGTCCACTGAAGGCTTGCCTTCAGTGGACCCATGATCCCATAACCACCCCATGACCCTGACGCTGCGCCCCGCCACACTCCCGGACGATTCCGATGCCTTGGCGACCCTGTGCTGGGGCTACCGCGCCTTGCTGGCCGACCGCTGTGCAGCAGACCCGCGCATCCTCGACACCTATTACGCACACGACACCTACGCCGCGCTGATCGCCGATCTGCCGCGCATCCACGCCCGTCCGCGCGGCGACATAATTCTCGCCCAAACCGACAAAGGCCCCGTGGGCTGTGCGATGTATTATCCCATCGATGCCACCACCTGCGAGATCAAGCGCGTCTTCGTCACCGACGCCGCCCGTGGGCTGGGCGCAGGCAAGGCCTTGATGCAAGAGGGCATGGCCCGCGCGGCGGCTGACGGCTACGGGCGCATGGTGCTCGACACGATGAAGGACCTGACCGAGGCCATTGGCCTCTACCATGCCTTGGGCTTTGCCCCCTGCGCGCCCTTCTACGAACCCGACCCGCGGTTCGTCGATCAGCTGCGATTTTTCGACATCGCGCTCTGAAACCGGTCCGGGCGATAGGGTGCCACCAGATCGGCCTGCATGTTGCTCAGCCCCTGCCCCACAACCTCTGCCGCCAGCAGTTCCGCCGCCAGCGGGGCCAGTGTGATCCCCGAGTGCATGACCGCCGTATAAAGTCCGTCCGGCCCGCACGCGCCGATCACCGGCAGGCCATCCTGCGGCACAGGGCGCAGGGCCAGCGCCACCTCTTCCCAGCGCAGATCGACCCCCGGCAGCAACGCACCAAGCCGCGCGATGGCCGCATCGGCCAGCACGTCGGGGCGGTCCTCGACCTCCGCGCGCGCATCCGCCTGATGGCTGGCGGCGGTGGGTGCCACGATCCGACCTGTCGCGTCCTGGCGGAATTCCTGCTGCGGGGCCACGAGGATATGGGTCAACACCTGTGGCACAGGCGCAGAGCGCAACATCAACCCCGGCCTGCGCAGCATCGGCAGCGCCACGCCCACGCTGTCCAACATCTGCGCGCTGCCAGTGCCGCCACAGATCACGGCACGGTCCGCCGGGACAACCCCGGCCTCGGTCTCAACGCCGCGCACTTTGTCGCCCTGCGTCGCAATCCCCTGCACCCGCAGCCCCAGCATCGTCCGCACCCCAAGCGCACGGCCCGCCGCGATCAGCCCCTGCGCCAGCGCGCCCGGTTCGGCCACGCCTTCGCCGCGAAAGAACAAGGCGCGCGCGGGCGGCACCACCGCAGGCTCCAAAGCCGCAAATTGCGCCGCGTCCACCTCATCCACCGCATATCCCAGCGCCTTCAGATCATCGCGCTGCGCGTCCAGTGCTGCGCCCTGCTCTTCCCAGCACAGGCACCCCGGCCACGCCACCGCCTCCAGCGCCAGCGCCTCGGCCAGCCGCCCATAGGCCGCCATGCTTTCCGCCCGCAGCCGGAAATGTGCCGCATCCGCATGGAAACTCGCGTTGATCCAGCCAAAGGACCTGCCGGTGGCTCCCGCCGCGATCCCTGCCGCATCGATCACCGTGACCTGCGCCCCGGCCCGCGCACAGGCCAGCGCCGTGGCCGCCCCGATCACGCCCGCCCCCACGATCACCACCTTCATGCGCATTCTCCTTGGCCCTGCCTGCCGCGCAGCTTAGGCTTTGCCCATGACACCGCAAGAGATCATCGACCACCTCGGCCTTGCGCCCCACCCCGAAGGCGGCCACTACCGCCAGACATGGGCGGGTGAAGGGCCGGGCCGCCCCACGGGCACCTGCATCTATTTCCTGCTGCAAGCGGGCGAGGCCAGCCATTGGCACCGCGTTGACGCCACCGAAATCTGGCTTTTCCACGCAGGCGCACCACTGGAATTGCGCCTGTCGGAAACGGAAGCAGGCCCCGCCAGCACACACCTGCTGACCCCCGACCTGACACAAGGCGCGCCGCAAATCATCGTGCCGGAACACCACTGGCAATCGGCGCGCAGCACGGGCGGGCACACATTGGTCAGCTGCACGGTATCACCGGGGTTCACCTTCGACGGGTTCACCTTGGCGAAACCGGGGTTCGACATCCCCGGCTGACCCCCCCGCGCGGCCCGGAATGTCGTGCGCCGCAAGGCGCGCATTGAGATCACACCCCTTGCCCGCGCCTGGAACTCAGGCCACGGTAGAGACCATGGATCACAAGCAACTCCTGCAAACCCTGCCGCCCGAGACCAAGGCCCGGCTGACCGCCCGTTCAAACGCGGCGGGTCTGCGCCATCTGGCCATGTATCTGGGCCTTCTGGCGCTGTGCGCCGCCTATATCGCGGCGCAGGCCCCGTTTTGGGGGCTGGTCCTGATCCCGCAAGGGGTCCTCTTGGTGTTTCTTTTCACTCTCAGCCACGAATGCACCCACGAGACACCTTTCGCCAGCCCGTGGATCAACACGATCGTCGGACATGCAATCGCCCCCCTGCTGACGCTGCCCTTTGTCTGGTTCCGCTATTTCCACCTTGCCCACCACAGGTACACAAACGACCCCGAGCACGACCCCGAGATCGCAGGCCACGGGCGGCCCGGCACGTGGCGCGCCTACGCGCTTTACCTCACGGGCTGGGGCTATTGGTCGGGCAACGCGCGCACGCTCTGGACCAATGCGTTCGGCACCATCGACGCGCCCTACCTGCCGCCGCGCAAACACGCCGCGATGCGGCGCGAGGCGCGGATCATTCTGGGGCTTTATGCGCTTGCAGTCTTCAGCTTGCTGATCAGTCCCCTGCTCTTGTGGATCTGGGTCATCCCGGTACTGATCGCGCAGCCTGTGTTGCGGCTCTACCTGCTGGCCGAACACGGCCACTGCCCGCCCGTTGCCAATATGCTGGAAAACACACGCACCACGCTGACCACCCGCGTGGTCCGGTTTCTGGCGTGGAACATGCCCTATCACGCCGAACACCACGCCTTTCCGGCGGTGCCTTTTCACCACCTGCCCGCGCTGCACGACCACATGGCCCCGCATCTGAAATCGGTGTCACCGGGCTATGCCGCCTTCACCGCGGATTACGTCAGGGATCTGGCCAACTGAGCGTGCCGCCCGCCACCGCCGCGCGCACGCCCGTGGTGCCGGGACAGGACGTGGGCAATTTGCGGGCCACGCGCACGGCGAGGTAGGCAAAGGCCTGCGCCTCCAGCATGTCCCCATCGAGGCCCACGTCCTCCACGGGGCGCACGGGGCAATCAAGGCTCACCGACAGCATCTGCATCAGCACCGGATTGTGCCGCCCGCCGCCTGTCACCAGAAGCTCTGACGGCGGTTCGGGACAATGCATCATCGCCTCCACCACGCCCGAAGCGGCCATGGCGGTCAGGGTGGCGGCCGCATCGGCATCCGACAATTCGCCCACCAGCGCCACCATTTCCGCAAAATCGTTGCGATCCAGTGACTTGGGGGGCATCCGCGCGAAATAAGGCTCGGCCAGGAACAGCTCAAGCGCGCCCTGCGCCACTGTGCCCTTGCGCGCGACCGCACCGCCCTTGTCAAAGGGCAGCCCTTGGCGCGCCTGCATCAGATCGTTGAGCGGCGCATTGGCAGGCCCCGTGTCAAAGGCCAAAAGGGCGCCGGGCGTTTCGGGGGCGTCCTTGCGTGGATCGACCCATGTGATGTTGCCCACACCGCCAAGGTTCAGAAAGGCCAGCGGCGCGTCGCGCTCCAGCCACTTGGCACAGGCGAAATGGTAGAACGGTGCCAGCGGCGCGCCCTCGCCGCCCAGTTCCACATCGGCGCTGCGAAAATCCCACACCACCGGCGTACCAAGGGCTGCGGCCAGTGCCGCCCCGTCACCCACCTGCAAGGTGCCACGGGCGCGCGGCGCGTGGGCCAATGTCTGGCCGTGAAATCCAACCAGATCGACCCCCTCAAAGCCGCTCAGGGCGGCCTCATGCGCGGCTTGGATCACCTGCGTCGCGGCCTCGACCTCCGGCCCGCTCCACACCCCCAAGGCCGCCGCCACCGTATCGCGTTCTGCGTCGGAATAGGCGCGATATCCCGTCGCGCCAAAGCCGAAAATCCGGTGACCGTCGGTGTCGATCACCGCCGCATCCACCCCATCAAGGGATGTCCCGCTCATCGCGCCCAACGCCCGCACCACCGTGCCTGCCTGCCTGACCTTGTTCATCGGCCTTTTCCTTTGCCCTTCCTGCCCCTATAGAGTGCCCCGCAC
>CBFHND010000034.1:0-29363 GCA_965657085.1 uncultured Paracoccaceae bacterium
GAAGGTGTGGGCGCCGTCGCCGCCGGTGCCGACGATGTCGAGCAGGTGGGTGGTGTCGGCCATCGGCACCTTGGTCGAGAATTCGCGCATGACTTGCGCGGCGGCCGTGATCTCGCCGATGGCCCGCCCGCTTTCGGCGGCACGTGCGTTAATCTTGTCATCCACGTCGGTGAAATTGCGCACGTAGGTCACGTGATCCGGGCCATAGACATGGCGCAACAACCGAAAGAGCACATCAAACACGATCACCGGGCGCGCGTTGCCCAAATGCGCACGATCATACACCGTGGGGCCCCAGACATACATCCGCTCGTTCTCGGGATCGATCGGCGCAAAGGTTTCCTTGCGGCGCGTGGCGGTGTTGTAAAGCTGGATATCCATAGGGCGTCCTTGCGCGGGGGTTGGCGCGGGCCTAGCAATTCTGACGTGTCATGGAAACAGTGAACCGGCCCGCTGAGTGGATCAGCAGATAATGCAGCAGATAATGAGCGTTGCACGGTTCATGCCGTCAGCTAACCCATGCGCCCGCCCGGCGTCAAGCGGGCTGAGCCGATAAGGCGGTGCCCTGCGCCGCCACCCCGATTGACAAAGCGCGCGGCCTCTGTCCCCTTGGCGCCAAGATCGAGGCAGGAGAACACCATGCAGCCCAGCGCGCGGATGACGAATTTGACAGGCGGCGGTTCTGACGGCTGGGACGTGTTCATTCGCGCCCGCCGCATGATCGCCAAAGGCACGCCGGTGACCGAACTGACCATCGGCGAACACGACATCCGCACCGCCGCCCCCATCCTGCAGGACATGCACCGCAGCGCCATGGGCGGGCACACCGGCTATGCCATGGTGCCCGGCACCGATACCCTGCGTGATCAGGTGGCCGCCCGCGTGGCCCAACGCACGGGCGTGCCGACAACCCGCGACAACGTGCTGATCACGCCGGGTGGGCAATCGGCGCTCTTTGCCGCCCATGCCGCCGCCTGTGATCCGGGCGACACCGCCCTTTATATCGATCCCTACTATGCCACCTACCCCGGAACCCTTCGCGGCGTGTCGGCACACCCAAAGGCCATCGCGGCCCACGCCGCCGATGCGTTCCAGCCCCGCGCCGAGGCCATTGCCAAGGCCGCCCCCGGCGCGCGCTCGCTGCTGATCAATTCGCCCAACAACCCCACGGGCGTCGTCTATTCCCGCGACACGCTGCAGGGCATTGCCGATGTCTGCACCGAGCACGGGCTGTGGCTGATCTCGGACGAGGTTTATGACACGCAAGTGTGGGAGGGCTGCCACATCAGCCCCCGCGCCCTGCCCGGCATGGCCGAGCGCACGCTGGTCGTGGGATCCATGTCGAAATCCCACGCCATGACCGGATCGCGCTGTGGCTGGATCGTGGGGCCCGAGGATGTGATCGCCCACCTCATAACCTTCGCCACCCACACCACCTACGGCGTGCCCGGTTTCATCCAGGATGCTGCTGCCTACGCCTTGACCCTCGGCACCGACTTCGAGGACGAGGTTGCCGCCCCCTTCCGTCGCCGCCGGGCGCTGGCGCAAGAAGTGCTTGCCGGGCAGAACACCGTGGGCCTGATCCCTGCGCAGGGGGCGATGTACCTGATGCTCGACATCCGGGCCACGGGACTGTCAGGCGATGCCTTTGCCAATGCGCTTCTCGATGAACGCCACGTGGCGGTTATGCCGGGCGAAAGCTTCGGTGCTGCGGCGGCGGGCCACATTCGCGTGGCCATGACCATCGCGGACGCCCAATTCGAAGCAGCCCTGCGCACCCTTGTGGCCTTTGCACAGGCGCGCGCAAAAACCGGGTGAACGAAAACACTCATTCGGTCTATACTGGTGTCATTTAGGACCGGAGGATTTCATGCAACGCCTTTTCACAATGATGATGCTGTGCCTTTGGGCCGTTCTGGCCCACACCCCTGCCGAGGCCCAGTTCTATCCCGACTACACCAACCTCGAAGTCAACGACTATGCAGGTATCCTGCCCGATGATGTCGAGGCCAGCCTGACCCAGACCCTTTCTGCCCTGCGCCGCGATACAGGGGTGGAGATGACGGTTGTCACCCTGTCGCGGCAAGAGACCTATGCCCCCGACATGACCCTTGAGGCCTTTGCCACCGGGCTTTTCAACCATTGGGGCGTGGGCGATGCCACGCGCAACGACGGGGTGATGGTGCTGGTTTTGCCCACGGACCGGGCCATGCGGCTTGAGCTGGGCGCGGGCTATGACACCTCGTGGAACCATGTGGCGCAACGTGTGGTGGACACCGCATTTCTGCCCGCCTTTCGCGGCGGCGATTACCCCAGCGGCATCATCGCAGGCGTGCATGCGACCATCGATGACATCGTGACGCAGCATCTGGCGGGCGCCCCTGCTCCGGATGACGCCGGCCACGATGGCGGCATCAGCGGTTCATGGCTGTGGCTGGCTCTGTTGCCGTTCGGAGCGCTGTTTTTCTGGCAGCGTGTCGCGGATTGGCTTGCCGCGCGCCGGTCTTGCCCATCCTGCGGCGAACGCGGTGGGCTGAGCATCACCCGCAAGATAAAACGCAGGGCGACCCGGTCCTTGGGTGGATTGGGTGACAAGACTGTCAGCTGTTCGAAATGCGGTTACGTGGCCGTTTCGGAATACACCACAAGCCGCCTGAGCAGTTCCACCGGCAGCCGGTCGGGATCATTTGGCGGCGGATCGTCCAGCGGCGGCGGTGCATCGGGCCGCTGGTAACGCGGGACACACCGGGAGGGATGGCGCGCCCCGCGCTGCGTTCGGGCGCGCCTGAGCACTTACAGGCACGCCCGATGATTGGGGTGCGATCAGAAGCGGAACGACCCGCGCAGGGTCACGGAAGTGGCATCTGCATCCACACCAGACCCGCTGATATCGTCAAAGCTGTGCTCCAGCACCTCGCCGCCAACGGTAAAGCGGTCGTTGATCTGGTAGGCCACGCCGATGCCGTAGAATTCACCGGTTTCATTGCCCAGTGATGTGTCGACCTGTGCGGCACCTACCGCCAGATAGGCCATCGTGCGGCCAAAGTCGTAGCCGGCGCGCAACTTCAGGCGGGCCACGCTGTCAACGTCAGCGGCACCGCCAAGGTCAATATCGGTAAAGTCATAATCGACTTCACCCCCCAGAACGAACCTGCCGAAGTCATAGTCATAACCCAAGTGCAAACCATAGCTTACGTCATCACCATCTGCCGCGCCCGTTCCGTCCACATCGAGGTTGCCCAATTGCACACCGCCGTAAGGGCCGGTCCAATCGCCGCCCGTATAAGGCACAGGCGCTGGCACTGGTGCGGGTACCGGCGGTGCATCAACCACCGGGTCTTGAAGGGTGCCAGCCAGCACCGGGCCACTGATCAGACCCGACAGCGCCGCAAGGCTCAAAATACGTTTCATGCTCTTACTCCTGATTTATCAGCCTCCGCCTGCGCGGGGCTTCCTTAGAAGACGGGGGCTCCGGGGACAAAGTTCCAGTGCCGAGCCGCAAAGACCGTAAAGTGCGCGCACGGCTGCGCAATTGCGGCCCCTGCCCTGCGAAAGACCGCCCAAACGCGCAGGGAAGCGGCGCGGTCTTGCCGAAATGCTGGTTGCAACCGGCACCAATTCGCCTGCCGCATCCGGGCGGGCGCGTCGCAAACAGGACAGACCGCGCCGATTTTGCCCGCCACGGTGTTGGTGAAAGCTGGCTGGAGGAGGCTGGTATGCAACACGACACGTGCAAGATCACATTGGTGATCCGCACCATCGGCGCCGAACGTGGGCGTGCAGCGCGGGGACGCCCCTAGGGCGTGTCACCGACCACGCCGCTTTTTCACGCACTTCTCTTCGGATACCTGACATGAACGATCAATCTCCTTCCCGCAGCGGTGGCCGCGCCGCGCGCCGTGCTGCACGGGCCGCGCCGCTGGCCGACCACCTGCGCCCCGTGCGCCCGGGCCTTGAAGGCGGGCAATACAAACCGCTTTCGGATGCCGACGTCCTGAAAATCCATAACGCGGCATTGGATGCGTTGGAAACCATCGGTCTGGCCGATGCGCCGGAAAGCGGTGTGGCGCACCTCACGGGCGCTGGCGCCATTCTGGGCGATGACGGGCGCATCCGCTTTCCCCGAGCCTTGGTCGAGGACACCATCGCCAAGGCCAACCGCGAGGTAACGCTGCACAGCCGCGATGGCAAAAACGATCTCGAACTGTCGGGCGCGCGCGTGCACTACGGCACCGCCGGGGCAGCGGTGCATATGGTCGATGTGGATGGGCGTGAATACCGTGAAAGCACCGTGCAGGACCTGCATGACGCGGCGCGCATTGTCGATGTGCTGGATAACATCCACTTCTGCCAGCGCCCCATGGTCTGCCGCGACATCACTGACAACTTCGAGATGGATCTCAATTCGGTCTACGCCTCGGTCAGTGGGACCACCAAACACGTTGGCACCTCCTTTACCGATCCGTCCTACGTTGGACCGGCCATCGAGATGCTGCACATGATCGCGGGGGGAGAGGACGCGTGGCGCGCGCGCCCCTTCGTGTCCAATTCCAACTGCTTTGTCGTGCCGCCGATGAAGTTCGCCACCGAAAGCTGCGAAGTGATGGAGGAGTGTATCCGTCACGGCATGCCGGTGCTGCTCTTGTCTGCGGGCATGTCGGGGGCCACGGCCCCTTCGACCATTGCCGGGGCCATCGTGCAGGCCACGGCGGAATGTCTGGCGGGGCTGGTCTATGTGAATGCAGTCAAACCCGGCGCGCCGGCGGTCTTTGGCACATGGCCCTTCGGGCTGGACCTGCGCACCGGGGCGATGACCGGCGGATCGGGTGAACAGGCCCTTTTGACCGCCGGCTGCGCCCAGATGCACAAATTCTACAACGTGCCGGGCGGGGCAGCCGCAGGCATCGCCGACAGCAAATTGCCGGACATGCAGGCCGGTTGGGAGCAGATGTGTTCCAACGTGATGGCGGGGCTTTCGGGTCTGAACATGGTCTACGAGGCTGCGGGAATGCACGCGTCCCTTCTGGGCTTTTGTCACGAAAGCCTGATCCTGGGTGATGATATCATCGGCCAGGCGCTGCGCTGTGTGCGCGGCATCGAAGTCAACGATGAAACGCTGGCCGTGGACCAGATTGCCCAGGTGTGCATGGACGGGCCAGGCCATTACCTTGGCACCGATCAGACGCTGAGCCGGATGCAGACCGATTGCGTCTATCCCACGCTGGGTGATCGCACCTCGCCCAAGGAATGGGTCGAACTGGGCAAACCCGACCTGATCGCCAAGGCCACGGCCCGCAAGGAAGACATCCTTGCCACCCGGTCACAGGCCCGGATCGATCCCTCGATCGATGCGGACATCCGAAAAGCGTTCAACATCCATCTGCCCCAGTAACGGTCTTCCATAACGCATGGCGCCCGGCCCTGGGGGGAACCGGGCGCCACACCCCTCAGGGCATGTCGCTGCGCGGTGATGTCCGATCCTGCCCACGCACAGTTTTGCCCCAGGGCAACCTTAGCCTTCGGAAGGCGCAGGCATCATGCCCGCTTCCTGTGCCGAGGCGACTTCGTCACCATCCAGAGCGCCATCGGCGTTGAGGTCCATCGCGGTAAAGCTGTCCGCGGTGATCTCCGGATATACGGCCTGAACCTCGTCGATGGTCAGAACACCGTCGCCATTGGCGTCGATGTCACCGGCTCCTTGCCCCATGGCAAAGGCGGGAAAGGCCACGGTGGCGGCCGCGATCAGGGTCCATTTCGAGAAAGTGTTCATTAGGTGTCTCCCTTTCAGGGGTCTGTTACGTCCGAGAACCGTCATCGGCTCTCACCCTGATTGATGCGGAAACGGGCCTGCGCATCCCAGCCCCTGTCCCACGGGCCTCTGGCACGCAAAGCCACGCCGATCCGCAACCTTTCCGTGCGCAAGAGGCCGCCCAAAAAGGCCCTGTTCGGGCGATCGGCGAAAACCCCCCGTCTGGTCAGGCGGGCCGCAAAGCCCCACCTTGATGTCATGACCTACACCCTGCCCCCAAACACACTGACCCCGCTGATCCCCATGCTGAAGCGCCGCGCCCGCCGCCTCACACGCAGCGATGCCGAGGCGGACGACCTGGTGCAGGACACGCTGTTGCGGCTGCTGCAAAGGTTGCGGCGCAAAGGGCCGGTGGACGATCTGCCCGCCTATGCGATGCGCACGCTGACCAATCAGGCGCGCATGGCCTGGCGCCGCCCGCCCCCGCCCGAAGAACTGGACGAGGCCGATGCCAGCGTGGAGCCCGATGCCCCCTTGCGCCTGGATTGCGCCGACACGCTGCGCGCCATCGAAGAGCTGCCCCGCGAACAAGCGCGCCTGTTGCGCATGGTGGCCCAGGGCGAAACGTCACCCGCGATGCTGGCCAAACGCACCGGCATCCCCTTGGGCACCGTGATGTCCCGCCTGTCGCGCGCCCGCACCCGCCTGCGCGACATGCTGGAGACCCCGGCGGATTGATTGCTACCGAACCGCGCCGGGACAGGGGCAATCGGCGGCCCGTAGGTGGGCGACCGGCGATAGCCGCTTGCGCGATTTATGTCTGCCACGATCATCTTCCCAAGGGGCTGGGAGCGCGGCTGTCGGATAGCCGACCCGATGGGACGGGCCGCCGATTGGCCCGGCGCCTGCAGCTTGGTTCCGGGCCTGCTGCGCACGATCCGGTGACGCGCCATTGGGCACAGCCGGATGTGGAGTCAGCCACCAGATGTCTCAAACAAAAAAAATGGAGGCACGTGGCCTCCATTTAGTTTCGCCGTTCAAGCTCAATATGTTAACCGCTCGGAAATTTTTTTGCCTGCGGCCTGAACGTCGTCAAGGGGCGAGCGCACCCGCCCCGTGTCAGGATGGGCAAGGACAAATCGTCCGCCCCCACCCTATTCGATTTTCGGTCGGGGTCCGGTTCCAACTGGGTGAACCAGGACCCCTACGCATCCCCCAGGGGAAGCGATCTCTTAGCTACACCCGGACGTCCCGCCGCAGGTGTTGCACTTCATGCAGGTGCCGTTGCGCACCAGCGTGTAGTTGCCACATTCGCCGCAGGCTTCGCCCTCGTAACCCTGCATCTTGGCCTTGGTGCGTGCGTCCATTGTGACCGCCCCCGATGCCATCGCCGTGGTGGTGGTGATGGTCGTGGTCCCACCGACAGCAGTGGCCACTTCGGGCACCAGCGTTTGCAATGCGGCCTCGGCATCGATGCCCACGTCGGCCATGCCGCCCTGCAGCACCACCAGATCCTGTGGCAGGCGCTTGCGCAGATAGCCCGTGGACGAGATTTGCTTGAGCACTTCCAAGGACTTGCTTGCGGCTGTGTCGCTCAACTCGCTGACGTTGCTCACGCCTTCCTCTTCGCCCCGGCCCAGATCGTCAAAGCTGGCCCCTTCGGGCTGCACATGCGCCAGATCGGTGCGGTCCAGATAGGACACCGCCAGTTCGCGGAAGATGTAATCAAGGATCGAGGTCGCGTTCTTGATCGTCTCGTTGCCCTGAACCATGCCCGCAGGCTCGAACTTGGTGAAGGTGAAGGCGTCCACGAACTCCTCCAGCGGCACACCGTATTGCAGGCCCACCGACACGGCGATGGCAAAGTTGTTCATCATCGCCCGGAAACCGGCACCTTCCTTGTGCATGTCGATGAAAATCTCACCGAGGTTGCCGTCCTCGTATTCGCCTGTGCGCAGGTACACTTTGTGCCCACCCACGATCGCCTTTTGGGTATACCCCTTGCGGCGTTCCGGCATCTTCTCGCGGTGCGATTTGACGATTTCCTTGACGATGATCTTTTCGACGATCTTTTCAGCCAGAACAGTCGCTTTTTCCTGCGCCGACCCGGTTGCCAGTGTCTCTTCGGCCTCCTCGTCGTCCTCGACCAATGCCGCCGCAAGCGGTTGGCTGAGTTTCGAACCATCGCGGTAAAGCGCGTTGGCCTTCACCCCCAGCGACCAGCTGAGTTCGTAAGCCTTCTGGCAATCCTCGATGGTTGCATCGTTGGGCATGTTGATCGTCTTGGAGATCGCACCCGAGATGAACGATTGTGCCGCGGCCATCATGTGGATGTGGCTGTCGACGCTCAGATAACGCTTGCCCTTCTTGCCGCAGGGGTTGGCGCAGTCGAAGATCGCATAGTGCTCTTCGCGCAGGTGCGGCGCACCTTCCAGCGTCATGGTCCCGCAGACGTGGTCGTTGGCCGCGTCGATGTCCGCCTTGCTGTAACCCAGATGGCGCAGCAGGTCGAAGGTGGGATCGTTCAGCTTTTCGGTGGGGATGCCCAGAACACCGGTGCAGAACTCCTCGCCCAGCGTCCACTGGTTGAACACGAAGCGGATGTCAAAGGCGCTTTCAAGCGATGCATCGACCTTGGCCAACTCGTTGGCGCCAAATCCGTGGCCGGTCAGCGAGGTGTGGTTGATGCCGGGTGCGTTGCCGATTGTGCCGTGACCCACGGCGTAGCTCACGATTTCTTCGATCTGCGCACTGCCATAGCCCAGCTTTTCAAGGGCAGCAGGCACCGAGCGGTTGATGATCTTGAAGTAACCGCCACCGGCGAGCTTCTTGAACTTAACCAGCGCAAAATCCGGCTCGATCCCCGTGGTGTCGCAGTCCATGACCAGACCGATGGTCCCGGTGGGCGCGATCACAGTGGACTGCGCGTTGCGGTAGCCGTTGGCCTCACCCAGTTTCAGCGCCTCGTCCCATGTGCTCATGGCCATGTCGACCAGACGCGCATCGGGGCAATTGGCGTGATCCAGTGGTACGGGTTTGACGGCCAGCTGTTCATAGCCGTCGGTGGCACCATAGGCCGCGTTGCGGTGGTTGCGCATGACGCGCAGCATGTGCTTGCTGTTCTTCTTGTAGCCGGGGAACGGCCCCAACTCGCCCGCCATTTCGGCGGATGTGGCATAGCTCACACCGGTCATGATGGCAGTCAAAGCACCACAAAGCGCGCGGCCCTCGTCACTGTCATAGGAAAAGCCCATGTTCATCAGCAGCCCGCCGATGTTGGCATAGCCCAGCCCCAGCGTGCGGAAGTCATAGGAGCGCTGCGCAATTTCCTTGGACGGGAATTGCGCCATCATCACGCTGACTTCCAGTGTCACGGTCCACAGACGCGCGGCGTGCATGTAGTCTTCGACCTGGAACTGCCCGTCCTTGAAGAAGGTCAGCAGGTTCATCGACGCGAGATTACAGGCGGTGTCATCAAGGAACATGTACTCCGAGCACGGGTTCGATCCGCGGATCGCACCGTCTTCGGGGCATGTGTGCCATTCGTTGACCGTGTCGTGGTACTGGATGCCCGGATCGGCACAGGCCCATGCGGCATGGCCCACCTGCTCCCACAGATCGCGCGCCTTGACAGTTTTGGTCACGCGGCCATCGACGCGGCTGATCAGTTCCCAATCGGCGTCTTTTTCAACGGCCGTGAGGAAGGCGTTTGTCACCCGGATGGAGTTGTTGGAGTTCTGACCGGAGACCGAGTTGTACGCCTCGGAGTCCCAATCGGTGTCATAGGTCGGGAATTCGATGCTGGTGTGGCCTTGCTTGGCATAGTCCAGCACGCGTTTGACGTATGTCTCGGGGATCGAAACCTTCTTGGCCTCGCGCACCGCGTCCTTGAGGCTTGGGTTCACCTTGGGGTCATAGGCGTCCGCCTCTGCCCCATCCCATGCCTTGATCGCAGCAAAGATGGCGTTCAGCTTCTGCTCGTGCATCTTGGACCCTGCGACGATGCTCGCCACTTTCTGCTCTTCGATGACCTTCCAGTTGATGAAGTCCTCGATATCGGGGTGATCCGCATCGACGATGACCATCTTGGCCGCCCGGCGCGTGGTGCCGCCCGACTTGATGGCGCCCGCAGCGCGGTCACCGATCTTGAGGAAACCCATGAGGCCGCTGGATTTGCCGCCGCCCGACAGGCTTTCGCCTTCGCCGCGCAGGGACGAGAAGTTGGTGCCGGTGCCGGAACCGTATTTGAACAGGCGCGCCTCGCGGACCCACAGGTCCATGATGCCACCGTCATTCACCAGATCGTCGCTGACCGACTGGATAAAGCAGGCGTGGGGCTGCGGATGTTCGTAGGAGGATTTGGATTTCGTCAGCTTGCCGGTCTTGTAGTCGACATAGTGGTGGCCTTGCGCCGGACCGTCGATGCCGTAAGCCCAATGCAGGCCGGTATTGAACCACTGCGGGCTGTTGGGTGCGGCCTTTTGTGCGGCCAGCATAAAGCGCATTTCGTCATAGTAGGCGCGTGCATCGTCCTCGGACGTGAAATAGCCGCCCTTCCAGCCCCAGTAGGCCCATGCACCGGCCAAGCGGTCGAACACCTGCTTGGACGACGTCTCGCCGCCGATCTCGGCACCGTCGTCTGCTTCGGAGCGCCACAGGAACTCGGGAACATCCGCCTCTTCGACCTTGCGCAGCTTGCTGGGCACGCCGGCCTTGCGGAAATACTTCTGCGCGATGACATCGCTGGCCACCTGGCTCCAGCTTGAAGGCACTTCGACCTCGTCCAGACGGAACACGATGGTGCCATCCGGGTTGCGGATTTCCGATGCCGTGGTGACAAAATCAAGTGCCGCGTAAGCATCTGCTCCGGCCGTAGTGAACTTTCTTTCAATTTTCATCGCGCTGCCTCATATCCAGCATTTTAACCCACCGAGGACACGTCATTGCGCGCCCCCGCATTCCCCGCCAACACAAGACCGAAGTTGATCGTCCACTGGTGTGCACTCGTGTGCGCCCCCCAGCGTAAACACCCATGGAATTTGGCGTCTGATCCGTCCCTGTGCCTGTCTTTGCTCCCGACTAGTGTTACCCACTAAATGTTGTGGTGAGCGACCCGGCCCGCACAAGGTGACGTATTCGCCCCCCTAGGGTCAACGTGTTTTTTGAACTTTTTTTGACAGATTGAGGGTTGACCGGATGTACCAAAACGGTGGTCCCCGACCCCAGCCGATTCACTTCGTTAACGCAAAGTTAATACCCCCAGATCGGCCGCAAATGGCCGATGGGAATTTTATGAGTTTTAGGGCCTGCTTAGCCCCAAAACGTCACCTGATCGTTGAAGTTATCCACAGGGCGCTTGACCGATTGGACAAAAAAATTGCTGCGCCTGCAAAAATGTGGTCACGTTGCATCAACGTGCATAAGGACCCCCTGATGAGACCTTTTTTCGCCCTGATCCTTGTGTCGCTGGCGGCGTGCGCACCACAATATGTAGAAACGGTTGTGACCTCACCCCAAGACTTGCCCAAAAGGCAGGCGTTCTTTGCCGCGGAGCCGACGACGCTGAACACCGCCTTCCGCGACGCCTGCGACTCGCCCGGCGACGTTCTGGCATCGCCGTCGCGCGGAATCCTGCAATGCCGCACGCTGCCCACGCCGGATTTCGCCGCTTTTTTGCTGTTGGAATATGATGGCGCGTTGGAAACACCCGTGATCGTCATGCAAAACCAGCAAACGCGTGTCACCACGCCAGCGTCCGGCACCGTGGTCGAATTCAGCTATTTCGCCGAAGTGCCCCAAAAGTCCGGCACCCCGCGCCGCATCTACTACAAGGACCGACAGCTCGACGCCCTGCTGGACCGCATGTTGCAGGCCGCCGGTGGCGTCTTGCCGAACTAGGGGGAAATATGGTCGGGGCGAGAGGATTCGAACCTCCGACCCCCTGTACCCAAAACAGGTGCGCTACCAGGCTGCGCCACACCCCGAACCATGCGCCTCTTTAGACCGCGGATTTCAAATTGAAAAGCCCAAATAAATCAGTTTTCGCACGGCCATGCCGCAAGACCCTGCGCAAAAGCCGGATGACGCACCTCGGTACCGGTGGTGATGCCCAGTCGTTTGGCCAGCCCACCGTTGATTTCGAGAACCGAAACCAGATCGGCGCCCCCGTAGATCGGCGTTTCGTCCAGAGGCTGCGCCCGGTGGTGGATGTTTTGAACCACCCCTGCGGCGTCGATGAACAGCATGTCCAGTTCAATGAGGGTGTTGCGCATCCAGAACGACAGGTGTCGCGGGCGCGGATAGATAAAGAGCATGCCTGCCGATTGCGCCATCTCGGTGCGATGCATCAGCCCCTGCGCCCGTTCCTGCGCGTCATCGGCAATTTCGACCGTAAATCGGGCCTGTCCCCAGTCCCCGCGCAAGGAAACGGATGTTTCCGAGCATGCGGCGACGGCTTGTGAGGCGCAAATCAGCCATAGCCAGCCGATCAGCGCCCACCGCATCAGGCGTCGTCCCGCGGCACGGCCGCTTCCCATGCGTGGACTTCCGCGGCCATACGCCCGCGTTTGCCTTCAATCACCCGCAACGCCAGCGCCTCGCCCGGCTGCAAGTCCGCAAGGCCAGACCGGCGTAGAACTTCGATATGCAGGAACACGTCTTCGGAGCGGCCAAAGATGTTGGCAAAGCCAAACCCCTTGCCCTTGTCGAACCACTTGACCCGTCCCGGTTCAAGCGGCGTATCGGACACGACACCGGGATCAATGTCCACGATATCTTCAAGGGTCGAGGCATCGCTCGTTCCCTGCGGCGGTTCGATTGACAGCACCTCGACCGCCTGCACGCCGCGTTCGGTGTTTTGTACAACGATATCAATGCGGGCCATATCCGCGACCGAGCTTTGCCCAAAATTGCGCAGTACATTCACGTGCAACAGAATATCGGGGCCACCCGTTTCCGATACGACAAATCCGAAACCTTTTACCGGGTCAAACCACTTAACCAGACCTGAAACTCGGTTGGCATTTTCATTTTCGTGCGACACGAATTCTCTTCCATTTGGTACGTGTGTCGTTTGGTTAGACTTGAACCACTTTCGGTCGTCATTTCAAGCGCAAAATCCCTGATAAATCAAAGTTCTGCATTTCACGCAGCGTGAAATTTACGGGTTCAACCTCTGGATACCCCACGTATCGTTCACACTTGCACGGCGCCAGACAAAGCGGTCGTGCAGGCGGAACTCGCCATCGGCCCAGAACTCGATCTCAAGCGGGGCGATCTTGTACCCCCCCCAGAATGGCGGGCGTGCGGGGTTGGTGCCATGCCGGGCCGTGACCTTGGCCACCTCCGCCACAAGGGCCGCGCGACTTTTCAACGGACGGCTTTGTTGCGAGGCCCACGCCCCGAGCCTGCTTTTGAGGGACCGCGATGCGAAATAGGCGTCTGCCTCGGGCCCATCCTCGCGGGTGATCAAACCACGCACCCGCAACTGGCGGCGCAGGGATTTCCAATGCATCACAAAGGCGGCCTTGCCCGCCTGATCCAACTCGCCTGCCTTGGCGCTTTCGTAGTTGGTATAAAAGACAAAGCCGTCGTCCTCGATAGACTTCAGCAGAACCATGCGCGCATTGGGCAAACCGTTCGCATCCACGGTCGACAGAGCAATTGCATTGGGATCGTTGATCTCTTGTGCCTCGGCCTCTTTCAACCATGCACGCGCCAGATCAAACGGGTCGTCACCCGCGAATTTGCCGCCTCGTTCTGCCATGGATCATCCCCTATCCTTACCTCAATTCGCCTAATCTATGTCTTTGGGCTTAGCAAGCCACCCTCCGGCCCCGTTCCGCCGGAAATACCGCCGCATTCGATCCTCTTGATGCGCCAACGGCAATCGCCTAAAGGTCGCAGGTGCGCACGGGGTTATGCAATGATGCGCGGAGCGGGGAGTTTTTCGATGTCAAATCAACTGATGGCGGGCAAGCGCGGGCTGATCATGGGCCTGGCCAACGACAAATCCATCGCATGGGGCGTGGCCAAGGCCTGCGCCGATGCAGGGGCCGAACTTGCCTTCTCCTATCAGGGGGATGCGCTGAAGAAACGTGTTGATCCGCTGGCCGCGCAACTGGGCAGTGATATCGTGCTGCCGTGCGACGTGGGCGACGAGGCATCGATCGATGCGCTGTTTGCCGAGTTGAAAGAACGATGGAATAACATTGATTTCGTCGTACATGCAATTGGTTTTTCAGACAAAAACGAATTGCGCGGTCGCTATGTCGACACCAGCCGCGGCAATTTCGCGATGTCCATGGACATCTCGGTCTATTCCTTCACCGCCGTGATGCAACGGGCCGAAAAGATGATGCCGCCGGGCGCCAGCGCGCTCACGCTCACTTACTATGGTGCCGAAAAGGTCATGCCGCACTACAACGTCATGGGCGTGGCCAAGGCAGCCCTTGAGGCCTCCGTGCAATACCTCGCCGAAGATCTGGGCAAGGACGGCATCCGCGTCAACGCCATCTCGGCCGGCCCGATCAAGACGCTGGCCGCCTCCGGCATCGGTGATTTCCGCTACATCATGAAGTGGAATGAATATAACTCGCCCCTGCGCCGCAACGTGACCACCGAAGACGTGGGCAAAGCCGCGCTTTTCCTGCTCAGCGATCTGGGCAGCGGCACCACGGGCGAGAACCTGCACGTGGACGCGGGCTATCACGTGGTGGGCATGAAGGCGGTGGATGCGCCGGACATGAGCAAATGATCACTGCCGAAAGCCTCATCGCTTTCAACCTTGTGCTGCTGGCCGCCCTGCTGAGCCCCGGCGCCGCTTTTCTCTTTGCGGTCAAAACCTCGGTCAGTGCCGGGCGCGGTCCGGGCATCGCCACGGGTCTGGGCCTTGCCGCTGCTGCCGCGTACTGGACGCTGGCGGCGCTTTTGGGGCTGGAAAGCCTCTTTGCGCTCTTTCCATGGGCCTATACGGCGCTCAAGGTGGCGGGTGCGCTCTACCTGATCTGGATTGCCATACAGACGTGGCGCCACGCCCGCGCGCCCCTGTCCGATGCCCCGACGCCCCACGGGCGCGCTTTCGTTTCAGGGCTGCTCGTGAATCTCGGCAATCCCAAATCGATGCTCTTTGCTGCGGCTGTGATCCTGGTGGTCTTTCCGCAGGGCCTGAGTGCCGCCAACATCGCGCTGATCGTGGCCAATCACTTCGTGCTCGAGGTGATGTTCTACAGCGCCTGCGCCCTTTTGTTGTCCGGCGGCCCGGCCCGCGCGTCCTACCTGCGCGCCAAGCCGGTGCTGGACCGGATCGCCGCCATTGCTTTGGGCGGCTTTGGCCTGAAACTGCTGACCGGAAGGTAAACATCCCATGACAGACCGCCTGCCCCACGAAAAAGGGTTTCACATCAGCTGGGACCAGATCCACCGCGACAGCCGCGCTTTGGCGTGGCGGCTGGATGGCAACGGGCCGGACAATGGCGCGTGGAAGGCGATCGTGGCGATCACCCGTGGCGGCATGGCACCGGCGATGATCGTGGCGCGCGAACTGGATGTGCGCACAGTCGATACGATCTCGGTAAAATCCTACCATGCGGGCAGCGGCAAAGCCGACCAGCGCCGCGATGCGCAGGTTCTCAAGGCGCCCGATGCCGAGTTGATGGGCGATGGCACGGGCATCCTGATCGTCGATGACCTTGTCGATTCCGGCAAAACACTGGAACTGGTGCGCCAGATGTACCCGAATGCACATTTCGCCACGGTCTATGCCAAACCGCAGGGTGAACCGCAGGTCGACACGTTCATCACCGGCGTGAGTCAGGACACGTGGATCTTCTTTCCATGGGACATGGCCCTTCAATATGTAGAACCTTACCGCGGCAAGGACTGAGCCCGCATGCCAGATTTCAGCGTCGCCGGAGGCTTCAGATGACCGTTTCACGCACCGCCACCACCTTTGCCCCGCCCGTCATGGAAGCGCGCCGCTGGCTGGATGGTGTGACGCAGCCTGCGGACCGCCCTCTGATCAACGTGAGCCAGGCCGCCCCGGTCGATCCGCCGCCCCCTGCCTTGCGACAGGCCATGGCCGATGCGGCCCTGACGCGGGATGATGCGCATCTCTATGGCCCGGTTCTGGGCATGCCCGCGCTGCGCAGCGCCTTGGCGGAACAGATCAACAGCCACTATGGCGCGCAAATCAACGATGCGCATGTGGCAATCACCTCGGGCTGCAATCAGGCTTTTGCGGCCAGCATTGCGGCGCTCTGCGGGGAAACGGATGAAGTTATCCTGCCAACCCCATGGTATTTCAATCATAAAATGTGGCTGGACATGGCTGGCGTTCGCGCCGTGGCGCTGCAAACCGGCGCCGATCTGCTGCCCGATCCAGAGGCGGCGGCGGCCCTGATCACACCGCGCACCCGCGCCATTGCCCTTGTCACCCCCAACAATCCCGGCGGCGTCGAATACCCGGCCCAGCTGGTGCGCGCCTTCTATGAACTGGCGCGCACCAATGGCATCGCCCTGATCGTGGACGAAACCTACCGTGATTTCGACAGCCGCAGCGGCCCGCCGCACGATCTGTTTCAACAGCCCGACTGGCAAGACACCTTCATCCACCTTTATTCCTTCTCCAAGGCATACCGGCTGACAGGGCACCGGGTGGGGGCGTTGGCCACCAGCCCCGCGCGGCTGGCCGAGGTCGAGAAATTCCTTGATACCGTTGCCATCTGTCCCGGTCAGATCGGTCAGTATGCGGCGCTTTGGGGGCTTGAGCACCTCGGCCAATGGCTGGCCGGGGAACGTGATGAAATCCTGCACCGCCGCGCAGCCATCGAGGACGGCTTTCCCGTGCTGGCCGCAGCCGGTTGGACGTTGATGGGCGTGGGGGCCTACTTTGCCTACATGCGCCATCCCTTTGCGCTCAGTTCCGCAGATCTGGCACCGCTCTTGGTGAAGCAGGCGGGCATATTGTGCCTGCCCGGTACGATGTTCTGCCCCGAGGACGACCCTTCGGGCGCGTCACAGCTGCGCATCGCCTTCGCCAATCTGGATGCGGCCGGAATCGCCACGCTTTTTGACCGGCTCGCCGCATTGGACCTGCCCCGCTGAGGCCCCTTGCCCCTGCGCCGTGGCCCCGCTAGACAAAGGCCAAACAGGGCGCAGATACCAACAAGGGCACGCATCATGGCCAAAGGCTCGAACTCACTGTCGAAAACCGCTGTCTGGATCCTTCTGGGTCTGCTGATCCTTGGTCTGGGCGGCTTTGGCGCGACCAACCTTTCCGGCACCATCCGCACCATCGGCAAGGTCGGAGACAAGCATATCGACGTCGATGACTATGCCCGCCAACTGGCACAGGAAATCCGCGCAGTCGAGGCCGAGACCGGACAGTCGCTGCCCTTTGCACAGGTGCAGGCCATCGGGCTGGATCAGGCGGTGTTGCAGCGGCTGGTGGCCACGCGCGCGCTGGATCATGAAGCCACCGAACTGGGCCTGTCCATCGGCGACGAGACCCTGCGCAACCAGATCCTCGACATTCCCGCCTTCCGCGGCATCGACGGCAACTTTGACCGCGACGGCTATGCATTTACACTGGAGCAAACGGGGCTGAGCGAGGCGGAGTTTGAAAACCGCCTGCGCGAAGAGGCGTCGCGCACCTTGTTGCAAGGCGCGATTGTCAGTGGCGTGGTCATGCCCGACACCTACGCGCGCACGCTGGTGGATTACGTCGGTGAAGGCCGTGATTTCACCATGGCGCGGTTGACCGAAACCGATCTTGATGCCCTGCTCGCCCCTGCGACCGAAAGCGAATTGCGGGCTTTTCACAGCGCCAACCAGAATGAATTCAACCGACCGGCCATCAAGGTCATCACCTATGCGCTGCTGACCCCGGACATGCTTCTGGATAGTGTGGAGATCGACGAAGACGCCTTGCGCGCCGAATACGATGCACGCCGGGGCGAATTCAACCAGCCAGAGCGCCGCCTGGTCGAACGCCTGCCCTTTCTGGATCAGGATGCCGCCGATCAGGCCGCTGCAGCGCTCGAAGTGAGCGGTACGACCTTCGAGGCGCTGGTGGACGAACGCGGGCTTGAGTTGTCGGATGTCGATCTGGGCGACGTGGGGCGGTTGGAACTGGATGCCGCGGGCGAAGCTGTCTTTGGCGCAGAGGTCGGCGATGTGGTGGGGCCACTGCCCTCGTCGCTTGGCCCGTCGCTCTACCGGGTGAACGGTATTCTGCCTGCGCTTCAGGTCAGCTTTGAACAGGCCGAACCACGCCTGCGCGAGACGCTGGCGGCGGATCGGGCGCGGCGCATGGTCGACCGTCAGGCTCAGGACCTCGACGATCTTCTGGCAGGCGGCGCCACGCTGGAAGAGCTGGCCACTGAAAGCGACATGCAGATTGGCACCGTGGACTGGCACATAAACAGCGCCGCCGACATCAATGCCTACACAGGGTTCCGCGATGCAGCCGCCGCTGTGACCGCCGAGGACTTCCCGCAGATCGAAAACCTGTCCGATGGCGGGTTGTTCGCCCTGCGTCTCGATGACGAGCAACCCCAGCGCCCCGCGACCTTTGAAGAAAGCGGCGACGACGTAAGAGCCCGGTTCGAGACACGCCGTCTGGGCGATGCGCTGCGCAAAAAGGCCGAAACGCTGGTGCCGCAGATTGATGGCGGGGCATCTTTGGCTGATCTGGGCCTGTCGCCAAGCCAGGAAACCGGCCAGCTGCGCAGCAGTTTTATCAACAGCACGCCCCCGGATTTCATGCAGCAGATCTTCGAGATGTCACCCGGCGACGTGCGCATCGTGGATGCCTTCGGCAGCGTCATCATCGTGCAACTGGATGCGATCAACCCCGCCACCGACAACCCCGATGCCGCCACGCTGCAAGGGCAGTTGAGCGCACAGGCCAACCAGTCGCTGTCGCAGAACATCTTTGACCTTTACAGCGCCGACACGACGCTGCGGGCGGGCCCTCAGGTCGATCCGCGTGCCGTTCAGGCCGTGCATGTCAACTTTCCCTGATCGCGGCGCAGCACAATGGCCCTGACCCCGGATTTCGACAGTTTCGCCAAGGCCTTTGACGCAGGCGAGAACCAGATCGTCTATACCCGTCTGGCCGCGGATCTGGACACGCCCGTGTCGCTGATGCTGAAGTTGACGGGTGCGCAGAAGGACGCCTTCGTGCTGGAATCCGTCACCGGGGGCGAGGTGCGCGGGCGTTATTCGATCATCGGGATGAAGCCGGACCTGATTTGGGAATCGCATGGGGACACCGCGCGCATCAATCGTCAGGCCCGCTTTGACGCGGATGCGTTCGAGCCGCTGGATGGCAATCCTCTGGATACGCTGCGCAGCCTGATCGCCGAAAGCCGGATCGCACTGCCCGATGATCTGCCGCAGGCAGCGGCGGGGCTGTTTGGCTATCTCGGCTATGACATGGTGCGCCACGTCGAACAGCTGCCGGATGTGAACCCCGACCCGCTGGGCCTGCCCGATGCGGTGATGTTGCGCCCCTCGGTGGTGGCGGTGCTGGACGGGGTCAAGGGCGAAGTCACGGTGGTGTCGCCCGCCTGGGCCGCCGACGGGCAAAGCGCGCGCGCAGCCTATGCACAGGCGGCCGAACGGGTAATGGACGCGGTGCGCGACCTGGAACGCGCCATGCCACGCGAAACCCGCGATCTGGGCGATGCGGCAGATGTGGATGCACCTGTCAGCAACTTCACCCGCGACGGCTACAAGGCGGCGGTGGAAAAGGCCAAGGACTACATCCGCGCGGGCGACATCTTTCAGGTGGTCCCCTCGCAACGCTGGGCGCAGGCGTTTCGCCGGCCACCCTTTTCGCTCTATCGGTCGTTGCGGCGCACGAACCCGTCGCCCTTCATGTTCTATTTCAACTTCGGTGGCTTTCAGGTCATTGGTGCCAGCCCCGAGATCCTCGTGCGGGTCTTTGGCAACGAGGTAACGATCCGGCCCATCGCCGGCACCCGTCCGCGCGGCGCGACGCCGGAAGAAGACCGCGCGCTGGAGGCCGACCTTCTGGCCGATGAAAAGGAACTGGCCGAGCACTTGATGCTGCTGGATCTGGGGCGCAATGACGTGGGCCGGGTGGCCCGGATCGGCACCGTGCGCCCCACCGAGGAATTCATTGTCGAGCGGTATTCCCACGTGATGCACATCGTGTCCAACGTGGTGGGCGAGCTGGCGCCGGGCAAGGATGCGCTGGATGCGTTCTTTGCAGGCATGCCCGCAGGCACCGTTTCGGGGGCGCCCAAGGTGCGCGCGATGGAGATCATCGACGAGCTGGAGCCGGAAAAGCGCGGCGTTTATGGCGGCGGTGTCGGCTATTTCAGTGCGGGCGGCGATATGGACATGTGTATCGCCCTGCGCACAGCGGTGGTGCAGGATCAGACGCTTTATATTCAGGCCGGGGGCGGTGTCGTCTATGACAGCGATCCGGAGGCGGAATTCATGGAAACCGTGCACAAATCCGGTGCGATCCGGCGGGCAGCAGCGGATGCCGCGCGCTTCGATGGGGGCAACGGGTGACGCTGCTGATGCTGCGCATCAGCGCCGCGGGGGGCCAGCCCCCCGCACCCCCCGAGGTATTTGACGCAAAAGGAAGACAGGACCGTCCATGACCGCACGTGGGTCTTTTGATTACGCGGGCCATAAGGTTGCGCCCGGCACATCCCGGACGGTCGATCTGCCGGTGTCGATCCTGCCCGATCACACACCGGTGCACCTGTCGGTGCAGGTGCACCACGGCAAGCGTCCCGGCCCCACCATGTTCGTGTCAGCGGCGGTGCACGGCGACGAAGTGATCGGGGTGGAGATCGTGCGCCGCCTGTTGCGCGCGCCGCAACTGGACAAGTTGCGCGGCACCTTGCTGGTGGTGCCGGTGGTCAACGCCTTCGGTTTTCTCAACCGCTCACGCTACCTGCCAGACCGGCGCGATCTGAACCGCTGCTTTCCCGGCACGCCTGCGGGGTCACTGGGATCGCGGCTGGCACATATCTTTCTGAACGAAGTGGTGTTGCGCTGTGACTTTGGCGTGGACCTGCATTCGGCGGCCATTCACCGCACGAACCTGCCGCAATGCCGGGTCACGCCCGGGGATGCGCTGACCGCCGCCATGGCGCAGGCCTTTGGCGCGCCGGTGATCCTCAGCTCAACCCTGCGCGACGGATCGTTGCGCGGTGAGGCGGCAGCGCGCGGCACGCCCGTGCTGCTTTATGAGGCGGGCGAAGGGCTGCGGTTCGACGAGATGGCAGTGCGCGCAGGCGTTGCAGGCATCCTGCGCGTGATGCGCGCGCACGACATGTTGCCCGCAAAAGGCATCAGCCGGGCGCGGGCCAGACCGCTTGTGTGCAAGGGATCAACCTGGTTGCGGGCGCCTGCGGGGGGATTGCTGCGCACCTTCCGCGCCGAAGGCGAGATCGTGTCACAGGGTGAGGTTCTGGCCACGGTCTCTGACCCCTTTGGCCACGTAGAGGAAGATGTGCATGCGCCGGGCGATGGCATCCTGATCGGGCGGGCCATCCTGCCCGTGGTCAACGAGGGCGATGCGATCTTTCACCTTGCCGAACTCGCCCCAAGCGCCGACGACGCCACGGTCGAGGACCTGACGGCGCAGCTGACGCTTGATCCGCTCTTTGACGAAGACGAGATCATCTGAGCGCTACTGCGCCAGTTGCGCCTTCAACACCGCGCTGACCGGGGCCAATGCCACGCGTTCGGCGCGGTCTTGCAAACCCCAGAGCAACAGCGCGCTGATCGTATCGGGCTGCACACGGCCCAACATCACCACCCCGCCTTCCTGTCCGGCCCGAAACGCCGCCTGATCGAGAAAACGGCGAATGACGGTGGGCGTCTGCCCCGCACTGTCGAAATCGCGAAAGACGGTGGCGGCTGGCACCCCTTCACGCACCGCCAGCTTTTGCACCGTGTTCAGTCCCTTGGACTGCGTGACAAATCCATGCCCGCTTTGCAGCAGGATGTCGGTGACCTGATCCGACACCTCGCGGCTGGATTGCAGGCCGGTTGCCACCCCTTCCAGCACGCCCACCGACTCCGGCATGTTCGACAGGGCGGCGTTCAGGGTCACTTCGGCGTCCACCGGCGTCGCCCCGGCCGGCAGATCGACCATCGCCAGAACCTCCAGCCCCTGCGCGCGGTAGGCCGCGGCCCGTTCGGCGGCATCGGGCAATGTCGCATCCACCGCAAAGCTCAGCGGATAGGGAAAGCTGCGCAAGGCGGGCAGCCCGATGGCCCCACCGGACAAATCGGCGCCCGTGTCGATCAGCACGATCGCCATGAGCGGTTTGTCCGCTGGCGCATCAAAAGCGGCCGCGAAGGCATCGATTGGTTTGGCGGCAGGGGCTGCGGGTGTTTCTTCCTCAGCCGGTTCATCGTCACGGTCGACCAGTGAGCCCACCCGTTGTGCCGTGCGCGGCACTTCGGGGGCGGGGTCTTCGGGCACCACCACGATGATTTCATCGTCCTCGGGGGCTGCGGGGGCCTGTGTTTGCGTTTGCGGGGCCGGGTCGGGGTCCTCTGTCTCCGTGTCCTGAGGGGCAAATGCAGTTTCGTCCTCGACAACCTCCGGTGCCGGGGGTTGCGCGGGTTCCGTGGAAATCGACAATTCGGTTTCAGCCTGCGGCGTATCAGGCAACGTGGCCTGCACACCCGGTTGCACGGGGGCATCGGTGTCCACCGATACGGTCGCGTCCGCCTGCGGCACTTGCGGAGCCTCAAGCCCTGCAGCCGTGCCGGTTTCGGGGCGGCCTGCGGGGTCGGTGCCCGCCTCGGATACGGCGTTCACATCATCCGCCTGCGGGGTTGCAACCTGCGCCACGCCACTGTCCAGCGCCAGATCGGCATCAACCGGGGCCGCCGCCGTGGCGGCATCACCCGTCTGCGGCGCTGTCACATCGCTGGGGGCGGCACTGTCCAGTTCAGGTGCCGTGCCCTGCCCTGTCATCACCGACAAGACGCCTGCAACGCCGACGCTCACGACCGTGCCGACAATTGCGCCGCTCAGAAATCCTCGTGCCATTTCAGCCATCCCAGCCTGTCTGATGCCCGCCCTGCGGGTCTTGATTGTGCCCTGACCGCCCCTTGCACCTCTTGACGCTGGCGGGCAAGCCTGAACATGTATGCCACGCTTATACAGTGCAGGGGGCCTTGGCCTCCAGCCCCCTAAATGCAAAGTTTGCCTATGCTGCTGCTGATCGACAACTACGACAGTTTTACCTACAACCTCGTGCATTATCTGGGCGCTTTGGGCGCAGATATCGAGGTGCACCGCAACGACGCGCTGGATGTGCAGGCCGCGATGGCGATGAAGCCCGAAGGCATTTTGCTTTCGCCCGGCCCCTGCGACCCCGATCAGGCGGGAATTTGCCTTGCCCTGACGCAGGCTGCGGCGGAAACCCGCACACCGTTGATGGGTGTGTGCCTTGGCCATCAGACCATCGGACAGGCCTTTGGCGGCAAGGTTGTGCGCGCACCGGACATCGTGCACGGCAAGATGGGCACCATGCACCACACCGGCACGGGCCTTTTCGCGGGCCTGCCTTCGCCCTTCGCGGCCACGCGCTATCATTCACTGATCGTCGAACGCGAGAGCCTGCCAGATTGCCTCGAGATCACCGCGGCGCTCGAAGACGGCACCATCATGGGCCTGCAACACCGCGACCTTCCTATTCACGGGGTGCAGTTTCACCCCGAATCCATCCGATCCGAGCATGGCCATGCCCTGCTGAAGAACTTTGTCGATCTGCTTCCGGTGCCCGCATGAGTGATGCCCTCAAACCCCTTCTCGATGCCGCCGCCAACGGCCCGCTGACCCGCGAACAGGCCGAGGACGCCTTTGGCATCCTCTTTGCAGGCGAGGCCACGCCCAGCCAGATCGGCGGGTTGCTGATGGCCCTGCGCACGCGGGGCGAAACGGTAGAGGAATACGCCGCCGCCGCCGCGGTGATGCGCGCCAAATGCAACGCGGTCCGTGCGCCCGAAGGCGCCATGGACATCGTCGGCACCGGCGGCGATGGCAAAGGTACGCTGAACATCTCGACCGCCACGGCCTTCGTGGTGGCGGGTGCGGGCGTGGTGGTGGCCAAACACGGCAACCGCAACCTCAGCTCCAAATCCGGGGCCGCCGACGCGCTGACGCAAATGGGGCTCAACGTGATGGTTGGCCCCGAGGTGGTGGAAAAGGCACTGGCAGAGGCCGGTATCGGTTTCATGATGGCGCCCATGCATCACCCCGCCACGGCCCACGTGATGCCCACACGGGCCGAACTTGGCACACGCACGATCTTCAACATCCTTGGCCCCCTGACCAACCCCGCAGGGGTCAAGCGCCAGCTTACGGGGGCTTTTTCGCGGGATCTGATCCGCCCCATGGCCGAAACGCTGGGCCTTTTGGGAACGGACAAGGCGTGGCTGGTGCATGGCAGCGACGGCACCGATGAATTGACGATCACCGGCATCAGCTGGGTCAGCGCGCTGGAAAACGGCGCAGTGACCGACTTCGAACTGCACCCCGAAGAGGCGGGCCTGCCCACACACCCGTTCGAGGCGATCGTCGGCGGCACGCCAGAGGAAAACGCGCGCGATTTCAATGCCCTGCTGGATGGTGCACCTTCGGCCTACCGTGACGCGGTGCTGCTCAATGCGGCGGCGGCGCTGGTGGTGGCGGACGCGGCCCCCGACCTCAAGGCGGGTGTCGAAATGGCGGCCACCTCCATTGACTCCGGCGCGGCACGGGCCAAGATCACCGCCGTGGCGAAGATCACCCAAGGGGCGTGAACCATGCATCTTGGGGTCACAAATACTCCGGGGAGCGCGAAGGTCTGGCCTTTCGCATTCCCCCGCTGAGAAAGGCAAACCGATGACCGAAACGATCCTGGATCGCATCAAGGCCTACAAACTCGAAGAGGTCGCCGCCGACAAGGCCGCGCGTCCCCTCGACGTGGTCGAGGCAGAGGCCCGCGCCGCATCACCCGTCCGCCCCTTCGTGGAAGCCCTGCGCCATGCGTCGCGCGAAGGCTATGGGCTGATTGCCGAGATCAAGAAGGCCAGCCCGTCGAAAGGCCTCATTCGCGCCGATTTCGACCCAGCCGCCCATGCCGAAGCCTATGCCGCGGGCGGCGCTGCGTGCCTGTCGGTGCTGACCGACACGCCCAGCTTTCAAGGGGCCAAGGAATTTCTGGTGCAGGCCCGCGCCGCCTGCGATCTGCCGGTGCTGCGCAAGGATTTCATGTACGACACCTATCAGGTTGCCGAGGCCCGCGCACTGGGGGCCGATTGCATTCTGATCATCATGGCCTCGGTCGATGACGCGCAGGCCGCCGAGCTTGAGGATGCCGCAATCCATTGGGGCATGGATGTTCTGATCGAAGTGCATGACCAGCCCGAACTGGACCGCGCCGCGCGGCTCAAAAGCCCCATGATCGGCATCAACAACCGCAATCTCAAGACTTTCGAGACCACGCTCGACACCACCCGCATCCTGTCCAAACAGGTGCCCGTGGACCGCATGATTGTCTGTGAAAGCGGCCTCAATACACCGCAGGACCTCGCTGATATGGCCATGTATGGCGCACGCGCCTTCCTGATCGGCGAGAGCCTGATGCGCCAGGACGATGTGGCCGAGGCGACGCGCACCCTGCTCGCCAATCCGCTGCAACCCGCCGGAGGCATGTAAGCGATGGCCCTGACCCATTTCGACGGCGAGGGCCATGCGCATATGGTCGATGTCACCGACAAGGCCGTGACCGACCGTATTGCCGTGGCCTCTGCGTGGATCAAGATGCAGCCTGAAACCTTTGATATAATTTCAGAAGGTCGCGCCAAGAAGGGCGATGTTCTTGGGGTTGCGCGCCTTGCCGGCATCATGGGGGCCAAGCAGACATCGACCCTTATCCCGCTGTGCCACCCGCTGCCCATCACCAAAGTGGCCGTGGACCTTGTGCCCGATGCGGACCTGCCCGGCATCCGCATCACCGCGACCGTGAAAACCACCGGCCAGACCGGCGTGGAAATGGAGGCTCTCACAGCCGCCTCCACCGCTGCGCTGACTGTCTACGACATGTCCAAGGCCGTGGACAAATCCATGGAAATCGGCGGCCTGCGGGTTGAGCTGAAAGACGGCGGCAAATCCGGGCGGTACGAGGCCGAATGATCCCCGTCGCACAGGCCCTCAATCACCTTTTTGACCTCGCCGCGCCGCTGGGCACCGAAACCGTGCCCCTGCGCGCGGCCAATGGTCGGATCCTGACCGAAACGGTCACCGCACAGCGCACGCAACCGCCCTTTGCCGCATCCTCCATGGATGGGTATGCGGTGAAGGCGGCGGAAGTCGAAACCGACGCGCTGTTCAAGGTGGTGGGCGAATCCGCGGCGGGTCACGGCTGGGACGGGACCCTCGGCCCCGGACAGGCCGTGCGCATCTTTACCGGCGCGCCTGTGCCGCAAGGTGCTGATTTCGTTGTGATTCAAGAGGATGTGACCCGGCGCGGCGACCTGATCACCCTTGGCCCGGACATCAAACCCAAGGACAATATCCGCCCTGCCGGCGTCGATTTCACCCAAGGCGCACCCATGGCCGCCCCGCGCAAGCTGGGACCGGGCGACGTGGCTTTGCTGGCGTCAATGAACATTGCCGACGTGCCGGTGGCGCGCAAACCGGTGGTGGCCCTGATTTCCACGGGGGACGAGCTGGTAATCCCCGGCGAGGCCCCCGGCCCTGACCAGATTATCGCCTCCAACACATTCGGGCTTGCGGCGATGCTGGAGGATTTGGGCGCAACACCCCGCCTGCTGCCCATTGCGCGCGATACGCCCGGCGCGCTGGCCACGGTTTTTGGCTTGGCGCGGGGGGCGGACCTGATCGTGACCATCGGCGGCGCGTCGGTGGGCGATCATGATCTGGTGGCACGCGTGGCCGCCGATCTTGGGATGGAACAATCCTTCTACAAGGTGGCGATACGCCCCGGCAAACCGCTGATGGCAGGCCGCCTGCATGGCACCCCGATGATTGGCCTGCCCGGCAACCCGGTGTCGGCCATGGTCTGCGGCACTGTCTTTCTCGCCCCCGTGATCCGCGCCCTGCAGGGGTTGGGCCGCGCGCCCGCGCCGCGCCGCCGCCTGCCGCTATCAGCGCCCCTGACGGCAAACGGACCGCGCGAGCACTATATGCGCGCCACGGCTGCCGCTGGTGCCGTCGCCGACGCGGGCCATCAGGACAGCTCGCTTCTGTCTGTGCTGGCCGCGGCAAACGCGCTGATCGTGCGCCCTCCGGACGACAGCGCCCGCGCACCCGGCGAAATGGTCGAAATCATCGACCTGTGATCGCCCCTGTTGACACAAAACAGGAACATGCATAGAACAAACCCAAACCAGACAGGGCTGGAGGGCCGAGCATGTTGACCAAGAAGCAACTGGATTTGCTGGAATTCATTCACAAGCGGGTGCAACGCGATGGCGTGCCGCCCAGCTTTGACGAGATGAAAGAGGCGCTGGACTTGCGCTCCAAGTCCGGCATTCACCGGCTGATCACCGCCCTTGAAGAACGCGGTTTCATCCGCCGCCTTGCGCACCGCGCGCGTGCCATCGAGGTGGTCAAACTGCCCGAAAGCATGGGGGGCGCGCCAACGGCCGGGTTCAATCCGCGCGTGATCGAAGGGGACCGCCCTGACACGCCTCCACCCGCTGCTGCCCAGTCGGTTGAGGCGCTGCATGTTACCGAACTGCCCGTGATGGGCCGCATCGCTGCCGGCGTCCCGATCGAGGCGATCCAGCAGGCCTCGCATTCCGTGGCTGTGCCCGGTCAGATGCTGGCGGGTCAAGGCAACCACTATGCCCTTGAGGTCAAAGGCGATTCGATGATCGAAGCGGGCATCAACGACGGCGACGTGGTGGTAATCCGTGAAACCGCGGTGGCCGACAACGGCGACATCGTGGTGGCGCTGGTCGAAGATCACGAGGCGACGCTGAAACGCTATATGAAGCGGGGCAACACGGTCGCCCTTGAGGCGGCCAACCCGGCCTACGAGACGCGCGTGTTCACCGATGACAAAGTGAAGGTTCAAGGCAAGCTGGTCGGTCTGATCCGCACCTACTGAGCCATCTGCCGGTACAACCGACGAAGGGCGCCCGGACCGGAGCGCCCTTTTTCATGCCCGCCCTAATCCGACCAAGAGGTCCACATCCTGTCGCCCGCAATCTCGCGCGCGGTGATGATGCGGGTCTTGCCGTCTTCGACCCGCAGGGCCAATGCGCCCGTCGCGCGCAACCTTTTCGGCGCATAGATGTCACAACCGGGCAAGGGCGCCTCGGGGTCGACGCTTGCCACGATCACTTGGCCTGAGCGGCAGCTTTGCAACCCGGCGACCGCGCGCTTGCCGATCACATGCACCACCTCGATGCCGCCGATCCGGGCGCGGGCCAGGCCCTTGGTCGCCTCCCCCCAGCGGTCTGCGGCCAAAGGCTGATCCGCCCCGTCACCATCGTTTTCCAACCAGTTGCGCGCCACGAACCCTGCGCCCTTGGGCTTGCTGAGCGCGCGGCCATCCGGGGTCATCACCCCCACCAGCTTGGCCGTGCCATCGATCAGAGCCGCTGGCCGTTCCGTGCCCGACCAGATCACGAACCCGGCCGCCATCACCGCGACGCCCAGCCACCGCGCACGCCCCTGCCACAGGATCACCACCAATCCGCCCAAGGCGATCAGGGGCAGCACCGCAGGCGCAGGCCCGACCACGTAACCGCGCGCGCCTTCCAGCCCGGCAACGAAATCGGCCACGCCAAGGATCCACGCCAGCCCCTGCCCCATGATCCACAGCCCCACGATGTCCAACCCCACCAGCGACAGCACCGCCGCCAGCACGGCCGCAGGGATCACCAGCACCCCCATCAACGGGACGCTGGCCAGGTTCGCGATCAGCCCGTAGTGCGCCACCGCATTGAAATGCGCGGCCCCCACAGGTGCCGTGGCCAGCCCCGCGACCGCCGATGAAATCACCACTGCCACGACTGGCTGCGCCCACGCGGGCCCAATGCGGATGGACCGGTCGCGCATCCAGCCAAAGACCGCCACCAGCGCCGTGGTCGCGGCAAAGGACATCTGGAACCCCGGCCCGAGCAACGCCTCGGGGCGCAGGACCAGCACAATGGTGGCCGCAATCGCCACCGCGCGCAGGCTGATGGCGCGCCTGTTCACCAGAATCGCGGTCAGCGCCACGGCCACCATGACAAAAGCGCGCTCGGTCGCCACGTTGCCGCCCGACAGGGCAAGGTATCCCGCCGCCACGATCAACGCGCCCACCGCCGCGATCTTGCGCGTGGGCCAATACAGCCCCGCACGCGGAATGAGCAGCAACAGAACCCGCAACAAGCCAAAGACAAAGCCGCTCAGAAGCCCCATGTGCAGACCCGAGATGGCCAACAGGTGCGCGGTGTTGCTGGCGCGCAGATCGTTCAGGGCATCAAGGCTGATCCCGCTGCGGTCCCCTGTGGTCACGGCCGCCGCAAACCCGCCGACGTCCCCGGGCAAGACCGCGCGGATATGGGCCGAGACCGCCATGCGCAAACGGAAGATCATCAACCG
>CBFHND010000035.1:0-28426 GCA_965657085.1 uncultured Paracoccaceae bacterium
GGGCCATTATCGCGAATGTGGTCGAGAACGGTTTGAAACTGCTGTTCAAACCCATCGCGCCGCCAGTTGCGCCACCTCGATTTCAACCGTTCGGCGTCCCGCTTACGGCGCAGATGCCACTGCGGACACCCAGGTGGCCACGGCCGCGTTTGGCCACCATCGCAAGGATGTCATCGGCCAGGATCGCTTCCTTTTGCACCGGCGGACGGGCGTGTTTGCGTTTGATCCCGGCCAGCACGGTGGCGATATGGCGGTTCTTGCGATCGAGGGCAAAGCCGCGCTGCGCATAGTTCCAGGCGAGGCCCGACAGGCGGCGGTCGATGGTGCTGACCGATAGGGCAGGGGAGGGGCCCGCTCCGGACGCCAGGTCCGCAAGGTAGAGCCCGATCATTTCGGGCGACGGGGGCAGAGTCTCCGCGCCCTTCATCCGGCACCAGCGCGCGAAATGCGCCCAGTCTTTCGCATAGGCCTTCAGCGTATTGTCCGAGGCCGCGGCGCGCGCATAGTCGCGCGCGGTATCCACCAGCCGATCGAGCGTGCCTGAACCAGCCACAAAGGAAGGAAGGCTCAAAGCCTCGCTGCTGGGATGATCTCTCTCGTTGTTCTCGCTGACCGAAGGCCCATTTGGCGGCTTTGAGATCGATTTCTCGTTGTTTTCTGACATGTCGCTGAGCATATTCTTTGGTGTCCGATAATGCAAACTTATTGGACATAGAAAGACTCGGCAAAGAGGGGCGGTTTCTACACTATGTGGTAGTCAAAAGCGCCGTCACAAGATAGTGTTGTGGCATGACATATGCCCGCCCAACCTTCGACAGCGACCCTGATAGCTTACCCCGGATGCCGTCCTGGGTCACCTCGGTACGCGCCGAAACCCTTGAAGATGTGGCGTTTTTGTCGGGCGCAGCACTGAGCCACCTGCATCTTGCGTTAGGATACGATCCTGTCCCCCAGGCCTTGCTGCGGGACCGGCTCGCGCTGCGCGCGACGGAGGCTTGTGTCGCGTTTTCGGGTCGCCCGGAGCGGGCAGGGGAGCTGCGCGACGTGGCGCATCTGCTGCGCCCCGGCGACCTGCCCGGCCCGGCAGGCGAAACCTGTCTGGCGTGGCGTCGCGCCACGGAAGGGCCGGTGACCTTGCAAGCTCTGGTCCGGGCGCTGCCTGAACTTCAGGGTGATCAGATCGCGAGTTGGCTCGATGCCGGGCAGGGGGCAGCGGTCAGTCGCGCGGCAATGGTGCTGGAGGCGGTACTGAACGATGCCCCCCGTGCCGAGGTGCCCGCACTCGTCCTTGCTGACGCGACCCTCGCTCAGACGCTTGGTTGGGATCATGTCGTGCCGCTTCTGGCCGCAGGCCTGAAACGCGCCGACATGCGCAAGCGAGGCGAAGACCTACGCTCGGCTTGTCATCGTGCGCTCGTCTCATCGGCGGTCGATGCCGTGCGTCTCTCAACTGACCTCGCGCGGCGGGCAGCGCATCTCAAAGCGGTCGCGCCGAAGCTGCGCGCCAAAGGCGCAGAGGCCGCCGTCGCGATGTTCCTGACCCAAGATGCCGTCGCGCCTGCGGCCCTCCCACTACCGGACCGGTCCGCACGGCGGCTCTGTGACCGGTTGGTCGTTCTCGGCGCGGTGCGCGAGCTGACCGGCCGCGACACGTTCCGGCTCTACGGGATCTGAGCGATGGCCAAGGATCACGCCGAAACTGACTTCGATCGGGAACTGAACGATCTGCCAGCCGAATTGCGGTGGCGTGAATGGATGCGGCGGATTGAAGCCGTTCTCTTCGCCAGTGCATCGCCGGTGCCGCGCGAGGACCTCGCGCGCGTGGTGGGGCAGGGGGCTTCGGTCGATCTGTTGGTCGAAGACCTGGTCGCCGATCTCGAAGGACGATCCTTCGAAGTGGCGCAGGTGACCGACGGCTGGATGTTGCGCACGCGGCCCACCTACGCCCCAGCGATCAGGGCCGCTGCGGATGTGGGCGAACAGCTTCTGGACCTGGACGAATATGATGTCGCGGTGCTCGCTGCCATCGCCTACCACCAGCCGATCACCCGGGACGGGCTGAAGGACATCTTCGGCAAGGAGATCAGCCGCGATCTGATCGGGCGACTGCATGCGCGCGGGTTGATCGGAACCGGTCCACGGTCGCCGCGGCGTGGAGCACCCTATACCTATGTGACGACGGAGCAGTTCCTGGTCGCGTTCGATCTGGAGTCGCTGCAGGACCTGCCCGATCGGGAGCAGATGGAGGATGCAGGGGTCATCAATGCGCAGGCATAGCCGTTGCCAATGATGTGCGGCGGTTTGAATGAAGGCGAACGATGACCTGTTGTAAGTCCGCCAAATCAGGATGTCTGGAGCGCGACTTTGGTCCCGGTGTGATCTGTAACGTGATCTCTGCACTCAATGACGCCACCAAGTCGGAATGCTTGGGCGCAGCCAGTGCAATGCGGGTCAAGAGGTCAATTGCAGGATGCACGGAACGTTTTTGGAGGTGCGTCATTCCATCGGCCAACTGGCGGAACAATGCGTAGCGGACCCGGTGCGGCAAGCGCGAAATTGACGTCGGCTGGCCATTGAACGTGAAACAAGCCGCCCCAAGCATGGCGGGCAGGGATGTCTTTCCATGCCGTCCATGTCCTGCAACATGCATTCGAAGCAAATCGTCGATGAGCCGTTCGAGACGCTGCACATCATACTCGGCGGGCAGGGTGGGTTTTCGGAGATCAGCATCACACCAGACGCAGAAATGTTGCGGCAGAAGGCGGTTTTGTCGAGCAGGCGCAATGCCGCCGCCGCAGGCAGGGCAGTGATCGCGCAAGCGGCATCCATGCCGAAAGCAGGAAACGCGCGTCGCCAGGCTCCAGCCGCGCCGGAAGAACGGTGCGCGATCCTCTTTCAGGCATGCCGGGCAATATTGCAGGCGATTGAGCCGAGCGGTCGATGTGCGGGCATCTCCTGATCCTGTGATCTGCCGCAATCGCAACCGGGCTAGTGAGTCGCGGTTCAAAGCCAGGCCATCAATATCCTCGGCAGGCAACCGGGTTCGCTCGACCAGCAATTTGAGGATTCGCCCGGGAAGGTCTCGGTCAAGCTTCGCAGACCAATCTCCAACAGCGACATCCAGAACCCGCCCAAAATATTGAGGTGGAATTCCATTGGCCATGGCCAGCCGATGCAGCCAGCTCGACAGAAGCTCTCCGGGTGCCGGTGCAACAACGCCGGGCCAGCCTTGCCCCACCTCATTGCCGTAGTCGCGCGCAGGTGTGACTGTGATCTCGGACGCAGACTGGTTCACGTCATTTCGCGGCGCAAAGGAGCATTTCGGCGTTTCGACAGGGGCGTGTAACCAAGCGAGGTGATGGTCGCTTCAGAAATGTGTTCCTCGCCGCTCTTTATCGCGGTGATAGCCGCGTTGCTGACGATAACGACCACCTCTCCGATCAAACCTTCCGACAGTTCATGGATGATCCCAGCCAGAGGCGATCGCGACAGGCCTGAGGGTCGGGCGAGTGGCATGCTGGCCTCAAGACTATCGAGGAGCGTCGCGAAATCTTCGTCATAGGCCCATCTGGGAACAGGGATCGTATCGAACCGCGATCCCATTTCCTCGGTGTCGTGCACTGCGTCGTAGACCGCGACCTCGCCGACCAGTACGGGCGAGATGTCGTGGACACGTGCGATACGGCGCAGGAACGAAAAGATAGCTTTCACGTCCTGGCGCCGACCACGAAGGGCGCTGTGAAACTCATCGAAGATGAGCAGGCGGGGTTTCAGGCTGTCCAGCAAGTGATCCACCTGTTCGCCCGCGCGCGACAGGCTTCGCCAGCCAACTGCCTGAGGCGCGCGCAGCCCGGCAAGAATGCTGGCATAGAAGTGAGACAGTCCAGCACCTTCCCGGGTCTGGATCACCCAGATCCTTTGACGTTCTGACTGACGCAAATGTTCGATCGCGAAGCGTTCGGCGATCATCGTCTTGCCATTGTGATAGGGGCCTGTCAGCAAGAGCCCTCTGGGGCGCAAGGTTACTGGCCGATCGAGTAGCAGGCGCATGGCGTTGTGGGCGCTGTTTGCGACAGGGTGGCTGATCCAACGGGCCGTCCGGATATGGGCGATCCGACGCGCGTCATCCGCACCGAGAAGCGATGCAGCCGGGTCCAAGAGGTGATCCGCCATTTCACCAATCCTCCACCGGAAAGACGCGGCGCGGACGTTCGGGGTCGGGCGTTTCCCGGATTGGTGTCGGGGCAGGAGTCAGGCTCTGGTAAGGTTTCGGCGCCTGAGCCGCATGCCTGGCCCGTGCGATTTCCTTCAGCCTTTGCTTCTTGCTTGCTGAGGCATCCACGGTCGCTGCGATTTCGCGGCGGATCGCGGTCTTCTCCTCGATCGGGCGCCGACCAGTTTCGCGCGCTCGGTTTCTCTCGGCCCTGTGCTGCCAGAGGGTGACCGCTTCAAGCAGTCCATCCCGACGCGCCACAGGGCGCCAGACTCCTATATCGGGGTCCTTGATGTAGATGTGGCTAATGTCCCGAGGATCATAACGAACATCGAGAGCATCCAATCGATCACGGCGGGCGACCAATGGGCCCATCCATGGGTCGAAATAGTCGTTGGCAAACAGGCTGACACCCTGAGGTGAAATCCTGCGTGTCTTGTGCGGGAGAAAGCTGAGCAGAACATCGAAAGGGTTGTCTTCCGGGCCATCCGGCTGACGGCATTTTCGTTCCCATGCAATTGTCGGGACCGTCAGCTTGCGTTCATTCTGGCTAAGATTGTGATCGATAATCGCCAGCGCGATACAGCGTTCGAGGTCTGCAAAGTTGAGCCTCGCACGGTCTTCGGACAGATACTCGCCCCGATCCGCGATGGAACGCCCGGTCTTGCCAGGCAGGGAGCGCAACACCGTATTCACCTTGCCGAGAAGCCGCTCGACAACCCCGCCACGATGGACGGTCCCCTTGTTCCGGCTTTGAATTGCAATGCCGTACTCGGCACAACCCCGGATGAAACTGGTGCTTCTGAATTCCATGGCGGAATCCACGACGACCTTCTTCGGGCGACCAAACATCGGCCAGGAATGATTGATGTCGCGCGCTGCCAGCCAGTCCTCCTTGCGGCACATCGCCTGCGCAAGACAGAGGGCGACCGACAGGCGTGAGGGCTGCTCAAGGGTCAGGCAGAAGCCAATAATCGCGCTTGTTGCAACATCGGCTGCGATAGTGAGATAGGGGCGTCCGACATAGATGCCCTGACCATCGATGACTTCCACAAACTGGATGTCGGCGGGGGTATGGTCTATCTGGACAACATCGAGTGCGTGTTTGGCCCGGATATAGCCTGGGCGGGGTTTCAGGCGCCGTAGGTTTTTTCCTCCTGAATGTCGCCGTCGTGCAATCTCCTCGGGCGTGAACAGTCGTGGGATACGCTTGGAAACGGTGACATAGGCAGGCGGATCAAGACCCTCGCTGTCACAACGGGTGCGGATTTCATCGACAATCGGCGCAAGGTCCGGTTGCTCGGGCCGAAGCCAAAGCTCCCGAAGCGTTGCCGCGATGATCTCTTCAACAGCCGGGCTGATCCTTGCGCGCCTCGCCCCACCAGTCTTTGGCAACAACGAAGAAACCCGGCGCTCGGTGCGGTATCGGCGCAGGTGGTTGTAGACTTGGCGCGTCGAGAGACGCAATTCGGATGCGGCCCGAGAAACTGCGGTGCGCATAGGCTCTTGCCCGTCCAGAATGCGATCCAGCTCTCGCGCGATACGCGTTGCCTTGACCCAAGCCTCGTCAGACGCTTCGTTTTCGCGCAGCGTCATGAACCCGCCGCTCCACGGTTTCTAAACCCCATCTTCTGCCCCATGTTCTCGCTTGTTGAAACGCGAGCTAAAAATTGAAATCGAAACGTAAAATACCACGTCGGATTACGCTTCATCCTGCTGGAATCCTGTAAGAACTTTTTGATGAAACGGCAAAGCAATTGCGACAGGATGACCGGCTATTGCGTGGCCCGAATGGCTGGCGACACAGACTGTCATTGATCGAGGCGGCGGACCTCAGCTGGTTCGCAGGGGATCGGGTGAGTTCTGATCGTTTGGCGCTCTGGGTATCAATGCGGTTGTCAGGCGTGCAGGATGATCCAGAAGCACTGGCAAGAATTGGATGGGCAGTTCGGCGACTAACAAGCGGTCCCGGACCGAAGGTTGACTTAGCTGCCTTTCTTGATCGCCGCGATCCCGAGAACATGGAGGACAGTGCCGAGCGTTTTGAAGATCGCGCGGGCGGATGGCTGGATGTGATGACAGCCGCCGCCGATCTCCACCCAATCACGCGGGCTTGCATGGGTTTTCATCTTTGGAGCCTCGCGGGCTTCGGACAATACGGCGATCAGATCGAAGCCGCCGTCGCTGCGTCCAGGATCGCAGCCAGCGACGGAAGCGGTGCAATCTTCGCACCGCTCGCCATGGGAGGGGCAGGAGGGCTGCGTGCCTCCGGCTTGCCATTAGAGCGACTAGAGCGTTGGCTCGGCGGAATGGAAACTGCCTGCCTGGCCGCGATGCGACACCTCGACGATATCGAGGCATGGTCGGCGAAGACGAAAACTGCAATGACCTCACTCACAGGAAAGACGCCGCCAGCCTTACGCGCCTTGCTCACCGAATGGCCATTGGTCTCCGCGTCAATGGCCGAGACACTTACCGGTGCCAGCCGCGCCGCTGTTCAACGCAACCTGGGCTGGATGGAAGCGCATGGTCTGATCCGCGAGGTAACGGGACATCGACGGTATCGGATGTGGTGCGCTTCTCCTTGAGTCATTGGTACATGACGCCCCGGAATCCTGCGTCCGTCAATCGGTGCATAGGACCAATTCGTTGGTAAAGACCATTCATCAGGTGCGATGCCCTGCTGTCATCCGCCGCGAAATCGATGAGTGCTCGCACCTTGCGCGTCAGAGTGCGGCCCCCTAGGTAAACGGCGCCAATCGGACTACTAACGGACTGATAATCATTTGGAACTATGACCAGATCGCCGTTGTTGACAGTACCGCGAAGTGCGAAATTCGGTACATATGCGATGCCCAGAGTTCATAGCTCAGGCGGTTCGGGACTGGATAATGCCGGTAAGAGCCAAGACCGCCTACATCCAACAGGGATCACCCGCCATGTTCAAGTTTTCGAATAGCATCTCCTGAATTCTCAGGAAAAGAGCGACATCATGATGCCGCAAAAGAGATAGCTTCCAAACAGATTCATAGGTAAGAAAACGCGACGGGTCGGCGATGGCGTCGCCAGCATGATGTGCTCGCCCGTACTCACCATCCTGAACGCCGGGATCTTGCTTTGCCGCCTTGCGGTGGGGGAAGGTGCAACCGGAATTGAAGGCACTCCTCATCAGCAAAGTCGGCCTGAACAGGAGTGAACCGATGGCCGGAAAATCCGAATTTGGCGCTGCAGGGCAGCGCCCAGACTATTACCGATTTCACCAAGGCGAAAAGGTGCTGCCTTTTGCGGACACCGAATATGAAGTGCGATTGTCCAAGCTGCGTGCTATTATGGCCGAGATGGGCGTTGATGCTTGCGTGCTGACCTCAATGCATAACGTCGCCTACTACTCCGGTTTTTTGTATTGTGCGTTTGGGCGGCCCTATGCGCAGGTTGTCACTGCGACCGAAGCCGTGACGTTCAGCGCAGGCATCGATGCCGCACAACCGTGGCGGCGGTGCTATGGCGACAACATCACCTATACCGATTGGCAGCGGAACAACTACTGGCGCGCCATTCAGTCGGTGACTGGCCCGGGCAAGGTCATCGGGTTCGAGGGCGACCATTTGTCCATCGCACAGATGGCGTTGCTGGATGAATTCCTGACACCGGCATCAAAGGTCGACATCGCACCCGCCACCATGATGCAGCGCTTTCACAAATCTCCGGCAGAGCTGGAGTTGATCCGGGCTGGCGCAGCCACTGCGGATGTGGGCGGCTATGCGGTACGTGACGCTATCAAGGCAGGTACACGGGAGATCGATGTGGCCATGGCTGGGCGAGACGCAATGGAGCTGGAAATCGCACGGCGTTTCCCAGATGCAGAATACCGCGACACGTGGATCTGGTTTCAGTCCGGCATCAACACCGATGGCGCCCACAATCCAGTGACGAGCCGGGTGTTGGAACGCGGCGATATCCTGAGCCTGAACACTTTCCCGATGATCTCAGGTTACTACACGGCTCTGGAACGCACCTTGTTTGTTGAAGAGGTTGATCCCGCGAGCCTGAAAATCTGGGAAGCAAATGTAGCTGCCCATGAATACGGGATGAGCTTGCTCAAACCTGGAGCGTCCTGCGCTGAGGTCACGCGCAAAATCAATGACTTCTTCGCCGAGCGCGATCTGCTTCAATATAGGACTTTCGGCTATGGACATTCCTTTGGCGTGCTTAGCCACTACTACGGCCGTGAGGCGGGGTTGGAGTTGCGCGAGGATATCGACACGGTTCTTGAACCGGGCATGGTGATCTCGATGGAGCCGATGCTAACAATCCCTGAAGGCCAAGCCGGAGCAGGGGGCTATCGTGAACACGACATCCTGATCATCACCGAAAATGGAAATGAGAATATCACAGGCTTCCCATATGGCCCGGATCACAACGTGGTAAGCTGACAAAGCGATATCGGGTCGCAGGTATCTGTGACCCGAAACTTTGCATCAGACGGAGCGTTTTCCACGGACACCAAACGGAGTCTCACCGTAGCGTTTCTTGAAATGGCGCGAAAACACATTCGCGGAATTGAACCCACACGCCATTGCCACCTCCATTACGCTCATGTCGGTTTCAATCATGAGGCCGCGTGCGCGTTCCAGTCGGATGTTGCGGTAGATAACAGCGGGTGGCTCCAGAAGCAGGTTCCGAAAATGTCGCTCTAATTGGCGGCGTGATAAGCCACCCTGTTCGGCAATGTCGTCCAATGACAGCGGGTCTTCGATATTCGCGTACATACTTTGAATGGCACCCAGCAGTTTGGGATTGCGTGAATCGATCGCTTTCGCGATTGAGGACCGTTGTTCACGTCGCCCTGATAGATCCGGATCGTTCAAACACATGTCAGCGACGAGAATTGCGAATTCTGGTCCATAGTCGCGTGCGATCATCTTGAGCATCATCTCTGTTGCGGCAGAACCACCGCCGCAAGTCAGAAGCCCATGATCATCTTCAAACCTATTTCGGGTTGGTTCGAGGTTTGGAAAGACTTCGACAAATCCCGGTTGGTTTTCCCAATGAAGGGTGAATTTTGCCCCATCGAGCAATCCGGCACGCGCCAGTGTTGCGGCACCGGTGCAGATGCCACCAATCTTGCCACCGAACCGCACATGCCGACGGATCGCCGCTACGGTGGATGCGCTGGCCGCTTCTGTTCCGCGATTGCCCGAGCAGACAAAAAGGCGGAGGTCTTGAGATACCTCTGCGAGGGCGGCATGGACCCCGACATCCACACCCGACGAAGATGGCACAGCCGATCCGTCTTCAGAAAACAGACGCCATCCGTAGAGCGGCTTTTGTGCAAGTTGGTTAGCAATCCTGAGCGGGTCCAGCGCAGAACTGAATGCCAGCAGTGTAAACTCTGGAAGCAACAGGAAACCGAACCAGCGGGTATCGAGCGTTTGCTCGATGGGGAAACTGAAGGCGCCGTCCGGCACAAGTGCCTGAAGGTCTGGTGGTGAGGAGGCTTGTAATTTGGTCATCAGGTGCTGTCAATTATAGCAGTACAAGCGCTTGCTTTAAGGTTTTCGGCTGCGTCGGGATCACGCTCAGCCATGTTGCACGCGAAGTCTTCGCGTGACTGTTTGACCTGAGCTTAGAACAGACCCGTGACGAGCCACCGATGCCTGGGACTATTCCGCGATGTCTTCAGCCCAAAGGGCCGGTTTTTCCTGGATGAAACGCTGCATCAGCGCAATGCAATCGGGGTCATCTGCCACGATGACTTCCACACCTTTGGAGCGCAGAAACTCTTCGTTGCCTCCAAAATTCTTGTTCTCGCCGATCACAACACGCGGGATTCCGAACTGGATGATCGTGCCCGTGCACATCATACAGGGGCTAAGCGACGTATATAGCGTTGTGTCGCGATAGGTCGTCTGGCGGCCTGCCTTTCGTAATGCGTCCATCTCGCCATGAGCGATGGGGTCGCCTTTTTGGACGCGTTGATTGCGTCCTTGTGCGACCACTTGTCCGTCCCGCGCCAGGACCGATCCGATAGGGCATCCACCTTCATCGAACCCAGATTTTGCCTCTTCGTAGGCAATGCGCAGCAGGCGCGTGTCATCAGCGTTCATGTTTCACCTCCCATGATTGGTCCGTCAAAATATGGCAGAGTCTCTACGCTCGGCTGCCAGATGGCGTCTCGTTGCAATTGGTCCATGTGATCAGCGATTTGCTCAAGAGTAGCAAACCAGACGTGTTTGGTTTCCTGTGTTTTGACGATCCAGTTTTCAACCTGTTTCCAGCGGGCCAGCCTACCGGTCAGGAACGGGTGGATGATAAGCATGAAGAAGCCGCCAGCATCATACTGGGCTTCAAATTCCTCCCAGAATCCGCTGAGGCCATGAGACGGGCTTGCCACAGGCATCATATACCCGATCTCGTCATAGTGAGCGAAAGGCGGCCAGTCGTCGGTGCCCCAGTGCACGGGCATTTCGTAAAGAGACCCGTTGGGCGTATCCAAGCGGTAGGGGATATCGTCAGCCATCATTGAGCTGTCATAGCGCATGCCATGTTCGATCATCAGGTTCACCACCTCTTGGGTGATGTTGTAAACAGGCGCGCGGTAGCCCCGCGGTTTTTGTCCGCAAATGCGTTGGTGCACATCCAGCGTGCGTTCGAACCATTCGCGTTGTTGGCCACGTGTTTTGATCGGATCCTCGTGCAGATAGCCATGGTGGCCGATCTCGTGGCCGTCCTTCAGGATTGCCTCGGCCACATCCGGATAGGCTTCCAGGCACCAGCCCGGGATGAAGAACGACTGCTTCAGGCCCAGGCGATGATAGGTATCGAGGATGCGCGGCAGGGCAACCATCGGGCCATAGCGCCCCATCGAAATTGGGTACAATCGGTCATGGCTGTCTTCTGGCTTGGCGATATGGATCAGGCTGTCCGCGTCCATGTCGAACGTGATCGCAACCGCACATTTCGCGCCATTTGGCCAAGGAATTGGGTTGCGGATCATTGACTAGCTTTCATTCAGGACATGCGCGCTTTGCGTGTCCCAGGACAACCAGATTTCATCACCGCTGTGCAGATCGAAATTCGACAGCTCGCGCTCTTGCATCTGCACTTTGAATTCATGGCCTTGTGCGTCCTCTAGAAACAAAGTGACCATCGAGCCCACAAACTCTTCCGAGATCAGTTTGCAATATGCTCTGTTACCGCCGTCTGGCTCCTCCAGTGCGATGTGCACCAGATCGGCGGATATCACGAAGCTGGCCTCATGGCCTTGAGTCAGCTGGACCTCGTTGGTGGGAACGGTGAACTCCCCAGAGGGTGTGGCGATACAGGCCGTGTCGCCATCAACCGATTTCACCTTGCCCGCAAGGATGTTGTTGCGGCCCACAAACTCCGCAACGAATTGGTTGGCAGGCGCGCGGTAAATCTCCTTGGGGGTCCCGATTTGACCAATCTCCCCCTTGCCCATGATGATGACTCGGTCGGCCATGGCAAAGGCTTCGGATTGGGAATGGGTCACGTACACAAAGGTGATGCCAAGCTCACGTTGCAGATCTGTCAGGACGGCTTGCATGCGGATGACAAGGTGGGCGTCCAGCGCCGAAAGCGGTTCGTCCAGCAACAGGATCTGAGGCTCCATCACCAAGGATCGCGCTAGAGCGACGCGCTGTTTCTGGCCACCGGACAGGGTGGAGATGTGTCGGTTTTCAAATTCAAGGATGCCCATTTTATCGAGCCACTTGATTGCGCGTTCTTTGCGCTCAGCCTTGTCCACACCGCGCATCTTGAGGCCGAACTCCACGTTTTCACGTGCCGTCAGGAACGGAAAGAGCGCAAGCGATTGCCACACCAGCGGCGTGTCTCGCTCATGTGGGGGGACGTCGTTCATCACGCGATCATTCAGGCGAATTTCGCCAATGCTGGGCGCCTCAAGGCCTGCAAGCATGCGCAGTGTGGTGGTCTTGCCACATCCCGATGGCCCCATGATGGCGAGGAACTCGCCTTCGCGGATCTCGAAGTCCAGTTCCTTCACAGCAACGAAGTCGCCGAAGTGCTTTTGTACCTTGTCAAAGACAACCAGCGGTTTGGTCATGATTGCATGCCCTTCATTTGGCGGCTGGCGAAGAACAACTGCGCCAACACAACCAGTGTCATTGATGTCAGGAAGACGAAGGTGCCAATGGCGTTGACTTGCGGATCAATGTTGCCCTGCACGATTTCAAGAATGACCACGGGCAGCGTGCTGTTGAGGCCGGAGACAAACCACGAAACTGCAAACTCGTCGAACGACACAGCGGCGGTCAGAAAAAGGCTGGAGAAAATCGCCGGTTTACAGAACGGGATGATCACATGTCGCATGGTCTGCCATTCCGTCCCACCCAGATTCCAAGCCGCGGATTCAAGGTCCGGGTCCATCTGGTTCAGGCGCAAACGAATGACCGCCATTGCAAACGGGGCAGTCAGGACGCTGTGTGCAATGATGATTGAGTAGAGTTGCCCGGACATCCCGATCTTTGACAGCCAGGCGAGCATCGCCAGTGCCATGATGATCAATGGGATGGTCGGTGGCAAAAGGATCAGTGCGAGGTACGGCCCCTTGAAACGAAAGTAATACCGAAAATCGGAATACGCCGTACAGAAACCGAGGAACGTCGCAATCAGAGCGGTAGAACAGGATACGATCAAGGAGTTACGGGCGGCTTTCCAGATATCGGGGTCGGCCAGGACTTTTTGATACCAATCCGTTGAAAACTCCCCCAAAGGGATCGTCGGAAAGCGCTGCGAATTGAACGAGAAGATCATGCTGAAGATGATCGGCGCAAAGACGAACGCGAAGACCAGGGCAACGTAGATGCCGAGAATGATATTCAGAGAACGGCTCTGTTTCATTTCGCGCCCTTCCCCTTGCGATAGGCCAAGGCGATACCGGTAAAGGCAATCGTAAAGAGCGTCAGCATCATCATGATCGCAACAACCGCTGCGCGCGGCCATTGCTGACCGGACTTGGTGGTATCAAGGATCAGGATCGGCAATGTTGGTTCTTGTGATCCGCCAAGATAAAACGGTGCCACGAAATCACCAAATGACAGGATGAAGCAAAAGATCGCGGCAATGATCAGCCCGGTCTTGGATAGCGGGATGATCACCTGCCAAATCGTGCGGAAGGCCGAACAGCCCAGATTGCGAGCAGCTTCGATCAGGTTCTTGTCGATGTTTGCCATCGTAACCGTCTGCAGGATCACGACCAGCGGCAGCGTCAGGGTCATGTAGCCCACCAGCGTGCCGAAGTTTGTGTTGAGCATGGTGTATGGCCCCAGCCCAACATATCCCAGCACCGCATTCACCACGCCGCTTTCCGACAAGATCACAAACCAGGAAAATGTTCGCACCAGATAGCTGGTGAAAAACGGAATGATGAGGAGGAAAATTGCCCAGCGTCGCGTGCTTTCTGACGCGCGAAACGCCAAAGCATAGGCGGCAGGAAAGGCAATGCACATCGCACAGACAGTGGACACTGTGGCGATGAAAATTGTGTACCAATAGCTGTCCCAAAAGAACCCGCGGGTCAGCATGCGAGACCAGTTCACAAACTCGAATGCTTCCGTCATGCGATAGTTCTTCACGAGGAAGAACGACATCGCGACCATGAACAGGACCGGCCCGACAAAGAAGATCAGTTGCCAAACAATGATCGGTACGCGCCAGGTCAGCGCATAAAGGTTCGGACGGGCGTCAGGTTTGGATGACATGGGGATTTGGCGCTTTCTTGGGAAAGCGGGCGACCGACAGGTCGCCCGCTTTTACGTCTTCCTAGAGCTGGATCAGGCGCTTTTGTACTCTGACCAGAAGTCGTTCCAGTCCTCGAGCGATTGCTGCTGAGGAATGTCGCGATAGTGAATCCGGCCTTCCCTGATCAACGTGATCGGATCCTGAGGGTCCCCATCAATCTGGTGCGAGCGTTGCGCTTCGGCCATATCCGCCTCAATCAGTGCAGCGCGGCCTGCTTTGGTCACGCAGAAACCGGGATAGGCCGCCATCTGTGCGGACTTCACCTGTCCGGCGGGGGACATCATGTATTGGATAAATTTCTTGGATTCTTCCGCCTTTTCGCTGCCTTTGCCGATGGAATAGCTTTCAGTGAACTGAATGCCGCCCTCTTTCGGGATCACGGAAGCTACAGGCGCACCGTCTTTTTCGAGAACACCGGTGATCCAGTCGCCGATGCCGCACATCGCTTGCATTTCGCCGTTCTTGAGCCCGTTGAACGTGCCACCGTAATCAAAGAAACCGCCGACCTGTTTGCGCAGGCTCATTGTCGTTTCCTGAACTTTTGCCCATTGGTCATCATTGAGGTCCCAAAGAGCTGCGCCATTACCATCATAGAGGCTCATCATGCCGAGGTTCGGCAAATGCCAATCGAAGTGACCGACCTTGCCTTCCAGTTCGGGTTTCCAGAAGCAGGCATAGCTTTCTGCTTCTTCCGCCGTGACGGAGTTTTTGTTGTAGGACACACCCAGATGGCCGCCGCGCAGCATCATGGAATACATCTTGCCATCGGCCCAGTGTCCCGGGAATTGCTGGAAATCCTCATGCAGCATGTCATCCAGGGGATAGTCATCGGGGTTCATCTCTTCGATGTAGCCCGCCGCGTTCAGCTGCTGCACGAATTCCGCGTCCGACAGGATCAGATCATAGGTGCCCGGAGGCGATTGCGCGATCAGCGCCAGCATGTTGTCGCCACCGGCGTAGTATTTGGGCACAAACTTGACGTTGTTGGCTGCTTCGTATTCGGCCACGACATCAGGCTCACCGTGGCCATACCAGGCCAGCATGTTGATTTCGGTCGTGGATGCCCATGCGCGGCTTACAAAGGGCGTTGTGAGAACAGCTGCGCCACCGGCTTTGAGCAATTGGCGGCGGTTCAATCCATAGATGGATGATGCAAAGGTTGGTCTGAACATTGGTGTCTCCCGGTTGGTCGCCCTTCCGCAACAAAGAGCATGTCTGGTTCTAATAAGTCGAAATTTTCGTACGTTGTTGAGCGAAAGGCTATGCCAAGACGAAAGACTTGTGAAATTTATCGTTCATATGCCTACATAATGGGCGCTTATCCGTTTGGGTTGTTCACCGACTGCGCTTCGAGTGTACTCACCATTGCATCAATCGCCGCGTAACCGCCCGCGCCCAACTGAGCTTGCCGCGCAAACAACCCGATATGCAATGGAGCCAATACGGGCAGGCCGTCTTGTTCGGAGAATTTGCGCATACCACTTTGAACGGTAGGTATGGTCAGACAGGACAAGCCAAGCCCGTCCTGAACTGCGCGCTGCACCCCGCCGATGCCGGGACTTGAATAGGCAATGCGCCAACTCCGGCCCGCGAGTTTCAAGGCTGTCGCCATACGGTCTCGGTAGACGCAGCCATAGGGATGCACAACAAGCGGGATATCAGCGTCGTCCGGGATCTCAAAACTTGTAGCCCCAACCCAGCTGGGTTGTTCTTTCCAGTGTCGGAAAAGAAATTGCTGGTCGTCTCCGTCAAAAAGCGCGACCGCAATGTCGATCTCATTACTGCGCAAGGCTATCAAAAGATGTTTGGAGAGATCACAACGGATTTCGACCTGAACGTCAGAATACTGCCGGACAACGTTTGTCAGGCACGATTGCAGGGTGTTGACAGCGTAGTCGACCGGCAGGCCAACGCGTAACTTGGCGGAGGAGTCTGATTGCTCGAACTGGGCCACGGCGAGGTCATTCAGCCGCAAGATCTGTCGGGCGTGAATGGCGAGAGCCTCACCACGTTCCGTCAAAGTGATTTCTTTTCCATTTCGTGCAATCAGAGCGTAGCCGACCATGTCTTCGAGACGTTTGATCTGCAAACTGATCGCAGGTTGCGTCCGACCGAGGATATCCGCTGCCTTGGTGAAGCTCGCGACTTCTACAACGGTAATGAAAGCTCGTAAAAGCTCGGTTGGCAGGTTGACTTGGCCCATGGCCTGCACATTAGCAATGTAAATCTTTTGGGCGCAACCATTACACGACTGAATGAGGTGGCCTCGGTGATCTATTCAAAAAGAATGCTCACAGACTCCCCATTGGCGATCCGGGTGATGGCTTTGGCAAACATTGGTGCGATGGAAATGGTGCGGATGCGCGACGATGCGATGACGGCTTCGGTGGCGCAAATCGTATCGGTAATCACCAAGGAAGAAAGGTCTGATGCGTTGATCCGCTCAACAGCTTTGCCAGACAGCACGCCATGGGTGATGTAGGCAGACACTTCTGCGGCCCCGTGCTCCAGCAAGGCGGTCGCCGCGTTGCATAATGTGCCGCCTGAATCGATGATGTCATCGACAAGAACACAAGATTTGCCTTTTACGTCGCCGATGATGTTCATGACTTCAGAGGAGCCGGGTTTGTCGCGGCGTTTGTCGACGATGGCCAATCCGGTAGACAGGCGCTTCGCAAGTGCGCGGGCCCGCACCACGCCACCCACATCGGGCGACACGACCATCACGTTATCGCGGTCGCTGTGCTCTTCGACATCCCGAACGATCTCCGGCACCGCGTAAAGGTTGTCGGTAGGAATATCGAAGAAGCCCTGAATCTGCCCCGCATGCAGGTCCATCGTCAGCACGCGATCAGCCCCGGCTTGGGTAATCATGTTCGCCACCAGTTTCGCCGAGATTGGCGTGCGAGGAGCGGATTTGCGATCTTGGCGCGCATACCCGAAGTAAGGAATGACAGCTGTGATCCTCCCAGCGGATGAGCGCCGCAAAGCATCAATCAACACCAGCAATTCCATCAAGTTGTCGTTGGCGGGAAACGACGTCGACTGGATGACATAGACATCGCCCCCGCGCACGTTTTCTTGAATCTCGACGAAGACTTCTTCATCGGCAAAGCGGCGCACTTTGCATTCTGCCAGTGGGACCTTCATATGTGCAGCGATGGCTTCAGCAAGCGGACGGTTGCTGTTTCCACAGATCAACTTCATCTGTCGAGCCCCTCTGAGGTGAGTAATTTGGAAAGTGCGCGCTGTTCGGCTTCTAGACCGGGAACGCCATCTCGGGTTTGTAGGTCTTGAAGCTTTCGAGGTATTGCGCATTCGCCTGACGCTGCCACTCGGTGCCAGGCTGAATGGCGGTAACGCATTTGTACTTCTTGCGATATTCGGCGGTGGCATCGTTCTCTTCCATGACAATCGCCACCATGCCGGCTACCTCGCCCTGCTGCTGCTCGACCAGTTGAACAGCACCATTCATCGTGCCGCCGGTTTCGACCCACTGGTCGACCAATAACACCCGCGTCCCGGGCGCAAAGGCCGGCAGGCGCATCTCCATAGACTGTGTCTGACCCGAGTAGTTGGTCATTGACGCGCTATCGGTGTCGACACAAAGCTTGCCGGGTTTGCGAATTGGCAAGAAGCCCCGACCGATACGCGCCGCAATGCCTGCCGCCAGAACGAACCCCATGGCATCAAGCCCGGCCACAACATCAATTTCGTTTGCGTCCAGATCGGCCACCAGATCATCAAGTAGATCGTGATAAGCGCGGCCGTTGATATAGATCGACGTCGGGTCGAGCCATGCAAACTTGTCGCCCTTGGTATTGGGGGCCATCAGTGAGAAGTACCAACGGTCGTCTCGGGGTCCTTTGTCATGAGCCATGTGTCTGTGTCCTTTATGTCTGTGTGAGGTCCATGAGTTGCTTCAAGCGCTCGGGGTCGATATTGTAGAAATCGCCCTCGTAATTGATGCCTGTCGCAACCATAAAAAGATCAACTGCATCCGCATACTGCGCGGCATTTTGCGGCGTGATGCCAGAGGCAAGGCCAAGCGCGGTCTCACCGCAATGCTCCCGGAATATTTCGATTTTGCCGACGTCCGCAGCGTGTCCCGTCGCCACGCCAGAGGTCACGACAACATCCATATAGTTTGCAGCGATCCGTGCGCTCTTTCCGTAGTGACCCGGATCAACCTCACGCTGCTTCTTGAACGCGGTACCCCCGATGTAAAGGCCATCCCAGCCGCTGGACTTACGGATCGCTGCAATCTCGTCAGCTTCGGGTTGATCGTCGTCGGCCCGGCGCTCGTCTATCCGCGCATCATCTGCCCAATACCCATCGACCTGGATACCCTCTACATGCAGCTCGCCCAAAATCGGGAACGCGTGTTTGCCTGTGACGGCCAAGAAGTTTACGCCGATCCAGTAATCCGGAAATGCCTTGCGCATGTCCCGGATGATCGGAACCAGCTCTTCCTTCTCAAAGTCATGGTTGATCAGAAAAACACCGGGACAACCGCCGTAGCGCGCAGCTTCAATGTTCCGCAGCGCTTGTTCTGACTCCAGCACGTGAATCACAGGCAGGACAACTGGGCCGGAGGCATTGAATTTCGTTCTGAAGACGTGTCGGTTCATCTATGGCCTCGATGTTACGTATTTCGGCGAAGCTAGCATCAGCCTGGTGATTTAAAAAATTTATTGTGCTTATTTCACCATAACAGAATTCAATGCCATTTTCGGTGCAATGGGGGGGGTATTGACTGGTGATTAATGCAAAGCACGGGCCCCAGGCATCAGTCTTTGGTTTGCATTTCTAGCAATTTAGAAGGCTGCAAAGAAGCTATCACACATCGCAATGCCAAAGAATCGTCGACGAAACCGGCAAGCGCCTGGTACAAGCAGCCCCGGGCACAGCCGAGAGCCAGGTCGGCATTGTCAGGTTGTTGGCGGCGTCTTGAATGGTATTGGCATACCCGCGCCGGGCCCGCGTCACCGGCGGGCCCGGGCGTAGAGCTTCAGAGTTTTTCGACCAATTCCGGCCGAGCGGTAAAGAGGTCCGCGACGGGTCCTTAGTCTGCAACCTGGAAGATCGGAGCTTCTTCGTCCTTGTTGATGGCGACGATGATTTTGCTGTCCTTCATACCCGCGAGGTGCTGGATCGCGCCGGAAATACCGACCGCGACGTAGAGGTCAGGGGCGACGACCTTGCCGGGCTGGCCGACATGCCAGTCGTTCGGAGCGAAATCAGAGTCGACGGCGGCGCGCGAAGCGTCGACGGCGGCACCGAGCTTGTCAGCCAGTTTCTCGATCAGGGCAAAGTCCTCTTCCGAACCGACGCCGCGACCGCCGGAAACGACAATGCCCGCGCTGGTCAGTTCTGGACGATCGCTTTCGGCGACCCTGTCTTCGACCCATTCAGACACGCCGGGGTTTTCGACAGCCGAGATGGTTTCGGCGGCATCGAAGGTCGAGGTCCGCACGGCGATGACCTTTGTTGCGTCCGAGGATTTGACTGTCTGTATCGCGTTACCCGCGTAGATCGGACGTTCGAAGGTGTCGCCGTCGATGACGCCCGAGATGTCCGAGATCACCATGACGTCCAAAAGTGCGGCCACGCGGGGCATCACGTTCTTGGCGTTGGTGGTGGCGGGCGCGACGAGGTGGTGATTGCGCGTTGTTTATCGAAGATCTTAAGTGTCTGACTGTCTGACACGTATCGCATCGTCGATAGCTGTATCTTGGAACTGGCGCACCTTCTCGCGGCGTTTCCCTCTTAAGGTCAATAGCTTAACGTCCACTTGAACGTGGTGAGCTACTCCCCATCGCTTGGACAGTTTCCGACGCGATCAGGACAAGCTTCCTAATCTTCGTCAAATAGCTTGCAACGGCTTCAACGACATTATGTCGTGCAAAGCGAAATCGATTAGGGCTCGAACTTTGCGAGGCAGCGTGCGACCTTCCAGATAGGCTGCGCCAACCGGGCCGCTTTCAGACCGAAATTCATCGAGAAGTGCGACGAGATCGCCGGATTTGACGGCCCCGCGCAAGGCGAAACTCGGCACGTAAGCGATTCCAATACCACTGGTCGCAAGCGCCACGGCGGCACTTGCGGAATTGACGTGAAATCGACCAGTCACATGCGCAATCGTCTCCGAGCCGTTTTTTTGAAACATCCAGCGGCGTGGGTTCCGCCGGTTCATATCGACAATACACGCATGATTTGAGAGATCTTCCGGCGTCGCCGGCGTCCCGTATCTGGCCAGGTAATCCGGGCTTGCGACCAGTACGCTGCGAAACTCTCCCAGACGGCGAACCTTAAGTGAGGCCTGGTCGAAGTGGCCAAGACGGAAGATCAGATCGAGGCCCTCGGATGCCAGATCAAGATATTTGTCGTCGAGCCTTAGATCAACTGATACCTCAGGATGAGCGGCCGAAAAACGTGCAAGCATGCCTACAACATATATTTCTCCGAACGTGATCGGAGCGGAAACGCGCAGTGTTCCGGAAAGCCCCTTCGAGCTCTCAGTAATCTCATTCAAAACAGCGTCGAAGTCATCCAGAAGTGCCGGCGCGCGCGTGAGCAGGTCTTCGCCCGCCGGCGTCAGGCCGACCCTGCGAGTCGTGCGTTGCAGGAGGCGGACGCCGAGCCGCGCTTCCAGCTCAGCGACGTATTTGGATGTCAGCCGGTTCGAGATGCCCATCTGGTCTGCGGCAGCCGTGAAAGACCCGGTCTGAGCGGTGGCGACAAAGGCGCGGATCTGATCGATGCGGTCCATGGCCCTATTCAGAACATTATGAAGATAGTCATTCTATAACATCTCCATTTTGTTGACGATCTGCAAGCCCTAGGTTCGCAATAGATCGAAACAGCCCGTCGCCTGTGACGGCAGTCAAATGGAGAAGAACACGCCCGCCACCTCGAGCCGCTCGGCTTCATGAACACTCAATTCGGATACGTGCTGGGCAAAGGCACGGAAATCGCGCCGCGCTGGCAAGCGGCCTGACCCAACCCCAAGGAGTAACTGACATGTCTTTCAATTCTGCAAACACCAATGCTGACTACGCGGCCCTCGTGCTTCGTGTCGCGAGCGGCGTCGCCTTCCTCGCCCACGGCTGGATGAAGGTGAACCTTTTCACCATCCCAGGCACCGTGGCCTTTTTCGAAAGCCTCGGCCTGCCCGGCGTCTTCGCCTACCTGACTATCCTCGGCGAGCTGGGCGGCGGCCTGGCGCTGATCCTCGGCGTGGGCGTTCGCGCCGTCTCGATCCCGCTCATCGCGATCCTGCTCGGTTCGGTCTGGGCGCATTCGGGCTATGGCTGGACCTTCTCGAACGAAGGCGGCGGCTGGGAGTTCGCGCTGTTCTGGGCGGTCGTCCAGGGCGTGATCCTGCTGCTCGGCGCCGGGGCCTATGCGTTGCGGCTGCCGGTCCTCGACCGCACCTTCGGCAAGTTCGCCTGAGTGCCAATCAGACCGCCGGACCGCCTCTTGGCGGTCCGGCCTCACTCGGGAGATTTCACATGCAAACCCACAATCTTCAGGACCTTCGCGACCGTTTCGTCCCCTCCGATCGGATGCCGCTGGTCTTCCTCGGCCACGGCAGCCCGATGAACGCGCTCGAGGACACCGCCTATAGCCGCGCCTGGACCGATCTCGGCCAGAGCCTGCCGCGCCCGAAGGCGATCCTCGTGGTCTCGGCGCACTGGATGACGCATTGCACCACGCTGGTCGACGTCTCGGCCATGCCGCGCACGATCCACGATTTCTACGGCTTCCCCGAGGCGCTTTATGCCGAGCAATACCCCGCGAAGGGCCAGCCGGACCTCGCCCGCGAGGTGATGACGCTGCTGGCTTCGCACCGTGCGCAGGAGGACGACACCTGGGGGCTGGACCACGGCGCTTGGGCTGTGCTGAAGTTTCTCTATCCGGAAGCGGATGTGCCGGTCTTCCAGGTCTCCATCGACATGGGATGCGGGCTGGAACATCAGTTCGAAGTCGGACGCACGCTGGCCGAGCTGCGCGACCGCGGCGTGCTGATCCTGGGTTCGGGTAACGTGGTGCACAACCTGCGCACCATGCGGCCCGGCGGCAAGCCGATGGACTTCGCGCTGGAGTTCGACGCGCTCTTCGCTGACCGTCTTGCCGAACGGGATTTCGCCGCGCTGGCGGACCGCGAAGGGCTTGGTGAGCTGTTGCCACAAGCGCATCCGACCGTGGACCATTATCTGCCTGCGCTGACCATCGCCGGCGCCTCAGACGCGCGCGACGACCTGACCTTCATGACCGATGCCATCGATCTGGGATCGGTGTCGATGCGGTCGTTCATCTTTCACGCAAACTGAGGGGACAGACCCATGCTTGTCGACGGGAAATGGATGGAAAACTGGCAACCGGTGCAGAAGGCCGACGAGCAAGGGCGCTTTGTGCGCCAGGTCTCGAGCTTTCGCAACTGGATCACGGCGGATGGTCGCGCCGGACCGACGGGGGAGGGTGGTTTCCAAGCCGATCCCGGTCGATACCGGCTCTATGTTGCGCTGATCTGCCCCTGGGCATCGCGCACGCTGATCGCCCGAAAGCTCAAGGGACTTGAGGACATGATCGAACTGACCGTGGTGAACCCGACTTTGACCGATCAGGGCTGGAGTTTCGGCGGTTTTCCCGGCGCGACCGAAGACCCGCTGTTTGGTGCGCGTCATATGCATGAACTCTACACCCGCGCCGATCCGAAGTTTACCGGACGTGCGACGGTTCCGGTCCTGTGGGACATGAAACGGAACGTGATGGTGAACAACGAAAGCGCGGATATCCTGCGCATGCTGGACACAGCTTTCGAGCACCTCGTGCCTTCCGAGATCCGCCTGTATCCCAAAGCGTACGCGGCGGAGATTGATGCACTCAACCCGCGTCTCTACAACCTGCTCAACAACGGTGTCTACAAGGCAGGATTTGCAACGACGCAGGCGGCCTACGACGAGGCCATGGATGGCATCTTTGCGATGCTGGACGAACTCGAGGAGGGCCTAACCGGCGACTTCCTGTTCGGCGACACGCTGACGGAGACGGACATCCGGGCCTTCGTAACGCTCATCCGGTTTGATGCAGTCTATCACGGTCTCTTCAAGACCAACCGTCACGAGATCCGGGACTACCCGCGTCTGCGGGCCTATCTCGCTCGTGTTGTGCAGATCCCTGGCGTGCGTGAAACCGTGGACATGGACCACATCCTGCACGGGTATTATTCGATCAAGGCACTCAATCCTCTAGGCGTGGTGCCAAAAGCGCCCGCGCATATTGCGACGATCCTTAGGTGAAGCGTCAGGAAACAGCTGGAAATTGAAAGCTCTAAATCGGGGTGTGATAGAGGGCTTTTGTAAACTGCTGCAATCTACCTCCGCGCGCAGGAACGATTGTTGCGATCAAAGTAGATCAATGAGGGCGTTCCGATTGTGCTTCTTGCGGAGCCTAAAAGTGTTGACCGCTAACAGTTGACAGCATGACCTTTCCGTCGCCATCATGTCTGACTGGTGCAGGCAGTCGTCGTTCTGTTTCGCAGTCATGCGCGAGAAGGACGTCGCGGCCACAGCGCTACCTGTCAAAGCACGTGTGACGCGAATGCAATTGAACCTGCGCCTGTTGCAGATGAGGTGGCACGGAAGGGCCAAATAGTGAGGCAGACCGTTGTCGCGTAGCCCTTAATTGGGTTCTGCCTCAATTTGTGTGGCGCAACTATCCTGAGCTTGGAACATTCGGGAGGGATAGTCGTGATTTCAAAAAAGCACTGGTCGCCCGGGAGCGACGTTTCGGTTCAAGGCGTTAAGCGACGTGATTCCGGCGGGTGGCTTGTATCCGGTGTTTTGGCACCCAGAGGCATCTGCCCAGATTGTGGTTTGCATTCTCGGCGTCGTCACGGGTGGCGGCAAAGGCGGCTACAGGATTTACCTGCACTTGGCGACAAGGTAACAATCGCACTCTGGGTCTGCAGGTGGCGATGTCGCGCTTCCACGTGCCCGCGGCGGACTTTTTCGGACTACACCTCGTCAATTGCGCGTCCATTTGCACGTCGAACTTCGCGTGCTGATGACATTGTAGTTCATCTGGGGCACGCCACGGGTGGACGGCCTGCCGAGCGGCTCTTGCGCCGTTTAGGCGTCGGTGTCAGCAATGACACGGTGCTGCGACACCTCAAGAAGTGTGCGGAAAGCGTCGCCCCGCCGCCAACGGTCATTGGCATCGACGATTGGAGCTGGCGCAAGTCGCAGACTTACGGAACCATCATCGTCGATCTCGAGCGGCAGACCGTAATTGATATTCTTCCGGATCGGAGCGTTGAAAGCTGTGCGAGCTGGCTGCGGCAGCACCCTGAGATTGAAGTCATCAGTCGGGATCGTTGTGGCGGATATGCGAAGGCCGCACGTCAGGGTGCACCGCAAGCCCTGCAGGTCGCAGACCGTTTCCATCTCGTCCAGAACCTGCGCCAGGCCATTGAAGAGCAGATGAATATGCATGGCCGCGCCACCGGGCGGGCGCTATTGTCAGATGCCGAAAACATCAGCACGGCCAATCATCTACTGCGATCGCGTCTTGCTCATCGGAAATCACGTGAGGAAATTTTCCGAAACATCCATGCGCTTCGTGATCAAGGGCTGTCTTGTAGCGAAATTGGACGTCGGACCGGCTTCCCGCGTCGTAGTGTGGCGAAGTGGTTGAGCTCCGACTCGCCACCAGACCGCCGCCGAGCTGCATTGAAGCCCACGTCGCCGTGGTATTTTGAGAGCATACTGGCCGATCTCTGGAAACAGGGTATCCGGTCCGGCCAGGAATTATTGGTCGAAATTCAACGCCATGGCTATGAGGGCAGCTTGTCTCATTTGCAACGTCTGCTGGCCGGATGGCGAAGGGATGAACAAACCGTTCTAGCAGGCCCGACCGACACGCCGCTGCCCCTGGCGCCTGTGCGGGACCCGCAAACCGGTCACGCCATTTCGCCGGTTGTCGCAGCGGCGCTCTGTATCAAGCCGCGACGCAAATTGACCGCAGACCAGGCCCAAAAGGTAGATGCATTGAAGGCCGGATCGCCAAGCTTTGCCACGATGCGGAGCCTTGCCATGCGGTTTCAGGGCATTTTGCGCGGCGACCAGTCCGCCCCGCTGGACGCATGGATCGACCTGGCCATTGAGACTGGCATCCCACCAATCATGCGCTTTGCCCGCACGCTGCACCGCGACATCGAGGCCGTGCGCAATGCCATCGAACTTCCGTGGAGCAACGGTCAGGCTGAGGGCCAAGTCAATCGCCTGAAGACCCTCAAGCGCGCCATGTACGGTCGCGCCGGACCAGAACTCCTCAGAGCCCGAATGCTGCCACTGCGCCACACAGATTGAGGCAGAACCGATTTAAGGGCAACGCGACAGCTGCCAACATCCACGTAGTCCCGGGTGAAGATATTCGAATGCAGGACGGCGGCAATTTGATTAGCGCCATTGCCCGCGCCGCTCTGCATTCTTCTGTACCGGTCAGGTCAAAATACGATTTGCATTCGTGCCCTGATCTCTTTTCCGTTCTCGCCGCTGGCCTGCTTGCCATCCATGTAGCTCAGACCAAGGCGAACGGCGTTGTTCGGGTAATAGTTGATGCCGACGGTGGTTTGCTTACCCTCTGTCGTACCAAGACCGACATCGCTGAACTTGCCGTATCCGTCCTCGTAGCGAAGCACTGCTTCCCATGCACCTTTCGAACTGCTTGGCTTCACCCGCTTGAACACGCCGTTGCTGTAGGGACGGCTCTCACCGGTCAGAACCCATCCTGCCTGAATGTAGTATCCGTCCACATCAACCCCGCCCATGTTAGCGTTGAAGTATTCGGCCTGCGTGTGAAAGGGCCCCGATGCGGCCGCCAATTCGATGTTGTACGCATCGGTTTGGTTGGCAGGCAGAGCGGCATCACGGCTGGTAAAGCCGGCGCCAAGATGCAAGACCAGATCATCGGTCTGGATCGGGGCATAGGTAACGCGGCCGGTGATGGCCGTATTGCCGAAATCATCGCTGCCGTTGCCGGCCGCCTCGAAAACGCCCAGGCCGTAGGTCCAGTTGTCACCTGCACCGTGCAGTTGCACACCGGCGTTGCGGCCGGGCGCGTAGAATTCGGTCAGGGCCGAGCGTTCAAGCGATGATATGTCCTTCGAACTGGTAAGTTGCTCAAAGCCAAACGGTTCTTTTTGCTTACCCACTGTGATCCGGGCCATCTTGCCAAAACCGGTGTAGCGCAGATAGAGGTCCTCGGCGCTGCCGCCGCCGGTACCGCTTTCGGCGAGATTGAACTGTGCCTTGAAGGCCCAGTCGAGATATTTACCCTGGAAAAAAATCCGTGCGCGACGCACATCGAAATCATCGCTCTTACCGCTGATGTCGGAATCGGTCGAATCGTAATCCCACTGCAGGCGCCCCCCCACCCGGAAAGACGCGGTACCATCAGCACTCTTGAAGGTTATCCCGCTCCCTGCCTTGAGGTTGAAACCAGAGGTTTCGTCGGCCTGCACGACGCCCGCCGCAGCGGCGAGCAATGCCGCCGGTATAAACTTCATTTTCATTTCGTGTTCTCCAATTCTGTCAGGGAAATGCCATCGAGGCATCCGCAAGAGTCTCTTTCAACCGGGTATCCGGCGGGGCTACAGGCTGGCGAATCCCGCCAAAGACCCTTGCCGCTGAATGGCAGGCGATTGTTACAGAATCATGACGGTTTCGGGCATCGCTTGGCTTCGCTTTTGGCCAGCGCGCAGACCGAAGCGGACGGCTTCTGAACGGGAATACACGCGCAGGGCCGACCCCAATTCGGCTCTTTTGTTTGCAGTGTCGTGGTGGGGAGTGGGCAAAACCTGGTGGTCGACGTGGTAGGGTAAGGTTTCGGAACAAGGCGGGACCCACCATGGATGTAAGCATTTTTATCGAGACGACGTTTGACGATGGAGAAACCAAGAGGCGCAATATCGGTCGACTTCGCCGTGCGCCGGATGAGTTTGGTTCCGAAAATTTAGGCCTTCTCCTAGACGACGCAAAGACCTTGTTGAGGCGCTTGCAGGAAGCGATTGTGCAAGATCAGGTCGGTGAAGCATTTGATGCTCGCCGGAAATGCGATGACTGTGGCAAACAACGCGCGATCCATGATGATCGAGGGCGTATTCTCGACACTCTTTTCGGGCGAATTCGGGTGAAGTGGCCAAGGCTTCGACGCTGCTTGTGCCAACCGGCTGAGGTCGCGAAATCTGGGCCACAATCACCACTTGCCGGGTTGTTCTCTGACCGTGCGACTGCCGAACTTCGGCGCCTGCAGGCTGAATTGGGGGCCAGGCACTCGTTTCGGGAAGCCGCTCGATTGATCGAAATGTTCATGCCCTGTTCGGCTCAATTGAACACGACCGTTCGAAATCGTTTGGGTCGCATCGCCGACGAGCTAGGCCACGAAGACGTAAGCCAAGGAGACGCGGATACAATCGCGCCGCCATCACCACTAACCCTTTTCCTAGATGGTGCGCACATACGATGTCGACCTGAATACCAGAAGCGGCACCTCGATGTTGTAGTCGGCAAGGTTGAAAGCCCCAATATGAGCCGGCGGTTTGGTTTCGTGCAGCAAGCCGCCGGTTCTCCTGCAAAGCAACTCCGACATGACCTGATCGCGCAGGGCTGGGACGGTCAGAGCAAAGTGACCGTGATTTCAGACGGCGAACCTGCACTGCCGAATTTGGTGAGGCGTGCCGTTCGAGGTCCCGTCACCCACATACTGGACTGGTGGCATATCTCGATGCGGGTCAAGCACATTGAAAATGCGGTGCGGGGCCTTCTGCAATCGAAGGGCTTTTCAGGGTTGCCGCTACTCTTCGAGCGACCTGCTGATACACTGCGTTGGTACCTTTGGCACGGCAAAGTGATGACCGCCGCGACAATCCTCAAGGTTCTTCAGATCGATTGCGATCGTCTGCACGCCGAAACCCGAGAATTACGAGAAGCGGCCAGGCGCGTCAAAGCCCGGTGCCAGGATCTCTATTCCTACCTTGCGAACAACTTTGACGCGCTCGTGGACTACGGCCATCGACACCGGAATGGCCTCGCAGTTTCGTCGTCTCGGGCAGAAGGCTGTGTTGATGACATCGGCAACACCCGCATGGGCAAGCGGCGGCGCATGAGATGGTCACCGCGGGGCGCGCATCGGGTTGCCGTCACTCGGGCCGCTGTGCTTGACGGAAGGCTAGGCGTCTCAAAGCGGGCCGCTTAACCACCAAGTTTTGCCCACTCCCGAATTAAAGACAAAATCTCATATTTAAGGGCAAAGGGCGACCGTTGATTTCGTTGGATTTCTCATCTCACAATTAAGGGTTCTGCCTCAATCTGTGTGGCGCAGTGGCAGCATTCGGGCTCTGAGGAGTTCTGGTCCGGCGCGACC
>CBFHND010000036.1:0-23866 GCA_965657085.1 uncultured Paracoccaceae bacterium
TGACGAGGCGCATCTGCTGTTCGACGATGCGCCCAAGGCGCTTGTCGACAAGGTGGAACAGGTGGCGCGTCTGATCCGGTCAAAGGGTGTTGGTGTCTATTTCATCACGCAGAACCCCGCGGATGTGCCCGAGGATATTCTGGGCCAGCTGGGCAACCGGTTTCAGCACGCCTTGCGCGCCTTCACGGCCAAGGACCGCAAGGAATTGCGCATGGCCTCGGAGACTTACCGCGAGAACCCGCGTTTCGACACCGAAGAGGCGATCCGCGAGGTGGGCGTGGGCGAGGCCGTGACCTCGATGCTGCAGAAAAAGGGTGTGCCGGGGATCGTGGAACGGACCTTGATCCGCCCGCCATCGTCACAGCTGGGCCCGATCAGCGCCAAGGAGCGTAAAGAACATCTTCAAGTGTCGGACATGTCCGGGAAGTACGACCAGACCCTCGACCGCAAATCCGCTTTCGAGATGCTCAAGGCCCGGGCCGACAAGGCCGCTGAAGAGGCGGCGACGGCGGAGGAAGAGGCCGACGAGATGGAACCGGTTCTGCGCGAATTCAATGCAGGACGGCGGTATACCGCGCCGAGGGTCAGCCGGTCGACATCCAAAAGCACAAGGTCGTCCGGTGGTTTCGGGGATGCGATGACGAAGATGGTGGTGAAGGAACTGACCGGCACCACGGGCCGCCGCATCGTGCGTGGCATTCTGGGCGGCTTGTTCAAGGGGCGTTAGAACCAGCGTCCCTGTTGCAACGGCCCGCTTAACCTGACCAGTGTTTTTGGTGGGTGAGGGCTTGAAGGCATGGATTTCGGCTTTGATCCGAGAGCAGACGTCGTCTCCATGCGACCTGCACGGACTCAAGGCGAAGCCGCCGTGCATCGCCAGACCGCCCCACCGGGCTGGCGATTTGGCTGACATGCGCGCGTCCCTCTGAGGGAAGACGTGCTTGGCAGCCATAAAGCGCGCCGAAGAACCACTTGTTCGCCACCCCGCGGTCTGGCGATACAAGGCTCGCGTCAGGCGAAATGACAACTGTCCGCTTCGTCCCGCCAAGGCGACATTCGGCGCAGGGTCTGGTCAAACCCGATGTCCCAGAAATGCCTTCGCCCTATTTCTCGGGGATCAAGCCCCGCGGGCTGAACCGCAGCACCAAAAGCAGCACCAGACCCATCGTCAACAGCCGCATGTGGGCGGCGCTGTCCAACAGGTGCTCTTTCAACGCGGACCCTTCGGCCATGCCATAGGTGATCGCCTGCATCAGCATCAGGCCCATCGGTTCAACTTGAACCCAAAGGAACCAGATCAGGAACCCACCCAGAACCGCGCCAAGGTTGTTGCCTGATCCGCCCACGATCACCATCACCCACACAAGGAAGGTAAAGCGCAGCGGCTGGTACGTGCCGGGCGTCAACTGACCATCCAGCGTGGTCATCATCGCGCCCGCGATCCCGCAAATGGCAGAGCCCAGAATGAAGACCTGCAAGTGGCGCGCGGTGACGTCCTTGCCCATGGCTTCGGCCGCGTTTTCATTGTCGCGGATGGCGCGCATCATGCGGCCCCACGGACTGTGCAGCGCCCTTTGTGCCAGCACGAACAGGACCACCAGAACGACCGTGAACAGCCCCGCATAGATCAGCTTGACCCAAAGCGTGGACGCCGTCACCGGATCAAGCCCCAGGCCCGAGGCCCGTTCGACAAAGGTCGTGCTGTTCTGCAATTCGATCTCGTAAGGGGCAGGGCGGGGCAGCCCGATCACGTTCTTCACGCCCCGGCTCAGCCAGTCCTCGTTTTTCAGAATGGCGATGATGATCTCGGCAATGCCAAGCGTCGCAATCGCCAGATAATCCGAGCGCAGGCCAAGGGCTGTCTTGCCAATCAGCCACGCGGCCCCTGCCGCCAAAACGCCGCCCACGGGCCATGCCACCAGCGTCATCCAGCCCCAATCCTTGCCACCGGGGTTCAACCCACCCAGATAGCCGGTGCCAGCCGGGTTGACCGCCTCGACCAGTTGTACCGCCGGATCAAAAAGCGAGCGGTAGACAAAAAATCCACCGACCAGCAACACCAGCACCGCCAGCGTGCGCCAACGTCCTGCGGGCATTTTCCGCATCACGATGGCCGCGGCAAAGATGGTGCCCGCACCCAAAAGCAGCGCCACGATCACGCCGCCACCGCCAGCCGCCCAGGCTTCGGTCGTGGGGGGCATCGACACGATGACCGTTGCCAGCCCGCCAAGGGCCACAAAGCCCATGATCCCGACGTTAAAGAGGCCGGCAAACCCCCATTGCAGGTTTACACCAAGCGCCATGATCGCGCTGATCAGGCCGAAGTTGAGGATGAAGAGCGCGGTGTTCCAGCTTTGGATCAGGCCCGTGCCAATAATCAGCACCGCGACCAGTGCAAAAAGCAGCGTATTCTTGAGCGTGTCGGTCATACCGATTTCCCCGCAAACAGGCCGGTGGGCCGGAACAGAAGAACAATCAGCAGAATGACAAAGCTGACCGCGAATTTATAGTCGGTGGACAAAAGCTGCACCAAGGTGTCGGGCGCCATGCTTTCCGGCAGCACATAGGTCGCCACCTTTTTCCACGCATAGGTGATCATCACCTCTGAAAAGGCGATGGTGAACCCGCCCGCGATTGCCCCCAGCGGGCTGCCCAGACCGCCCACGATGGCCGCGGCAAAGATGGGCAGCAGCAGCTGGAAATAGGTGAAGGGCTTGAACGACTTGTCGAGGCCGTAAAGAACACCCGCCACCGTCGCCAATGCCGCCACGATCAGCCACGTGATCATCACGACGCGTTCGGGGTTGATGCCGGACAAAAGCGCCAGATCCTCGTTGTCGGAATAGGCGCGCATGGATTTGCCCGTGCGCGTGCGGTTCAGGAACCAGAACAGAAGCGCCACAACGATCACGGCGGTGATCACGGTGATGCCTTGGGTGGTCTTGATCGCCAGCCCTTCCTTCAACCCCGTCAGCGCCTTGAATTCGCGCACCGAGATAATGAACCGTTCGCCATCGGCAAAGCGTTGGTCATTCGGCCCGATGATGAACCGCACAAGGCCGTTCATGATGAACATCACGCCAAGGCTGACAATTACAAGGATCACCGGTTTGGCCTTTTGTTCGCGGTAGAATTTGTAGACGACCCGGTCGGTAAACAGGATCAAGGCCATACAGCCCAGAATACCAAAGGGCAGGGCCAGAAGGGCGGTGGGCAGCGGCCCCAGCGACACACCCCAGCTTTGAAACAACCACGTCACAAGGATCGTCACCATCGCGCCAAAGGCCATGGTGTCACCATGCGCGAAGTTCGAAAACCGCAGGATGCCGTAGATGAGTGTGACGCCAAGTGCACCAAGTGCCAGTTGGCTGCCGTAGGCGATCGCCGGGATCAGCACGAAGTTGGAGAGGGCCACAAGGGCGTTGAGGAAGTCCATTATTCGAACCCTTCGCAAGTGCCGTGATAGGTGATGATTTGAGGGTCTTCGAAGATCATGACGACATAACGCGCGGCCCCATCCGGGCCGAGCATCATCAGATGCGCGGCACCCGGCGCTTCGGCCTGCACAAGCGTGGTCTTGGTCTCACCCGCCATCGAGACATAGGCCGTGCGATCCCCGCTGACGTCGGACATGGTCCAGACCGGGTCGATGTTCGTGTTGCGTGCGAAGGACACGTCGTAGGCCGTGCTGTCGCATCCCTGATCCTGGTAGCATTCGGTGACGAAAGTGCACGCCATGGTTTGCGGCGCGGCCCAGAGGGGCTGGGCGACGACCGTGAGAACAAGCGCGCTGAAATAACGATGCATCCTCACCCCCCCAGGAACGACTTGCGGACTTCAGGATCGGCCAGAAGTTCCTTGCCCGTGCCGGAATAGGCATTGCGCCCTTGGACAAGGACATACCCTTTGTCGGCGATCTCCAGCGCTTGGCGGGCGTTCTGTTCCACCATCAGGATCGGGATGCCGGTGCGCGCCACTTCGATGATGCGGTCAAAGAGTTCGTCCATCACGATGGGGCTGACGCCTGCGGTCGGCTCGTCCAGCATCAGCACCTTCGGCTGGGTCATCAGCGCACGGCCGACGGCCACCTGCTGACGCTGTCCGCCCGACAGCTCTCCGGCCGCCTGACGCCGCTTTTCCTTGAGGATCGGGAACAGGTCATAGACCTGCGCCATCGTGTCCGAAAAATCATCGCGCCGGATGAAAGCGCCCATCTCGAGGTTCTCTTCGACCGTCATCGAGGTGAAGATGTTCGAGGTTTGCGGCACAAAGCCCATGCCTTTGGCCACACGATCTTGCGGGCTGAGGTTGGTGATATCCTCACCATCCAGGCGCACCGAGCCTTGGCGCACGTTCAACATACCGAACACGGCCTTCATCGCGGTGGATTTGCCTGCGCCATTGGGCCCCACGATCACTGCGATCTCGCCGGGGTCCACGGCCACGGTGCAATCGTGCAGAATGTCAGGGCCATTGCCATAGCCACCGGTCATCGTGTCGCCGACCAGAAAGGCGTTGGATGTGTTCATTGCGGCACCTGTGCCGGGTGCTGCCTGCAACGTGCCTGCGCCCTTGGGGTTGGTGATGGTCGCATCCTTGTTGCCGCGATCGTCCTGATAGGGATTGTCGCTCATGCGCCCACCTGTTCCTTGTTCTTCAGACCGGTGCCCAGATAGGCCTCGATCACCTGTTCGTTGGCCTTGATCTCGGCCAGCGTACCTTCGGCCAGCACCTTGCCTTCGGCCATGCAGATCACCGGGTCGCAGATGCGGCCGATGAAATCCATGTCATGCTCGATCACCACGAAGGTGTAATTGCGTTCCTGGTTCAGGCGCAGGATGGCGTCGCCGATGGTGTTGAGCAGGGTGCGGTTCACGCCCGCGCCGACCTCGTCCAGAAAGACGATGCGCGCATCCACCACCATTGTGCGGCCCAGTTCCAGCAGCTTTTTCTGCCCGCCCGAGACCTGACCGGCCTTGTGGTCCGCCAGATGTTCGATGGTCAGGAATTCCAGCACCTCGTCGGCCTTTGCCCGTAGGGCGCGTTCCTCGTCGGCGATACGTTTGCGACCGAACCACGTGTTCCACAGCGTTTCGCCCGATTGGCCGCCCGGAACCATCATCAGGTTTTCGCGGCAGCTCATGGATGAAAACTCATGCGCAATCTGGAAGGTGCGCAACAGCCCCTTGTGAAAAAGCGTATGCGGCGGCAGGCCGGTGATATCCTCGCCCGCCATGGTCACCCGCCCGGACGTTGGTGGAAGAACGCCCGCGATCACATTGAAAAGCGTGGTTTTTCCCGCGCCATTGGGGCCGATCAGCCCGGTGATGGAGCCCGGTTCGATCGACAGGCTGGCACCGTCCACGGCATGAAAGCCGCCGAAATGTTTGTGAATATCGTCAACGACGATCATGTCAGTCCCCACGCCACTTCAAGTATGGCTTCTATCTTGTTGAAACAGCCCGGGGTTTCCCCCGGGCTGCCGTCGCATCATCTGATCTGGGATCAGCGATATTTCGCGGTGGTGATTTCGCCGCCTTTGACGACGATCTGGCGGTAGTTGCCCGCCGATTCACCGGGGCCGATCAGTTCAACGGCTGTTGCACCGACATAGTCGATTTCGCCGCCGTCCTTGATGATCTGCAGAGCCTTGGCCAGTTCACCGGGGAAGATCTGTTCGCCGGGCGCGTTGGCCACGTCCATGATCTTGCCTTTGTAGTCGGCGCTGTCCTTGGAGTTGGCCGCCTGCATCGCCAGCATGATCAAAGCCGCCGCATCGTAGGCTTCGGGTGTGAAGGGCGATGTGGCGTCAAATGCGCCTGCCACCAGATCGGTGTACATCTGCGCGCCTTCGCTGTCGGTGCCGGGGTGCTGGCCGGTGGAACCTTCGATTTCGTCACCGAAGTTCTCCTGCAGCTTGGCGCCGATCATGCCGTCGGGGAAGTGGAACGTGTCGAACGCGCCGCTGTCCAGTGCCGCGCGCACGATGCCCGAACCGCCTTGGTCGACGTAACCCGCAACCACCAGACGGTCGCCGCCTGCCGATGCCAGTGCGCCAACTTCAGCCGAATAGTCGGCTTTGCCGTCTTCGTGGGCCGCGTTGATTGTCACGGTGCCACCCGCCGCTTCGAAGGCAGCCTGGAATGCATCGGCCAGACCTTTGCCGTAGTCGTTGTTGGTGTAGGTCACGGCAACCGACTTGATGCCTTCTTCCATCAGCACTTCGGTCATGACCACGCCCTGGCGTGCATCCGAAGGGGCCGTGCGGAAGAACAGGCCGTCATCTTCTGCCGTGGACAGGGCAGGCGAGGTGGCCGATGGCGAAATCATCACCACACCGTTGGCCAGTGCCACGTTGCTGAGGATCGCGCCGGTGACGCCCGAGCAGTCCGCGCCCATGATGCCGTCGACCTTGTCGGATGTGACCAGACGTTCGGCGGCGGCTGTGGCCGCGCCTGCGTCAACGCATGTGCTGTCTGCGCGCACCGATGTCACGGTGGCCGCATCCAGAAGCAGGCCGCTGTCGGTGACTTCTTTCATCGCCAGTTCGGCGCCGTCGGCCATCGAGGGTGTCAGCGATTCGATGGGGCCGGTAAAGCCCAGGATCACGCCGATTTTTACTTCTTTCCCGTGGCCGCCAGCAATTGCGCCGGATGCCATCAGGGCCGTGGCCGCAGAGGCCATAAGCAGTTTTTTCATGAGATACTCCCTTGGTGTATATTTTGTTATGGTGGCGGAGCCTAAGCGGGCGTTCTGGAAAAGAAAAGTGCAAATAAGTCCGATACGGACCTTGAAACGGGGTCTGGACCGGGCCTTTGTCCCGCTTATCTACGTGAAGTGGACCATATGACCTGAACAAGACAGGAGACAGGGATGAAACATCTATGTGTGATTCTGACGATCTGTGTCGGGTTGGCGGGTCCTGCATCCGCCTTTGAGACGTCGCAGGGCCGGGTGGAGGTCACTCCGATGGTCGAGGGGCTGGATACGCCCTGGGCCTTTGCTGTGTTGCCCGAGGGTGGTGTTCTGATCACTGAACGGGATGGGCGGCTTGTGCTGTATGACGCCGTGGGCCGCGCCTCTGTCATTGCGGGAACGCCGCGTGTGGCGGACCGGGGGCAGGGCGGATTGCTGGATATTACCCTTGCGCGGGATTTTGCGACCAGTCGCACGCTGTTCCTGACCTATGCCAAGCCGCAGCAAGGCGGCGCCGGCACCGCCCTGGCGCGGGCGCGTCTGGATGAAGGGACGGCACGTTTGCAGGACGTGCAGGAGCTGTTTGCGATGAAGCCCGGCAGCAAGGGCGGGCGACACTTCGGCAGCCGCGTGGTCGAGGCGCGCGATGGCACCTTGTTCGTCACCATCGGAGATCGGGGTGACCGGCCTTCTGCGCAGGACCGCAGCGTGCACAACGGATCGATCGTGCGGGTGACCCGCGACGGCGCGGTGCCTGCCGACAACCCCTTTGTGGGCGTGTCGGGGGTGCTGCCCGAAATATGGAGTTACGGCCACCGCAACCCGCAGGGCGCGGGACTGGATGCCAACGGTACGCTCTGGACCGCCGAACATGGTGCAAAGGGAGGCGATGAGGTCAACCGCGTCCGCAAGGGCGCCAACTACGGCTGGCCGGTGATCAGCTACGGCGTGCACTATTCGGGGGGCAGGATCGGCGAGGGCACGGCCAAGCCCGGCATGGAACAGCCCGCACACTATTGGGACCCGTCCATCGCGCCCTCGGGGTTGATGATCTATGACGGTAACATGTTTCCCGACTGGCGCGGCGACATGTTCGTGGGCAGCCTGAAGTTCGACATGATCAGCCGTTTGGAGATATCAGGCGACACCGCGCGTGAAGTCGAGCGCCTGCAATCGCCCCAGACCGGCCGCGTGCGCGACATTCAGCAGGCCCCGGATGGCAGCATCTGGTATCTCAGCGTGGGGGATGGGGCACTGTACCGGATCAGTCGCTGACCCGCGCGATCAGATCGACAGGCGCGCCGCGTGGCTGCCGCGTTCGCGGTAGGGGGTGGTGTCGTAATGCGCACGGTAGCATTTTGAGAAATGCGAGGGCGAGGCAAAGCCGCAGGCAAGGGCCACGTTGATTACGCTCATGTCCGTCTGCATCAGCAGGTTGCGTGCCTTTTGCAGACGCAGTTCCATGTAGTAGCGTTTCGGCGAGCGGTTGAGATAGCGGCGGAACAGCCGTTCAAGCTGGCGGGTGGACATGCCCACGTCCTTGGCAAGGATCGAGGGGCTGATCGGCTCTTCGATGTTGCTTTCCATGATCTGGATGACCTGGCTGAGCTTGGGGTGGCGCACGCCGATGCGTGTCGGCACGCTCAGGCGCTGGGTGTCCTGATCGGTGCGGATGGAAGAGTAGATCAGCTGATCGGCCACGGCATTGGCGAGATCTTCGCCATGGCGGTCGGCGATCAGTTTCAGCATCAGGTCAATGGATGACGTCCCGCCGGCGGTGGTGATGCGCGACCCGTCCACCACGAAGACCGATTTGGTCAGCTCGACCTCCTGGAACTCCTCGGCAAAGCTGTCCTGGTTTTCCCAGTGGATCGTCGCGCGCTTGCCGTCCAGCAGCCCCGCTTTGGCCAGGGTAAAGGCGGCTGTACACAGGCCCGCAACCGGGATGCCCTTGCGCGCTTCGCGGCGCAACCAGCCCAGAAGGCGTTTGGTGGTGGCCGCCTGCACGTCGATGCCACCGCAAATCATCACCGTGTCGTCGCGGTTCAACTCATCCAGATCGCCATCCAGCTTGAAGCCGACGCCCGCCGAGCAATAGGCCGCGTCGCCGCCTTCGCCAACGATCTTCCATTCATACAAGGTTTCGCCCGCCATACGGTTGGCGATGCGCAGGCTTTCAAGCGCGGCCGAGAAACACAGCATGGTGAAATTGTCCAGAAGGACGAACACGTAACGCTCTGGTTTGGCGTCTTTTTCGGGGCTTCTGGTAGCCTTGCGCGGGTTTGACATCGCGGCGTCTTTCTGTCGTTGGGTTCGGGGGACATGGCCGGTTGCCCGCCCCCAGGCTGTTGCAGCCTGACAGGGACATTGCTCACGTCATGCACGCCACGTCAAGTGGTCGCATTTGTGATATGGTCACTCTGCGAGCGCTTTTGTATAAGCGCCGATGCAAACGGTCCCCACGCGGCCTGAAACGGAGAGAAAAGATGAGCGAATGGTCCAAATCTGACTGGCGGAACAAACCCCGGGTGCAGATGCCTGACTATACCGACGCGGCGGCCCTGAACGCGGTCGAGGCACAGCTTTCAAAGTATCCTCCGCTGGTTTTTGCAGGTGAGGCGCGCCGCCTCAAGGCGCATCTGGGTGCGGCCAGCCGGGGCGAGGCGTTCCTGTTGCAGGGCGGTGATTGTGCCGAAGCCTTCGATCAATTCAGCGCCGATGGCATCCGCGACACCTTCAAGGTGATGCTGCAGATGGCGATGGTTCTGACCTATGGCGCCAAGGTGCCGGTGATCAAGGTGGGCCGCATGGCCGGCCAGTTCGCCAAACCACGCAGCGCGCCCACAGAGGTGGTCGATGGTGTGGAACTGCCCAGCTACCGGGGTGACATCATCAACGGGCTCGATTTCACCGCCGATGCGCGCATTCCCAATCCTGCCAACATGTTGCAGGCCTATACCCAATCGGCGGCCACGTTGAATTTCCTGCGCGCGTTGTCCACGGGTGGTTTCGCCGACATGAAGCGGGTGCATGCGTGGACCCTTGGCTTTGCCGAAGGGGACAATGCCGCCAAGTACCGCGAGATCGCGGAGCGCATTCAGGACACCATCGATTTCATGGGGGCGGCGGGCATCACCGCGGGCACCACGCACGAGTTTTCGACGGTCGAGTTCTACACCAGCCACGAAGGCCTTCTGCTGGAATACGAAGAGGCGCTGACGCGGCTTGATTCCACCTCTGGCAATTGGCTGGCGGGGTCCGGTCACATGATCTGGATCGGGGATCGCACCCGGCAGCCTGATGGCGCGCACGTGGAATTCGCGCGCGGTGTGCAAAACCCCATTGGCCTCAAGTGTGGTCCGACCACCACGCCCGAGGACCTCAAGGTGTTGATGGCAAAGCTGAACCCCCAGAACGAGGCCGGTCGCCTGACCCTGATTGCGCGCTTTGGCGCAGGCAGCGTTGCCGAACACCTGCCACGTCTGATCAAGGCGGTGAAAGAGGAAGGTGCCAACGTGCTTTGGACCTGCGATCCGATGCACGGCAACACCATCAAGTCCTCGACCGGCTACAAGACGCGGCCCTTTGAGTCCGTTCTGCGCGAGGTGCGCGAATTCTTTGGTGTGCACCAGTCCGAAGGCACCGTGCCGGGTGGCGTGCATTTCGAGATGACAGGACAGGACGTGACCGAATGCACCGGCGGCGTGCGCGCGGTCAGCGAAGAAGACCTGAGCGACCGCTACCACACTGCCTGCGATCCGCGCCTCAACGCCAGCCAATCGCTTGAGCTGGCCTTTCTCGTGGCCGAGGAACTGACGAGCCTGCGCAACGAGCGGGCCGAACAAGCGGCGGTCTGAGCACCAGCTGACAAGCAGAACTAAAAGGGGCGCGGTGGATTTCCGCGCCCTTTTTGCATTCATTGCATACGCTCAGGCCACAGACCGCCTTGCCAGCGATGCAAAGCTGATAACCGACCGCAGATCGCTGGAGGCCGCGGCCAGAAAAGACAGGGCAAAGGCGCCAACAACAAGGGCAAGGCCCGCTTGTGGTCCAAGGCTGCCCGCCACCAGACCGCCGATCAACGCGCCAAGCGGGCGGATACCGTAAATCGTGGTCTGGATCACCGCATTCACACGCCCCAGCATGTCCGGCGGAGTCACGATCTGGCGCACCGAGTTCTGGGCGACAAGCCACATGGAAGGGCCAAACCCCAGCAGGAAAATCCACGCCAAGAGCACAGGCAGGGATGTTTCAGGGCCTGTCATCCACAGGCCTGCCGAGGCGACAAGGGAGCTTCCCGGTCCAAAGAGCAGGACGACCGAGGGTGCTATGCGGTCGGCCAGCCGCCCATAGAGCCACGACCCGGCCACCGCCGCCAGTCCGAAGGCCGACAGGGCAAAGCCGAAGCTGCCGGGCGAAAGCGCATATACGTCCTGAATCGCGGGCACCAACACCACCAGCAAAGCCGCAAAAGCAAGGTTCCAGAACACGGCACACAGCGAGACAGGCAGCAAAAGCCGGTGGCCAAGCACATATCGCCCGCCTTCCAGAATGCGCGTCAGCGGGGCGGCATGGTCCTTGGGAACCACCCCGAACCGGGGCAGGCTGCTGGTCAAGCGGAGGGCCACAAATGCCCCGATGCTGGCCGCGGCAAAGATGGCCCAGGCAGGCACCCCGCCGATGACAAACCCGATGACCAGCGGCACGGCAAATGTGCACAGCGCGCGGGGCAATTCGATGGCCGCGTTGGCCTTGGCCAGGCCTCCGGGTGGGACAGAGCGCGGCAGGATCGACAGGGCGGTCAGGGTAAACAGGACAACACCGAACCCGGCAAGGGTGATCGCGGCACCGAACCACAGGATCGAGCCTTGCAGAATGGCCAGCGCCGCCCCGGCGAAGCCAAAGCCGGAGGTCAGCGTTGCGACCATGGCGAGGGTGCGCAACTGCTTTTGATCGACCATCACGCCAAAGGGAATGGACCCCAGCAAGTGCGCCATGGATTGGCAGGCAACCAGAACACCGATCATTTCCGGGGTAGCACCAAAAGCCACGGACGCAACCAGCGGCACAGAAACCAGAGCGATCTGGTCAGCAAAATGGGTGCCGTAGGCAGAACCCGTCAAATTGCGGAGGACAGACATCGGAGAACTCCCGTTGAGGTCTCCGATCTGGATAGGCAGGACAGCGTGGCAAAACGATCCGAAACCTGCACAATCGCCGCGCAGCGGTCGTGATCAGCGGAACGTGTGACCGGCCTCAGTCGTCGTTCTTGACCAGACGCAGGTAGGGCACTTCGCTGGCAGGCTTTGGCTGTTGGTACGTCTGCTCGGGTTCCGCAAATCCCTTGACCAGCGGCCGGGCCGGTTGCACGGGCTTTGGCTCCGCTTCGGACGTGGGCAGGGTGGCCGGTGCAGTGATCGGGCGGATTTTCACGCCCACCAGATCAAACCGGCGCGGGCTTCGGCCAATCTCGCCCCGTGCGACCATGCAGCCGAGGATGCGGCTCACGTCACCCAGATCGCTTTTCAGCGGCAACAGCAGAATGCGCGCATCCATCTGCGGCTTGTCAAAGCTGGCCTCGGCGCTCAGGCGCATTTCGCACACGGCGGGGCGCTGGAACACTTCTTCGAGCGTGTCCGACACCTGTCGGCGGCCATCGGGCGTGATGAAGGAACTGATCGGCATGCCGCGCACTTCCATCCCCATCAGATCACCAAGGTGGCTGCCTGCGATGCGCAACCGTGCCATGCCCGGTGCGATACGTTCGAGGATGAACGTGTATTCAAGCGCACTCTCGATCCCGCGCGGGTCGATCTCTGCCCGCTTGGGCATCAACCGCGTGCCGCGCAGCGCATCCCAATAGCCTTCGACCTGCGAAAGCGCGGAATATCCCGTGTCTGCCTGATAATCTGTCATGGTGACTACATTGTGGGTGTTTTGGGTTGAATTGTCCATCACTCGTCTCGTCCTGATCGGGGGTGACAGCGGGTCAAAACGCTGCTTATCCTTACCAGATCGTTAATAACCTATGTCTTTCATGCAGTGTGAAAAATCCCGGGCAGTGGTTAACGATTTGGCGTTTGGCAACCTGCGGGAGAGCGGCCAAGATGGGTTGCAGCGGAGGGGTGATTGCACGTATGCCAAGGGCCATGACAAAAACATCAAAAACTGCCCCGACGCCGCAAGCGATCCACTCCATGACTGCCTTCGCGGGCGGCAGTGGCGCACAAGGCCCGCACCGCTGGACGTCGGAGTTGCGCAGCGTCAACGGCAAGGGGCTCGATCTGCGGGTGCGGGTGCCCGATTGGATCACCGGGCTTGAGGCATCGACACGCGCGCTTGTGGCCGGGCCGTTGGCGCGGGGCAACGTGACGCTGAACATCCGCGTGACCCGTGAAGACAGTGCCGGGGCCGCACAGGTCAATGCAGGACAGTTGCAGGCGGTGCTGGGCGCCTTGGGCGAGATCGAACAACAGGCGATGGACCTTGGTCTTTCGCTGGCCCCGTCCACCGCGACCGACATCGCGGGTCTGCGCGGTGTGCTGGAACAGGGCGTGCAAGAGGATGACAGCGCGCCTTTGAAAGCAGCTCTTGAGGCGGATGTGACGGCCTTGATCGAGGCCTTTGTCGCCATGCGCGCGCAGGAAGGGGCCGCGTTGGCCGAGGTACTGGAGGGCCAGTTGACCGAGATCGCGGCGCTGACAGCCGAGGCCGCGGCGCTTGCCGAGGCCCGCAAGGACGAGATGGCCGCCACGCTGCGCCGCAACCTTGCGCGGGTGCTGGACAGCGCTTCAGACATGGACGAAGGGCGCATCGCGCAAGAACTTGCCCTGTTGGCGGTCAAGGCCGACATCACGGAAGAGATCGACCGCCTTGGCGCTCATGTGGATGCCGCCCGCGCGCTGCTGGCTGAAGGCGGCCCCGTGGGTCGCAAGCTGGATTTCCTGATGCAGGAGTTCAACCGCGAGGCCAACACGCTGTGTTCCAAGGCGCAGAACACGGATTTGACCCGCGTGGGTCTGGCGCTCAAGGCGCTGATCGATCAAATGCGCGAACAAGTGCAGAATGTGGAGTAGGCGCAATGGCTGACCGTCGCGGATTGCTGATTATCCTGTCTTCGCCCTCGGGCGCAGGCAAGAGCACGCTGGCCAAGCGGCTGATGGTCTGGGATCCGACCCTGTCGTTTTCCATCTCGGCGACAACCCGCGCCGCCCGTCCGGGCGAGGTGGATGGCGCCGATTACCATTTCATCGACGAGGCGACCTTTCGCCAATGGGTCGCGGACGGCGAGATGCTGGAACACGCCCATGTCTTTGGCCATTCCTATGGATCGCCCAAGTCGCCTGTGCAAAAGGCAATCGACGCAGGGCATGACGTTCTCTTTGATATCGACTGGCAGGGGGCGCAGCAGATCCGAAATTCGGCGCTGGGGCCTTATGCGCTGTCGATCTTCATCCTGCCGCCCTCGATCTCGGAACTGCATCGCCGCCTGGTCACGCGCGGACAGGACAGCGATGACGTCATCGCCAAGCGGATGCGCAAAAGCTGGGATGAGATCAGCCATTGGGACGGCTATGATTACGTGTTGATCAACGACGATCTGGACGAGACCGAAGCGCGGCTGAAAACCATCGTTGCCGCCGAGCGGTTGAAACTGGCCCAACAGCCGCGCCTCACAGACCATGTGCGCGCGCTTCAGGCCCAATTCGAGGAATTGCCATGACCATCTATGCTTTGGGCGCGGATCGCCCCGATATTCATCCCGACACATGGGTTGCCCCCGATGCCAACCTGATTGGCAAGGTCGTTCTGGAAGAGGGCGCTTCGGTCTGGTTCGGGGCCACGATCCGCGCCGATCACGAGGTGATCCGCATCGGGCGCGGCACCAATGTGCAGGAAAACACGGTCATGCACATCGATGCGGGCTTTCCCCTGACCATCGGTGAAAACTGCACCATCGGGCACAAGGTGATGCTGCATGGGTGTACCATCGGTACGGGCAGCCTGATTGGCATGGGTGCGACCGTGCTGAATGGTGCGAAAATCGGCAAGAACTGCCTGATTGGGGCAGGGGCGTTGATCACCGAAGGCAAGGAAATTCCCGATGGGTCGCTTGTTATGGGCGCGCCGGGCAAGGTGGTGCGGCAGCTGGACGAGATGACGATCAAGATGCTGGAAGGGTCAGCCTTGCATTACCAGGAAAACATGCGCCGTTTCCGTGATGACATGACGGTGGTCGGCTGATGCGCAACGACAAGGGCACGCTGGTACGCCCGGTGCCGTTGCCCCAGAGCGCCTCGCGCCCGGTGGTCACGCCGCTGTCGCCCTCGGTGGTCTATGCGTCGGACACACCCGACATGCTGGATGCGCAGTACGAGGGCGATCTTCAAGGGTATACATACAGCCGCGAAGGTCACCCCAATGCCGATGTGGTGGCGGCGCTGCTGGACCGGATGGAGAACGCACCGCATCCCGGTGTTCTGACCTCAAGCGGGATGGGCGCCGTGTCGGCGGTTTTGTTGGGCCTTTGCAGGGCGGGCGATCACGTCATCGGTGGCAACCAGCTTTATGGCCGGTCCCTGCGCATGATGGCCGAGGACCTGCCGCGACTGGGCATTGAAACCACGCTGGCCGATCCGGGGGATGTGGATGCCATGCGTGCAGCCCTGCGGCCAGAGACGCGGATGATCCTTGTCGAAGTGGTGTCGAACCCGACGCTGCGGGTGGCGGATATGGACGGGCTCGCGGCATTGGCGCGTGAGGCGGGTGTGCTCTTGGTGGTGGACAACACGTTCACCACGCCGCGCGCCTACAAGCCTTTTGATCATGGGGCCGACGTGGTGATCCATTCGGTGACCAAGCTGCTGGCGGGGCATTCGGACGTGATGCTGGGCTATGTGGCCGCGGCCGACGCCGAGATTGCCGACCGTCTGCGGGTGTTCACGGTGACCGCGGGTATGACGTCCAGCCCCTTTGATTGCTGGTTGGCCGAGCGCGGCATGATGAGCTTTGATCTGCGCTTTGACCGGGCGCAGGAGACGGCAGTCAAGCTGGCCGATGCGCTGGCGGAGATGCCGGGCGTGGCGCGGGTGATCTACCCTGCGCGCAGCGATCACCCCGACCACGCCCGCGCAGCGAATGTTCTTCAGGGGCGCTGGTGCAATATGGTCAGTTTCGAGCTGACAGGTGGACGCACGGCGGCCAATGCCTTTACCACGGCGGCGGCGGGCCTCAGCTTTGCGCCGACGCTGGGGGATGTGGGCACCACGCTGTCGCATCCCGCGTCTTCCTCGCACCGCGCCCTGACGGCGGAGCGGCGGGCGGAGCTTGGCATGTCCGAGGGGTTTTTCCGCGTCTCCGTGGGGCTGGAAGATCCAGGTGAATTGATCGCCGTTTTCGCACGCGCCGTGGCTGCGGCCCGCGGTGTCTGACGTGATGCCTGACGTGATGCCCCAAGCGGGGGCCGCATGACCGACGCATCTGTTCAGGGCCTGATCGACGCATTGCCCATGCCCGCGCTGGCGGTGGACGGGGCGGACCGGATCGTGGCCGCGAACGTCGATGCGCGCACGTTGATCGGGCAGCAGATCGTGGGACGCAACTATGTCACCATGCTGCGTCAGCCCGCAGTGCTGGATGCGGTCGAACGGTGCCTGCGCGACGGCACCGCGCAACAGACGCAATACCTGTCAAGCGATGGGGCGCAGGACACCACCTTTCATGTGACCTGCCGCCCGGTGCCGCCTGAGGATGCGGGCAGGGGCCTCGTGCTGCTGACCTTTCAGGACGTCACACAGGTGCAGCAGGTGGGCCAGATGCGCCGCGATTTCGTGGCCAATGTCAGCCACGAATTGCGCACACCGCTGACCGCCATCCTTGGGTTCATCGAGACCCTGCGCGGCCCCGCGCGCGACGACCCGGCGGCACAGGCGCGGTTTCTCGACATCATGCAGAACGAGGCGGGGCGCATGAACCGCCTTGTCGGTGACCTGCTGTCGCTGAGCCGGGTGGAAGAGGATGAACGGGTGCGCCCCACCACGCGGATCGACCTGCGGCAAGTGCTGGAACAGACGCTGCATGCCATAGCACCCTTGGCGCAGGAGGCGTGTGTGACGATTGACGCCATTCCGGGCGATGATCCAGTGCCGATGACCGGCGATGCGGATCAATTGGTGCAGGTGTTTTCCAACCTTATCGAAAACGCGATCAAATATGGTGGCAGTGGCGAAAAGGTACGCGTGGATATCGCCCTGTCCGACCGTGATCCGGCCTTGCGCGCACCCGGCGTGCGCGTTCGGGTGACGGATTTCGGCCCCGGCATCGATCCTGTGCACCTGCCACGACTGACCGAACGGTTCTACCGCGCCGATGATCATCGCAGCCGCGCCTTGGGTGGCACCGGTCTGGGGTTGGCCATCGTCAAGCATATCATCAACCGGCACCGGGGGCGGTTGCGGGTGGAAAGCGATCTGGGGCAGGGTGCCACCTTCACCGTGATCCTGCCGATCGACGCCGGGTCCTGACCCATCCATTCACATAAAAAACTGCCCCCCGCCCGCACTGTCATAAAACTGTTACGCAACTGTCACAAAAGCATTGCCAGACGCTCTTAGGTGGGGCGCAGGATCATCATGGGGGTGACCCGAAATGTTCAGATAGGAGACAGTCATGTCCTTTGTGAAGCTCACCACATCCGCGCTTGCCCTGGCAGCCGTTTCTGCCACCGCTGCCGTCGCGCGCGACCAGGTCCAGGTTGCAGGGTCGTCCACCGTTCTGCCCTATGCCTCGATCGTGGCCGAAGCCTTTGGTGAAAACTTCGACTTCCCGACACCGGTTGTCGAATCAGGCGGATCGTCTGCAGGTCTCAAGCGGTTTTGCGATGGTGTGGGCGAAAACACCATCGACGTCGCCAATGCCTCGCGCCAGATCAAGGACAGCGAAATCGCCGCATGCGCCGCCAACGGTGTGACCGACATCATCGAAGTGCGCATCGGCTATGACGGCATCGTCTTTGCCTCTGACATCAACGGCAATTCCTTCGCATTCACCCCGACGGATTGGTATCTGGCCCTGTCCGACACCATCCTGGTCGACGGCGAAATGGTCGCCAACCCCAACACCAGCTGGAACCAGGTCAACGCGGCGTTCCCCGATCAACCCATTCAGGCCTTTGTGCCCGGCACCAAGCACGGCACACGCGAGGTTTTCGAAGACAAGGTGATCCTTGAAGGGTGCGAAGCCACAGGCGCATACGACGTGCTCAAGGCGGCCAACGGCGACGACAGGAAAGCGGCCGAGAAAGCCTGCATCGCGCTGCGCACCGATGGCAAATCCGTGGATATTGACGGCGATTACACCGAAACGCTGGCCCGCATCGAAAGCAACCGCGACGGCATCGGCGTCTTTGGTCTGGCGTTCTACGAGAACAATACCGACAAGCTGCAAGTGGCGCCCATGTCGGACGTGGTGCCCTCGACCGAGAGCATTGCAACCGGCGAATACCCGGTGTCGCGTCCGCTGTTCTTCTACATGAAGAAGGCACATATCGGCGTGATCCCCGGCCTGAAGGAATTTGCCGAATTCTTCGTCGCGGACGAGATCGCAGGCCCCGATGGCCCGCTGGCCGAATACGGTCTGGTGTCCGATCCTGAACTGGCAGACACACAGGCGCGCGTTTCCGAAGAAGCCGTGATTGGTGGCGCCAGCTAAGCGTTGGAAAACACATGGAAAGGGCGTGCAATCTGCGCGCCCCTTCGCTACGACACCGGCCATCGGCGTAGGCTGCACACGCCGGGCACATGATCGGTGAAAGACCAGAACGGCCAATGACGGCCTCCGGGGGACCCTGCGATGAATATCTTTGGTTTGGGGACAACTGCGCTCTTGGCGGTGGCCATCCTGTTGCTGGCCACTGCAGGCTTCTGGGTGGCGCGGGCGCGCGCCCTGGCTTCGGCGGGGGGCGACAAGCGCCGCCTGCACAGTCTGCCGGCCTTTTACGGTTGGAACGCGGCCCTCTTTACCGCTGTGCCATCGCTGGGCGTGATGCTGATCTGGCTTTTGGCCCAGCCGCAAATCATCGAAACCAACGTGCTGAAACTGATCCCTGACACGGCCATCGCCGAAGGATCGTCACGCGGGCTGGTGATGAGCGATGTGCGGCGCGTGGCCGATGGTCTGGACGTGGCGGTCGAGCGCGGTGTTCTGAGCAATGTCGAGGCCCGCGATATGGACACCAACACCACCGATGTGCGCGCCGAACTGGGCGCGCTTGGCATCGCATTGGGGTCAGAAGTGAAACCTTCGGTGCTGGCTGCCGCGCAGGCCTACAGGGTGCAATCGCAATCGGGTCGGCTGTGGATGGCCGTGGTGGTCGTGGCGCTGGCGGTGCTGGGCTTTGCCGGATCCGTCATGGTGACCACGTCCGATTTCCGCGCCCGCAACGTGGTGGAACGGGGCATTCTCGGCCTGTTCCTGCTGGCCGCATCACTGGCGATCCTGACCACCGTGGGCATTGTTCTGTCGATGCTGTTCGAGACGATGAATTTCTTCCGCCTGCACCCCTGGACCGACTTCTTCTTCGGCGGCAGTTGGGCGCCGAATTTCCGGGGCGACAGCGATATGTCGATCCTGCCCTTGTTGTGGGGCACCTTGTACATTTCGGTCATTGCCCTTGCCGTGGCCGTGCCCATTGGCCTGTTCGCGGCGATATACCTCAGCGAATATGCAAGCCCGCGCATGCGCGCCATTGCCAAGCCGCTGCTGGAAATCCTCGCCGGTATTCCGACCATTGTTTACGGCCTTTTTGCGCTGCTGACGGTTGGGCCGTTCCTTGTGAATGTCTTTGGGCGGGGCGATGCGGGCCTTCTGGGCGTTGACTGGATGAGCGGGGCGACCGCGGTGCTGACCGCAGGGTTGGTCATGGGCATCATGCTGATCCCGTTTGTCTCATCGCTGTCCGATGACATCATCAATGCGGTGCCGCAGGCGATGCGCGACGGTTCGCTTGGCCTTGGGGCCACGCAGTCGGAAACCGTACGGCAGGTGATCCTGCCCGCCGCTTTGCCGGGGATCGTGGGCGCGATCCTGCTGGCCGCCAGCCGCGCCATTGGCGAGACGATGATCGTGGTGCTGGGGGCAGGGGCCATCGCCAAGTTCTCGCTCAACCCGCTTGAGGCGATGACCACCATCACCACCCGCATCGTCAGTCAACTGACAGGCGATACAGATTTTGCCAGCCCAGAGACGCTGGTGGCCTTTGCCCTTGGCCTGACGCTCTTTGTGCTGACGCTGGGGCTGAATGTGCTGGCGCTTTATATCGTGCGCAAATACCGGGAGCAGTACGAATGACCGACCTGACATCCTCCGGCACACCCGCCACGCCGCGCATGTCCTTGTTGGCGCAAGACACGCGCACCAAGAAACGCAACGCCGCCGAGGCGCGCTTTCGCGCCTATGGTCTGGTTGCGATCGTGGTGGGGTTGCTGATGCTGCTGATCCTTGTGTTCAACATCGTCACGCGCGGTGTCGGCGCGTTCCAGCAGACCTTTGTCACCCTTCAGGTGGAGTTGTTGGAAAGCAAGCTCGACAAGAACGGCAACCGGGACCTTGCGGAAATGAAGAAGGTCAGTACCTTTGGTTATGCGCCGCTCTTGCGAAACGCGATGGAGGCGGCACTGGCCGAACAGGGCATCGAAACGGATATGAAATCCAAGAAGATGGTGGGCCTTCTGTCCAAGGGTGCGCCTGCGCAGATGCGGGATTTCGTGCTGGCCAACCCCGACCGGGTGGGCGACACGGTGACCTTCGAATTTCTCGCCTCCAGCCGGGTTGACGGATACCTCAAGGACCGCGTCAGCCGCGCCAGCATCGCCAACGACAAGAACATCAACGCGGCCCAACTGGACCTTGTGGATGCCTTGCAAGCGGCGGGGGTCGTCAAAAAACGGTTCAACCTCGATTTCATCACCGGGGCTGATGCATCCGATGCGCGGCCCGAGGCGGCGGGCATGGGCGTGTCGATGCTGGGGTCGCTCTTTATGATGCTGGTGGTTCTGGTTCTGGCGCTGCCCATCGGGGTGGCGGCGTCCATCTACCTTGAGGAATTCGCGCCCAAGAACTGGATCACGGACATCATCGAGGTGAACATCTCGAACCTCGCTGCCGTGCCGTCCATCGTGTTCGGGATCCTTGGCCTTGCGGTGTTCATCAACTACATGCACCTGCCCACGTCGGCACCGCTTGTGGGGGGGCTGGTTCTGACGCTGATGACCTTGCCCACCATCATCATCTCGACCCGCGCCTCGCTCAAATCGGTGCCGCCGAGCATCCGCGATGCAGCGCTGGGGGTAGGGGCATCGAAAATGCAGTCGGTGTTTCACCACGTGCTGCCGCTGGCCGCCCCCGGCATCCTGACCGGCACCATCATCGGGCTGGCGCAGGCACTGGGGGAAACGGCACCCTTGCTGCTGATCGGGATGGTGGGCTTCATCGCCTCGAACCCGCCCGACAGCATTGCCTCGGGGCTGCTGGATCCAAACTCGGCCATGCCCGCACAAATCTATGAATGGGCCAAGCGCGCCGATCCGGCCTTTTATGAACGCGCCTGGGGGGGCATCATCATCCTGTTGCTTTTCCTTGTGACGATGAACACCATCGCCGTGATCCTGCGGCGTCGCTTTGAACGTCGCTGGTAGGGGCGCGGCCATGAATGACATGAGAATTCTGGAGAGAGACGTGGACACACACGACATCAAGATCGCGGCCAAGGGCGTTCAGGTCTATTACGGGGACAACCATGCCATCAAGGACGTGGATGTCGAAATCCAGGACAAGACGGTCACCGCCTTCATCGGGCCTTCGGGCTGTGGAAAGTCCACGTTCCTGCGCTGTATCAACCGCATGAACGACACCATCGACGTGGCCCGTGTCGAAGGCGACATCCGCATCGACGGCGAGGACATTTATGACCCGAAGGTCGACCCGGTGCAGTTGCGCGCCAAGGTTGGCATGGTGTTCCAGAAGCCCAACCCGTTTCCCAAGTCGATCTATGACAACGTGGCCTACGGGCCGCGCATCCACGGGCTGTCGCGCAACAAGGCCGATCTGGACGACATTGTAGAGCGCGCCCTGCGCCGCGCGGCCATCTGGGACGAGGTCAAGGACCGCCTGCAAGCGCCCGGAACGGGCCTATCGGGCGGCCAGCAACAGCGCCTGTGCATCGCCCGCGCCGTGGCCACCGAACCCGAGGTGCTGTTGATGGATGAACCCTGTTCGGCGCTGGACCCGATTGCCACGGCACAGGTCGAGGAACTGATCGATGAGCTGCGCCAGAACTATTCGGTGGTGATCGTGACACACTCGATGCAGCAAGCCGCGCGGGTCAGCCAGAAGACCGCCTTTTTCCACCTCGGCAACCTCGTCGAATACGGCGAGACCGGGCATATTTTCACCAACCCCGATGATCCACGCACCGAAAGCTATATCACCGGCCGGATCGGGTAGGAGCGAACATCATGAGCGACCAACATATTGCATCCGCCTTTGACCGCGATCTCGAAGCGATCCAGGCCCAGATCATGAAAATGGGCGGGCTGGTCGAGGCCGCGATCCTCGAAAGCGCCATCAGCCTTGAAACCCGCGACGAGGAACGTGCCGAAAAGGTGCGCCTTGGCGACAAGGCCATCGATCAGCTTGAGGAAGTGATCAACGAGGAGGCCGCCCGCGTCATCGCCCTGCGGGCGCCCACGGCCATCGACCTGCGCCTGATCCTCAGCGTGATCAAGACTAGCGCGAACCTCGAACGTATCGGCGACTATGCCAAGAACATGGCCAAGCGCACGGGCGTATTGGCGCAAATGGCGCCGGTGAACGACAGTGCAGGGGCCATGCGCCGCATGGCCAAGGAGGTCGAGCGCATGCTCAAGGACGCGCTCGATGCCTATGTGAACCGCGACGCGGAACTGGCCCGCGACGTGATCGACCGCGACAGCGAGGTCGACCAGATGTACAACGCGCTGTTCCGTGAATTCCTGACCTTCATGATGGAAGACCCGCGCAACATCACCGCCTGCATGCACCTGCATTTCATCGCCAAGAATGTCGAACGCATGGGCGATCACGTGACCTCGATTGCCGAACAGGTTGTGTACCTGGTGACCGGTGAAACGTTGGACGAAACCCGCACAAAGGCCGACACGACATCGGTTCAAACCTTCTAGGAGAGAGTTCATGTCCGCCGATCAACCCCGTGTTCTGGTCGTCGAGGACGAACCCGCGCAGCGCGAGGTTCTGGCGTATAACCTCGAGGCCGAAGGCTTTGCCGTGAGCCGCGCCGAGAACGGTGAAGAGGCGCTTTTGCTGGTGGACGAGGATCAGCCTGACATCATCGTGCTGGACTGGATGATGCCCAACCTCAGCGGCATCGAAGTCTGCCGGCGCCTCAAGATCCGGCCCGAGACGCGCGGCATTCCGGTGATCATGCTGTCGGCGCGCTCCGAAGAGGTGGACAAGGTGCGCGGGCTTGAGACCGGCGCGGATGACTATGTGGTCAAGCCGTATTCCGTGATCGAACTGATGGCGCGGGTGCGCAGCCAGTTGCGCCGCGTGCGCCCGGCGACCGTGGGCCAACAGCTGACCTATGATGACATCATCCTGGATGCCGAGAGCCACAAGGTCACGCGCGATGCGCAAGAGGTCAAACTGGGGCCGACGGAATTTCGGCTGCTCAGCACCTTCATGGAGAAACCGGGCCGTGTGTGGAGCCGCGAACAGCTTCTCGACCGTGTCTGGGGCCGCGACATCTACGTGGACACGCGAACCGTGGACGTGCACATTGGTCGGCTGCGCAAGGCGCTGACAAGTCACGGCGGCTCTGATCCTCTGCGCACGGTGCGCGGGGCCGGGTATTCATTGGGCTGATTAGATGCATTGCGGGGCATAAGTTATTGTTAATACGTGATTTAGTAAGATATTTTGCAGTTTGACAAATTACATAATATGGATTATGCGCCTGTAGCCCGTTTTTTGGTGCGCGCTACTTTGAAGTGCGACTCCTATTAGAAAACAATGAGTTATCTAGGGTCTGTGGACATTCGGGATTCCTATTTGGTTTGATATCTGATTCAAACTTCCAAAATGGAGGTTTGAATGAACGAGCAACGGTTTGTGGTGT
>CBFHND010000037.1:0-23681 GCA_965657085.1 uncultured Paracoccaceae bacterium
CCGCGGTCTGGCGATTTGGGAGTGGCGTGCTGCCCGCTTGGATGTTGGGATGTGCTTGTCGACCATAAAGCGCGCCGTTCCAAGGTCGCGTCGCCAGCCCCCGGTCAGGGTTCGCCCTGCGTCAGGCTTTGTATTGAAGTCCACTGTGAGCCCAAAGTGACCGATGCCGCGCGGCGCGCGAAAGTCGGCTTTGAAGAGGCGTTTCGTTTATCGGGACGTCAAACTTCTTCAAGCATTCGGAACGGCCTTGCTCAGAACACGAAAGCAGATAACGTGAGCATCAATTTTTCCGATCATCGGGTCAAAAATGATTAAAAGCCAGATCACACTCAAACAGCTAGAGGCGTTTGCTTTCGTCGTCGATACTGGCACGTTTCGGGCCGCCGCCTTTGCACTTGGGACGACCCAACCAAATATATCTGCGCGCATCACCGCGCTTGAAACTGCGCTCAATGTCACCTTGCTCATCCGCGATGCCGGTTCTGTGCGATTGACTGCAGATGGTGAAAAGTTACTGGTGAAAACACGTGAAGTCTTGTGGGCCGGAGAGGCTCTTATTGAAGAAGCCGACCGTCAGGAGTTGATCGAGGAAACCTTGCGGCTGGGCGTGACAGAGCTTGTCGCCTGCACGTGGTTGCAGGGCTTCCTGCGATTGATGAGGGAGGCCTACCCCAGTCTACGCATCCAGCTGGAAGTGAATCTATCAACGGCGATTGACGCAAGATTGATGGAAGGGCAGCTTGATCTGGCGCTTCAAACCGGGCCGTTCAAATCAAAGACCTTCGCGAGCGATGCGTTGGGTCAAGAAAACTATTGTTGGGTTGTAAATTCGGACCTGATCAATCGGGTCAGCGTAACGCCATCCTTAGCCGAGCTGTTTGATTTAACGATTTTGACCCACGCAAAACACACACAGGCCTGCGCCGCTCTGCACAGGCTTGCAACTGAGCATGGGTTGCGAGGCGAAAGGATTGTCCATTCCAGTGCTTTGTCTGCCTGTGTTCCAATGGCCCTTGAAGGGTTGGGAGTTGCGTTGTTGCCCGAACGGCTGGTGACGGCCGAGATTGCATCGGGTGAGCTACACCGCGTGGACCCTGATTGGGTGCCCGAACCATTGTCTTTCTATGCACGCTTCTCCCCCGCCCGTGCCGCCCTTTATGTCGAAAAAGCCGCGCAGATCGCAAAGGCTGCAATGCAATGCCCATAGATCAATAAAATTGATTGGGGTAAGAAATTTAATCGATTTGATTATTGGCGGTATTTTGGGCCACCTGAGTTTGCAACCTACAGCAGGAGCCCAAAATGGCAGCACCCTCCGTTCGCCTTGGCGTCGATATCGGCGGCACATTTACCGACGTTGTGTTGGAAAAAGATGGCGTGCCGTTTTCGACAAAGGTTCTCACCACCTATACCGCGCCTGAAAATGCGATCATTGACGGGATGCATCAGGTTTGCGCCAAGGCGGTTGTTACACCTGCGCAGATTGATCAGATCATTCACGGCACCACCTTGGCCACGAATGCCTTGATCGAACGGCGGGGCGCTAAAACAGCGTTGATTACGACGGAAGGGTTCCGTGACGTGATCGAAATGCGCACGGAGTCACGGTTTGAACAGTACGATCTCAACCTGAACCTTCCAGAGCCACTGTTGCCCCGCCAAATGCGTTTCACCGTCGGGGGCCGCGTTGATGCGAATGGCCAAGTGCTGATCGATATCGACCGTGCCGAGGTTGAGGCTGTCGTCGACAAGATTGCCGAAGCCGGGTTTGAAAGTGTCGCTGTTGGATTGATCCATTCCTATCTCAACCCTGCGCACGAAGAATTGGTGCGCGATGTGCTGGCCGAAAAACTGCCCCGTGTCGCGGTGTCCATCTCGTCCGAGGTTTCGCCGCAGATGCGCGAGTACGAACGGTTCAATACTGTTGTTGCCAACGCCTACATCAAGCCGTTGATGGCCTCCTACCTGGGGCGCCTAGAGGACCGTTTGAAAGGCGAAGGCGTGTCTTGTCGTATTTTTCTGATGCACTCTGGTGGTGGCATCATCTCGATCCAGAATGCGGCGGACTTTCCTGTGCGCCTGGTTGAATCCGGTCCCGCAGGCGGTGCGGTTTTTGCGGCCCACATCGCGGCGCGCTATGGATTGGACAAAGTTCTGTCTTTCGACATGGGCGGCACAACAGCCAAGATTTGCCTGATCAAGAACCAAACCCCGAAGACCTCGCGCGTGTTTGAAGTCGCGCGCACGTATCGGTTCAAGAAAGGCTCTGGGATGCCTATCTCTATTCCCGTGATCGACATGGTTGAGATTGGTGCTGGCGGTGGGTCACTCGCCCATGTGGATGCCCTGCGTCAAATTCGCGTGGGCCCAGAAAGTGCCGGGTCCGAGCCCGGACCCGCCTGCTATGGCCGCGGTGGCGCGCGTCCGGCCGTGACGGATGCGGATCTTGTTCTCGGCAAACTTGATCCGGATAACTTTGCGGGTGGCTCCATCCAACTTCATTCCGAAGACTCCAAATCAGCGCTGTCAGACCACGTGGGCGGCACACTCGAAATGGACGCCGTTGAAGCCGCATTTGGCGTCGCAGAGGTCGTCGACGAAAACATGGCCAATGCGGCACGGGTCCATGCGGTCGAAAACGGCGAAGACCTATCGGAATATACTATGATTGCATTTGGTGGCGCCGCTCCGCTGCATGCAGGGCGTTTGGCTGAAAAGCTTGGGGTCGACAGATTGCTCGTGCCACCCGGGGCGGGCGTTGGGTCTGCTATCGGCTTCCTTCGCGCGCCCTTCAGCTTTGAAGCAAACCGGTCCGTCTACATGAAGCTCAGTGACTTTGAACCTACGCGGATCAAAAGCCTGCTAACCGATCTCAAAGCCGAGGCCACGGGTTTCGTGCGCACCTGCGACGAAGTCAGCCCGATCCTGTCAGAATTCAAAGTTTACATGCGCTACACGGGGCAAGGCTGGGAAATCCCGATTGAGTTGACCGAAGATCAAGCCATGAACCCCGTTGTCGATACATTCGAGGCGCGATTTATCGAGGACTATACCAAGCTTTTCGGCCGCCCTGTTGCGGGAATGGATATCGAGATCACGGTTTGGTCCGTGAACGCGACGACCCCGCCGGAGAAAGTGGCACGCATGGATGAAACAAGCGGCACAGCAATGGCAACATCTGTGGGCGAGCGTCAATTGTTTGACGCAGGCGCGGGCAAGTTTCTGAATGCGGACGTGGTGAACCGCTTTGACATGTCTTCGGGCGAAAAGGCGGTTGGTCCGGTCGCTGTGGTTGAGGATGAAACCACCATCATCGTTCCCGCCAGCCGGGACGCAATCCGCCAACCAGACGGCTGCATCGACGTTATCACGAAGGAGGCCACCCAATGACCCAAGAGCATTCAAAAGTCGCCTATCAGGTAATGTGGAACCGTCTGATTTCGGTCGTGGAGGAGCAAGCACAGGCCCTTGTGCGCACGGCGTTTTCGACTTCGGTGCGCGAGGCGGGCGATTTGTCAGCGGGCGTTTATGACGTGGCTGGCAATATGCTGGCCCAAGCCGTCACCGGAACGCCGGGCCACGTCAACGCGATGGCCGATGCCGTCGCGCATTTCATCCGCCGGATCGGGCGCGACAATATCCATGCGGGTGATGTCTATATCACCAACGATCCATGGGAAGGCACGGGCCACTTGCACGACATCACCATGGTCACGCCCTCGTTTCACAACGGCGCGTTGGTCGGCTTTTTTGCCTGTACCGCGCACATCGTGGACATTGGCGGGCGCGGGTTCGGGGCCGATGCGCACAGCGTCTACGAAGAAGGCCTCTATATTCCGATCATGAAATTTGCGGACAAAGGCGCGGTAGATGAAACACTGACCCGCATCATCCGTGGCAACGTCCGCGAGCCGGACCAGTTGATTGGCGATATCTACGCTCTGGCCACCTGTAACGAGATCGGCCATCGCCGCCTTGTAGATATGATGGAGGAGTTTGCACTTGATGATCTGAACGGCATCGCGACCTTCATCCTGGACAATTCCCGCCGCGCAACCATTGAACGCATTGCAGCATTGCCGCAGCAGTCAGCGACAGGTGAAATAACGATGGACGGCTTTGACCGTCCGATCACGCTAAAGGTTAAGGTGAGCGTTGAGGGCAACCGCATCGTGTCGGATTTCACCGGTTCTTCCGGCCTCGACAAGAAAGGCATCAATTGCCCGCTGGTCTATGCAAAGGCCTATGCCTGTTATGCTTTGAAGGTCGCCATCGCGCCCGAAATTCCGAACAATGCTGCGTCTCTTGCGCCGTTCGAGATTGAAGCCCCCGAAAATTCAATCGTGAATGCGCTGCATCCTGCTCCAGTCGCGTTGCGCCATATCGTCGGGCATTTTGTACCGGATGCAGTCTTCAACGCGTTCGATAAGATCGTTCCGGGGCTGGTCCCTGCCGAAGGCGCCGGCTGCCTCTGCAATTTCCAGGTCTCATTGCGCCCTCGCACGGACGCGCCGGCCCCGGCAAATGCACGTCGCTCGGAAGTTCTAACATTTAACTCCGGCGGATCAGGTGCGCGGCCAGAGCATGACGGGCTGAACGCCACCGCCTTCCCGTCCGGTGTGATGACGATGCCGATCGAGGCGACGGAACACGCTGGCCCAGTCATCATCTGGCGCAAAGAGCTTCGACCGGATTCAGGTGGTGCTGGCAAGACCCGTGGGGGCCTTGGGCAATACATGGAAGTCGGCGCGCAAGAGGGGCACGAGTTTGATATCCAAGCCATGTTTGACCGCGTGGATCACCCGGCGCGTGGTCGTCGCGGTGGCGGGGCCGGTGCGGCCACAACTATCGTCCAGGACGATGGCACCGCGATGAACGGCAAAGGCAAACAGTTCGTAGCCCATGGTCGTCGCGTCGTCATGGCCTTCCCCGGCGGTGCTGGTTACGGCGACTCGTCCGAGCGGTCTGTCGATCTCGTCAAACGTGATCTGGCACGCGGCTACATCTCGGCCGAGACGGCCGCGCGCGACTACAACCTATCCGCAGCTGACATCGCAGATGTCCAAGCCGCCGTCGCAAGAGGAGACAGCATATGAAAACCCAGACACCCGGACGTACATCTTATGACGTGGTCATTATCGGCGGCGCAATGATGGGCGCATCCGCCGCGTGGTTCTTGTCCGATGACAAGGATTTTGACGGGCGCGTTTTGGTCGTGGATCGCGACCTCACGTATGAAAACACATCGACGATGCACACCAATTCGTGCATGCGACAGCAGTTTTCAGGCGAATTGAACGTGCGGATCAGCCAGTTCGCCGCTGACTTCGTCAAAAACCTGCCGCGCTACATGGGCGATGACGACCGGGTGCCTGATCTGTCGATCCGGTCATTCGGGTATATGTATCTGGCCGACAACGACGGCTTTGCCGATGTACTGCGTGAAAGCCAGAAAGTGCAGATTGCGGCGGGTGCTGCGACCCAACTGATGACCCCCGACCAGATCAAAGCGGCCTATCCGTTCTACAACGTCGACGACATCGTCCTAGGCTCCATCAATCTGGTGGATGAAGGGTTCTGGGACGCGACAGCTGTCTTTGACTGGTGGCGCAAATCAGCCCGTGAACGCGGTGTCGAATATGTCGAAAACGAAGTCGTCGCGGTGAACAAAAACGCCACCGGCACCCGCGTCGAAAGCGTAACCTTGAAATCGGGCGAGGTGATCGCCTGCGGTCAAGTACTTAACGCATCAGGCCCGCGCGCAGCCGCAACTGCACAAATGGCAGGCATCCAGGTTCCAGTAGAACCGCGCAAACGCTTCTCGTGGATTTTTTCCGCCGAGCAGCCGCTTGACCGCGATCTGCCGCTCACCATTGATCCCTCTGGCGTTCACGTGCGTGAAAACGGCGGGGGTACCTATCAGTGCGGCGGCCATTCTGACATCGATCCTGCCGTCGATCCGGATGATTTCATAATGGATCACAGTATCTGGGAAAACCACGTCTGGCCGATCCTTGCGACGCGCATCCCCCAGTTTGAGGCGATCAAGGTCCAATCCGAATGGGCGGGGCACTATGCCTATAACACCTTCGACCATAACGCGATTTTGGGCCCCCATATGGAGGTCGAGAACTTCTTCTTTCTCAACGGATTTTCAGGCCATGGCTTGCAGCAATCGCCTGCAATGGGGCGCGGCACCGCCGAGATCATGGTGCACGGCAAATACCAAACCCTCGACATGACGCAGTTCCATTTTGATCGCATCCCTGCAGGTCGCAAGATCATTGAAAAGGCGATCATCTGATGAAGCTCGCAACGAATGGCTTTACCCAAGCGCTTGCCGCTGGGGACAAACAGATCGGCCTCTGGATCAGCCTGTGCAGCAACTTTGTCGCAGAGGTGACGGCACCCGCGGGTTACGATTGGGCGCTGATCGACATGGAGCACAGCCCCAACGACTATTTCAGCGTCTTGGGCCAATTGCAGGCCTTTGCTGCCAGCGACACCACAGCCGTTGTACGGGTCGAATGGAACGATACGGTTGCGGTAAAACGTCTGCTTGATCTCGGCGCGCCCGGCATCTTGTTTCCGATGATACAAGCGGTTGAAGAGGCGAAGCAAGCCGTCGCGGCGACGCGCTATCCGCCCCACGGTCTTCGCGGTGTATCAGGGGCAACGCGTGCCACAAAATTCGGACGCGTCACGGATTATACTGCACGCATCGAGGATGAAACGACGGTTTTGTTGCAGTTGGAGACCCGCGCAGCCGTCGAACAGGCGGAGGCGATCAGCGACGTTGACGGTGTAAGCGGGATTTTCTTCGGACCTGCGGATATTGCGGCGGACATCGGTAAGCTGGGCAAACCGATGGACCCAGAGGTTTGGCACCTAATCAGGCCTGCCGCGCAAAAGCTGATCGCTAAAGGTGTGCCAGTTGGCACCCTCGTGCTTGACCCTGCCTTTGCGACGGAATTGCTGAACGAAGGGTTCACCTTTGTGGCCTGCGGAACGGACGCAAGCCTGTTGGCCAAAGCGTCAGATCATTTACTTGCGACGGTAAAGGGCGGATTGGCATGAAGTTTGCGGCCTCCCGCCTCGATCCTGTCAAACCTTCGGCGTCTGCTTGGGTGAGCCAAGCGGCGAAAGACGCCAAGGCGCGCGGCGAAGACGTCATTGATCTGGGCTTGGGAGAGCCTGATTTCGACACACCCGCCCATATCGTTGAGGCCGCGCACCAAGCGGCTTTGCGTGGTGAAACACGTTACCCGCCGACCAATGGCACGCTTGAGATGCGACAGGCCGTTGTTGACAAATTGCTGCGCGAAAACGCCCTGAGCTATGCGGTGGACGAGGTGATTGTCTCCAACGGGGCCAAACAGGTGCTGTTCAATGCAATGATGGCCACGCTTGAGCCAGACGACGAGGTGCTGATGTGTGCCCCGTACTTTGGCCAATACAAAGACATTGTTCTTATTCTTGGCGGACAAGCGGTCGCGCTGAAATGCCCCGCTGAAAACGGGTTTCGTTTGACGCCGGATCAGCTTGAGGCGGCGATCACGCCCAAGACACGTTGGATCATGCTGAATTTGCCGTCGAACCCTGCCGGTGCCGTCTATTCTGGCGATGATCTACGCGCGTTGGGTGCGGTTTTGGAAAAACACCCGCATGTGCTGATCCTGTCGGATGAAATCTATGAGCACATCCTGTTTGATGGCCGGAAATTCCTGTCCTTTGCTGCGGCCAACCCGTCGCTGAAGGATCGCACGCTGACCGTGAACGGCGTCTCCAAGGCCTATGCCATGACCGGTTGGCGCATTGGGTATGGTGCCGGTCCAAAGCCGCTGATTGCGGCGATGACGAAGGTGCAAAGCCAGATTTGTTCAGGTGCTTGCGCGATTGCCCAAGCCGCCGCTGCCGCCGCTCTGAACGGTCCCCAGGACGATGTGCGTGCGTTTTGTCAGGCCTTTGAGGACCGCCGTGATCTCGTGGTGGAACGCGTGGCCCGGATTGATGGGCTTACCCTCGACCCGCCCGGAGGGGCGTTTTACGGCCTGATCGGATGCGCGGATCTGATCGGCGCGCAGACCCAGACAGGCGAAACGCTGTCCGATGATGCCGAGGTCACGGCTTACATCCTGAAAGACGCAGGCATCGCCGCCGTGCCGGGCAGCGCCTATGAGCTGTCGCCCTTTTTCCGTATCTCAACTGCGGCCTCTGTTGAGGTTTTAGGCGAAGCGATGGACCGCATCGCCGCCTCCGTTGCCAAACTCAAAAGAAAGACCTGACACATGAAAAAACTTGTTCTGACGGGTGCCGCTGGCCGACTTGGGTCCTACTTGCGCGAACCATTGTCGAAAATGTGCGATGAACTCGTTTCGACAGATATCGTTGACGACATCGGCACGCTTTACCCGGGCGAGACCTATGCCAAAGGGGATCTCGCCAGCCTTGATGACATGATGCGCGTATTGGAAGGCGCTGACATGGTCGTCCATATGGGGGCTTACGCTGATGAAGGGCCTTTTGAAAAGCTGCTCGGCCCGAACTTTGTGGGTGCCTACAACATCTGGGAAGCGGCCTATCAACGAGGCCTGAAGCGCGTCGTTTATGGCAGCTCAATTCATGCTGTGGGCATGCACCCCAAGACCGATTTTATTGGCACTGACGTGCGCCACCGCCCGGATACATTCTATGGGCTGGCCAAGTGTTTCGCAGAAGACCTTGGATCAATGTACTGGGACAAACGCGGGTTGGAGAGCGTGCACATGCGGATCCTGTCCTGCGCGCAGGTCACCAACGCCCGCGCGCTTGGGTCATGGCTGTCCTACGATGATCTGATCCAACTCGTGCAGCGCTGCGTTGAGGCGCCTGTCACCGGATTTTCGGTGGTGTATGGCGTGTCCGACAACGACCGCGTGCCCGTGGACAATGCGAAAGCCAGCTTTCTGGGCTACCGTCCCAAAGACAATGCCGAGCAATTCGCCCCCGCCATTCTGGCTGAGACCGGGCCAATGGACAGCCAAGACCCCGGCAACATGTGCCACGGCGGGCCATTTGCCTCCGTAGAGCTGGGCAATAGCGGCATGGCCACAATGAACATCATCGACGACACCAAGAAAACCTGAAGAGGAGACACACAATGTCTGACGTAAAGGTCGCACTGATCACCGCTGGCGGGTCCGGCATGGGCGCAGACAGCGCAAGGGCTTTGGCAGCCGATGGTTTCAAGGTCGGCATCCTGTCGTCTTCTGGCAAAGGCGAAGCCCTGGCCAAAGAACTTGGCGGCGTTGGCATCACAGGCACCAACAAGTCCGAAGAAGACCTTCAAAAACTGGTCGACGCAGCTATGGACCATTGGGGCCGGATCGACGTGCTGGTGAACTCAGCCGGGCACGGCCCCCGCGCGCCCGTCTTGGAACTGACGGACGAAGACTGGCATGAGGGCATGGAGGTCTATTTCCTCAATGCTGTGCGCCCGTCGCGTTTGGTCACCCCGATCATGCAAAAACAAGGTGGCGGTGCGATCATCAACATCTCGACCTTCGCAGCGTTTGAACCCAACCCGGTGTTCCCAACATCCGGCGTTATGCGCGCGGGCCTTGCCGCGTTCAGCAAACTCTTTGCGGACAAATACGCCGCCGAAAACATCCGCATGAACAACGTCCTGCCCGGATTCATCGATAGCTTGCCCGAAAAGGAAGAGTTCCGTTCCATGATCCCGATGGGCCGTTATGGCAATTCGCGCAGCGAGATCGCCAGCGTTGTCGCGTTCTTGGCCTCTGATGGCGGGGCTTACATAACAGGGCAGAACATTAGGGTAGATGGCGGCATCACGCGCTCTGTTTGACGCTGGAAACCCAACAAGGATTTTGACATGACCCCCTCACTCTTTTCGCCGCTCAAGATCAACGGTGTCACATTCAAGAACCGTATCGGGATGTCACCGATGTGCCAGTATAGCTCGACTGATGGCGTCGCGAGTGACTGGCACATGGTGCACCTTGGCGCGCGTGCAGTGGGTGGTATTGGCTTCATCATGGCTGAGTGTACAGCCGTGTCCCCATCAGGGCGGATTTCACAAGGCTGTGCTGGTCTATGGAATGACGCGCAGGTTGCAGCGCTGAAACCCATCGTGGCATTCCAACGCCAGTTCGGGGCAGTGACAGGCATCCAGATCTCACATTCGGGCCGCAAGGGAAGTGCGGCAACCGCATTGGACGGTGGCAGCCATCTTGATGCGAACGATCCAGACGGATGGGAAACGGTCGGCCCCACGTCCGACGCCTTTGATCCTGATGGCACACGGCTTTGGAAAGCTCCGCGGGCGTTGTCTGTCGATGAAATTCTGGAAATCCAAGGTCAATTTTTCCACTCGGCGAAGCTGGCATTAGAGGTCGGATATGATCTGTTGGAAGTGCATTGCGCGCACGGATATTTGCTGCATTCCTTCCTCACACCATTGGTGAACACGCGCGATGACGAATACGGCGGCGATCTGCGGGGGCGTGCTCGGTTCTTGTTGGAGACGGTTGAAAAGGTCCGTGCGGCTTGGCCTTCTGAGAAGGTTCTTTCGGTCCGTATGTCAGTTGATGATTTCGCGGCGGGTGGACTGACGTTGGACGATACTGCGCAAGTGGGCCTTTGGCTTAAAGACCTTGGCGTTGATATCCTCGATTGTTCCGGTGGCGGCGCGGTGCCCGAAGCACGCGGCGCGATTGGCAACCGGACTGCCGAGCAGCCGGACATGGCCGGTGTGATCCGCGCGGCGACGGGGCTGCCGGTCATGGCCGTGGGCGGCATCACGGATGCGGCGCAAGCGGATGGATTGGTGGGTTCATCCAAGGCCGACATCGTTTTGCTGGGCCGTGAGATGATGCGCGACCCGCATTGGGCGTTCCACGCAGCGAAAAACCTGGGCGTCGATGCCCGCCATGTTCTGGCAGAGCAATATGGATTTTTTGTCGGCGCGTCATAGCAGGCGACTGGACACCTTGATCACTTTGCGTTCCGCGAAAGATGCGCATCAAGCGCCGCCAATCCCTCATCCAAATTGCTGCGACCGAACCCGAGGCGCAGCCGGTCCGTTGGGGTTGGACCCAATTCCGATGAATAGATCGTGCTTGGCAGGAACAAGACGCCGCTGTCTTCCACCAGTGATTTGCAAAAAGCATCGACACCATCCGGCCCTTTGTAACGTGGGAATGCCATGCAAGATCCATCGGGGCGTTTCCAATCGAACAGATCAGCGTGGCGGGCAAAAAACGCGTCCCACTTGGGCAGGTTCTCATCAACGATGCCGCAATTGCGCGCGAGAATACGATCCTTGTTGCGCAGGGCGATCATGGTCAAACGCTCGGATGGGCCTGAGTTGCAGATGGAAAGGTAGTGCTTGAGCCGCTCCATCTTTGAAATGATCTGGGCATCCTGACAGGCGATCCAACCGATCCGAAGGCCCGGCAGGCCGAAGGATTTTGACATCACATTCAAGGACAGACCGCGTTCATAAATGTCCGCGATAAAGGGCAAATGCCGCGCGCCTGTTTCACCAAGGCCGTTGAAAATCTCATCATGCAGGATGTAGATTCCATGCTTGCGACACAGATCAACCAACGCCTGGTATCGGTCCAATGGCAAAATTGCCCCTGTCGGATTGTGCGGAAAGTTGATCGTCACCAGCTTTGTATTGGGACGGATCGCAGCGGCGACGCGGTCAATATCGAGCGACCAGTTGTCGTCGGGATCAAGCGGTACGCCCGTTGCCTCACAAATCGCTACAGGCAGTGTTTCATGGGACTGATAGTTCGGCGTGACCACGATCGCGTGGCTGTCTTGATCGAGGATCACCTGATTTGCCGCAAAGATACCTTCACTTGCACCGGCAAAACACAAGATGTCCGATGCGGATTGTTTGGCATAGGTGCCAGCAATCGCTTCCCGCAGGTCAGGTGCTCCGAAGGTCTCGGTATAGCCCAGCCACATGCCTTCAAACGCTTCACGTTCCTCAGGTGTCGCCATCGCCAGCAAATCACGCATCGACATCGCCTCTGCGTCTGAGGCCGTCATGTGATAGCGCGCCTTGAATTCCCATTTGGAGAAGTGCGTTTCCAGTCGAAAGTCCGGGAGTGTGGGCATAGGGTCAGGTCACCTGATTTGGAGGTGTTTGATGATTACCCTAACGCGCCCTGAAATCGAAGCGCTTATCGATCTGCCTGCAGCGGCGGAAGCGATAGAAGAAGCGTATCGCGCAGCCAGCGAGGGACGCGTCACTCTACCACCTGTTGGCCATATCACCTTTGCGCAGGACGCTGACTGCCACATTAAATACGGGCACATGCAAGGTGACCCAAACTTCGTGATCAAAGTTGCCACCGGTTTTCCTCAAAACAGCGCAAGAGGATTGCCCAGCGGGAATGGCCTCGTTTTGGTGCTGTCTGCCGAAACCGGAGCAGTTCAAGCAATGCTGCATGATGAAATGGTGCTGACCGATATCCGAACGGGCCTCGGCGGAGCCATTGCCAGCCGAGCCTTGGCGCGGCCAGATAGTGAAACCGCATTGGTCATCGGAACAGGACCACAAACACGCCGCCAGATAGAGGCGCATGCAGCACTTCTGCCCGGTCTATCGTTTGAGGTCTGGGGCCGCGACGCCGCCAAGATGGCGGCACTTGTCGCCGATATGGCACCAACCGTTGTTGTGCGACCCGTGTCAGATCTTGAGGCAGCCACACGCGCTGCAGATGTTATCATCACGGCAACCGGATCAACGTCGCCCATTTTGCTGGCGGATTGGATAAAGCTCGGAACGCACATCACAGCCGTTGGCGCAGATGCGCCGGGCAAACAAGAGCTGGATACCGCCCTGGTCGCACATGCTGACCTTTTGGTCGTTGATTTGGCCAGGCAATGCTTGGACCACGGAGAGGTGTCGCATGCCGCCAAAAGCAATCTGGTTAACCCAGACGATCTTCGTGAAATAGGTTCGATCCTCAGCGGTACCGCCCCCGGTCGCACAAACAGTGCTCAGATCACGATTGCCGATTTGACCGGAATTGCGGCACAGGATGTTGCAATGGCGAATGCCGTGTTGGCGGCCATCGAAAAGAATTAGCGCCCGACCAGGACAAAGCCGTTGGAAACGGCCATTGCCGCAATCGCAGTGAAGGCGCGCTTTGTCCGCACAGCGAACCCACGGAACGACACACCATTGCGGGCCAGGGTGCCCACCGCTTCATCATCTTCATGAGCACAATCCCGGGTGACGTCGCGCCTGCATCCGCCTATGTCGCAAGTATGCCGCCCTGCCCCACGTTTGCGACGTAGGGTCCGGCGAAACATGGCCCAAGGAGTGCTCGCCCATGACCCGCACCATCGTCGAATCCAAAACCAAGACCGCGATCATCGGCTTTGATCAACCGTTCTGCGTGATCGGCGAGCGGATCAACCCCACGGGCCGCAAGATCCTGAACGAAGAGCTGGAGCGCGGCGATTTCAGCCGGGTGGAGGCCGATGCGCTGGCGCAGACCGCCGCAGGTGCCACGATCCTCGACATCAACTCGGGCGCTGTTTTCTCCAACAAGATGGCCGAAGACCCCCGCTATGCCGACAACAACTTTGTCGAGCCGACGTTGATGAAGGAACTGGTGAGCCGTGTGCAGGCCATCGTCGACACGCCGCTGTGCATCGACAGCTCGGTCCCCGGCGCGCTGGAAAACGGGCTGGCTGCGGCCGAGGGTCGGCCACTGCTGAACTCCGTCACGGGCGAGGAAGAGCGTCTGGAAATGGTTCTGCCGCTGGTCAAGAAATACAACGTGCCGGTGGTTGCGATCTCCAACGACGACACAGGAATTTCCGAAGACCCGGACGTGCGTTTTGCCGTGGCCAAGAAGATCGTGGAGCGCGCCGCCGATTTCGGCATCCCCGCCCATGACATCGTGGTCGATCCGCTTGTCATGCCCATCGGGGCCATGGGTACGGCCGGTCTGCAGGTCTTTACCCTCGTGCGCCGCCTGCGCGAGGAACTGGGCGTGAACACCACCTGCGGCGCGTCCAACATCAGCTTTGGTCTGCCCAACCGCCACGGCATCAACAACGCCTTCCTGCCCATGGCGATGACCGCGGGCATGACCTCGGCCATCATGAACCCCGTGGCCCTGCCCGTTGGACCGCTGAAGATCGCCGAAAAGCGCGCCGAGGTGGAGGCCGCGGGCGTGGTTCTGCCCGAAGGCATGGACGACGAAACCTTTGTACAGCTCTTCGGCATGGGCAGCACCAAGCCGCGCGCGGGCAAGGAGATGGAAGCGATCCGCGCGGCCAACTTCCTGACCAACAACGACGACGGCGGCGGCAACTGGATCGAATTCAACCGCCAACCCGTCAAGGCGGGCCACGAAGGCCGGGGCCGCGCCGGCCGTACCGGGGGTCGCCGTCGGCGCGCCTGACCCTCGATGGTCCCTCGTTTGAATTCAGCCTCTCGCCTTCGGGCGGGAGGCTTTTTTCTTGATGATTTGCCAAAGACCGCCAGATGTAACCGGTTCTTAACGGACCGCCCGCTATGCAGTGTCGGAACCTGAGACAGTGCAGAGGCAAGACATTGACCCCTTGTAACACTTCATTTGGTGGCCCGCATGGCTGATCCCCTGGCGCTGCCATCCCGCATTGATCTGTCCACGGTGTCCGATCTTCACGACGTCCTGCGCAAACGCATCGGACCCGAAGACGTCCTTGTTGACGCAGGCGACGTCACGCATTTGGGCGCCCTTGGGCTTCAGGTGCTGGTGGCCGCCGCAGCCGCGCAGCGCCTTCACGATGCAAAGCTGTTGATCACCAACATCAGCGACCGGGTTCTGGATCAGTTGAACACCATGGGAATGACCCCCGAAACCATCACGGAGGGCACGCAATGAGCCTGAATATCCTTGCTGTCGATGACAGCCGAACCATGCGCGACATGATCCGTCTGGCGCTTGAACCCGCCGGGTTCAACGTGACCACCGCCGATGACGGTGAACACGGTGTCGAGGTACTGGATGGTATCGAACCCGATGCGATCATCACCGACATCAACATGCCGAAGATGGATGGCTTTGGCTTTATCAACGCGGTCCGCGCGCAGGAAAAACACCGCGCCACGCCTATTCTTGTTCTCACCACCGAAGCCGCGCCCGAGTTGAAGATGCGCGCCCGCACGGCGGGGGCCACTGGGTGGATCGTGAAACCGTTCGATCCCTCCAAGCTGATCAAGGCGTTGCAGATGGTAGCCGGGTAAGAGAGATGAGCGAAGCCAACGATCCCATGGCCGAAATTCGGCAATCATTCTTCATTGAATGCGAAGAACTGCTGGAAGGCTTGCAAGATGGGCTTCAGGCCATGGATGACGGAACGTCCGACGGCGAAACCATCAACATCGTGTTCCGCGCCGTCCACTCTATCAAGGGCGGTGCAGGCGCTTTCGGTTTGGAAGGGTTGGTCCGTTTTGCCCATTGCTACGAAACGGTGCTGGATGGCGTGCGCAGTGATACCCTTGATGTGACGCCCGCCGCCCTGAAGGTTTTCTTTGGCGCCGCAGATCACCTTTCGGATATCGTGCGCCTGTCCCGTGACGGTGGGGACTTTCCCACACCTGCGGGTGATGCGCTGATCGCGCAGCTCAATGCGCTTTTGGGCGATGATTTTGACCCAACGGCGGAAGAGGAAGAGATCGACTTCCAACCCATGGGCCTGAGCCTTGATCTGGACTTGGCTGCGCCTGACGCCCTGCCCGATCTGACTGTTGCGGAAAACCCGTGCTTCACCATCACCTTCACGCCACACGCGGACCTTTATGAGACCGGCAATGAACCCTATTTGTTGCTGCGCGCCCTTGCTGACCTTGGCGACATGGATGTGCGCTGCGACACGGCGCGGGTGCCGTCACTGGAGGCCTTGGCCCCGGAATCCACTTATCTGACCTGGCACGTCACATTGCGCGCGGACATCCAGGAAGCCGAAGTGCAATCGGTCTTCGAATTCGTTGAAGGGCTTTGCGACGTCGAAATCACCTGCAACGCTGCGAAAGCGGTTATCAACGATGCGACGACGGTCGACTTTGCACCGCTGCCTCCCTTGCCGGAAGGACCGGTACCTGACGTATGTGCCAATGAGATCGAACCCATTGCGTCAGGTGCTGTCGAAACAGAGACCGCCCCTGCACCGTCAGAGCCCGCCAAACCGGCCGGACCTGCACAAGCAAAATCGGTCGTGCGCGTGGATCTTGATCGCATCGAACGTCTGGTAAACCTTGTCGGCGAATTGGTGATCAACCAGGCCATGCTGTCGCAAAGCCTCGAGTCCGCGGGCCTGTCCCCGCATTCGGATGCCATGAACGGCCTCGAGGAATTTCAACGCCTGACACGCGACATTCAGGACAGCGTGATGATGATCCGCGCACAGCCGGTCAAATCGCTCTTTCAACGTATGGCCCGCATCGTGCGCGAGGCTTCCTCGGCCGTGGACAAGGAGGTGCGCCTGATCACCGAAGGCGATACCACCGAGGTCGACAAGACCGTGATCGAACGGCTGGCCGATCCGCTGACACACATGATCCGCAATGCCGTGGATCACGGGTTGGAAGACACCGAAACGCGCCGCGCATGCGGAAAGTCCGACGAGGGTCAGGTCCGCCTGTCCGCAGCCCACAGATCGGGGCGCGTCATCATCGAGGTTGCGGACGACGGCGGCGGCATAGACCGCGCGCGCGTGCAGCAAATTGCCATCGACAAGGGTCTCATCCCGGCCGACGCCACCTTGACCGACACAGAGATCGACAACCTTCTGTTCCTGCCAGGTTTCTCGACTGCCAGCAGCGTGTCAGACCTGTCTGGCCGCGGTGTTGGCATGGATGTTGTGCGCACCGCCATTCAGGCGCTTGGTGGCCGGATAACCACAACGTCTGTTCCGGGGTCCGGTACGACCTTCTCTATCTCCCTGCCGCTGACACTTGCCGTACTGGACGGTATGGTCGTCAAAGTCGCGGATGAAACGCTGGTTCTTCCGCTCAACCTCGTTGTGGAAACGCTGACCATTGATCCGGACAACCTCGACGAGGTCAGCCCAGGCAGGCATGTTGTTCGCGTGCGTGGTGACTTTGTTCCACTGCACGATCTGGGCATACAACTGGGATACCGTACCCCGCTTGACAGCTGTCTGGGATCGGTTGTTCTGCTGATCTCCAACGAGGATGGCAGCCGCGCCGCCCTGATCGTCGATGAAATCATCGATCAGCGTCAGGTCGTCATCAAGGGTCTTGACGACAGTTTCTATCGCGCGCCCGGGATCGCGGCGGCCACGATCCTTGGTGATGGGCAAATTGCACTGATCCTCGACCCCTCGGACATTATCGCACAGGCCCAGGACACTGGGCACGGTTCGCGCAACGCGCCCAGAATGGAAGTGATGCAATGAGTGAAAAAGACCCCAACACAACCGTCGAACTGCTCACCTTTCAGCTCAGCGATCAGGAATATTCGCTGGACATCATGTGTGTGCGTGAGATTCGCGGCTGGACAAAAACGACTCCCTTGCCCCATGCACCGCGCCACATGAAGGGTGTGATCAATCTGCGGGGTACGGTTTTGCCCGTCATGGACCTGGCCGAACGGTTGGGCCTGCCGGCACAGGAGCAGACAGACCGCAACGTGATTGTCGTGGTCAAGTACGGCGATTGCATGACCGGTCTGCTGGTCGATGCGGTTTCGGATATCATCGCCTTGTCGTCCGGCGACCTGCAGCCGCCACCTGAGACCGGCGCTGGAGTTTCCAGCAATGTGATCAAGGCACTCACACTTCTGGATGACCGCATGATCCGTGTTCTTGATTTGTCTGAGATTGTCGCCACAGATCAAAGCGACGCGGCATGATGCAAGACCCCCCGCAACCGGCCGATCTGTCCGACAGGGCGTTTCACCGGGTGGCCCAATTCGCTTACGCAAATGCCGGTCTCACCTTGGTTCCGGAAAAGCGACGCATGGTTCAATCGCGTCTGCGGCACCGTTTGAAGGCCTTGCAGTTGTCTGACTTTGACAGCTACCTCGACTGGCTCGACACGGACGAAGGTGCGGTGGAAAAGCGGCACCTGATTTCTGCGCTGACCACAAACGTGTCCCAGTTCTTTCGCGAACCGCATCATTTTGACATTCTTCTTGAGCATGGCCTGCCACAAGCAAGGCAAGAGCTTTCTCAGGGCACGCCCTGCCGGTTCTGGTCTGCGGGGTGTTCGAATGGGCAGGAGGCACTGACGCTCGCCATGTTCCTTTTGGACAAGGATCCTTCCCTGGCCCATCAGGACGTCAAAATTCTGGCCACGGACATCGACCCAAAGGTAATCGCCTTTGCCCGTCAGGGCCTCTATCCTAGGCGTATGCTCGACGGCCTGCCCAAAGGCCATCTGGACAAATATTTCACACCGACAGACGACGCCAGATCAACCTTTTCCCCAACGCCGGTGCTGCGCAAATTGATTAGCTACCGCGAGCTCAACCTCTTGGGCAGCTGGCCGATGCGTCGCGCTTTCGACGCTATTTTCTGCCGAAACGTGGTGATCTACTTCGACGCGCTGACCCAAGATGGGCTTTGGCCTCGATTTGACGCATCCTTGAAAGCAGGCGGTTTACTCTTTCTGGGCCATTCCGAGCGCATCTCGGACCCCGCGCAGTTCGACTATTCCGTCGTTGGACCGACAGCATACCAAAAACCATCAGCAATCGTGCAGCGATCCGCACATTTGGAGGCAGAACATGGCATTGCGTGACCAGATCAGGATCATGGTGGTCGATGATATGTCGACCAGCCGCGGCGTCATAACACAGGCTTTGGACGGCTTCGGTATTCAGAACGTGTCCACCGCGGAGGATGGCGCAAATGCGTTGCAAATTCTTGCCAAAAGGCCAGTACACATGGTCATATCGGACTACAACATGCCCAATATGGATGGCTTGAAGTTACTGCATCACTTGCGTGTCCAGCCGGCAACGAAGGGAATTGGCTTCATTCTGGTCACCGGGCGGGCCGAACAACAGATCATTGATCATGGGCGCAAGCTGGGTATGAACAACTATCTGAAAAAACCGTTTCAGCCGCAGGACCTCAAACGCTCCATCGAAGCGGTGGTCGGCCCCCTGTAATGAAAGGGCCAATGTCACATCAAGAACTTGCCGCGCTTCATGACCGAATTGCCCGGCATCTTTTGCATCTGTCCTTCCAGGTGCAAGATACAGAGAATGTTCTGTCCAAACGCGCTCACGCAGTGCAGCCGGTTGATGATGAATATCTGACCGGCATGCAAACCCTGGACTATCTTCACCAGTCGCTGGTGGACATGGCCACGCTGATTGCGTCGATGTCGATCCACCCTGTCCAATCCGAAGCTCTCATGGACAAGGTGCGCCTGGAAAGCACCCGCGCAATTGTCGCGGATCGGACGGTGCCGGTCTCTGCGGAAAGAGTTTCCGCAGGCGCGCTCGATCTGTTTTAGAGCCGGTCTATCGCGTCACACTATCCGCAACGCGGCGTGCGCCTGAGGCCGATTAGAACAGTTCCAGCCCATTTCCGTCAGTGGCCCCTGAAGACATCAACAGACGATCATCCGTTTGCGCATCGGATGCGAGCCGTTGCTGAACCCGGCCTGTCGTTGGCCAGAACCGAAGATTGCGGGCGCAAGATCCACCAAACGAATGATTTTCGCAGTAAATCTCTTCCTTTTCGAGGTAGCGAAGGGTGAATTCGGCGTTTTCCCGTCCAATGTCGGACAGGCCCGCAACCATGCTTGATCCGCCAAAGGCCTTGGCGCGCAAGTTGTCACGGGTGGCGCCCAATTTGATGACGCTGTTGATCAGAAGTTCCATCGCGTTGATGCCAAGCAGGTTTCCAACGCTATTGCGCGCACTTCTAACCGTCAGGAGCATGTGATTCATCCCCCCCACCTTTGCGACCGGATCCCAGAGGCAGCATGACACACAGGATCCGAGCAGCGTGGTGATGACCACGTCGCTTGATGCGCTGGTGGCCAGTTCCCCTTGAACGATATGGATGCGTTTCACCCCCATCAAGGCGCAACCTTCGATGTCTGACGCAGGCCGGATATGATTGCGGGGCCGAACCTGTCCAGAGACGTTTCTACGCTGACAGCATTGAGATCCCTGGCGGATTTGGGCATTCCGTAAACGACACAGCTGGCTTCATCCTGAATGATCGTATGGCCCCCCAGATCGTGCAGGGATTTCATACCGCGCGCACCATCGGTACCAAGACCAGTCATCAACACCGAAACCGTCAACCGCGCCCAGGGAACGGCAGATCCAAACAGGCTGTCAACGGATGGGACATGCCGGTCGTCTGGTATGGCCACCTTGCGCAGGATTTGCCAACGCCCGAATTTACGGTCGACCAATGTCTGCATGCCATCAGAGGGCGCAATGGTGACGGTACCATCGCCCAGGTGCAGCCCGTCTTGCGCAAGGCGCACGCGGTGCGGAAGATTCCTGTCGAGCCGTTGGCTGAAGCTTGTCAAGAAACGGTCGGGCATGTGCTGCGCCACAACGATTGGCGGCAGATTATAGGGCAATTGGTGCAGGGTGCTTTCAAGGGCGGCCACACCACCTGTGGAGGCCCCGATCAGGATCAACTTCCCATCCAGATTCGGTGCCGGTTTTTTTGGGGCGGTCGCTGACTTGGTGAGGGTAACGCCTTCTTGCGGTGCGACTTGGGCTGCCTGAACGATCTTGTCGCAAATCCGGCGTGCCGACGATCTGGATTCGAGGGCCGGTTTCCAGACGCAGTCAACCGCTCCCAAGGCGAGCGCATTGATGGTGTCGACGCTGCCCTGATGCGTACGGGCAGAGACCATGACCACCGGAAGCGGTGTGTCTTTCATGACCTTCGCTAGGAATTCCAAACCGTCCATATGCGGCATCTCGATGTCAAGGGTCAGAACATCGGGCCGTTTTTCGCGGATCAGAACCTGTGCCTCCTGAGCATTGCCAGCCTGTCCCACCACCTCGAGGCGCGGGTCCTCGTTCAGAACCGAGCAAAGCCAGCGCCGCAAGAAGCGGGAATCATCGACGATAACAACCGAATGGCAGCGAGGGCGAGAGGGCAGCGGCATCAAGAGACTCTCGAAATTGTGTCTGGCAAAAGCAGTTCGTCCTCTGCAACAGTCGAAACGGCAAAACCGTCCAGCGATTGCATCAGCGCCTCCGAACGGGCGAGAAGTGAGCGGCTGGCCCGTGCCGTCTGTTTGAACATGGCCACATTTCCCTGCCTGTTGGCGTCGGTTTCGGCGAGGGTGGAATTGATGCGGGTCATATCCTGCGACTGCTCGCGGCCGGAGTTGGCGATGCTGTCGACTTGCCCGCTGATCTCGCGCAGCGAGGAGGCGATGGATGTCAGCGCCGCATTTGTCTGGCGGAACATCTCGACACCTTCACGCACCTGTTCACCGCTTTGGACGATCAGCGTATTGATCTGGGCGGCCGCATCCGCGCTACGCTGGGCCAGGGCGCGGACCTCCGATGCAACCACGGCGAACCCGCGTCCGGCCTCGCCTGCACGGGCAGCCTCGACACCTGCATTGAGCGCCAGAAGGTTGGTCTGGAAGGCGATATCGTCGATCACCGATATGATGTGTGCGATTTCATCCGCCGATCCGCTGATTGCGGTCATTGCGGCCTCGGCCTGTTCCGGGATGCGCGCGTTGTCATCGGCCTTGCCCCGCGTTTCGGCGACGATCAAGCTCGCGGCGCTTGCGCCGTCAGAGCAGACCTGCATGTTCGCCGTCAGGCTGTTGAGCGCGCGCGAAGTGCTTTGAAGCGCCGTGGCCTGCGCGTCCGCCTGTTTGCCCATAAGGTCGGATGCGGCCACAATCTCGTCTGATCCGTTGCGCATCGACTGTGCGCTGGCGATGGCCTCTGCGATGGCACTGTCCAATTGGCCGGGGGCACGGTTGTCTTCAATCTGGCGCAGCTGGGTTTTGGCCCCGGTCACATCCGTGCCAAGAAGTGCAATCGAGGTCACCGTGCCGGAGAGGTCGAAAACCGGTGAGAGGCTTGCGTCGATCACACATGTTTGACCATCCTGCTCCTTTGGCCGCAGATGTCCTGACCACCGCGTCCCGCAGCCTATCAAATCCCAATCGATGGCCGTGTTTTCCGATAGCCGATGCCGCCACTGTGCTGGATCATCATATGTCCCGCAGACATCTTCGAAGGCCGCGTTCCAATTCTGAAGCTGACCGGATGTGTCGAATTCGGCTTTCAACTGATACTTCTCGATCGCGTCAAGCCGCGCGCGCCGTTTCTGCGCCTCGGTGACGTCCATGCACTCGACCACCCAGTCAAGTTGCGTGCGGTCACCCCCCCGAATGGGATCGAACTTAAGAACAAGCTGGCGGGCCATCTGCATGATCTGATGCTCGATCCCAATGGACGGTTGCGCTGTGAGGCGTTCATGGCCTTCGTCGGACAACAGGCCGGTGGCGCCAACGGAAATACCCGGCGCAGGCAAGGTAACCGGACAGTCTGCTGCCCCCTCTGCCATGGATGCGAACAAACGAGCCGCTGCGGAATTGACGGTCTTGATGATTCCCTTTGGGTCGATGATGAAAAGCGCGGCCCACGGGGCACGGCGATCGCGGCCGGAGTGTGCGATCGACGCCCCGTTTGCGCCTCGCAGAAAGGTCGTGGCCTCAGCCCCCAGAACGGCAGAACGGGCAAGGATGCGCTGTATATCGTGGGTGCCCACACGGTAGATCACTGTGCCCATGGGCGCGCCGCCCCCGTCCCGGATCACTCTGACAAAGGCCGCATACATGCCGGACCCTGTGCCATGGGATTGAAAGGGCAACATCACTGCAGCCCCTTCTGGCGCCGCCTTGGCCTGTGCATGGGCGTCGGCCAGCAAGTCGGGCGGCGCGGCAACAGCGAAATCATTGCCTTCCATGACTGAATACAGGACATGCCCACCGCGCCCCAAAAGGTAGACATCCACACAGCTTTCCTTGCGGGCGATGGCGCGAAAGCATCCGTGGTACTTGCGATGATTGCGCGAGTAGGACGACCTGTCCGAAGGATACTCCAACGCACCGCGGTCCGAAGGCGCATTCGGGTTCTGGGTGATGTAGACATCCTGCAAATAGGCCGTGGGATCATCGCCCAAAGTGCCCCAGCCGCCTTCAAGGGACCGCAGCGCATTGACCACGTTGGGGCTTGTCGCCTGAAAGGCGGTATCCGATCGGTTCGCGTCCAGCATCTGGGAAATTTCGGTCTTGCGGGCCTCTGTCGCCAACAAAATGCGGTCCATACCGTCGCGCACCATCGCGTCCCGCACATCCCGAAAGACGAATGTTCCCATTGCCGTCATGGCCAGCAGGCTCATCAAGACGATGACCAAGGGACGTTTGACGGCCAATCGCAGGTTGTTGAACAGCTGAATCATGGAACCTCGAACGGTGATCAACGAAGGATGTGATCCGCCTTATCGCAACGATGAATGAACACCGGCTTAATCAGCGCAGGCCATGACCCGAGGTTTTGCAGGAATTGAAAGTGGCGGAGGGGATAGGCCTGGCAGCGAACCCTCTCTCGTGCCAGCGTCGGACCCCGAGGGACCCACGCGAAACCCTGCGCAAATCTGACGCTCATTGGAAAATCAGC
>CBFHND010000038.1:0-22395 GCA_965657085.1 uncultured Paracoccaceae bacterium
GTCCGTGGCCCCTATGATGGATTGGACGGACCGGCACTGCCGCTATCTGCACCGGCTGCTGTCGCGCCAGGCGTTGCTCTATACGGAAATGGTCACGGCACCGGCGCTGGTGCGGGGCGGCGCGTTGCATCTTTTGGACCATGACCCGGTCGAACATCCTGTCGCCTTGCAACTGGGCGGATCTGACCCCACTGAACTGGCGCAAGCCGCGCGTTTGGGGGCCGAGGCAGGCTATGACGAGATCAACCTCAATTGCGGCTGCCCATCCGACCGGGTGCAATCGGGCACCTTCGGGGCGGTCCTGATGCGCGATCCGGCACTGGTGGCGCGCTGTGTCGAGGCGATGCGCCACGCGGTTGACGTGCCCGTGACGGTCAAATGCCGCATTGGTGTGGATGAGCAAGACCCCGAAGAGGTGCTGCCGGAATTCCTGTCGCGCATCGTGGCGGCGGGGTGCGAAAGGGTCACGATCCACGCGCGCAAGGCGTGGCTACAAGGGCTCAGCCCCAAGGAAAACCGCGATATCCCGCCATTGGATTATGATCTGGTGATGCGGATGAAGGGCCTCTTCGGCAACCTGCACATCTCGGTCAATGGCGGGATCGCAACACTGGACGAGGCAGAGGCGTTTCTGGATGCGGGGCTGGATGGTGTGATGATCGGACGCGCAGCCTATCATCAGCCAGCCGATGTGCTTTGTGCTGCGGATCGCCGCATCTTTGGCGCGGACGGGGCCGACAGCACGCCCGAGGACGCGGTGCACGCGATGTTGCCCTATATCGAGGCACATCTGACCGCAGGCGGCAAACTGCACCAGGTCACGCGGCACATGCTGGGCCTGTTCGCGGGCCGCCCCGGCGCACGCGGCTGGCGGCGCACACTGAGCGAAGGGGCCACGGCCCCGGGCGCTGGGCCAGAACTGGTCATGGCGGCTTTGGCCCAGATCACCTGTTTGACATCTGGCGCGTCTGAACGCCGCGCCTAGGTGATCCCAAACAAGAATTGCGGCCGCGCCAACACAGTAATGCGATGGGGTGTGTCATGCCAAAAGCAACGGTGAAGATGTGCTTGAGCCGGGGGATCGGCGGCCCGTGGGTTGGCGGCCTGACAGAACCGCTATGGTACTTTATGGCTGCCAAACACATCGCACATAACCGCGGTCGTGCGCAGGTCGCAAATCGCCGACCCGTTGGGACGGGCCGCCGATCGCCCGGCGGCTTCGCCTTGTTCCGGGCGGATCAAAGCCACAAGCCCTTTCCCATCACCGCGCTGGTGCAAGACGCGGCCACGGTGTAAGCGGAGCCAAATGAGAAGGGGTTCGGCATGCCTGAGACGATGTTGTTGATCCAGATGTTGGTGCTGCTGTTGGTGATTGGCGCTTTTGCCGGGGTGCTGGCAGGGCTGTTGGGCGTGGGCGGTGGTATCGTGCTGGTGCCTGCCTTTTTCTATGCGTTTCAAACGCTTGGCTATGACGGTCCGCAGCTGATGCAGATGTGTCTGGCCACGTCGTTGGCCACGATCATCGTGACCTCCATGCGCTCGGTCCTGAGCCACAACAAGAAGGGCGCAGTTGATTGGGACATCCTGCGCGGCTGGGCGCCGGGCATCGTGGTGGGGGCCGTGCTGGGCATGCTGGTGGTGGCGCAGCTGCGGTCGGTCACGCTGCAGGCAATCTTTGGCGTTCTGGCGCTGATCGTGGGGCTTTACATGGGGTTTGGCCGCGCTGAATGGCGGTTGGGGCAGGCGATGCCGCGCGGGCCTTTGCGCGTTGTCCTGTCGCCTCTGGTGGGCTTCATGTCGGTGCTCATGGGCATCGGCGGGGGCAGTTTCGGCGTGCCGCTGATGAGCCTTTTCAACACGCCCATTCACCGTGCGGTGGCCACGGCGGCAGGCTTTGGCGTGCTGATCGCCGTGCCGTCGGTCATTGGCTTTCTGCTGGTCAATCAGGCGGGACCGGTGCCGCCCCTGACCGTGGGGGCGGTGAACCTTGTGGCCTTTACCATCATCATCGCCATGACGCTTGTCACAACCCCCTTGGGCGTGCGGCTGGCGCATGCGATGGACCCCAAGCCGCTCAAGCGGGTGTTTGCGGTGTTCCTCGTGCTGGTGGCGCTGAACATGCTGCGCCGGGCGCTGCTGGGATGAGCTTTGCGCGCGATGGCTGGCAGGTGTTCGCGCCGGAGTCTGCAACCCGCGCATGGTGTGACGCGGCCCACGCGGCGGCACTGGCAGCTGTAAATGACCCCGCGATGGCGAACTGGCACCAGTGCGAAGGTACATGGTTCGTGGGCCTCGAAGCGCTGCCCAATGATGCACAAGGCCGTGTGAACGGATCGGCGCCCCTGTCGAGGGTGCCACCGCCCAATGCGGCGGTTGGCCCGATCTGCACCGCGCGCAGGTTTCGGTGACCTATCCCGGCTATCCCAGACCCCGCGAAGGTGAGACAGACGCCGGGTTCCGCTACCGGCTGAACCGTGATGCTGCGCATGTGGACGGGGTGATGGGGCTGGGCCAGCCCAAGCGCCGCTTCGTACAGGAACCGCACCAGTTTATCCTGGGTCTCGCACTGAGTGACGCCAGCGCAGATGCCGCCCCGCTGGTCGCCTGGCAGGGCAGTCACCGGATCATGCAGGCGGCCTTTGCCGAGGCGCTGGCGGGTGCGGACAACCCGGCAGACGTAGATGTGACAGATGCCTACGTGGCGGCACGCAAGACCTGTTTCGAGACCTGCGCGCGGGTGGAGTTGCCGTTGCCCCGGGCCGGGGCGGTGCTGTTGCACCGGATGACCCTGCACGGCGTCGCCCCCTGGGGGAAAGATGCCACCGCAGTTCCCGAGGGCCGCATGATCGCCTATTTCCGCCCTGAAATGCCCGGCGGCACCGCCGCGTGGGTTACCCCTCGCGGTTAAGCCGTGCGGCGCGCCCGCCGCGCCGGACTTTGGGGGCTGCGTCGCGGTTCGGCAATTCGGCCATGATCGTGCTGCGTTCTTCGGGTGTCATTTTGGACCAGCGCCCGATCTCGTCGATGGAGCGCGCACAGCCCGTGCACAGACGCGTTTCGGGATGCACCACGCAAACGCGCACGCAGGGGCTTTCGATCTCGGGCCGTGTCCAGACGATATCGTCCATGCCTGTCCTACTCCTCGGTGCGCAGCACGCGCAGCCTGTCCAGCATCCCTTGCAGGATATAGGCCGCCGCCACGTGGTCGATAACCTCTGCGCGACGTTTGCGTGTTGTATCCGCCTCAAGCAAGGCTTTTTCGGCCGCAACCGTGCTCAGACGTTCATCCCAGAAGGTGATCGGCCCGTCCCAGAGCCGTGCGAAATTGCGGGCGAAGGCACGGGTGGATTGGCACCGTGGCCCTTCGGATCCATCCATGTTGCGCGGCAAGCCCAGAACGATGCCGCCGACCTGGCGGCCCGCGATGATCTCTTGCAGGCGTGCGGCATCCACACCGAATTTCTTGCGGCGCACGGTCTCAAGCGGCGTGGCCACCCCGTGAAACGTGTCCGACACCGCCACGCCGATGGTCTTGTCCCCCAGGTCAAGCCCCATCAGCGGCCGCATCGGGGGCAGGGCACCGGCGAATTCTGAGACCTCTTCGTAGATCATTGCAGGCCGATGCGTTCAGCGGCGCGGGTGAAAAGATCAAGCGCCGTTTTGTCATCCGCAAAGACGGCGCGCGCATTGGCCAGAACCGCAGCCGCCTGATCGGTTTCGCCCAGAACACCAAGCGCGCCGATCAATTGCGCCCAGTCTTCCGGAGGGCCGCCTTCGGTTGCCAGTCGGTCCGACAGGTTGCCGACCATGCCCCGGATCATCTCCATCCGCTCGGCAGGGGTCATGTCCCGGGCGGCCTCGATGTCATCCGCGCTGGGCCCGCGCGGTGTGCCGTCACCGATGGTCGGCAGTTGATAGTTCACGCCCGCGCGCGCGGCCATGTCTTCGATCTGCGCGCTGATCGGTTCGATCCATGGCGCATCCGCCGGCCCTTCGCGCAATTGCGCGTCCCAGATGCGGAAGGCCGTGTCGGGGCGTCCGGTCTGCGACATCATCAGCCCCCAATAGTAGCGGGCCGTGCCATTGGTGCTGTCCTTGGACAGGGCCAGGCGCAGCGCGCCTTCGGCCTCGGGCGACACGTAGCCACCGGCGGCCAGGATCAGCAGATCGGCGTAAGTGGTCAGGTCCTCGACGCTGGCATCGTCACCCTTGAGGCGCAGCACCACCTGCTGTGCACGATAGGCATCCGCGAAATTGCCAAGCCGTGCTTCCGATTGCGCCAGAAGCTGGTGCCCCTGAAGATCGCCGGGCCGCTGGGCGACGGTTTCGCGCAGCTGTTCGACCAGCGCGATGTAGTCAGGGCTGAATTCACCATTGAGCGGCGGCGTGTCGGGCAGGGACGCCTCGGCGTCTTCCTGGCTTGGCCGGTCGGTGCGCAGGGCTTCGGCCATCTCGATCCGGTCGGCCAGCGCCAGATCGCCGTATCCGGGCGCGCCAAGGCTGCGATAGATCAGCAGGCTGCCCGCCACCAACGCGGCCCCAACGAGCACCGCAACGACCTGCGCGCCGCGCGATTTGGCGGGGGCGGAGCCGCCTGTGTCCTGCATCGCGGCATCTGCTGCCAGAATACGCCGCGAGATTTCGGTGCGAATGCGGGTTGCATCGGCGTCGGCAATCACCCCACGCGCCAGATCGCGGTCCACCTCGGCCAATTGGTCACGGTAGACTTTGAGGTCATAGGCCTCGGCCGGTTCCACGCTGGGGCGGGCGCGCAGCATTGCCAATCCCAACAGGGCCGATACGCAAAGTGCCATTGCGGCGGTGATGATCCAGAATGTCATGGCTCCCCTCTCTCAGGTCCCTGATGTATCTGCGCAAGCGCGCTTGAAAAAGGGGCAAAAGGCCGCGTCCTGTCCCAATGCACGGGCAATTGATATTGGTGTCGCAAAACTGATAGAAAGTGCCGCCGTGAGTATCCTTTCGAAACCGGGTCTCACCCAATACAGAACCAGCCATTGCCACAAGCCCCGAATCCAACCGGATGGATGCCCATGAAACGCTATTCTGCTTTTGCCATTGCCCGTGAAGCGGCCCGCTACCACACCGGATGGGAGCGTGCGTGGCGTTCGCCCGCACCAAAGGCCAAATACGACGCAATCATCATCGGGGCAGGGGGCCATGGTCTGGCCACGGCCTATTATCTGGGCAAGAATTTCGGCATCACCAATGTGGCCATCCTTGAAAAAGGGTGGTTGGGCGGCGGCAACACCGGGCGCAACACCACGATCATCCGCTCGAACTACCTTCAGGACCCGTCGGCGGCGATCTACGAAAAAGCGCGCAGCCTTTACGAGACAATGAGCCAGGACCTGAACTACAACGTGATGTTCAGCCCCCGCGGCGTCATCATGCTGGCCCAGACCCACCACGAGGTGCGCGGCTACCAGCGCACGGCGCATGCCAACGCGCTGCAAGGGGTGAAAACCGAGTTCATCGGCCCCGAAAAGGTCAAGCAACTGGTGCCGATCATCAACATCGACGGACCGCGTTATCCGGTGATGGGTGGCCTGTGGCAGGACCGGGGCGGCACCGCGCGCCATGATGCGGTGGCCTGGGGCTATGCGCGGGCCTGTTCGGACATGGGCATGGACGTGATCCAGCAATGCGAGGTGACCGCCATTCGCCGTGACGGCGACAAGGTGGTGGGCGTGACCACGACCAAGGGCGACATCGATTGCGACAAGCTGGGGATGGTCGTGGCGGGCCACTCGGGCCATCTGGCCGATATGGCGGGCTTCCGGCTGCCCATCGAATCCGTGGCGCTTCAGGCGCTGGTGTCCGAACCGATCAAACCTTGCATGGATGTCGTGGTGATGGCCAACACCGTGCACGGCTACATGTCGCAATCCGACAAGGGCGAAATGGTGATCGGTGGCGGCACAGACGGCTACAACAACTACACCCAGCGCGGCAGCTTCCACCACATCGAGGAAACGGTGCGCGCATTGGTCGAAACCTTCCCGATGATTTCGCGTCTGAAAATGCTGCGCCAGTGGGGTGGGATCGTGGATGTGACCGGAGACCGTTCACCCATCCTGTCAAAAACACCCGTGGACGGTGTGTTCATCAACTGCGGCTGGGGCACGGGCGGGTTCAAGGCGATCCCCGGCTCGGGCTGGGCAATGGCCGAACTGATGGCCAAGGGGCATTCACCGCTGACGGATGAATTCGGTCTGGACCGCTTCCGCGAAGGACGGTTCATCGATGAAAGCGTCGCCGCAGGGGTGGCGCATTAGTGACCATGCCAACCCGAAATATGGTTGTGGGCGATGCCCTCGGCGCGGATTGCCTTGCGGTCGGCTTCGGTCTGTATGCGGCCCCGGCCACTGATGCGTTCGCGCACCGCAAGACCCACGCCCAGAACGGTGAGAAACAGCAAAACCCCGACGATCAGGTTCATGGCCTAGTCGTCCTTGCGCGCCGCACCCGCGGCACTGCCAAAGGCAATCAGGTCGCTCACGTCGATCTCGCGCCCGCCGCGCGCGGCCTTGCGTTGGGCGGCCCCGCGCCGTTCGAGCGCGAACATGATCAGCGCGATCACGATGATACCGCCAAAGACCACGATGGCCCCCATTTCCTTGCTCATGGCTCTCTCCTGTCAGGTAAAGTTGACACTTTGGTAGCGCAAAACCCGGGCCAGCGCAAAGCCTCTGTGCGCCTTTTGCGTCCCGCAGCGCGTCAATCCGCGCCCGTCTTGGCATCTTTTGGCCGGGACAATCGGGCCAAAACGGCTGGCTCGCGCGCATTTGGGCGGGGTGCGGGCGCTGATATTGCCCATGTCGCCGCGCCTGCTTTGATGGAGGCCTTCAAACAGGAGGCCAACCCATGTCTGACTATCCAAATCCCAACATCCACCGTGGCGATGGCGTCAGCGGCAAAGCCATTCTCATTGCGATCCTTGCCATCGGCGCCATTGTTCTGCTGCTTGCCCTTGTCGGCAGCGGTACAGGTACCGTGCCAGTCGAAGGCGGAGCAGTTGCGCCTGAAGCCGCACCTGCAGCACCAGCCACCGACCCGGCACCAGCCGTCACGGAATAACACCTCTACATACCCCAAGACCGCGAAGGGCGGGCGCTTTACGGCGTCCGCCTTTCGTGTGTCATGTTCACCGATCGGAGCATGCCCATGTTGATCCTGACCTGCCCTTGTTGCGGCATCACCGGCGAAGAGACCGAGTTTCACGCCGGGGGAGAGGCGCACCTGAAACGCTTTGGCCCCGGATCGTCCGAAGAGGATTTCGAAGGCTACCTTTTCATGCGTGAAAACCCCAAGGGCGTGCATTTCGAGCGCTGGCGCCATGCCAACGGCTGCGGCAAGTGGTTCCACGCCGCGCGCTGCACCATGACGCTGGAAGTCTTCGGCACCTATCCCGCCCAGACCTATGAGCCGCCGAAAGAGATCTGCGACCGGATCAGCGAAAAGCGCCCGGGCTGGTCCTGGAGGAGCTATTCGTGACCGCACCCCTGACTGACCTGACCCCGACAATCCGCACCGATATCCGACCGGAGCCACGCACATGAGCACCCGACTTGCCACAGGCGGCCGCCTGCTGAACAAATCCCGCGCGTTGAACTTTTCGTTCAATGGCAAGCAGATGCGCGGGTTCGAAGGGGACACGCTGGCCTCGGCGCTCTTGGCCAATGACCAGATGCTGGTGGGCCGGTCGTTCAAATACCACCGCCCGCGCGGGATCGTGGCCAGCGGTGTCGAGGAACCCAACGGGCTGGTGAACCTTGGCAAGGACGGCAAGTTCGAACCCAACCAGCGGGTCACCACCACCGACCTGTTCGAGGGACTGAACGCCGCCAGCCAGAACCATTGGCCCAGCCTTGAATTCGATGTGGGCGCGATCAACGCCAAGATGTCCCGTTTCATGCCTGCGGGGTTCTACTACAAGACATTCATCAGCCCACGGCCCCTTTGGAAACACGTCTATGAGCCGTTCATCCGGCAGGCTGCGGGCCTTGGGGCCGCGCCCAAAGAGCGCGATGCCGACACCTATGAACACTTCTATGCGTTCTGCGACGTGCTGGTGATCGGTGGGGGCGTGGCCGGGCTGCAAGCCGCCAGGGCCGCCGCCGCGACAGGTGCGCGGGTGATCGTCATGGAACAGACCGCCCATTGGGGCGGCCGCGCGCCCGTGGACGGGGGCGAGATCGATGGCGCGCCTGTGGATAACTTCGTGGATCAAATGGTGTCAGAGTTGTCTGAAATGCCAAATGTCACGCTGCGGTTGAAAACCATGGGCGCAGGGGTTTACGACCATGGCTATGTGCTGGGCTATGAACGTCTGAATGACGACACGCCCGATGCGCCCGGTCCGCGCCATCGCCTGTGGCGGGTCCGCGCAGCGCAGGTTGTGACCGCAACAGGCGCCATCGAACGCCCCCTGAGCTTTGCCGGCAATGACGTGCCGGGCGTGATGCTGGCCTCGGCCGTGCGCGACTATGTGGTGAACTTCGGCGTATCGGCGGGTGACCGCACGGTGGTCGTGACCAACAACGATGATGCCTACCGCACCGCCATCGCACTGAAACACGCAGGATTGGACGTGCCGGCCATCGTCGATGCGCGGGTTCTGCCCACCGACAGCGATCTTATGGCACAGGCCAAGGCATTGGGCATTCGGGTCCTGATGGGCCACGGAATTGCCAAGGTGCTGGGTGGCAAGCGTGTGCAGGGCGTGGCGATTTGCAGCCAGGCAGGCGAGGGCAGCGTGCTGGAGGAAATCACCTGTGACGTGGTCGCCATGTCGGGCGGCTGGTCGCCGGTGGTCCACCTGTGGTCGCACTGCGGCGGCAAGCTGCGCTGGGACGAGGCACAGGCCAATTTCCGCCCGGATCCCGACCGCCCGCCGCTGGGCGCAGAAGGACAGGGCTTTGTCAGCGTTGCAGGCAGCGCAAATGGCGAGATGATGTTGAACGCGGTTCTGGCAGATGCCGACGGCGTGGGCCGGGCCGCCGCCGCCGCTGCGGGCCACACCCTGTCCGGCACACCGCCCAAGGCACCAACGGCCACCTCCGCCGAAGAGGCCGCAATGGCGCTGATGCCGCAGGGCGCAGGCATCAAACTGCGCAGCAAGGCGTGGCTGGATTACCAGAACGACGTCAAGGTCAGCGACGTGCAACTGGCCGCGCGGGAAGGGTTTGAATCCGTGGAACATGCCAAGCGCTACACCACGCTGGGCATGGCGACAGATCAAGGTAAATTGAGCAATATCAATGGATTGGCGATCCTTTCTGATGCGTTGAACCAACCCATTCCCCAGACGGGAACCACCACTTTCCGCCCGCCCTATACACCCATTTCCATGGGATCGATCGCGGGTGAGGCGCGGGACGCTGTGTTCCAGCCCATTCGCCGCACACCCATGCACGACTGGGCCGAGGAAAACGGTGCCCACTGGGAACCGGTGGGCCAATGGCGCCGCGCCTATGCTTTTGTGCGGGACGGCGAAACCCTGCACGACGCTGTCATGCGCGAGACCCGCAACACCCGTGAAAACCTCGGGCTGCTCGATGCCTCGACCCTTGGCAAGTTGATTGTCAAAGGGCCGGATGCGGGCCGTTTCCTCGACATGATGTACACCAACATGATGTCCAACCTGAAACCGGGCAAATGCCGTTATGGGCTGATGTGTTCGGAAAACGGGTTCCTGATCGACGATGGCGTCGTGGCGCGGATCGATGAGGATACCTGGCTCTGCCACACGACGACCGGCGGGGCCGAACGCATCCACGGCCACATGGAAGAATGGCTGCAAACCGAATGGTGGGACTGGAAAGTCTATGTCGCCAACGTGACCGAACAATATGCGCAGGTGGCCGTGGTCGGCCCCAAGGCGCGACAGGCCCTGGAACGGCTTGGCGGCATGGACGTCAGCGCCGAGGCGCTGGGCTTCATGGAGTGGGCCGATGGCACGTTGGGCGGCTTCGACGTGCGCGCCTATCGCATCTCGTTCTCGGGTGAGTTGAGTTATGAGATCGCGGTGCCCGCCAGCCAGGGGCAGGCGTTCTGGGATGCGCTGATGACCGTTGGTGCGGACCTCGGCGTGATGCCGTATGGCACCGAATGCCTGCACATCCTGCGCGCCGAAAAAGGGTTCATCATGATCGGGGATGAAACCGATGGAACGGTGATCCCCCAAGACCTTGGCCTGCATTGGGCACTGTCCAAGAAGAAAGACGACTACCTTGGCAAACGCGCGCAAGAACGTAGCCATATGGCCGATCCAAAGCGGTGGAAACTGGTGGGGCTTGAGACTGTGGATGGTTCTGTGTTGCCCGATGGCGCCTATGCCGTGGGTGAGGGCACCAATGCCAATGGCCAGCGCAACATGATCGGGCGGGTCACCTCCAGCTACTATTCCCCCAACCTTGGAAAAGGGATCGCCATGGGCCTTGTGCTGCACGGCCCCGACCGCATGGGCGAAGTGATCACTTTCCCGGGCACGGATGGCAAACAATACGAGGCGAAAATCGTGTCGCCCGTCTTTTATGATCCCGAAGGGGAGAAGCAGAATGTCTAACCTCGTCAGCCCCTTGAAGGGCGCAGTTGAATCAGGCGGCATCGCCGAAGTGCGCGAGATCGGCCTTCAGGGCATGATCACCCTGCGCGGCGACCTGTCGGACGATGCGGTCATTGCCGCGGCGGTCAAGGCGGCCAAGGTAGAGATGCCCGCACAGATGATGAGCAACTGCGAGGGCGATCACGGCCTCTGCTGGATGAGCCCGGATGAGGTGTTGGTGCTATGCCCCCATGACACCGTCGCGGCCACGCTGGAGATGATGCACAAGACGCTGGTGGGGACCCATGCGTTGGCCGTGGATGTGTCGGACGCGCGGGTGGCCTTTGACCTGAGCGGCACGTATGCCCGCGAGGTGCTGGCCAAGCTGGTGCCGGTGGACCTGTCGCCTGCTGCTTTTACTTCGGGCATGTTCCGACGCACCCGCATGGCACAGATTCCTGCGGCCGTCTGGCTGCACGACGCCGAAACCTTTCGCATCGTGACCTTCCGCAGCAACGCGAAATACGCCTTTGACCTGCTCAAGATTGCAGCCCAGCCGGGATCGGAAGTGGGCGTTTTCTGAACGCCTTTGGGTTGTGACGCTCCGTCGCTTCAATTCGCCTCGCGTTTGTTGGAGTGTGTTTGCAATCATATCCACTGTAAAGCCGCGCTTTTGGGGCGCTTTTTACGCTGGCCGCAGTGACAAGCGGCGCGCAGGCGCAAACCTACGATTTCGATATCATCAATCAAGGCAGCGGCGGGTTCATGAGCCGCCGGATGATTTTCAGCCTGTCACCTGAAGGGCCTGAAGGTGATCAACGGGGTCATTCTGGCCTTCGTGGAAGAACCTTTGCCCGCGCTTGTGCGAAAGCGGGGCGACACGCTCAAGATCAACTGGATCGTGCCTGCGGCCTACGACAGCAGGCAACAGAAAATCCCGCAGTTCGGCTATTCAGCGACCTTTGATACGGTAACGCGGGCTGTTTCGGTATTGGCCAAACCCGTGGGCTTTCCCCAAAGCTGGCGTGGGTCAGGCAACTGCACACCGCGGAAAAACATGTCACCACGGGAACTTTCCAAGCTGCTGCGGGGTTGACCTTGAAGACAACTGACCAATCTGTCAGTCAGGTATTGTCAATTCATCAAGGGGGCCCGCACCATGGCTTTTGAACTTCCCGATCTTCCGTATGCACATGACGCGCTGGCGTCCAAAGGCATGTCCGCCGAAACGCTCGAATACCACCACGACCTGCACCACAATGCCTATGTCGTGAACGGCAACAAGGCGATCGAGGGCACCGAGTGGGCCGGCAAGTCGCTCGAAGAGATCATCAAGGGCACTTACGACGCCGGCGCCGTGGCCCAGAACGGCATTTTCAACAACATCAGCCAGTTGTGGAACCACAACCAGTTCTGGGAAATGATGGGGCCGGGCGACAGTGCCATGCCAAGCGAGTTGGAAAAGGCGCTGATCGACAGCTTTGGGTCCGTTGACGGGTTCATGGGCGAGTTCAAGGCCGCAGGCGCAGGCCAGTTCGGTTCGGGCTGGGCGTGGCTGGTCAAGGACACTGATGGCGGCCTGAAAGTGACCAAGACCGAAAACGGCGTGAACCCGCTGTGCTTTGGTCAGACGGCGTTGTTGGGCTGTGATGTGTGGGAACACTCCTACTACATCGATTTCCGCAACAAGCGCCCTGACTACCTGTCGAACTTCCTCGACAACCTTGTGAACTGGGAAAACGTCGCCTCGCGGATGTAAGCGTCGGGACATTGAACGATTTGGAAGGGCTCGCGGTCATGCGGGCCCTTTTCGTTTGTGACCCCAAATCCGCACCCCCCCGATTTTTATTGAGAATGACCCGCCCTGATTATAGTCTTTTCGCGATAGTTACGAATGCCTTGTTACCAAAGTACATTTGAGACCTGGGGGACGATTATGAAAAAGCTGGTATTTGCCGTGTGCCTGATGGCGCTGGGTGCGTGTAACGTGGTGCGGGATGAAGCGGGCTATGCCGGGGGGCATATTGGCCGTGTGGCCGATGAACGGTTGTTTGCGGCGCGCGCACAGCAGCAACGGGCGGATCGGTATCTTCTGACGCTTGTGATCGTGGCCCCGCTGGCCGCGGACCTTGCCCAGGACGAGGCCGGGGCCAAGGCGGCGTCGGTGCTGATCAACGATGCTTATAACAAGCTCAGGCTGCTGTACGAGGCGGCAGGCACCTGCCTTCAGGCCGTGGACACCGATGGCAACCTGATCGCGCCCAAGGGCAGCGGCACCGCCTGTCTGAAGACTGAAACCACCGGCACCGGCGACGCGCAAAAGAAGACGCCGATCCCATCGAACACCGCCTATGCCTTTGAAAGCCATACCTACGAAATGCAGCGCACGATGCTGGCCCTGACCAAACAGACCCTCGGCGCGGTCGAACTGGACGGTCTGGCCGATGACATCGTGAACCTGAACCTGGTGGGCATCCTGAAATCCGTGCGCAAATCCGTGCCCATCGCGCGGCAATCGCTGGCGGGCTTTCGGGATGTGGTCCTGACGTTCAGCGACGCGGTTCAGGCCAATTGTACCGACTGCGACAAGCTGCGTGGGCTGGTGCAGCAGGTGAAAAGCGGATCGCGGGCGGATGCCAGCGTGCTGTCCCTGTACGACGACCGGGTGTTTCGCGCCATGCTGGGCCAGATCGACCGTGCCATCGAAAAGGCCCCGACGTGGCAGTTGGAAGAGCGCCACGTGCTTGGCCTGATGTACCATGTCGACAAGGCCTGTTCGCAGTTGCTGACCCGGCAGATCAGCGCGGACGATGGCGAAGTGTCTCTCGACAAGGCCGAAAACTGCGGCAAGGCATTCAAGCTGGACGGCAGCAATTCCAGCAGTGCCAGCAAACACCGGGCCAGGTTTCTCAAAGAGGTGCTGTAGTCATCCGCGAAATGCGTTAGCACCGTGGCCATGATCCGCGCCACGCCCCCTGTTCGGCCCCAGGCCACCCGATGCTGAGCGAGGCGCGTATTGGTATTCTGGCCGTGGTTGGCGCCTGCACCATCTGGGGCCTGTCGCCGCTGTTCTACAAGATGGTGGCCCATGTGCCGCCCTTGCAGGTGATGGCCCATCGCACGGTCTGGTCGCTGCTCTTTTTTGTAGCTGTGCTGCTGGTGCAGGGCCGGTTGCGGCAGGTTGCACAGGCGTTGTCAACGTGGCGCGGCGCAGGGGTTCTGGCCGTGGCATCCCTGATGATCGGCACCAACTGGTTTCTGTTCATCTGGGCGGTGACGGTGGGGCGGACCACCGAAAGCAGCCTGGGCTATTACATTTATCCGTTGCTGGCGGTGGTCATCGGATCGGTTCTGTTCGCCGAACGACTGGGCCGCGCGCAATGGCTGGCCGTGGCGCTGGCGGCGCTTGCGGTCATTGTTTTGACGCTGGGGTTGGGGGCCGCACCTTGGATTGCGCTGACGCTGGCTGCGACCTTCGGTCTGTACGGCACCATCAAGAAGCAGCTGACAATCGGCCCGGTTGTATCGGTCACGGCAGAAGTATTGTTGCTGACGCCGCTTGCGGCGTTCATTCTGTTGCAATCGCATCACAATGACACAAGCGCGATGGACACCGATTGGACGACGCTCGCCGTGTTGGTGCTGGCGGGACCGGTGACGGCGGTGCCGCTGATCCTGTTCAGCTATGCGGCCAAAAGGGTGCGGATGACCACGCTGGGGCTGGTGCAATATCTCAATCCGACGCTGCAATTCTCAAGCGCGGTTTTCGTCTTTGACGAAGCGTTCGAGATCTGGCATGTCATCGCCTTCGGCTTGATCTGGACGGCGCTGGCGATCTATTCGGCCTCTGCCATCGCTCAGGACAGGGTGGCGCGCAAGGCGGTCAGGGCGGCGGGCGCATCCTCGACCCATGTGACATAATCCAGCAGGCTTGCATCGGCGAACCCCTGATCCACCACATGGTTCAACAATTGCCTCAAAGGCGTCCAGTAACCATTTGTATTCACGATGATTACAGGCTTTTCATGCAGGCCCAGCTGACGCCATGTCAGCACCTCGAACATCTCGTCGAGCGACCCTGCGCCACCCGGCAGAACCACCACCGCGTCGCAGTTCATGAACATGACTTTCTTGCGCTCGTGCATGGTTTCGGTGACCACATAGCGGGTCAGATCGGTCTTGCCGACCTCCCAGGCCACAAGATGCGCGGGGATCACGCCGAAGGTGTCCGCGCCCTTGTCCTGCGCCGCCCGTGCCACGGTGCCCATAAGCCCCACATCGCCCGCGCCATAGACCAGCCGCCAGCCATTGTCGGCCAGCCCCATGCCCAGTGTTTCGGCATCGTGCACATAGGCAGGATCGACGCCGGGGCGCGATCCACAGAAGACACAGACGGATTTGGACATCTCGAAACCTTTCAAAAGCGTGGGAATTCATGCGCCGGGCAGGGCTTGGGTTTTGACCGGTGATACCGCGCTTGATATGTAAGCTCAACGCCACTGTGGCGGGGATGAGACATGAGCAGACTTGCGGCCCTTCTGGGCACGAATTCGGGATTGGTGCTTCCGGCGGCCATCGTGGCGGCGGGCGCATTGGGTGCGGGCCTCTACGTGGCGTTTCAGTCAGAAACAGCCGATGACGCAGGTATCGTCGAGGTGGCTCAGCCCCCGCAGGATATTTCTGCCGAGACCCCGACCACGACCGTGACGGCAGACTCCAGTGCGGTTGAGACCGAAGCGGCGTCGGCCCCCAAAGTGGCGGCTGTTGAAGCGCCGACAGACGAATCCACGCCCCCCGCGAATGAGGATACGCCCCAACCCCCGTCGATCGACGAAGTGCGCGTCGAGGCCGATGGCATCTTTGTCGTGGCAGGGCGCGCCTTGCCGGGCAGCACCGTGTCGGTGTTGCTCGACGGCCTGGAAAACACGTCAACCCAGACCAGTGCTTCGGGCAGTTTCGCGGCCGTGTCGATCATCGCGCCCAGCCTCAAGGCGCAGGTGTTGACCGTGGTGCAACGCGGTGCGGACGGAGATGTGGAAAGCGCAGATGGCATCGTTCTGGCACCGGTGACTGTGCCCACACCTGAACCAGAGGTCGCACAGGCCGAAGTACCCGATGTGCAGGGCAGCCCGGCAGAGACCGAGACCGCCGCTGCGACACCTGTACCGTCAAACGAGGCTGAAACGGCAACTCCGGCAGCGTCCACCGAAGTGGTTGCAGCAGCGGACCCTGAAATGGTGCCAGCCGATGAAAACGCCACGCCGGCGGCTGAAACGTCTGAGCCGCAGGCCGAGACCGAAGAAGAGGCCCCGGCGCGCGTGGCCATCCTCAAGACCACCGAAGAGGGTGTCGAACTGGTCAATCCCGCCATGGCGCCCGAAGTCATGTCGAACGTGGCATTGGATACCATCAGCTACTCCGACGCAGGTGATGTGCAGCTTGCAGGCCGCGCCCAGTCCAAGGCCGAGGCGGTGCGCATCTATCTCGACAATTCCGCCATTGCGGAACTGACCGTGGACGCCGCCGGCCAGTGGCGCGGTGATTTGCCGGACGTGGACACCGGTATCTACACCCTGCGCGTGGACGAGGTGAACGCCGAAGGTGCTGTGACCAGCCGCGTGGAAACCCCATTCAAACGCGAAAGCCCCGAAGTATTGAGCGATGCGCTGGGCGAAGACACGGCACCCGCAAAGGCGATCACCGTGCAGGCGGGGGCGACGCTCTGGGCCATCGCGCGCGAACGCTACGGTGAAGGCACGCTTTATGTGCGGGTGTTCGAGGCCAACAAGGCCAGCATCCGCAACCCCGACCTGATCTATCCCGGACAGATTTTCGAACTGCCAGAGTAGCAGGCCGGGTACGAACGCCCTGTGCGCTGGTGCACTGGCAACCGCCGGGCATCAGGACTATGTAACGACACCAGACGTTACAGGACGATCCAATGCCCGCAGACACCACCACATCCGCCCCGGCGCAGCCTGGCCCCGAGGCAGAGGCGCAAGCCGCCATCGAGGAGGCCGAGCGGCGGTCGGGCTGGCGTACCATTCGCAAGGTGGCACCCTATCTGTGGCCCGAGGACAAGCCTTGGGTCAAACGGCGCGTGGTCTGGGCGCTTCTGGCGCTCATTGCGTCCAAGCTGGTGTCGGTGGGCACGCCTGTTCTCTACAAGGGGGCGGTGGACGCGCTGTCGGGCGTGGGCGTTCCGATGCTGGCGCTGGGGGCCATCGGGTTGACCGTGGCCTATGGCGGGGCGCGGCTTATGAACGTGGGCTTTCAGCAGTTGCGCGATGCGGTGTTCGCCCGCGTGGGCCAGCGCGCGCTGCGGATGCTGGCGTTGGAAACCTTTGAGCATATCCACCGCCTGTCCATGCGGTATCACATCACCCGCAAGACAGGGGGCCTGAGCCGGATTGTCGAACGCGGTGTGAAAGGCGTGGATTTCCTGCTGCGGTTCCTGCTCTTTTCCATCGGGCCGCTGGTGCTGGAACTGCTGATGATCGGGGTGATCCTGACGATCCTCTTTGATGCGTGGTATTTGCTGATCGTGACGGTGACCATCGCGCTTTATGTGTGGTTCACCTTCAAGGTGACCGAGTGGCGGGTGAAACTGCGCCGCGAGATGAATGATCAGGACACCGACGCCAACCAGAAGGCCATCGACAGCCTTCTGAATTTCGAGACGGTCAAGTATTTCGGGGCGGAACGCCGTGAGGCGCAGCGCTATGATATGGCGATGGAACGCTATGAGGCGGCGGCGCTCAAGACATCCTATTCGCTGGCCTTTCTGAACTTTGGTCAGTCGTTCCTGATCACCGGGGGCCTTGTCGGGGTCATGGTGCTGGCCGCCGTGGGCGTGCAGCGCGGCGATCTGACGGTGGGCGATTTCGTGATGGTCAACGCCTACATGATCCAGATCACGCTGCCGCTGAATTTCCTTGGCACCGTCTACCGCGAAATCCGTCAGGCGCTGGTGGATATGGGTGAGATGTTCGACCTGCTGGAACAGCCTGCCGAGGTGGTTGATGCGCCGGACGCCAAGCCCTTGAAGGTCACGGGCGGGCGCATTGAACTGGATGATGTACGCTTTGGCTATGACGCCGCGCGGCCGATCCTCAAGGGCGTGAGCGTGACGGCCGCACCGGGGCAGATGGTCGCGATTGTCGGCTCGACCGGGTCGGGCAAATCGACCATCGGGCGGCTGTTGTTTCGGTTTTATGACGTGAATGGCGGGGCACTGCGCATCGACGGGCAGGACGTGCGCGACGTGACCCAAGACAGCCTGCACGCTGCCATCGGCGTGGTGCCGCAGGACACTGTGCTCTTTAACGACACCATCCGCTACAATATTGCCTATGGGCGCGACAACGCGACCGAGGACGAGATCATCGCAGCGGCGCGTGCGGCGCAGATCCATGATTTCATCAAGGACTTGCCCGAGGGCTATGACACGGCCGTGGGTGAAAGGGGCCTGAAGTTGTCAGGCGGCGAAAAGCAGCGGGTGGGCATCGCGCGCACGCTGTTGAAGGACCCGCCCATCCTTCTGCTGGACGAAGCGACCAGTGCGCTGGACAGCGAGACCGAGCAGGAGATCAAGGATGCGCTGATGCAGGCGGGGCGCGGGCGCACGGTACTGACCATCGCGCACCGTCTGAGCACGATCGCGGAGGCTGATCAGATCATTGTTCTGGAGCAGGGCGAGATCATCGAACGTGGCACCCACGACGGGCTGTTGGAACGGAATGGGCGCTATGCCCAGCTGTGGCACCGTCAGCAGTCGGACGAGGTGTAGCCCGGCGGTCCGGCGCTGTTGGCCCTTTGGGCCAAGGCGCCCCGCCCGCCGTCCCATTGATGTCGGATCAGGATGAGAGGTGGAAGCGAGGGGCCAGCCCCTCGCGCTCCCCGAAGTATTTGTGACCCAAAGAAGAACTATTCGGCGGCGCGCAAAGGCGTGGCGAGGCGCGGGTCCTTGACGTCCCTGGGCGATTGGGACGCGCGGACCGGTTCGGGGTCCACGTCCCAGATGATTTCGCGGGCTTCCATGCGCTGCGCGTCGCGGGCCAGGGCCCAATCGCGCGCCGAAGTGCTGGCGCGACCGAGGCTCAGCTTGGCCAGAAGGGCGGCCAGCCACATCGCGTAGGTGCCGAGCCAGACGCGGATCGCCAGCATCGAGGGCGTGACCATCAGCGTGAGCACTGTGGCGATGCCCAGGCCGAAGACGACGGCTGTCGCCAGCTGTTTCCACCACAGAGCCGTGGGGCTGTCGACGGTGTAGCCGCCGCCAGCGAAATCGAGGCTGAGGCCGAACATCATCGGGGCCAGACCCGCCATCGTGGTGATGGTGGTCAGCAGCACGGGGCGAATACGGTCCTGGGCCGTGCGCACGATCGCCTCGATCCGGGGCATGTATTTTTCATACTCCTGATAGGTGTCGATCAGCACGATGTTGTTGTTCACCACGATGCCCGCAAGGGCCACGATGCCCGTGCCTGTCATGATGATCGAGAACGCCTGATCCATGACCAGCATTCCGATCAGCACGCCCGCAGTCGACAGGATCACCGCACCCAGCACGAGGAAGGCGTTGTAGAAGCTGTTGAACTGCGCCAGCAGGATGATGAACATCAGGAACAACGCGCCCGCAAAGGCGTTCATCAGGAAGGCACCGGATTCGGCCTGGTCTTCCTGATCGCCGGTCCATTCATGATCGAGGCCAAGGGCAAAGGGATCAGTGTCGAGCCATTTGGTCAGCTCTGCGATGCGTTCGCTGGGCGTGACCGGGATCATGCGCAGATCACCGTCGTCAAGTGCGGCTTGCAGATCGATGCCTGCCACGGACAGGTCGAGAACGGCATAGCTTTCGCCGGCATCGCTTTTCACGGCGCCTTCAGCGGCGGGGCGCAGGGTGGCCACGATCTGTTCGACTTCCACGCCGTCTACTTCGGCCGTTTGCACCAGTTTCTGCAGGCCCGGCATGACGTCCGCCTTGACGTCGAAGTACCGTTTTTGCCCTACGCGGCTGATCTGGGCCAGTTTCGGCACCGGTGTGCGGGTGATGAAGTTCGACAGCGGCACCAGCCCGTCCGCTGTGCGGACCTTGAGCGTATCAAGGGTGCTGAGCAGGCGGTATTGTTCGGGCAGGCGCACGCGGATCTCGATTTCCTCGTCCGAGCTGTCCACGCGCATCGTGTCCAGAAGGATGCCGCGCGTCACCAGCTGCACCATCGCGCCCACGGTGGCCACGTCCGCGCCATAGCGGCCCGCTTTTTCCACGTCCACGTCGATTTGCCAATCGATGCCGGGCAGGGGGCGGGTGTCTTCGATCAGGGTCAGGCCCGGCGTTGCGTCGAACTTGGTGCGGGCGTCGGTCGTTGCCTGCACCAGGTCTTCCCAGTTGTCGCCCTTGATGCGCAGGTGCACGGGCTTGCCCGAGGCCGGGCCGCGCGACAGGTTGAGGATCTCGACCTTTGTGCCGGGGATCTGGTTCAGCTCGGCCATCAGCTCGTCGATCACCGTGTCCCCGTCGAATGCCACCGCCTTGACCTCGCGGCGCACGGTGTAGTCGATCAGCGGAATGGTGAACCACGGCTCTGTTGCATTGGGGCGGTCCTCCCACGGGATGGTTTCGATCTGGATCTGGCCAATGGTGTCCTTGGGTGATTGTGCGCCGCCCGTGTTGGCATTCAGCCCCCCGTCGCCCGCAAAGGCAAAGGCCGTTTCGATGCCGGGGTGCGCGTTGACGATGTCTTCGGCCTGTCTGACCAGGTCATCCTTTTCCTCAAGGCTGAGGTTGCCGCGCGCCAGGACATAGACGATGGCCTGTTCGGGTTCGGATTCGACAAAGAATTCCACGCCCTTGTTGTTGTTCATGAAGTAGATGAGCGTGGTGCCCACGAAAACAAAGACCACGCCCGCCATCACCAGCGGCATCACCGGGTTGGCCGCGATGAAGTGCATCAGGCGGCCAAAGGGCGAGCGTTGGTAACCCGCGCGCACCCGGCGTTTGCGTTCACCAACGACCTTGTGAGCGAGCCATGCGCCCCCCCGGCCAAAGCGTGGCAGGATCGCGAGGGACGCCACGAACGCCCCCAGAAGCCCGGTGATTACGATGCCCACTGCCGCAGCGCCCAAGAGCACGGCACCGAAGGCCTGCATGAAGGTCGGCACCACCGATCCCAGAAGGTTGGTCTGGTCCATGCCCGAAAAGATATCGCCGAACAGAGCCACGAGGCGGGGCGATCCTGTGGGTGCGCCCGTTGCATCCACAGGCGGCACGAAGGCGATGCCCGCTGTCAGGCCGGCGGCGGCCACAAAAGCGATCAACAGGCCTGCGTGCGCAAGGATAGGCAGGCGCGAAATCCGCTCCATCCCGGTGCCGATCCATTGTGTCAGGCGCCCGACGACGCCGCCCATCACGGGCAGGTAGACCAGCGCCACGACCAGCGATGCACTCAGAACGAAGATCAGAGTTACAGGCAGCATGCCCATGAACTCGCCCGGCACACCCGGCCAGAACAGCATCGGCAGGAAGGCGCAAAGTGTCGTAGCCGTGGACGAGATCACGGGCCAGAACATGCGTTTGGCCGCATCCACGTAGGATTGCATCGGCCCCACGCCTTCGGCCTGCCGCTTGTCGGCGTATTCCACCACCACGATGGCCCCGTCGACCAGCATCCCCACGGCGAGGATCAGGCCGAACATCACGATGTTCGAGATCGAAATCCCCATCACGGCCAAAAGGGCAAAGCACAGCAGGAACGACGTTGGGATCGCAAAACCAACCAGCAACGCCGCGCGCAGGCCAAGGGCCGCCAGAACCACGATCATCACCAGCGCGATGGCGGTAAAGACCGAGCCCTGAAGCTGTTGCACCATGGAGTTCACAACGCGGCTCTGGTCGTTGGACGTGCCCACTTCGACCGCCGCGATCAGGCCTTCGGGCCAGGCAGCGGATTCTTCGGCCACGATTTCCTTCACCAGCGTCGCGGTGTCGATCAGATTGAAGCCCTTCCGCTTGACCACCTGCAGGGCAATCGTGTCCGCGCCATTGAAGCGCGCAGTGCTTTCGCGGTCCTCGAAGGTCAGGTTGATCTCGGCCAGATCGCCCAGCGTGACCACGCGGTCGCCGTTGGTCTTGACCGGAAGGGAATAGACATCGCGCGCCTCGTCAAAGGACGAGGGGATCTTGACCGAAAAGGACCCTGTGGGCGTGGTCACTTCGCCCGCGGCGATCAACTGGTTGTTGTTCTGCACGACACCCACCAGCTCGGCGGCGGTGACGTTGTAGGCCTCAAGGCGCAGGGGGTCGATCACCACTTCGAGCATCTCGTCACGGTTGCCGGTGATCGCGGCTTCAAGCACTGCATCGAGGCTTTCCAGTTCGTCCTGCAGGTCCTTCGCCAGCCGGGCCATGGTCCGTTCGGGCACGGGGCCGGACAGGTTCACGATGATGATGGGAAATTCGGAAAAGTTGAATTCCTCAACGGTATATTGCTCGGCGCCTTCCGGAAAATCCGCCTGCGCATTGCTGAGCGCATCGCGCGCATCGGCCATGACTTGCGTCTTGTCCCAGCCGAATTCGAACTCCAGCACGATATTTGCATAGTTCTCGGCGGCGGTGCCGGTCATTTTCTTGAGGCCGGACAAGTCGGCCAATTCGGTCTCCATCGGTTTGACCAGCAGCGTTTCACTGTCTGCCGCCGAAATGCCGGGGAAGGGGACCGACACGATCAGCATCGGGATTTCGATGTCTGGCTCACCCTCTTTGGGCAGGCTGATGTAGGCGAAACTGCCGACGAGGATCGACAGCATCACGAAGGCCATGACCATCC
>CBFHND010000039.1:0-21812 GCA_965657085.1 uncultured Paracoccaceae bacterium
GGCATGCCGCCGCAAGTCCGCCGCCTCGACCGCTGCAATGATTTGTGGGCGCAGGGCGATCAGCGCCTGGGTCAAAGCCGGGTTCTTTGCGGGATCAATGCGCTGGTCCATGGCGCGGCGGAACAGGGCCGCACCGCTGCCCATGCCTTCGATCAGGGTCAACCACCAGTCGATTACCGCATCTTCATCGGCCACACCGGCGGCCTGCGGATCAAGCCAGGGCGCGCCCAGCATGTCAGAGGCGTTGCCCGACCGGATCGCCTCGTTCAAGAAGCTGGGGTCGTTCCCTTCGGACAGCGGATGGGTGCGCAGCGGCATGACGATATTGTCGCCATAGCTGCCCTGAAACATCACCGGCCGCGATGTGGCGTGGCCGATGCGTGTGGCAATCACCCCCTGATGCAAGGCCGCAAGGTCCTGCGTGCCGATCCGGATGCGTCCCGAGGTGACCATGACCTCGCGCGTCAGCACCTCGGCAAAGGCGCGGCGATCCTCGTCGCTGGCCGCCGTGACCGCGATCATCCCGCCAGCAGGCAGGGTGGTTGTCAGGTCCTCAAGCACCGCGTTGCCATCTGCATCGCGCACTGTCACCTGATCCAGCGTGATATCATCTGTCAGCCTGTGCATGTCGTCGGGCGTGCCCGAAAACAGCGCGTCATCGACCATGCCCGCAGGCACAAAGCGTTCCATGATCGTTTCCCAGCGCAACGACATGTCCTGCGACTGGTTGTAATAGGCCAGCAGTTCCTTCCACGGGCTGGCAAGGTCCTTGTAAGCGGCCAGCGCCGCGACCAGAGCACCCAACGACACCTCGCCCTGAATGACCAGATAGCCGCCGATGGCATAGAACAGGAAAGGCGTCAGCTGGGTGATGAAGTTGTTGATGAACTTCATGAAGAATTTCTTCTGGTAGATCTCGAAGCGGATCTCGTAAAGGCGGCCCAGCCGGTCGGTGATCTGCGCCAGCCTGTAGCGCCAGCCGTTGTTGACCCGCAAGGTCGACGCCCCCGTGGCGCTTTCGCCGATCTCGGCGGCCAGTGCACGCACCTGAACCACACGCTTCTTGTTCAACAGGTTGATCTGGCGTTGCAGGCGGGGGATCAGCCATGCCTGCAGGGGAATGAGCGCACAGGCTGCCAGACCGAAGGTCACCGATTGGGCAAAGAGAAAGCCAAGGATCGTGAGCATCTGGCCTGCCTGCAACACAGGCTGGGCCAGAGCATCGCCCATCAGCCCGCCCATCGGTTCGCTTTCCGATGTGACCATCGACACCAGCTCGCCCTGGCTGGTGCGTTCGAAATAGGGTTGGGGAAAGCGCAGGATGCGCGCGATCAGGCTATAGCGCAGCCGCCGCAACAGCCGTTCGGCCAGCACGCCCTTCATCGTGTTGATGCGCATCTTCATCAGCCCGTGGGCGGCCACAGCGATCAGGAACAGGCCGCACAGGATCATCAGGTAGGTGATCTGTTCGACCTCGAAGCCGTAAGCCTCGACCGTGGGCGAGGGGGCGGCGATCGCGTCATTGATGATCTGCTTGGGCAATTCCAGCGTCAGGTAGAGCAGCGGGAACAGCGTCAGCGTCACAAGAAGCAGGATGAACTGATCCCGCTTTGAGTATTTCCAGATGAAGGCGAAAAGCGATCGTTCTATGGGATTTGTTCCAAATCAGGGCGCAGCGATAGGCGCAGGGTCGTTAAACTATGACACGCAAAGCCTAGCAAGCGCCACCCGCGGGGAGCAATGTGTTTTGCGGTTTCTTTTTAGTGGCGCTTGGGTGGTTTCTTCGGGGCCGCATCCGCGAGCACCCGGATCATTGCCCAAACCGGAGAAGCGTTCTAGGCTTGTCCAATCCTAGGAGACAATGCCCACGTGCCTTTCGCCCTGACTTCTGTTCTGATCCTGCTGGTTCTTCTGCAAATCAAGCACATGTTTGCGGATTTCTATTTGCAGACGCCGCGTATGCTGGCCGGGCGGGGGCGCTATGTGCATATGGGACGTGCCATGCACGCGGGCGTGCATCTGGTCGGGTCGGTGATTGTGCTGATGGTCATGGGGTGCGCGCCGCTGGTTCTGGTCTGGATCGTGCTGGCCGAATGGGTGGCGCACTATCACATCGATTGGGGCAAGGGCGCGTGGTCTGACCGCACCGGCTATACGCCAGCGGATGCCGGGTTCTGGCGCGCTGTCGGCTTTGATCAGGCGTTGCACCAATTGTGCTATGTGGCGATGGTGTGGGCTTTCGCGGTCTACGGGGTTTCGGCCTGACCCTTGGCCGCAGCGCTGGCTGCGATCAACAAGGATAGCCTTGCGGTGACGCACCGGAGATTTGGCATGGGTTCTTGCGGTGGCGGCTGAAATTGGCGAAACAGCGCGCACAGGTGGTGCGGAAGATGTCCGTGCCGCTTCTGAGGGTCAAACAATCGGGACGCGCCACCATGACTGCAATCAAACGCATCGTTCTTTCCAGTGACCACGCCGCGATTGCGCTGCGGCAGGCGGTGGCTGCGCATATCACGGCCAAGGGGTACGAGGTGGACGACATCGGACCGGTCACAGCCGAAAGCACACACTATCCTCGGCATGGCGAAGCGGCTGCGCGCAAGGTTGCCTCGGGCGACTGTGATCTGGGGATCATCCTGTGTGGTACGGGGCAGGGCATCATGATGGCCGCCAACAAGGTAAAAGGCATCCGGTGCGGCGTTTGCAGCGACACGTTCTCGGCCAGCATGATCCGTCAGCACAACGATGCCAACATGATGGCGCTGGGCGCGCGGGTTCTGGGCGAGGGGCTCGCGCTGGACATCGTGGATGCGTTTCTGGAGGCCACGTTCGAGGGCGGACGTCATGGCACACGGGTGGATATGATCAACGCCATCGAGAGCTAGGTCTGGTCTGGACAGCAGGGCAGGCAAGGCTGCCATGCCGTGTCGCAATGACGGATCGATCATCCGTCCTGCTTTTTGCAGCGGTGATTTCGGTGCGGCCACACTGTAGAGAGAAGTGGTGGGCGACCCTGGAATCGAACCAGGCGTGCGTCTCCGCGAGGGAGTTACAGTCCCCTGCCACACCTTGCGGCCTGTCGCCCACTACGCTTGGTGCATTGCACCCGGCGTGGGGGCGTGATTACTAGCGGCCTGAAAGGGCGTCAAGGCAGAATTTGCTTTGTCATGAGCCCAAGGCCATGTGGCTTGCGCAAGAGGCAATTGGAATGAAGAAACCCAAGTGGGTGGTGGCCAAGGAACAGGCCAAAAAAGCAGATGCGGCGAGCACCGTGTGGCTCTTTGGGTTGCACGCGGTACGTGATGCGCTGGTCAATCCGGCGCGCCAAAAACTGCGCCTGATGATCACGCCGAACGCACTGGCCAAGCTGGAAGATGCGGTGGCCGAGGCGGGGCTGACGCCTGAAGTGGTTGATCCGCGCAAGTTTCACCCGCCCATCGATGCGGGGTCCGTGCACCAAGGCGCTGTTCTGGAGGTCAAACCGCTTGAATGGGGCGGGCTGGCCGATGTGGCCATCGGGGCAGAGGTGCCGCGTCTGATCCTGCTGGACCGGGTCACTGATCCGCACAACGTCGGGGCCATATTGCGGTCTGCCGAAGTGCTGGGTGCCTCTGCGGTGGTCGGCACGCGCCACCACAGCGCGCCCGAGACCGGGGCCCTGGCCAAGACGGCCAGCGGGGCGTTGGAGCGCCAACCCTATCTGCGGGTCCGCAACCTTGCCGATGCCATCGTGGAATTGCAGGGCATGGGGTACCTGGTGCTGGGTCTGGACGGAGAGGCAGAACAGACCATCGAGGCGGCAGTGACCGGGCGTGAAAACGGGCCGGTTGCCCTTGTTCTGGGGGCCGAGGGGCCGGGCCTGCGCCAGAAAACCCGCGAGACCTGTGACGCCTTGGTGCGGATTGACGCAGCGGGCGGGTTTGGGTCGCTCAATGTCTCAAATGCTGCGGCGATTGCCCTATATGCCAGCAAAGGACATGGGCAAAAGGACACCTGATGGGCTATCCGACCAAGATCGCGACGTGTTGCTATTGCGGAACGCGCGCAGCCCTCAAGCTTGACCGGGTGCGCCATGAACTGGCCTGTGCACGGTGCGGCGCGCCTCTGCACGACATGAAGATGCTGCGGATGGACAAGGCCGGGGACCGTGAAATGGTGCCTGGAAGCGCCATCCGAACGTCCAAGCCGGTCAGGACCAAGGCCTCCAAGCCCAAGAAGACACGTAAATCGTCCAAATCGTTCAAAAAACGCAAGGCGCGGTTTTGGGACATTCTGGATGACGCCTTTGATATCGTTGAAGATATATTTGATTGATGGTGACGCGCGCGGGCAGGGTGGGCGAAAATCTGCTTACGGTTTCACGTTTCGTTCACACATTTGCGACACGGTCTTCTCAACCGCTCAGATGTACCTATCTGAAGGTCATGGGCCGCAGGTTTGGAACACCTGGAGGCCAATCACTGTCCCTCGTTCCGTACCTTGGCGCCCCTTGTCAGTTGACACTGGGGCGCTTTTTTTGTCCGTAGAAACGGTGTAGGGGCGGGAAATGACTCAATATAGTGATGCAATGCTGCGGGATGTTCTGACCCGCACCAAGGTGGTGGCGGTCGTGGGCGTGTCGATGAACCCGGTGCGGCCCAGCTATTACGTGGCGCGGTATCTTTCTTTGAAAGGGTACACGGTGATCGGGGTGAACCCCGCTGCGGCGGGCGAGATGTTGTTCGGGCAGAAGGTCGTGGGAAGCCTGTCCGAGATCGAGGCGCCCGTGGATATGGTCGACATCTTTCGCCGGTCCGAGGCGGTGCCGCCCATCGTGGACGAGGCGCTTGAGGCGTTGCCGCATCTGTGCACGGTCTGGATGCAGATCGGGGTGGAGCACCCGCAAGCCGCGGCCAAGGCCGAAGCGCGCGGCATGACGGTGATCCAGAACAAATGTCCCAAGATCGAATATCAGCGGCTCTTTGGTGAGTTGCGCATGGGCGGCTTTGCCACCGGGGTGATCAGTTCGAAGCTGTGATCCTGCGGACGCGCTGCGCGCGACGCTTTTTCGTAAGGGGGCTTTGCCCCCGGCCTTTGGCCGTATTTGTCAATTTAGGGGGCTTTGCCCCCGGCCTTTGGCCGGATTTATCATTTCAGGGGGCTTTGCCCCCGCGCCTTGCGGCACTCCCCCAAGGTATTTGATGCAAAAGGAAGGGATCAGCGCGCGGCTTTCTCGGCGATGCCTGAGCGGGATTGGCGACGGTCAAGTTCCGCCAGCACGTCGTCGATGTGCACGTCGCGGGCGGCCAGCATGACCAGCAGGTGATAGAGCACGTCTGCGGCCTCGGAGGTCAGGGCTGTGCGGTCGCCTTTGACAGCCTCGATGATGGCTTCGACCGCTTCTTCGCCAAACTTTTCGGCGCATTTTTCAGGGCCCTTGGACAGCAGTTGCGCGGTCCAGCTGCTGTCCGGATCGGCAGACTTGCGGGTTTCGATGGTTTGAAAGAGGTCGTTGAGCGTCATGTCAGCCTCACAGGGATGCCGGCGGCCGCCATGTGGGCCTTGGCCTCGGCGATGGTGAAGGTGCCGAAGTGGAAAATCGAGGCTGCCAGAACTGCGGATGCGTGGCCTTCGGTCACCCCTTCGACAAGGTGATCGAGGGTTCCGACGCCGCCTGAAGCGATCACGGGAATAGGCACTGCGTCTGCAATGGCGCGGGTCAGGGGCAGGTTGAAGCCCGCCTTGGTGCCATCGCGGTCCATAGAGGTCAGAAGGATTTCACCGGCCCCCTTTGCGGCGGCGGTGCAGGCGAATTCGACCGCGTCGATGCCTGTGGGTTTGCGCCCGCCGTGCGTGAAGATTTCCCAGCGGCCCGGTTCCACGGTCTTGGCATCGATGGCGCAGACAATGCATTGGCTGCCGAAGCGGTCGGCGCTGGCGGCCAGCACATCCGGGTTGGCCACGGCGGCAGAGTTAAACGACACCTTGTCGGCCCCCGCCAGAAGCAGGTCGCGCACGTCATCGGCGGTGCGCACGCCGCCGCCCACCGTCAGGGGGATATAACATTCCTCGGCCGTGCGGCGCACCACGTCGAACATGGTGCCGCGATTTTCATGGGTGGCATGGATGTCGAGAAAACACAGCTCGTCCGCGCCCGCGGCGTCATAGGCGCGCGCGGCATCGACCGGGTCGCCTGCGTCCACCAGATCGACGAAGTTGACGCCCTTGACCACACGGCCATCGGCCACGTCGAGACAGGGGATGATGCGGGTTTTCAACATGGCACGGGGTGTAATGCGGATCGGGGGGCGAGGGAAGGGGCCTTGGCCCACTAGCGCAAGGCGGCCAGCGCCTCTTTCAGGTCTATGGCGCCGTCATAGAGTGCGCGCCCCGAGATTGCGCCCGAGATGACGCCCGTGGCCTTGAGCGCCTTGAGATCGTCAAGCGAGGACACGCCGCCCGATGCAATCACCGGGATCGACACGGCGCGCGCCAGATCGGCGGTGGCGTCGATGTTGGGTCCGCCCATTGCGCCATCGCGCAGGATGTCGGTGTAGATGATGGCCGCCACGCCCGCATCCTCGAAGCTGCGGGCCAGGTCGGTCACCATCACATCGGTTTCCTCGGCCCAGCCCTTGGTTGCAACACGGCCATTGCGTGCATCGATGCCCACGGCGACCTTGCCGGGAAAGGCGCGGGCGGCCTCGCGCACCAGATCAGGGTTTTCGACGGCCACGGTGCCAAGGATCACGCGCGCCAGCCCCTTGTCCAGCCACGCCTCGATCGTGGCCATGTCACGGATGCCGCCGCCCAGCTGTGCAGGCACGGGGCAGGCCTTCAGGATCGCCTCGACCGGGGCGGCGTTGACCGGCGCGCCTGCGAAAGCGCCGTTGAGATCAACGAGGTGCAGCCATGCACAACCCGCATCCACAAAGGCCATCGCCTGCGCCGCCGGGTCGTCGTTGAACACGGTGGATCGGTCCATATCGCCATGCACAAGGCGCACGGCCTGACCGTCTTTGAGGTCGATGGCGGGATAGAGGATCATGGCGGCACCTTTCGTTTTCTGCCGTTTTGCATGCACCGCGCGGATTTGCAACGCGACCTAAGGTCAGGCTTGCCAGAAAGGGGGATGATGGATCAAACTGCGCCGAAACGGGAGGAATGAACAATGAAAACGCTTTTAACCAGTGCTGTGCTGAGCCTTGCCATGGCGGGGGCGGCATTTGCTGCGGACCCGATCGTGGGTACATGGGCCACCATCAAGGATGACAATGGCAATTCGGGGCACATCAAGGTCACGGAATGCGGTTCGTCCATCTGCGGCACGCTGGTGCAGTCGTTTGATGCCAACGGCAAGCCGTTCAAATCGGACAACCAGGGCCGCAAGCTGATCTGGGACATGAAGAACGAAGGCGGCGGCAGCTATGGCGGCGGCAAGGTCTATTCGCCGGACCGCGACAAGACCTACAAGGGCAAGCTGGTTCTGTCGGGCAATTCGCTGGATGTCAAAGGCTGTGTGCTGGGTGTCTGCCGTTCGGGCGGTAAATGGAAGCGCGTCAAGTAAACAAGGCGCATCGGCGCTTTTTGGCTCAAGGCTCGGCTCGAAATGGCCGGGCCTTTTGCGTGTCTGTTGATTGGGTTTCGAGCGGGGCATATATCCGCATCGTGCTTTGAGTGCACGGCCCGTTCGGGCGCGGCAGATCAAGCCGGTATCGCCAAAAAAGGAGTGATTTTGGTGGTCTCTACCATGACAGTCCTGAAAACCCCCGTCGTGCCTCTGGGTGGCGCACTGATCGCAGCGGCCCTGGGGCTTGTGCTGGTTGGTTCGCCTGTTGCTGCGGCTACGCCTGAAGGCGTCTGGCTGACCCCGCCTGACCAGAAGGGCCAATATGCGCATGTGGTGACCCACCGCTGCGGCAAGGGCCTGTGCGGCACCATCGAGCGGACCTATGATGCCTCTGGCAAGCGGATCACAACGCCAAATGTCGGTGTGCGCGTGTTCTGGGACATGGTGCCTGATGGAGATGAATACACCGGTCGTGCCTATGTGCCGGCGCACAGACGCGAGTATGCGGCGCGCATGAAGGTTCAGGGCCGGTCGATGGAGGTCAAGGGGTGCCTTGGCCCCGTCTGTCAAAGCCAGATCTGGCGGCGCGTTGATTGACCGGGCGCCTCAGGGCGTCCAGCGCAGGAAATTCGCGATCATCCGCAGGCCGGTCTGTTGGCTTTTCTCGGGGTGAAACTGCATCCCGATGCGGTTGTCGGTGCCGATGACGGCGGTGACATCGCCTCCATAATCGACATGGGCCAGCCGGTCGTCGGTCCGCGCCACCTGGAAATGGTAGGAGTGCACGAAATAGGCGTGATCGCCCGTGCTGATCCCGTCGAAAATGGCGTGCGGTGCGTCCAGCACCAGATCATTCCAGCCCATGTGTGGCACTTTCAGCGCCGGATCGGAGGGGGCAATGGGTACAACCTCGCCCGCGACCCAGTCGAGGCCGGGGGTATCCGTGTATTCGCGGCCCCACGTGGCCATCAACTGCATGCCCACGCAAATGCCGAGGAACGGGCGTCCCTTGACGTCCACGGCCTCGCGCAACGCGTCCAAGATGCCGCTGGCCCCGCTGAGGGCGGCCCAACACGCGGGAAACGCCCCATCGCCGGGCAGTACGATCCGGTCGGCACGCGCGACCACATCCGAATCCGACGTGACGATCACGTCGCCCGCATCCGTCTCGCGGGCCATGCGTTCAAAGGCCTTGTGGGCCGAGTGCAGGTTGCCGCTGTCGTAGTCGATGATCGCCGTCAGCACGTCACAAGGCGCCCTTGGTCGAAGGGATTTCATCACCCTTGCGCGGATCAACCTCAACCGCCTCACGCAGGGCGCGTGCGACTGATTTGAACGCAGCCTCGGCGATGTGGTGGCTGTTCAGGCCGTGCAGCATGTCCACGTGCAGGGTGATGCCCCCGTGGGTCGCAAGCGCGGTGAAGAATTCGCGCACCAGTTCCGTGTCGAAGCTGCCGATCTTGGGCGTGGGCAGATCGACGTTCCAGATCAGGAACGGCCGTGCCGACAGATCGAGCGCGGTGCGCACCAGAGCGTCGTCCATGGGCAAAAGGCAACTGCCATAGCGCACGATCCCGCGCTTGTCGCCCAAAGCCGCGGTCAACGCCTGACCCAGTGCGATCCCTGTGTCCTCGACCGTGTGGTGATCATCGATGTGCAGATCACCCTTGGCGCGGATCGTCATGTCGATGAGCGAATGGCGCGCCAACTGGTCCAGCATGTGGTCGAAAAAGCCGATGCCGGTCTGGTTGTCGTAGGTGCCTGTGCCGTCAAGGTTGACGGTCACGGAAATCTCGGTTTCGGCCGTGCTGCGGGTGATGGTGCCGGTGCGCATGTCTGTCTCCGCCTGAAGCTGCAGGCGCCTTATAGGCGGCCAAGGCGCGCGCGCCAAGGTGTGCCATGCAGGGATTGCGCACATGGCGACATATGTGCCAGCAAGGGGCAGCAACCGCCGGAGGGTTCCATGAGCATTTGTGTCTTCATTCAAGTCCGCTGCAAGCCGGGCAAGACGTATAAAGTGGCCGAAGACATCGCCCTGCGTGAGTTCCATTCCGAGCTTTATTCGACCAGCGGTGACTATGACCTGCTGATGAAGGTCTATATCCCCGATGGCGAAGATGTGGGCAAATACATCAACGATCACCTGCTGGATATCGACGGGATCGAACGGTCACTGACGACCATGACGTTCAAGGTGTTTTGATTTGCGCGCCTGCCTTCTTGCTGTCTCATTTGCCCTCGTCGTTCTGCTGCCGGGCACACCTGCATGGGCCGCCAAGACCTATTCGGGCGAGGAGGCCGCGGCGCTGCGCTGTGCGGCGATCCTGTCCATGGTACCGACGGCGATGAACCGCATGGGGCTGATGTCGCGACAAAATCTCAGCGTGTTCCACGCTGCCTCGGGCATCATCCTGACACGCTATGTCAGCGGCACGCAGCGCCAGAAACTCAAGGCCATGGAAACGGTGATTGGACGGCGCGACGCCTCAGAACACGTCAAGGATTTTCAGACCAGGGCCAAGACCTGCATCCGCCAATTCCCCCTGAGCTAGGTCCCGTTCCGGTCTCAAAGAGTGCGTGAAATTCGAGCCATGGTGAAAAAATGGCTGGCATGATGTGCCGGTTTGACGGTGCAATGATCCCCGACATCAATCGTTCCGCCTTGAGGACAGCGTCATTTAGGGAGGATACCACGACACTGTTCATTTTGGGCCGCCGCATGCTGATCGCGTCCGCCGTGGCCATGATCGGCCTGGCCACACAGGGCTTCGCAGATGGGCACAAAGTGCTCGACAGCATTCACTTTCTGATCCGTGGCGGGGCAGGCGACGGCTGGGACGGGACCGCGCGTGGCACCGGCGAGGCGCTGACAGGGGCGGGGCTGGTGGGCTTAGCATCCTACGAGAACATGTCGGGCGGCGGTGGTGGCAAGGCCATCGGCTACCTGATCGAGAACGCAGACGGTAATCATGGCGCGCCCATGGTCAACTCAACCCCCATCGTGATCCGGTCGCTGACGGGCGTGTTCCCGCACAACTTCCGCGATCTGACGCTGGTTGCCGGCACCATCGGCGACTATGCGGCCATCGTGGTGGGCAAGGACAGCCCAATCAACTCCATGGCGGACCTCGTGGCGGCCTATGACGCCGATCCCGGTGCCACGGCTATCGGCGGCGGGTCGGTGCCGGGCGGTATGGACCACTTGGTGGCGGCGATGGTGATGGAAGCGGCTGGCAAGGATGCGCTGGGCGTGAAGTACGTTCCCCATGATGCGGGCGGCAAAGCCATGGCGGCCCTGCTGTCGGGCGAGATCGCGGCCTTGTCGACGGGCTTTTCCGAGGCGGTGGACCTTGCCAACGCAGGCGAGGTCAAAATCATTGGTGTCACATCGCCTGAGCGTGTGGATGCCGCGCCGGGCGCGGCCACTATGACCGAGCAGGGGATCGACACCACCTTCGTCAACTGGCGTGGGTTCCTTGGCGCACCGGGACTGCCCGCGGACAAGCTGGCCATGTACCAGGACGCCATCGCCAAAATGTACGATACCCCCGAATGGGAGGCCGTTCGCGCGCGCAACGGCTGGGTCAACATCCACAACCCCGGCGATGACTTCAAAGCGTTTCTTGAAGATCAGGAACAGGTCATTGGTGACCTGATGAAAAAGCTGGGCTTTCTCTGATCCAAAGGCGCGGCTTGCGCCGCACGCCATGCTTTGGGATGAGGGGCGCTGCCCCTCAAACTCCCCGAGGTATTTGGCGCAAAAGGAAGAGGAGGCCGGATTGCGACCTCCTCCCCTTTGAAGGCGTATGACGGCCTTCCTTCCGCACGGCCATCGGCTCCTCAGCCTGTACCGTGCATTCAGTTTGGACAGCATTTGACTAAAATTTGCTTTCCTTTCGCTCAAAATACCTCGGGGGAGTCCGAAGGACGGGGGCAGAGCCCCCAAGCCCCCCGTGAACGGAGATGCATCATGGCCATTGAGAGATGGATTGCCTAGATACTGTTGGGGATCTGCCTGGGCCATGGCTATGCCGCGTGGTTCACAATGGGCGCAGCCCTTGCATCTTTCATGCGCCGTGCACCGATCTGGCCATCGACCTTTCCCAAATTGCTGTCGGTTATCGGCATTCTCGCATCTCTGATCTTTCTGTCCGGCGTCGAAAAGACCGCCACAGCTTTGGGTGACATCGATTGCCGGCGCTTGCATGAGTACAAGATCGGGCAGGCCGGTATCCTTCTGGGCTTGATGGTGTTCTATGCGCTGGCCTTGCGCCCCGTGGGGTTTTTGGCAGCTACGGGCATCTTTCTTTTTGCCGGAATCGCCGTGCTTGGGGAGCGCAGGTGGGTCGTGATGGTGGTTGTTTCAGCCGTTGCCACGGGGGTGGTGTGGTATCTGGTGCAAGAGGTTCTGGGCATCTGCCTGCGCCCTTTGCCCATGTGGATCTGAGGCTGACATGCTTGAAGGTCTGCTGATCGGTTGGCAAACGGTCCTGTCTTTCCAGAACATCCTGATGGTGATCGGCGGGTGCCTCATTGGCACTTTCATCGGTATGTTGCCGGGGCTTGGTCCGATGCCGATCATCGCAATCATGATCCCGGTTGCCATTTCCATGGGCGATCCCTCGGCTGCGCTGATCCTGCTGGCGGGGGTCTATTACGGTGCGATCTTTGGTGGCTATACATCGTCCATCCTGCTCAATGCGCCGGGTGTGGCGGGCACCGTGGCCTCCAGTTTCGACGGCTATCCGATGGCCCGGCAAGGCAAGGCAGGCAAGGCGCTGACCATCGCGGCCATCGCCAGTTTCGCAGGCGGCCCCACTGGCGCACTGTTGCTTATGATCTTTGCGCCGATGCTGTCCTCGGTCGCCTTGCTGTTTCATTCGGCGGAATATTTCGCGCTGATGGTGGTGGGCCTGTCTGCCATTGCCGCCTTTGCGGGCACGGGGCAGGTGGCCAAGGCGTTGATGATGACAGTGCTCGGCCTGATCATGGCAACAGTGGGCGAAGGTGCGCTGTTCAATGCGCCGCGGTTCACCATGGGCATCATGGACCTGCAATCAGGCTTCGGCTTCATCACCCTGGCCATGGCGATGTTTGCCTTTCCCGAGGCGCTGTTTCTGGTGCTGAATCCAAAACGAACCTCCGGGGGCGGCGAGGGCGAGATCAAGGATCGGCGCATCACGCGGGACGAGGCCCGCAGCATCGCCCAGGTGATCGGGCGGCAATCCGTTCAAGGGTTTTTCATCGGGGTGCTACCCGGTGCAGGGGCCACAATCGCGTCCTTTCTGGGCTATGCGGTGGAACGCAACATCGCACCCAAGGCCGAACAGGACACATTCGGCAAAGGGTCGATCAAGGGTTTGGCCGCACCCGAGACCGCCAACAACGCCGCCTGCACCGGGTCTTTCGTGCCGCTTTTGACGCTGGGCATCCCCGGCTCGGGCATCACGGCGATCCTTTTGGGCGCGCTTATCGCGCCGAACGTCACGCCGGGGCCGCGTTTGATGGTGGATCAGCCGCAGGTGTTCTGGGCGGTCATCATGCCCATGTTCATTGGCAATCTGGTGCTGTTGATCCTGAGCCTGCCGCTCATTCCCTATATCGCCAAAGTACTGACGGTGCCGCGTACCTTTCTTGTTCCCTTCATCCTCTTTTTCATGCTGATGGAGGCCTATATCGGCCAGAACAATGCGACCGAACTGCTGTTACTGGTGGGCTTCTGGGTCTGCGCCACCGTTCTGCGCTTTGCCGATTGCCCGCTTGCGCCCTTGCTGATCGGGTTCATTCTGGGCGGTATGCTGGCGGACAATTTCGCGCGCTCCATGCAACTTTATGACGGGTTCGCCTTTACCTGGGAACGTCCCATGACCCTTGGTCTGCTCTGCGTTGCGGCCCTATTGGTGATCCTGCCCAGCTACCGCGCGCGGCGCGCCCGGTTGCGGGCTGAGGGGGTGGCGGATGGCGATTAAGGGGCCGTTGCGCACGCCCGAACGGCGGGCAACAAAAAACCGGCCCCGAAAGGCCGGTTGTTTTATTGGAGCGGGCGAGGCGATTCGAACGCCCGACCCTAACCTTGGCAAGGTTATGCTCTACCCCTGAGCTACGCCCGCTTCCTTGGGTAAGGGGGATGTACAAATGCGGCCCGCCCGCTGCAAGAGGAAAATGGGCGATTGTCGCAAAAAAGTTTGGTCCGCGCGCTTCATCGGATGAGCAGGGTGGACAGTGAGGCCGCGTCAGAGCACAGCATGCGCCAGAAGGCCCAGAGCAGTCCCTAGGATCATCAGAAAGGTCAGAACCATGCCCGCGAACCGCATCCGCATGTTCATGGGAAAGCTGAGAAAGGCCAGCCCGTGTGCGAACCGACCCGCCAGCAACATCGATCCCAGCAAGTGCAGCGCTGCGGCCGGTGCGCCTTGCAATTCGGCCACCAGCAGCAGGATCAATCCGATGGGCGCATATTCGGCGCAATTGGCCTGAGCGCGTTGCAGCTGCAGCATCTTGCTGTCGCCGCCGTCCATCAAGCTGATCTGGTTGGCGCGGCGGTGGCGGACCACACGCAGCGACAGGGCCAGGAACAGCAGGGCCAGAAGGCCGGCGTAGATGGGGGTGATGGCAAGGGTCATGTCAGGCTCCGGGTTGGGGGTGATCGGCATATTGAAGCAAATCCCAGCGATTGCCATAGATATCGCGGAACACGGCGACAGTGCCGTAGGGTTCATGGCGCGGGGGTTCTTCGAAGGTGACGCCAGCGGCGGTCAGCCGGGCATGATCGGCGGCGAAATCATCGGTGGACAGAAACAACCAGACGCGGCCTGCACCCTGTTGGCCAATGGCTGCGGTCTGCGCCGGGCCGTCCGCGCGCGCCAGCACAAAAGCCGGGCCACCGCCCTTGGGGCGCAGCTGAACCCAGCGTTTGCGGCCCTGGTCGATATCCTGTTCCAGGTCGAACCCCATGACCCCGCAATAGAAGGCGATGGCTGCGTCGTAGTCGGGTACGATCAGGGAGAGGGCGGCAAGGTGCATGGCCTTGGGTGCCGTAAGCGGAGATACGATGCAAGGGAAAGGGGCAAGGGGGGGTGCGTGAGAGGTGCGCGTGGCTGCATGCGTGGTCTGGTCTGACCGCCCAGAATTCCGGGTGAATGGGTGCTTTGCGGGTTCAAGCTGCCGTTGCCATAACTAAACATCCCTAGTAACGAACCGCAGAGCTTAGGGGTTTTCCTTAGAGGATCTTCGTTAAATGCGCGTTTGGTTGATAGTGGCTTTTTTGATTTCTGGTTGTGTTTCAGTCAAACCAACCTCTAAAACAAACGAACGTCTTCCAGAACCTCAGTTTGTTGCCAAAACCTTCTGGTATTCGAATAATAGCGCACTTCCTGAAGCATGGATGCTTAAAGCCGCAGCAAGAACCTGTGGGCTTTCAGAAGGCGAAAACCTTCAACGTATCGGTCCCTATGGCCTTGCTGGTGATTGGTATTTGGAATTTTCTTGCGCCGATCCTGAGCATTTCAATAGGAATTGAGGTTTGAGGATTGTCTGCTGCTCTGGCATCAAAACGGACCTCTATGCAAAGCCTGACACAGGGCGAACGCCTGACCGGGGGCTGGCGACGCGACCTTGGAACGGCGCGCTTTATGGTCGACAAGCACATCCCAACATCCAAGCGGGCAGCACGCCACTCCCAAATCGCCAGACCGCGGGCCGGCCCCCTCTCGGCAGCTTTTCTGTGAAAAGCGCCTGACGGGTCAGAGCAGGCGATCGCCCGGCGCCTTCGGCTTGTTCCGGGCGGTTTGGTGCGGGTGGCCAATGACCGACAAGGGCTCAAAATCGCCCTTTGCGGCACCGGCTCAGCTATCGCCCGCCCCGCCAGTTCACCCCGCAGCCGCAGGCACCGCCGACGCGCCGCCGTTTTCAATCGCCCAGTTGGCGTTGGTCTTGATGCCGCCCAGGGGGAAGAAATGTACGTTGGTGATGTTGAAATCGGGGTTGGCCGCCTTGTGGGCTGCCAGATCGCGGATCACGTCCGTGGGCTCGAACGGCAACAGCAGCTTCGTCACATCCTTGGCGCGTTTTTGCAGCACTTTCAGGGACGGCCCCACACCGCAGGCGATGGCGAATTTGATCATCGTTTGCAGTTTGGCCGGACCCGCGATGCCGATGTGGACCGGAATGGTGATCCCCGCGTCCTTGAGGCTGTTGGCCCATGCGATGATCGGGGCCGCTTCAAAGGCGAACTGCGTGGCCAGCGCCATCTGGGCATCCGTCGTCTCGGAAAACTTTTGCTTCCAGCGCAGGGCCTCGTCCACATTGGCCGTGCCGCCCTTGGGATCAATGTCCTTGTTGCCTTCGGGGTGGCCCGCCACGTGCAGGCGCGTGAAGCCCGCCTTGTCGAAGGCACCGGTTTCCAGAAGCTGCATGGAGCTGTCGAAATCGCCATGCGGCTTGTCCACGCCGCCTGCAAGCAGCAGCGCCTGCTTCACATCCGCTTCGCCCTGATAGCGGGCGATCCAGTCGGTCAGGGTGGCCGCGTCCTTGATGATGCGCGCGGGGAAATGCGGCATGACAGGGAAACCTTCGGCATTCAGGCGCTTGGCCGTGGCCACCATGTCGGCGATGGGCGTGCCTTCGATATGCGCGATGTAGACGCGGGTGCCCGCAGGCAGGATGGCGCGGAAATCATCGACCTTTTCGGCGGTGCGCGGCATCACTTCGATCGAATAGCCCTGCAGGAAGCTTTCCACCTCGGGCGACAGGGTGCCGGGAACGGGGCCTTCGGATTTCTTGAAATTCAAAAGTGCCATGCGAGTATCCTTGAATGAGCGAGGGGCGTCAGGCCCAGCCTTCGTTGTCGATCAGCGCCTTGATGCGCGCACTGTCATATTCGGTTTCCAGCCGTGTGGCCTCGGCCTCGGCCACCATATCGGGGTCACCCTCGACGGGGTAGGGGGCCGCCTTGCGCCACTCGGCAAGATAAGCGTCGGCATCCTTGGCGTTCACCTTCATTGCGGCGCGGTCGATGGCCTGCTCGAACCGCTCTTCAAGCTGGCGCTTGGACCCACGGCGGCCCTTGCCCACGATAACCTGGGCCGGGATGTCGCGCCAATAGACAATGGTAACGTCAGGCATGGATGATTCCCCTTCGTGTTTGGCCCTGCATAAGGCACCGCCCTGCGCGCGCAGTGCCGGTTTTCGACAACTGGTGCCTTATCCGCGACTACATGGCTAGACCGGACGGTCGGGCAAAGGCCAGTGGCGCGCGGGATCAAACGCCTCAACATCATTATGCATGAAAAGTGTGCGTTGCAGGTGATCTGCTTGAAACAACAACCGCGGCTTTGCGCGCATGGTGGGCAACGGTGGGCAGCACATCTTCAAGTGGTGGTCCCTTTGCGGTAAGTGCAGCGCATGCGCGTCCCTTGGAAGGCTTATGTCGTTTGCGGCAATCCCCGCAGCGGCACGACCCTGTTGATCGGGTTGTTGCGCCAAAGTGGCGTGGCCGGACAGCCTGACGCCTTCTTCCGAGAGAAAAGCCGCGCAGACTGGGCAGCGGATTGGGGGCTTTCTGCGCCTCCTGATGCACCGGATGTGGCCTATGAACGCGATTTCATTGCTGCCGCCGATCGCGCGGGGCGCAGGCGGTGTCGCGTCTGAAGGCGGACCAGTCAGGCCTGTGGCACCGGGCGGCAGACCGGTCCGAACTGGAGCGTACCGCACAGGCCCAACCGCTGCGCTATGACGGAGCGCGCATCGCCGAGGTGATCGCGGAAAACACGGCGCACGATGCCGCATGGCAGGCGTGGTTTGCAGATCAGGGAATCGTGCCCCTGTCTTTGTCCTACGAGGTACTCGCGGCCGATCCTCAGACCAGCCTTGCAAAGGTCCTTTCCCACATTGGCCAAAACCCCGATGCCGCCCGCGCGGTCCAACCGGACGTGGCGCCCCTGCGCGATGCGCTCAGCGATGCGTGGGTTGCACGGTTTCGGGCAGAACAGGCGTTGCCGCGGGCGTGAAAGTGCAACTTGAGGCCCGTGACACTTGCGCAGCCCCGACGCGCGCAGTAGCGTAATCCCAACTCGATATGAAAGGCGCGACCCATGGCGCCAAAGCGTCCCAAAGGTGCGGGCGCGCTCGAACAGACGGATCTGAGCCCCGTACCTCAGTCCGGGTCAGGTGCGCTTTATGCTGCACTTGATCTGGGCACGAACAGTTGTCGCATGTTGATCGCCCAGCCCAAGGGGGCGGGGTTTCAGGTTGTGGACAGCTTCTCCAAATCCGTCCAGTTGGGCGCGGGGCTTGAACGCACCGGGCGGTTGTCGCGCGGGTCGATGGCGCGCACCGTGCAGGCCTTGCGCATCTGCCAGCAAAAGCTGCGCCACCATCAGGTGCGGCGCATGAAGCTGGTGGCCACCGAGGCCTGCAGGCGTGCGGCCAACGCGCAGGAATTCATCGACCGGGTGCGGCGCGAAACCGGTCTGAAACTGGATATCATCGAACCCGAGGAAGAGGCGCGGCTCGCCGTAATCTCCTGTGCGCCGCTGGTCAGCCCCAAAACGCAGAACCTGCTGGTGGTGGACATCGGCGGCGGCTCGACCGAACTGGTCTGGATCGACATCAGCAAAGTGCCCAAGAAGGACCGCCCCGGATCGATCATGCGGCTGCACGCGGGATTCAAGGCTGCGCAGGCCGACATTCCTGCCGCGCGTGTGGTCGACTGGATCAGCGTGCCGCTTGGCGTCGCCACCCTGCGCGACCAGTTCAACGATGTGGAGGACGACGCGGCGCGCTTTGCCCTGATGAGCTGGTTTTTCGAGGAAAACCTTGTCGATTTCGCACCCTACAACGACACGCAGGTGCACGAGAAATTCCAGATCGTGGGTACCTCGGGCACCGTGACGACCGTGGCGGCGTCCCATCTGGGCCTCAAGCGTTATGACCGGACGCAGGTTGATGGGCTGCGCATGACGTCCGAACAGATCGACAAGGTGATCCGCAACTATCTGACCCTCGGCCCCGCAGGTCGCCGCGCCGATCCGCGCATTGGCCAGGACCGTCAGGCGCTGATCATGTCGGGCGCCGCGATCCTGCAGGCGCTGATGCGCTGTTGGCCCACCAACCGGCTCAGCGTGGCGGACCGCGGTCTGCGCGAAGGGCTGCTTTATGCACAGATGAGCGCCGATGGTGTTCTGGACAGTGCCGCGATCTGATGGCCGCGCGCCTTGAAGCAGCGGCACCAAGACGTTATCTGCGCATCCAATGAAAGGCGGACACCGTGGGCAAGACACCAACTGGCAAGAACACATCGGGACGCGGGCAGCGCGACCTGAAGGTCAAGGTCAAGTCCGCACGCGGCCGGAAGCTCAGCTCGACGCGCTGGCTACAGCGCCAATTGAACGACCCTTATGTCAAACGCGCCCGTGCCGAGGGCTATCGGGGGCGCGCGGCCTTCAAGATCATGGAACTTGATGACAAGTACCGCTTTCTGGTGCCGGGTGCGCGGGTGGTGGATCTGGGTGCGGCGCCCGGCGGCTGGTGTCAGGTGGCGGTCAAGCGCGTGAATGCGCTTGGTGAAAAGTCGGGCAAGGCCGTGGGCACCATTCTGGGCATCGACCTTCAGGAAATGGAACCGATTGCCGGGTGCGAATTGCACCAGCTGGATTTCATGGAAGACGACGCCGACGATCAGGTCAAAGAGTGGCTGGGCGGAAAGGCCGACGTGGTGATGTCCGATATGGCGGCCTCCAGTTCCGGCCACAAGCAGACCGACCACTTGCGCATCATCGCGCTTTGCGAGGCGGCGGCCTATTTCGCCTTCGACGTGCTGGACGAGGGCGGTACATTCGTGGCCAAGGTGCTGGCGGGCGGGGCCGAGGGCGAGTTGCAGAAACTGCTGAAACAGCGGTTCACCAAGGTGATGAACATCAAGCCCCCCGCATCCCGGTCCGACAGTTCCGAGAAATTCGTGATCGCCACCGGCTTCAAGGGCTGAGCTTTCAAGGCTTTGTTAACACGGGTGTGATTGCATGAGCGCAGGTGCAACTGTTCTGGGGCTCTGCAATGTTCAAGCCGATTTTTGACGATCCGGGCGCGCAGGCCATTGCGCTAACGGGCGTGATACCGCCGCTAAATGACAAGATGCTCAAAAGGGCCCGCAAGATCATGGCGCGCTGGATGCACCGGCCTGCGGTGCTGAAGGCGGTGCGCGCGGCCAACGCCGGCTGGTCCTGGCCCGGTGCCCAGACGGGCGGAACGGGCAGGGCCGCCTTGCACGCCGACCTGATCCACGCAGCCGGTCAGGACCTGGTGGCGGCATTCGCTGGAAAGCGGCGTGGCCTGCGGTACCTGCGGGTCCTGGATGTCTATGGTGCGGTGGTTGTCGCGCATGAGGACGGTGGCGGGGCAGGAACACCCTTGCCCGGAATTGATGCCGCATGCGAAAGCGACCCGGTGGAACGGCTGGCGCTTGTCTCGCTCAGCCTGTCATGCCCCGACACGGGCGTTGTGATCGGTGTGGTCGAAATGGCCTTTGATCCGCGCGGTTTTGCGCCGAAGTCATCAGGCCTGAAAGCGGAGTGATTTACGGGCCACGGCCTTGATCTGTTCTGCCTCGTCCGCGCTGACCTTGCGGATGGTGAAATTGCGCACCCGCGCCACGGTGGTGGCCGCGTCGTGCTCTTGCCGCAGCAGCTCGAAAAGCCGCGCGTGCTTGGGGTTTCCTGGATCGTGCAAATCGGACATGACTGTTCGGACCTTATGCGCCGTGGGTTACGATAGGTCAGGTTTGCCCGCGCATTGCGGCAGACATAGGGCCAAGGCGCGGCAATTGCGCGAAAATGGTGCAGCAGGTCACGGCGGCGAGGGCGGCGGGAATGGAACAGCGTCAGGCCATGAAAGGCCCAAGTGGCGGAGAGACAGGGATTCGAACCCTGGGTGGGCTTGCACCCACAACGGTTTTCGAGACCGCCCCGTTCGACCACTCCGGCACCTCTCCGCGGGGGTCTGGAGGCTTCGTTTAGTCGTGAATGTGCGGGCTGGCAAGGGCACTTTTGCCAGTTGCCCCCGGTGACGGGAAATTTAATTGCCTCGCCCGTCAAATTGCCTACCCTGTGCATCCAACCATCCGAGGACCGTCATGCATTCTTTGAAGCGTTCATTCGCCTTTGTGTTCATCAGCCTGTTCTGTCTTGTCGCCGTGCAGGCGCAGGCCGCCGACCGCGCGCGGCTGCAGGCCTTTCTGGAGGTCACGGGCTTTGACGTGTCGCTGGAAAGCATCCGCCTCTCGGCGGGGTCCGCGCCGCAGATGCTTGGCCTTCAAGCAGAGGATTTTGGCACCCAGTGGACGCAATTGTCCAACGAGGTATTCGACACGGGCGTCATGCACGACATGGCCATCGACATTCTGTCCCAAACGCTCAGCGATCCGCTGCTCGATCATGCGGCCGACTTTTACGCCACGGACCTCGGGCAACGGTTGGTCGTGGCCGAAAACGCGTCCCACATGTACGAAGATGACGATCTGAAACGCGAAAGCGGCGAAGCGATCGTGGCTGCATTGGTCAAGGCAGGCTCGCCCCGGCTCGAAGCATTGAAGCGGATGAACGCGGCCAGCGATTCGGCTGGCACCGCCGTGCGCGCCATTCAGGAGGTGCAGGTGCGGTTCCTGATGGCCGCAGCCGCCGCAGGCGTGATCGAGTTGCGCATGGACGAGCCCGACCTGCGCGAAGCCTTGCGCCGGGACGAGGGCGACCTGCGGCGTGATTTGCAGGCTTCGGCCCTGCGCGGCGCGGCCTATACCTATCAGGCGTTCTCCGATGCCGAGGTCGAAGACTATGCAAAGGCTCTGGAACATCCCGACATGCGGCAGGTCTATGACTTGATGAACGCCGTGCAATACGAGATCATGGCCAATCGCTACGAGGCATTGGCGGCCAGGATGCAAGGCCTGCAACCCGTTCAGGAACTGTGATGATGTGGAAGGCGCTGATCGCTGCCTCTGCGGCGCTGTGCCTGACGCTCGTTCCCATGGCCCAAGCGCAAAGCCCGGCCGACATCACCATCGAGGCGCTGAACTTTCCGGCACAGATGCAGATCGTGCGGGACGAAGGGCTGGAGGCCGCCGCGAACATTGATCGCGACATGCTGGATGGCGCGGGCGGCGCGGTCTTTGCGGCCCAGGTCGATGCGCTTTATGATGTACCGCGCATGGTGGCGACCGCGCGCAAGGCCGTCGATGCCGAAGATCCCGCCCGGCTTGAGCGGATCAACCTGT
>CBFHND010000040.1:0-20247 GCA_965657085.1 uncultured Paracoccaceae bacterium
GTCTACCTGTCAGGTGAAAACCGATAAAGGCACCTATGTCCAAGATGTCATTCCAGGCGGAATTCGCTATGCAACAGTCAACAACAACAATGCGCCAGCATCCTGCAGAACACCCGATGGTTCCGTTTACGACGTAACCGCGCACCATGTCATTCCCGCCGATGCCAAGGGTGGTGTTGCGCAAGTTGATTTTGATGGAACCGCACTCGTCCTGATCCATCCGGCGGCTGGCGACCTGCGTCAAACCACCCTTTCCGGAACCGTCAAGAAACGCTGAACCACCCACCTTCTTTGGGTCGAAAATACTTCGGGGGTGAGGCGCGTGCGCCGAGGGGGCAGCGCCCCCTTACCCCGCGCCGGCCACGCTGCGAATGCGTTCGATCATCGCGCGCAACCCGTTTGAGCGTTGCGCCGACAGGTGATCGTTCAGGCCCAGCCGCCCCATTTCTGCACGCGCATCCACGGCCATGACCTCTTCAAGGGTCAGACCGTTGTACAGCCTGCGCAAAACCGCGATCAGACCGTTCACGATCATCGCATCGCTTTCCCCGTCAAAGTGCAGCACACCGCCATCGACCTGCGGGTGCAGCCAAACCTGGCTTGCGCAGCCGTCCACCTTGGTCGCAGGCACCTTCAGCGCATCCGCCAGCGGGTCCATCGCCTTGCCCTGCTCGATCACATAGCGATAGCGGTCTTCCCAGTCCTCGAGGAACTCGAAATCTTCCACGATCTCTTCGAATGCAGGACTTGCCATGGCTTTCCCCTCGTGACTTGCCGTGCCTTGACCTAGTGGTGCGACACAGAAAGGTCCAGCCCCGCACGCGGGTGCTTTTCAACGCCGGGGCAATCGGCTATCCAGTGGCAAACAACAGGCAAAGTCTCATGCGTTTCATTTCCCTTATGCTCGTGGCTTCGATGACCCTTGGCGGATGCGCGGCCGTGCGCGACAGCCGGGTGAACCCGTTCAACTGGTTCGGCAATTCGCAGTCCGAGCCCGTCGCAGCCGTCGATCCCGAAGAGGTCAATCCGTTGATCCCGACGCGCGCGGGCCTGTTTGAGCGCCAGCGCGCCGAGCGTGAACGCTACGTTGGGCGCCCCATCGACACCGTGTCGGATCTGGTGGTCGAACGCGTGCCGGGCGGTGCAATCGTGCGCGCGACGGGCGTGGCACGGGTGCAGGGGCTTTATTCGGTGCAACTGACGCCGGACAATGAGGACGAACTGCCCGAAGACGGCGTTCTGACCTACCGGCTGGAAGGCATAGCACCGGGACAGCAGGTTGTGGGTGGTTCGACCCGCACGCGCACCCACACGGCCGCGCGCAAACTGACCGATCAGGATTTGCAAGGCGTGCGCGTCATCCGGGTTGTGGGCGTACAGAACGCGCGCACGACGCGCCGCCGCTGATCCCCATTTAGTCCAGATCGATAATCCGCACCGTCTGCCCTTGGGCGGCCAGCCCCACCTTGCCGTCGCAAAGACGCAATGCATCATGGCCGAAGACTTCGGCGCGCCATCCCGACAGGGCCGGTACGTCGCGCAGACCCGCAGCAATGGCATCAAGGTCCGCCGCAGGCGCGATCAGCTTGGCCGCCACACCCGCGCTTTCGGTCTTGGCCTTCAGCAGAACACGCAGCAGATCGGCCAACGCGGGGTTCACCTGTAGCTTTTCGCGGGATTTGTCGGGCTTTGGCAAGCTGTCGGCATCAGCATTCAACCCGCGCTGGACCGCGGCCAGAATCCCGTCAGCGATGTCCCCGCGCCGCGCCTCGCGCAGCAGCAGCCGCGCGCGGTTCAGTTCTTCGAGCGTCTGGGGCTTGTTGCTGGCCAATTCCACCAGCGCATCGTCCTTGAACACCCGGTTGCGCGGGATGTTGCGGCTTTGGGCATGGGTTTCGCGGAAAGCGGCGAGTTCGCGCACAATGCCCAGAAAGCGCGGTGAACTGGTGCGTGTCTTGACCCGTTTCCATGCGTTTTCAGGTTGGATCACATAGGTGTCCGGGCTCAGCAGGATCGTAAGCTCTTCGGCCACCCAGCGGGCGCGCCCGGTTTCGGCCAGTTTGGCCGCCAAAAATTCGTAGATCACCCGCAGATGCGTGACGTCGGCCAGCGCATATGTCTTTTGCGCATCTGTCAGTGGACGGCGCGACCAGTCAGTAAAACGCGATGTCTTGTCCAGCGGCGCGCGCGCAATCTTGCGCACCAGCGTCTCGTACCCCACCTGCTCGCCAAAGCCACAGACCATCGCCGCGACTTGCGTGTCAAAGAGCGGCTTGGGGAACACGCCTGCATCGACAAAGAAAATCTCAAGGTCCTGACGTGCGGCGTGAAAGACTTTGACCACGTCTTCGTTGCGGAAAAGCTCGTACATCGGCTCAAGCGAAATGCCATCCGCCAGAGGATCCACCAGAACGGCGGTGCTGTCGTCGTCTCCGGGCATGGCCAGTTGCACCAGACAGAGTTTCGAGTAGTAGGTGCGCTCGCGCAAAAACTCTGTATCGACAGTCACATAAGGATGGTTTGCCGCCTCGGCGCAAAACTCGGCAAGGCTTTCGGTCGTCGTCAGTGTTCGCATGCGATCTTCTTTATAGGAGCGGTCCCGGACCATGGGTTGACCGTCCCTACACCAAAGGTTCGGCCAAAGCCAGAGACGTCACAGATCGTGCCGTGTGGTGTCGCCAGATGCGAACCGGCGCAGCACGGCAGGGTACAATTTGTGTTCGAGTTTCAGGACCCGCGCGGCGAGGCTGTCTGCGGTGTCGTCCGGTAGGACATTCAGACGTGCCTGACCCAGAATCGGGCCATCATCCAGCTCCGGCGTGACCAGGTGCACGGTGCACCCATGTTCGGCATCGCCAGCCTCCAGCGCGCGGGCATGGGTGTGCAAACCCCGGTAAAGCGGCAGGAGCGAGGGGTGAATGTTCAGCATCCGGCCTTGCCACGGTGTGACAAAGCCCGCGGTCAGCACCCGCATGAAGCCTGCAAGACAGATGATATCGAGTGTGTAGGGCGCCAATGCGTCGGTCAGCGCCGCCTCGAAGGCCGCGCGGTCCTTGCCGAAGGGTCGGTGATCGACGACCACCGTGTCGATGCCCTGTGCGCGCGCCCAGGCGATGCCGCCGGCATCCGCGTTGTTCGACACAATCACGACGGCGCGCGCGGGGTGATCGCCGGCCATGTCCTCGACCAGCGCGCGCATGTTGGACCCACCGCCCGAGACGAAGATCCCAACCCGTTTGGTCACACAAGCGATCCCGTGTAGGCCACGTCACCCGCGCCGTTGGTCACGGTGCCAAGAGCGTACACCGTTTCGCCCTGCGCGTGCAGGGCTGCGGTGACCGCGTCCTGCGATGCGGGGTCCACCACCAGCACCATACCGATGCCCCCGTTGAAGGTTTTCAGCAGCTCTGCCTCGGCCATGCCACCCGTCTCGACCAGCCAGCGGAAGACCGGTGGCAAATCCCATGCGCTCAGGTCCACGCTACACGCCAGCCCCTCGGGCAGAACCCGCGGCAGGTTTTCCGTCAGCCCGCCGCCCGTGATATGGGCCAACCCATGCACGCCGCCTGCGCGGATCGCATCCAGTGCGGAACGCACGTAAAGCCGCGTGGGCGTCAGCAGCGCCGCGCCCAACGTACCATCGGCCCAAGGGCAGGCATCATCCCAGCCCAGTCCCGAAACCTCGACGATGCGGCGTACCAGCGAATAACCGTTGGAATGTACGCCGTCGCTGGCCAGCCCCAACAGAACATCGCCCTCGGAAACACCCGACGGCAGGTCTGTGCCCCGCTCCATCGCGCCCACGGAAAAGCCCGCAAGGTCGAAATCGCCCGCCGGGTACATCCCGGGCATTTCCGCCGTCTCGCCACCGATCAGGGCACAGCCCGCGCGTTCGCAGCCCGTGGCGATGCCTTCGATGATGGCCGTCGCCTGATCCAGTTCAAGCTTGCCCGTGGCGAAATAATCAAGGAAAAACAGCGGCTCCGCGCCTTGGCACACCAGATCGTTCACGCACATGGCCACCAGATCGATACCCACGCCGCCGACATTTCCAGTGTCGATGGCAATGCGCAGCTTGGTGCCCACACCGTCCGTCGCCGCCACCAGCACCGGGTCGACAAAGCCCGCGGCCTTGAGATCAAAGAGCCCGCCAAAGCCGCCCAAGCCCGACATCACGCCCGAGCGCGTGGTGCGTTTGGCGGCGGGTTTGATGCGGTCCACCAGCGCATTGCCCGCATCGATATCCACGCCTGCATCGGCATAGGTGATCCCGTTTTTCTGGTCTGGCATGGTCGGCTGTCCCGCTGGCTGATCGCTTTGCCTGTCCGGTTAGAGCATCCCGCGCGCGGGTGCAACGGTGGCAAGTGCCGCTGGTGTCTTGACGAAGCGCCTGCGGCCACTTACGCAGCAGGTGGCGGGCCTGTAGCTCAATTGGTTAGAGCAGAGCGCTCATAACGCTTTGGTTGCGGGTTCAAGTCCTGCCGGGCCTACCAGTTCCTTCCGCAAGGGGCAGAAATATCAGTGAGCAAGGTCATACCGCCACGGCGGTGTGACAGCTCACCCCCTACCGCTCTGGGTGCGCCACCGGACACAGCACTAGACGATCTCAAGTGCTGACTTTGCCCGGAATCAAGGCGCGCAGCGCCACCGGGCATCGCCCGACCGCCCCATGGGCGGACAAAGCCCTACCCGGTCTTCACATGCCAGCCCACGGTCATCGTCACCACCGTGTCGCCCTCGGCGTCCTGCACATCGACGTCCACGTCGAAGGCCACCTTGCCCTCATCCTTGAGCCGCGCCAGAAGGTCCGAACCCGGTTCGGATGTCTTGGCATGGGCCACAAGACGGCCCTTGGCGATCTTGACGTAGGAAATCGAAGCCCCCGCTGCCACAGGCCGCGCGGTCAGGATCACCGGGGCCAGCGCACCCGCCAAGGCGGCCCCCGAAGCAGCCTCGCCCAATGTGAACATCGCACCCGCGTGCTGGGTCTGGATGTGGTTTGACGTCTCGGTCCGCTGATCCAGCGCGGCAGAGGCCACGCCATCGCCGATCTCCAGCAGTTCCACGCCCACGTGATTGGCAAAGGGGATCGCCTGGCCGAGGTGGGTCTTGATCATCTCATAGGGGTTCATCTGGCACCTCTTGTCCGCACTCCCCCAAAGCTCTAGGCGATGGCCGGGCGCGCTGGCAACACTGCCGCTGCGGCACCGCTAGCGCGCGATCACGATGTCGGCGCGCAGCCCGCCCAGCCGTTCGCTGGTGCCCAGCCGCAAAACCCCGCCGTGCGCGCGTGCGATGTCGGTGGCAATGGCCAGCCCCAGACCGACACCGCCGCCCTTGTCCTGATTGCGAGACGGGTCCAGACGGGAGAAGGGCCGTTGCGCGTCGGCGCGATCCTTTTCCGCAATGCCCGGGCCATCGTCCTCAACCCGGAAGCGTAGGGATTTGTCCGTCAGACGCACCGACACCTCGGCCTGCCCGCCATAGCGCACCGCGTTGTTGATCAGGTTGTCGACCGCGCGGCGCATAGCACCCTTGCGCAGGATCACCTCACCCTGCCCTTCGGCCGTGACCAAGGAGACGGGTCGGCCTGCGCGCTGTGCGTCCTCGACGATCGTTCGGGTCAGCGCAATGGGGTCCACGGATTCGGGCTCGCCCTCGCTTGCGCCTTTGGCAAAGCTGAGGAATTCGTCGATCATCCCCTGCATCTCGTCCACATCCTGTTCCAACGGCACGCGGTCGGCATCATCCAGCATCGACAGCGCCAGCCGCATCCGGGTCAGCGGCGTGCGCAAATCGTGGCTGACCCCCGACAGCATCAGCGTGCGGGTTTCGATCTGGCGTTCGATGCGCGCGCGCATGTCGACGAAAGCGGCCCCCGCCGCGCGCACCTCGGTGGCACCTGCAGGGCTGTAGGGGTCGTGGCGCCCCCGGCCAAAGGCTTCGGCCGCACTGGCCAGCCGTTTGATGGGACGCAGCTGATTGCGCAGGTAGATCAGGGCAATGACCGTAATCAGGATCCCGAAAAAGACCATGTTCACCAGCAATTGGTGCGGATTGGCCGCCGACGCGCGGCGACGATCAAAAACGATGCGCAGCGGCCCAACGTCGGTGTCCGCCAGCAGATGCACCTGTTTGTCCGGCACCAGATCAACGACCTTGACCTCAGGCAATAGATCCTTGATGCGCGCGGTGATCACCCGGCCCGAAAAGTCATCCCACGTGCGGGTGTCGGGCAAGGTCAGGTCGGCGGCGGTCGCGGGGCTGACCGCGACTTCGAGCTGCGGTACGGCCCTTGCAACGGCGGTGGCGGCACCATCAGGCGTCCCTGCGGCGTTGGCGATGTCCAGCACCAACCGCATCTCGCGCACCACTGCATCCGTCATCTGCAGGGTCACATCCTCGAAATGGCGCTGGGTAAAGACCACCGACACCAACAGCTGCAGGAACACCACCGGCAACAGCAGGATCAGGGCAGCCCGGCCATAGAGGCTGCGGGGCAGATAGTGTTTGAGCCATCCAAAAGACATGGCTAAACCCTAACGAGGCGCAATGGGATGCGAAAGGCCTGCCACGATGATGCCACCTGATGATTTCGACCCGGCCACAGGTCATGCCGAAACGCTGGAGCCGGGCCTGCGCCGCATCGTGGCGAACAATCCGTCGCCCATGACCTACCGGGGCACGAACACCTACCTGCTGGGCGATACCGATCTGGCCGTGATCGACCCCGGCCCACCTGATCAGAGGCATCTGGATGCGATCCTGGCCGCCGTTGGCCCGGCGCAAAAGATCACCCATATCATCGTGACCCACAGCCATATCGACCATTCACCGCTGGCCCGCCCGTTGGCACAGGCCACCGGCGCACCGGTCCTGGCCTTCGGCGATGCCACGGCGGGCCGCAGCGCCGCGATGCGGACACTGGCCGCCGCAGGGCTGGTGGGCGGCGGTGAAGGCATCGACGTGGGCTTTGCCCCGGACACCCGGCTGGCCGATGGCGATACAATCTCTGGCGCGGGCTGGACCTTGCGCGTCATTCACACGCCCGGACATCTGGGCAATCACATCTGCCTTGGGTGGGGCGATGCCTGCCTCACAGCCGATCACGTGATGGGCTGGGCCTCGTCGCTGGTGTCACCGCCAGATGGGGACCTGACCGACTTCATGGCCTCCTGCGCGCGGCTGCAGGCCGAGGAGTGGCGCGTGTTCTATCCCGGTCACGGGGCGCCCATCGACGATCCCGCCGGACGGCTGGAGTGGCTGGTGGCCCACCGCCTGTCCCGCGAATCCGCTATCCTGAGTGCTCTCGCTGCGGGGCCCGCCACCGCAGAGACGTTGGCACGGCTGATCTACCTAGACACGCCCGCCGCCCTTCTGGGCGCCGCCACCCGCAACGTGCTGGCCCACCTTGTGGATTTGACCGGAAAGGGCCGTGTTTCACCTGTGCAGGACCTGCATGAAACCGCCCAATTCCAGTTGATCCCGCCGCCGCCCGCGCAAAGTTGATTTTTCCGCGTAAACCCTCTGGACGCGCCAAAAACCTGTTGCTATACGGCGCAAACCGTTCCGGCGTAGCTCAGCGGTAGAGCAGTTGACTGTTAATCAATTGGTCGTAGGTTCGATCCCTACCGCCGGAGCCATTTTCCCAATCCTTGCATGTGATGCAGAGCACTTGTGCGCAGGTGTGCGCGCGTGAGCGTTAAAACCATCGCCACTGCACGTCAGCGCATCCGGTCAGAACAGCGCCAGCCAGACACCCACGAACATCAGCACCGCGCCCAGGTTCACCCATGTGTGCCAGATCGCATAGCGGTAAGGCATGGTCTTGCGCGCGTAGAACCCTGTGCCGATAACATAGCACGCAGCGCCGCCCAGAACGCACCACAGGGTGGCTAACGGGACGCCGCCGAGGTCTGGCAGGGCCGAAAGGCCCAAAGCGCCAAGGCCGAGGTAGGATGCGGTGGACCAAGGACCCTTGACGGTCGCACTGAAAATCTTCTTCCAGACCGCCGCCGCCGTCAGCCCCCAACAAATCCACAGCAACGCCGAGGTCCAGGACGTGCCGGCCAGCACGAAAAACGGTGTGAAGGTGCCCGTGATGCTGGGATAGATCGCGGCGTGGTCGATGCGGCGCAGGGTTGTGCGGTGCGCGTGCCAGCCCGAGAAATGATAGGTGACCGAGGCCAGATTCGACGCCAGCGCGCAGAGCACATAGACCACCACGGCCATCTGCAAGGCCCCCGACAGCACCCCCTGCCCGCGCAGCAACAGCGCACCGCCCGCCGTCAGGATCATCGCGAAGCCCACAGCGTGGACATAGGCGTCGGCGCGGCGATGGGCGGGCACAGGGCTGGGATAGGTCACAGTCGTCATGGCCGCACCAAAAGCGCAACGCTCGCGCCTGTGCAATCAGGACGCGGGGTCATTTGCCCGGCCAGCGTCCCAAGGTCGTTGTCAGCCGCCACACCGCAGGCGCAAGACCCGCGCCGAACCTACGCCCCGGTGTCCTTCACGATCCGCCCCTCTTCGAGGGTGATGATACGGTCGGCCATTTCCAGAATACGGGTGTCATGTGTCACCATCACCGTGGTCGTGCCGCGTTGAACGCCGAGCGTTTTCAGCATCTTCACCACGTTCATGCCCGACACTGAATCAAGGGCCGCAGTAGGTTCATCCGCAAACACCACCTCGGGGTTGGCAACCAGCGCGCGGGCGACGGCGACACGTTGTTTCTGTCCGCCCGAGAGGTTGCCGGGCAGATAATCCAGCCGGTCCTCCAGCCCCAGTAGGCCAAGCATATGGCGGGCTGCGGCCTTTTGCATGGCCGCATCGCCGCGCCCGTGCACCTCCAGCCCCATCAGGACGTTCTGAGTGGCCGTCAGGCTTTCGTGCAGGTTGTGCGCCTGAAAGATGAACCCAAGCCGCCGCCGCAGGGCCACCTGCTGGGCCTCGCTTGCGCCGTTGAGCTCTTGACCCAGCAATTGCACGCTGCCGTCCTGCACATCGCGCAGGCATCCCATCAGGGTCAGCACCGTGGTCTTGCCCGACCCGGACGGCCCCATGAGCACGGTCAGGGTGCCTTTCTCCAGGGTCAGCGACACGTCCCAAATGGCTTGCTTGCGCGCATCGCCGGACCCGAACCAATGGTTCAGCCCGCGCACAGTCACCGGCCCGGTGCGGGTGGCCACCGCCCCATCCATCAGAACAGGTCCGCCGGGTCAGCACCCGCAAGCCGGCGGGTGGCGATCATGCCCGACAGCGCACAGGCAAGAAGCGTGCCCAGAAACACCGACACCGCACGCGCAAAATCCATTGCCACGGGCAGCCCCGTGGCCCCGCTCAGCACCTCGTAGAGGCCCAATGACACCACTATCCCCGGCACAAATCCAAAGAGTGCCAGCACAATCGCTTCTTCGAAGACAATGCCCAGAAAGAAAGGTTGCCCGTAGCCCATCGCCTTGAACGTCGCGTATTCACGCAGGTGGTCGGAGACGTCACTGGACAGGATCTGATAGACGATCACGATGCCGACCAGAACGCCCATCAACACCCCAAAGCCAAAGATGATGCCGGTTGGCCGCTCGATCGTCTGATAACGCAAGTCGGCGGCGGCGGCGTCCTCATAGGTGGAAACCGTGACGATATCTGGCGAAAACACGGATTGCAGGCGGGCCACGACAATCGCAGGGTCCACGCCATCTGCGACCTTCAACAGGATGCGATTGGGGGCCGCGGCACTGCGGCTGCCAAAAAGTCGCAAGAAGGTCTGATCGGAGGCGACAAGCGTGCCATCCGCGTTGAACCCGCCCCCAATCTCCAAGGTCGCCACCGCGCGCAACGTGCGGTTCGACACCTCGAAAACATAAGGATCAGAACTGCTTATCGCGTCAAGTTCACCTTCGGGAACGCCGCGCGCCAACTTGTCTATCAGCACCGTGTCTTCAAGGATCAACTCATCGAAGTTCTGCGCGATATGGGGGGCGAGGAATGCTTTTGCATCGCTGTCGACGCCGAAGGTTTGCAAGGTTGACGATGACCCATCCGCCCGCTGCCATTCAAGGTTGGCGAGATAGAGCGCAAGGCCGTCCACAACGCCCGGCACGGCAAAGGCCTGAAACATGCGTTGGCGGGCGATGTTGCTGCCGTCGGTCAAAGTGTTGGAATCGGCCGAGGCGAGGATAATATCCGCGCGAAACAACTGGTAAGGGGCGATTGTCGTGGCATTCAGCGCGCCCATGATGCCCAGCTGCACGAACACCAGCAGGTTGGCAAAGGCCACCCCGGCAATGGCCGCCAACAAACGTCCCCGGTTGTGCGACAACTGCAGCCAGCCAATGGGCAGCCGCCCAAAAAGCGCTATCAGCACCCAGGTCATTCGGTGATCCGGCTTGCGTCGATGCGCGCCACCACCTGCAGGTTGGTCAGCCGCTGCGACCTCGTGCTCGATTCAGGATCAAGCACCACGATCACGTCAACCACGCGCGCGTCCGTGTTGGCCGCAGGATCGTCGGAGGTGATGGATTGCCGCCCGATCTGAAGCCCGATGGCGCTGACCTGCCCGCTTAACGGGGAGGAAAGCGCCTCTGCGGTGACGGTGACCGGATCACCGATGGTCACCCGGCCGATCATTGTCTGGTACACCTCGGCCTCGACCGTCATCTGCGTGGTATCACCGATATGCACCACACCGTCCGTGTCAGGCCTTTCGCCGGGTCGGGCCACGACCTTGATCACGGTGCCGTCGATAGGGGCACGCACATAGGCCTTTTCCAGATCGCGTTCCGCCTGCACCAATTGCGCCTGGGCCGCTTTCAGGTTGGCCCGAGAGACCGCGATATCGGCCTGAATACCGGACCCGCCGTTGCTTTCGAACCGCGACAGGGTTGCGCGGGCTTTCTCGACATCGCGGGTGGCCTCGTCCGCCCGTGCGGTGGCGGTGTCCAGCACGGCGCGGGTTGTCACCCCCCGCTCCATCAGGGCGGTGGTGCGGGCCAATTCCTCACGGGCCGCCTTTTCGGTGGCCAGCGCACGTTCAAGCGACGCACGCGCCTCGTCCCGCCCGGCCTTTGTGGAATATTCGATCTGTTCCAGCGTGGCCTCGGCCACGGCCAGATTTGCGCGGCTCGATTGAAGGGCTCCGTCCAACTGTGGCAGGCTGTCCAGAACGGCCAGAATCTGGCCCTGGGTGGCCGTTTCGCCCTCTTGCACGCGGATTTCGGCCACGCGCGCATCCCCTGCCCCAAACGGCAGCGCCACGGTGATCACATCGCCGCGCGGGATGATCCGCCCAAGGGCCACGATGTCACCTTCGCTGACCACCGCGATTTCCTGCGCGGTTTCGATCTGCTGTATGGCCACGGCGATGGGCGTATCGGTGCCGCCGCCGGGCGTCAGCCCCGTGGCCCGAAACACCGCCTGCAAGCCCGGAGGCTGGAAATAAAGGCCAAGAAGCCCGCCGATGAACAACAAGGCCAACGCGCCGGGAATAAGGAAAAGCCGGCTGCGCCCCGTGGTGCGTCGCGGTGTGGCCAGACCCTTGGCCGATATGCCATTGTCCACAAGGGGAAGCTCTTGCGAGGAGGTGTTGCTGTCGTTCATGTCGCCACCCGTGATTGCGCCAACCCTTAATGACACGTATGTCATTAACTTCGTCCTGACAAGAGAGGCCCGCGTGAAAGACCCTACCCCCCGAAAACGGCGCAAGGACGCGCGCCCGTCCGAGATCATCACCGCCGCCTTGCAGGAATTTGGGCAAAATGGGTTCGCTGGCACCACGCTGTCCGGGGTGGCCAGCCGCGCGGGCATCTCGCGCACCACGATTTACCTCTATTTCGATACCAAGGAGGCGATTTTCGAGGCCGCGATGCGCGCGGCAGTCGAGACCACGATCGACGACGTGGCCGGGATGATCGCAACCGTTGAAGGCGACTTTCGCAGTCTCTTCAACCGCATGATCACGCTGATCTATGGCAGGCTGGTGCAGAGCGAGGCCTCGGTCATCCTCAAGATCCTCGTCGCCGAAGGCCATGCCATGCCCGACCTCGTGGCCCTTTACCGCAACGAGATCCTCAGCAAGGGCGAACGCACGATGCATGCGCTGATCGAACGGGGCATTGCCCGAGGCGAATTGGGGCCGGCAGCACGCGATCTGGATGTGCGGGTGCTGATGGCGCCCGCGATTTTTGCGGCGATCTGGACGCAGGTCTTCGACCGGGTCGATCCGCTGGATCAAACGGCCTTTCAGGCCTCGCATGTTCAAATGGTGTGCGACGCCCTGCTGGCCACGAAGGTCTGAAGCCGCGCCTCTGTCACGCGTCGCTCAGCGCCCCTGCGCCGCGACCTGATCGGCGATCAGCCCCTTGTAGAGGCTGCGGATGCGGTGAAACACAGGCCCTGCCTGACCGCCCCCGATCTCTCTGCCGTCGATGTCGAAAACAGGTGTCTGCGCGCCAAAAGTTCCGGTCAGAAACGCCTCGTCCGCGCCATAGGTGTCGACCAGTGAAAAATTGCGCTCGTGAACCGGGATGTCATTGGCGCGGCACAGGTCGATCACCTTTTGGCGGGTGATCCCGTTCATGCAGTAGTCCCCCGTCGAGGTCCAAACCGCACCCTTGCGGACAATGAAGAAATTGCAGGCATTGGTGGTGTTCACAAAGCCGAACGGGTCCAGCATCAACGCCTCGTCGGCGCCTGCGCGGACCGCATGGTTGAGCGCGATGATGCAGTTGAGCTTGGAATGGGAGTTCAGCTTGGCATCCTGCGTCAGTGGCAGGCCCCTGTGGTGCGGCACCGTGTGCAGGCGGATACCACGGGTGATCGCGCTGTCATCGGGTTTGGAATGCTCCGCGATGATGACCACGGTGCTGCCAAAGACGCTGAGGTGCGGATGCTGGAACGGTTTGCGCTTGCGCCCGCGTGTCACCATCACCCGCAGATGCACGTCGGTGTGCATGTCGTTGGCCGCCAGCGTGTCCCGGATGGCGGACGTCAGCGCGTCACGGGTCATGCCGATATCAAGGTCGATATAAAGCGCCGCCTCGTAAAGCCGGTCGAGGTGTTCATCGAGAAAGCTCAGAACCCCGTCATAGAGGCGCAGCCCCTCCCAGATGCCATCACCCAGCATGAAGCCACTGTCATAAACGGACACCACCGCCTGTTCACGCGGTACGATCTGGCCGTCCACGTAGATCAGAATGTGATCGTTGCGGGCGTCCGCCGCGGCGTCATGGGTCGAGATATGGTCGGGATCGGTCATCGCGGGCCTCTTGAGCATTTGTGCCCCCTTGAACGCCACGTTGTCCCCCATGGTCAAGGGGCCTGTGGTGTTGCGCGGCCACTGGTCAAGCGCTTGAGGCTGGGCCAGAGTGCCGAAATGACCAACCCCAGCCCGATCACGCTCTCCGCCCATGGGCTTCGTGCACGCATCCTGCCGCGCGGGGCCACCCTGTCGGGCCTCTGGCTTGAGGGCCGCGTGCGCAGCGTGGTGCTGGGTTTTGACGATCCGGCGGATCATCAGCGCGTGCCAATCTATGCCGGGGCCATCGTCGGACCCGTGGCCAACCGGGTCACGCGGGGCAAACTGGTCATCAACGGGACATCCTTTCAAATGCCCGTGAACGAGGACAGCGGGGCCACCCTGCACAGCGCGGACACCGGCTTGCACCGTGTGCTGTGGGATGTCGCCGAGGCGGATGCGCAGAGCGTGCATCTGACCACCACCTTGCCCCACGGACACGGCGGGTTGCCGGGGCTGCGGCGTCTGTCGGTCAGCTATGCGCTGGAACCCGGACCCCGCCTGTCGCTGCGCATCGAAGCCACCAGTGACCGACCCACGGTTATGAATGTGGCCCACCATCCTTATTGGAACCTCGCAGGCACTGGCACCGTGAAAGATCACCGCCTGCACCTCGCGGGTGACAGGTATCTGCCGACAGACGCCGGGCTGCTGCCCACGGGCCAGACCGCGCCCCTGTCGGATCTGGGGCTGTCTGCCACGCACCCCGTGATGCTGGACCATGCAAGCGCGCTTGATCACAACATCTGTCTGGCCGATGCGCCGCCCGCTGACCCGGTCCGGGCCGCGCGGCTGGCGGCGGCGGATGGTCTGACGCTTGATATCGCCACGACCGAACCGGGCTTGCAGGTTTATGATGGCGCGGGCCTGCCCCAGCTGGACGGCGTCACAGCCCTTGGCGCGCCCTTTGCCCCCTATGCAGGCATCGCGCTGGAGCCACAGGGCTGGCCCGACGCACCAAACCACGCAGGCTTTCCCAGCATCCTGCTGCAGGCGGGCCACAGGTATTGCCAAAACACTACCTATTCCTTCGGGATTCTCTGAAACCTCCACAGTTTTGCCACATTTCGGTCTCTGGCTGGTCCTCGCGGATCGCTAAATTGGTCCGCATCGGCCCCATAATACGAGCAGTCAATCAAACCGGGGCCGACAAGCAACGCGAGGTATCGCCATGAATATGCACACACCACAGGCTCCTGATCCGGCTCCCGTTCAGGCCCCGGCGCAGGCTCCCCTGCCTGCCACGCCCCAACAAAGCACCCAGACGCCGAAACCGGTGATTACGGACTACGCCAGCCTCTGACACTGTTGGCAGACAGCGCACCCGCGCTTAATGTGCCTGTATGTCAGACACGTCAGAGCCAGTATCGGCCATCCGCAACCTCGGCCCCGCCTACGAGGCCGCCTGCGCGAAGATCGGTATCACCTCCGCAGACGCTTTGCGGGCGCTCGGTGCGGATGAGGCCTACGCAAGGTTACTGGCCTCTGGAATGAAGCCGCACTTCATCGGCTACTATGTCCTTGTCATGGGCTTGCAGGGCCGTCCCTGGAACGACTGCAAAGGCAAGGAAAAGGCCGACCTGCGCGTCCGCTTTGACGCCATCAAGGCCCGCGCCTTTGACAGGAACCTCAGCGCCTTTGAACAGGCCATGAACGAGATCGGGATCCTTCCCCCGTCCTGATCTCTTGCCTTGTTGCAACGAAAAAGGGCCAGCGCCTGTGCGCCAGCCCTTTCAAATACTTGGAACAGGTGGGCTTAGCCGACCAGTTCAAGACCCGAGAAGAAATAGGCAATTTCCACCGCAGCCGTTTCCGGCGCGTCGGACCCGTGAACCGAGTTCTCGCCAACCGATTCCGCAAATTCTGCGCGGATCGTACCCGCGGCCGCATCTGCGGGGTTGGTGGCCCCCATGACTTCACGGTTCTTGGCAATGGCGCCTTCGCCTTCCAGAACCTGTGCCACGATGGGTGCGGATGCCATGAATTCACACAGTTCGTCGTAGAACGGGCGCTCTTTGTGCACGGCATAGAACTCGCCTGCCTGCGCCTTTGTCAGGTGAATGCGCTTTTGCGCAACGATACGCAGACCGGCATCCTCGAACTTGGCATTGATCTTGCCTGTGAGGTTCCGTTTGGTTGCGTCGGGCTTGATGATCGAAAATGTGCGCTCAAGGGCCATGGGATATGCTCCGAAAAGGTTGATTTGCGGGCGTCTACCACGGACCGACACAGTGCGAAAGGGCAAACCTGCGCTCATGTGGCGGACCGCCGGATACTGCGCACTTGCAAACCTGAGTATTTCTGTCAACATTATTTTCACGATTGGATTCTCCCCCACAAAAGGAAAACGCCCATGTCCTACATGCCGCCCCTGATGGCCCTTGTCCTTGGCGTCAGCGCCACCGCCCTGGCCGCCGACCCCGCCCCGCAGCTTCTGACATACCCGACGTTTGAGCTGGCCGTGCCGCATGTCGATCTGGAAACCTGCCCGGCCTCGATGCAGGTCGACGACGGGTTTTGCCGCGCCACCCTGGCCAACGACGGCGTCCATGTCTTTGCCTTCGCCTATGATGGAGACAGCCCGATGATCGGCGTCGCCCATTTCGAGGCCGATGAAATGGCCGCGATCCTGCAATAACACGCGCCGAACCGGCACAACGCATTGACATGGCAGGGCGCGTGCGTCAGAGCCGCGCCCATGCTGCGCATCTCCGATATCACTTACAACATTGCAGGCCGGTCCCTTCTTGAAGGGGCCAGCGCCGTCATTCCCGAAGGCCACAAGGTGGGCCTTGTGGGCCGCAATGGTACGGGCAAGACAACCCTTTTTCGCCTGATCCGGGGCGAACTGGCGCTGGAAGGCGGCAACATCTCCCTGCCATCACAGGCCCGCATCGGCGGTGTGGCGCAAGAGGTCCCTGCCTCCGCGACCTCGTTGCTCGATACGGTGCTGGCCGCCGACACTGAACGCGCGGCCCTTCTGGCCGAGGACGCCACCGATCCCGCCCGCATCGCAGAGATCCAGACACGGCTGGCAGACATCGACGCCTGGTCCGCCGAAGCGCGCGCGGCCACCATTCTCAAGGGGCTGGGGTTCGACGACGATGAACAGCTTTTGCCCTGCTCGGATTTCTCGGGCGGCTGGCGGATGCGCGTGGCGCTGGCGGCGGTTCTGTTTGCGCAACCCGATCTGCTGCTCCTGGACGAGCCCACAAACTACCTCGACCTTGAAGGTGCGCTCTGGCTGGAAAACTATCTGGCCAAATACCCCCACACGGTCATCATCATCAGCCACGACCGCGGCCTGCTGAACCGCGCGGTGCAAGGCATCCTGCATCTCGAAGACCGCAAGCTGACCTTCTACCAAGGCCCCTACGACCAGTTCGCCCGCCAACGCGCCGAGAAACTGGCGCTCGCCGCGGCCATGTCGAAGAAACAAGAGGCCCGCCGCGCGCACCTGCAATCCTATGTCGACCGCTTCCGCTACAAGGCTGACAAGGCGCGCCAGGCGCAATCGCGGCTCAAGGAGCTGTCGAAGATGGAGCCGATCTCGACCCCGCAAGAGGCTGGCCTCAAACGCTTTGATTTTCCCAACCCCGAGGAACTGTCACCGCCCATCATCCACATGGAAGGCGTGAGCACCGGCTATGACGGCACGCCCGTGCTGTCGCGCCTGAACCTGCGCATCGATCAGGACGACCGCATCGCCCTTCTGGGAAAGAACGGTCAGGGCAAATCGACCCTGTCGAAACTGCTGTCGGACCGGCTGCCGAAACTGGCGGGCAAGATGACACGGTCGTCCAAGCTGCGCATCGGGTACTTCGCCCAGCATCAGGTGGACGAACTGCACGTGGATGAAACCCCGCTCGACCACCTGCGCCGCGAACGCCCCACGGAGACGCCCGCGAAGCTGCGCGCGCGGTTGGCCGGCTTCGGCCTTGGGCCCGAACAGGCCGAAACCGTGGTTGCGCGGCTTTCGGGCGGGCAAAAGGCGCGGCTGTCGCTGCTGCTGGCGACGCTGGATGCGCCGCACATGCTGATCCTCGATGAACCCACCAACCACCTCGACATCGAAAGCCGCGAGGCATTGGTCGAGGCGCTGACCAACTACACCGGCGCAGTCATTCTGGTCAGCCACGACATGCACCTGTTGGAACTGGTGGCCGACCGGCTGTGGCTGGTGTCGGATGGCACCGTCAAACCTTTCGAGGATGACCTGCACGCCTATCGCAAGATGCTCCTGACACAGGACAAACCCGCCAAACCGGCACCCCCTGCCGTGAAACCCAAACGCCCGGGCCGCGACGCCGTGCTGGCCCTGCGCGCGGAGGTGCGCAAATCCGAAGCGCGCGTGACCAAGCTCAACGACATGCGCGACAAACTGGCCACCAAATTGGCCGACCCCGCGCTTTACGAAGACGCCAAGATCGGCGAAATGGAAGTCTGGCAAAAGAAATATGCCGAAGTCATGGATGCCCTCGACCGCGCCGAAAGCCTTTGGATGAAGGACCTCGAAAACCTCGAAGCCGCCGAAACCCCCTGATCTTCCTTTTGCACCAAATACCTTGGGGGAGCAGCGCAAGCTGCGGGGGCAAAGCCCCCTGAAAGATGTAACGCGCCGCGAAGGCGCACCTTGATGAAAACCGCCGCCATGATCGACACCGCCTTTCTGATCACCGCCTTCGTCACCATGTTCGTGGTGATCGACCCCATCGGCCTTGCCCCGCTTTTCGTGGCCCTGACCCAGGGCGCCACAGCCCAGCACCGCCGCCGGATCGCCTTGCGGGCCTGCACCATCGGCATGGTGCTGTTGATCCTCTTTGCCTCTTTCGGTGAAAGCGTGCTCGGGTTCATCGGGATTTCCATGCCCGCCTTCCGCGTGGCAGGCGGCATCTTGCTCTTCATCACCGCCCTCGACATGCTTTTTGAACGCCGCACCAAGCGCCGCGAGGACCAATCCGAAAGCCACCCCGACGACCCTTCCGTCTTTCCGCTGGCCATTCCGCTCATCGCAGGCCCCGGCGCCATTGCCTCGGTGATCCTGCTGACGGGCCAGCAACCGGGCCTGACCGGTCTTGCCCTGACCATTGGCGTCACCGCGGCGGTGATGCTTTTGGTGATGGTGATGTTTCTGGCCTCGGGCCTGCTGGAGCGCGCCTTGGGCAAAACCGGCATTACCGTCGTGACGCGGCTTTTGGGCATGTTGCTGGCCGCGCTCTCTGTGCAATTCGTGCTGGACGGGCTGGCGGCCTTCGGCTTTGGCCCCGGCCCGATCTGAACCGACATGACATTTGCGCCAGAACCCTTATATCAAAGCCATGAACAGCGTTGATACAGGCCACCTGATCTATCTCATTGTCCTCGGCGTGGCCGTGGTGGGCTGGTTTCTGGCCTCCAACCGGCTGGGCCTCAACCGCACCCTGCAATATGCCGCCGTCTGGGGGCTGATCTTTCTGGGGGCCATCGCCGCGGTGGGCCTCTGGGGTGACATTCAGCGCACCGCAAGCCCCTTCCAGACGCAAAACAGCACAGGCGACGCAATCACCGTGCCGCGCAGCTTTGATGGCCACTACTACCTGTCGCTGATCGTCAACGACACGCCCCTGACCTTCGTGGTCGACACCGGGGCCACGGATATCGTGCTGACCCAGGCAGATGCCGCGCGTGCGGGCATCGATACCGGTGCGCTCAGGTACATGGGCCGCGCGATGACCGCCAATGGCCCGGTGGAAACCGCCACCGTGCGGCTCGATGAAATCTCTCTTGGCCCCATCACCGACAGCAATGTGGCGGCGGTGGTCAACGGCGGCGAAATGGGCACATCGCTTTTGGGCATGGGCTATCTTCAACGCTTTGCCAGCATCGAAATCTCCAACGGCACGCTGACCCTACGCCGCTGATCCGGTCTCGGCCTTCATTTCCCAGCGCCCGCTTTCCTCGGACCAGTATTGCGCCGCGGCCCCTGCGTCCTTGAGCGCCTTCCACTGGCCCCGCGCCACATCCAGCGCCGCCGGGTCATTGCCATCAAACAGCACACAGACCCGGTCAAGTGCTGCAACCTCTTCGGCGCTGACCTCGGCCCCGTCGATGGACATCAGGCAGGCAGGATCATTGGCGGCCTGCGCCGCACAGGTCAGCAGGATCGGCTGATCCGCGTCCATGTCGCCGCCCGCCAGCCCATGCGCCAGAAACCCGTCGCCAAGCCACAACCGTTCGTCCAGCCACGCCATGCGCGCGGCATCCTGTCCCCGCACGGCCACGCGCCAGCCTGCGCCCCGCGCCTTGCCCAGAAGCATGGCCAGGGTTTCATCCAGCGGCTTGCGCGTCAGGTGATAGAAATAGGCGGCCCCCATGGCGTCATTCGGCCTCGAACATGTCCGCGACCAACCGGTTCAGCGCCATGACACCCCAGCCCGTGGCGCCCTTGGGCGCCAGCGTGGTGTCCGATTTCACCGATGCCACCCCTGCGATATCAAGGTGAATCCACGGCGTGTCGTCCTTGACAAACCGTTGCAGGAACTGCGCCGCCGTCACCGACCCCGCAGGCCGCCCGCCGATGTTCTTCATGTCCGCGATGCGCGACTTCAGCATGTCGTCATAGGCCTTGCCCAGCGGCATCCGCCACGCGCCCTCGCCCTCGGCAGCAGCGGCCTTCAGAAAGGCATTGCAAAGCGCATCGTCGTTGGAAAAGACACCCGCGTTCTCATGGCCCAGCCCGATGATGATCGCGCCGGTCAGCGTCGCCAGATCGATCATGCCCGCAGGCGCGAACCGGTCCTGCGCGTACCACATCACGTCACAGAGCACCAAACGCCCCTCGGCGTCCGTATTGATGACCTCGACCGTGTCGCCCTTCATCGAGGTGATCACGTCACCGGGGCGCGTGGCGTTGCCCGAGGGCATGTTTTCAACCAATCCGACAAGGGCCACCACATTGGCCTTGGCCTTGC
>CBFHND010000041.1:0-20188 GCA_965657085.1 uncultured Paracoccaceae bacterium
CCTATGCGCGGGGCGGCTCAGGCCGCCCGCGCTTCGTATTTTCTCAATTTCTGCGCCCATGCTTCGGCAAAGCGCATCACATCATCTTCCGTCGTCTCGAGGCCCAGTGACACGCGCACCGCACATGCCGCATCCGCCTCGGAATATCCCATCGCCATCAACACGCGGCTGGCCTTGACCTTGCCGCTGGAACAGGCAGACCCGGCCGAAATGGCAAAGCCCGCAAGGTCCATCTGGATCACCTGCGTCTCGCCCTTCCAGCCGGGCGTGATGAAGCAGGTTGTGTTGGGAAGGCGTTGCGCCTCTTTCCCGACAAAAATAGTCTTCTTTGAGGCAGCCTCAAGAGCGTTTTCTAGAATATTTCTAAGTTCCGCAACCCGGTTCCACGCGCCTGCGTCCACATCGCGCTGTGCAGCCTCTGCCGCGGCCCCGAAACCGGCGATGCCGATCACGTTTTCCGTGCCCGATCGCCGCCCCATCTCCTGCCCGCCACCGCGCAGAATCGCCTGCGGGTCGTCGGCGGTGAAATTGATCAATGCGCCCACACCCTTCGGACCACCCAGCTTGTGGCCTGAAAGGATCATGTAGGCGGGCTTGGTTTCACCATAGACCACCGGAACCTTGCCCGCGACCTGCGTGATGTCGCACACAATCCCGGCACCTTGCCCGGCCGGGTTTCCAACCACCTGGCTGTCCGGCTGCATGATGCCGGTTTCGCTGTTGGCAGCCGAAATTGCGTTCAACGCATCCGCGCGCGTCTGTCCTGCGTGCAGGTCCACCTCTGACCAGACCCCCAGACAATCATGCTCCGTGTCCAAAGCGGCAAACACCCCCCCATGCCGCCCCTTCTGCGCCACGGCCAAGGCCGCCGCCTCGGTCGCCGATCCGGTAAACACCACCTGCGAGGTCTTGCACCCCACCAATGCCGCCACCTGCGCCCGTGCGCGTTCCACCAAACCCTTGGCTGCGCGCCCTTCGGCGTGCACCGACGACGGATTGCCCACCACGTCCATGGCCGCGATCATCGCATCACGCGCCTCGGACCGCAGCGGCGTCGTGGCATTATGATCCAGATACGTCCTTTTCATCTTGCCAGGTAAACTCCGGGGGTTTGGGGGCTGGCCCCCAATAGGAAGCATGTTTGGGGGCTGGCCCCCAATACATCATGGAATGCGCCAAAGGCGCTCATTCGTCCACCACGGAAAACAATGTCGGAACCGCCGGACAGGGTGCCAGTTCATTGCCCACCACATCCGACAGACGGGTTTGATGCAGGAACACGTAGACATGCGCGCTCAATCCCTCCCACAGTCGGTTGGTCAGCGATTGCGCCCGACTGCCCGAGGCCGCGCCCGACGCGCCTGCGCCCTTGTGCATGGCATCCACGGTTTCATCCACCGCGCTCAGAACATCGACCACACGAATATCCGACGCAGGCCGTGACAGGCGATAGCCGCCACCGGGGCCACGCACCGACGCCACCAGATCGGCACGGCGCAGTTTGACGAACAACTGCTCCAGATAGGGCAAGGAGATGTCCTGCCGCTCGGAAATATCACCAAGGCTCACCAATGTGCCTTCAGGCTGCAACGCGATATCACTCAGCGCCACCATCGCATAACGTCCCTTGGTCGACAGCTTCATCGCAAATCCCCCACGCGATCCCGGCACTTGCACTCGGGTTAAGATTGACCTTGGCCCGCGAAGGCCATACATCCCTTGCAGCGCCACTCGGCGCGCCATTCTTTAGAACCGTTCTAAGGTAGTTGAGTGATTTCGTCAAGAAATCCGAATCCCGGAACGCCACAAGCACAGGACGCCCATGCCCGAGGTCATTTTTCCCGGACCCGAAGGCCGCCTCGAAGGCCGCTATCACCCGCAAAAAGAACGTGACGCCCCTATCGCGATCGTCCTGCATCCGCATCCACAATTCGGCGGCACGATGAACCACAAGGTCGTGCACCGGTTGCACTATGCCTTCTACAACATGGGCTTTACCGTGTTGCGGTTCAATTTCCGTGGCGTCGGTCGCAGCCAGGGCGAATACGATCAGGGCATTGGTGAGCTGAGCGATGCCGCCTCCGCGCTCGATTACCTGCAATCGATGAACAACAATTCCAAACATTGCTGGGTTGCGGGCTTCAGCTTTGGCGCGTGGATCGGGATGCAATTGCTGATGCGCCGCCCCGAGATCACCGGCTTCATCTCGGTCTCGCCCCCGGCGAACCGCTATGATTTCTCGTTCCTTGCCCCCTGCCCGTCCTCGGGCCTGATCATCAACGGCACCGCAGACCGCGTGGCCCCGCCCGCCGACACCACGGCGCTGGTGAACAAGCTGCACGAGCAGAAGGGCATCACCATCACCCACACCGAAGTTGAAGGTGCCGGGCACTTCTTTGAAGGTGAGCATATGGACACGTTGATCGATCACACGACCGACTACGTGAAACGCCGCCTGACCGAGAACACCCGCTGATGGCAGACCCGACCGTCCTCGCCATGGCCAACAAACTGGCCGAGGAATGCCTCGCTGTTCAGCAGGAAGTGGGCGACGATCGGTTGTTCATGAAGGTGGGCGAAGTGCTGGGCGCGTCTTCGCAGACGCTGGAAGAAGCGTTTTTGACGGCGATCCGAACCCGGATGGCCGAAATTCAGGGCCGCCAGTTCCTTGTGAAAACCCTGAAGGATCACAAGGCCGCATCCGACAGCTGACCGTTTCCACACCCGGAAGGACAAAGGGCGCTGCAGTCTGCGGCGCCCTTTGTCGTTTCACCGGTGCATGCCGGATCAGTCGATGATGCTGTTCAGCGTGGCGCTGGGCCGCATCACCGCAGCGGTCAGTGCGTCATCATTGCGGAAATAGCCGCCCGTATCTGCGGGACTGCCTGAAACCGCGCTGAGTTCCGCAAGGATCGCGGCCTCATTGTCGGCCAGCGCCTTGGCCATCGGAGCGAAATACTCCGCCAGCGCCGCATCGTCCGTTTGTGCCGCAAGCGCCTCGGCCCAATAGCGCGCGAACCAGTAGTGGCTGTGACGGTTGTCAGGCTCTCCGGCCTTGCGGCTGGGCGAACGGTTGTGATCCAGGATGCCTTGCGTCGCGGCCTCTGCTGCCGCGCCCAGCACGCCCGCTTTTGCGTTGCCCTGCGCATCGGCAAGGAAGTTCAGCGATTCCCCCAGCGCGCAGAATTCCCCCATCGAATCCCAGCGCAGGTGGTTTTCACCGTGCAACTGCTGCACGTGCTTGGGCGCAGAGCCACCGGCCCCCGTCTCGAACAACCCGCCGCCCTGCATCAGCTTGACGATGGACAGCATCTTGGCCGAGGTGCCCAGTTCAAGGATCGGGAACAGGTCTGTCAGATAATCGCGCAGGACGTTGCCGGTGATGGCGATGCTGTCATTGCCCGCCGTGATGGTTTTCAGTGACTGCGCGGTGGCTTCTCGCGGCGCCATGATTTGGAATTTGTCAGCAACACCAGCAGCTTCCAGCGCGGATTTCACGTACTCAATCAACTGCGCATCATGGGCGCGATTCGCATCCAGCCAGAAGATCGCTTCGGACCCGGTCAGGCGCTGACGGTCCAGCGCCAGTTGGATCCAGTTCTCGATTGGTGCTTTCTTGACCGTGCAGGACCGCCAGATGTCGCCAGCTTCCACATCATGCGAATGCAGCGTGTCGCCATTGGCCAGAACGATGCGCATGGTGCCGTCGGCGGGCGCTTCGAACGTGGTGGGGTGCGAGCCGTATTCCTCGGCCTTCTGCGCCATCAGGCCCACGTTGGCCACGGCCCCGGCAGTTGCGGGGTTCAGCGCGCCATTGGCCTTGAAGAAGTTGATCGCCTCGTCATAGACTGGCGCATAGCAGTTGTCGGGGATCACGCAGTTGCTGTCACCCTTGGCCCCGGTTTCATCCCACCCTTTGCCGCCTGCGCGGATCACGGCAGGCATCGAGGCGTCGATAATCACATCCGAAGGCACGTGCAGGTTGGTGATACCCTTGTCGCTGTCGACCATATACATCGATGGACGGTCCAGCGCGTCAATCGCGCCCTTAATCTCGGCCGCGTTGGGCATCGTGTCGATGGCCGCCAGCACATCGCCAAGGCCTGCGTTGGGGTTGCCGCCCGCAGCCTTGATCGCAGCGCCGTGCGTGTCCCAGACCGGGCCAAGCCATGCCTTGACCGCGTGGCCAAAGATGATCGGGTCCGACACCTTCATCATCGTGGCCTTCATGTGCAACGAAAACATCGTGCCGTCGGCCTTGGTGTCCTCGATCGCATCCGCCAGGAACGCCGACAGTGCGCGCGCCGACATGAACGTCGCATCGGCCACGGTGCCTTCCTCCAAGGGCCAGACGTCTTTCATCACCTGCACGGTGCCGTCCTTGCCCACGAATTCGATGCGCGCGTCGCCTGCCTGAGCGGCAGTGATGGTGGCCGACACCTCGTTGGCAAAGAAATCATTGCCCGGCATCGACGACACCTTGGTCTTGCTGCCCGGCGCCCATGCGCCCATCGAATGGGGGTTCTTCTGGGCGAATGCCTTGACTGCGCGGGCCGACCGACGGTCGGAGTTGCCTTCGCGCAGCACCGGGTTCACCGCCGATCCCTTGATGGTGTCATAGCGCGCGCGCACCTCTTTTTCCGCGTCGGTTTGCGGGTCTTCGGGATAGTCGGGCAGCGCATAGCCCTTGGCTTGCAGCTCCTCGACCGCCGCCACCAGCTGCGGCACCGAGGCCGAGATATTGGGCAGCTTGATCACGTTGGCACCGGGCTTTTTCACCAGCTGGCCAAGTTCGGCCAGATCGTCACTTTGGCGCTGCGCCTCTGTCAGGGTCTCCGGAAAGGTTGCGATGATGCGCCCGGCCAACGAGATGTCGCGCGTGCCCACGTTGATCCCTGCCGCCGAAGCGAACCGCCGGATGATCGGCAGGAACGAGGCACTGGCCAGTTCGGGGGCTTCGTCCACCTTGGTGTAGATGATGTCGGGCATGTCGCTTTTGGCCATGGGATGTCCTCTTGGTCGTGGGGCTGTCGGAATGTGCAAAGCGCGGGCGCACGGCCCGGATCGCGGGATTGCGCCGGGGGTATGTCAGGCCCCGCGCCAAGTCAATGCATACAGTGGTATACAAAGTGCCGCACCCGGTGTATCCGCGCACGGCAAAACCTGCCCGGGGCATAGTCATCTTACGTTTACCGCGCTAAGGCTATCCCGTATCACGAGCACACGCGTATCGCCCAACAACAGGATCCCCCATGAGCAAGATCAAGGTAGAAAACCCCATCGTCGAGATGGACGGCGATGAAATGACCCGGATCATCTGGGACTTCATCAAGAAAAAGCTGATCCTGCCCTATCTGGACATCGATCTGCTCTATTACGATCTCGGCATCGAATCCCGCGATGCGACCGAGGACCAGATCACCATCGACGCCGCGGAAAAGACCAAGGAAGTGGGCGTGGCCGTGAAATGCGCCACCATCACCCCGGACGAGGCGCGTGTGGAAGAATTCGGCCTCAAGCAGATGTGGCGCAGCCCCAATGGCACCATCCGCAACATCCTGGGCGGCGTCGTCTTTCGGCAGCCGATCATCTGCAAGAACGTCCCGCGCCTTGTGCCCGGCTGGACCAAGCCCATCGTGATCGGCCGCCACGCCTTTGGCGATCAGTACAAGGCCACGGACATGAAGTTCCCCGGCCCCGGCAAGCTGACCATGAAGTTCGAAGGCGACGACGGCGAGGTGATCGAACACGAAGTGTTCCAGGCCCCAGAAGCGGGTGTGTTCATGTCGATGTACAACCTCGATGCCAGCATCCGCGACTTTGCCCGCGCCACGTTCAATTACGGGCTCAACATCGGCTGGCCGGTGTACCTGTCGACCAAGAACACGATCCTCAAGCAATATGATGGCCGGTTCCTCGAACTGTTTCAGGAAATCTTTGACGCCGAGTTCAAGGAGGCATTTGACGCCAAGGGCATCGAGTACCAGCACCGCCTGATCGACGATATGGTGGCCTGCGCGATGAAGTGGAACGGCGGCTTTGTCTGGGCCTGCAAGAACTATGACGGCGACGTGCAGTCCGACACGGTGGCACAAGGGTTCGGGTCGCTGGGCCTGATGACCAGCCAGTTGATGACCCCCGATGGCAAGATCGTGGAGGCCGAGGCCGCCCACGGCACCGTCACCCGCCACTACCGCCAGCACCAGGCGGGCGAGCAGACCTCGACCAACTCCATCGCCTCGATCTATGCGTGGACCGGCGGGCTCAAGCACCGGGCCAAGCTGGACGACAACGCGGCCCTGATGCGCTTTGCGGACACGCTGGAAAAGGTGATCGTGGACACCGTGGAAAGCGGCCACATGACCAAGGACCTCGCATTGCTGGTCGGCCCCGATCAGGGCTGGCTGACCACCATGGGCTTTCTTGAAAAGATCGACGAGAACCTGAACAAGGCTCTGGCGGGCTGAAATCTGCCGAGAAACGGCAACGATTGGCCGCTCCGAAGGGGGCGGCCATTTTTCTGTCCAAAGTCACGACAGAAGCGGCAAGGCTGTGCGTTCAACGCCTGATCAATAGCCACAAGGCCGCTTTGCCATGTTTGTTCCTCAGACTTTGCAAGACCACCTGTCGCCCACCGCGGGCATGCCCATGATCTTTGTACACACGCCCAAATGCGGCGGCCGGTTCGTGACACACACATTCGGGCGGCGCTATTCCCAATGCGTCACCTGCACCACGCCCGCAATGGCCGGGCATCAAACATGGCGCGACTACCGCGATGGCATGCGCGCGCTTCATCTTGATATCAACCACTACGTGACCTTCACCGTCATCCGCGATCCATGGTCGTGGCATCAAAGCTGGTATCGCTACATCCGGGGCGACAAGGGCGGACGGCGATCAGGCATGCCGGTCGAGCACGCATTGTTCCAGAACATCAGCTTTCTGGAGTACCTGCGCTGGCTGGCGGCACCCGGGATCACCGGGCAGTCCAACCGCTATTACCTTGCTCAGGTGTCCGATTGGCTGGTGGACGAAGCAGGGGTTCCGCGTGTTGAACACATCCTGCGTCAGGAACGCCTGCGCGACGATCTCGAAGCGCTGCGCGACACCTACGGGCTGCGCGTCACCCTGCCCCGCAAACCGGTCAACACATCCCGCAAGCCGCCCGATTGCAACGTCAGCTATACCGCCGAAGGTATCGACATCGTGGCCCGCCGCCATGCCCGCGACATTGCCCTGTTCGGCTATGCGCCGCCCGAAGCAATGGCCGCCTGAGTTTACTCGCGACCGACGATCCGGGCATGCATCTTTTCGATCAACCGGCTCGCCGTCTTCTCAAACAGGCACGGCACCAGCGCATGCACCAGGGCGGCCAGCCCCGCGCCGAACAGCAAAAGCGCAAAGCGCCCGGCAAAGACCAGATGCTGGAAATAGGTTTCATCCACCCCGCGCGGATGGTTCAGAAAGATGCGTGCGAACATATGTGCCCCCGTTGTTGTCAGGGCTTCAATGTGCCCCGTCCTTGCGGTGCAGAGGTCCCAAATTTCGCAGCACAACGCCCTTGCAATGGGACAATTTCCCGACATTATGCCAAATATGCAGACTCTTGATGAAATAGACCGCCGAATCCTCGCACAATTGCAGCACGACGCGACGCAATCGCTGGACACGCTCGGCGCGTCCGTCGGCCTGTCGCGCAATGCCTGCTGGCGCCGGGTGCGCAGCCTTGAAGATGCGGGCGTGATCACCGGGCGCGTGGCACTCGTGGATGCAAAGGCTGTGGGTCTGCCCTTGATGGTGTTCATGCAAATCCGCACCGGCAGCCACGATCCCGAGTGGCAGCGCAAGTTTTCCGATGCCAGCCGCGCCCTGCCCGGTATCCTCAGCGTCTACCGCATGACCGGCGATCTGGATTACCTGATCCGCGCACGTGTGGCGGACATGCAAGACTATGACCGGCTTTATCAACAGCTTATCGCGCGCTTGCCTGTGGCGGATATTTCGGCCAGCTTCGTCATGGAAGAAATCAAGGACGGCACAGCTTTGCCGCTTTGAACACCAAAGGACCGCCCATGCCTGCGCATTACATCTATCTGATCGTGGCCATCGCCGCCGAAACCATCGGCACAACGGCCCTGCAGGCCAGTGACCAGTTCTCGAAATTCTGGCCCACGGTGATGGTCGTTCTGTTTTACGCGCTTGCCTTCTTCTTTCTGGGTCTGGCGCTGAAATACATGCCCGTCGGCGTGGCCTATGCCATCTGGTCGGGGCTTGGCATCGTTTTTATCGCCATCATCGGACTTCTGGCCTTTGGTCAACGATTGGACGTGCCGGCCCTTCTGGGCATGGGCCTGATCATCGCGGGCATCATTGTCATTCAGCTGTTCTCGAAAACCGCAACGCACTGATCGCGCTGAAAATCCGGTACGGTTGCCCTGAGCCTGGGCCCCGGCCTATGGTGGCATATCCTGTGCGGAGTGTGCCCATGTCTGATCGCCCGTCCTTTACCCTTGGGATCGAAGAAGAATACCTGATCGTGGACCGCGAAACCCGCGAACTTGTGCGCGCCCCCGAGCAGGCCTTTGTCGAGGCGTGCTGCGCCAGGCTCGGGGATCAGGTGACAGGCGAGTTCCTGCAATGCCAGATCGAGGTGGGCACCAAGCCACACAAGGCAGTGCCCGATGCGATCCGCGAATTGCGCACCCTGCGCGACGGAATCCGCGATGCGGCTGTCGACTTCGGCTATGCGCCCATCGCCGCCTCGACCCATCCTTTCAGCAAATGGCGCGATCAGGCCCGCACACCCAAGGATCGCTATGCCGGGCTGGAACGGGATATGGGGCGGGTTGTCGGGCGCATGCTGATCTCGGGCATGCACATCCATATCGGCATCGAAGACGAAGACCTGCGGATCGACCTGATGAACCAGGTCAGCTATTTCCTGCCGCATCTTCTGGCCCTGTCGTGTTCTTCCCCGTTCTGGGAAGGTGAGGATACGGGCCTTGCGTCCTACCGGTTGTCGGTCTTTGACGCGATGCCGCGCACCGGATTGCCCGATGTCATGGGCAGCCACGCCGAATACCGCCGCATGGTCGACCGTCTGGTGCAGGCCGGGTGCATCGAGGACGGCACGAAAATCTGGTGGGACATCCGCCCCTCGGACAAGTTCCCAACTGTCGAACAGCGCGTCACGGACATCTGCACACGGCTTGAAGACGCAGCCTCCATCGCAGCCCTCTATCAATCGTTGCTGGCCGGACTGTACCGTTTGAAATGCCGCAACCAGCGCTGGCGGATGTATCCGCGCACCCTGATCATGGAAAACCGCTGGCGGGCGCAACGCTTTGGCACCGCGGGCAAGCTGATGGACCTGGGCCAAGGCACCCTGTCCCCCTTTCCCGATCTCGTCGAGGAGCTGATCGATCTGGCCCTGCCCGAGGCCGAAATACTCGGCTGTCACACCGAGTTGCTGCGCACACGGCGGATTGCAGCGGACGGAAATTCGGCCCTGCGCCAGCGCGCGGCACGGCAGGATGCGCTGGACAAGGGCGCCAGCGACTCAGAGGCGATGATCGCCGTGGTGGATCACCTGATCGCCGAATTCTGAGGCCCCTTCGCGACCCTTCCCGACAGAGCCGGGAAAACCTCTGGCAATCGGGGGGCAAGCGCGTTATGGCGCAGCAACTCCAGACAGAGGCTGATTTCATGGACCTTCGCAATATCGCGATCATCGCACACGTTGACCACGGCAAGACCACGCTGGTGGATGAATTGCTCAAGCAATCGGGCACCTACCGCGAGAACCAGGCGACGACCGAACGCGCCATGGACAGCAACGACCTCGAACGCGAGCGCGGCATCACCATCTTTGCCAAGCCGACGTCCGTGGAATGGAAAGGCACGCGCATCAACATCGTCGACACCCCCGGCCACGCCGATTTCGGGGGCGAGGTTGAGCGTATCCTGTCGATGGTCGACGGCGTTGTGTTGCTGGTGGATGCCGCCGAAGGGCCGATGCCGCAGACGAAATTCGTGACCTCCAAGGCGCTCAAGCTGGGCCTGCGCCCCATCGTGGTGGTCAACAAGGTGGACAAGCCCGATGGCGAACCCGACCGTGCGCTGGATGAATGTTTTGACCTTTTTGCCAACCTCGACGCCACGGACGAGCAACTGGATTTCCCGTCGATGTACGCTTCGGGACGCTCCGGCTGGGCCGACATGGAGCTCGACGGGCCGCGCAAGGACCTCTCGGCGCTCTTTGACCTGATCCTTGATCACGTGCCTGCGCCCGCGCAAATCGAGAATGCCGACAAACCTTTCAGCATGTTGGCCACCACGCTGGGCGGTGATCCGTTCCTGGGCCGGCTGCTGACGGGCCGCGTTGAATCCGGCACCCTGAAGGCCGGGCAGACAATCAAGGCGATGTCGCGCGACGGCACGTTGATCGAAAACTTCCGCTGCACCAAGATCCTCGCCTTCCGTGGCCTTGAACAGACCGCCATCGACGTGGCCGAGGCAGGCGACATCGTGTCCATCGCGGGCATGACCAAGGCGACCGTGGCCGACACGCTGGCCGATCAATCCCTGTCCGAGGCGATCCCCGCACAGCCCATCGACCCGCCCACCATCACCGTGACCTTCGGCATCAACGACAGCCCCCTTGCAGGCCGTGACGGCAAGAAGGTGCAAAGCCGCGTGATCCGCGACCGCCTGATGAAAGAGGCCGAATCCAACGTCGCGATCAAGATCAGCGACACGCCCGGTGGCGAAGCCTTTGAGGTCGCGGGCCGTGGCGAATTGCAGATGGGCGTGTTGATCGAGAACATGCGCCGCGAAGGGTTCGAACTGAGCATTTCGCGCCCGCAGGTCCTGTTTCAGGACATCGACGGCGTGCGCCACGAGCCCATCGAAGAAGCGACCATTGACGTCGATGACGAATATTCGGGTGCAGTTATCGAAAAGATCACCGGCACGCGCAAAGGCGAGCTGGTCGAGATGAAACCCGCAGGCGCTGGCAAGACCCGCATCGTGGCACATGTGCCGTCGCGGGGCCTCATCGGCTATCACGGTGAATTCCTGACCGACACGCGCGGCACCGGCGTTCTGAACCGCGTGTTCCACGGCTGGGCCCCACACAAGGGCAAGATCCCCGGCCGCCGCGCGGGCGTCCTCATCTCGATGGAAAACGGCACCTCGGTCGCCTTTGCCCTGTGGAACCTTGAAGAGCGTGGCAAGATGATGATCGGCGCACAGGCCGACGTCTACACCGGCATGATCATCGGCGAACACAGCCGTGAAAACGATCTCGAAGTGAACCCTCTGAAGGGCAAGAAGCTGACCAACGTGCGCGCGTCCGGCACAGACGAAGCGGTGCGCCTGACCACGCCGATCACCCTGTCGCTGGAAGAGGCGATTGCCTATATCGACGACGACGAACTGGTCGAGGTCACGCCCAACGCGATCCGTCTGCGCAAACGCTACCTTGATCCGCATGAACGCAAACGGATGGCGAAAGCGTCCTGAGAAACAAGGAAACGGGGCGCTTTTGCACCCCGTTCCAAACTTGTCTGCGCGATGTAGCGCGCGCGCCTAGGCGCAGCGCCCGGAAAACTTGGACGAACCATCAGCCTGGCGTTCAATCACCACGTCCGTCACCGTACCCGATGCTCCGCACGCGTCGCTGATACCGATAGTGCGCAGTTCTTTCTCTGTCCACGCCGAGCCGGCGAAACCGGTCACCACACCGTCCTTGGTGCTCATTTCCAGATAGGCAGGGTTGCTGTTGCCGCCCGAGGAACCACTCGAACTGACACAAGCGACTTGGATGGCAAGTGCGCCAAACGCCAGAATGGATGAAATTCTCATAGTCAAAAGTCTCCTAGGTTTAAGCCTCTATAGCTATAAAGAAACTATATCAACCACAAGTTCGGCTTGCCCAAAAACGGGTACAAAACCGAGGCCCACCGCGCGCTTGAGCGTCGGTCAGAACCCAGTCAGGAACAGGTAAAGACCGCCGCCCCAGATACCGATGGTGATGCCGCCGAAAATGGCGATCACGAGAATTTTCTCGATCAACGGCGTGGGCTCGTGCCATTCGCGGTCCGGCAACACCTTGTTGGACAACAGGCCGACAAAGAGGATGGCCCCGTACCACGCCATGCCCGTGACCACCAAAAAGGGAAAGAGATCGCCCAACGCGAATTTGGCGGCCTCAATCCCCAAGGCTTGCGCCAAAGTGGTCAGAAGCGCTTCGATCGCCTGACCCATCGTCGCGCCCCTATTCGGTGGTTTCCACGATCATCAACTCGCGCTCGGACGCGCCACGCGCGTGTTCCAGCGCCGCCTGATAGGCATCCGAATGATAGCACCGCTCGGCCGTTTCCACGTCCGGAAAGCGCGCCACGACGTTGCGGGGGCGTTCCTTGCCCTCAAGCTGAACGAACCGCCCGCCACGCGCGATGAACTCACCACCATGTGCGGCAATCGCCACCGTCGCCCCGGCCGCGTATTTCTTGTACGCTTCCTCGTCGGTGACTGTCACATGCGCAATCCAGAGTGCACCCATCGTCTTATCCTTCCATCACGGTCTTGGCCGCCTTGATCGCCGCATCGGCGTTGCTGGCATCCTTGGCCCCACCTTGGGCCATGTCCGGACGGCCACCGCCGCCCTTGCCGCCCAATTCCACCACGGCAGCCTTGACCAGATCAACCGCGTTGACTGCATCCGTCTTGTCCTTGGTGACACCTGCGGCCACGGCCACCTTGCCATCAGCCTCGGCAATCAACAGCACGGCCCCCGACCCGATCCGGTCCTTGTGGGCGTCGATCAGCGCGGGCAGGTCCTTGCCCGTCACACCGTTCAGCACCTGCGCGAGAAAGGCTGTGCCGTTCACCTCCTCGGCCTGCGGCTCGGCTGTGCCACCGCCTGACATCGCCAGTTCACGGCGCAGCTGTGCGACCTCGTTGGCCAGCGCCTTGCGCTCGTCCAGCAAGGCGCGCACGCGGTCCGCCGCTTCGGTCACGGGGGCCTTCAAGGCATCGGCCACCGCCGACAGACGCGCATCCTGCGCGCGCAGATGTGCCAGCGCGGGCGCTCCGGTCAGCGCCTCGATGCGGCGCACACCCGCGCTGCTCGCACTGTCTCCCAGCAGGACAAAGGCACCGATATCGCCGGTCTGGCGCACATGGGTGCCGCCGCACAGCTCGATCGAATAGGTCTGCCCGTCGCCGCCCTTGCCTGTGTCGGCCCGACCCATGGACACCACGCGCACCTCGTCGCCGTATTTCTCACCAAAGAGCGCCTGCGCCCCGATGGCGCGCGCGTCATCCGGCGTCATGATCCGCGTCTCGACCTTCGAGTTCTGGCGAATGAACGTGTTCACCTCCTGCTCGACCTTTGCCAGCTCGTCCCCGGACAACGCCTTGGCGTGGCTGAAATCGAACCGCAGGCGGTCCTCGGCATTGAGCGATCCGCGCTGTGCAACGTGATCCCCCAGCGCTTCTCGCAGGGCCTCGTGCAACAGGTGCGTGGCTGAGTGGTTGGCCCGGATCGCTGTGCGGCGTCCGTGATCCACTTCAAGAACAGCAGCTTCACCTTTGGCAACGCTCCCTTTTTCGACTTTCCCGATATGCACGAACACGCCCGCCGTCTTGCGCGTGTCGGTCACGCGCACCTGGCCACCTTCGGTGCGGATCACCCCGGTATCACCGACCTGCCCGCCACTTTCTGCATAGAACGGCGACTGGTTCAGGGCGATCTGCACACCTTCGCCCTCATGCGCCACGTCAACCTGCGCACCGTCCTGCACCAGTGCCACGATCTGCCCTTCGGCCGTTTCCGTGTCATACCCAAGGAAATCCGTGGCCCCGGCCGCATCCGCCACGTCGAACCACACCGTTGCATCCGCCGCCTCACCCGACCCGGACCAGGCCGCACGGGCCTTGGCCTTTTGTTCCGCCATGGCCGCGTCAAAGCCGTCCGTGTCCACGCCACGCCCCTTTTCACGCAGCGCGTCCTGCGTAAGATCAAGCGGGAAGCCGTAGGTGTCATAAAGCTTGAAGGCAGAAGCCCCCGACAGGTCAGCGCCTTCGGGCAGATCAGAGACTTCATCATCCAGCAGCTTGAGGCCGCGGTCCAATGTCTGCTTGAACCGGGTTTCTTCCAGTTCCAGCGTTTCGGTGATCAGCGTCTGCGCCTGCCCCAGCTCGGGATAGGCGGCCCCCATCTGGCGCACCAGCGACGGCACCAGTTGGTGCATGACCGGATCCTTGGCCCCCAACAGATGCGCGTGCCGCATCGCGCGCCGCATGATCCGGCGCAGCACGTAGCCTCGCCCGTCGTTCGAGGGCATCACCCCATCCGCAATCAGGAACGAGGTCGAGCGCAGGTGATCGGCGATCACGCGGTGGTGCACGTTCTTGTCGCCGTAGGGGTCCACACCCGTCGCATCCGCCGACGCCTCGATCAGAGATTTGAACAGGTCCGTGTCATAGTTGTCATGGCTGCCCTGCAACAGGGCACCGATACGTTCCAACCCCATGCCCGTGTCGATGGACTGCATGTCCAGATCGACCATGGAGCCGTCTTCGAACTGCTCGTTCTGCATGAAAACGATGTTCCAGATCTCGATGAACCGGTCGCCATCTTCCTCGGGGCTGCCGGGAGGGCCACCCCAGATGTGATCGCCATGATCATAGAAGATTTCGGTGCACGGCCCGCACGGACCCGTCGGCCCCATCTGCCAGAAGTTGTCAGAGGTGGCGATACGAATGATCCGATCTTCCGGCACCCCCATTTTCTTCCAGATTTCAAAGGCTTCATCATCAGTGTGGTATACCGTTGTGTAGAGACGCTCCTTTGGAATACCGAATTCCTTGGTGATCAGCTCCCACGCGAAGGGGATCGCTTCTTTCTTGAAGTAATCGCCAAAGCTGAAATTGCCGAGCATTTCGAAGAACGTGTGGTGACGCGCGGTGTAACCCACGTTGTCCAGATCGTTGTGCTTGCCGCCTGCGCGCACACATTTCTGCGCCGACGTGGCGCGGGTGTAATCGCGCCGCTCCAGCCCGGTGAACAGGTTCTTGAACTGCACCATGCCCGAGTTGACGAACATCAGCGTGGGGTCATTGCGCGGCACCAGCGGGCTCGACGGGACCACCGCGTGGCCCTGCTTTTCAAAGTAGGACAGAAAGGTCGAACGGATGTCGTTGAGCGTGGGCATGGGTCAAAGCCTTCGGGCGGAATTGCGTTGCAGGTGAAATAGCCCCCCGCCCCGCGACTGTCCACAGGTGGAACGCACCTGGGGCTTGGTGCCGATACGAAACAAGGCGCCCCACGCGGGACGCCCTGTTCCGGGTATTCTTCGACACCTTGTCACGCATCGTGGGCCTTTTGGGCAGTTGGCCGTCTGCGCGGGTCACGCCTCGAGGATATCGTCATCCTCTTTGCGCTCTTCGGGCGGCATGTCGAAATCCAGACCATGGGCCGCGCGGATCTTGTCCTCGATCTCGTAGGCCATATTGGGATGGTCCTTGAGGAACTGCTTGGCGTTTTCACGCCCCTGCCCGATGCGTTCGTCGCCATAGCTGAACCAGGCTCCCGATTTCTCGACCACACCGGCCTTGGCACCGAGGTCCAGAAGCTCACCCATTTTCGAGATGCCTTCGCCATACATGATGTCGAATTCCACCTGCTTGAAGGGCGGTGCCACCTTGTTCTTGACGACCTTGACGCGGGTTGCATTGCCCACCACTTCGTCGCGGTCCTTGAGCGCACCGATGCGACGAATGTCCAGTCGGACGGAGGAGTAGAATTTCAGCGCGTTGCCGCCCGTGGTGGTTTCAGGCGAGCCGAACATGACGCCGATTTTCATGCGGATCTGGTTGATGAAGATCACCATGCAGTTCGAGCGGCTGATCGAACCGGTCAGCTTGCGCATGGCCTGGCTCATCAGGCGGGCCTGAACGCCCACGCTGCTGTCGCCCATGTCACCTTCCAGTTCGGATTTCGGCGTCAGCGCCGCGACGGAATCGACGACGACCATGTTCACGGCACCAGAACGCACCAGCGTGTCCGTGATCTCCAGCGCCTGTTCACCGGTGTCGGGCTGCGAAATCAGCAGTTCGTCGATGTCCACGCCCAGCTTGCGCGCATATTGCGGATCCAACGCGTGTTCGGCGTCGACAAAGGCGCAGACACCGCCTTTTTTCTGTTGTTCGGCCACGCAATGCAGAGTCAGCGTGGTCTTGCCCGAGGATTCGGGCCCGTAAATCTCGATGATCCGGCCCATCGGCAGACCGCCAATGCCCAAAGCGATATCCAGCCCGAGCGAGCCTGTGGAACTGGCGGTGATGTCCTGAATGGCGTTCTCGTCGCCCAGCTTCATGATCGAACCCTTGCCAAATTGGCGTTCGATCTGTGCCAGCGCACTGTCCAGCGCCTTTTGCTTGTCCGCGTTTTTCTTGTTGTCCATTGTCAAAAGATCTGCCGTTGCCATTGCGTTGCTTCCTTATTGTCATACCCCGTCCGGGGCGGCAATCATTGCCTTTTCCGCATCGATGTTCTTATTGTGTTCCTTATGAGATCAAAAAGAGAACATTTCAATAAAATTTTTCCTGTCCCACTTTTTCGCAATAAGGGTTAAAGAGTGGTTTACGCGGAAAGGTTCGCGCCGAACTTCAAGGGATGTGTCGCCAAATGCTTGTTTTCTATAAGGAACAACTTGCGTTCCTGTCGGTGCCCAAGACCGGCACCACGGCCTACGAGGCCGCCCTGCGCGATCGTGCGGACCTTGTGATCTCGGAACCCCCGATGCTCAAACATGCGCCTGTCTATCGCTACAACCGGTTTGTGCGGCCGATGTTCCTCAAGGTCTGTGACACCGAACTTGAGGTCATGGCAGTCATGCGAGAACCGATCAGTTGGCTGGGAAGCTGGTGGCGGTATCGCCAACGGCCGTTCATGAAGGACAAACCCAACTCGACCCACGGGATCAGCTTCGATGACTTCGTAACCGCCTACATGAAGGGCAAGAAACCCGGATTTGCCGACGTCGGCAGCCAGTTCAAATTTCTCGAATCGCAGCCCAACGGCACCGGCGTCACCCATCTGTTCCGCTACGAGGACCAGGCCCGCCTGCAGGCCTTTCTGGCCGACCGACTGGGCGTGCAGATCACGCTGGAACGTAAAAACGTCTCTCCCGAGATACCGCAGGCACTGAGTGCAGATGTCGAAACCCGGTTCCGCCGCAAATGCGCGGAAGAGTTTGCACTCTACGACAGCATTCCCTGAAATGGCATCGCGCGCAAACCGCGCGCTTGGCTGTCCCCGCCCCGGCCCGAAGGCCCTAGTGCAACTGCCGGTGCACGGTCTCGGTCAGGTCGTTCAATGAAAACGGTTTCGGCAGGAACACGGAATTCGGGATCGAAGCCTGATCATTGCTCAGCTTGTCCTCGGCATAGCCCGACACAAAGACCACCCGCACTTCAGGGCGTGTCTTGAGCGCCTCACGCACCCAGCTTGGTCCATCCTTGCCGGGCATGACCACGTCGGTCACGAACAGATCGACATTCAGGCTGTCATCCTCAAGTGTCTTCAGCGCCGCCTCGGCCGAATCCGCCTCCAGCACCGTGTAGCCGCGCAACCGCAGCGCGCGGCTGGCAAAGGCGCGCACCGGCGCCTCGTCTTCGACCAGAAGGATCACACCATCGCCATGCTTGGGCGCGGCGGCTGGTTCGGCCTTGGCCACAACCTTGGTCTGGACGGGCTGCACATCAAGTACGGGGAACAAAAGCGAAAAACAGGTGCCCTTGCCCGGTGTGCTGTCAACAAATATGAAACCACCGGTCTGCTTGACGATACCATAGGCCGTGGACAGGCCCAGCCCGGTGCCTTCGCCCGTGCGCTTGGTGGTAAAGAACGGCTCGAACACCTTTTGCAGTTTGTCGGGCGCAATCCCCACGCCTTCGTCAACCACGCGCACACTGACGTATTGACCCTCGGGCACGGTCACACGGTCCCGCTCCATGGGTTCGGACAGGGTTGTGCATTCCGTTTCGATCCTGATCTCGCCGCCATCGGGCATCGCGTCACGTGCATTGACAACAAGGTTCATCAACACCTGCTCCAACTGCCGCTTGTCCGCGCGGATCGATTGCAGAACCGGATCATGGCTAAGCGTCAGGGATACCTTTTCACCCACCAGCCGGTTCAAAAGGTGCGTAAGGTCGGACAGCGTATCACGCACATCCAGCACCTCGGGGCGCAGCGTCTGCTTGCGCGAAAAGGCCAGCAACTGACCGACCAGCGCCGCCGCACGGTTGGCGTTCTGGTTGATCTGCACCAGATCACCGTAATCCGCATCCCCCTGATCATGCCGCAGCAACAACAGGTCACAGTGGCCCGAAATGGCAGTGAGCAGGTTGTTGAAATCATGCGCGACACCGCCTGCCAACTGCCCGATGGCCTGCATTTTCTGGCTTTGCACAAACTGTGCTTCCAGGGTCTTCAGCTCGGTCGCATCCGTCAAAACCGCGATCACCGAAGGCTCACCGTCTTTGATCACCCGGTTCAATGCAACCTGCACGAACATTTCCTTGTCCGCCCGCTTGAGGCGCAGGAATTCGCTGTGCTGCACCGCGCGCCCGGCCAGCGTTTCGGCCAGCCAGTCGGTGATCGAGCGGCCAAGCCCCTCCATCAACACTGACAGGTTGACCCCGTTTTCCAGAGCATCGCCCACAAGCGTTGCAGCAGTGCGGTTATAACCCTGCACGGCCCCATCAGCGGCCACGCGGATCAACGGCACAGGCAGGTCCTCGAAAGACTCCCAATTCCCGTTCACGGATTTGACCGGCGCAGGCAACAGATACAACGCACGGCGCCCCGCGCCGCCGTCCATTTCCGCCACGGTACACCGGACGGTGCCATCCTTGGTCGACAGGATAGAAGGCCCACCTTCCGGCGGCACCCCTTCGGGAAAAAGCCGGTCAAGCGTCTTGGTCCGGTGCCCCACCATCTGTCGGGCCGCGTCGTTCATATAGAGGATCGCGCCCGTACGCCCGACCATGAGCATCGGCAGACCCGGCCCTTCGGATCCACCGCGCACGCCAGCATCCGGCGCATATTCCAACCGCCAAAGCAATGCGTCCTCGCCCATCTGGTGCACGGCCAGACGCACGGTAGCCTTGCGCGTCACCACATCTTCGCGCGCTGCCCCCTGCGCCTCGGCCTTGACCTTCAGCCGGTAGATGATCCCGCCGGGGTTGGCGAATGTGCTCTTGAGCGCCCCGGCAAGCGTGTCGCCCTGCTCGACCGCGTATTGCCCGCGCGCGGCTGCGTTCATCGACAGGATTTCGCCGTCCTGCGAAGAGACGAAGCTGGGCGAGCTGTCTTTTTCGATAAAATCCGACATCACGGCAAAGGTTTGCTTGCGGGACAGTGCGTGGCGACAGTGGATCAGCCACATCGCGCCGGACAGGATCAGGATCGTGGCAGATGCGGTGGTCAGCCCCATTCGTATCCACCCCTGCGGCGCCAGCAGGCTCATCACCCCCAAAAGAAAAGCAGCAAGCATCAAAGACCGCAGGCGCGCCGTGCCCAGCCCGGACATCCGCTCGATCGGTCCTGTCGTCAGCGCGCTTTCCTGCAAAACGTCCCCCAAGGTTCGAATCAATGCAGCCGTTGTCGCGCAAGAACGGTTAACCGCGGCTTAACTTCGGGTCACCTTAAGAGGAACGTCACCAACCGTCTCGCGTTAAAGTTGCGTAGCGTTGTCCAGCTCGCGCGTCAAGTGCGCTGCAAAAAAGCCGTCGCCCTGCGCCGTGACCGCGAACCGCTTCTGCCGCGAACAGGTAAAGCCGGGCGTGCGCTCAAGAAACGCGGCAACGCGGTCCTCGTTCTCGGAGCTGAGCACGGAACAGGTGGCATAGACCAAAGTGCCGCCAGAAGTCAGATGCGGCAAGACAGCTGCAAGAATTTCGTCCTGCAAGTCATTCAATTCCTGCAATCTTTCCGCAGTCAGTGCCCATTTCCCTTCGGGATTGCGCCGCCATGCACCGCTGCCCGAACAGGGCGCGTCGACAAGGATCACATCGAAAAGGCCCGCGTCCGCCATCGCATCGGGCGCCACGATGTGAACGGGCGTGCCTGCGCGCGCGGCCCGGTCCGGCAGATCCTTCATCCGCTGCG
>CBFHND010000042.1:0-19804 GCA_965657085.1 uncultured Paracoccaceae bacterium
GACTTCATTCGATTGGGTACACGGGTGCCATCGCCGTGCCCCTCACCCATCGTGGAGTCGACCACGGTCTATGGGGACATAACCACCGATATCTACACCAAGCTCGATTTTGGCTACTCCCGAGTGTTCGGGACACTGGAGGCACACAACGATGTGCGCACCTATGCCGCCGGTATTGATGGCCAAATTCGCCTGAATGGTGAGGCCACCCTGAACCTTGATGCGGCCCTGACGACGTTTCGCGGGTTCAACGAGGCGCGCAATGACACGGTGCTAAAAGGCGATGATGGCGACAACCTTGTCTTTGGGACCGGGACAGTGGACATTTTTGGCCGTGTGAACATGGGCAACGGCTGGGACACCGTCAGCCTGAACGGTGCAGTCGACGGCAACATCGCCATGGCGCAAGGCAACGACAGCCTGACGCTGGCGGGTTCAGCCATCGCCAAGGTCACTCTGGGCAAAGGCAATGACGTTCTGGACATGAGCGGCGTGACCAAGGGCAAGGTTACGGCCTATGGTGGATCCGGCGCGGATGTCATGATCGGCAGCCAGGTCAAGGACACGCTGATTGGCGACGGTGGCAACGACACCATCACAGGTGGCGGCGGTGCTGACGTTCTGATCGGCAAGAAAGGCGCTGACACCTTCGTCTTTGAAGCCGGCGACAGCGGCACCAAGGCCCGCGACCAGATCCGTGATTTCAAAACCGCGCAAGGCGACAAGATCGACGTCAGCGCCATCGCCAGCACCTTCAATGCAACGGGTATCTTTTCCAGCACCGCAGGCGAGGTGATCGCCAGCGGACAATACGTCAAGATCGACATCGACGGGGATGGGGTTTCGGACTTCGAGATCAACATGCGGTCCGATCTGGGCCTGGTCGAGAGCGACTTTATCCTCGTCTGAGGCGATTTCGGTCAGATGTCTTGATCATATGGGGCGCGGGTGCAAACCTGCGCCTCTTCTTTTGTGCCTGCTCCCAATGTCGCACCGGCCCCTCTGGACGCCATGCGCCCCATTCCCTATATAAATGCTCAGGAACCCGAGCGAGGCCCCATGGACCAACCCAAAGACATGCTGGAAGGCACGCCGCTGATTGCGCCCTCTTCCACGGAACATCCGCTTTATGACGCGGTGGTAGAGGCCTGCCGCACGGTCTATGACCCTGAAATCCCAGTGAATATCTATGAACTGGGCCTGATCTACACGGTCGACATCAGTGACGATGGCGCGGTGAAGGTCATCATGTCCCTGACAGCCCCCGGCTGCCCGGTGGCAGGTGAGATGCCCGGATGGATCGCCGATGCGATCGAACCCTTGCCCGGTGTGAAAACCGTGGATGTCGAATTGGTCTGGGAACCGCCCTGGGGCATGGACATGATGTCTGACGAGGCGCGCCTCGAACTGGGCTTCATGTAGGCGCCACGCCGCCAGCTTTTCTTTTCAGCATCACGCAGCGCGGCCCATTTTTGCGGGCAGCGGTTGCAAGGCGTTTGCTTTCCTTTCACAACTGTCGGGGAAAGGACATGCCAATGGCGGAACTCGCAGTCTTGACCGGCGATATCGTGAAATCGACCCAATTGCCCGACGGTGCTTTGGAGGCGATCTTTGACGGCTTGGCGCAGGCGGCGGATGCGCTGGCGCAGTGGTCGGATGTTGATCCCTGCCTGACCCGTGCGCGCGGTGATGGCTGGCAGGTGGTCGCCCCTGCCCCCCTTGCCCTGCGCGCGGCCCTGGCACTGCGCGCGGGCGTGCGTCTGACGGGCAAGGATCACGACACCCGCATCGGCATCGCCTTGGGCACAGCCACCCTGCCCGGCCCGGACCTGTCTGCGGCCTCAGGCCCTGCCTTCGTGGCGTCAGGCCATGCGCTCGACACCATGGCACGGCGCGTGCGCATGGCCGCAAGCGGCCCCGTGGCGCTGACCACCGCGCTGCCGCTGGCCGATCACATCGCGCAAGGCTGGACCGTGCGGCAGGCGCAGATCGCTTTGGCCACCCTGCCCCCGGATGCCCCCACACAGGAAGCGCTGGCACAGCACTTCGCGATTGCCCAGCAATCCTTGCAAGACATTCAAAGTGCGGCGGGCCTGCCGGCTCTGACCCTGGCCTGCGCGGCCTTCGAGGCGGGCTGAGACATGGCTGTATTGCCGCATTACAGTCATATTGGGCTGTATTTTACATTTACAGGCAAAATGGGCTGTAATTTATGAGTGCAACGCTTCTTGCCCTGACGCTGCCTTGGATGCTGGCCCTTGCACTGGTGCCGGAGCATGGCCGTGCCACACCTCTGAGCCGCGCGGCCCTGACTGCCGTGCTGGGCACGGCGGCGCTGGGCGGTCCATTTCCCGTGGCTCTGGCAGCAGCGCTCGCACATCTGCTGGTCTTTGCCCTGCCCCAGACCCGGCTCGCCACCTACAGCGCCGCCCTTGTGGCCCACTCCGCCATCAGCGTTGTCGCAGCGCTCGTATATCCCGACGCCTTTGCCAGCGGCGCATGGGCCGCCGAAGCAAGCACCCTCTACCCCCTGGGCCTCTTCGCCGCCGGGCTGATTGCGGCCACGGTGCTGGGCGGTCCTGCCGTGGGGCATCTGATGGCGCAGTGGCGGGCGGATGCGGGCATCGAAGGATTGGACAACGCGGGCCGCATGATCGGGCTGATGGAACGCGCGCTGATCTACCTGATGGTCATGGTGGGCGAACCCACCGGCATCGGCTTTCTGATCGCGGCCAAATCCATCCTGCGTTTTGAGACCGCCTCGCGCAATCAGAAGGCCAGTGAATACGTGATCATCGGCACGCTTGCCTCCTTTGGATGGGCGCTGGCCGTGGCCTTTGGCACAGATGTGATGCTGGACCAGCTGCCACCGCTTGAGATTGGGCGCGCGGACCCCTAGATTGAGGTCAAAGGAGTACGTTGATGTTTTCCATTCCCGGCAAGCAAGCGGTGTCCATCACCCCCCGCGCGGCTGCACAGATCGCCAAGCTCATGTCCGAAGGCGGCCATGAGGGGCTGCGCATCGGCGTCAAGAAGGGCGGCTGCGCAGGCATGGAATACACCATGGACTACGTCACCGAAGCCGACCCGCATGACGAGGCGGTGGAGCAGGACGGCGCGCGGGTGCTGATCGCGCCCATGGCGCAGATGTTCCTGTTCGGCACCGAGATCGACTATGAAACATCGCTGCTGGAATCGGGGTTCAAGTTCAACAACCCCAACGTGACCGAAGCCTGCGGGTGTGGTGAATCGATCAAGTTCGCCGATCCCGAAGAAATGGCCGCCGCCCTGAACAAGGGATAGGTCCCATGTCCGTCACCGAACAGGAGATCGAGGCCGCGCGCGATCTGTTTTCCGGTGTCGGCCCCCTCAGTACGCGCAAGATGTTCGGCGGGTTGGGGATCTATGCCGACGGCACGATCTTTGCCCTGCTGATGTCCGATGGCCGCACCCTGATCAAGGGCGCAGGCGCGATGATCACCCGGTTCGATGATATGGGCATGGTGCGCTGGACCTACCAACGCCCCGGCGGCAAAGAAGTCGCCATGCCCTACTGGGAACTGCCCGACAGCGCGCTGGATGATCCCGAAGAGGCATCAAGCCTCGCACGGCAGGCGCTGGCGCATCTTTGACATCTCCCGCAGCGCGCCCCCCTAGACCAGCCGCGTATCGACGGGCCGCGGCATGGCGATCCTGTATTTGAGCAGCGCGCTTTATGGTCGGTACTTGCCTCAAAGGCCTCCGCTGCGCGCTGTCTTCACCCAACCGCCGTGCCGGGGGGCGGCCCGGCGATACGCGGCGGCCTTCGGCCTTGTTCCGCGTAGACAGGTTATGAACTTCAGCCCTTGTCCTTCAAATGCAAATACGTCTCGCGGAACCGCTTTTCCATGTGATCCCCCGCAAGGATCACCTTGTCCGACCCAATGGGCGCCACGTTGGTGTCATGCGACGGGTTGAAAAACAGCGGCACTGAAATGCGTTCGTTATGCCCGCCCACAACCCGGTGCGGCGTGGCTTTCACTTTTCCTTCTGTCCAGAACTCCATCATCTCGCCGAAGTTGATGATGAAATCACCCGGCGGTGCCGACAGAGGGATCCAGCCGCCGCCGCGCTTGCGCACCTCCAGCCCCGGTGTGCCATCGGTGGCCAGCAACGTCAGGCACCCATAATCGGTGTGCGTGGCAATGCCGAAATCGCGGTCGGTCGCCCATGCGGGGCGTTCGGGGTAAAAGTTGCCGCGCAGCAAGGCCATGGGCCGGTCAAAGGCCGCATCGAAATAATCGCGCGGTGCGCCGATGGCTTCGGCAATGCCACGCAGAACGGTCATCGCCACGTCACAGGCGTCGCGGTAATAGGCCTCGATCACCGCGCGGAACTCCGGGTGGCCCGCAGGCCAGCGGTTGGGCGCATAGACGGCCATATGGGCAAAGGGATCATCCGCAGGCAGGTCAACGCCACTGTCGAAATACTGTTTGTAGTCGGGGTTGGCATCGGGATCTACCTGTTCGGAGCCCGGCGCGCCCCAGCCCCGGTTGGCCCCTGTGCGGGCCATGTCCACATCCCGCTTTTCGGCCTCGGGCAGGTGAAAGAACGCGCGATAGGTCTCGATCACCTCGCGCACCCTTTCCGGTGAAAGCGCGGTGTTGTGCACCGTGGCAAAGCCGACGTCACCTGCGGCCTCTGCCAGGGCGGCGATGGTGTCCGCGTCTTGTGCATCAATGAGGGCGGCATCCAGTCTGGGGATCATGTCATCGTACCTGCTTGTCTTACCTGGCCGCTGCCTATCGCGCGCAGCGTCCAAGGAAAAGGGCCACGTTGCCCCATGTCACGCCGGATGCTAGGACCCATGCAATACCAACGGGAAGGATGCGCGGAATGCGGCGGAAAATGGCGGCAGGCAACTGGAAGATGAACGGCACCAGCACATCGCTGGGCGTGATCGACGCGCTGGCCACGGCCCACAACGGGGCGGCCGACACCGATATCGTGCTCTGCCCCCCTGCCCCTTTGCTCTTTCGCGCCTCCGAGATTGCGGCCAACAGCACTGTGCATATCGGCGCACAGGATTGCCACGGCGAAATCCGTGGCGCCTTCACCGGCGACATTTCTGCCGAGATGATCGCCGACGCTTCGGCCACCCATGTGATTGTCGGCCACTCCGAACGCCGCGCCGCGCACCATGAGACAAACGCCGATGTGCGGTCCAAGGCGCAGGCCGCCTGGGACGCTGGGCTGACCGCGATCCTGTGCATCGGGGAAAGTGAAGCAGACCGCGCCGCCGCCAACACGCTGGAGATCATCGGCGGGCAGTTGTCGGGGTCCGTTCCGGACGGGGCCAGTGCCGCCAACCTCGTGGTCGCTTATGAACCCATCTGGGCCATCGGCACCGGGGCCGTGGCCACAACCGCGCAGATCGACGAGGTGCATGATTTCATCCGCACCCGCCTTGTTGCCCGCTTCGGGCCAGAAGTCGGCGGCGCGATCCGCCTGCTCTATGGCGGATCAGTGAAACCGGGCAACGCCGCCGAAATCTTTGAATGTGACAACGTCGACGGCGCTCTGGTGGGTGGCGCCAGCCTGAAGGCTGACGACTTTTCCCCGATCATCGACGCGCTGGCCGCGTCCTGAGCCTGCTCAGATCAGGAAGTCGCTGGCGCTCAGGTCGGCTTCCTGTTTGCCCTGCACCATGATCCGCGTGTCGTACCCGAACACCGTCAGATCGATCAGGACACCGCCATCATAGTCGTCAAATGCGCCTGCCGTGGTCAGTTGGGCAAAATCGGTCAGGAACAGGGACGACAGGTCGATCACGTCTGCGCCATCGCCGAAATCCGTGATCAGGTTCAGCCCGTCCATAGCCGAGAAAAGGAAGGTGTCGTTTCCGGAATCCCCGGTCAGAAAATCCTCACCGCTGCCGCCATAAAGCGTGTCGTTCTTGCTGCCACCGAACAGGACATCACCGCCTGTGCCACCAATGAGCAGGTCGTTGCCGCTGCCACCATCCATCTGGTCGTCGCCGCGCCCACCCGAGAGTAAATCGCTGCCGCTGCCACCCGAGACGATGTCATCATCCAGCCCGCCCATAATGGTGTCCTTGCCATCCTGACCAAAGAGCCGGTCGTCGCCCGACCCTCCGCGCATGATATCATCGCCAGAGCCGCCAGTAAGCTCGTCATCGCCACCAAAACTACGCAGAAAGTCATTGCCTTGACCGCCATCCACCTGATCGACACCTGCACCGCCCAAAAACCTGTCTTGGCCACCACCCATTAAGATGAAATCGAGCTGAACCCCATCGCGCCCGTCAAAATAGTCTTCAAGATCACCAAGAGAGATGATCCCGTTGATCGTGCCGGTGTTCTTCAAGGTGAGGGAGACGTTGGTGGACGTCACACCAAAGACCGTGCCAGAGATTTCGCCCGTGTTGACGATCACGGCATCGCCTCCGGACATACTCGTGTCTGACAAGGTAATCCCGGCAAAGCCCGCGCCCGTAATCACGCCGGAGTTCACCAATTGAAAGCTGAACATGTCTTCCACGTTCAACCCGTTGCCCGTTCCGGTGAAATCACCGGTGTTGATCATACTGAGAACTCCAGTGTTGTCGCCGTCGATGTCTGCGCCGAATGTCCCGGCAATAGATCCGTGGTTGGTCAAGCTGGAAGTTGTGCTGGACGTGTCAAGCGACATGGAGATACCAGCGGATTGCCCGTAGATATTCGCGGATTGCAGAAATGTCAGGTTGTGGCCGAGACCGTTTGTGACCTCAACACCATAGGTATTTCCGAAGATATCGCCAGCGGCGGTCAGGGTGGCTCCGACGCCCGACATCGTCACGGCCGCAGTCCCAACAATGTCGTAGATGCCGCCAAGGCTGCCGACAAAGCCCGTTTCGTTGCTTGTCAGGGTTTGTGCAGTGGTTGTTGCGTCGGTGACGACAAAGCTGGTCATGGTCTGTCCCTTTGGTTTAATATTTGATTTCCTGGCAAAATTTTTGGTCGGCAAGGTGGTGCAGCGTCAAGCGAATTGCCCAAACTTCAGGCTGTGCGGGTGCACATTCCATCACAGGTGGAATAACGAACCCCTGTTGATCGACAGGCATCACATGAAAACGGCGGTGGCCACATGGGACACCGCCGCGGTCTTGCCAGATCGGCAATGTTGACCCGACACGGGATCAGAAAATGAAGTCGGCCCCGTTAAGGTCTGACGTCTGTGTCCCGATCAGCTGGATCATCGTGTCGATGCCCAGCACCCCAAGGTCGATGATCACGCCCGCAGCAAAATCCGTGAAGGCCCCCGCCGACGACAGCTGTGCAAAGTTGTTCAGGTCCAGCGACGACAGATCGATCCTGTCGGTGCCATCAACGTAATCGGTGACCACGTCAAACCCGCCGGACGCGTTGAAGACGAACACATCCGTTCCCGAGCCGCCGGTCAACGTGTCATCGCCCCGACCGCCCGAAAGCGTGTCGTTCTTTGATCCGCCATCCAGTTCATCGTGGCCGTTGTCGCCCATCAGCACATCGTTGCCCGTGCCGCCATTGAGAGTGTCATCGCCCTGCCCGCCATTCAGGGTGTCGCTGCCGTCGTCACCAGACAGCAGGTCGTCGTCCCGGCCGCCAAAAATCGTGTCCTTGCCTTCGCCGCCATTGACGTCGTCCGCGCCGCGACCGCCGCGCAATTCGTCGGCATCATCGCCACCAAAGATCGTATCGTCACCCCCGCGCCCTTCGATCACATCCAGGCCACTTCCACCGTCGATGTATTCGTCACCGGCCCCCGCCTTGAGCGTATCGTCACCCCCTCTCCCGAAGATGTCACCGTTGATCGTGCCATCGCGCCCCTGATAGGTGTCTGCCACCTCACTGAAATCCAAAAAACCTTCGATGTGACCGCTGTTGACCAGTGTGGTTTGGGACGTGGATCCGCTGGACAAGGCCCGCCCGTCACCGCCGATCAACGTGCCGGTGTTGACGATCCGGATGACGTTGTTAGACCCGACATCCGTTGCGATGGCTGAATCAAAGCCGGTGATCGTTCCGGTGTTGATAACCTCGATAGAACCTGCCTGCCCGATGACCAGCCCGTCGCTGATGCCCGTTACGGTGCCGGTGTTGGTGAACTTCAGGATCGTACCGGCATCAAACCCGCGCATGTCGACACCGTCTGACCCGGACTCGATGGTGCCGGCATTGGTGACTTCGCCCCGGTTGCCTGATGCGGAGTCCATGGTCATGGAGATCGCATCGCCGGACGACAGGACGCTGCCCGATGATGAAATCATGATCTCGGAGCTGGTGACGCTAGTGAGATCAATACCGGAACCACTGGTCGTGACGATGGATCCCGCGACAAAGATGTTGTTGCTGCCGGTTCCGGTAATCGCGTCGCCTGACAGGATCAGCAGCGCCCCATTCTGACCGATAATGGCGTCCTCGCCGGCCAGCAAAGTCCGCAACGTTGTCGATGTAGTGTTCAAAATAAAACTGGCCATGGTTCTTATCCCTAATCTGTTTCGCTAAAATGCTTAATACCCAAGCTTGGCAACCGACCCCCGCGTCAGTCAAGTCCGTTTTACCTTACCCTGTTTTAACGCAAACCGCGCGGCAAACTTCCCCCCGAACGGGGGGACGGCATGGATCGGCTTGTACCGACGTGCTTTGCTTGATGGTTGAGGTCGTCGACCGTCAGGTCGGAAGCGGCACCGGTTTCGCGGGCGTGTCCAGCCCGCGCGCCGCTGTAAGGGTGCCGCCCGGTGGTACAAACCGGACGGCACGCACGGTCTAGTCGAGGATGATCTCCGGCCCCATCATCAGCGTGGGCAACCATGTCGAGATTGCAGGGATATAGGTCACCATGATCAGGAACACGAAGAGCACGGCCGTAAAGGGCAGCGCCGCGCGCACCACGCGCATCATCGGCATCCCTGCCACGCCCGAGGTGACAAAGAGGTTCAGACCGACAGGTGGTGTGATCATCCCGATCTCCATGTTGACCACCATGATGATGCCCAGATGGATCGGATCGATGCCCAGTTCGATGGCAATGGGAAAGACAAGGGGCGCCACGATCACCAGAAGGCCAGACGGCTCCATGAACTGCCCGCCGATCAAAAGGATCACGTTGACGATGATCAGGAACACGATGGGTCCGAACCCGGCCGCCAGCATCGACGCCGCGATCTGTTGGGGGATTTGTTCCTCGGTCAGCACGTGCTTGAGGATCAGCGCGCAGGAGATGATGAACAAAAGCGTAACCGTCAGCTTGCCCGCCTCGAAGAACGCATCGCGCGTGTCGCGGTGGACCAGAACCAAGGGCACGCGCAGCGCATCGGTCACGATGTTGCCCACGCTCAGGTCGGCCTTGTCCACGAACCGGGCAACCGCCAGCCCCAGAATGGCCGCCAGCCCAAAGCCGATGACCGCAGGCTGACCCACGCCCAGCAGGAACAGGATCAGCATCAGCAGGATCCCGACCAACAAGGTGATGGGGACCAGATTGCCCGCCTTGGTGCCGTTGCGCGCAAAGGGGCCCATGTCACGGTAGGCAAAACAGGCGATCAGGAAGGCGTAGATCGCCGCAACCGCCGCCGCTTCGGTCGGGGTAAAGATACCGCCGTAGATACCGCCCAGAATGATCGCGATCAGAAAGAGACCCGGTGCTGCAAGAAAACCGGAGGTGGCAATCTCGCCCCAGCCGTTCCAATCGCCCTTGGGCAGGTTGCGCCGCACCGCGATCACATAGATCGTGATCATCAGCATCAGCCCCGCCATCAGGCCGGGAATGACGCCCGCGAGGAACATGCGCCCCACCGACACGTCCACTGCCGAGGCGTAGACAACCATCACGATGGACGGAGGGATCAGGATGCCAAGCGTACCCGCGTTGGCGATGACGCCTGCCGCGAAATCCTTGGTGTATCCGACCTGACGCATGCCCGAGATCACGATTGTCCCGATGGCAACCACCGTGGCCGGAGAACTGCCCGACAGGGCCGCAAAGAGCATACAGGCAAAGACACCCGCAATCGCCAGACCGCCCGGAAAATGCCCCACGCAGGCAATGGAAAAGCGGATGATCCGCTTGGCCACGCCGCCGGTGCTCATGAAGGTCGAGGCAAGGATGAAGAAGGGGATGGCCAGCAGTGTGTAATGGCCCGCCATCGCCTGAAACAGAGAGTTGGCCACGGATGCAAGCGAGGCATCCGAAAAGACCAGCAGGAAGAGGATCGAGCTGATGCCAAGGCTGACCGCGATCGGCACACCGATCAGCATCAGGCCCACGACCATCGTGAAAAGCAGTACAACTTCCATGTTCTTAGTCCTCTGCGTTCACGTGACGGACGTTTTCGACGTCTTCTTCAGCCTCGTGGCTGACGATCAGGCTCTCGGCCACGCCGGTCCAGATACGCCACGTTGCCTGCACAAAGCGAAACAAAAGCAGGGCCATGCCAAAGGGCAGGATCGCGTAGGGAATGAAGCGCGGAATTTTCTCGTAGGCTTCGCCCTCGTTCATCAAGGGTTCGATAAAGCGCAGCCATTCGGGGATCGGGATATCGATCACCTCGTACCATGCGCGGTAGGAGGTGCGCTTCATCTCTTCGAAGCCGGTGGGGAACCAACGCCCGGTTGTCTGGGGCAGATTGGCAAAGTTGGCCCAATAGTCCCACGCCCCCTTGAGCAACAGAAAGGCAAAGACGATGCACACCGCGCCCGAGATCAGGCCCAGGGTCCGGCGGCCTGCGGGGCCGAACAGGTTGACCACGGCGTCAACACCAAGGTGCGAGGTGGTCTTGACCGCATAGCTGGCCCCAAAGAGCACCAGCCAGGCAAAGAGAAAGCTGACCATTTCGAGACCCCAGATCAGGCCGGTGTTGTACCCGTATCGCAGCACCACGTTGATGAAAGTGATGATGGTCATGGCCCCCAGCAACAACGCGATCACGGTCTCTTCGAGCTCGTGCACGATGCGGCCAAGTGGCGTTTTGGGTGCATAGCCATGTGCCATGTCCCGCCCCTTTCCGAAATGTTCGTGGAAAATGGCCCGGCCCCCACGCAAGGGGCCGGGCGGTCGCGTCAGGTGATCAGTTCACCATCGCGTTGATTTTCTGGGCCGCGTCGATGTTGTCCTGGCCCACGTCGTCCTTGAACTGTTCCCAGACGGGTTTCATCACGGCAACCCATTCGTCGCGCTGTTCCGGCGTCAACTGGCGCACGGTGCCACCGGCGGCGATGATCGCCTGCTTGGCTTCTTCGTTCACCTTGGTCGACTCGCCGTTGCGCATGGTTGTGACCTCTTCGATGATGGTCGCCAGTTGCGTGCGCACGTCGTCATCCAGGCTGTCCCAGAAGTCGGTCGAGGTAACGAGCAGGTAGTCGATGATGCCGTGGTTGGTTTCGGTCACACCGTCCTGCACTTCGAAGAACTTCTTGCCGTAGATGTTGGACCAGGTGTTTTCCTGACCGTCCACAACACCGGTTTGCAGCGCGCCGTAAACTTCCGAGAACGCCATCGGCTGGGGCGAACCGCCCAAAGCTGCCATCTGCGCCTTCAGCACGTCAGAGTTCTGCACCCGGAACTTCAGGCCGCTTGCATCCGACGGTGACATCAGCGGCTTGTTGGCCGACATCTGCTTCATGCCATTGTGCCAGAACGCGAGGCCCAAAAGGCCGCGGCGTGTCATCGATTCCTTCATCGCCTGACCGGTTTCAGAGTTCTGGAAGGCATCAACCGCGTCGATGTTCGAAAACATGAAGGGCAAATCGAAAATGCGGAATTGCTTGGTGAACTGCTCGAACTTGGACAGCGACGGGGCCGCCAGTTGAACGTCGCCTTGCAGCATCGCCTCGAGCACCTGGTTGTCGTTGTAAAGCGTCGAGTTGGGGAACACTTCCAGACACGCCTTGCCGTTCATCTCTTCGTTCACGCGTGTTTCCAGAAGCGTGGCGGCGATGCCTTTGGGGTGCTTGTCGGTGTTGGTCACGTGGCTGAACTTGATCACGATCTCGCCATCATCACAGGCGGCGGCAACGGCGCCTGCGGATACGGACAGGCCAAGGGCCACAGCAGCAGCTGTCAAAAGTTTCATCAGGTCTCCTCCCAGAGATTTTTTGCATCTAATGCGCGCCGCCCCGCACGAGGCAGCGTCCCGCCAAGTGAACATGACCCAGCCGCGCCTCACAACAGCGTTGCGGGACGTTAAAGAGTCCACCCCTAAATTATTGTATTTCAATATCTTGCTATATCTTTCTCATGTCAGACTTTAGGTTGCGACACTGGCACGTGCGAAAATCCGCACAGGCAACGCTGCACGGTGTGCGGATTTCCGCACACTACAGCGGCTCTACCCCCGGCGAAAATTCTCGGCCCGAATCCCGTAGCGCGCCAGCTTGTCGTAGAACGTCTTGCGCGGCAGTTTCAGCGCCGAAGCCGCCGCACTGGCATGGCCGTTCTGGCGCCCCAGCGCAGCAATCAACAGCGCCCTTTCGACCCGCGCCATCTGTTCGCTCAGGCCCAGTTCCGTGGCCTCGACAACGTCCTCGGGCATGCCCAGCACAAAACGCATCGCCGCACTCATCAACGACCGCGCATTGCCCGGCCAATCCTGCGCCATGAGGGCCGCGAGGTGGTCGGGACTGACCTCGGGGGCGGTGATGCCGGATTGCTCTGCCGCCTGCGCCACGTAATGCCGGAAAAGAACGGGGATATCCTCGGGCCGTTCGGCCAGCGACGGGATCCGCACCGGGCTGACCTCGACCCGGTAATAAAGATCGCCGTTGAAGGCACCCGCCTCGACCAAGGCAGGCAGATCGCGGGTGGTGCCGACGATCAGGCGACAGGCAAGGCCCGCCTCGGCGGCCTCCAGCAGCGCAAGTTGGCCCGCAGCAGGCATTTGCCCCACCTCATCCAGAAACAGGCTGCCCGCGCCCGCGTCCTCGATTGCGCGGGCCACGCCCTCGGGCTGCATCCCTGCAGCGGCGTGTTTGACGAACGGCGCTTTTGAACGCGATGAGCTGAGGTGCAGCACCTCGGCCACCTTGCTGACGCCCGACCCCGGCGCACCGGTGACCAGCACATCCGTTTCAAGCGCTGCCACGCGCCGCACGCGGTTGCGCAGGCCCGCGGCCAGATCGGATTGCCCAAACAGCATCCGCGCCGCCGGATCGCCGCTTTCCACCAGTGCGCGCAAACGCCTGTTTTCAAGCACCAGCGCCCGCGTCTTCAGCGCCGGTTCAAGTGCCGCCAGCAGATCGCCCGGCGCACAGGGCTTTTCCAGAAAGCCGAACGCCCCCTGCCCCATGGCCTGCACCGCCATGGGAATATCCCCCTCACCCGTAAGCAGGATCACCGGCAGATCGGGATCACAGTCGCGCGCATAGGCCAAAAGGTGAAACCCGTCGCGCCCCGGCATACGGATGTCCGACAGGATCGCGCCGTCGAAATCGGCGGTGATATGATCCTTGGCCGCCACGAATGACCCCGCCGCCACCGGGTCAAGGTCGGCCAGCTCCAGCGTCTGCACCACTGCGTCCCGCACGGCAGCGTCGTCATCGACCACCAGCACCTTGTTGCTCATGCCGCCTCCACTGCGTCCTGCCAGGGCTGAAGCTGCACGGTGAATTCCGCCCCGCTGCCCGTGTTGGCCCCTTTGATCTCTCCGCCAAAGCTTTGCACGATGCCATAAGAGATCGACAGCCCAAGCCCCATGCCATCGGCGTCGCTCTGGGTCTTGGTGGTATAGAACGGGTCAAACACCTTGTCGGGCATGTCGATGCCGGGGCCTGTGTCCTGCACCGTGACACGCGGTGCGGGGCCGTCCTCGATCGCGATGCTCAGCAGGCGTTGCGGGCGGCCCGACATGGCATCCACCGCATTGGTGATCAGATTGACAAAGACCTGACTGAGCCGCACGTCCCCGCCGCGCACCCACACCGGGTGGTCCGGCACCCGCAGGCTCAGGGTCACGTCCCCTTCGCGCATGTGTGGACCGGTCAGCTCGACCGCGCTGCGCAACACCTCGACCACGTTGACCCGCACGTGCGCCTCGCTTTCCTGCCGGGCAAAGGCGCGCAGGTTCTTGATGATGCGACCCATGCGCCGGGCCATGTCGGCGATGCGCGACAGGTTGTCGGCGGCGCGGTCGGATTTGCCACCTGCGATGAACTTGCCTGCGTTCTCGGCATAGTTCGAGATCGCCATGAGCGGCTGGTTCAATTCGTGGCTGATGCCCGCGCTGAGGTGACCCAGCGCACCCAGCTTTCCCGCCTGCACAAGATCGGACTGCGCCTGCGCGAGTGCGGCCTGCGCCTCTTCGCGCTCGGTTGCTTCGCGGCGCAGTTGCGCGTTGGTTCCGGCCAGTTCAGCCGTGCGTTCGGCCACCCGCGCCTCAAGCTGGGCATTGGCCTGTGACAGCGTGCGCCGCCGTTCGGTCGCCACGTATAGAAGCGCGCCAAAGGCCAGGCACAGGGCCGCAAAGGCCGCCGCCTGCAACACCGCCAGCCGCCGCGCCGGGGCCACGTCAATCAACGCCTCTCCCAGAAACCCGATCACCGGCAATGGCCGCACGATATGAAGTGCATTTTGCGGCAGGTACGGCCCCCAACCCATTTGCCACACCTCGTGTCCGCCCACGCGGTAACTGCTGAAGGCAGGTTCGGGCGCATCGTCCGGCACCAGCCCCGCCGCGTCAGGCGGGCGTTTCCAGAACACCAGTTCGGAGCGGTTGGTCACAAAGACACGCCCCTGCGCATCGGTAAAGACAACCGCCGGGTTCGATCCACGCCAATCCGCCTCCAACGCTCCAAGATCGGCGGCCACCACCATGGCCCCAATCGCCGCCCCCGGACCATCATAGACCGGGGCCGCATGGTAGTAGACGCGCGCGTCAAATGGCACGCCGAACCCATGCGCCGTGCCCAAGGCCCCCTGCATGGCCCGCCGCACATAGGCCGTTTTCCCCAGATCCGCGCCCGCATCGCTGTCGGCTGCCGCCAGCACCACACCGCTGGCATCGACCAGCAGCAAATCAAGCGCCGCCGTCTTGTCCGCCACCTCCAGCAGCAGTGCATCCAGATTGGCAGGGTCGCCCCCGTCCAGCACCGCGCGCACCTGTGGATGATCGGCCATCAGAACCGCCAGTTCGCGGTAGCGTTGCAACTGTCCGGTCAACCGGTCGCTGGCCACGGCCAAATCAGACGCCCCCTGCCGCGCCAACTGCCCCAGCGCTTGTGTATAGCCATAGCGCCACAGCCCCCACGCGGAGGCCGCAACGAGGGTCAGAAAGGTCAGGATCAAAAGCCATCTGGTGCGGGCAATCCGGGTCATCGGCCGCAGTCTAGCAAAGCCGCCCTTGCAAAGACCAGTGCCGGCGGGTCATCTCGGAGCATGATGCGCATGACCCAATCGCCCACCGACCCTGCCTTCGTGCAGGATCCTTATGCCTTTTACGACCGTGCCCGTGCCACAGGTCCGGTGGTGTTCTGGGAAGACTACGGGATGCTGGCGGCCTTCGATCACGCCACGGTGCACCCATTATTGCGCGACCGGCGGCTGGGCCGTGCGGTGCCCCCGGATCAACGCCAGCCGGTGCCAGACCACCTTGCCGCCTTCGACGCACTGGAACGCCATTCGATGCTCGAACATGAACCACCCCGCCACACCGAATTGCGCGGGCTGGTGCTGCGGGCCTTCACCTCGCGGCGGATCGCCGGGATGCAGGACGATATCAGGGCCATCTGCACCAACCTGATCGCGGCCTTTCCCAAGGCTCCCTTTGACCTGATCCCCAGCTATTGCACCAAGGTGCCCGTGCGCGTGATCGCCCGCCTTCTGGGCGTGCCCGAAGACATGGCCCCCGACCTTCTGCGCTGGTCGAACGCGATGGTGGCGATGTATCAATCCAACCGCTCCCGCGCGACCGAGGATGCCGCCAATGCCGCCGCCGCCGATTTCACGACCTTCCTGCGCGGATATGTCGAAGCACGACGCGGCGATCCGCGTGACGACCTGATCACCGAACTCATTGCGGCGGAAGAGAACGGCACAAAGCTCAGCACCGATGCGCTCATCGGCACCTGCGTGCTGCTGCTCAATGCGGGCCACGAGGCGACGGTGCACAGCCTTGGCAACGCCGTGGCCTGCCTCGCGCGTCTCGACAACCCGGCCCATGACCTCGGCCCTGATCGCATTGCCGCCACGGTCGAGGAACTGCTGCGCTTCGATCCGCCCCTACACGTCTTCACCCGCTACGCCTACGAGGATGTAACCGTCGGCGGCCACAGCTTGCGCGCCGGCGATCAGATCGCGCTGGTGCTGGGCGCGGCGGGCCGTGACCCGGACGTCTACCCCGATCCACATACTTTTGATCCATCCCGCACTGGCCCCGCCCACCTCGCCTTCGGCGGCGGGCTGCACTTCTGTGTTGGCGCGCCACTGGCCCGGCTCGAGATGCAGATTGCCCTGCCCATGCTCTGGGCCGCCCTGCCCAACTTGCAGCTGACCAAACCACCCCACTACGCCGACAGCTACCACTTCCACAAACTCGACCGGCTGATGATCACCCCGTGAGTCGGGACCGGGTCAAGGATCGCGCAGCGACGGCGCACCGCGCCGCATGTCCTTGAGGCGGGCGCGACTCGCCCCACCCTTGATCAGGTCTGCTTAAGACGCACCGCGCCTTAAGCGACCTCTCAGCAAAACGGCACGCAGGCGCACCCCGCACGCCCCATCCGCAATGCGTCGCCTCACCGATTTCAGAATCCGGAATGCGCGGCAGCGCACCTTTGGACCCCGTCAAAGCGGTAGCATCGTGGTGGACTTGATCTGCTCCATCGACAAAAGCGCAGTGACATTGTGCACCCGCACCTCGGAAATCAGCGCCTGGTAAAACGCATCATACGCCCGCGCATTCTGCACCCGCACCTTGAGGATATAGTCGATGTCCCCCGCCAGCCGGTGCGCCTCCTGCACTTCGGGGCGGTCCTGCAGCGCCTTCAGAAACGCCGCCTGCCAGTCTGCCTCGTGTTCCGACGTGCGGATCAGAACAAAGAAACACGCCTCGAACCCCAGCGCATCGGCGTCCAGAACAACGGTCTGCTGCCCCACCACACCGGCTTCACGCAGCTTGCGAATCCGGTTCCATACCGGGGTCTTTGAACTGCCCACCGCCTTGGCGATCTCGTCCAGCGACTGACTGGCGTCGCGCTGCAGCTCGGCCAGAATTCTGCGATCCATGTCGTCAATGCGAACAGTCATTCGCGCGGTCCTTTCATTTTTGTACAGCCGTTCCAAACACGATCAAAAACGGAACAAACGTCCTTATCTGATCACGCATATGGCGCTAAACCGGGAATATTTCCTATATTGAGGGTCAAGTCAAACGACATCCAAGGGTCAGACCCATGAACCATTTTCCCATCTTCCTCGCCACGGCAGGGCGCCGGATCGTGCTGTCGGGCGGCGGAGAGGCGGCGCTGGCCAAGCTGCGGCTCCTGCTCAAGACCAAAGCCCGCGTGACTGTCTTTGCCACCGATCCTGACCCGCAGATCACCACATGGGCTGATGCAGGCAAGCTTACCCTTGTGCCGCGCCGCATGGCCCCCGGTGATGCGCTCTGCGCGGCCCTCTTCTATGCGGCGGACGAAGACGCCGTGGAAGACGCGCGCACCGCCGCCATCGCCCGGGCCGATGGGGCGCTCGTCAATATCGTGGACAATCTGCAAGGCAGCCAGTTCATAACCCCTGCCATCGTCGACCGCACCCCCGTGACCATCGCCATCGGCACCGAAGGCGCGGCCCCGGTTCTCGCCCGCGCCATCAAGGCCGATCTCGAGGCGCGCCTGCCTGCCACCCTCGGCCCCCTTGCCCGCTTCGGCAAGGCTTTCCGCGCCGCCGCCGAAGCCCTGCCCCTTGGCCGCCCCCGCCGCGATTTCTGGCGGGCCTTCTACTTCGATGCAGGCCCCCGCGCGATCACTGAGGGCGAAGCTGCGGTCGCACCCGCCCTCGAAACCCTGCTGAGGGACCACAAGGCGCGCAAAACGCGCCCAGGCCATGTGGCCTTTGTCGGCGCAGGTCCCGGCGATCCGGAACTCCTGACGCTCAAGGCCCGGCGCGCGCTGGACGAGGCAGATGTGGTGATCCACGACCGCCTCATCGGCCCCGGCGTTCTGGAACTGGCCCGGCGCGAGGCACTGATCATTGACGCAGGCAAGGAAGGCTTTGGCCCGGCCATGGATCAGGACACCATCAACGCCCTCATCGTCCAACACGCCCAAAACGGCGCGCAGGTCGTGCGCCTGAAGGGCGGCGATGCGACCATCTTCGGGCGTCTCGACGAAGAGATCGACGCGGTGGATGCGGCAGGCGTCACCTGGCACATCGTGCCGGGCGTCACCTCCGCTTCGGCCGCCGTGGCCGCAATCGGGCAAAGCCTGACCAAACGCGGCCGCAACGCGTCGGTGCGCTTTATCACCGGCCACGACACGCGCGGCTTTGCCGATCACGACTGGACAGCACTTGCCCGCCCCGGTGCAGTCGCCGCCATCTACATGGGCAAGAAGTCCGCGCGTTTCATTCAGGGCCGGTTGCTGATGCATGGGGCCGGGCCACAAACGCCCGTCACGGTGATCGAAAACGCGTCCCGTCCGGATCAGCAGATCATCGGCACCACATTGGCGCAGATGGAACCCGCGATCACCAACGCGGGCCTTGCCGGTCCTGCGCTGACCTTCCTTGGCCTCGCGCCTCGCGCCGCATTGGCCGCTGCGGAAACGCTGCACACCCCCCAACATCAGGAGGCCCTCTGACATGCACCGCCCGTTTTCCCCAAAAGTCGTCACTGCCAACCACCTGCTGCGCGGCGACGTGATCTATCAAACCACCACCGGCTGGACCCGTCGCCTGTCGCAGGCCGAGGTGCTGACCGATGAAGCCCACGCCGATCTGCGCCTGATCGAGGCCAGCCAACAGACGGATACGGTTGTTGGCGCCTATCTGGCTGACGTTGCCCTCTCTGACGATGGCCCCAAACCTGCCCATTTCCGCGAGGCCTTTCGCGCCAGGGGCCCCTCCAACCACCCCCACGGCAAACAATCGGAGCTCAGCTGATGTACGCCTACACGGATTTCGACGCGGCCTTTGTCGCCGCCCGCAACACCCAGTTCCGGGCGCAAGTGGAACGCCGCATCGCTGGCAGCCTGACCGAGGATGAGTTCAAGCCTTTGCGCCTGATGAACGGTCTCTACCTGCAACTGCACGCCTACATGCTGCGCGTGGCCATACCTTACGGCACGCTCAACAGCGCGCAGATGCGCCAGCTCGCGATGATCGCGGAGCGTTGGGACAAGGGCTATGGCCATTTCACCACCCGCCAGAACATCCAGTTCAACTGGCCCGAGCTGCGCGATGTGCCGGACATTCTGGATGCGTTGGCCGAGGTGGGCCTGCACGCCATCCAGACCTCGGGCAACACCATCCGCAACGTGACCGCCGACCACTTTGCCGGGGCCGCGCCGGATGAAATCGCCGACCCACGCCCGGTGGCCGAACTGTTGCGCCAATGGTCCACCGATCACCCTGAATTTCAGTTCATGCCCCGCAAGTTCAAGATCGCGGTCAGCGGCAGCCCGAACGACCGCGCCGTCACCCGCGCCCATGATATCGGGCTGCGCATGGTGGAACGCGACGGGAAACGCGGTTTCGAGGTGATTGTGGGTGGCGGCTTGGGGCGAACCCCGATGATTGGCAAGGTTCTCAAGCACTTCCTGCCCGAAGCTGACCTTTTGCCTTACGTGGAATCCGTGGT
>CBFHND010000043.1:0-16731 GCA_965657085.1 uncultured Paracoccaceae bacterium
GCTTGTCGGGGTCGCCCACCTCGGGCAGTTCCTCGAAAAGCTCGCTCAACAGCCACAACAGGAAAGTCGCATAAAGCTTGGGCGCGCCCATCAACTTGTCGGAGGCAAGGATGTTCACCATCCCCCGCCCGCCCGAATCGGTGCGCATCAGATCGCTGAGTTCCAGCGCCGGTTCCCCAAAGAGCTTGGCACCGCCCTGGTTTTCCAGCACCAGCAGCCGCCGCTGAATGGCCCCGATCGAGGCCGAAGATACGTTGCCGTACCGCAGAGACAGCGTTTTCGCATTCTCCCCGATCCAGACCAGAAGCGCCTGCAGATCCTTCAGATCCAGCAGCGGCAGACCGTCTTCGTCTGCCACGCGGAACGCGATGTTCAGGATGCCTTCCTGTGCCTCCGTCAGTTCCAGAAGCTGGCTGAGCAGAAGCGGCCCCATCTCCGAAACCGTCGTGCGCACCGGGTGGCCCTGATCGCCAAAGAGGTCCCAGAACGTGACCGGAAAGGCGTCGTAGGCATAATCGGAAAAGCCGATCTTCTCCGCCCGCTCCATGAAGGGCGTGTGCAGTTTGTGATCCGCACTGCCCGACTTGGCCAGTCCCGACAGATCCCCCTTCACATCAGCCATGAAGACCGGCACGCCCGCCGCTGAAAACCCTTCGGCGAGAATCTGAAGCGTCACGGTCTTGCCGGTGCCCGTGGCCCCCGCCACCAACCCGTGCCTGTTGGCATACTTCAGCGTCAGCCCCTGCTTGACCCCATAGTCGGGGCCACCGCCGCCGATGAACACGTCTGTCGTCATTTTCATTAACCTTTTGAACATCTGCTCTGTCGGCACGACCATACAAAGTTAACCTTTGGGGGCCATAGTGATTTTCGTTCCCGGCCGCATGTCCTTTGGTCGGAAACACTTCCTCCCTGTCAGACTGGCCGTGCCCCAACCGGGTACGGCCCTTTTTTCGCCTCCGCCTTGAAGCCATTTGACCCGAATTAGCGGTTGACCACAGGTCAGTGGCCTTCTAGGGTTTCAAGCAATAAAAGTCGGCCAGTCCGACGGGGAGAATAATAAGGAAAAGAGGGCGCACTCAGCCCTCTTTTTCTTTGTGAGACACAGCCTTTGAACAGTCTGCCCCATGCCATGCGATCCTCCGGCAGTTTTTTGCCATCGATCAACTGTTTTTGTCCGGGTTTGACCTGACAGCACCCGGCCCACGTGTTAGCTAGACGACAAAACAACAGAACCGGAAGCAATATGTCCCATTCGATCTCTGCATTCGTTCTTGGCGCGGCCCTTGCACTGACCGCCCCTGCGGCCCTTTTGGCGCAGGAAACGACCCAAGACACCACAACCGAAGCCACAGACGACACGACCACCACAGGCACCGCGCAGTCGGTCGAGGATCAGCTGAGCCTTGGCGCCGATGCAGATGCCGACCCCGAACTGGGCCAGCCCTATACCAAGGAAGTGGTTGGTTCGTGGGAAATGCGCTGCATCAAGACCGAATTGGAGGTCGATCCCTGCCAGATGTACCAGCTGATAGATGATGGCGAAGGTGTGCCCGTGGCGGAATTTTCGCTGTTCCGCCTGCCTGACGGCGGCAAAGCGGCCGCTGGCGCAACCGTGGTCGTTCCGCTGGAAACGGCGCTGCCGCAACAGTTGACCGTCCAAGTCGACAATGGCAAGGCGCGTCGCTACCCTTACGCATTCTGCAGTGCCGTGGGCTGTTATGCCCGGATCGGCCTGACGCCTGCCGACGTGACCGCATTCAAACGCGGCAATGAGGCGACCATGACGATCATTCCCGCACTGGCCCCGGATCAGAAAGTGATCCTGAAACTGTCGCTCAGCGGGTTTACCGCGGGCTATGACAAGGTGTCGGTGATCGAACAATAACGCTGGCGCAAACGCCCGGCAGATCAAAGGCCGCTCCGGGTTCGGGGCGGCCTTTTTCGTGGCATGTGCTCAGGTCTTGCGCAGCGCCAGCACCGCGTTCATGCCGCCAAAGGCAAAGGCGTTGGACACCGCCACCTTGACCGACGCCTCGCGCGCTTCGTTTGGCACCACGTCGAGTGCACATTCGGGGTCCGGCTCTTCGTAGCCGATGGTGGGCGCGATCACCCCGTCCCGCAGCGCCATGATGCAGGCCAGAAGCTCCACCGCGCCCGTGCCACCGATCAGGTGGCCGTGCATGGACTTTGTCGAGGATATCATCAGCTTGTCCGCATGTGGTCCGAACACATCCGCGACAGCGGCGCATTCGGTCTTGTCGTTGGCGGCGGTGCCGGTGCCATGGGCGTTGATGTATCCCACATCCTCAGGGTTGATCTGTGCATCGGCCAGCGCCCCGGCCATCGCCCGCGCCGCGCCATTCTTGGACGGCATCACGATGTCGGCGGCATCCGAGGACATGGCAAAGCCCGCAACCTCGCACAGGATCTCGGCCCCGCGTGCGCGCGCATGTTCATATTCCTCGAACACGAAGACACCCGCGCCCTCGCCCTGCACCATACCGTTGCGGTTGGCGCTGAAGGGGCGGCAGGCGTCTTTCGACATCACGCGCAGACCTTCCCAGGCCTTGACCCCGCCAAAGCACAGCATCGATTCAGATCCGCCGGTGATCATCGCGGGTGCCATGCCAGAGCGGACCATGGAAAACGCCTGCGCCATGGCGTGGTTGGACGACGCACAGGCGGTGGATACGGTAAAGGACGGCCCCTTGAGGTTGTACTCCATGCTCACATGGGAGGCCGCGGCGTTGTTCATCAGCTTGGGCACCACGAAGGGATGCACCCGGTTCTTGCCCTCTTCATAGACCGAGCGGTAATTGGCATCCCACGTGCTGACCCCACCGCCCGCGGTGCCAAGCACCACGCCCGACCGGGCTGAGGTTTCGCCCGAAAACGTCAGACCGGACTGTTCGATCGCTTCCTTGGCCGCGGCCAGCGTGAACTGGGTAAAACGGTCATAAAGGCTCATCTGTTGGCGGTTGTAGCGGCCCTCGGCCTCGAACCCGCGCACCTGCCCGCCGATCTTGATCGCCAGCCGGTCCACATCCTGAAAGTCGAGCGCGCCAATGCCGCAACGCCCCTCGCGCATCGCCTCAAGCGTGGCCGCCACCGAATGCCCCAGCGCATTGACCGTGCCCGCGCCCGTGATGACAACACGTTTCAACCGTTCACGCCTGCTGCGCGGCCTTCAGCCGCTCGATCCCTGCGACGATGGCCGCGACATTGGTAATATCGAAATCACTTTCGTTGGGCTCATTGGCGTTGAAGGGGATGTTGATGTCGAACTCTTCCTCGATGGCAAAGATGCTCTCCACCAGCCCGAGGCTGTCGATCCCAAGGTCTTCCAGCGTGCTCTCCATCGTCACATCCGATGGCTCCAGCACGGCCTGTTCTGCGATGATTTCGATGACTTTGTCTTTGACACTCATGGGCAGGGTCCCCCGGATTTGACTGGACATCTCAACGGCCATTTAGTCACTGTCACCGTCCTTGAAAACCGTTTTTTGCAGGCGCGCTACGTCACGCAGCAAGCGCGGCAGGCGGCGGATGGCCTTGTAGATTTCCACCTGCTTGTCCATCTGCGTGGCCGGATAGCCCAGCATCACACGGCCCGCAGGCACATTGGACAGGACCTTGGTCGCGCCCCCGGTGATCACCCTGTCGCCCACAAAGATATTGTCGTTGATGCCCGTCATACCGCCCAGCACCACGTTGTTGCCCACCACCGCAGAGCCCGCCACCGCGACGTGGCCGCAGATCATGCAGTCGCGCCCGATCACCACGTTGTGGCCAATCTGGGCCATGTTGTCGAACTTGCACCCGTCGCCGATCACGGTATCGCGGATGGTGCCACTGTCCACGGTGGTCACGGCTCCGATTTCCACGTCATGGCCAATCTGAACCGATCCGAGCGAATGGATGCGGGTCCAGGGCTGGGCGCTGGTGTCCTGCTGGTCCCCCAGCGTGTCGCGCACTGCCTCGATGCCCGAGCGTTCGGCAGTGACAAAGGAAAACCCGTCGCCGCCGATCCGCGCGCCGGGCTGGGCGATGAACCGATCCCCGATGCGCACCCGCGCGCCGATGGTGACCTGTTCGCGCAGGTAGGCCTGTGTGCCGATCTCGACATCCATGCCGATGTAGCACTGCGGCCCGATCACGCTGCCCGCGCCGATCCGCGCGCCCTTGGCAATTACCGTCAAAGGGCCGACAGACACGTCGTCGGCCAGTTCCGCGTCAGGGTCGATGATGGCACTGGGGTGGATGCCGGGCGCAAACCCCTGCGCCCGGTCCATCATCTGCGTCAGGCCGGACATTGCATAGCGCGGGCGCGCGGGGATGATCGCGGCCTCAAGGCCCATGGACTGCCAATCGGCACCCTGCCACAGCATCGCCACCCGTGCATGGCCCTGCGACAGCCCTTCGGCATATTTCGGGTCCATCGCCAGCGCCAGATCGTCCGGCCCCGCATCGCCCGGTTCCTTGACCGCCTTCACAGACAGATCAACGGCGCCGAAAGCCTCCGCTCCCAGCGCCGCTGCAATTTCCTTGACCGTGTGGTGCATCAATCCGATCCCCGCAAATCCTGCGGGTCCGAATTACCCCTGAACCGCGCGCAGCGCCACCCCTGCTTTGCTCAGGGCGTTCCAGATCTGCGCGTCGCGGCCATAGATGTCGCGGCGGTACTCGGTGCGGCCCTTCGGCGTGGTGAAAGCCGTGCGGTAGATGATGTGCACCGGCACCGGCTCCTTGAGGTTCACGGTCTGCTCCTTGCCCGTGGCCAACTTGGCCTGGAAAAACCCCTTGGGATCGCTCGTTTGCTTGGCCAGCAGCGTGTAGGCAAAGTCGAACGGATCGGCGAGACGCACGCAGCCGTGGCTGTAGGCGCGTACCTCGCGGCCAAAAAGGTTCTTGGCGGGCGTGTCGTGCAGGTAGATGTTGTAGCGGTTGGGGAACATGAATTTGACCAGCCCAAGCGCGTTGCCCTTGCTGGGCGGTTGCCGCATCGAGAACGGGAAGGTTTTCGCTGTATATTGCGAGAAATTCACGGCACCCCGGTTCACCTTGCGTCCCCGACTGTCCGTGATTTCGATGTCACGCACGGCGTTGGGGTTACGCTTGAGCGCAGGCAGATATTCCTTGGTCACGATCGAACGTGGCACATACCAGCTTGGATTGATGACCATGAACTCCATCACGTCGGAAAACTCGGGCGTCGGGCGGTCTTCCTTGTTGGCGCCGACCACGGATCGGGTCGAGAAGGTGACCTTGTTGTTGTCGATGACCTTTGCGGTGAAATCGGGAATGTTCACCAGAATGTGGCGCCGCCCCCGATCACGGTTCAGCCAGCGTTCACGTTCCATCGCCACGATCACCGATTGCAGACGCTGCTGCACCGATTTGTTCATCTCGGCAATGGTGCCGCCGCCGGCCACGCCATCCGCGGCCAACCCGTGCGCCATTTGAAACTGCTGCACGGCGGCGGTCATGGTGTCGTCATAGGCCTGGCTGGCACTGCGTTTCATGAAGCCCTGGGCGATCAGCCGGTTGCGCATGATGACAACCGAATTGCCCGATTGACCGGGTTTCAACGATTTGGCCGGAATCTTCTGGCCCCAGCCGCCGCGTGCCAACAGCCTCTCCAACCGCAGCTTTTCTTTCATCAGGGCGGTGTATTCCGGCGTTTTCGGGGCAAGCGCCCTGAAAAAACCTGCCGGCGAGGATTTCGAGAAATTCACAAGGTAGGATGTGCGATCCCGGTACGGTACCTGACGCACGATCGCGCGGTTCACCCGGCTGGGGATCAGAACGCCTGTCTGAAGATCGCGCGAATACTGCAGGAAGACGCGGCTCATCTCGACCTCGACCCGGCCGCGGTCACGCGGGGTCTTGGCGGCTTTGATCTTGGCCTGAAGGCCCGCAGGATCATAGCGCGCCACGGGCAGCCCGTGGTTGCCCGCATCCGTCAGCACCTTGATCAGCGCGTTGCGCCGGGTGCGTTCGCGGCCCGACCGTCCGGTCCAGACACTTGTGTATCCATTGGCCTGATAGAAGGCGGCGATATCCTTATCGCGCGCGGCGGCTTCGGCCACAGCCTGTTTGAAGGCGGTTACCTGCGCCGTGGCTGGCGTGGGCGTGGACCAAAGGACCAGCACCATTGCAAAAGCGGTCAAAACCGACCAAACCCGGGCTTGAACAAGCGTCATGATTTCCCCTACTCGAAAGATCGCAAAACTGTGGTCATATTTGTCCTATGGATGCTCTGGCCTGTCCACTCACATTTCAGCAAGACGAAAAACTATCGCGACCTGCGGCAGCCGCGCATCGGAAAATTGCGCAAAAACCACGGTCGCCCGAGTTTGCGCAAAAAATCGCCTAAAACTGTTGATAGTTTTACGAGACCGGATTCATCGCTTGGTTAACGATTCGCGTTATGCCATAGAGATGTTGCATCTGGGGATGAGATGAAAGCCTCGTGTAACATCACGAGCAGGCAGGCGTACGGGACGCGCAGTGATATGACGAACAACAGCTCTTCGGGGATGACCCGCCGCGGCCTTTTGGGGGCTTTTGCGGCAACCGCTTTGACAGCGACCCCCACCTTCACCAACGCAGCAGGGTTCTTGCGCGGATCAGGCGATATCCGCCGCATCCGTATGTATTCGGGCCGCACCGGTGAACGCATCGACATGATCTACTGGATCGAAGGCCACTACATCACGGACGCGGTCAAGGAAGTGAACCACTTCATGCGCGACTGGCGGACCGATCAGGTCAAGTCGATTGATCTGCGCGCGATCGACATCATGGCAGCCGCACACAACCTTCTGGACGTGAACGAACCCTACATGCTGCTGTCGGGCTACCGCAGCCCCAAAACCAATGCCATGCTGCGCTCGCGCAGCCGGGGCGTTGCCAAAAATTCCTTGCACATGAAAGGCCAGGCGGCCGATTTGCGCCTGTCTTCCCGCTCCGTCAGCCAGATGGCGCGCGCGGCACAGGCGTGCCAGGGCGGCGGCGTCGGCAAATACTCCGGCTCCAACTTCGTGCACATCGATTGCGGCGTGGTGCGCAGCTGGGGCGGCTGACCACCCTGCCCTGTCTATCCTTGTTCAAGGCGCGGCACGGTCCGTGCCTTTTTCGTTTTAGCAATTGCAGCGCATTGGCCCTGTGGCTATACCGCCACTAAGTGGACCATTAGCTCAGCTGGATAGAGCGCTGCCCTCCGAAGGCAGAGGCCAGAGGTTCGAATCCTCTATGGTCCGCCATTTTCCTTTTCCCTTATTGACCCTCGGCGCGGGCGCTTGTCCTGACGCCGAAGCGCAACACGCCCCTGCCACATCACAGCGCAGATCAATCTAGAGTTGACGACACAAATTGTGTCGACCATGGTCGGTCAACCCGTTCCCGCAAGATAATTGATTTCCCACGGTTTTCGCCGCACCAAGGACGCCCCAATGAGCACACTGATTACAGCAACCATCACCGACGATACGATCAAACTGATCGGGCCGGCAGCGTATAGGGGAACAGCCTCCGGCTATTTCGAAATGGCGGTGTACGTGTCCTACAACAGGGTCACACGCTACAGCGACCCGGACTTCCCTTTCGTTGCCTTCGACAACGATCAGGAAGTCGATGGTTCCATCCTCATTCCAGAAATCATTACCAACCTTGTGAACTTCGACTTCCGGGAATTGGAACGCGCAGGCGTTGATTTCATGCTCTACACCAATGACACCGTGTCGTTCAAAGCACTGGGGTCCGAGCAGGACGACAGAATCTTCGTCTATGGCGATCACGTCACAAATGACCGGCTCAAGGGCATGGGAGGCGATGATGTCATCTTTGGCGGCAAGGGCAATGATCGCCTTTACGGCGGAACGGGGGCAGACAAACTGGGCGGCGGCGACGGCAATGACTTCCTGTTTGGCGGCAAAGGCTCAGATCGAGACTTCATGGATGGCGGCAACGGCACGGATACGGTTGTCCTGTTGGGCGCACGCGACGAATACATTATCGAATCCGTAAACAGCATCTACCGGGTCAGCCATGTCGGCGGGTCCGGAGAAGATGGGATCGACTTCATCACGGATGTCGAGTTCCTCAGATTCACGGACCAGACCATCGCACTGCTTCCCGCGCCTGACATGACAACGACCATCGACGGTATGACGCTCACGATGAGCGGTCAGATCGATGATGAATACCGTATGTACGTCGCGTGGGATGGCCAGTCATTTAAAGCGCAAGACGTGGCCTATTTGCCCCACGGTGGACACTATAGCGACATATCGGTCACGTTGGCCTCATTCGACACTGACGCTTCGTTCAGAAAACTCGATTTCAAAGGGATCACCGGCCGGGGTGTGTCTCTGTCATTTGGTTTTGATGTTCCATGGGCGACCAAGGTGATCGGGTCCGAGCAGGGGGACAGTTTCACTTTCGACCGAGAGTCCACCGCGGATTTGATCATCTCGGGGCTGGACGGTTACGACGGTATTCGAACCGGCGCAGGCAACGACATTCTGCGTGGTGGCCGAGGCTGGGATTGGCTTGATGGCGGTGCCGGCAACGATACACTGTCTGGCGGGATTGGGCGGGACACGGACAGCATTGACGGCGGGGATGGCACCGACACCCTGCTTCTGACCGGCGCACGTGACGAATACGAGATCGATATCGTGGATGGGCTCTACCAGATCAGCCACGTCGGTGGCACCAAGACCGATGGTGTCGACTGGGTTGCGAATGTTGAGCTCCTGCAATTCACGGATCAGACGATCACCTTGCCCACATCCACCGAAGTTGTCGCATCGGTTACAGGAAATACACTGTCGCTCAGCGGCCAAGCCGCGAGTCCGTGGTATATGCTCAAGGTTGAACAGTCAGGCGACACCTTCGACATCTACGAAGACCTGCGTCTGGATGTCTTGGTGTCTGTCACGGGCGCGTTGCAAACCGCGCGCAACATCGACGCCAGCGCGGTCACCGGTGGCGGCGTAACCATAACAAGCGAGTCCACCTCGACCACAGGCCGCACTCTCATCGGCACGGATCAAAGCGACCGCATCTATGCGGAGGGCCACCAAGACACCGATGATCTGATCAAGGGGCTGGGGGGCGACGACAGCATCGAAGGCGGCAACGGCAACGATACGTTGCGCGGCGGCAAAGGCAATGACAGGCTTTTTGGTGAGGCAGGCGACGACAGTCTCCATGGCGGCTTTGGCAACGACTCACTCAATGGTGGGTTCGGCGATGATCTTCTCATCGGCGGTTATGGCGACGATACACTCAGGGGCAGCGATGGAAACGACATCCTCATGGGGATCAAGGGTGCCAACACCTTCGAGGGCGGCGCAGGTGACGATGTGATGATCGGCGGCAAAGGGCGCTATGACATTGAGGACTTCGATGGCGGCGATGGCGTGGATACCATCGTCTTCAGCGGCAACCGCGATGAATACGAGGTCACCCTTGATGGCACGATCTACCGCATCGTGCATCTGGGCGGCGATCGCAGCGACGGCGTGAACCTTGTCGAGAATGTGGAATTTGCACAGTTTACTGACCAGACTGTCGCAGAAGCGGATTGGCTGCTGATCTGATCACCGCAGCATCAAGGCGCGCGCTCTGCAAGGCGGGCGTGCCGCCCACCCTGCCCAGTCACGCAAAGAGCTCGTGCGCCAGTTCCAGCGCGTCGACCAGAACATCGACTTCGGCGCGGGTGTTGTACATGCCCATGGACGCCCGGCATGTGGCGGTCAGGCCCAAATGCTCCATCAATGGCCCGGTGCAGTGCTGGCCGGCGCGCACCGCCACGCCCTTCTTGTCGAGGATGGTCGAGATGTCGTGCGCATGGGCCGCCCCGTCCAACGTGAAGCTGAAGATCGCGCCCTTGTCCGGTGTCGTGCCTTGCACCTGCAACCAGTTCAGACCGCCCAGGCGGGACACCGCGTAGTCGCGCAAATCTGCCTCATGCGCCGCAATTGCCTCCATCCCGTGGCCCATCATGTAATCGATGGCCACGCCCAGCCCGATCATCTGCACGATGCCGGGCGTGCCCGCCTCGAACATCATTGGCGGGTCGTTGTAGGTCACGTGATCCTTGAACACCTCGCGGATCATGTCACCCCCCCCGATGAAGGGCCGCATTTCGGCCATGCGGTCGGGATGCACATAGATCGCGCCGGACCCAGATGGGCCATAAAGCTTGTGCCCGGTGATGGCGTAGAAATCCGCGCCGAGGTCTTGCACGTCCACCGGCATATGCACCGCCGCCTGTGATCCATCCACCAGAACCGGCACGCCCTTGGCGTGGGCTGCGGCACAGATCGCCTTGATATCGACCATCGTGCCCAGCACGTTCGACATATGGGTGATTGCCACCAGCTTGGTCTTGGGTCCGATCGCATCGATCACCGCCTGCGGGTCCAATGCCCCCGTGGCATCCACATCCACCCATTTCAGCGCGGCACCTTGGCGTTCGCGCAGGAAATGCCAGGGCACGATATTGGCGTGATGCTCCATCACGCTCAGCACGATCTCATCACCCGGCTGAAAGCGCGGCATCGCCCAGCCGTAGGCGACCATGTTGATGCCCTCGGTGGTGCCGGAATTGAAGATGATATGGTCTTCGGAGCCTGCATTGAGGAACCGCGCGATCTTGCCCCGCACCGCCTCGTAGTTGTCGGTGGCCAGGTTGCTCAGGTAGTGCAAGCCGCGGTGCACGTTGGCGTATTCCTCGGAATAGGCCGTGGTGATCGCGTCAATCACCACCTGCGGTTTCTGCGCCGATGCGCCGTTGTCCAGATAGACCAGCGGCTTTCCATTCACTTCGCGTGACAGGATCGGGAAATCGGCCCGGATTTTTTCGACATCATACATTTTGTTGCAAACCCACAAATGTAACCCCGGTCAGGGTCAACAGCAGCGTCAGGCCCAGAACAAGGCCCAGTGTCACGGCCACCAACACGCCGAACCCCTGAAAGGCCGACGCGAAACTCAGCGCCTCGGTCACGAAATTGATCAGCATCCAGATGCCCCAGATCATCACAGCGAGCGCAAAGAGCCCCCCGAGTGCCGGATGGATAAACGACAGAACCAGCACCACGGCCTGTGCCAGCACGCGCAGCATCTGCAGCCACGCGATCGCCGATCCCATATGCTCAAGCGTGGTTTCCCCGCCCATCGCCCGCCCGGCCCAGACCAGCGCATGCACCATCACCACCAGCCCCCCGGCCAGCACGAAAAACAGGCTCAGCGGCGCGGTCATCAGGGTCGGCAGGGGAATGGTTGGTGGAAAAATTGCCTGGGACACGGTCGCAAGGATCGCATTGAGTGCTGCCGCCAGCGCCAGAAGAGACCAGATCGCCGTGCGCGGCAGGTCCAGATCAATCACCCGGCGCGCAGCCGTGCGCGGGCTTTGCACTGATTCCAGCACCAATTCCCGCAGATCGAGCCCCGCGAACCTCATGCCACAGCCTCGGAGACTGCGCGTTCATGGGCAATGCTGCCTGCCACCCAGAACCAGCCGAATACGCAAAACCAGATCAACCCGACCGCCTGCATGGCGGCGCCGGGGCCGATGAACCCCGCGACCAGCCCGTGCAACAGGATCAGAGGGCTGGAGGCCAGAAGCGCCCAGAAAAGCGCCAGGCGCGCGCCATAGCCCGTGCCCTTGCCGCCCAGCACCCGGCCCACCAGCCGCGCCAGCAACGCGATGATGTAAAGCATCAGCGGAGCGATGAATATCCACGCCATCAACGTGCCACCGAGCAGCATGTTCAGGTCCTGCCCGGTCAAATGCGCCTCACGCGATAGACGCGGCAATTGCGCCAGAAAGACGATCAGACAGAACGCCATCAGGTAGGCGAGCGCACGGTCCTCGCGCGGGCCAAGGGCCAGCAACCGGCGCACCACCGCGCCCGGCCCCCTGTAGGTGGCAACGATGTTGGTGCTGACCGCCATCAGCCGCGGTGCCGTTCCAACCAGGCGGCCAGACGGCCTTCGATTTCTTCACGCAGGGCCTCGTCCTCGATTTCCTCAACCGCTTCGGCCAGAAACGCGAGCGTCAGAAGGTCGGTGGCGATATGCGCAGGCACCCCGCGCGAACGCAGATAGAACAGCGCCTCTTCGTCGATCGCACCTGAGGTCGAACCATGCGAACAGGCCACGTCATCGGCATAGATTTCCAGCTCGGGCTTGGCCAGGAACTGGCTGTCCCCATCCAGCAGCAGCGATTGGCTGATCTGGTATCCATCGGTCTTCTGTGCGCCCGCCTTGACCAGGATCTTGCCCTGGAAAACGCCGGTCGCACCGTTGCGCAGCACTTTCTTGAACACCTGGCGGCTTTCGCAATTCACCGCATCATGGGTCACGAACACCGTGTCATCGTGGTGAAAATCACCATCGCCGACACAGGCACCTGCCACGTGTGCCACCGCGTCATCGCCGGTGAGTTCGATCACGCAATCGTTGCGTGTCATCACGCCGTTGGCGGTCAGGGTGAAGGATTTGAAGGTGCTTTCGGTGCCGAGCCGCGCAAAGATATGCGTGGCGGCGCGCCGTTCATGGTCGCGCCCTTGCGCACGCACGTGGTGGAAGGCACCGCCATCCGCGATATCCACCTCAAGCACGGTGTTCAGCCGTGCGGCGGCTGGCCCGTTTTCCAGCAAGGTCATCGACGCGCCTGCATCCACCTTGATCACATGGTGCAGCGTCACATCCGCCGTTTCGGACGTGCGGGTGTAGATGATGCCGACAGGCTTGGCCGCCTGCCCCGTGACGTGGATCAGCACCCCATCGGTCGCCGCCGCGGTGTTCAGCGCTGCCAAGGGGCGCTGCACCGGGCTTTGACCTGCCGTTTCCAGCGTGCCGTAGAGCGATCCCGCCCAATGAATGTCCTGGTCTGCCTCGGCCAGCCGCGAGATGCTGATCGCATCCAAAGCCAGCGCATCGGACGCTTCAGCGTCAAAGACACCATCGACAAAGACAATCTTCAAGCGGTCCAGATCACCGAAAAGCGGTGCCTCGTCGTTGTTGAAGACCGACGCGGATGCCGCATCGGGTGCGGTCAGCGTGTCGGGGCGGGTGAACTTCCAATACTCATCCCGCCGCTGCGGCAGGCCCATGCTGCGCAGGCGGGCCAACGCATCGGCGCGCGCCGCCGCACTCCACCCCGACTGCGGCACGTCAAGCGTGGCGATCCGCGCTTCGGTCGCGGAGGTGTCGATTGCAGGGGCCGCCATCACGCCACCTCGGCCAGAATGTCGGCGTATCCGTTGTTTTCAACTTCCAAAGCCAGCTCGGGGCCACCAGTTTTCACGATGCGCCCATCGGCCATGATGTGCACCACGTCGGGTTTGATGTGATCCAGCAGACGTTGGTAGTGGGTGATCACCAGAAACCCGCGCCCTTCGTTGCGCAGCGCATTCACGCCCTCGGCCACCAGCTTCATCGCGTCCACGTCCAGACCGGAGTCCGTTTCATCAAGGATGCACATCTTCGGCTCAAGCATGGCCATCTGCAGGATTTCGTTGCGTTTTTTCTCACCGCCAGAGAACCCGACGTTCACGGGACGCTTGAGCATGTCCGCGTCGATCTTCAGCGTCTTGGCCTTCTCGCGGATCACCTTGAGGAACTCGGCGGCGCTCATCTCGTCCTCGCCGCGCGCCTTGCGCTGGGCGTTCACGGCCGTCCGCAGGAAGGTCATGTTGCCCACGCCGGGGATTTCCACAGGATATTGGAAGGCCAGGAACAGGCCCGCTGCCGCGCGCTCTTCGGGGTCCAGATCCAGCAGATCAACGTCACCCAGATGCGCTTCGCCGCCTGTGACCTCGTAGCCGTCGCGCCCGCTCAGGACATAGGACAGCGTGGATTTGCCAGACCCGTTCGGCCCCATGATTGCATGGACCTTGCCGGCCTCGACAGTCAGGTCGACACCTTTGAGGATTTGCTTGTCCTCTTCTTCAAGTTTGACCTTCAGGCCTTTGATTTCCAGCATCTTTTCCTCTTTCTCTATTTCAAGGCGTCACGCGGACGCAGCAAGCGGTTCGGCGCGCAGATGCGCCGGGAATGTCTGTTTCAGCGCCGCACGCGCCCGGTCTATCCCGGCGGCGTAGGCGAAAGGTGTCTGCGCCGAGGCGCGGTTGAACCCTGCAACATCGCGCAGGGCGATAGGCGATATCATGCTGCGCCCCACGGACGCGGCATAGTCGTGGTATTTGAACCGCCCCTGCCCCACGGGATCAATCCATGTGTTGGGCACCCCGTAGGCATCGGCCACGATCAGCCCATGCAGGCTGGAGGCAAAGACATGCGCGCAGCCCGCAATCTGGCGGCAGACCTCGGCAGCATCGCCGCGCGGATCGATCAGCACAAAGCGCGGATCGGCCAGCAACGCGTGCAGGTCCGGATCATCCAGCAGCGTGCGATGTGGCACGATCCCGATGTGATCACCGCGCGGTGGCACATCCGTGATCACCTCGGAAATCAACAAACCCGGATCGCCGAAGGCTTCCGTGTCGATCTTCAGGACTGCCGCCGACACCGGGCCGCGCACCGCTGCAATCTCGACATTGGGCAGGAAATCACGGTTCACCGGGCCCAGCATCCCGCTGCCCCAGATCCACGGCTTGGCGCCCCCGCGCGGCTCGCGGAACACCCGGCGCGCGACTTGGATGATGGACCCCACGGCAAACAAATCCGCCTTGGCGGGGCCTGCATGCGTCACCGCACGGCCCGACACATGCGCCACCACCATCGCCGAAATCGCATCGCCGAAGTTGGGCACGGCCTTCCACCAATGCAGGGCTATGGGTGCGGCTGTGGTCATTCAGGAAATCACCACCGCTGTGCCCGAGGCGCTGACCATCAGCATGGATTGGCCCACCACTTCGTAGTCCAGATCGACGCCCACAACCGCGTTGGCCCCCAGATCCCGCGCCCGGTCCTGCAATTCGGACAAGGCCGTTTCGCGGGCGTCCTGCAGCTTGCTTTCATAGGCGCCCGATCGGCCCCCGACGATATCGGTGATCGACGCAAACACATCACGCACGACATTCGCGCCCATAATCGCCTCGCCCACGACGATGCCGCGATAGGCGGTGATGGTGTGCCCTTCGATGTTGGGTGTGGTTGTGACGATCATGGCCATGAACCTTGCACTGTGGCGGCGGGCTGAGCGCTACCGCTCTACCCAACCGATCCTTCCAGAGAAATCGCAACAAGCTGCTGCGCTTCCATGGCGAACTCCATCGGCAGCGCCTGCAACACGTCCTTGCAGAACCCGTTCACGACCAGCGCTACGGCCTCTTCCTCGTCCATCCCGCGTGAGCGGCAATAGAACAGCTGATCGTCATCCACCTTGGACGTGGTCGCCTCGTGCTCCACGCGGGAGGAGTTGTTCTTGACCTCGATGTAAGGCACCGTGTGCGCCCCGCACTTGTCACCGATCAACAAGCTGTCGCACTGGGTATAGTTGCGCGATTCCTTGGCCTTGGGGTGCATGGACACCAGCCCGCGATAGGTGTTCTGCGCGCGGCCCGCGCTGATCCCCTTGGAGACAATCCGCGACTTGGTGTTCTTGCCCAGATGCACCATCTTGGTGCCGGTGTCGGCCTGCTGCATGTTGTTGGCAATGGCGATGGAGTAGAACTCGCCCTGGCTGTCATCGCCGCGCAGGATGCACGACGGATATTTCCACGTGACGGCAGACCCGGTTTCCACCTGCGTCCACATCACCTTGGCCCGGTCGCCGCGGCAATCGGCGCGCTTGGTCACGAAGTTGTAGATACCGCCCTTGCCGTTCTCATCCCCGGGATACCAGTTCTGCACGGTGGAGTATTTCACCTCTGCGTCTTCTTCGATGATGATCTCGACGACAGCGGCGTGCAGCTGCGCGATGTCGCGCTGGGGCGCTGTGCACCCTTCGAGATAGGACACGTAAGAGCCCTTGTCAGCGATGATCAGCGTCCGCTCGAATTGTCCTGTGTTCTCCGCATTGATCCGGAAATAGGTCGACAACTCCATCGGGCAGCGCACACCGGGCGGCACGTAGACGAAAGACCCGTCCGAGAACACGGCAGAGTTCAGCGTGGCATAGTAGTTGTCCGACACCGGCACGACCGAGCCGAGGTATTTCCTGACCAGCTCCGGGTGTTCCTTGATCGCTTCGGAGATCGAGCAGAAGATGACGCCCGCCTTGGCCAGTTCCGCCTGAAAGGTCGTGCCGACGGAGACGGAATCAAAGACCGCATCCACCGCGACCTTGCGCGGCGCATCGCCCATCTCTTCGGCGCCTTCGACACCGGCAAGGATCATCTGTTCCTTCAGCGGAATGCCCAGCTTGGCATAGGTCTCGAGCAGCTTGGGATCGACCTCGTCCAGCGACTTGGGCTTCACTTCCATGCTCTTGGGACGGGCATAGTAGTATTGATCCTGAAAATCGATTTCGGGATAGTCCACCATCGCCCAGGTGGGCTCTTCCTTTTGCAGCCAGCGGTCATAGGCGGCCAGACGCCATTCCAGCATCCATTCGGGTTCTTCGTTCTTCTCGGAAATCAGGCGCACGATATCGGGCGACAGGCCCTTGGGCGCATATTCCATCTCGATGTCGGTTTCCCAACCGTACTTGTAGGCCCCGCCCACTTCACGCACCGCATCCACGGTTTCCTGATCGACGCCGTCCTTGACCTGAAGATCGTCCAAACCGGTTTCCTTTCCTAT
>CBFHND010000044.1:0-16729 GCA_965657085.1 uncultured Paracoccaceae bacterium
GCTGCGGTGGTTCCGGCGGGTCTGGCTGGTCTGAACCCATGACGCTGCTAGCACCTTCGGGGCGGCCATACGCTTGGTCGGTCATGGCGAAAATCTCAAAATCCATTGGCATTGCATGTCCTGCGGTGAAGCTGTTGCCAGAGGATAGGCCGCCCATAGACGCGCGCGATGATCGAGATCAATTCGGACCCTTGGTGCCTCTTGGCGCCATGTCTGTGCCGGACAAGAGCAGGGCCGCCGGATGACGCTGAACGACAGTGCGCCCCGGCAGGTGCAAAACCGCCAGGGCGCAGGGGTAAGGTTTGTTCTTGGCCTGTCGCGCGTCAGGGCTTGATATAGGTAAAACCCTGCTGTTGCAGATGCGAAAGCTCTGCCACGCCGCTTGGCACGATGTCCTCCTGGAAGACGTCGAACAGGTCATCTTCATACGAGATTTCGCGCCCCCGGAGGGTGTTGTTGCAGACGTGGATTGCCACGTTTTGCCCTTTGAGTTCCAGAACCTGGCCTTGAAGCCGTTCATTGGTTTTCGCCTGCGACAAAAGACCCAGACCGTTGCCGTGCAGGACAACCTTGATCTCCATGTTTTCAGCGCCAACAGCATTGATGTGGTTTTGAATGTTGCGCATCGCGCCGCGATACTTCTTGTCGTCCTGTCCGCCTTCGTAGTTGATGTGGTAGACGACTTTCTGCTTTTTATAGCGCTCTTCCGCCTGTGCATCCGTCGCCTGGGCGATGAATGCGGTCACGACCAATGCAGCCGTCAAACACCATGCAAGAATATGTTTCATTTTTTCCTCCCTAAGACCCGCCTGTGTTGAACGGGTACTGGAAGTCTTTCAGGGAAGATGCCGCCGCGCACCTCTGTGAAACCCTTGTTCTGTGTCGGATTAAGCTAGGGTTTCCCCTAGGTGGCCATCGCAACCAGTTGGCTGGACGTGCGCGCACCGAACTTGCGCAACAGGTTCGCGCGGTGAAATTCGACCGTCTTGGGGCTGATTCCAAGGTCGATGGCGATTTCCTGTGTCGAATACCCCTGCGCGATAAACGCGAGTATTTCATGCTCGCGTTGGGTCAGACCGGCGGCTTCGTCCTTCCCGGGTGCGTCCGCGGATGTCGCTCCCGGCGTTGCATTTATGGTGCGTCTCCACCAAAGTGCAGCGCCTGCGCCAAGAAGGAACAACGCCGCGATCCACGTCGTACCGGACCGCAGTATCCTTTCCGCGAAGGTTGATTGCCGAAGCCGTGCCTGAAAGGCGTCCGTCAATTCGCGCGCGCTGTGATATGGCAACGGTGCTGACCACAGGTCGGTCAACCCAAGGGTCTGTGCAAGCGGGTTGCTTTTGGTCTGCAGGAGCCCAAGTGCCACCTGGTTCTTGAGGTCCGGGTCCGTCGAGGCAAGCGCGGCGAAGGGCCATTCAGGATAGAGGTTCGTGCTGACCGTATCGGGGTGATCGTAGGTCACGTTCGTGTTCAGATAGGCGAAATCGTCAACACTCACACGTCCTTCACGCATCAGGTCCTCCATCAGCCCGCTGCGGACTATGCCAACATCGGCCTTTTGCGTGATGACCTGGGTCACGACCTGATCCATCGGGAACCCCACGAATGTCAGGCGCGAGGTGTCGGAGAACAGATCAACTCCGGCGCGGTCCAATTCATACCACGCGGTCTGGAATCCCCCGAATGCATTCGCATCGATTGCAGCCACCGAATGGCCCGCGACGTCGGCCAGAGATGTAATGCCACTGTTCTTGGAGGTAATGATGGCACTGCCGAACTCACTGGAATACCGTCCATTCGACTTACGCTGAGAACGTGACGCAATCACACTCATGCGGTGGTCCCGATTGAGTTTCACAAAATGACCGGGGTTGGTGACAACAAAGTCCAACTGGCCCGCCTTGATCTGCTCGGTCGCAGACGAAAGCGTCATCGGGACGATCTGAAAGGACCAGTCCGGGATGACCGTACTGAGATATTCGCTGAGCGGTGTCCATTTTTCCCGAAGCTCATCTGAGCCGCGATAGGCCAATACGCCAATCCGTGCCTCGTTCTTCGCTGTCTCGGCGGTGCTGATACCCGGTGCAAGAAGGCAGGCACAAAAACCAATGATCAAAAGCGTCCGCATTTTGTTTCTCCCGATCAAAAAGTATCTCAGGTCGGGCGGTCCACGCAAGAATTAGAACCTGACCCGGAGGTCGGGTGCACAGACGCATGTAGCCGTTTCCCCGGATTTCAGGCCATGCAAGGGCCCTGTCTGGTTGTCGTTTGTTGTCGGCCGGGGATTTGGACATTCAGGCGATCCTGACCATGCCGAGACCTATGGACACTGTTGTTGTTGTTCCGCTTAGGTCGAAAACATGTCTTGGCCCCCGTGTCTGCGTGGGTGGCTCGACACGTTTTTTGGCTGAGCAAGACCGCGCAGATTTCCGCATGTTGCAAGGTTGCGCCGGTCAAGCCCATCACCTTTGATCCCGATCAAGGCCGGATTTTCCAAGGGACACCAGATTGGGCTGTGGACGGTTGCGACAACACCGTGCCGGGGCAGGGGCCATGGGGCTGTCGCAGACTGCGGGCAGACAACATTGAAGTCAGCGCATCTGGCAAGGCTGCCGTCCCTGAGCCGTAAGAAAGGAAGGAGTACCCGATGCGACGCAAAATGGCGCTGTTGACCTATCTGGTGATCGGGTTTGTCGATCTGGTTTTGGCCTACATTTACCTCTCGGCAGACAGGTTTCTTGCCTATCATGCCCAAGCCATGGGTCGTCCCTGGGAAGACGTGGGCCCGGGGACCCAAGCGATTGTTCTTGCCTTGATGAAGGTGGCGGGCGGCGGCTGGATCACCTTGGGGTTCTTCACGATTGCCATTGCCGCGCAGGCGTGGATTCGCGGCGGCAGTCTTGCCAGGTGGGCACTGCCGATGGGAACGCTGCTGTTTTATGTGCCGACCCTCGGCGCAACGTGGACAGTGTACAGCGAAACGGGCGCGCAAGCGCCTTGGGTGCCGTCGCTGGTCGCCATCGTGTCGGCGCTCGTCGCCATGGGGCTTTATCCGCCATGGCCGACCCGATCCCAGCCGCGGGACATCTGAAAAGTCCCCGCGCATCGATCAGGGGCATGGCGCGGATTGATACCGATCAAAGCGCAATTCGTGGCGATATGAGACCATCTTCCAAAGCCCATATCTGGCCGCAGGAAGGAGCGGACATGACCAAAGAACACCCGAACATCCTTTTGCTGTCGAAGCTCGACATTCGTGATCTCGACGCTTCGGAGCCCCTGTTTTCCGAGGATTTCGTTTGGCACTACTTCAATCCCAAGCTCCGCGATCTCGAAGGCAGTTACGCGGGCGTTGACGGACTCCGGACATTCTTCGGGCGGCTGGCGGGAAAGTCCGAGGGCACCTTCAAGGTCGAACCGATTTCGGCGACGCCTGTGGGCAATGAGTTGGTTGTGGTCCGGACCCGCAACTCCATGGCTTTCGACAAGGACCCGATTGCCGTTGACGTGGTGGTCGTCTGGCGCGTTGTCGATGGGAAGATCGCCGAGGGATGGGACATTCCATCGGCTTACACATTGGCCGCCTGAGCCGGTCGAAATGAACCCTGAGAGTGTCACGCAAGCCCGGCGCACAGCGGCTGCCAACACCGGCAAACACATAGACCAAAATGCACAACAAAAAGGATTATTGCCATGAATGACGGGAAAACTCAGACATGGGATGCCATCGTTATCGGATCCGGCATGGGGGGCATGTCATCCGCCGCAGCACTGTCAAAACTGGGCCACAAGGTTTTGCTGTTGGAACAGTACAAGACCTTGGGCGGCCTCACCCACAGCTTCTCGCGCGAGGGGTTTTCGTGGGATGTCGGCATCCACTATCTGGGGTGTGTTGGCCCAGAGGACCGGGAGCGGGGCATGATCAACTGGCTGGCGCACACGCCCATGGAATTCGAACCAATGGGGACGGTGTATGACAATCTGCATCTTGCGGACGCCCCGCCACTTGCCCTGTCGCGCCCCTACGAGGCGCAGGCGCGTGATCTGAAAGACCGGTTCCCCGACGAGGTCGAAGCCATCGAGGCGTGGATGGCCGCCCTGCGCGAAGGGCGGGACATCATGTACACGCTGGCCTCGACCCGCGCGATGCCCGAATTCGTTGGCAACATGATTGAATGGTGGAACCAGCGGGCGATCCAGAAATGGTGCACCCGCACGACCCAAGAGGTGATCGACAGCATCACGGACAACCCCGAGCTTGCCGCGGTCTTTGCCGCGCAGTGGGGCGATCATGGGGGACGCCCCCACAAGGCAAGCTTTGCGATGCATGCCTTGATCTGCGGCTCGTACCTGGAAAGCGGTGCATGGTATCCGGTGGGCGGCGGCAAGGCCTTTGCCGACCATCTGATCCCCACGATCACACAGGCCGGCGGCGAGGCCCGCGCAAGCGTGAAGGTTGATACCCTGTTGGTCGAAGGTGACAAGGTCGTGGGCGTGCGCACATCCGATGGCGAAGACATCCGGTCCGACACCGTCATATCCAACATCGGTGTGCGTGAGACGGTTAACCACCTGCTGCCCAAAGGTTTTGGCCCCAAGGCGTGGATCAACGACATTCAGGCGCTGCCAGCCTCCATCGCCCACTTCAGCCTGTTCCTTGGCTTTGAGGGCGACGTGGAAAAGGCCGGTGCCACACGGACAAACCACTGGGTTTACCCGAACGCAGAAGTCGACGCGATCTGGGCGCAAGCCCCCGAGGGCAACCCGCCCGGATTTTTCGTGTCCTTCGCGTCTTTGAAAGACCCAAGCCATGATCCCGGACCGAAACAGAAATATGCAGGCGAAATGGTGGTTTGGGCGGATTGGAGCAGCGTCGCCCAATGGGCGGACATGCCCTCGGGCCAGCGGGGTGCCGCGTACAAAGCCTTCAAGCAGCAGATCAAAGAGAAGATGTTCGAACTGTTCAGGGCGCAATTCCCCGAACTGGCCGATCTCGTTGTTTTCCGGGAGCTTTCGACGCCCTTGGCAACAGCGTCGATCACCGGCCATGACGAGGGCCGCTTTTATGGGTTGGATGGGACGCCCGAGCGTGTGTTGAGCGATGCGCTCAAGGCCAAGACCCCGATCGAAGGTCTTTATCTGAGCGGGCAGGACGTCGTGAGCCAGGGCATCCAAGGCGCGCTTTGGGGGGGCATCCTGTGTGCGGCCAGCATCGATCCGCGCGTATTCAAGCAGCTGAAAGAGTAGGTGCGCGCAAGGGGATCTGCGTGACTGCGCGCTGTCACCGCCGCCTGATGAGGTGGCGGTCTTATGTGGGATGGATGTGGCCCGTCGCGAACGGTGCGGCCTTTGGCAGATACGCACCCTCAGAAAGAGCGGCGCAACCCGAGCACCAGCCCGGTAGAGCCGCTGCTGACATCGTAAATGCCATATCCGTCAGACCGATGATGAAGCCTGAAAAAGACACTTGTTTCCGGGCGTGGAAGGCTGAATTCGACATCAGCCATCCAATAGACGAAGTTGCGTTGTGATACGCCTTTTCGGTCTACCTCGACCTGAGGGATTTCGGTTGCATGTGACAAGCCGATGCCAAAGGACACGCTGTTCAACTGCCTTGGAAAGGGTTTTCGCGGCGTGTAGCGCAGGACCAGCGGCAAGTTGAACTCGAAATGGTCCTGCCGTCCGAAGTGTTTCAGGGCCTGTACTTCAAACCCATAGCTGAACCGGCTTGCGCCAATCTGGCGATCCCATCCCACGCTGCCGCCGACAAGACCGGAGTCCGCAAGGTCAAGTTCGCCGGGGGTGATGACCTCGTGCCATCGGTTCTCTGTCATGACACCAAGATAACCGGAATAGTACCAGCGACCTTCAGCATGTGCTGGCGTGTAGGTTGCCATACAGATCGCCAGAAACAGTCTGGCACGAACCCAATCGAGGAACATATCGGTCCTTTCGAATTCAAGCGCATTCAGTTGGACGAAATTGTATCGTATAAGCGACAGCTTACGCGGACCGTGCGCGGCGGAAATTGACATAGCGCATTTATCAGGCAACGGCCCGGTGCCAGATCGTTTGCGACAACTGCGGTGATCGGAAACCGGCAACTGGCGGCACACGCAAGCAATGCAGACTCAGCGACGCCACGCGGTCAGATGTTCACGGCCGCAGGCTCGGTCACCGTTGGGATCAATTTATCCAATGCATGGTCCGACGGCGCATTCCAAAGTCTGAGAAAGACGTTGCCTAAGTCTTTCTGTCCATTGCCAAAGATCAGGCGACCGGCGAATTTTCGCGCGTCGGTTGGGTCACGGACTTGTGAGGTTTTGGAATTACCGCTACCATAAATAGAAATACAATGTTTGGAGTCAGATTAGCCGCTCCGATGTAACTTCGTGCTAAGGCACTGAATTTAAATCGTTTTAGAATCGCCGATTCTCTAGAGCGACCGATCAAAACAAAATGACCTGAATTGCGCCGCTCAACCTATGGGCGGATGACGAGATCGTTTGTCTTTTAAGAATTGGGAGGTTCAGTTGACATTTGTTCCAAAAAGCCCCGGCGTCTATTTCCGAGAAATTCCAAGTGGAGCCCGAACGATCGTCGGTGCATCGACGTCCATTGCGGCCTTCGTCGGAGGGTTCGCGCGCGGGCCGCTCAACACACCAATCCGGATGTTCACCCAGGCCGATTTCGAGACGGGGCTGGGTGGTCTGAATTCCGACTATCCGACAAGTTTTGCCGTCTCGCAGTTCTTCCTTAACGGGGGCGGGCAGGCTTACGCAGTTCGGGTAAGCCCGGATGCCACTGCGGCGATTGTTGTCATGAACGACGCAACCAATACCGCGACGCTGCGTGCAACGGCCGGACGCCAGATCGGGGGGGCCTCGCTCGACGATCCCGGCGACTGGGGCGACAACATCCGCATTGATGTGGACGCGCTCACATCCGACCCGACAACCGAATTCAACCTCACGGTCGCCGAAATCCGGGACGTGGACGGGGTTGAGGTGGCGCGCCGGACCGAAGTCTATCGCAACCTCACTTTGACGGCCGGACCGCGCAATGCGCTGGACGTGGTCAACGGCGCCTCGGCGATTGTTCAACTCAGCCGGGATGCCGGTTGGGCGGGCAATGGTTTGCCGGTGCCCACAGGATACTACTCTGGCCCGATAACGCTTGGCGATCTGGCAGGCATCACACCGGCCAACGACATCGACGTTGATCTGGGACCGGGGGCCGAAACCGTTTCCATTCCCTTCGTGGCGCCGCCCACGACACTGGCCGAAGCCGCGGCAGGCCTGCAATCAGGGTTGCGAGCAGCGTTTCCGGCGGATCGGCTTTGGGCACAGATCACGGTCACTGTTGTTGACGATCGTCTGCGGATCATACCCGGGCGCGCGTCGCCGGACTATGATCCCGGCACGGTCATCACGATCGCGGATTCCGTTTCGGACCTTGCACAGCGTCTGGGCCTTGATGGTGCGCTCGACCGCGCCAACGTCGAGCAATACGCACCCACCAACACGCCGGCCGCCTTCCAAAGCGTTGCGACCGCCGGCAGCGATGGCACGGCAAACGGCGCGGGTGATTTGCGCGGCAACCGGGCCACCCGGACAGGGTTCTATGCGCTGGATGATGTGCGGTCCTTCAACATGCTCGCTATTCCGGAGGCTTCGGAGCTGGGCAGCGTGGCCAACCTGGCGGCGGTGATGTCAGCGGCGGCGACGTATTGCACCGAAAAGCGGGCGATGCTGTTCATCGATCCCCCCGAAGACACGGACACCATCGAAGAGGCCGAGGCATGGCTGGGAGAGGTGGCCGATGCCGGGCTGCGGATGCCGAACCTTGTCGCCTATTATCCGCTTGTTCACCTGCCCGATCCGGGCAGCGAGAACAGGCCGCGCCCCTTTGCGCCTTCCGGCACGATGGCGGGCGTCTGGGCGCGCACGGACCGACAGGTCGGCGTGTGGAAGGCCCCCGCGGGGATTGCCGCGCGGCTGACCAATGTTGTGGCGCTTGATCACGTGATGACCGATCAGGAGAACGGCATCATCAACCCGCTGGGCATGAATGCCCTGCGCAATTTTGACATCCCCGGCAACGTATCATGGGGCGCACGCACGCTGGTGGGTGCTGACCTGCTTGCATCGGATTGGAAATACGTGCCGGTCCGGCGCATGGCGCTCTTCATCGAAAGCTCGCTCTACGATGGGCTGCAATGGGCGGTGTTCCAGCCGAACGACGTACCGCTCTGGAACGAGATGCGCAGTGCTGTCACCTCATTCATGCAGGGGCTGTTCCGCCAAGGCGCGTTTCAGGGGTCATCCCCGCGCGATGCCTACATCGTGAAGTGCGACGGCGAAACCACAACACAGAGCGATATCAACGCCGGTATCGTCAATCTGTTCCTTGGGTTCGCACCATTGCGTCCGGCAGAATTCGTGGTCGTCAGCATTCAGCTTCAAATCAGACAAGACGGATAAAGGAGAGACCCAATGTCGCAACTCAACGTGAGAGGCCAGCGTGTCATTCCTTATGCCGGTCACAAATTCCGTGTGAAAGAAATTGGCGGCGACTACTTCTTTGCCGTCAACAAGGTCAGCGCGCTGAGCCGCACGATCGAGGTGATGGAATACCGCGAAGGCGGCGATCCGTCCTTGATGCGCAAATCGCCTGGACAGGCAAAATACGAACCCATCACGATGGAGCGGGGCGTTACCAACAACGTCGAGTTCGAGCAATGGGCGAACAAGGTCTGGAACTGGGGCGAAGGGCTCGGCGAAGAGGTGTCTCTGGCTGATTTTCGCAAACAGCTTTACCTCGAAATCTACAACGAAGCCGGACAACTCGTGCTTGGATACAAGATTTTCGAGTGCTGGGTTTCTGAATTCCGCGCCTTTCCCGATCTCGACGCCGGCAGTTCGGCCTTCGCCATTCAGACGATAAAGCTTGAGAACGAAGGCTGGGAACGGGACTATGAAGTTGCCGTTCCCAACGAACCCAGCTTCGCCGAGCCAGCCGAGTAACGGTATCATGGCACTTATATCCGACAACGCCATCCTCGATTTGTGGGAGAAAGGGGCGTGCGAGCATCCGCTTGACCGGGCGCTTGGCCTGATCGCTCTGGTCGAGGCGGAAAGCCCGCGCGACGCGCTCGCCACACTCCCCATCGCGGAACGTGATCGCAGGCTCTTTGACGTCACCGAAGCGATCTTTGGCCCCCAGTTGGAATTGTCTGCAACCTGCACGGCCTGTGGGGCCGAGACGGCCTTGAGTTTTGTGGTCAGCGACATCAAGCGGCTGGAAACCCCTGACTCGCGCCAGCGTGTGGTCTGCCTTGATGGGTGCGAATATCCCTACCGTATGCCCAACAGCCGTGACTTGGCGGGCGCATTGCGTGCGCCGGACCCACAGCAGGCGCTGCTCCTTTCGCTGATGGACCGCACAGAGGCCGACGATGCGCTGATCGCTGCCTGTGATGTTGCATTGGACGCGCAAAGCGGGCTTGAGGCCCTGAGCCTTGGGTTCGACTGTGCCGAATGCGGTGCTGCGGAAAACGCCCCCTTTGATATCCTTGATTATCTGTGGACCCAGATCGCCGCCGAGGCGCGGCGCTTGATGTGGGACATTCATCTTCTGGCGCGCAGCTACGGGTGGACCAGCCGCGAGATTCTCGGCCTGTCGCCACTGCGCCGGGCCGAACATGTGGCGATGGTGACGGCATGACCGGGTCCGCCACACAAGGGTACGCTGCCAGACTTCTGGACCGCGCTGCCGGAAGGGCCGGGGGGCTGCGCCCTCGGATCGCGTCCTATTTCGGGGCGACGGCGGCAACACCCGACCCGCTGATCGAGGAGCGGAGCATTGAGCACTCCGCGCCAACTCCAGAACCGCAAGACCGCACAGAAGACACTTCGGCACAGGCGACCGATGGGCAGACAGAGCGCACGATCACATCACCGCGGCCCCCTGAAAACGAACCGCCGATCAGCGCGCTGCGATTGATGCCACCGGTGGCCCCTGACCCACAGGATCAGCCAAGGCAACCGGCCGCTGCGGCCGCGCCACAACCCGAGGCGCATCCCCGGACGGCCCCTGAGGCCGGGGCGATGCGGTCGGACCCACCACCAGACATGACATCCCCGGAATTGCCCTTTGCACCGGAAGGTAATCAGCCGGTGCAAAAAGGTGCGACGCCGCCTGACAGAGACAGGCCGTCCACAGTATCAGTGCCCGATCTGCAAAGCGCGCTGGCCGCTGCCGTTGCGCGCCTCACGCCCAGCCCGGAAAAAGATCGCGAACCGGGGCTTATGCCGAGGGCGGAACCGGAGCGTCCGGTCACGGCCACACCCCCACCGGGCGCGCCAGAGGCTCCGGCCCTGCAATCGGATGACAGCATTGAGGCACCAGCCCCGCTGCACATCCACATCGGCGAGATCGTGATCGCGCCGGACCCGCAGGCACCGCCCGCATCCAAGGCGGCCAGCGCCCCGCAACCACCTGCGTGGCAGCCCACGTTGTCCTTGGATGACTACCGCGAACAGCGCCGGAAGGAGGGGGCATGAGCACCGCCCTGGCCATTGCGGGCGTGACCCAGCTTTTGCGTGACCTGCTCAACGACGGGCTGGTCGACAACGATGTGGGGGCCGCCATCGGGACAAATGTCAGCGTCCATGCCCGCGCGCCCGACCGGGTTCTGGAACTGGCCGACGACGGATCATTGCTGAATGTTTTCCTCTACAGCGTGGACAATCAAAGCAATTGGTCCAACCAGATCTTGCCGACCCGCACACCGCGCGGGGAGCGCGACAAGAACACCCCCCTGACACTCGATCTCTACTACCTGATCAGCGCCATAACGAGCGAGGACCTGCATCACGATATCCTGCTGGGCTATGCCATGCAGATCCTGCATGAACATCCCGGATTTGACCGCGCCGAAATTCAGGCAGGCCTTACCCCGTCGCCCACCGTGGCCGGATCGCTGCCACCCGCTTTGCAGGCCCTGGCGCAGACCGGGCTTGCCGATCAGATCGAACAGCTTGCGATCAGCCCCGTTTACCTGACGGCCGAAGAGATGTCGAAGCTCTGGACCTCGTTCCAGACGACCTACCGCAGTTCGATGGCCTATCGCGTGTCCTCGGTCATCATCGAGACCGAGGCCCCCATGCGCAGCGCGCTTCCGGTGCTGATGATAGGTGCTGACGACACAGGTCCGCAGGTCACACCCGACCTCAACGTCGGCATGCCGCAGATCACCTCGCTGAGCCTGCCACAAGGACAACCCAGCGCCCGGCCGGGCGATGTGGTCGTGCTGCTCGGCCAACGGTTGAGCGGTGCCGATGTGACGGTGCATTTTGAGAACACGGCACTGGCCGCACCCATCGACGTGCAGCCCGATCCGGGCGGGACCAACACCGTGCAGACGGTCACCTTGCCGAATGCGCCCGCCAGCTGGGCGCCCGGGCTTTATCAAATCAGCCTGTCTGCCCGCAGCGCGCCGGGTGCGCCGCTCTACCGCTCGAACGGTGCTGCATTTCAACTTGCGCCGATTGCGACCTTGCCGCCCACCAGCGTGACACGTGTCGGACCCGACAACGCGGTGCAGATTGATTTGGATTTCCAACCGAATGTCTGGCCCGGCCAACGCGTGGAACTGATCCTTGGCGGCCAAATGGCCACCGCACCCGCCCGCACGGCCGCGACCGGCACGGCGACGTTTACATTGCCGGATGTGCCTGCCGGGGCCTATCCGATGCGCCTGCGGGTCGACGGGGTGGAAAGCTGGCTGGTTCTGCGCGAACTGCCGCCCATCGGTCCGGACTTTGAACCGCGGCCACCGGAATATGACCCGGCCCAATCGATCACGGTGCCGGCATGACGGTGCAGGGCCCAGATATCCGTGCAGACGCCCCGCAGAGCCTGCGCACGGTCTTGCCGGGCATCGCGCAAGCAGTGGAAGCGGGGCAGCCCCTTGACCGGACAGCCTTTGCCGGGTCCGCAATTGACGACCTGGCAGCACTTTTCAGTCTGAATGATGCAGAGTGCGCAGCCCTTGCCCTGCTTGGGGGGGCCGCTCTGGATCGGCGCTGTGCGACGGCCCTTGTGCCATCAGGCGGGCCGCTGACGGTCGGGGACCTGATGGCGCAATTGCCAAGGTTGGGCTGGGAAAGCCTGTCGCCCGGGTCGGTCCTGCGGTCATGGTTCCTGATCCGGGTTGAACGCGCGCCTGGCCTTCAGGACAGCGCGGTGAGCATTGACCCACGCATTCTGGATTGGTGCCTTGGCCTGTCAACGCCGGACGCACGTCTGGGTCCCTATCTGCGCCCGCTTGGACAGGCTGGCATCCTGTCAGAACAGCATGCGCATATTGCAGATGGCTGTGCTGCGCGCCTTGCCGATCGGGTGTCGCGTGGCGGGGCAGGGCATTGCGTGATTGTCGGAGAAGGCCCCGCCACACGGGACGCCGTCGCCACCCGCATGGCGCAGGCTGTGACGATGCAGCCCGTCGGCATGGATGCTGCGTTTTTCGAGGCACCCGCCGCGGAACGAAGCGCGCTGGAACGCATCCTTGCCCGGGAAACGGTGCTGGCGCGTGTTATGCCGGTCTTTGCACTGGAAACGTTCGGGGCGCGCGAAGCCTCAAGGCTTCAGTCACTGGAAATGCCGACGCTTGTCCTTGCGGGCGACATGGCCCACCGCGCTGCCCTTCCACCGGGGGCCGAGGCGGTGACGCTGGACGCCCCGGACGCCGTCGGACGGGCGGTTTTGTGGCGCCACCATCTGGGGGACGGGGCCGAGGCCTACACGGCTGATCTTGCCGAGACATTCGTGATCGGCGCGGATGACATTGCCCGGATTGCAACGGGGTTGCAGCACCTGCCACCAGATGATCGTCCCGCAGCGGCCAAGGCCGCCGCAAGGGCTTTTCTTGCGCCGCCGCCCGATCCACTGGTGCAGGAAATCAAACCGCATGTCAGCTGGGAAGACCTCGTGCTGCCACCTGCGACCGAGGCGACGCTGCGCTTGATCACCGCGCAAATCCGCCACCGCGCCCAAGTCTACCGCGATTGGCATTTTGGCGACCGGCTGTCGCGCGGGTTGGGCATCACGGCGCTCTTTTCCGGACCCAGCGGCACAGGCAAGACGCTGGCCGCCGAGGTGATGGCGGCCGAGCTTGGCTTGCCGCTGTTGCGGGTGAACCTTGCGCAGGTGGTCGACAAATACATCGGCGAGACGGAAAAGCATCTCGATCATGTTTTCGGAATGGCTGAACGCGCAGGTGCCATCCTGTTCTTTGATGAGGCCGAGGCGCTGTTTCACAAGCGCGGCGATGGCGACAATGCGCAAGAACGGTTCTCGGCCATGACCGTCGCCTACCTGCTGCAACGCTTGGAAAGCTGTGCGGCCACCTGCCTTCTGGCCACCAACATGCGCGCATCAGTCGACGATGCCTTTCTGCGGCGGATGCGTTTCGCGGTGCACTTTGCCTTTCCGGCTCTGGCAGAACGGACGCGCCTTTGGGCGGCGGCGTTTCCCGCGCAGGCCCCTTTGGACAACGTCGATGCCGCCAAGCTGGCCATATTGCCGGCAACAGGCGGGACGATCCGCAATGCAGCGTTGAATGCCGCGTTTCTTGCGGCGGAGGCGGGCAGTGCCATCGGAATGGATCAAGTGCTGGCTGCCCTTGAGATCGAAAACGCCAAACTGGCCCAGCCCATTGATCTGGCCCCTCTGCGAAGGAGGGTGCGGTCATGAAGCGTCCTGTCAGCATTTCCATCGACCGGTTGGTTCTGCCCGCGACCTACGCAGGACGGGAGGCCACGTTTACCCGCGCCCTGACCGGGGCTGTTCAGGACAGGCTTGATTTGCCCCGTGATGCGTCGGGGCGTGCGGATGCCGGGTGCGAGCGGCTCGCCGGGCGGACGGCCCATGCGATCCTGCACAAAGCGGGGAGGACGGGCGATGGCTGAGCAACAGCAGGTACAAAAGGACGGTGGGCCACAGCAGTTGGGCAAGCGCGGTGATGTGGCAGAAACCCGGGTGGACAAACGCCTGAGGTCGGAGCCTGCGCTGAGGGATTTGCATGGTGGAACCCTCGATCATATGCCGGACACCGCTGAAAGTGCCGCAGCGGGTCTTCCGGAAGATGCAGGTGCTGCGTTCACAGGTGCCGGGCACCCCATGCCGTCAGCCATGCGGCAGGACTTTGAAGGCGCATTTGGCGAATCCTTTGCCGATGTGCGCCTGCACACCGGTACTGAGGCCGATGCCGGCGCGCGCGCCATTGATGCCACGGCCTTCGCCTCCGGCACCGACATTGGTTTTGCCAAAGGTGCCTTTCAACCTGAAACCAGTCTGGGGCGCGGGGTCATCGCCCATGAGCTGGCCCACGTCAGCGACATGCGCGCGGGGCGGGACACACCGGACACCGTGCGCAGGATCGGGGAATATGCGCCGGGCGGGGTGACGCCGATCTTTTCCGCCGAATGGTGGAACCGGCTTGGCGGTGGCGGAACATTCTCGAATGCGGAACTTGACCACTTCGTCCGGGCAATGTCGCGCCCGGGATATGTCGCGTCGGAGTATGATTACGACGACACCGACAACATGGCCCGCGTCATAGTGAACCGCATGTTCGGGCAAGCCGGCACCGGTGAGGGGGCACCTTATGTGCCGCCGGGTGCCCGCGATCTGCGCGTGCGGCGTAACATGATCCAACACCTTCTCAGCGGCTTCCGCGCCGAGGCCGACAAGGATGCGGCGATGCTGATCCTGCGCCGCGCCTCGGATATCGAACGCAACCAGATTGTGCAGGCCTACGGCCAGGAAGACCTGATGGACCACCTGCGCGGTCGCCATGCGGAAGAGCTGTCGCGGCTGATGGGCATTGGCGTGGAAGAGTCCCCGCGCCGCAGGTCAGAGCGGCGGAACATGCCGGTGCAATGGCTGATGAACACAACAATCCGCAATGCGCCGGGTCTGAGTTCCGCGGTCCGCGGGTTGGTCCTAGAACAGTTCATGATCCGCCCACGCAGCCACACCTCGCCAAGGACGATCGCCCGTAACGCGCGGTTCCCCGGTGACAATGCGCGCAATCAGGTCATTTCCAGCGGCGCATCCCACCCGCGCGGCGAAGATGGCCGGGCGGGGATGACATTCTGGGTCGAACCGCAGGACGCAAGTGCGCGAGGGGCCTATGCCTATTCGACCCGGACGCCCATGGCGGATCAGAATTATCCAACGATTGCGGCAGCCGACGACCAGCGCGTCGAGGCAACACTGGAGGTTGATCTGGGCGCGGCCACAATTGGTGAAGTGGTCCGGGGCCGCACTGCGAGCGAAACGCACGAGGAACGCCGCGACAGAAGCGACACGGAGCGGCGCTCTCGGACGGACGAAGTTGTTGACCGCCGTCGTCAGGAAAGACGCCGCGATGACGTTGTGCGCGACACCGACAGGCTGGAGTTGTCGCTCGGGGCATCCGCGGAAAGCATCCGCGGGTTCGAAGCCGAGCAGAACTGGCAGCGCAGCGTGTCCCGGACCCGCGAACAATTGCAGGAAATCGCACGGACCTGGGGGACGTCGACGACAAGCACCCGGCAGACCGAAGTCGATATCAGTTCAACCATCAGCAGCGACGTCGCCACATCGTTGCGCACGCAGCTTGGGTTGTCGGGGCAGGGCAATGTCGGGCTCAAGGATATCGGGACCGGCATGCTTGGCACGGTCCTGCGCCGGTTGCCGGTGCCACAGGCGCGCGCGCTTGGCGCCATCCTGTCGATGGTCGGCAGTGCCAGTGCGGGTCTGACGGTTGGCCTGTCAGGCGAGGTCGAAGGGCAACATACGCTGCGGAGCGGCGGCAGTCTGACCGGACGGGCCGCCCGGCTCTGGAGTGAGGCGCGGACACGCAACTTTGATCTGACGCGCCGCACCACCGATCGCGCCAGCAGGACCGACGAAGCGTCCCAGGGCGGGCGCGCTTCGGTGTCAGGGTCTGAACGTCGCGGGCGCACGGCTGGCACCACGACCGGTCGGGAGCGCAGCCGTGAGCGGCGCGAAGGCACCACCGATTCAGCCGAGCGGGAACGCAGGCGGAGCGGAACACGCGAACGCAGCAGAACGGAATCCGAAGGAGAGACGGACCGCACCACCGACACCGAAAGCATTCAGGTGCGCCGCAATATGCTGGTGCCGGTTGTGCGCCGCAGCCGACTGAGCTTCCGGGTCACCCGAAATGATTGGGCGCATATGGATCCGCGCACGTCTGCCGAGCAACTTCGCGCGACTGAAGAGGCGCGCGCACAACGCGTGACGGAGGAGCAATAATGCTGTCCACGCAACCCAATTTCCTCAAGGGTGGGATCATCCTGCTGGACCCGGACTCGGGAACGGTCGAACGCACCTTGCCCCTCCTGATCAACCCCGAACGGATCACACGCAGCTTTGACGTGAAATCGATGGGGGAGGAATCCAATCGCTCCGCGCCGCTGCGGTTGACCGGACCCGCCGTCGAAACCATCTCGATCGAGGCCCGGCTTGAAGTATCCGACGCATTGCAACGGGGCGACCAGACAGCCGCCCAGGAAGGGATCCGTCCGCAGCTTGCGACGCTGCAGATGCTCATTACACCGACATCCCGAACCATTCTCGACAATGATGCGCTGCAACAATCGGGTGCCTTGGAAATTGTCCCGATGAACCAGCCGCTGACGTTGTTTGTCTGGGG
>CBFHND010000045.1:0-14462 GCA_965657085.1 uncultured Paracoccaceae bacterium
TTCGACCGGGTCATGGTCCAAAAGATGCAACGCGCCGCCCCGCACCAGCGCCGGTGCCGTGACCATTTCCGTATAGAGCAACGCCTGGCGCGACAGCAGCCGGTGCAGATAGCGGCAGTGCCGGTCGGTCCAATCCATCATAGGGGCCACGGACAGACGCGCGGCCATTTCGGCTGCCGTGTTCGGCATGCGTGGGTCTCCTGCGGTCCTTGATCCGTTCTTCGCGTCGATGGCGCACACTTACTGCACACGAATTGGGACAGTCCAGTCCCCGCAAGTGAAGACAGGCGAATCCGCAGCATTTGGGACAGGCCGTGATCCTGCAAAAGCAACACTGCGCGGTGACACGTGTTGTTGCGGATAAAACCAGCGCAGCGCGCGCGATTACTTTTTCGTCGGGGGCTTGCTCTTACCTCTTGTCGTTGTCGGTTTGACGCTTGACCGCGAGGTCCTGGTGGTACGCGTCTGCGTGGGCTTGACCGGTGTGGGTTTGAGTTTGCCGGTCCGGTCCTTGATGTCCTGTTTCGGATCGAGGTTCACCCGGTACGCTTCGACCTCCTTGAGCGCGTCCTTTTCGGCCTTGATCGCAGCGTCGAACCGCGCAACAGCCGCGGCTTTTTGCTTTTCCAGCGATTTGATACGCGCGTTGAGACGCTTTTCCTGCGTGTCGGTCACGGCCTTGATGCGGCTTTGGTAGTTCTGCGGCGTCACCTTGTCAGAGAACCTCTTGTCGAGGTCGGTGAACAATTTCGTCTGTTCAGTGATCAGTTTGGTGATGCTCATCTTGACGTCCTTTCGATATCAGAATTGGCGGTTGAAGTCGGCTTCGTTCACGGGAAAATTCGGATCGTTTGCGAAACCCGACGTGGTGATGTTGCCAACCATGGTGCCGGCCATGTTGCGCATGTTCACCGAGGCCATCATGCCATTCACGGTCTTGACCTGGTTCCCCATCACGACACCGGCACGCCCCTCCAGAATGACCGACGCATTGCCGTCGGCTTCCAGCCCCGGACCCAGATGCCAGCAATAGTTGTGATTGAAGAACACCCTTTCGAAGCGCGCGTTGAAGGTGTCAGTGATCGGCAATTCGCGCATTTCAACCAGGGCAGAGAACCCCTTGCCCACGAATTTGTTGTTGGTGATCTGGCAGGGAAATCCGAAGGTCAGGCTTCCCGGTCCGGTATCGGCGCTGAATTCCAGCAGGCCCTGGATCAACAAGGCCCGGTCTTCGCGCCCGTCCGGCAAGAGCGCACCGTTGGAATAGGTCACAAGGTTGCTCTCGATCCGCGCTTCCATCACGAAAGCGCCCAGAATGCCGCTGATTGCATTGGCATTTGTGTTGCCGTCGATGGGCACGCCGCTGTTCATGACCTCGTTGGCTTCCACGTGCCATTCGCCAAGAACAAAGAGCGCCCCGATCGCAAAGGGCAGTGGACCGAACCAGCCAACACTCGACAGATGGTTCTCGACAACACTTGTGCGCGCGACCGTCAGCAGCGCGAGAATGCCAAAGGCCGCGGAATTGGTGATCGTGTTGTTGGACACCGTTGGGGCGATTTCCAGCCCAAGCGCCACCCCGAACCCGGTGTCGGCGATGGTATTGCCGCTGAGCCGGAGATACCGGCCATTGGTCGCAATCACGCCGCTGCCCGCCCCTCTGATCGCATTGTCACAGACCCGCGCCGCCACGGATTGATTGAGGAAAATGCCCGGCGTCAGGTCAGCCGTTGGAAAGGGGTCAATCTCGTTTCCGTCCACCAGCGTATCGCGTGCGTCGCCCACAAAGATGCCTGTCGTCATGCCCCGCAGAGTGTTTCCGGTGACCACAACATGCTCTGTCAGGTGGTCCTGATCAGGGCCGTTGCCGATGAATATCCCAAGGTTGCGTGCATCGTCATCGGCCACGAAGTTCGCCTCGACCGTGTTGTGCACCACCCGGGCCCCTATGCCGCTGGCGCGAATGCCCGCTGTGGCGCTTCCGGCAAAGGACACGCGGTTGCCATCGATCAGCGTATCCGCGGCACCGGTATCGATCCCGTAGAAGGCGACCGTATCATCCGGTGCGGCACCCGCCTGCATCAGGTCGACTTCGTTGCGGCTGATCTCTGACCCCTCGCCCAGCGATCCGCGGAAAACCCCGGACGCATCGTCGTTGATGCTGATCCCGGTCACGGCGCCTGTGATGCGGTTGCCTGTCACCCGGACAGGACCGACCAAACTGACGGCCGTCACACCCAGCTGTCCGACAAAGCTTTGCCCGCCAAGGGTCATGGAATTGTCTTCGATGCGGATATGATCACAGCGCTCCAATGCCATAATGCCGAAGACAAGCGCCTCGAAACGGCTTTCGCTGATTGTGACATCCGAGGCATCGGCCAGCAGTATCCCGGCGGACGACGTACCGCGTGCCGCAAAGAACCCGCATCCCGCGATCGACACATCCGCCGAGCTGAGCACCTCGACGATGCCAAAGGAATTGGCCTGAGCCGAAGGATGTTCAAACCGAATGGTGGATATGTGGGCGCCCGTGGTTCCCGTGATTTCAAGGACCGGCCCATCGTCCGAGCGTCGCACTGTTACCCCCGGAGATTCCCCGTGCAGAACCACGTTGGCCGTTGTGATCTGAAGCGCCGATGAGACAGTGTGCAGGCCTGCCTTGAGACACACACAGCCGCCCACATCATCCGGCAAGCTGTTGATTGCGGCCTGAATGTCTTCTCCCGGATGCACGATGACGGTGCAGCAACACTCGCCTCCCAAATCAATCGGGTCCCGGCAATCCGACACCGCAGGGGCGATCCATTCGCCACCAGACGCAGCAACCAGCGCGAGGCGGCAGTAATGGTGTTGATAATCTTCGGGCGGAGCTGCGTTCAGTTCTTCGACCGAATTGTCGGCATAGCGCGCGACAAAGGTCCAGCGGTCGCCGATGCGGATCGGCCCGGCGGCCGAGGCAAGCGACAAGGCAACCTCGACCCCGTCCTCAAGCGCAATCCACGTCCCGTCCGTAGGCATCGGGATCAACCCTGACGATCCCACCACGTCAAGATCGGTGATCGGGTTGGCGTCGTGGTCCACGATCTGACCGGACTGGTCCCAACGGCGGATGACCGGATTGAATTGCTGGTCCAGATCGGGGCCTGCGCCGTCAAGCCGCACGGCCCCTGCAGGCAACGGGTTTTCAAGTGTGATGGTGTTCGTCGGGTCATCGACGCTCAAGACCAGAGCCATCGTGCCGCTCTCACCGGCCAGCATGCGCGCCTCGTCCGTAACCTCGACCCAGTCGCCGGGGTTGAACCGCAGGAAATCGTCCTTGGCGACCTCCACAACTTCAAGAACATTGCCTTGCGGCTGTGACAGGATGGTCGTGGCCACTGTCCCGTGGGTGTGCGAAAACTTGACCAACGGCGCGCCGTCTTCGTCAAACCCATGCACGACGACAAGATAGGTCCGGTTGTCGATACCGCGGTAGTCGGCATCGGGTGGCAACAGGCACGGGTTGGTTTCGGCCTGCGCGGGATCGGCACGCGAACTCAGCCGCGCAACCGAAGGCGCAATTTCAGCCGGCCAGCCCGGAATATCCGCGTCCGGCGTTTCACATGTCGTCCCTTCCGGGACCGGCCCGAAGGATTTGACCTGCCAGACGGTCTGGCGACGGGCAAAGGTGTCGACCGTGATCGCGGGATCAAGAATTGTCTCATCTTCAAGGTAGGTCACGTCGCGCTGCCAGACATCGAGATAGATCAGGTGCAGCCCGTCGGCAGGTACAAAGGGGTCCGCACCGGGCAGAAACGGTTGATCATCGAAAGCGACCGGATCAGGGCCCCGCATTTCCGACAGCACGTCGTTGAAGACTTCGGGTCCCGTCCCGAAGCATTCGGCCTGATGACCATCGACATAGTAGCGCCCCGGACCAACTTCTATGTCACCGCCAGACACCGTGATTTCAAACGAGGTCGGAAGGGCCAAGGGATAGCCGCAACGCCCGATCAGATCGACAGTTTCAGATCGCAGACGGCGATCACGGACGCGCCTGTCCTCGTTGATCGGGGCATCCGTGGCGACGCGCCCCTGCATACTGGTGGTCCAGGCGGTGTTTCTGCGATGATCGAATGTCTTTCTGCTAATGTCCGTGGTCATATCCTGGTCTCCCTTGCAGGGCGCGGTTTGGTCTCAGGTTTCAAAGAAAAACCCAGCCTCCAATCCGCTTGGTAAAAATTCATCCAGCCGTGTCAGCAGATTGCTTTCGCGCTGTGGCTGATACACCTGATGCCAGACGCCCATTTCGCTTTCGTCATCCGCACCTGCCTTGATCCTTATTGGGGTCGAGTTGCGCAGCTGCAGGTAGGCGGCGCGGCCATAACGACGCTCATTGAAACCGGGGCGCATACGGCCTTGCACCCTCCGGGTGATGGCGGTTTCCTGGGCTGGTGTCAGAACCGGTGTGATCTCTTTTGCCGCCGCCAGGGCCTCGGCCAAGGCGAGACTGGGCTGGCAACGATAGCGGCGGGGCACTTTCGATCCGGGCGGAATGTAGGAAAACCGCGCGCACCCGGTCTGGGTGTCCTGCGCCTGAACGGGAATGGTCCAACTGTCGCCGGGCGCCAGATCCGCCATCAGGATCGTGTTCGAGATCAACGTAAAGACGCGCGCATTGATCTTGCCGATCACCGTGCTTTCGCCCAGCGTCACCCGCCCGCCGGGGCTTTCTCCATCAAGGGCTGCCAGCGCCACGTTGACGGTTTCGGTGGCATCAACCGCGCTGTCGCGTATCTCGATCACGGTGCTGGGATGGCAGCGGATGCCACCCAGAACACAGCTGTCGATGTCGACGATCACGTTCGGGGCTTCGATGACAAGCGAGGGTGCGGTGGGTTGAAGGGGTGTTCCGTCAGGCGCGGCCGCGATCCCCGGCAGAAGGGTCAGATGCCGCAGGGTAAGACGCCGCAAAGCATTGGCGCCGGTGTCAGGCACCACGATGGCGCCGCCGCCGATCAGGAACCCATCAAGGCTGACTTCGCTTTCGGCAGCGCCCGTGATCTCCATATCCCCGGTCAGATCAAGCGTCGGGCGCTGGCCGTTGGCCGCGCGGAATTCAAGCCGCTGGTCGGCATCCACGTCAATGGAAAAGCTGCCCGGATAGGTCTCACTGTCCGTGATCTCGACCGCGCCACCCGTCTGCACGCCGTCCAGAGCCGTTTGCAGGTTGTCTCCGGTGGCCACGGTTGTGACCGGCACCAGCGCTGTAGCGAAACCCGAGGCGCGTTCATAGGCACCGCTGCCGATGTCTGCGGGAAACGCGGTATAGGCTTCGATTTCGACGCTTTCGGGCGGATCGGACGATGCAGGCGTGGCGATGCGGCCCAGTACCGGGTCAAAGGCCACCGTGGTGTCCGGGGCATGGGCCCATCCCGCGCCGAAATCAGACAGGTTACAGATGCGCAACCCACCGGGCAGAACCTCCAAACCGTCGATCCAGATGCGGAAGGCGCGGGGGTAGTAGTCCGCAAGGTTTGCGTCCAGAAACCTCCGTCGCAACGGGATCGGCAAGTTCAGCTTTCCAGCAAGCGCATCCGCCCCGCTTTCGGTCACGGGCGTGTTGAACACCTGCGTATCAAGCCCCAATGTGTGCAGCGCAAAGCGGCGTGGCCCGACCTGAAACGCGCGGTGCCGGGGCCATTGATCGGTGCGCAGGCGCCACAGGAACAGGCCGATGTTGTGGATGTTGTGCCGCCCTTCGCGCAGGGCAATGCGGCCCACATCCACGCTGTAATGCGCGCTGTCGAATGCACTGCCAATGTCTTGCAGCCGCGCGGCATTGCGCAAGTCGATCCCGCCATGCACCTGCGGGCGCAGATGGTTCATGAACTGCGGATGCGCGAGGGTCTGGAAATACTCGACCACCTTCGCAGGCCAGCCGGTCGCCCCGCGCGCCACCTCCTCCACCGTGGCCGCAGTCCCCTTGGAGCGCACCAGCTCGATCCAGCGGCCCACCAGTGCGCGCTGGCTGACCCGGCCCACATCATGCACCGGACGGTAGCCGATCAGTGCGCCGATGTAGGGAACCAACCATTCCTCGCAGGTCTCGATGTACTGGTTGTCATACAGCCTGTCCGCTTCCTCCAGCAGGGTATCGCCGGTCTCGCCCAGCACCATCAGGAAGTCGCGCAGCGGATACCCTTCACTGGCATCGCGGCGGCGATAGACTTCAGGCAAGCTGTCATAGAGCCATGTGCCGACAGGTGTTTGCTCGGTCATGTCATCTTCTCCAAATAGTCGAGCGGTTCGGGATGCAGCATCAAAAGCTCGGCCCCCTGCGTCGGGCTGGCACCATCCGCCTTCAGTGCCTCGTTCCGGTCCGCCGTGCCGCCGCGATAGAGGTAGTCGAGCACCACGGCCTCCACCCCTTCGACGTTCTGCATCGTGGTGATGACTTCGGAGGCAAAAACAGGTGCCGCAAAACTGCGGGCTTCAAAGGCGTATTCCGTACGCAAGGCCGCTTCGACGTCTTCGAGAACATCCGCTTCGACGTAGTCCTCCAGCGCTTTGACCTTGGCCGCCATACGGAAATAGCGCGGGCGGAAACTGCGCAGCCGGAACCTAGTATAGGGAATGCCGTCGCCCGTCAGCGAGGCCAGCAAGTCCTTGAAAAGTTTCGAAGTATCCGGAACCTCGTCGCCCTTTTCATCGGCAACGGTCACGACAACACCGGATTTCGCCGCGCCGGGAAACTTCACCCATTCCGCACGGGATTTGGCGATCCCGGCGTAGGCGCGGGCATAATCGGCAAAGTCGCTCAGGGACACGACGCGATCAATGGTGCGGCACGACAACGGCACGTTGTCGCGCAGGTTGTCCAGCGTTTCCGGGTCCGCTCCACCCGTGCTGGGCAATGGGTTTGCGACCTCCTCCAGCCCCAGCGGCCGCGACATCAAAATGTTGAGTTGCCCGGCCTTGACCCGGCCCGCCAATCCCAACCCGGTGCGATAGCCGACGGTGATATTGTCGGTGCCCGACTGCGGCATGGCCCCCAGGATGCCATTGCCGAACCCATACGTTGCAACGCCGTCGGGATCGAGTGTGAGCGTGTAAACCCGGTCGCCCGGCTTGGCTTCCAGCAGGTCGCGCACCGGCTTCCAGAGCACGCCGCTGACCCGCAATTCCGCCTCGGCCAGCGCACCACCGGGCACAGTTGCCGTCACATGTGTCAGCGGCTTTTGTTTTGCGACCGCCTGAAGGAACGGCTGTTTGGGATCGCCGCTGCCAAGGATTTCCTCGGTCGTCTCGCCATGATTGGCGGCAGCCACGTTGCCATTGATCCGCAGTGCCCGTCGGTCAAGATCATCCACCAGCGCCGCCGCAAGCGTGATCCGCGTGCTGCCCCCGGCAAAGAGCTGATGCTCAACCTCGGCGATGTCCACCAAACGGGTCACTGGCGCGTTCAGATCATCGGCGTAGGTGCCGGTCAGAAACAGGCTTTGTCCGCTTTGCAGTCCGGGTGCCCAGGTGTTCAGCGTGATCTGTGTGGTTCCGATGTCAAGCGCATCGTCGCGCGGAGCGCGCGGCAGGTCGATCCATTCCGAATTGGCATAGACGGTGGTGCCGCGTGTGGTGAAACTGGAAAACCCGCTGTCCGTGTCCATCTCCAGCCGGGTCGCTTTCCCCGTGATGGCGAATTCGGACAAGGACAGTTCCGCCACCGCATCAATTTCGTAGACACCCCAAGTCGCCCCGTCCTGCAAAAGCGCATAGCTGTCGGCGGCGATATCCTTGACCACGCGGTCCAGATGAACCGCGTTTGCGCTGTCTTCCAGCACCGTGAGGTTTCCGTCGGCCCATTCGGCGGCCCCGACACCTTTGTAGGGTGCCGGAGTGGTCCCGGTGATAATGATGTTGCCGTCGTCGTCGGTGCCATAGATGGGCACGTCGCCGGTCATGGTCGGGGGCAACGCCGAAATGGCAGGTGCCGTGTTGCCAAAGACGCCGGCACTGTCGCGAAAGACCAGAACGCGCTTGGGCGTTTCGGGTGCGCCGAGGATCGGATCGAAAAGCGCGTGCTCCTCCAACTCCGCATCATCCAGAAGTTCCGTCAGTTCGCCCGCAGTGACGGTCGTGCCAAGGAACGGCACCACATCGGGCGGGAAGACCGGGCTGGCAGGCGCGGCGGGTGCGCTTGCGGATTGGTTTACCGGGGCACCGCCCTGAACATCGACAGTCAGCAGGGTCAGATCGCGGCTATCGGGGTCTTCGGCCGCATTGGCGGGCTTCAGTTCCACCTTTCGGATGAGCGCAAAGACCGCCGTGCCGTCGTCTGCGAAATAGAACAACGCATCACCGGCGACCAGACCGGTTGCCGTGCCGTCCAGATAGAGGCGGGTTGTCGTTGTCGAGAGCGCCTGCACCGAACTGAGCCTTGGCCGCATCGCATTCCATGCCGGCCGCGCTTCTACCGACTCCGACGTTTCGAAAATGACAGGCGTTTCGTCCGGTCCCGGCGTGCTTTGTACCTTGATGCCCGATGGCAGGGTCGCCGCGCGCGGCGCACCTTCGGCCGTCGACATCTTGAAGGCCAGCGTGGTTTCGGCAGAGACGCCGGGATGTGGGCGGTAGCTGACGAGACCTGCCAGTTGATGCAGTGACCACAACTCGCCCGCCGTGGGCAAGAGCGTCTCGGACAACAGGCGGTCGTAGTAAAAGCCAAGGATTTCACCGGCAACAGACCAGGCGTCAATCAGCGCCATCGAATGATCCACGGATGGATCGCGGGACCGCAGATCGGACAGGCTGCCATATTCGGCAGAGGTCAGGCGCGCGGTCATCGTGTCCTTGAACGCCCAATAATCACCCGCGCGCGCGGTGATGACGGGCAGGCCCGGCCTTTGATACCCCGCCTGCGGTGTCTTGATCGAAATGCCGCTACAGCACCCGCACAGATCAGAGAACTGGATCGCCATTACCTGCCCCCTTTCATTGTCAAACGCAGCACGCCGTTGCCGGGATGGCTGGGATCATTGTCGAGCCGCGCAATCTCGCGCCTGCCGAAGTCCAGCTTGCGATCTGTCAGCCCGCTGGTGCGCGCGTCGGAATAGCGCTGGAACAGCGTGACCTCGACGGCCTTCACGCCCTCAACCGATTGCGCAAGCGCGATCAGCGGCGAGAGGTAGAGTGTCTGCCCAAAGCTCATCCGGTCAGGGTGAAACGCGCCGAGTGTGCCATCTGCCAAGACGTTGGCCGAGAACCGTTCAAGCACCGATGCCTTGACCTGTCCGCGCAGGTAGTCGGCGCAAACACAGACCTCCATGTCGATTTCGATGGGCACAGGGATGGGCCCTTCGACCTCCAGATCGCGCCCGGCCATGCGGTAGCGTTCCAGGTGTGCGCGCAGATTGGTTTCGAACTCCGGCGTGACCGGCAGCCCGCCGCGCCGGTCCGCCGTGACAAAGACCGTGTGCCATGATCCGGTGTGCATGATGTCGGTGACAGTGCCCTGCATCGGCCCTTCGGGTGGCAAAAAGCGTTTGGCCATTTCGTCATGGTCTTCGCGCGTGACGGCGCGGTCCTGCCGACGGAAGGCAAAGGGCGCGCGGCGGCGCATTTCCTTGATGGTCTCGGGGCGGCGCCCACCTGTCCCCGGTGTCATGTTGCGCACGCCCGAGATCTGGGCGACGTCGCTGCGCACATGCACCAACCTGTCTTCGCCCACGTTGCCCGATGGCCCGAGACCGACACGGTAGGTCGCCGTGAACGCGGTGCCTGCATTGGGACGCAACGCGTTGGTGTCATTTCCAAAGCGCAAGACCGCACGGCCGTCATTGGTGATCTCTGGCACAATGTCGCGGGCGTTTGCGTCGCTGCCCAACAGGTCGCGCCGTGCGGTGTAGGGGGCCGAGACAAGGTTGAGCGTACCGACCAGCGACAAGGCAGGCTCGGGAGTGCCGGTTGCGGCAAGCAGGGCCCGCGCGCCGCTCTCTGCGGCAAATGGGGCGGCAAAGGTCAGCGGACCTTGCGCCAAAATGGGCGCATAACGCGGCGTGATCTGCTCGGGCCGTTCCCGGTCACAAAGTTCCATGGCACAGCTTTCGGCTTGGGTGGTGGAGACCGCTTCGGGTCCAAAGCCAGGCGCCCAGCTGCGCCGGGGGGCTGGCACCGTTCCCAGGTCTTCGTCGGTGATGGTGCGGCCATGATCCGCAAGGCAGATGTTGCCGCGCGCCACCGAAACCTCAGGCAGAAAGACCCGCCCAAAGGTCTCATCCGTTTCGGCAGACAGGCACAGGGGCCGTTCCAGCGCATCCATCACGTCCCATTCGATCTCGGTAATCTCGTCCGTGGTGACAGGGTCCGTCAGAGGCACACCCGGCGACGCGAACGCCCGCACGGCGGTCAGACGCACAACCGGGCGGTTTGAACGGTCCCGATCGGCCGTGTTGCCACTGCGCGGACCCACCAGTTCTTCGAAGGCAAGGAACATGCCGGGGACAAGATTGGGGCGATGCGCGGCAAGCGTGGCGGCTGTCGCCCCGCGTGGCAGACAGCATCGTTGATCGGACCACGTGTAGAAAGACAGTTCGTTGTGATCCAGAAAAAGCGCCTCGATATCGGTCATCGCCTCGAACACCACCGCAGCACGCGCCAGCACCGCGGGATCGGCGGGCAGACGCAAGGGTTGCCCCGAAAGCCGTGTGGCAAAGGCCGTGCCTGCGGGAACAACCGGCGCAAATCCCGGACCTGCAGGCAAGACATCCGCGTCGACCTCCAGATGAACAAAGGCGCGGGCGTTCTGGCCTTCGTCCATGGTGTAATCGACCAGCCGTCCCAGACGGCGGGCAGATATGCGGTGCTGCAGTCTGGAAAGATACGCCTCCGTATGGGCGGCGTCCTGTTGGTAGGCAACCTGATCGGCCAGGACCGCCAGCGCATCGATCACGGCCATTTTCTGGTCCACCTGATGCGGCGGCGGCACGTCGGGCTGCAGTGTCGCCAGACGGTCCAGCATCACCTGCCGGAAACTGTCGATGTCGCGGGCAAGATAGGAAATCTCGGGCATCTCGCGCGGCGCGTCAAGGCAATCGCAGGGCTGAAGGCAGTCGAAATCCGACGGGCATTCCACCTTGAAGCTGAACTCGACCAAGGACAGCTGCGGGTCGAGTTCCGGTGGTGGCCGGTCGTCCAGTAGACCCCGGCGGAAGCGCAGGACATGCGGTTCAAAGTCACCCGGCCCGGTCAGTTCCACCACGACAAGGTTGGTCTGCGCGCCCAGACCGGTGGTGACATCCACGATCTCCAACGGCCCGTCCGGCCCCTCGACCACCACGTTGTCGGGGCCATAGACGTCCGGGGCGGGGTCTTTCAGCAGGTGAACGTGCAGGAACCGCTGGCGGTCGTCTTCGAGAACGGCGGCCATGTCGATCACTTCGATGAAATCGATACCATTGAGCGTCGAAGTGCGCGTGGCCTCTCGGCGCAGGGTATCACAGCAATAATACATCATGGCCCGGCCTCCGCATTCGCGGTCAGTGACATCCGCCCTTCTTCCCCGGTCCGCACAATGCTGTAGCCGATGTCGATCAAAAGGGCTGAGTCTTCGGCCCGGACATCAAGTGTGCGCAACTCGACCTGCGCGGCCAGAAACTCCTGAAACGCGACCTGGATCGTGGTCCGGGCCGCCGCGGCCACCTCATCGGACAGCGGACCAAACAACAGATCGGACAGACCGCAGCCCAGCGCAGGCCGCACCAGACGCTCCCCCTGCCGGGTGAACAGCAATTGTTCGATCAAATCACGAATGTGGTCTTCGTACCCTGTCCGGGCCGTCATTCCGTCGCCTGCGAACCGATAGGGAAAATCCATGGTGTATGTGGGCTGTTGGGTCATGTGGCGATCACCCGTGTTTGCGCCACGGCGGCAATCAGCGGCGTTCCCGTGGGCGTTGCGATGGCTTGGCTGTCCATGAGCAAGAGCGGCTGACCGTTCGAGATCACGCGCACCGATCCGGTCACGTATTGCGCCGTGACACAGGGCCCGTTGCCTGCAGGCGGCGGCGGCATGGCGCACCCGGCCACGACATAAGGGGCGGTCTGCGCGACAGTGGGTTGCGCCGAGACCAGAACGCGGGGGTTGGGCACGGTGGGCTGTGCCTGCCCGCCATGTGCACAGAGCACGGTTGCACCGACGTGAAGCATTGGTCCCGGCATGTGTTTTCCTCCCTTGTCCGCGCTCAGATCACGGTGAGCGCCCCCAGATTGATGTCGACGGTGTTGCCGATCATCGAGATGACGGCCCCCTTCCCGTTCATGATGGTGATCCCTGTGTCGTTGACCGCGATTGTCGCCCCCGAGGCGCTTTGCAGCGTGATCCCGCCAACCCCCATCGGCCCAAGAGCATCCGAGATGACGATCCCGTTCTTCAGTGGCGTCTGGAGCGTGATGGCCGGTGTCGGCGGTGGCGCGGTGTTGGCCAATAGCGGGACATCGGCGACAGACCCCGTGAACGTTCCCATCCAGACCGGATAATCCGGATCCCCCTGTTCAAAGGAGACATAGACCCCCGCACCGATCATCGGCACGCTGAAGAACCCCATCTGCGGGCCTCCGGTCGGAAAACACGGGTTGGCCCAGGTCGACAGGGCCGCCGCCGCGATGTCAGGCACCAGGATTTGCAACCGCCCGGTCTGCATTGGATCGACATTGTTGACCACCGTGCCCCGGTGAAGTCCGTAATATCTGTTTGTCATGCGGGAACCTTTTCGAGTGTGGACAAAAGTCCGTTTCGGGTGATTTCAAAGCCCTGCGTGAGCGACCCCGCTGAGAAGGTGGTTTTGACCATCTCGACGTAGTGAAGCCCGTCAAAGGCCGCACCGAACCCGCGCAGCCCAACCGGTTTGTGCGGCTGCAAAAGCCTGCCATAACGCATCACGTCCAACTGCCCGGACAGCTTCACGGGTGCCTTGTTCGCCTGCGCCGCCTTGGCCATTCCCACCAGTGCCGCCTGCACGGGGTTCAATTTCGCCGTTCCGGTGATGGGTTCGATCTGCAAGGGAATGGGCGGGATCGCCCCGACCGGTGGGTTCAGAATGGGGTTGATCACAATGGGGATCGGGATCGGCGCGCGGGTCTGCGGGTTCTGGATCGTGACGATGGGCAGCTTGGCGTTCTGACCATTGTAGCTGCCCGAAAGGCTTTGCAGGTTCTTGTGGGCATCCATGTCGAAGTTGAGCGCGCGCTGCGGCTCTCCCAAGCGGATTTCCGGACCCCAATAGGCGTATGAGGTGCCGACGGCATCGCCCGGTTGCATCATGAAGACATAGCCGACCTTTTCCGCCAGCATCTTGATATAGGCGAGGTCTTTGCCCTGCTGGCGCGGGATGCGTTCGGTGGGAAGCGGTATGTCCAGCAGAACCGATGGAATGACCTTGGGAATGATGCCCAGAAAGGCGTATTTCAAAAGGATCAGCCCGACACGAACAAAGTCCGGTGCTGCGGGATAGAGGATTTCGTTGAAGGCGATGTAGTCAAGCGCACGGCTCAGGTCTTCTCCGGTCACTGTCAGGCGCGCGGTGCCGGGCGCGGGCCCCGGCGAAATCTCGTGATTTGTCATCATGCCGTCGATCAGCACGCTTTCCTCGCCGTTGACACGGGCCGCGATCACCACCCGCACCAGCGGGATCGGGGCACCGCCCGACAGCAGAAAGACCGTGTGCAGGGGCGACCGGTGGTCGATGTCAAAGACGAGCTGAAACACACCCGGCGCGGTTGGCGAGGCGCTGGTCACGGACGCGGACACAAGGGCCTTGAGCGCATCCTGCGACAGCGGCACCGGCACGGCCGGGCCGACATAGACGCGCAGTTCTGCGCCGCTGCTCATATGCCCCCCTCCCTATTCAAAGCTCTGCCCCGCGATGTTGAGCGCCTGACCGATGGCCAACCGGGATCCGGTCTCGGCCAAGGCCCGGCGGGGATTGAGCAGTTGATTGGCGTCGAGAATTTTCCACCCCTGCGTCGGGTTCCCGAAATAGCGTGCGGCCATAAGGTCAAGCCGGTCTCCGCCCTGTACGGTATGCACACCGCTCACTTCGATACGCTCGGCCGCCGGGATGAAACGGCGGCCCACATAGCGCACCTCACGGCCATCAGGCAGCGTCGCCACTTTCATCGGCGCGCCGTTGTACCGGCTGTCCGGCGGAAAGGGGGCGGTGCCTTGGGTGACGGGGGCCAGAAGTTTTGCGATCTCGTTCATAGCGCCCCCTCAATGCCCATTTTGCTGGCCCGGCCATCGGGAACCCGGTTGGCGCTTTGCTCGATCCCATTCAGGTAACTGAGGTAGAGCGCACCGCCGCGGCTTGAGACACCAAGGTCGTCCACCGACAACACCCGCATCGACATGCTGACCGTGGCCACAAGTGGGTAAAGCCGCGAATTGTGCAGGTTTTCAGTGAGATTCAGCGACAGGATGCGCACCGGGGC
>CBFHND010000046.1:0-12716 GCA_965657085.1 uncultured Paracoccaceae bacterium
CGGGTTCACGAAGAAGTCGATCTTGTCACCACCGGTGTTGGGGTCTGCATAGAGGCCGGGGAAGAAGGCAAACCAGTTCATCGCCATGGCGACCTGACCGGATTTGAAGGCATCAAGGCTCTCGCCCATGTAGCTGTTGGTGTAGCCCGGAGGTGTCGCGGTCTCGTAGAACTCCTTGTAGAATTCCAGCGCCTCGACAGCTTCGGGAGAGTTGACAGCGCCTTCCATGTCGTAGCTGCCCGGGGTGTTCTCGTATTTGAATCCCCATGGGTACAGCGCCGACGTGATGCCCATCGTGATGCCTTCGGACCCACGCTCGGTGAAGATCGAGGCGCCATAGACAGTCTTGCCGTCGATCTCGCGGCCCTGGAAGAATTGGGCGATCTCAAGCAGTTCCTTTTGTGATTTCGGTTCGGCAAGATCGCGGCCAGTGGCCTCTTTGAAGGCGGCCTTGATGTCGTCGCGCGCAAACCAGTCCTTGCGGTAGAACCAGCCATTGGCATCCCCCATGGCGGGCAATGCGTAGTAGTTTGGCGTGCCCTTGGGCCATGTCGAATAGGCATAGACGGTCGCATCTGCGAAGTCGTCCATGCTGATGCCTTCGCTGTCAAAGAAGTCATTCAGCTTGACGTAGTGGCCGTTCTCGGCGCCGCCGCCGATCCATTGGCTGTCACCGATCAGCAGGTCGCACAGCTTCCCGCCGGAGTTCAGCTCATTCAGCATGCGATCAGCAAAGTTGGGCCATGGAATGAACTCAAAGCTCATCGAGTGGCCGGATTGGCTTTCAAATTCCTTGGACAATTCGACCAGAGCGTTCGCGGGGTCCCACGCGGCCCAGCAAAGGGTCAGGTCTTCGGCCTGCGCGGTGTTGGCCATTGATGCAGCGGCCAAGGTAAACGCGCTGACGGATGCCAGCTTAAATTTATTCATTGGTAGTCCTCCCAGTATGATGATCGGCGGCTCTTTTTGGTCGCCGAATCGAAAATCAGACACCCATGACGCTAGTTGCGGTACGCACCTCAAGTCCACGCATTTTTGAGGTGCGCACCTCAATTCGCGCGTAAGTAATTGTAAAATATATATAAGTGTATTTTTGGCGTTTTCGAGTTTACCGATCAATCGGCATGGTGACTGCACAGTGCTCAAGGTCGGCGTCCAATTCGCGGGGCCATCAATGGACGGTTCCAGGGGCCGTTCCGGGAAAGTTTGCAAGCGGTCGACGCGGTCGCATCCGGATCAGGGCAAGGCCGAAATCCGCGGCCAGGGACGTGACAATCGGCGCCACATCCGGGCGGACCAGAAGCGTTGCGATCAGCATCGCGTCTTCACGTTCGCCGGTCGCCGCCGTCGCAATGAAATTGGCAAAACAGGATTCGTCCGCGCCAAGACAGGCGCACTGCACAGAATGGCACATCAGGGGACGTCGTCCATGACGCGCGCACAGCGTACAGAGCATTTCGAACGATTGAAGCGCCTTGCGACCTCGAGCGGCCCCCAGTTCGGTCGACAGGGTGTTCCAGACTTCTGCTTGTGCGTCCGGACCGTCGTTCCACAAGCGCAAGTACAGAACAGATGCAGCCGCGACCCGATCAAGGTCACTGACAAAGCCAACAGGCGCACCGCCGGGGTGTGGTGGGGCTTGTGTCATTTTGTCAGGATCAGCTTGCCAGCCCGCGTGATCCGCAGGGTGTAGGTTTGCGAAGCATGAACGATCCGGGCCAAGTCGCCGCCATCTGTCAGGTCAAGTGCGGCGTGCGTCGGCACCGGTTTGGTGGACGTCTGGCATGAAGGTGTCACGGCGGCGGTCATGCCCGATCCTCGTCGGGGGTGTCCGGCTTGGCGGTCTGCGGGCGGGGCGCCTGCCGCTGCGGTCGGGCCAGCAGATCCAGAAGGTCGAAAACCTCGAATGTGCCGCTTTGGAATGTAAAGTGATCTTCGGTGATGTTTGGCGGTTCAGGATGATGACGCATTGGATAGTCCTCACATGACATGCGGTGTCGGGTACACGTGTCGGGCTTGCCCGGTGGACTGTCGGGGTGGCTGGACGTGAAATAAACCTGAGTGAAACAATCAGGTTTGTCAACGGGCCGATTTGCAACCTTTTCCAGATCGGCATTTTGCTGCCACAGGAGGTGGGCCACCCAATCCCCTGATTGCCTCAAATCTATGCGCCGCGCTGAAATTCCGGGCATTGATCCGCGCGTCCGACCCAAGGTGCACCCCCCCCGATGTCGCATCATTGCGCCGCTTCGGCCTGCGGTGCATCCGGTGACGATGACCAAAGTGCTGACCATCGTCGTTGTGGAAGAAGACCGCGACCGCGCCATTGCGATTGTCGATGCTCTGAAGGATGCCTGCGACTGTGATGTCTTCGTGATCGGCAACGCCAGCGGGTTGGCGCGCAAGATTGCGGCCCACGCGCCCGACATCGTGTTGATCGATATCGACAATCCCACCCGCGACATGATGGAGGAACTGACGCTGGCCTCGGGACCGCTGGAGCGGCCTGTTGCGATGTTCGTGTCCGGTTCGGCGGGTGGTCTGGCCCAATCCGCGATCGAGGCCGGGGTTTCTGCCTATGTGGTCGACGGGCTGTCGCCTGCACGGATCAAGCCAGTGATGGACACGGCCATCGCCCGTTTCGCCATGGTCCGCCAGATGCGCAATGAACTGGCCGAAACCCGCCGCGCATTGGAAGAGCGCAAGGTCATCGACCGCGCCAAGGGGCTGTTGATGAAGGCCAAGGGCATCGACGAAGAAGCCGCCTATGCCCTGTTGCGCAAGACAGCGATGGATCAGGGGCGGCGCGTCGCGGACGTGGCCGAAGCACTGGTGACAGCATCTGGGCTCTTGGGATGAAGAAGGTTTCCGTTCCCGTCGCTTACATGCCTCTTGTCGATGCGGCCCCCCTCATCATCGCGCAGGAAATGGGATTTGCAGACGCGGAAGGCATCGCGCTGGACTTGATCGCGGCGCCGTCATGGTCGTCGGTGCGCGACATGCTGGCCTTTGGTCGCGTCGATGCAGCGCATATGCTGTCCCCGGTCCCCGTCGCGATGGCTATGGGGTTGGGCGGGGTCACAACCGCGCTCTCTGCTGTGTCGATCCTGTCGATCAATGGCAATGTGATTGGCGTTGGCAAACCGTTGGAAGAGCGTCTGCGCGCCATGGGCTACGGGTTCGACTTTTCGGATCCGGTGGCGGCTGCAACAGCCCTTGCACAGGTCCGCGATGGGCCGATCGTTTTTGGCGTTCCTTTTCCTTTTTCAATGCATGTTGAACTGTTGCGGTATTGGAGCGCTGCCACGCCCCTTGGCCGGGATGGCATCGAGGTCCGCACGGTGCCGCCGCCGCTGATGGCCAATGCACTGGAAGCGGGCGACGTCGATGCCTTTTGCGTGGGAGAGCCGTGGGGATCGGTGGCGGTCGAGCAGGGCGCAGGTGCGCTGGTTCTGCCCGGTGCCGCGATTTGGAACTTTGCACCTGAAAAGGTGCTGGCGGTGCGCACGGCATGGGCCGACACTGAACCCGACCTGTTGGGCCGCATGATGCGGGCCGTCTGGCGCGCAGGCCGGTGGCTGGCTGACCCGCAGGTGCGCCCCACGGCCAGTGCGCTCTTGTCCCGCAAATCCTATCTGGATGTCCCCTCCGAACTGATCGACCGTGCGTTGTCCGGCCATCTGACCGTTTCCAGCCGGGGAGAGCAGCGCCAGGTGCCTGCCTTTGTCGAATTTCACCAAGGGGCTGCCAGTTTTCCATGGCGCAGTCAGGCCAAATGGATCGCGCAGCATCTGGCGCAAACGCACGGCGGGGCAGGGGTGCAGCCTTCGGGCGAGATTGCCAAGGTGTTCCGGTCCGATCTGCACCGCATGCACCTTGGTCCCGTGGGCTTCGATATGCCGGGGGCGTCCGAAAAACTTGAAGGGGCGATTCGACACGACACGCCGGTTGCATCCGCCGGGGGCGGGCTGACTTTGATGCCCAACCGCTTTTTCGATGGTCAGATTTTCGACCCGAGCGCCAGATAACTGTTCAAATTTTGTGCAAACCTCGCCCTGTCGCCGGGATTGCGTCAGGTCACCCACGCCTAAGCATTTGCGAGCACGCCGCGTTGCAGCATTAATCACCTTGCAACCACAACGATGTGGGTCGCACTGAATTCCTTCCCAATGACAGGGATACTCTGAGCAAGGTCGCTCGCTTTCCGTCGATGTTTTCGGCGGTCAGTGGACGGCCTTTTTTGTTTTTCCCCGGCGATCTCCTCCCAAGCCGGGCGTGTCGAAAGGATGCAATATGAAGAACCTCCTCCTTGGCCTTGCGGCCTCAACCGCGCTGGCAGGCCCCGTCTTTGCCGATCTGCTGGAGCTTGAGAAAGACGAGCTGACCTTCGGGTTCATCAAGCTTACGGACATGGCCCCGCTGGCCGTTGCCTATGAGCAGGGGTATTTCCTGGACGAAGGCCTGTTCGTGACCCTTGAGGCACAGGCCAACTGGAAGGTTCTTCTGGACGGTGTGATCGACGGGCAGCTTGACGGCGCGCACATGCTGGCCGGGCAGCCCTTGGCCGCCACCATCGGGTACGGCACCGAGGCGCATATCGTCACGCCATTTTCCATGGACCTGAACGGCAACGGCATCACGGTGTCCAACGAGGTGTGGGACATGATGCGCCCGCACATCCCGTCGATGGACGATGGGCGCCCGCAACACCCGATTTCGGCCGAAGCGCTGGTGCCCGTGATCGAAGAGTTCAACGCCAAGGGTGAGCCCTTCAACATGGGGATGGTGTTCCCGGTCTCTACACACAACTACGAACTTCGGTATTGGCTGGCCGCCGGTGGCATCAACCCGGGCTATTACAGTTCCGAAAACATCTCGGGGCAGATCGGTGCGGATGTCTTCTTGTCCGTGACACCGCCGCCGCAGATGCCTGCCACGCTCGAGGCCGGTACAATTCATGGCTACTGCGTGGGTGAGCCGTGGAACCAGCAGGCTGTGTTCAAGGGCATCGGGGTGCCGGTCATCACCGATTACCAGCTGTGGAAGAATAACCCCGAAAAGGTCTTTGGCCTGAACGAGGCGTTTGTCAGCAAGCACCCCAACACGACCAAAGCCGTCGTACGCGCCCTGATCCGCGCGGCCATGTGGCTGGATGAAAACGACAACGCCAACCGCCCCGAAGCGGTCGAGATCCTCAGCCGGGCAGAATACGTGGGCGCCGATTACGACGTGATCGCCAATTCCATGACCGGCTTCTTCGAGTTCGAAAAAGGCGACAAGAGGGACATCCCGGATTTCAACGTCTTCTTTCGCTACAACGCGACCTATCCCTATTACTCCGATGCGATCTGGTATCTGACCCAGATGCGCCGCTGGGGCCAGATCGGCGAGCCGAAGTCGGACGCCTGGTACAAGGAAGTCGCGGCCAGCGTCTACCGTCCGGACATCTACCTTGATGCGGCCAAATCGCTGGTCGACGACGGGATGGCCGATGCTGCGGACTTTCCATGGGACACCGACGGGTTCAAAGCGCCGACACCGGCCGAAGACATCATCGACGGCATTCCCTTCGATGGCCGGTCTCCCAATGCCTATCTCGACAGCCTGCCCATCGGCCTGAAGGGCGACCAGATCGTCGTTGGCGACGAAGTGCAGGGCTAAGCCCATCTGCACGGGCGGTGTGACCCGCCCGTGCCCATTCATTCCGCAGGAGACAGGCTCATGAGCACCGCCGACCCCAACTTCGCACTCGACGCCGAGAAAGAGGCCCGACGCACGCGCCGTTTCACCAAGATCAACGCCGCTGACAAATGGTTTCAGGTTGTGGGCCTGTCGTGGATGACGCCCATCCTGAAGGCCGCCGCGGGCGACAACCCGAAGGCCCAGATGAGCGAGATCTGGCGGCTTTTGGGGCTGCCCCTGCTGGCAATTGCCGGGTTTCTTGCGCTTTGGGCGACGCTGGCCCCGACCGTGCAGACATCGCTTGGGGCGATCCCGGGGCCAACGCAAGTCTGGACCGAGGCCGTCAACCTGCACGAAGATGCGCAGGCCAAGGCCGCGTCCCGCGCCAAGTTCGAGGCCCAGGTGGCCACGCTGAACGAACGCCGCATCGAACAGGGCAAGGAGCCGGTGGCCCGTGCCTATACCGGCGCGCCAAGCTATTACGCACAAATCTGGACCTCGATCAAAACCGTCTTCTTCGGCTTTTTGATCGCCAGTGTCATTGCCATCCCGCTGGGCATCGCGGCGGGCCTGTCGGCCACTACAAATGCGCTGCTCAACCCGATCATCCAGATATTCAAGCCGGTCTCGCCGCTGGCGTGGCTGCCGATCGTAACCATGGTCGTCTCGGCCGTCTACACCAATTCCGATGGGCTTTTCGCCAAGAGTTTTCTGACCTCGGCCATCACCGTGACCCTGTGTTCGCTCTGGCCTACGCTGATCAACACCGCGCTGGGCGTGGCCAGCATCGACAAGGATCTGGTGAACGTCTCCAAGGTGCTCAAGATGAACGCCTGGTCCAAGATCACCAAGCTGGTGCTGCCCTCGGCCTTGCCGCTCATCTTCACAGGGTTGCGCCTGTCGCTCGGGGTCGGGTGGATGGTGTTGATTGCCGCAGAAATGCTGGCGCAGAACCCCGGTCTGGGCAAATTTGTCTGGGATGAGTTTCAGAACGGATCGTCCAGTTCGCTGGCCAAGATCATGGTGGCCGTGTTCACCATCGGGATCATCGGCTTCATGCTCGACCGGGTGATGTACGCGCTGCAATCCCTGTTCACATTCACGAACAATCGGTGATCGACATGGGTGTTCTGACCTTCGAAAACGTATCCAAGAACTTCGGTGAGGGCCAGCACCGCACTGATGTTCTGAAAAACATCAACCTTGATGTGCAAGACGGTGAATTCCTTGTGCTTCTGGGGTTCTCCGGCACCGGGAAAACCACGCTGATCAACCTCATGGCGGGGCTGGACCAGCCCAGCACAGGGCGCGTCACCTACCGTGGAAACCCCGTCACCGGACCGGGGCGCGAACGCGGCGTGATCTTTCAAAGTTATTCGCTGATGCCTTGGCTGACCGTGGCGGGCAATGTGCGGCTGGCGGTCGACACGGTCTATCCCGGCATGTCGCGGCAGGAAAAGGCCGCCAAGGTCGATCACTACGTGCAGATGGTGGGGCTGTCTCATGCCGCCACGCGCCGCCCGGCCGAGCTTTCTGGTGGGATGCGCCAGCGGGTCAACGTGGCACGGGCACTGGCGATGAGCCCCGAGATGCTGCTGCTGGATGAACCCTTGTCGGCGCTCGATGCGCTGACCCGCGCCAACCTCGCGGAAGAGATCGAGCGCATCTGGGAAGCAGACAAGAAAACCTGCGTACTGATCACCAACGATGTGGACGAGGCGATCTTGCTGGCGGACCGGATCATCGCGCTGAACCCCGACGGCACGTTGGGGGCCGAGTTCAAGGTAACGATCCCGCGCCCGCGCGACCGCATTGAGATGAACACCAACGACACCTTCAAGAGCCTGCGCGCCGACGTGACCAAATACCTGATGGATGTGGGGATCGAGGCGAAGGTTGAAGGCACGCGGCTGCTGCCCGATGTCACGCCGATCCACGGGATGCCTGCGGCCGTAAAGCAGTCTCAGGCGGGCCTGATCGACAATCGCTTTCTTGATTTCAGCCAGTTGCACAAGGTCTATCCCACGCCCAAGGGTCCGCTGACCGTGGTCGAGGATTTCGATCTCAAGATCGACCGGGGTGAATTCATCAGCCTCATCGGGCACTCGGGCTGTGGCAAATCCACGGTTCTGACCATGGCAGCGGGGCTGAACCCGATCTCCAAGGGCGCGATCAAGCTGGATGGCCGCCATGTGGAAGGGGCCGACCCGGAGCGTGCAGTGGTGTTCCAGTCACCCAACCTTTTCCCATGGCTTTCGGCCAAGGAGAACGTGGCGGTGGGCGTCGACAAGGTCTATCCGCGTGCATCGCGGGCCGAACGGCAGGACGTGGTGGAATACTATCTTGAGCGTGTGGGCCTGAGCGATGCGATGGACAAACCTGCCAGCGATCTGTCGAACGGGATGCAGCAACGGGTGGGCATCGCCCGCGCCTTTGCCCTGTCGCCCAAACTGTTGTTGCTGGATGAACCTTTCGGGATGCTCGACAGCCTGACCCGCTGGGAACTTCAGGAGGTTCTGATGGAGGTGTGGTCGCGCACCAAGGTCACGGCGATCTGCGTCACCCACGATGTGGACGAGGCGATTTTGCTCGCTGACCGGGTGGTGATGATGACCAACGGACCGCAAGCGACCATCGGCAAGATCACCAAGGTCGATCTGCCCCGCCCCCGGACCCGCAAGGCGCTGCTCGAACACCCCGACTACTACGTCTACCGTCAGGAGGTTCTCGATTTCCTCGAGGAATACGAGCACGGCAATTCCCCCAAACCGAAACCCACGGCAATGGCGGCAGAGTGAGCATGATGCGCGATCTCATGAGACGTACCCACCCGGCGCTGCCCTCCGGTGCGCAAGCAGGAGAGACAAAATGACGAAACAGAAACTGGTCATCATCGGGGCCGGCATGGCGTCAGGGCGCGTGATCGAACAGCTGGTCGATGCGGACCCCGATGCCTTCGAGATCACCCTGTTCAACGCAGAGCCGCGCGGCAACTACAACCGCATCATGCTCAGCCCCGTCCTGTCCGGCGACAAGACCTACGAGGAGATCATCACCCACGATGACGACTGGTACGCGGCACATGGCGTGACCTGCCGCTTTGGCGAACATGTCACGCGCATTGATCGGACGGCCAAGATGGTCGAAGGCCAAAATGGCGCCGTGCCCTATGACAAGCTGATCCTCGCCACAGGTTCCGCGCCCTTCATCATTCCGGTGCAGGGCAAGGACCTGCCCGGCGTGATCACCTACCGCGATCTTGATGACACCAACGCCATGATTGCGGCGGCGGACAAGGGCGGCAAGGCCGTGGTGATCGGCGGCGGCCTTCTGGGGCTGGAAGCCGCCGCAGGTCTGGCCGAACGGGGCATGGACGTGACCGTGCTGCACCTCATGGGCCACCTGATGGAGCGCCAGCTTGACGAGGCAGCGGGCTATTTGCTGCGCCGCGATCTGGAACAGCGGGGCATCACCATCCGAACGCAGGCATCGACCGCCGCCATTCTGGGTACGGACCGGGTCGAGGGCGTCATGCTGGAAGACAACACAGGGCTCGAGGCTGATCTGGTGGTCATGGCCGTGGGCATTCGCCCCGAAACGCGGCTGGCCACGGACGCAGGCCTTGAGGTGGCGCGCGGGGTCGAGGTTAACGCGCAGATGCAAACATCGGACCCGGATGTATTTGCGGTCGGCGAATGCGTGGAATTCGATGGCACCCTCTTTGGACTGGTGGCCCCGCTTTACGATCAGGCCAAGGTTCTGGCGCAGACGCTGCTGAATGAACCTGCGGCCTTCGTGGCCAAGGACACGGCGACGAAGTTGAAAGTCACGGGCTGCGATCTCTTTAGTGCAGGCGATTTTGCCGAAGGTCCGGGCCGCGAGGACATCGTGCTGCGCGATCCGGGCAAGGGCATCTACAAACGCCTCGTCATCGAAGACGATCGTTTGATCGGGGCAGTGATGTATGGCGACACCGCCGATGGCACGTGGTTTTTCGGGCTGATCAAGGATGGCACCGAAATCGACGACATGCGCGACACGCTGATCTTCGGCCCGGCCTATCAGGGGGGCGACACCGCGGACCCGCTCTCAGCCGTTGCAGCATTGCCGCCTGAGGCAGAGATTTGCGGCTGCAACGGCATTTGCAAAGGTACCATCACCGACGCCATCGCAAACGGCGCCACCGACCTCGCCACTTTGCGCGCCACGACCAAGGCCAGCGCCTCATGCGGGACGTGCACGGGGCTGGTCGAGCAGCTGTTGCAGGTCACCTTGGGCGATGATTTCGTGATGCCCGTGGCTCAACCCATCTGCGGTTGCTGCGATCTGTCGCACGAGGACGTGCGCCGCCTGATCAAGTCGCAGGCCCTCAAGAGCCAAGAGGCCGTCTGGCAGGAACTGGGCTGGAAAACCCGCAATGGCTGCCACCAGTGCCGCCCGGCGGTGAATTTCTATCTGCTGGCCGACTGGCCGCTGGAATATCGCGACGATCCGCAAAGCCGTTTCGTGAACGAACGCAAACACGCCAACATCCAGAAGGACGGCACATTTTCGGTCGTTCCGCGCATGTGGGGCGGGATCACCAACCCCGATGAGTTGCGCGCGATTGCAGATGCGGCAGACAAATACAACGTGCCCACGGTCAAGGTGACGGGCGGCCAGCGTATCGATCTGCTGGGCGTTCGGGGCGAAGACCTGCCTTTCATCTGGGCCGATCTGAACAAGGCCGGGCTGGTATCCGGGCACGCCTATTCCAAAGGCCTGCGCACGGTAAAGACCTGCGTCGGGACCGATCACTGCCGCTTCGGCACTCAGGACAGCACCGGTTTGGGCATCAAGTTGGAACAGATCCTCTGGGGGTCGTGGACCCCGCACAAGGTCAAGCTGGGGGTTTCCGGATGCCCGCGCAACTGTGCCGAGGCGACCTGCAAGGACATCGGCATCATCTGTGTCGACAGCGGCTATCAGGTCAGCGTTGCGGGGGCTGCGGGGATGGACGTCAAGGAAACTGAACGGCTGGGCGATGCAGCAACCGAGGCCGAGGCGATCGACCTCACCGTGGCCTTTGTCCAGCTCTACCGCGAGAACGCCAAGTACCTCGACCGGGCTTACAAATGGGTTGCCAAGGTGGGGTTGGATTGGGTCCGTGAACGGGTGGTCGACGACCTTGAGGAACGCGCGCGCCTGATTGCCGCGTTTGAATTGTCGCAATCCATCTACCGCACCGACCCTTGGGCGGAACATGCCAAAGAGGCCGCGCGCTATCAGCCTCTGGCAGACCTGACACTGGAGGCTGCGGAATGATCGGGCTTTGGGTCGTTTGCCCCCGCCATGTTCAAACGCCCCACGCGCCGGGCAAAGCAGGAGGTGTACGCACATGAGCTGGATCGATATCGGACCCATCGACGACATTCCCCTGCGCGGCGCGCGCAAGATCAAGACCGCGCTGGGCTGTGTGGCGCTGTTCCGCACCGCGCCGGACGAGGTGTTCGCCGCGTCTGACACCTGCCCGCACAAGGGCGGCCCGCTGTCCGAAGGGATCGTGCACGGCCAGTCCGTGACATGCCCCCTGCACAACTGGGTTTTTGATCTAAACACCGGTCAAGCCAAGGGCGAAGACGGGACCATCGCCACCTTCCCCGTGCGCATCGAGGCCGGGCGCGTTCTGATCGACGGGGCAAAGCTGGCTGCGCGGAGTGCCGCATGATGGATGGCGCGGGCCTGTCCGAAACACGCTCGACCTGCCCCTATTGCGGTGTCGGCTGCGGGGTGATCCTGCGGTCGGACGGTTTGGGCGGTCTGGACGTGCGCGGCGATCCCGACCATCCCGCGAATTTCGGACGCCTGTGCTCGAAAGGATCGGCCCTGGGCGAGACCGTAGGGCTTGAACAGCGTCTGCTGGCGCCAAGGGTGCATGGCCGGGACGCCAGCTGGGACACCGCCTTGCAACAGGTCGCGGACCGGTTTTCCCGGACCATCGCGGAGCATGGGCCGGACAGCGTGGCCTTTTATGTCTCGGGCCAGCTTCTGACCGAAGACTATTACGTGGCCAACAAGCTGATGAAAGGGTTCATCGGGTCAGCCAATATCGATACGAACTCGCGGCTCTGCATGGCCTCGTCCGTGGCGGGTCACAAGCGCGCGTTCGGCACGGACACGGTGCCCGGAACCTATGAAGACATTGAGGCTGCGGACCTTGTGGTGCTTGTCGGCTCCAATCTCGCGTGGTGTCACCCGGTGCTGTATCAACGGCTTCTTGCGGCGCGGCAGAAACGCGGCACGCGCATTGTCGTGATCGATCCGCGCCGCACGGCCAGTTGTGACGCCGCGGACATGCATCTGGCCTTGACCCCCGGCAGCGACGTGGCCCTTTTCAACCGCCTGCTGACAGCGTTGCACGATGGCGGAGCGGTGGACACGGACGCCTTGACACACTCCAACGGGTTCGACGCGGCCTTAGAAGCGGCGCGGCGCGATACCGGAGCGGCCACAGGGCTTTCCGAGGCCCAGATCGACGCCTTTTGCAAGCTGTGGGTGCAGACCGACAAGGTCGTGACGATCTATTCACAGGGGGTGAACCAATCCACCTCCGGCACGGACAAGGTCAACGCGATCCTCAATTGCCATCTGGCGACCGGGAGGATCGGCACGCCGGGGTGCGGGCCGTTGTCGGTCACGGGCCAGCCCAACGCGATGGGCGGGCGCGAGGTGGGTGGGCTTGCCAACATGCTGGCCTGCCACCTTGATCTGGAAAGCGCTGACCACCGCGCCGCGGTTCGCACCTTCTGGGATGCGCCCGCAATGCCCGATGCGCCGGGATTGAAAGCGGTGGACATGTTCCGGGCGGTGGGCGATGGCCGGATCAAGGCGCTTTGGATCATCCACACCAATCCCGCGGTGTCCCTGCCGGAGGCCGACGCGGTGCGAGACGCCATTGCGGCCTGTCCCTTTACAGTGGTCAGCGACATCACCGACCGGACAGACACCGCGCGGCTGGCGGATGTGCTGCTGCCTGCAACCGCATGGGCCGAGAA
>CBFHND010000047.1:0-11971 GCA_965657085.1 uncultured Paracoccaceae bacterium
ATAGATTTCCCAGCCCAGCTCGCCCACGTAGGTCACGCGGTGCACCCGTGCCAGCCCCATGCCGATCTCGATCTCTTGCGCTGTGCCAAAGGGGTTCACATCATTTCCGAAATCCGCAGGGCTGACCGCTTGCAAAAGCGTGCGCGCGTTGGGGCCCATAACCGCCAGCACGCCTTCGCCCGCAGTCACATCGGTGATGACCACGTTGAATGCGCCCTTGTTGCGCTCCATCCACGTCTGATCGGCCAATCGCGTCGCGGCAGGCGTTACCACCAGATAAGCGGTTTCGCTCAACCGCGTCACGGTCACATCCGCCTCGATTCCGCCGCGGTCATTCAGGAACTGGGTATAGACGATCTTGCCCTGCGGCACATCGTATTGCCCGCCGCCCACATGGTTCATGAAGGCGCAGGCATCGGGGCCTTCCACCCGCAATTTGCCAAAGCTCGACATGTCGTACATGCCGACATTCTCGCGCACCGCGCGGTGTTCAGCGGCCACGTTGTCAAAGAAGTTCTGCCGTTTCCACGAGTATTCGTATTCCGGTGTCTGTCCGGGGGCGGCGAACCAGTTGGCGCGCTCCCAACCTGCCAATTCACCCATGACCCCACCTTGTTCAAGCAACTGCGCGTGGAAGGGCGTGCGCCGCACGCCTCGCGCTGTCTTCTTTTGCAGATACGGGAAGTGATCGGCATAGAGCAGGCCCAGCGTTTCAGTGGACCGTTCCGCAAGGTAGGTCTTGTTGCCCTGAAACGGCTGCATCCGCGCAATATCCACATCGCCCAGATCAAAGGGTTTCGCCCCGTCTTCCATCCATTGCGCCAGCGCCATGCCCGCGCCGCCCGCCGATTGGATGCCAATGGAGTTGAAGCCCGCCGCAACCCAGACGTTGTCCATCTCGGGCGCAAGGCCCAGATGATAGGCATCGTCAGGCGTGAAGGATTCCGGGCCGTTGAAGAACGTATGAATCCCCGCCTCGGCCAGCATCGGCATCCGGTTCACTGCCATTTCTAGAATTGGCTCGAAGTGATCAAAATCTTCGGGCAACTGGTCGAATTCGAAGTCAGAGGGAATGCCATCCAGCGCCCAGGGCTTTGACACAGGCTCAAACGCGCCCAGCATCATCTTGCCCGCGTCTTCCTTGTAATAAGCGCATTCATCCGGCACCCGCAGCACCGGCAACTGGGTCAGGCCGGTGATGGGTTCGGACACGATGTAAAAGTGTTCGCAGGCCTGCAAGGGCACGTTGACCCCGGCCATGCGCCCGACCTGATGGCCCCACATGCCAGCGCAGTTCACGATCATGTCGCAGGTGATGTGGCCGGCGCTGCCGTCGTCGCCCTGCCAATCCACACCGGTCACCCGTCGACCGTCTTGGACGATATTGGTCACGGCCACACGTTCCTGCACCTTGGCCCCGCGCTGACGCGCGCCCTTGGCCATGGCAAGCGCGATGTTGGCAGGATCGCCTTGTCCGTCCAGCGGCAGGTAAACCCCGCCCGTCACACCGTCGATGTTCAGATGCTCGTATTTCGCCTGCACCTCAGTGGGGCTGATCTGTTCGACATCCACGCCGAAGGCCCGCGCCATCGCGGCTTGCCGGTGCAATTCTTCGAGCCGCTCGTCCGTCAATGCGGCGGTGATCGACCCCACACGCTTGAACCCGGTGGCCACACCTGTTTCCGCCTCGAGGTTGCCGTAGAGTTCCTGAGAATACTTTGCCAGCTTGGTCATGTTGGCCGTGGCGCGCAGCTGGGCGATCAAGCCTGCGGCATGCCATGTGGTGCCGCTGGTCAGCTGTTTACGCTCCAGAAGAACAACGTCCTTCCAGCCCAGTTTGGTCAGGTGGTAGGCCACGGAACAGCCAATAACGCCACCGCCAATGATGACAACGCGGGCAGAGGTGGGAAGATCAGCCATCACACGGCTCCTTTGAAACGTGCGGCGAGGGCCGCGATATGGCTAGGGCCCACTTCGCAGCATCCACCGACAAGTGTTGCACCGTCTTGCACCCAGCCCGCCGCGAAATCGGCGTAGGCCTGAGGGTCAAGGTCCATACGTTTTTCCAGCAGGTCGACAGTGGCTCCCACCCGGTCGAAGGCCGCGTTGATGCCGGTGAAGCCATTGGCATAGGCGCCCACGGGAATGGGTTGCCCGGCCAACAGCGGCACCGCGGCGCTGACTGCTTCGGGGATGGAGCAATTGACCAGAACAGCGCCCGGATTGAACTCTTCCAGCAGCGGCAAAAGGTCTGCTACCGGCTCGCCTGACCGCAGGCGGGTGCCATCGGCATCATCCACCGACACAGCGACCCAGACGGGTTTGCCCGTCACACCCGCGCCCATCAACCCGCCGCGCGCCTGATCCACCGAACTCATGGTTTCAAGCAGGTGCACATCCACATAGTCGGCCTGAATGCGCGCGCATACTGCGTAAACCTCGGCGGCGATGTCCGCAGGCGGTGCCTTGTCAGGTTGATAGGAAAACCCCTGCGGCCCAAGACCCCCGGCCACGATCCCACGACCATGGGCGTCGCGCGAGGCCACGGCCAACTCACAGGCCAGACGCTGCAGGTCTTCCAACTGGTCCTGAAGCCCCACCGGTTCCAGACGGTCCGGCAAAACCGAGTAGCTGTTGGTGGTGGCAACATCCGCCCCGGCGGCAAAGAAATCGTCGTGCACCGATCGTACCCGGTCCGGCGCATCCAGAAGCGATTGCACGGACCACAAGCCAGTGGTGGGCTGGCCGCGCGCGATCAGCTCTTGTCCCATGCCTCCGTCAAGGATGGTGATCATGCACGCAACCTTTCGTTTTCCGGATCCCACAGCGGTTGGTCTTCCTGCACCACGGCGCGGCATTTATGGCCAAAGATTTCGACTTCGACCTCGGTGCCGGGCTGCGCCAGATCACTGCGGATCATGCCCAGCGCGATCGATGCATTCACCCGGTATCCCCAGTCGCCGCTGGTGGTTTCGCCGACCACGGTGTCCCCGTGCCAAATCGACGACATGTAGGGCGCGTCCTGATCCCCGGCGTCCACGATCAGGGTCACGAACCGCTTTTTCACGCCTTGCTGCTTTTCGCTTTGAATGGCGGCCTTGCCCGGGAAGTCCTGTGGCTTGTCAAGCTTGACGAACCGTTCCAGCCCGCCTTCGAGCAGGGAGTAGTCCGTGCTCAGATCACCCTTCCACGCCCGGTAGCCTTTTTCGATGCGCAGCGCGTTCAGGGCGTACATGCCAAAGGGTTTGGCCCCGCCCGCAATCACCGCATCATAGATCGTGGGGATGTCTTCATTGGCTGCGTGAACTTCCCAACCCAGTTCACCGGCAAATGACACCCGCACAAGGAAAGCGGGCTTGCCCGCGACCATGGCGCTTTGGTGCGTCAGCCATCCAAGGCTGAGGTCCGCATCTGTCAGACCTGACAGAAGATCGCGTGACTTCGGACCGGTCACGATCAAAGTATCACGGGACGTGGTCACATCCGTCACGCTCACACCCTGTGGCATCGCGCCCTCAAGGATTTCGCGGTCATGCCATTGGGCGGTGGCCGCGGTGATCATCAGGAAGTCATCCTCACCCATGCGCAGGCACGACATCTCGGTCAGGATGCGTCCGCGATCATCCGACACGTAAACAAGGTTCATGCGCCCCACCTTGGGCAGGCCACCTGTTACCAGACCACGCAGAGCTTCGGCTGCACCATCGCCGCGCACTTCGAACCGCGAAAAGCCGGGCAGGTCGAGAACGCCCACGCCGTCGTGCACGGCCTCGCACTCTTCCTTGACGCGCTGCGTCCATGGGCCTTGGCGGTCCCATGTGTGCGTGGATTCTTCAGAGGTGTCATCGCCCGGTTGCGCGAACCAGTTGGCGCGTTCCCAGCCGTTGTAGGCCCCCATCACGCCACCCGCGGCAACGATCTTTTCATGCACGGGCGACAGTTTCTTGTCGCGCGCAGCGGGCCATTCGTGGTGGGGGAAGTGCATGGCGTATTCGTGGCCATACACCTCCATCGCCTTGCGGTCGCAATAGTCCTGATCGGTGTAATCGGTGTAACGGCGCGGATCGACGGCCCACATGTCCCATTCGGTCTGGCCTTCGGTGATCCATTCGGCCAGCACCTTGCCCGCACCACCGCCCTGGGTGATGCCAAAGGTGAACACACAAGCCTCGTAGGCGTTGGGTACACCGGGCATCGGGCCGATCAGGGGCAAGCCATCGGGCGCATAGGGGATCGGGCCGTTGATGACCCGGCCCACACCGGCGGTGCCAAGGATCGGCACCCGCGCCATCGCGTCTTCGATGTACCACTCCAGCCGCTCCAGATCGTCGGGATAAAGCTGGAAGCTGAAATCCTCGGGCATGGGATCATCGGGGGTCATCCAATGGCCCTTGCAGTTGCGTTCATAGGGGCCAAGGTTCAGGCCATTCTTGTCCTGCCGCAAGTAGTAGGAGCTGTCCACATCGCGCAGAAGCGGGATCTTGCGGCCATTGGCCTTGGTCCATTCCGCAATCTCGGGGATTTCCTCGGTCAGAAAATACTGGTGGCTCATCGTGGCCATGGGCACCGTGCGCCCACCATAGGGTTTGAACCATTCGCCCACGCGCTGGGCATAGTATCCGGCGGCGTTCACCACTTTTTCGCAGCGGATGTCGCCCTTGTCCGTGTGCACGATCCATTCATCGCCATCGCGGCTGACCCCTGTGGCCGGGCAGAACCGTTCGATGCGCGCGCCCATGTCCCGCGCGCCTTTGGCCAGTGCCTGTGTCAGCTGTGCAGGATCGATATCACCGTCGTCCGGGTCCCAAAGACCCCCAGCCAGATCATGGGTTTCCAGGAAGGGATAGGCGTCCTTCATGTCCGAGATCGACATCATTTCGATGTCCAGCCCCTGATACCGACCCATGGCGCGGGCGCGTTCAAATTCCTGCATCCGCTCCTTACTGTGCGCCAAACGGATGGACCCGGTGACGTGGTAGTTCATCGGATAATCGACCTCGTCCGCCAGACCCGCATAAAGGCCCAGCGAATACCGCTGCATGTTCATGATTGCCCATGAGGTGCTGAAGCTGGGGCAGTTGCCTGCGGCATGCCATGTGCTGCCCGCGGTCAGTTCGTTCTTTTCCAGAAGAACGCAATCGGTCCATCCCGCCTTGGCCAGGTGGTACAGCCCCGAGGTGCCGACCACACCGCCACCGATGATGACCACGCGGGCCGTTGTTGGAAAATCTGCCATTGTTCAGTGCTCCCTTTGCGGCACGTTGTCCGCTATGTCGTAGTAATCGCCCTTGTCGGCGGTGAAGATATGGCGCTGCAAGTGCAGGCCGGTGGGGCCATCGATGACACCGAGCGAAAAGCTCATGGTGTCCTCAACGTTGTGGGCCCAGAACAGGAAAGTCCCGCAAGTGGGGCAAAAGCCCCGTTTCGCGGTGTCAGAGGCGGCGTACCACCGCACGTCACCCGTGATGTCGAAGTCTGCCCGCAAGGCCTGTCCCGAGGCCCAGTGATGCCCTGATTGTTTGCGGCACTGACCGCAATGGCACGCGGTTGCACGGTTTTGTGCAGCGACGGTAAATGTCACACCCTTGCAGTTGCAGCTTCCTGACAGTTTCATCTGGACCTCCTCAATAGACCGGCGGGGCGATCACCCAGATCGCAACAGCAGGTCTGTCATAGGGGTTCATCCAGCGAAACGGCTCGCCCCGGATGCGGAAACTGTCGCCGGGGTGGATGGTGTATTTGTGCGCCCCGATCTCGAGGTCCAGCATCCCCGAAACAAGATACCCGACCTCTTGCGTAGGGCGTGTCACCGGCAGGTCGATCTGGCTTTGCGGCTCGAACGTGGAGTGGACCATCTCGAAATCATCGGTGAGGTCCGGCGACAGCAGTTCCTCGACCAGCCCTGCAACATGGTTGCCGATCGTGCGCCGCGCGCCTTTTCGCACCACGAACCCGGCCTCGCGCGCCGGGGCGGCGTCGTGGCGGAACAGCATCGACACTGACACATCAAGATATCGCGCGATGTGGCGCAGATCAGTGATCGAGGGTTCGCTCAGATCCCGCTCCACCTGGCTGAGCCATCCGACAGAGCGGCCCAACGCTTCGGCCATGTCCTGCAGTGTGATCCCACGCCCCTTGCGCAAAGCGCGCAGATCAGCGCCCAGCGTTTTGGGGTTTGTTGGATTGGATTGCAGCATCTGACAGGCGTCTTCGTGAAATTATGAGTTTGAATTTCACGTTGCCTGTCGCGCGTGAAAAATCAAGCAAAAATTTCACTCGTCCGCTGAATCGTATCAAACCGTTTCGAAAACGCGGGTCAGTATCGCCTGAAGCTGGTCCGCGTCGTCCCGGGTGAAGGCATCCGGTTGGTCGCTGTCGATGTCAAACACCGCGATAAGCTGCCCTGCGCCGTTTTTAACGGGAATCACCAATTCCGACCGCGTGCTGCTTGCGCAGGCGATATGGCCGGGAAAGGCATCCACATCCGGCACCAACTGGGTTTGCCCCGTGCGCGCGGCGGCGCCACACACCCCTTTGGAAAAGGGTATGTGCAAGCATCCGTGCCCACCCTGATAGGGTCCAATCCTGAGCATCTCCGGCCCCGTGACGCGGTAAAAGCCCGTCCAGTCAAAGCGATCGTCACTGTGATGCACTTCGCAGGTCACCGTGGCCATCAAGGCGATAGCGTCGGTTTCGCCTTCGGTCAGCGCGTTGATCGTTTTTGACAGTGTTTCGTAGTCAATCATGTCTTTTGCCTTTGGCCGAAAGGAACAGGACTTGCCTGCCTCTGAGACCTTTGATCAGGACAATCAGGGGCGCTCAATGGCGATGGCCGTGCCTTCGCCTCCGCCAATACAAATCGCCGCCACGCCGCGCCTGAGATTTCTTTTCTCCAGCGCATTCAGCAGGGTGACCATAATCCGCGCGCCTGACGCGCCAATGGGATGGCCCAGAGCACAGGCACCACCGTTGACGTTCACGATGTCATGGGACAGGCCCATTTCATGCATGAAGGCCATGGGGACGACGGCAAAGGCCTCGTTGACTTCCCACAGGTCGACGTCGTCCTTTGTCCAGCCGATGCGGTTCAACAGCCTTTGTGCGGCAGGCACGGGGGCCGTGGTGAAAAGACCCGGCTCCTGCGCATGGCTGGCATAGCCGAGGATGCGGGCGCGCACTGTCAAACCCTGTGCCTTCGCCGCGTCCGCCGATGCCAGAACCAGGGCTGCGGCCCCATCGGAAATGGAGGACGAATTGGCGGCCGTCACTGTGCCACCCTCTCGGAATGCTGGTTTGAGCGTCGGAATCTTTTCGGGCCGGGCACTTGCGGGCTGTTCGTCCGCGGCAACAGTCACCGACCCCTTGCGGCTGCGCACCTCAACCGCTGCGATCTCGCCGTCGAAAGCGCCCGTTTCCTGAGCGTCCAGCGCACGGCTGAGGGAGGCAAGTGCATAATCATCCTGTTTCTCGCGGGTGAACTGGAACGCTTCGGCGCAGTCTTCGGCGAAGGTGCCCATCAGGCGGCCCTTGTCATAGGCGTCTTCCAGACCGTCGAGGAACATGTGATCGATCACTTGCCCATGGCCAAGCCGCGCGCCGTCGCGCATTTTCGGCAGCAGATAGGGGGCATTTGTCATGCTTTCCATGCCCCCTGCGATCATGCTGTCGTTCTGGCCCAGTGCGATCTGGTCAAAGGCCATCATGGCCGCCTTCATGCCTGATCCGCACATCTTGTTGAGGGTCGTGGCGGGAACCTCCTTGCCCAGACCGGCGGCGAAACCGGCCTGACGCGCGGGGGCCTGCCCCTGGCCTGCCGGCAGCACGCAACCCATCAAAACCTCGTCCACCGTGGATGCGCCGGCACCCGCCAATGCAGCGCGGATCGCCGCACCGCCAAGATCCGACGCGCTGAGACCGGAGAGGGCGCCCTGAAATCCACCCATGGGCGTGCGGGACGCGCCTGCGATGACAACCTCTTTCATGAACGCTCCTTTCAACCGTGGTCGTAACAACCAGTTGGTAACATTTGTGGCCTAATGATGGCCCAAGCCGAGCCGTGAAGGATGTATAATGGAACTGACCAGCAAAACAGAAGAGCCCTTGCGCATCGTAACTGTGCATGACGCCAGAATTGATGCGTCCGTGGCCATCGAATTCAAGGATTCAATGCGGACTCATACCGATGACGGCCCGGATATCATCGTTCTGGACCTCAGTGCGGTGGCGTTCATCGATTCCAGCGGGCTGGGCGCCATTGTCGCGGCGATGAAAAACCTCGGCGCCAGCCGTCGGCTGGTGCTGGCCGGTCTGACCCCGACCGTGGCCAAGGTGTTCAGACTGACCCGAATGGACAGTGTGTTCAGCGTCTATCCAACAATCGACGAAGCCCTGACCGAGCTGCGCTCCGCAGCGCATGAAACACACAATGCATGAGGCGAAGATGCAAAACGAGGCTTTGGTGATGGAACAATCTGTCGGTCTTCCCCCGGTTCATTTCAGCGTTGAAAGTGGCGATGGCGCACCGCGTGCGGCCTTGCGTCAGCTTCTTCAGAGTCTTCAGGTGCTCAACCTCGACGTGGAAGAGGCAGGTACCATCGAATTGGTGGTTGCCGAAGCGCTGAACAACATTTGCGAACATGCCTACGAGGATGGCGCCAGCAGTGGACCCATTGACATTCGCTGCACGCAGATGAGGGACGGGCTGCACTTTGCCATCATCGACCAGGGCTTGCCCATGCCAGACGGGCAAACGCCAATGGGGCTCCCCGCAAACGTTGATGTCGATCTGATGGACATGCCGGAGGGCGGGTTTGGTTGGTTCCTGATCAAGGATCTGGCAAAGGACGTCCACTATGCCCGGGATGGCGACAGCAACCGACTTTCGATGCGCGTGGCGGTTGCAATGGCGGCCAATTCGGCCTGAATAGGTCTTAGCAACTTCGCAAAAGGGCCGCGGTGCTTTCACAATCCTGCCCCGATTGAGTGGCACAAGCACCCCTGTAGCTGCATATAGCTTCCCTCGGTGTCGCGTGATTTAGCCCCCACCCAGTGCGCGGCACCGAGGAACTTCCTTCTTGCCGATCATCATGCATCCATTGGACTTCGCAAGCGCAGCGTCTAGGTATGTGGCAGCGAAGGAAAAGAGGAATTCGACATGCGTGATTTTCAACTGCCCGGCCGGTCACCTGTTCTGGCGACCGGAGGCATGTGTGCCACCTCGCATCCATTGGCCGCCCAGACCGCAATCGACATCCTGAAACGAGGCGGAAATGCCATGGACGCGGCCATTGCCGGTGCCGTTCTGCTTGGCATCTGCGAGCCCCAGATGACCGGTATCGGAGGCGACTGTTTTGTCTTGTATTCCCCCGCTGGCAGCGATGAGGTTCATGCGCTCAATGGCTCTGGCCGTGCGCCCTTGGGCCTGAGCGCGGGCCTGTTGCGCGCCGCGGGCGATGTGACCGTGCCGCTGCGCAGCCCCCATGCCGTGACGATACCCGGCGCGATCGATGCCTTTTGCACCCTGTCCGACACGGTCGGGAAAATCGGGCTCGATGCCATTCTGGACCCGGCCATTCGCTATGCAGAGGCGGGTGTTCCCGTGGCAGCGCGCGTCGCGTTCGACTGGGCCAATGATGCCGAAACCCTTCAGGGCGCGGCGCGGGATTTCTATCTGATCGATGGCGCCGTGCCAAAGCCGGGCCAGGTGTTCCGCGCGCCGGGCCAAGCCGAAGTGCTGCGCCGTATTGCCAAGGACGGGCGTGACGCGTTCTACAAGGGAGAGGTTGCAGAGGACATGATCGCGGCGCTGAGCGATCTTGGCGGGCTGCACGACGCGGACGATTTCGAAGCGGTTGCCGCCACCCAGACCACACCGGTTGCAGGCACGTACAAGGACATCGACGTGGTCGAGCATCCGCCAAACGGGCAAGGTGCCACAGCGATCCTGATGCTGAACATCCTGAGCCATTTCGACATTCAAAGCATGGACCCGCTGGGAGCGGATCGTGCGCATATCGAAGCAGAAGCCGCCAAGTTGGCTTATAACGCCCGCAACCGGTTCCTTGCGGATGCCGAATACACAACCCGCGTCGATCACATGTTGGCCCCCGAAACAGCCGCGTCGCTTGCAGCGCTGATCGACCCACGCAAGGCCATGGAGGCCCCTGCACGGATCTCGGAAGCCGTTCACAAGGACACGATCTATATCACGGTCGTCGATGGCGATGGCATGGCCGTATCGCTGATCTATTCGATCTTTCATGGCTTCGGGTCCGGTATCGCATCCGAGAAATTCGGCATCCTCTTGCAGAACCGCGGCGCGGGTTTCACCCTTGAGGAAGGCCACCCAAACGAACTGGCAGGTGGCAAACGCCCGATGCACACGATCATCCCCGGTATGATCCGCAAGGGAGGCAAGCCAATCATGCCCTTCGGCGTGATGGGTGGCGCGTATCAACCCTGCGGTCATGCGCGTTTTGCATCGAACCTTGTCGATTTCGGGATGGACCCTCAGGCCGCTATCGACGCACCGCGGGCGTTTTCAGACGCTGGCGTGATGAAGGTCGAGCGTGGATATTCCGATGCTGTGCGTGCCGATCTGGCCGAACGCGGGCATGATGTTCAGGTTCCCGAGACCGCTCTTGGGGGGGCACAGGCGATCCAGATTCACGACAGTGGCGTTCTGGAAGGGGCCAGCGATCCGCGCAAGGACGGATGCGCTCTGGGCTTTTAATGACAAAAGGCGGCGCGAAAGCACCGCCTTACGTGGCTTGGTGTAAGGTGGAGTTCACTCCGCCTGTGACGTTCAGTTCAGTTGGAAGTGCAGCGGGTATGCCCCGTCCTGAAACGGGCCGAACAGGTCGGGGATGTCGGGGTGATCCACAGGTTCGCCCGAATAGTCGGCCACGAGGTTCTGTTCGGACACATAGGCCACATAATAGCTTTGATCGTTTTCAGCGAGCAGGTGGTAGAACGGCTGATCCTTCACCGGGCGGCTGTCCTCTGGAATGGCTTCGTACCATTCTTCCGTATTCGCAAACTCTGCGTCCACGTCAAAAATCACCCCGCGGAAGGGGTGTTTCTTGTGACGGACGACTTGGCCCAGATGATATTTGGCGCGTGTTCTCAGCATACAACCTCTGCCCCTATCTGTCGTTTCTAGACGCTTCAAGCGGTAAATGTCCAATATTTGGGCCGGATTTGGCGGAAACAGTCTGTGAACTCAGACACGACAGTCCGCATCAGCTTTTATTTGCCGATACAGAGCCGGAACTTGCGCAAACGTGATTCCAAAGCGGTCCAAATTGCGGTAGACTTGGTCAAAACAAAGACAAAAAAGCGAGAGGCAGATGAGCAGAACTCTTCGCGCGATGATCGTATTGCTGGTGCTGGCGTCTTGTGGCGGCGGGCAATCGACTGCGCCCCGAAACCTCGACAATGCGTGCACCATCGTCAAGCAGCGCCCAGAATACCTGCGCGCGTTCCGTGCCACCGAACGGCGATGGGGCGTGCCGGTGCATGTGCAGATGGCCACGATCTATCAGGAAAGCAAATTCGTCGCCAACGCGCGCACGCCGTTTCGGTACGTGGCAGGCGTCATTCCCATGGGTCGACAATCAAGCGCCTATGGCTATGCGCAGGCCCTCGATGCAACGTGGAAAGAGTATCAGGACGAGGCCGGACGGCTGGGCGCGCGGCGTGACCGGATCAAGGATGCATCGGATTTCATGGGCTGGTATATGAACATCACGCGCCAACGGAACAACATCCCGTTGTCCGACGCGCGTAATCAATACCTCGCCTATCATGAGGGGCACACAGGTTATGCCCGCGGGTCATACAACCGCAAGGCCTGGTTGGTGCGGGTGGCCGGAGAAGTTGGAGCGCGTTCGAATATGTATGCGCAACAGCTTCAGGGCTGCCGCGTGCGGCGCTGAGGATTTGGGGGCTCTGCCCCCGTCCTGCGGACTCC
>CBFHND010000048.1:0-11284 GCA_965657085.1 uncultured Paracoccaceae bacterium
TGATGGGATCGGCGCTCATCAATGTGCGCACCGACGTTTGGTCGAAGACAACCTTCGCCAGATGTGCGGCATAGTGCGCGCGCGCGGCGATCAGGACGAAGGCCCCGATCATCAGTTGCCACAGGCCCGCGATCATCGCCCCCTGAAACAGGGCCATGACGCCCAGGGCCATGAGCATATAGGCCACCACGGCGCCGGAGCGGGCGGCGACCTCGGTTGCGGCCAATGCGTCGCCGGTGCGATGCCACAGGTAGGCCCGCAACACGCGCCCCCCGTCCAGCGGAAAGGCCGGCAGGCAATTGAAGAGTGCGAGTATCAGATTGATCATCGCCAGATAGGCCAGCACGTGCAGGACGGCGGGGGCGGCCGTGCCAATGGCTGCAATCTGTGCGAGGGCCCAGAACCCGAAGGCAAGGCACATCGACATCACCGGCCCGGCCACAGCGATCCAGAACTCGACCCGTGCCGAGGTTGGTTCGCTGTCAAGTTCGGCCACGCCGCCAAACAGAAACAGGGTGATGCCCTTGATCGGTACGCCCAGTTGGCGGGCGACAACCGAATGTGCCAGTTCGTGCAGCAGGAGCGATGCAAAAAGACCCAACATCGCGATCACCGCCATCATCCCATACGCGGCCTCGGTTTCATTCGGCAGAACGCGTGGGAAATACTCTTGCGACAGGCTCCAGGTCACAAGGGCGGCAATGATCAACCAGCTTGGGTCGACCTTGATGTCGAATTTGTTGAGAGTGAAGATTTTGACCGCGTTGGAAAACATGTTGAACCCGTCCTTGTGCCGACTATAGCCGCCGCGGTGATGCGCGATTTGACATGGCTCAAATGCCAGCACTTGCGTGAAATCAAATACCTGGCCTGAAAACCTGCTAGCATCTGGCGATGCATGTTCCTGTGACCACCCTAGCCCAGAGCATATTTGTCTTTGTCATCTGTGCCGGTTGCGTCTGGATTGCGGGGGCGCGGCTGGCCTATCTGGCCGACGCACTGGCGGACCGGTTCAAGCTGGGCAAATCGATCGTGGGTCTGCTGCTTTTGTCCTCGGCGACCTCTTTGCCGGAAATCGCCACAACGCTGTCCGCCGCCGTTCAGCAGTCGCGCGATCTGGTTCTGAACAACCTTTTCGGCGGCATCGCCTTGCAGACGGCCATTCTGGCAATGTCGGATTTTCTGGCGCGGGGGCCGATCACCAACTATCCGCGCAAGGCCAACCACGCGCTTGAGGCGACCTTGTTGGTGTTGCTGTTGTCGGTGGCCCTCATCATGGTTCATCTGGGCGAGACGTTTGTCTTTGCGGGCATCGGCTTTGGCAGCTTTCTGATCGCGGTGGTTTATGCGGGTGCGATCTGGCTTTTGCGACGGTACGACGACAGCAGCGATTGGGTGCCTGTCGATCTGCCGGATCCCGATCCGCTTCCGTTTCCGGCGCCCACGGGTCTGTCGGAGCGGCCAGACAGCGCGCTGATCTGGCAGACGGTTGCGGCCTGCTTTGCCATCCTTGGCTTTGGCCTTTTGCTGGTTCTCTTTGCAGAGCGCATCGCCGATCAATCGGGCCTTGGGTCCGGTTTCGTGGGGGTCACGATTCTGGCCGCGGCCACGTCCTTGCCTGAACTGACCACCAGCATCGCCGCGGTGCGGATCGGGGCCTATACCATGGCCATCTCGAACATCTTTGGCAGCAACCTGATCATGCTGGTGCTGGTCTTTCCGGCCGATATCCTGTTTCGCGCAGGGCCAATCCTGCAGGACACCTCGCGCACCGTGAGCCTGTCGCTGGCCTTTGGGCTGGCCGTGACGGCCATTTACCTGACCGGGCTGATCGTGCGGCGCAAACCCCGGGTCGGGGCCATCGGGCTGGATTCGATCCTTGTTCTGGCGACCTTCCTGGGCAGCCTCGCGGCCTATTACTACGTGCGTTGACCCCATAGGCGCAGCGTTTTGAATGCTTCGGGCACAATCAGGATCGGCACGGCAAAAAGCCCGATCCAGATCCACTGGTCAAGGCCAATGGGCACCGTGCGCAACAGGGTTTGCAGGGGCGCCCAATAGACCGCCAGCACCTGCGCGCCCAACGTCACGGCCAAAGCGCCCAATAGAAACGGATTGCTGAACCACCCGATCCGCCAACTGTTCAGGCGCAGGGACCGGAAGGCAAAAACACTGACCTTTTCAAAGACCACCATGGCCGTGAAGGCCGTTGTCCGGGCCAATTCGACACCCTGATCCATCAGGTGAAAAAAGATCCACAGGCTCGACAGCCCGGTGTAGGTGCCCAGCAGGATGATGGTCAGGACACCGCCGGCTCCAAGGATCGCAGTGTCCTTGCGGCGCGGTGCCTGTTGCATCTGGTCGGGTTCGGATTTTTCCAACCCCAGCGCCACGGCAGTCACGCCGTCGGTCACAAGGTTCATCCACAGGATTTGGGTGGCCAGAAAGATCAACGGCCCACCAACGGCGATGTTGACGACCAAGGCGATCACTTCGCCTGCATTGGACGACAGCAGGTAACGCACGAATTTCTGTACGTTGGCAAACTGGCGCCGCCCTTCGCCGATGGCGCGTACGATGGTGGCAAAGTTGTCATCAAGCAGCACAAGGTCAGAGGCATCGCGCGCCACATCCGTGCCCCTGATCCCCATCGACACGCCGATGTCCGCCTGTTTCAGGGCCGGGGCATCGTTCACGCCGTCACCTGTCATCGCCACGATCTGCCCTTGCGCCTGCAGGGCCGACACGATGCGCATTTTCTGTTCCGGCTTGGTGCGCGCAAAGAGGACGTCGCGGCCCAACACCTGCGTCAGCTGCGCATCATCAAGCGCATCAAGCTCCGCGCCCGAGACATGCTGCTCTACGGGCAGGTCCAGTTGCGCCGCGATGGCGCTGGCGGTGATCGGACTGTCGCCGGTGATCATGATCACCCGAATGCCCGCTGTCCGGGCCAGCGCAATGGCCGAACGCACTTCGGAACGCGGCGGATCGATCAACCCGACGAGCCCCAGAAAGGCCATACGTTCTTCGGATATCTTGGCGTCCTCCGCCACGCGCCGGGCCAGCGCAATCACGCGTAACCCGTTCTCGGCCAGCTTGTGATAGGCTTGGGTGATGGCGGCATGATCCTCCCCGGTCATCGCGCGTGTCCCGTCTTGGGTCATCACTTCGGTGCAAATCTCCAGAACCTGTTCGGGGGCGCCCTTGGTCAGGATCATGGCATCGCTGTCGGACTGATAGAGGATGGACATCCGCTTGCGCGCGCTGCTGAAGGGAATCTCGGCGCGCACCGCGTTCTCTTGCGGCAGCGGGCACCAGCCTTTGTAGGCCAGCGTGATCAGCGCGCCTTCGGTGGGCGCGCCAACCATGTGCCACTGCGCGCCATCGCGGTTCAGGCGCGCGTGGCTGCAACTTTGGCCTGCGTGCAACAGCGCATCCAGAACCGCATCATCCGCGGCCCGTATCCGCGCGCCTTCAAAGGCGATGTGGCCAGCAGGGTCATAGCCGGTGCCTGTCACCTCATAGCTGCGATCAAGGGTCCAGACCTTGGTGGCGGTCATCTTGTTTTCGGTCAGCGTGCCGGTCTTGTCCGTGCAGATCACGGACGCCGCCCCCAGCGTTTCCACCGCCTGCAACCGGCGTGCAAGCGCGTGTTGGCGCACCATCGTTGTCGCCCCCAGCGCCAGCGTGATCGTGACAACGGCAGGCAACCCTTCGGGCACCATTGCAACGGCCAGCGACAGGCCGGTCATGACCATCTCTGTCAGATCACGCCCCAGGGCAATGCCCAACCCCATGACCCCCGTCGCCACCAGAAGAGCCGCCCCGCCAAGCTGTCGCGCCAGTTGCCCCAGCTTTACCTGAAGGTTGGTTGTCTTGGTGCCCACGGACCCGGTGAGGTGGGCAATCTTGCCAAATTCCGTCGCGGCCCCGGTGGCGGTGACACGCGCCTCGGCCCGACCAGAGGTCACGGAGGTGCCTGCAAAGACACTGGCCACGTCTGTCTCCAGCCCCTTTGAGACAGGAATGGATTCACCTGTCAGAACGCTTTCATCCACAGCGAGTTCTGCGGCGCGCGTCAGGGTGGCGTCGGCCGCGATCTTGTCACCCGGTGACAGCACGAGGATATCGCCCGGCACCACGTCGCGCGCCGGGATGATCTGTTCCTGCCCATCCCGCAGGACGATGGCCTGCGGTGACAGCATGTCCCGCAGCGCAGTCAGCGCGGTTTCCGCCTTCCATTCCTGAACAAAACCAAGGCTGGCATTCAACACTACAACCAACCCGATGGTGGCCGCGTCCATCGTTTCGCCCAAGGCCAATGCCACCCCGGCGGCAGCGATCAGGATCAGGACCAGAAAGCTTGAGAACTGGCGCATCAGCACGCGCCACGGCCCCGCCTGCTTCGTCGCGGGCAATTCGTTCCAGCCATGGACCGCGCGGGCCTTCAGAACCTCTTGGGATGTCAGGCCTTTGATGGAAGCAGCGCGGGGCAAAGGGTTACCTCATGCGGGGGAAGTGATGCGTTCAGGGGTGAGACGCAGGTCAGTCTGCGGACGTATCAAGGCAGGACATTTGATCGACACGCACCAGATCCGGGGCCGTGCCGGACACGCGGCCCAGTTTGTAGATGTCCGGGTAGGTGACGATCCTGCCCTCGGCATCGGGAAAACGCAGGAAATAGCCCAGCGTCACCGGGATCGGTGGGGCAGGGGCGTCGAAGGTGCGCCTGCCATAGGCATGCCGGTGCACTTCGCTGAGGCTGGTGTTGAGGACAAAGGCGGCCAGTTCGTCCCACTTTTGCACCCGGACACACCCATGCGACAGGGCGCGGTTGTCTTGCGCAAAAAGGGCACGCCGGTTGGTGTCGTGCAGGTAGACCAGCAGCCCCGGTTGCAGGCGGATCGCGGCAAGGCCCAGCGGGTTGCGTTCGCCGGGGGGCCAGACCCGGTCGGGATATTCCCCGCTTGCGATCATCGAGGGTGTGGGCCGCCACGTGGGACGGAACCGGACCGCAGAGACATAGGTGGTGAGCCGGGGTGTCCGGTGCCACGGCGCGCCCACGATGACACGGCTGCGCAAGGCCGGTTTGCCATTCTCGAAAGCGATCAGTTCAAAGGCCGGTATGTTGACAAGGATTGCCTTGCCCTCCTTGGGCACGACAAAGTCGACGCCCGCCCGGTTGATCAACCTTTGAAAGGGTTCGGCGGGGGCGGCGTAGGTCAAAGAGACCACAAACACAGCCGCAAGCAACACGCAGGCCTGATATCTGGCCCAACCTGGGTGCAGCAGCGATTTAGCGGGGCAATTTGGGTCAGTTGTCAAGGGGTACCTCCTGAGTGGCATAGTGATCTTCACACTCTTTTTCGCGCCCGCGAATGACCCGCAGACCTTTCAGCGGCCCGCCTTTTTGGGTCACCACGGTGGCAAGCCCTTCGGGTGCGTCATCCTGTTCGAAATAGATCACGACCCAATCGCGGGTTGCGCCATAGCGATGCGCAGCGGCGGTGTTGGAAAAGATGGCTGTAAACCGCCAGTCCTCGCGTTCGGTGTGCAGGATGGGAATGCGCAACGTGCCGGTGTCGTTGAACCGACGCGGCCTGATCGTGGGAAGGGCATTCAGGGTTGTGAGGTATTGCCGGTCCACCGACAGAATGTCCTGTACCGTTGGAACAGGCGCGGTGGCGCTCTGGCCACGGGGGCGACGCCGCCCCAGCATGTCGTTCAGGGAATGGCGTATCGCATCAATGCGGCGGCGCCCGACGCCTTTGACCGTGTCCAGACGCCCGTCGTGGGCCGCGGTTTCCAGGGCCTCGAGCGTGTCGATGTGCAGCGTGTCATGGATCGACCGGGCAAGGGTGGGGCCAATCGTCGGTACGGTTTGAAACAGGGCTTCGGGGTTGCTTGATCCTCGCAGCCGGGACACCATCCGCAGATCGCCGGTGTCCAGCAACTCGATGATCGCACCGGCAATCGAAGGCCCTACAGTCTGCAAGTCTTCCAGCCCGCTCCGCCCGCCACGGCGATACACATCGCGCAAGGACAGGGTCATGCGCTGCACGTGTTCCGCGGCATCCCGGTAGGCCCGCACCCGAAACAGGGATGCATTCTGCTGATCAAGCAAATCCGCAACTTCTCCGAGCTTTTCGGCGATGAATGCGTTTTCCGCCAGATCAGCCGTTTGTTCCGGTGCATTGACCATTTCTTTGTGCCATCCGTGTTCTGCGGCCCTTTGAACCCAACATAAGCAGGGGCCGCAGCCCGTGATTTGATCCCGGTCAATATCGCGGCGGCCAATTGCTGTTTGGATGGTCTTCAGCAGGGAACGTTATGTGTTGGAGTTCTGAAGTTACTGTCGTCATGGTCGGGGTTGGCGTTGCTGCCACTGCCGTCACGGCCCTGCGCCGTGACGCGCCCGCCATCTGGCTGACGCTGGGCTATTTCACCCTGATGGAAGTTTTGCAGGTCTGGGGCTACCGCGTGATTGACCAGTGCGGTACGGCGTCGAACCAGACAGTGACCGTGCTGTCCTATCTGCACATCGTGTTCCAGCCTTTCGTGATCAACGCCTTTGCCATGGAACTGGTGCCACCGGCGGTCAAACGACGCGCGCGGGCATGGGTTTATGCGGCCTGTGCGGCCTTGGCTGCGGTGATGTTGTTGCAAATCGCGCCGTTGCAGGGCTTTGGCACCTGCCAGCCGGGCAGCCCCTTGTGTGCGGAACGCTGGTGCACGGTGTCGGGCGAATGGCATATCGCGTGGGAGGTGCCCTACAACGGTCTGATGCTTGCCCTTGAAAAGGGCATGGGCTTTTACCCCGGGTTCCCGACCTACATGCTGGCCGTGTTTGTCTTGCCTCTGTTCTATGGCGCGTGGCGTTTTGTGCTGATGCATGCGGTGGCCGGGCCGATCCTCGCGTGGTCCCTGACCAATGATCCCAATGAGATGCCCGCAGTCTGGTGCCTCTTTTCGATCGCCCTGCTGCTCATCGCGCTCAGCCCGCTGGTGCGCAGATCGGTGACGTCCAACAGGTGGTGGGGCAGGGCCATCGCGTTGTCCGACTGACGCAGGTGATCAGGGGCTTGGCGGGATTTGGGTGGTGTGCTCGATCGGCGGCACAAGTGACGCAAGCCCGAAGGCCAGGACAGGACAGCGCGCGGCGTCAATCACCCGGCGCAGGGCATCGCCCGTGCGCACCGGGCCATGGGCGCAATCCAGCAGAACGGCCTGCGCATTCAGTTTGGCCAGATGCGCCAGTGCCGCGTCGAGGCCGTCAAAGTGAACGCCTTGCGACGGTTCGGGGGCTGGGGTTCCTTCATCGACGACAAGTTCGACCTGGCGCGCTGAAATGCGCTGCGCCAGCTGCTTGGACAGGTCCGATATCTCGGTGCTCCGGCCCGTTGATGATGACAACAGGACAACCTGTCCCGCGACGGGGTGAATTTTCCTGTGGGCGATCACGAGGATGTCGCAGGCGCCACCGGTCTCGAGGCTCTGTTGAACAAGGTCACCGAACGCGCGCTGAAATGCCCACTGCGCGCCCATGCGCTGTGCCAGTTGCCCCAGAGACGTGCGAAAGGCGCGCGCATCCGCGTCAAGCAGGGCGCCGAGTTCCGTGCGCGACGGTGCCTCGTTGACTTGCCCGCTGGGTGAGACCACGCGTTGGTTCGGCAGGTCGCAGATGGCAAGGGACGTGGCCTCTTCCACCAGTACCCCGCCAAGGGTCGGATGCCCATCTCCGATGATCCGCTCGATCAGGCGCATGGCCTCGGCGGCATCGGCAAAGGAACTGGCGCTGATCATGATGCGGGTCATGTTGTTGGCGGGGGCGGTCATTGTCGGTTTTCCCGGTCATCTGGGTCTGCATCCTTGGCGCCAAAGCGGCGGCGCGTTTCGGCAAAGGCGCGCAGCTGATCCTCGACCAGCGCGTTGACGCTACCGGCCGGGAAGGCCCCGCTGCGCCCGCGTTTGCCCGCCTTGTGCCCTGTCAGCGCCTCGATGCCCTGATGGATCGTGCGGACGGGAATGATCCGGAACTTCCCCTTCTTGACCGCCTCGACCACATCGGCGCGCAGCATCAGGTGATCGACATTGGACGCCGGGATCAGAACCCCCTGATCCCCGGTCAACCGCCGCGCGTGGCAGATATCGAAAAACCCTTCGATCTTTTCGTTCACGCCGCCGATGGCCTGCACCTCGCCGTTCTGGTTCACCGATCCGGTCACGGCGATGCCCTGACGGATCGGGATGCCAGACAAGGCCGATAGCATCGCATATAGCTCGGCCGAGGAGGCGCTGTCGCCGTCGATGCCGCCATAACTTTGCTCGAACACGAGGCTCGCGTGCAGGGACATCGGCACATCCAGCGCATAATGAGAGGCAAGATAAGCCCCAAGGATCAGCACGCCCTTGGAGTGCAGCGGACCGCCCAATTCGACTTCGCGTTCGATATCGACAAGCTTGCCCGTCCCCATGCGCACACGCGCGGTGATGCGTGAAGGACGTCCGAAATGGTGGCTCCCGATGCCCACCACAGCCAGACCGTTGACCTGTCCAACCGCGTCACCGCTTGTGTCGATCAGAATGGTCTTGCGGATCACTGCGTCCTGCACGCGGTCGCGTATGCGCGACGCGCGCTTGTCGGCCTCGGCAATGGCCTTGGAAATGTCTCGGTCCGAAATGTGCCTGCGCTTGGCAAGGGTCGCGTAGTGATCGGCCTCGCGCATCACGTCCCTCAGGGCGCCGATCTGAAGGGTGAACTTTTTCGCATTGTCGGCCAGCCGCACCGCGTGGTCCAGCAGCCCGGCAACCGCCGCCGCCGTCAGGGGCCTAAGCACTTCTTTTTGCGCGTAGGAGGCAACCAGACGGGCCAAAAGCCGCGTGTTGCTGGCGGATCGCTTCAGGTCATCCTCGAAATCGGCCTGCAGTTTGAAAAGTTCACTGAATTCCGGGTCAAGCAACGTCAGCAACATGTGCAACCGCCGGTCCCCGATCAAAACCACCCGCACGTCCAGCGGGATCGGTTCAGGCTCAAGCGTGATGGTCGACGCAAGGCTGAGGCGATCAGACAGGGACGTGATGGTGATCGACTGGCTTTGAAGGCACCGTTTCAGCGCGTCCCAGGCAAAGGGTTCGCTCAGCAGGCGGAGTGCGTCCAGCACCAGGTAGCCGCCGTTCGCCCGGTGCAGCGCGCCGGGTTTGACGAGGGTGAAATTCGTCGTCAGCGTGCCCATTTCGGAGTTGTGCTCGATCCGCCCGGTCAGATGGCTGAGCGATGGCAGGTCTTCGCGGATGACCGGGGCGGTATGTTCCTTGCCATCATGGGACACCATCACATTGACCGCGTAGCGCGCGAAATGCGGATCGCGGTGATATTTGCGGATGGCTTCGGGGAAGGGGCCATTCGAGCTGTTGCTTCTGGAGATCAGGAACAGCTCGGCGTTGGAGATCATATCCTCGCGCACCAGTTTCAGGTAGTGGCGTATCTCGCTGGTTCCGGCGTCCCCGGCAAACCTGTCCGCGACCTCCTGCACCCGCAGGGACACCACGCGTTCCGCCATTTCGGCGTGCAGGGTCTCAATGCGCTGACGATGCTCTTTCTCAAGCTGAGGGCCTTGTCGCAGCACGTCGGAAAGATGGTCCTGCAACCGTTCAATCTTGGCGTCGATGGCTTCTTTCTGGTCCGGGGGCAGGGCCTCGTATACCTCCGGGTTGATCGGTTTGCCGTCGACAACGGCGGCCAGCATGAAGCCCATCGGGGTGCGCAGAAGGGCCACGTCTTCGGCCTTGGCCTGTTCGGCAAAGGCGGCAAGGGGTTCTTCGTGGCGCTGGCCGAATTCTTCCTCGATCACACGCCTCTGCGTCATGTATTCTTCGGATTCAAAGAGGGCCGGGATTTCATTGGCAAGGTCATCCACAAGGTCTTGCATCGCGGTTCGAAAGACACCGGCCTTGCCCGAGGGCAATTGCATCGCGTTGGGTTTGTGCGGAGCCTCGAAGTTGTTGACATAGACCCAGTCACAGGGCGTCGGACGGGTTGTGGCCGCGTCGCTCAGCAGGTCCGAGACAGCGGTGTGCCGTCCGGTGCCTTCGTTTCCAAGGACATATAGGTTGAACTCCTTGTGGCGAATGCCGGCGGACAATTTTATCGCGTCCACCGCGCGGTCCTGACCCAACAGATCGAACGTCGGCGTCAGCCCCTCGGTGGTCTCGAACCCCAGCGTGCTTGGGTCACAGACAGGTCGCAATGCCTCGGGGCGCAGTCCGTTGGGCAGGGGCAGAATGTGTTCGGGTGATTTTGTCACTGGGATAGGTCCGATTGGCGGAGGTTTGGTAGTCCGTGAAAAGGGGAGCAGAGCGCGCGCATCGCATAGGTCCTGTTGCATAGGGCAGATGGCCCATCATGCCACGGCGGACCGCGCCGCGGATTGACGCGTATCAAATGCGCATCCCTTACATCTGGTGCACGTAGGTGCCCGGCGCTGCACAGAGCGTTGGATAGCCCGCCTTGGGGTTTCCAAGGGAGGGAGGAGGCACCTTGGTGCTGCTGAACTTCGCCAACCAATCGGAATAGCTCGGCCACCACGATCCGGGGCGGGTCTTCTGTTCGGCGATCCACGCGTCCGGCCCGCTGTAATGCGCACCCGCAGGGCGGTCGCCGATGATGAAATGCCGGCGCGCATGGCCCGGTTCGCTCAGGATACCGCCGTTGTGCCCGCCTTTCGTCAGAACAAAGGTCAGGTCGCAATCGGTAAACAGCCTGGTCTTGTATACCGACCGCCACGGCGCGATGTGATCGGTTTCGGTGGCGACAACGAACATTGGGGCCGCGATGTCCTTGAGCGCAATGACCCGCCCCTCAACCGCGAACCGACCCGCAGTCAGGCGATTTTCAAGGAACAAGCCGCGCAAGGATTCGGAATGCATGCGTGCAGGCATCCGGGTCGTATCCCCGTTCCAGACACCGATGTCGGTCGGCAGATCGTCCTTGCCCAGCAAGTAGCGATTGACTGCCCTTGTATAGATCAGGTCTTCGGCGCGGATCGAGGCAAAGGTACGCGCCATCTGTGGGCGATCCAGATAGCCCTGATCCCACATCATGTCCTCGACAAAGGCCACCTGGCTTTCATCGACAAAGAGCAACAGCTCGCCCGCTTCGGCAAAATCGACCTGCGCGGCCATCAAGGTGATCGAGGCCAGCCGGTCATCCCCGTCCCGCGCCATGGTCGCCGCAGTAATGGCCAGCAATGTGCCGCCCAGACAGTAGCCATTGGCGTGGATTTTG
>CBFHND010000049.1:0-11107 GCA_965657085.1 uncultured Paracoccaceae bacterium
ACGGGCGCTGACATAAAGGGTGCCGGGGGCATCGGGCGGTGTGTCAGCCTGCGATGCCGGTGGCGATACCTCGAAAGGGTCGGGGGGCGCGATCTGGGCGCTCATCAGGAAAAAGATCAGCAGCAGGAACACCACGTTGATCATCGGTACAATGTTTTCCGAAGTGCGGCGGGGCGGGGTGCTGGGCGAAAAATCCATCGCTTACTCCACCAGTATCACGCGGGTCATGCCCGCGGCCCGAAGCACGTCCAGCACATCAACCAGCTGTTGCACCGTGGCCCCGTCACGCCCGCGCAGCAGCACCGCGTCGTCGGTTCCCTGCATCAGTGGCGCAAGTGCTGCCGCGGGATCGGTCACGGCAACGCCGTTCAACAGCGTGGCCGTCGGGGTCACATCCACAAGGCGCGGTGGCCCTTGATACACTGCCCCGACACCCGCGGTCTGCAACGGCACCACCGCGTCCATGCCAAAGCGCGCTGCCAGCATGAAAAAGACCAACAGCAGGAACACCACGTCGATCATCGGCGTGAGGCTGGGCCTGCGCGTGGGCCTTATGGTGCCAAAGGCAAACATCAGTCGCGGGGGGCCTGTGCGCCGGGCCCTTCGGTGAAGACGCGGGTGGCCGTGGCTTCCATGTCTTGCTGAAGATTGGCGGCGATGCTTTCGAACCACGTCAGTGCCACACCGGCGGGGATGGCAACGGCCATGCCTGCGGCGGTGGTCAACAGAGCCTCCCAAATCCCACCGGCGAGTGCGGCGGGGTCGGCGCGGTTGCCTGCATCCTGAAGGGTCTGGAAGGCATCGATCATGCCCAGAACGGTGCCCAGCAATCCCAACAACGGCGCCGTCGTCGCGATCAGTTCCAGCGCGCGCAAACCCTGCCGGGCCGCCACCAGATCGGCGCGTGCCTGTGCGCCGGTCACTTCGCGGGCGGTTGCATCGGTCAAGGCAGGGTTGAGGCGCGCGCGCATGGCGGCAAGGGCAAGTCGTGCGCGCAGCGATCTGCGGTGTGTCACCGCCGCGATGGCGGTATCGGTCTCCTGCTTGGCCCAGGCATCCAGTGCGGACTGCGTTGTGCTTCCGCCCCAGGCCCCCAGCCGTGCCAGTTGCCACAGCTTCCACAGGATCAGGGCCAGCGTCAGCACGCTGAGCCCGGCGATGATCCACAGCACCGGCCCCCCGCGGGTCAAAAAGGCAAGCAGCGTCTCAGGCAGCATCATCAGGTCTCTCCCCACAGGGCGGTCAGAATGGCATCAAGCCCGTCGGTCAGGGCCGCAGGCCCCGGTTGCAGGATCAGCGGCGACTTTATTTCGTGGATGCGGTTTTGGGCAACGGCTGTGATGCCGTGCCAGCCGGGGCGGGTGGCGATACGCTCGGGGCGCACTTTCTTACCGCACCACGAGGCGATGATCACATCCGGGTTCGCGGCGATCACCTGTTCCGGGTCGAGGATGCGCGCCCGCGCACCCTGTTCGGCCTGCAGATGGGCAAAGGCATCGCGCCCGCCCGCGATCTCGATCAGTTCAGAGGCCCAGCGAATGCCCGAAATGGGCGGGTCATCCCATTCTTCGAAATAGACAAGCGGCGTATGGGGCCGGGGCGTGGCGCGCAGTGTGTCGATCCGCGCCGCATAGCCATCGGCCAGCGCGTCCGCGCGGTCGCTGCACCCGGTCAGCGCCCCCAGCGTTCGGATCATGTCGAGTATGCCCAGGACCGAGCGTTGGTTGAACCCATGCACCGCGATGCCTTGCCGGATCAGGTCGGCGGCGATATCGGCCTGAAGGTCGGAAAAGGTCAGCACCAGATCGGGTTTCAGATCGAGGATCGTCGGCACATCCGCTGAGGTAAAAGCCCCCACGCGGGGCTTTTCGCGGCGCACCTGCGCGGGGCGCACGGCATAGCCGGTGACGCCCACGATCCGGTCCTGCTGGCCCAGCAGGTACAGCGTTTCCACCGTTTCTTCGGTCAGGCAGACGATGCGTTCGGGTGGGAAAGCCATCAGAATTCACCCTCGCGCCGTACGGTGTCCATCCATTCGCGCGCACCCTCCAGAACCGCGTCGTGCACCGCCCGGCCCGTGGCCGCGCCCACATCGGTGTGCATCCCGGCAAAGGCGGCATCGCCCGCAGGGGCTGCGACCGCGATACAGTCCGTGCCGGTGCCCGTGGCGATTCCTGTGGGCAGGTGGTGGGCCACGGCCATCACGGCCACCGTGCGCGCCTGCGTGGCGATGGACAGGGTTTCGATCAGTGCGGCATCGGACAGGGGTATGTCGATGATCACCGCCACGTTGATGGTGCCCCAGTCCTTGCCCGAGCGATCCAGCCGGGTGCCGATGTGTTCTGCATTGCTCAGTCCAACTGTGGCAATGGCGTGCACGGTGGCACAGCCTTCGGTGATCGTGCATTGGGTCACGGCGCGCACATCGCGCGAGGTCAGGAACGTCACGTCATCCGGCGTGCCGCGCGCAGCCAGTTCGCCGCGCAGCCATGCGGCCACATCCAGATCCGGCGTGAGGTCGGCATTGCGTACCTCGCGCCACCCGATGGCCTTGGCGGTCACAAAGCCGGGGTGCAGCAACGTCCAGCTGAGCACGCGGTGCGGCGCGTCCAGGTCCAGCCGCAGCCACGGACGCTCGATATGCAGTGCGGGCATCATTCGATCACGTCCAGCGCCTGAAAGATCATGCCGCGATCGGTCATTTCCACGTGGGCCGTGATGCCAAAGACCTGTGCAAGATTGTCGGGTGTCAGCACATCGCGCGGGGGGCCGTCTGCGACGATGCGGCCCTGCGCCATCAGCACAACACGGGTACAAAAACGCGCGGCCAGACCCAGATCGTGCAGCGATGTCAGCACCGCGCGGCCCGCACGCGCGAGGCCCGCAAAGACGCGCATCGTGGCAAGCTGGCTGGCCGGATCAAGGCCCGCGATGGGTTCGTCCGCCATCAAAAGCGGCGTGTCCTGCGCCAGCGTGCGCGCGATCAGAACCCGCGCCTGTTCGCCGCCTGACAACTGCGTGGCGATGCGGTCGGCATAGGCGCTCAACCCCATCTGCTCCAGCGCGCGGGCCACGGCGGCGGTGTCCTCGGAAGGACTTGCGCCATGGGGCATGCGGCCCAATTGGACAAGCCGTTCGACCGATATGGGCCACGCGATCTCACGGGCTTGTGGCAACCATGCGACGGCGCGGGCGCGCGCGGCGGGGGGCAGGGCAGACAAGGACGATATCCCCTCGTGCGGCAACAGCCCCAGTGCCGCGCGCATCAGCGTTGTCTTGCCCGCGCCATTCGGACCCAGCAGGCCCACGCATTCACCGGGGCCCACACGCAGGTCCACGCCATCGACCACCGGGCAGCCGTCGCGCCGTGCGGTCAGTGCCTGAAGGTGCAGGACGTCTGTCATTGCAGCGCTCCGCGTGTCTTGAAGATCAGGTGCAGGAACAGGGGCGCGCCCACCAGTGCCATCAGCACGCCCAGCTTCAGGTCCCGTTCGGGCAGGGCCACGCGCACCGCGATGTCGGCGGCCAGCACCATGGCCGCCCCGCCAAGTGCAGAGGCCCACAAGAGCCGCGAGGGTTGCCCACCCACGAAGGGGCGCAGGATGTGCGGCACCACCAGCCCCACAAAGCCGATGGCCCCGGCCACCGCCGTGCCAGCGCCCACGCAAGCAGCGGTGCCGATGACCAGTGCCAGCCGCACCCGCGTCAGGCGAATGCCAAGGGCAGCGGCGGCGTCTTCGCCCAGCGTCAGCGCATCGAGACCCCGGCCAAGCCCCGCCAGCAGCACCCAGCCCACGACCATGAAGGGCAGCGCCAGCCACACATGCTCAAACGACCGATCCGACAGCGACCCCAGCATCCAAAAGACGATTTCGGCGGCGGCAAAAGGGTTGGGCGACAGGTTCAGCACGAGGGACGTAAAGGCCGAGGCCAGCGCGGAAATGGCGATGCCCGCAAGGATCAGCGTAAGCGCCGCACCGCGCGGGCCTGCCAACGACAGGATCAACCCCACGGCGATCAGCGCGGCCAGCAGCGCCGACAGGGGCAAGGCCAGCGCAAAGGCCGCCGCCAGTCCCGTTTGCAGCGCCAGAACCGCGCCGAGCCCCGCCGATGCGGAGACACCGATCAGCCCCGGTTCGGCCAACGGGTTGCGCAGATACCCTTGCATCGCGGCGCCCGACAGGCCCAGCGACGCGCCGATCATTGCCGCCAGCAAGGCGCGGGGCAGGCGGATTTCCTGCATGACCACGGCCATGGGGCTGCCATCGGCACGGAACAGGCTGGCCAGGGAATGCCAGGGCGATACCGGCGTGGTGCCGGTGACCAGCGACACGGCAAAGAGCGCCACGCACAGCGCGCTGAGGATCAGGGCCAGCTTCATCGTGCGGCCTCCACGTCCTTGCGCAGATCAACCATGGCCGAAAGTGCGTTCAGCACGTTGGGCGTGCCGCAGATCCAGTCGCGGTCGGTCAACTCGCCTGCCACATATGTGCCAGCCAGTGCGGACAGCGCGGGGTGGTCTAGGTTGTCCTCGGCCCGTGCTGCACCGGGATAATTGCGCCCCTGAATGATGACTTCGGGTTGCAGCAACACCAGCTTTTCAAGAGGCAATGTGCCGACGGAGGACACACCCGCCTCTGCCGCGACATTGTCGAACCCGGCTGCGAAAAGGATGTCACCGGCCAGTGAATGTGGCCCGGATGAGTAGCTGTTCACATAGGTCAGCGCCGCACGCGGGCGGTGGCGGGGCGGGATGGAGAGGCGGGCAAGCTCGGCTTCGAATTCCGCGATCATCGTGGCGGCGGCGTCTTCGCGGCCAAGGGCGGCGCCCATCTGGGCGATGCGCGCAGGCACGTCCGACAGCGCGTTGGCAGGCGCGAACAGCACCACTTCGATGCCCAGCCCGCGCAGCAGCGACACCGTGGCAGGGGAGGTGAAGGTGCCCGCCAGCACCAGATCGGGTTTGAGCAAGTAGACCTCTTCGGCCCCTGATCCGTTTGTGGGCAGGGCCAATGCAGCCGCGACCATGGACGAACTGTCGGGATCATGCGCCAAGCGTGACACCGACACCAGTTGCCCCGGCCCGGCCAGCATGAGCGCCAGTTGGTCGGTGCACAGGTTGACAGACACCACCCGCCGAGGTGCATCCGCCAAGGCAGCCGCCGCGCCGAAGATCAGCGCGGCGGCAATGCTTATGACATCAGAACGACGCACGAACGCCGAAGAACACCGCGCGGTCGGACGTGCCGTAGCCCGCCGAGGTCTGGTATTCTTCGTTTGTCAGGTTTTCGAGGCGCACATAGCCTTGTGTGCTGTCCGAAAAATCATAGGTGATGGATGCATTGAGGACGGTGTAATCCTCCATCACGAGGCCACCATCATTGGGGCGTCCCGCCACATGATTCAACACCAGTTGCCCCGACAAAGCGTCAGTGAAATCGGCGTTCACCCCCAGCACGAAATCATGCTCGGGCACGCGCAGCAACGGATTTCCGCTGGCGTCTTCGGCGTCAGTATAGGTGTAGGACCCAAAGACCTCGTATCCCGAAGCCAGAGGCATCCGCGCAACCAGTTCGATGCCGCGCGTGCGCGATGTGCCGGCAACCTGCGCATACGCGCCGGGGATCGGGCCAAAGAACCCGTCAGGATCGAAGTATTGGATCAGGTTGTCGATCTCGGTGTAGAAGGCCGTTGCCTTGACCAAGGCACCCGATCCATAGCGATGCTCGATGCCGATCTCGGCACTGCGGCTTTCCTCTTGTTCGAGGGCCGGGTTGCCGAAGGACGGATCGAAAAGTTCAAACAGCGACGGCGCGCGGAACCCTGTGCCGATGGACGCGCGCAAGGTCGTGTCCGTGCCAAGCTGCCAACTGGCGGCGATCCGGCCCGTGGTGAAGCTGCCAAAGGTGCTGTGGTCATCATGGCGCAGGGCAAAGCTCAGGTCGAGGTCTTCGCTGGCTGCGTATTTCGCTTCGGCAAAGACCGATGCGATTTCGTAGGTGCCCGATGTTGTATCCGCGTCAAAGCTTTCTTCGGAATAGCTTGCGCCAAAGGCCAGTTCTGTCGCGCCCAGCTGTGTGACACCCTTGTATCCGAGCTCTGTGCGTTCCCCGTTGAAATTGCGTGTGAAACTCGTCAGCGGGTATTCACGTTCGGTGTCCGAAAAGGACAATGACAGCGTGTGGGCGATGGTTTCGCCTTCGATCTCGGCGTAAACGCGCGCGCCGGTGCGCGTCGCTTTTTCAAAGTCAGGCGTGTCGCCGAACGTGAAAGGCGGCACCGACAGGAAGCCATCCTGATCTGTTTCGCTGTCCAGATGGTGGAGCGCAAAGCCAAGGCGCACCGTCTCGCTGACCTCATAGGCGCCCGTAAGATAAAGCGTGGTGCCGGTGAAACCATCGGCCTCGGTGTTTCCGTCGTTTTCATCGGCAGCGGAATAGCCGTCGGTGGTGACGTGGCTGATGGTCAGGGCCAGTTCGCCCAGTTCCGATTTCGTGGCGACGCCGAAAGTGGCGGAATAGGTGTTGAAGCTGCCGACTTCGACCTCGGTGAAATACTCGGTGCCGATCTCGGCGGCGCGGCGGCTGGTGATGTTGATGACACCGCCAATGGCCTCGGAGCCGTAGATCGCGGATTGTGATCCTTTCAGCACCTCGATGCGGCCGATGCCCGCCTTGCTGAGCGCGCCGAAGTTGTAGGACGTTTGCGTGCCCGAGGGATCGGTCATGTCGATGCCGTCGATATAGACGGGCACATACTGGCCTGACAGACCGCGCACCCGCACGGTCGACGTGGTGCCAAGACCACCGTTGCCCGAAATCGATATGCCGGGTTCGGTGTCCAGTACTTCGCTGATGCGCGCGGATGGCGCGGCTTGAAGGTCTTCTTCCTCCACCACTTCCACCGTTGTGCCGGTGCGCTTGGCTTCGGTCGGTGTCTGGCTGGCGGAAATGACGATTTCGCCCAGATCAAAAATGTCTTCGGCCAGAACGGTGCCGGGCACGGAGCCTATGGCCAGCACGGATGCCGTTGCAAGAAGGTGTTTCATTCGTGTCCCTTTCCAGGGGATGGGCCGATCGCGCGGCCAAGGTCGGTATTCGGGAAAGGGCAAACGCCTTTCCGCCATGGGTGAAGCGCCACCACAGGCGGTCTGGCCGCCGACACAAACGCACCCCGCGCCCGTATCCGGGTGATCACTCTGGCAGGTCTCCTGACTTGTGCGTCATCGCTTGGCCGAACCTTCCCGAAGCCCCCGTCTGGGGCGCCAGTGGTATATATCGGCCGCGCTCTGCACTTACAGTTGCGGGGGCAGTCGCGGATTTGAGGCATGGCCCCGCACCGCGTTCCCTTTAACGATGAGTCGCCCCATCGAACCAAAGTGCATCGGGCTTAGCCCGCGCGCGGGATTTCATCAAGGATGGAATGCGACCGACCTTTGGGCAGGGGCGGCACGTCTGGCGCTGTGATTGCCCGCTTGCAGCGTCGTGCGCGGGGCGGTATCTGACAGGCCTTGCCTTTCCAAGCCATCCAAAGGACCGCGCCATGACCGACACCGCCACCAATGCCGAAAGCTACCGCGTGACCGCAGATGAACTGCGCCAGTTCATCGAACGGGTCGAACGTCTGGATGCCGAAAAGAAGGATCTGGCGGAGCAGCAAAAGGAAGTCATGGCCGAGGCCAAGGCGCGTGGCTACGACACCAAGGTGATGCGCAAGGTCATCGCCCTGCGCAAACGCGACGCCGATGACATCGCCGAAGAAGAGGCCGTTCTGGAAATGTACAAGGAAGCGCTGGGCATGTGATCGCGCTTTGCGCTAGGGTCACGCCAACACGACACAGCGCAAGGAACCAGCGACATGACCACGATCACCGGCGGATGCTATTGCGGCGATTGTCGCTTTGAGGCCAAGGGCGATGCGGTGATGAAGGCGCAATGCCATTGCCGCGAATGCCAGTACATCACGGGTGGCGGCCCCAACTATTTCATGATCGTGCCCGCGGATGGCGTGACCTACACAAAGGGCGCGGCCAAACAATTCGCCCGCGATGACCTTGAGGCGCCGCGCACACGCGATTTCTGTCCACGGTGCGGCACGCATATGTTCACCCGGCTCCCCGATCGTCCGTTGGTGGTGGTCAAGGTCGGCACACTGGATGATCCAGCGGCAATGTACGCAGGGCCTGACATGGCGATCTTTACGGTGGATGCCCAGCCGTTTCACGACATCCCCGAAGGTATGCCCAGCTTTGAACGTCTGCCCCAGCGCTAGGGCGCGATCAGGGTCACACCGGGAATGCGCTGGATGTTGAAGATATCCTCGTCATAGACCTCGGTCATCTCGTCCACGAGGTCCTCGGTCCAGCCGGGCATATCCAGTTCTTCCTCGATCTCGTCTTCAAGGGCGAACTTGTCCAGAAACGCAGCGATCACCCGACGCTTTTGCATCTCGGTCATGACAGGATGCGATTTGAGATAGGCGCGAAACCGTTTCATACCCTCGGGTGACATGATTTCGGACAGCAGGTCAAAGCCTCCTATGATCTTTTCGCCGTGTTCCAGCCCGGCCATCTCGCGGATGATCTGTGCCCAGATCATCGGCGTGTCCTCGTTGCACCACACCGTGATGCTGATGCCGGGGGCCGCGGCGCGAATGGCATTGAGCGTATCGGACCAACGCACATCGGCCGGGTCCACGCCGCCCAGAAATTCATCCAGATCATCCTTTGGGGATACGCCGAACACCGCCGGCAGGAATGTCGCGGGATTGCGGATCGCCATGAACATCTCGATCTCGTCATGCGGAAAAAGCTGCGCCATTTGCGCCATGCGGTCCGTCGCATTGGGATAGAGCAACCCCATTCGCAACGACGCCCGCGGTGCCCCGAAGATATGCGGATGGCTCAGGATCACCCGGTCCGCTGCCTCGTCATCGAGGATCGCATCCAGCAACACATCGCGCGCACCCGGTGCCGGGGCCGCCGATTGCAACGCATTGAAGGTTTCGCGGAACATTTTGCGGTACTTCGACGGGCCGGGCACGGACACGCCGCGCTTTGCAAAGTCTTCCTTGTTGCGCAGCAGACACTTCAACAACCGCTCTTCTTCCGTGAAATGTGCGCCTGTATGAAGAACGATCTGCATCTGAACCTTGTTTCCGCCCTGATCGAAGTGATCCTCGCCATGCGAGGCCCGGTAACTGCGTTATATCGCTTTTGACGCGCAGTAAAACCATCAAAGCCAAGTTGTCGTTTGATGCGATTTTTGGTCTTGCGCCGCGCGCATCCAGCCAGTAAACGAGCGCCCGAGTGCCCCTATAGCTCAGCTGGTAGAGCAACTGATTTGTAATCAGTAGGTCCGCGGTTCGAGTCCGTGTGGGGGCACCATTTAATCACCAACAACTTATAAAACATTGACTTATCGGGCTCATTAACTGTATTTGGTACTAACGAATGGTACTAAGTTGGTACAAGCGATGCGGCAGGTAAAGCAAAAGAACGGCATGAAGCGGTCGTCGACTGGCTTCTACTCATTCCGTAAGCAGGTACCCGAAAACCTCCGAACACTCTGGGGTAAGCGTGAGGTAAAAGTTGCGCTGGAGACCAAAGATGAGGCGACTGCTTTTAAAAGGTGTTCGATAGTACTGGCAGATTTTAATGCCACCAAATTGAAGCTGACCAAGCTGCTGGAAAGCGGCAGTGATTTATCGCCACAAGATATTCGTAACATCGCAGACAGCAGAGTGCGTAGCTGGGGTATTCATCCCGATCAGGCACCTGTTTTAAAGGCGGGGCACACTGACGAAGAGTATGCTGCATTCAAAGATGCTGAACGTGAGTATCTTGAGCGCAAAGACCTCTATTACGATTTGGCTGCTGATGAACTGATCCATGAGGAGCAGCGCCAAAAGGATTACCAAAGCGGTAAGTGGGGTCAGCCTGATTATCAGACGCCTTATACAGCCCAAAGCAAAACCACAGTGGAAGGTGTTACAAGCGGTATTGTGGCGGGACGTGTCCTCACCACCGTTAATCCAACCTTGATGGATGCAATGACTTCATATCTTGAGGCTTATGCCGAGGATAAGATTGGTGGTAACCCTCGTACCATTCAGTCTCAAACCACAAACACCAAGCGTGTGTTGGCGCAGTTTGCATCTTTCATTGAGGGCGGCAGGACGTCTAAGGGATTTCAGCGAGAGGTGACAAGTATCACTGTAGAAGAAGCTATCGGCTTTAGACGTTACTTAAGGGAGCAACATCCCAACTCAGGCACGGGAGATACCAACCTACGTTACCCCAGCGCCGTGTTCTCTCACATCATTGAGAAAGGGCAGGGGCTGTACATCGACAATCACCTCATGCGTAACCCTTTCTACAAGTTACGAAACAAGAAGCGTGAGGAGCAGCTTGCCAATAAGAAATGGCCTCTGAACCCTGAGGAGTTTCGTAGGTATGAGGAAGCAGCCCACGAGGCTGAGGATCACGTTAGACTGTTGCTACTTTTCTTGTTGTACACTGGGTGCAGGATCAGCGACGCTTACGGACTAGAGGTGCGAGATGTTAATCTGGCGGAAAACATTCCAACGATGTACCTACGCCATAACAGTATAAGACGACTGGATAAGGATGGTATCCCAGCAAACATTCCGCTGGTAGGGCCTCTGCTAGAAGCTCTCAGAAGTTATGAGATGTCCGATAATCCAAACGATCCGATCTTCCCTGAGTTTGCCAATATTAAGTCTGGTCGTGACAGGGCATCTGGTGAGGCCAATAAGGTGCGGAAGATAGCTGGGATTACGAGGGATGGGGTGACTGCTCATAGCGCACGACATACGTGGCAGGACAGGTTGGATGCAGCGAGAGTGCCGATTGCAGAAAGAGACTACCTGATAGCCCACAAGACTAAGCAGAGTAGTGCTGTAGCTCAGGCTTATGGATCAGCATACCCCGCTAGGAATATGCTAGAGAACCAACTTGCTGCTCTCGCTTGTGAGGACTGGGGTGACTTCCGCACCTGATTGGGTTTGTGGTGGCCCATGAAGTCCAAGGACAGACCTTCGGTAATCACTCTGATGGCCTAGCCCTCAAGGGGCTTCGAGAGGCAAT
>CBFHND010000050.1:0-10813 GCA_965657085.1 uncultured Paracoccaceae bacterium
CGCGCGGGCGGCGAAGTCGGTTTCCGCCACGGCGACCGGGTGCACCTGACCCCGCGCGAGGACGTGATGCACCGCTTTGGCGCAGACGGATTGCGCATGGCATGAAGCGGCTCGACGGGAAATCGGCACTGATCACCGGTGCGGCCCGTGGTATCGGGCTGGCCTTTGCGCAGGCCTATGTGGCCGAAGGTGCCCGTGTTGCGATTGCGGACATCAACATCGACCGCGCCCGCGATGCTGCCGCGCACATCGGCGATGCCGCCATTGCCATCGAGATGGACGTGACCGATCAGGCCAGCATCGACGCGGCCGTGGCTGCCACGGCAGAAGCCTTCGGACAAATCGACATCCTGATCAACAACGCAGCCCTCTTCTCTGCGGCCCCGATCGTCGAGATTACGCGCGAAGACTATCAAACCCTTTTCGACATCAACGTAAGCGGCACCCTGTTCACCCTACAAGCCGTGGCCCGCCACATGATCGCCAAAGGCGTCAGGGGCTGCATCATCAACATGGCGAGCCAGGCCGGGCGGCGGGGTGAGCCGCTGGTGGCCACCTATTGCGCGACCAAGGCGGCGGTGATCAGCCTGACGCAGTCAGCGGGACTGAACCTGATCGAACACGGTATCAACGTGAATGCCATCGCCCCTGGCGTTGTGGATGGCGAACACTGGGACGGCGTTGATGCGTTTTTCGCAAAATATGAAGACAAGGCGCCGGGGCAGAAAAAGGCCGAAGTGGCCGCAGGCGTACCCTATGGCCGCATGGGCCGCGCCGAGGATCTGACCGGAATGGCGGTCTTTCTGGCCAGCGCGGAGGCCGAATACATCGTCGCACAGTGCTACAACGTGGACGGCGGGCAATGGATGAGCTGATGGCAGATGGCAGCACCCCCCTCGATCTGTGTCCCTTGTCCGGGCGCACACTTTCGGACCTGCCGCAGTCCGTGGGCCGGCCGACCTATGACCGCGATGCGCTGACCCCCGGCATCGTGCACATCGGGCTGGGCAATTTTCACCGTGCACATCAGGCGTGGTATCTGCACAGGCTGATGCAACAGGGCAAAGCGCTTGACTGGGCAATCGTCGGCGCGGGCGTGCGCCCCGCCGATACCGCACAGCGCGAGCGTCTCTTGGCGCAGGATTGCCTGACCACGCTGATCGAACTGGACCCCGGCGGCAAATCCGCAGAAGTGATCGGCCCCATGATCGACTTTTTGCCCGTGGAGCCGGACAACGCCAGCCTGATCCGCCAGATGGCCGATCCGGCCATTCGCATCGTGTCGCTGACCGTGACCGAGGGGGGGTACTACCTCGACCCCACGACGGGCGCGTTTGACGCGGCCCACCCCGACATGCTGCACGACGCAGCCCACCCCGGCACACCGCGCTCGGCCTTTGGGGCAATGATCGCCGCCCTGCGGCACCGCCGTGCTGCGGGCATCGGCCCCTTTACCGGGCAAAGCTGTGACAATCTGCAAGGCAATGGCGATGTCCTGCGCCAGACTGTCGTGTCGCTGGCGCGTCTGTCCGATCCGGCGCTGGCGGACTGGATCGAGCAGCAGTGCAGTTTCCCCAACGCAATGGTGGACTGCATTGTGCCTGCAACCGGTCCGCAGGAAATCGAATTGGCGCACAGCCTTGGCATTCAGGATGCCGCCCCCGTGACGCACGAGAATTTTCGCCAATGGGTGATCGAGGATGATTTCTGCGCGGGCCGCCCGCCGTGGGAAGACGCAGGCGTCACGCTGACCCACGATGTGCACGTCTTCGAGGCGATGAAACTCCGCATTCTCAATGGAGGTCACCAACTGATCGCAGATGCCGCGGAAATCCTCGGCATCGAAACAATTGCGGATTCAATGGCGCACCCACAGATACGCGCGTTCCTGCACAAGGTCGTGCTGGACGAGATTGCGCCCCATGTTCAGGACGTTCCCGGCATCAGCACAAGCGCCTACCTGGCGCAGGTGGACCGCCGGTTTGCCAACCCCGAAATCAAGGACACCACCCGGCGCGTGGCCTTTGACGGATCAAGCCGCCACCCCGGCTTTCTGATCCCGTCGATCCGCGACGGGCTTGAGGCCGGAACGCCGGTATCGGGGCTGGCGCTGGCCAGCGCGCTTTGGGCGCGCTACTGCCTTGGAACGCGCGAGGACGGCAGCACCATTATGCCGAATGATCCCAACTGGGAAACTCTGACCGCGACCGCGCAACAGGCGGTACAAGCGCCTACGGCCTGGTTGAAAATGCCGTCCATTTATGGCGATCTTGCTGAGGATTCCGGGTTTGCCGGGGTGTTTGCGCAGTGGCTGTGCGCCCTGCACAAAGACGGGGTCGAGGCGACCTTGGCCACCTATCTGGAGGGGTGATACATGCCAAACCGCCAACCTGATGCCACCGGAGCATCGCGATGATCCTGTGTTGCGGTGAGGCGCTGATCGACATGATCCCCGAGGGCGCGGATGCATCTGAACCCGCCTACCGTCCGCATACGGGCGGTGCCATTTTCAACACCTCCATCGCGCTTGGACGGCTTGGGGTCGAGGTCGGATTGCTGAGCGGCGTATCGCGGGATGTCTTTGGTCAGATGCTGGCCCGGACGCTGGAGGACAATAAGGTCAGCACGCAATATCTTCTGCGCTCGGACAGGCTGACCACGCTGGCCATCGTGCACATGCAGAACGGCAGCGCGACATATGCCTTTTACGACGAAGGGTCGGCTGGTCGGATGCTCGATGTTGCCGATTTTCCCGATCCCGGTGCGGATGTCGCGGCGCTTTATTTCGGTGGCATCAGTTTGGTGGCAGAGCCCGCTGCCGATGCCTATGCCGCCTATCTGAAACAGGCGCGCGCAGGCCGTATCGTGATGATCGACCCCAATATCCGGCCCGGTTTCATTACGGACGAGGCCGCCTACCGCGCGCGTCTGGACGGCATGATCGCACAAAGCGATATCGTGAAAGTGTCGGACGAGGATCTGGATTGGCTGGTGCCCGGCAATGCCACGCCTGATGCAAAGGCCGAAACCTTGCGCGCGCGTGGGCCTTGGGCTGTCATCCTGACCAAAGGCGCAGAGGGGGCCAGCGCCATTCTGGCCGATAGGACAGTGCACGTGTCCGCGCCCGTCGCCACGGTGGTGGATACGGTCGGGGCGGGTGACACGTTCAACGCGGGCTTTCTGGCCGGGTTGCAGGATCGCAACCTGTTGTCCCCCGCCGCTTTGCCCACCGCGTCCGAGGACGATTTGCGCCATGCCCTCAACCTGGGAGCATCAGTGGCGGCGGTCACGGTCAGCCGCGCGGGGGCCAACCCGCCTTGGGCGCATGAGATCGGCCGGTGACCGTGCAAGACCTTGACGATCTGGCGGGCGAAATTCGCCGGGTATCCGACGGCAAGGACCGCACGGTCGTTGCAATCGCTGGTCCCCCCGGTGCCGGAAAATCGACCATCGCAGGCCAACTTGCACAAAGGCTGGACGACGCGGCGATGCTGCCGATGGACGGATTTCACCTTGATAACGCCACGCTCGCGGCGCGCGGGATGCTTGCCCGCAAAGGTGCGCCGGACACCTTTGATGTTGAAGGGTTTCTCGCGCTGATAGCGCAGCTGGGCAACCAGCGTGATCTGTCCGTGCCGACCTTTGATCGGGATGCCGACAGCGTGGTGCCAGGGGGTGACCTGATCCCCGCGAGCGCCCGCATCGTGCTGGTCGAAGGCAATTACCTTTTGCTGGATGCACCGGGCTGGCGCGACCTGGTGGCGCATTGGACCTTCAGCGTGATGATCGACGTCCCCTTGCCCACGCTGGAGCAGCGACTGATCCAGCGCTGGCGCGATCAGGGCCTGTCGGACCAAGCCGCCACAGCCCGCGCACAAGGCAATGATCTGCCCAATGCCCAAACCGTGCTGACACAGTCCCTGGACGCTGACGTGGTACTGCGTATTGGCTGAGGGCCTATCAGGCCCCCAAGTCAGAACCGTTCAGCGTCAGTGTCACCCGATCACCTGCGAAAAAACCGCGCCCGAATTCGACGGGCTGCTGATCGCCGTCCACGTTCACACCGGTTGATCGCAACAGCGGATCACCTTCGCGCAATTGCAGGTGCAGCGCCTGCGTCGCATCGGCCAGAACCGCGGTCAGGCGCGTTGAGGCGCGGGTGTAATCCGGCACACCAACGCGCGCCAGCGCCGCTGTTACACCGGTGGTGTCCTGCAAGGCCTCCATGATCCCGGGCAGGCGTTCGCTTGGAAAAACGCTTTCAAACAGGGCAATGGGCTGTGCATCCGACAGCGACACCCCGTGATAGGCACAGACCCGCGCGCCTTGGGCAATGCAAAGCGCCCGCGCCTCGCCTGCTGTGGCGGTGCGGCATTCAATGTGCAGGATACGCTTTTCCGGGCGGCGACCCGCCGCCAGGAGGTTTTCATGAAAGCGGACACGGTGGCCAATTTCATAGTCGGTGGGCAAGGCTGTCACGAATGCCCCGGCCCCGCGCCGCGAATGGATCAGACCGTCCTGGGCCAGTTTGGCAAGGCCCCGGCGCACAGTGTGACGATTGACGCCAAAGCGCTCTGCCAGCGCCGCCTCGGTGGGCAGTTTGTCACCCGGGCCATAGCGCCCTTCGGTCAAGTCGTCGCGCAAGGCAGTTGCGATTGCCAGCCAGACAGGCGTGCGGCGGGTTTTTGTCCGGGTCGTGCTCAAATTTCTGAAATCTCCACTGGGGGAATCACAGGTTTCTGTTATGATATGTCTAGTTGTATAGTATTTTACAAAGGTGTCGAGATGAGAGCATCCCCACGTGGCGGTTCGCAAGTGCGACGCGCACAGATATGACAACACTGGGAATTGATCATCTGGGTCTCACCGTTTGTGATCTGGACGCATCGCGGCAGTTCTTTGTCGAGTGCCTTGGCTGGACAGAGTTTGGCGGCAACGCGGCCTATCCGTCGGCCTATGTGACGGACGGCCATGCCAAGCTGACGCTGTGGCAGCAACGCGGCGACCGGGCATTTGACCGGCACGCCAACGTCGGCCTGCACCACACCGCCCTGAAGGTTGCTGACGAAACGGCGCTCAAGGTGATCTTTGACAAGGTGCGCGCGTGGCCGGGTGTTCAGGTCGAATTCGCGCCGGAACATTCGGGACATGGCCCCAAGGTTCATTTCATGGTGCTTGAACCCGGCGGAACGCGGCTGGAGTTTTCCCATGATCCCAGGTGATGCGGTGACATCCAGAAATGCAACGGGGACGCCATGACTGCTGGCATACTTATCGCTGTGGTCGGCCCGTCGGGTGTTGGCAAGGACAGTGTGATTGACGGGATCGTAGCCGCGCGCTCCGGGATCAGGCGCGTGCGTCGCACCATCACACGCGCGCCCGGGCAGGACGGAGAAGCCTACGACGCGACGACGCCGGATGCCTTCGCGCAGGCGGTGGCGCAAGGGGCATTCTGCCTGCATTGGGGCGCGCATGATCTGCGGTATGGCATCCCGGTGCAGTTGCTTTCGGACATCCGTTCCGGTGCGATCTGCATCGCCAACCTGTCGCGCGGTGCATTGACCGCGGCAAACACGCTGGTTCCCCGCTTGGTCGTGCTGAACCTGATGGCCACGCCCGCCGTACGCGCCGGACGGCTTGCCGCCAGAGGACGCGAGACCGAAGCCGACATCGCGCGCCGACTTGCCCGGGACGTGGCCCCGCTGCCTGCGGGTCTGGACGTGATCTCTGTCAACAACGACGGGGCGCTTGCGACCAGTGTGACCTTTGCCCTCGAACAGCTCGAGGCGCGCATCGCCCACGCGGACACGGACGAAGAGTGAGACATTGCACATGACTGCCCTGACCGGTTCAAACGTACAGCCCACCGCCTCTGCTCCGTCCCGCGCGGGATCCGTATGCCTTGCCAACGCGCAACTGGTGCTGCCGGACAGGGTCCTGCATGGCCGCGTACACGTGGCGGACGGCCTGATCCGGGAGATCGCGGAAGGTGATGTCGTACCAGCGGAGGCCATCGACTGTCAGGGCGACTATGTGATGCCGGGCCTCGTCGAATTGCACACCGACAACCTTGAGCGTCACATCGAACCGCGCCCCCATGTGGACTGGCCGCACCTGCCCGCGCTCATCGCCCATGACGCCGAGCTGGCATCCACAGGGATCACCACGGTCTTCGACGCGATGCGTGTGGGGTCCATTCCGCGGGGCAAGACACGGTACAAGGCCTATGCCCGCAGCCTTGCATCGGAACTGCTGTCGGCCAACGCGCAGGGTCTGTTCAAGATCAGCCACATGTTGCACCTGCGGGCGGAAATCTGTTCGGAAACCCTGATGGCGGAACTGGCGGAGTTCGGCCATCAGGATCGCGTCGGCATCGTCAGCTTGATGGATCACACACCGGGCCAGCGCCAGTTTCGCGATCTTGGCTTGCTCAAAACCTACCTGACCAAGAAAAACGCCATGACAGATGCCGATTTTGCCGAACATGTCGACCGGTTGCGCGGGCTTCAGGAGACTTACGGTGCGGAACATTCCAAGGGTGCCGTGTCCGAGGCGCGGCGGCTGGGGGCCGTTCTGGCCAGCCATGACGACACGACCCCTGAGGAAGTGGCGCAATCGCAAGCTCAGGGTGTGCGGTTTGCCGAGTTTCCGACCACCCTTGCAGCGGCGCAAGCCTGTCGTGATACGGGCACGGCCATCATGATGGGAGCCCCCAACCTTATCCGCGGCAAATCCCATTCCGGCAATATCTCAGCCGTGGCGCTGGCCGGGAATGGACTTTTGGACATTTTATCCTCGGACTACGTGCCATCTGCGTTGCTTTTGTCGGCGATGCGTCTGGCCGATATCTGGCAGGACCTGCCACGCGCCATTGCCTGTGTGACCGCCAATCCGGCCAAGGCATCGGGCCTTGGGGATCGCGGCATGCTGGCCAAGGACATGCGCGGAGACGTCATCCGTGTGCGTTCGGTTCCGGGCGGCCAGACCATCCAAGGCGTCTGGAGCGGCGGGGTGCGGGTCAGCTGACCGCATCAACTGGGCCGGGCCCTACTGCGCTGCGATCATGGGCCTTTCCACCGCAGGGACGGCAGACTTGGGCCATGTGACAAGCAGGATCGCGCAGCCTGAAATGTCATTGGCTTTGATGCTGGCCTCAAGCGACGCAACGGTCGTTGTGACATGCCGCTGACTGTCCTTCGAGATGTCCACGCAGATGTCCACCACAGCATCCGGTGCGATGCCATCGTGCATCCATTTCTGCGCGAGGCGCCCCGCCTGACGCACCGACATGTAGAGCGCCGTGGTCGTGCCCGGCCCCGAAAGACGCGTGCTTTCAGGGCACGGATCATCGGCGCAGCCCGTCCCGGTGGCCAGAACAAGCGCGTCGGCGACACCGCGTTCCGTCAGGCTTCGGGTCAGGCTCGCCCCCGCTGCCGACGCCGCCGTCACCCCCGGGACGATCTCGACCGGGATGCCCGCCGCGTGGGCGGCATCGATTTCCTCGGTCGCCCGGCCAAAAATGCCCGGATCGCCGGATTTCAGGCGCACGACCCTGCGCCCTTTACGGGCCTCGGCGACGATCATGCGGTTGATCCGGTCCTGCGGCCAATGGTGCGCGCCCACGTGCTTGCCCACAAAGACACGCTCTGCGTCACGGCGGGCCAGTTCCAGCACTTCCTCGTCCACCAGCCGGTCGTAAAAGACCACGTCAGCCTCCTGCAACCGTTCAACCGCGCGCAAGGTCAGAAGATCGCGGGCGCCGGGGCCCGCGCCAACAAGAGCAATCTGTCCGGTCTCTCGGGCCGCATCGGGGGCCTTTCCCTCTGCAATCGCTTGTTTGATATCACGGGCGGCGTCACGTTCACCGCCGCGTACCCATGTGTCGCGGGGGCCACCCTTGAACACCCACGCCCAGAACGCCCTGCGGTTTGCCCGCGATACCGCGCGTGCAACGCTGGGGCGCAACCGGCCTGCGAGAGCTGCCAATCCGCCCAGGGTCTGGGGCAAGCTACGTTCAAGATCGGTCTTGATCTGCCGCGTCAGCACGGGTGCGTTGCCTTCGCTGCCGATGGCCACGACAATCGGATCGCGGTCCACGATGGAAGGCGTGGTGATATCGCAGAGCGCAGGCTGGTCCACCACGTTCACAGGGCAACGCGCGGCCTTGGCAAGCGCATGCGCCGCCACATCAAGGGCAGGACAGCCGGTGCCGACAAAGGCCATGGCGGCATCCGCGAACACCTGCACCGACAGCTCTGTGACCTGCCGCGCGCGTCCTGCGTCGATCAGGCCGGCCAATTCGTCATCGAGGGTTGCGGCGACCAGAACAATCTCGGCATCGGTTTTCAGGATCAGGCGCGCTTTTTGCGCGGCCTGTTCGCCCCCGCCCACGATCACTACGCGGCGGCCCGATGTGCGGATGAACATGGGAAATGCTTTCATGGCGATGTCCTTTCAGGCGGCTTTTGCCTTGATGCGCGCGGTCCAAAGGGCATGGGCCGTTTCGGAAGGGTCGCGCACGCCCAGAGTGTTGAGCGCGAGGGCGGCCGTACCGGTGATAATCTCTGTCTCGAACCGATCCGGATGGGCCAGCTCTGACCTTTCGGTGTCTGACAGGCGACGGGTCTGGGCCAGCGTGGCGGGGAATTGGCCCTCCCACGCTTGACAATCGCGCAGGCCGAAGGCCGCGATGTCCTTGCCGGGATGGCGTTCAAACTCTCCGCCGCCGCCCTTGATGACGGTCAGCCGTTGCCATCCCAGTTTCTGTGCCGCATCTGCTTGCAGCAAACGGTAGGAGGGATGGAAAACGCCCTGTACGCTGGCCGCGGCCGCGCCGGGATTCAGCATGCGGCACACGGTGTTGATACAGGATCGCAGGCCCAGAACCTGCCGCAGGTTCAACAGGTGGAACAACGCCGGATGTGCCGTTTCGATCGGCACGTAGGCAATGCCGTCGCGGTCCAGAACATGCGCGACCTCATCAGGCGCTGTGGCGCACCGGATGCCCGCCTTTTCCAATCCCGCGCGGACCTTGGTATCGGTGCCGTTCCAGCCGTGCAACAGAACTCGGTGCCCCGCCTCTGCCACCAGCTTGGCCGACATGAGGAACCATGGCGCACCGCGCGTGCGGCCCGCGGCATAGCTGGGCCAATCCAGATCAACAGGCGGCATCGATGGCATGGCCTCTTGCGCGGCCTTTGCGAACCCGGCGATTTCGGCGGCGGTTTCACCTTTCATCCGCAACAACATCAGAAGCGCGCCAATGGCCTCGGGCGCGCTGCCGTCCTGCAGCATCAGGCGCATCGCATCATGGGCCTCGTCCTGTGTCAGAGACCGCGACCGCCCCGGGCCGCGCCCAAGTGTTCTGACATGATCCGACAGGGTCATTCCGCAGGCTCCCGCACATGCACCCGCTGCAACAGCTCGGTAATCTCGGGCTTGCAGGAACCGCAGTTTGTGCCTGCGCCCAAGGCCGCCCCCACCTGATCGGCAGATACCAGGCCCTGTTCTTCGATGGCGGATACGATGGTGTTCACCCCGACCCCGAAACAGGCGCACAGAATGGGGCCGGGGTTGGGTGTGTCCTTGGGCGCACGGCCCATCAAGGCGTCCGACCCCACCGACCCCGGCAGCCCTGCAAGGTAGTCGCGCATCACCGCAACCGGTGTCCGCGATACGAAAAGCGCGCCGATCAGAACGTCGCCGTCATGCAGCGCGATGCGGGTGCTGCCGCGCTTGTGGTCACTGATCGATGAAAGCCGGGCGTCGGGCGCATCAAACAGGCGGCGGGCTTCAGCCTCCCAGTCAAGGACCGGCGCAGCGCTGGCCAGCTCCGCACGATACCCCTGTGCCGTCCGGGCCAAAGCCCAGTAGGCGCTGCCCGGAACCATGGGGTGCCGCGACACGGCAAACCCGTACCACGCGGCCTCAAAGCGGGTGATCGAAACGGCGCTGGCCTTGCTTTCAGGTTGACCCGAGACCGGGTCGCAGGCCGCCGTGACCAATGTGTCAATTCGAGCCGATGGCGCGGTTTCCCCGGTCCAGTGGATGGGGGCAAAGACCTGTCCGACCTGCACCGCATCGGTGATCCGCGCGCGCAGAATCGCCGTGCCATGGGGGCTGGAGACAGACACCAGATCAGCGGCACCAATGCTTCGCTCGCGCGCGTCCTCGGGGTGGATGTCGAGGAAGGGTTCGGCCAAATGGGCCGACAGCCGCGGGCTGAGCGCGGTGCGCGTCATCGTATGCCACTGGTCGCGCAGACGTCCGGTGTTCAGCACGAAAGGATACCGGGGGCCCGTGCGGGTCGCGGGCGGTCGCCAGGACACCGGCACGAACCGGGCCTTGCCATCGGGGTGAAAGTACCGCCTGTCGGCAAAGAACCGTCCGCCCCTGCGCGTTGCGCTGATGGGCCACCGCTGCGGGGTCAAGGCAGCGTAGTCTGAGTTGGTGATGCCGGACAGGCCCGAGATGTCGAAATCGCGCCCGAACTCCGCCGCGATGCCCGACAGCGTCGCATATTCGCGGAAAATCTCGGCCTCGTTGGCGAAATCGAAGGCTTTGGCAAAGCCCATGCGCCGCCCGACCTCAGCCAGGATATGCCAGTCGGGGCGGGCTTGCCCCGGTGTCGGCAGGATGCGGCGCTGGCGGCTGATCGTGCGGTCGGAGTTGGTGACAGTGCCGTCCTTCTCGGCCCATGCGGTTGCAGGCAGCAGCACATCCGCCAGCCGCGCGGTGTCTGTCCGGTCGGTGATGTCGCTGACCACTGTAAAGGGACAGGCCGCAATGGCGTCTCGCACCGCGTCGGCCTCCG
>CBFHND010000051.1:0-10239 GCA_965657085.1 uncultured Paracoccaceae bacterium
CACATAGGCCAGCGCGGCGTTCAGGAACAGCGCGCCGATGGCAAGGTTCGCGATTATCAGCCCGGGCGCAAGCGGGATCACGGCCGCAGCCAGCACCCCCGCGATCAGCAGAAGCACCGGCCCGGATTCAAAAAACAGCCGGTCGAGCCTGCGCGGCAGGATTTGTTCGCGCCCCAGAAGCCCGAGCGCCGCGGCAGCCGGACGGGTCAGGCTCAGGCGGCCATGCACGGACCAGCCCTCTAGCACCGCGACCGCATAGCAGCCGATCAACAGCGCCAAGATGATTGCCGCAATGCTCATTGTGCCGCGCTCCAGGGATCAAGGTCGAGGGAGCCGATCGCGGTCAGCGCATCGGCCAGCTCCATTTGCGCCACGCAGTCGGAAACACATTCCGCAATCGCGGCAAAAGGCGTTGTCAGATGCACCGAGGCAACCGCGCCTCCCTTTAGCGTCAAGTGAAGCGACGCCGGGCCGCGCGGTGTCTCGACCGTTGCAGCGCCATGGCCGTTGCCTGCGCCCTGCGGCATCTCGGGAAGGTGGATCGCGCCGACCCTGGCAATCAGATCGAGACTTTGGTCGATCTCAGAGCGGCGCTGGTCAAGTCGCGCCATTGCGTCGCCGTCAGAGCGCGTGACCGGCACGAAACCCAGCCTCTGGTAGACCGCATCTCCGATGCGATCATCCACCACCTGTCCGGACGCGCGCGCCACGGGCCCGGCGATCACGCCGTTCAGCGGTCCAATCCCGGACAATTTGGATCTCAGCAGCGATCCGCGCCCGGCGCGTCGCAGAAGCGCGGTGGACCGCGCTGCAAGTTGCGCGATCCGGTCAACCGAGGCCCAACGGATGTCGCGCTGCAACGCTGCGGCACGCCGTTCGAGAGACAGCAGACCGACCTGTCGGGCCAATCCGGCCAGCCAATTGAGATGGCTGGCGATCCGCTCGCGTTCGACCGCCGCGGCCCGTGCCAACCGGGCGTCATCGGAGGCAGCAAGTCCGGTCGCGGCCTCGGCGGCGCGACAGGCCAGTTCGCGCATCGCCACCGGAGAAAGCGGCAGGGCTGCAGCCAACGCGTCGGACAGGGCATCAAGGCCGATGCCCGGCGTCACTGCGGCGGCTGACAACCCGTTGATCTGAGCGCCTGCGATGCTGTCCCCGTCCAACGACAGGACGAGGTCCAGCCCTGCGGGAAGCCCCGGAAAGAACGGCCCGAAGGGTACATCAATCCATTCCATGATCAATCCGTCCGGGCTGACGGGCCTACCTTCGGTCAGTTCGACCATCGACATGAAATGCGGTTCGATCCCCGGAATATCGGGTGCCGGTCCATGACCACCATGACCACCATGCCCGCCATGGCCATCGTGTCCGCCATGGTTCCCATGGGCGCCGTGGGCCTCATGTCCATCGTGGCTCCCATGTGCCTCATGGGCGGCATACGCTGCGGGTTTTGTGTGCGCGCCGTGTGCCTGATGTTCCTGATGGCCGCCACCCTGGTCCTGCGGGACAAGATCCATACCGCATTTGGGGCAGGTGCCGGGGCCATCCGAAGTGCTTTCCGGGTGCATCGGGCACGTAAAGAGCACCTTTTCAGCCTGCTCTGCATCGTGCGCAGAATGCGCTTGTATTGCCATTGGATGCGATTTTTCATGGCCTTCATGGCCTTCATGGCCTTCATGGCCTTCATGGCCTTCATGGCCTTCATGGCCTTCATGGCCTTCATGGCCTTCATGGCCTTCATGGCCTTCATGGCCTTCATGGCCTGATCCGGACACCTCGCGTTCCACCAGGAACATCCCGCATTTGGGGCATTTTCCGGGCTCGTCCGATACCACCTCGGGATGCATCGGGCAAGTGTATTCGATCCGCACCACAAGCGCGGGTGCATCGAAATCATGGACCTGTGTCGCAAAGGCGCCGTTGCGCAAGATGCGACGTATTTCCTCCACCCCGGATGACAGACCCGACTGCGACAGATCTGCGGTGACATCCGGATCGGGAAGGGGCGCGATATCGTCCACACCGAGTGACAGGATCGCCCTCGGCCGCGGCATCTGGGCCCAGACCACACTGGCCGCGTCCAGAAGTGCCGGCGTCATCGGCCCTGCGATGAGAAGCAAACCGGCGTGACGCGGCGTGGCGGCGCGCGCGATGCCAGCAGCGGCCAGATCGAGCCCCAAGGCGCCTGCCACATCGTCTCCGGGCACGACAAAGACGTTCAGATCCTGTGCCATGGCACGCGCGAGAATCGCGTGCAATCCGCGCCCATGCCCTTGCCTTGCTCCCGACAGCGCCGTCATTGGCGCCTCAACGCGCCCTGGCTCCAACCGTAGAGCAGACCCAGAAACAAAACGGCCAGAAAGACGCCCATGTCGAGCAGCGCCACCAGCCCTTCCTCGCGATAGACGACCGCCCACGGGTACATGAAGGCCATTTCCATGTCGAAAGCGAGAAAGAGCAGGGCATAGCCGTAATACTTGGCGTGATAGCGCACCCAGACCGGGTCTCGCGACAGCGTCCCCGCCGTTGCAGGGACGTCCTTGGCGGCCTCGGCACGGGTTCTGCCGATGACGCGTGCCAGGGCATGAAGGCTTAGGACAAACCCTACCGTGCCCAGCGTTAGCCCCATCAGGATGGCGTATTGGGTCAGTTCACTCATTTCCTGGCCTGTTTCCTTTGCACGTTGTGCATGTTGCCACTATCCGCCGTCCCTTGCCTGAACCCGACTGACAGAGGCGGCGCAGTTCCAGCACTATGGCAAAGACGCAAGCGAACACAAATGATTACGAAGAGATTTACTGTATTGCTTTCGGTTCTTTTAGGTCGGTTCGGGCATGATCAGTTCAGCGGACGGGTTTGATGGCAAAAGAGCCGGCAAACGTCAGAACCGAAAGGCCGGATGAAATGCCTACCTTGCAGATTCAGGTACTATGGACTGACACGGAACGGCAGGCCACTTTTCCTGTGTGCTGTTGGGCTCGGCCGACGACTCTGTCATTCCGGCTCCCAATTGGGCTTCGGTTCCGAAATGCTGAAGATTGTATCGCTTGTGACGGGCCTGCCCGCCGCGCCGGGCAAAGATGCGCCCCGAGGACTGATCAACCAAAGGAGGATTTTTGCAGATTTGCATGTCCCAGAGCATCAGTTTCGCGGCCAGCGCTGTTCTTCTTGCCGGTTACCGGAGGTGGCTATGCCGTTGCACGGGCTTGGTCGATCAACCGCGGCTATCTGCCGGTGGCGCGGATGCCGGTCTTCGCGGGATTTCAGCAATTCGCTGAAGGCAATGTCTGGTGGGGTATGAACACCGGTGATCCGGGCACCACGCTTGCCGGCGCGCTCGTATTCATCTTTTTTCATGGTTCATGTGGCCGTTCTGGATTCCGTGTGCAAGCTATGTGCTTTAGCCGCCCGAGAGTCGACGGAACCCGTGGATGGCAGCGATGGCGATGGGCGGACTGGCCTTCGGGCTGGCACTTTACGTTCCGCATCTGCTCAACCCCGATTGGGTCGCGGTTTTGATCAACCGGGCTTCGCCGGCCTATGAGGGCACAATGATCCTCGATTACCTGATGCCGCGCGAGCTGACCTATGTGATCTACCTGTTCCTGATCATCGCCCCGCCAGCGATCTCGACCTACCTTCACATGCGCTGGTTTGCGCTGACGATCGTCGCGGTGGTGATTGTGGGTATTCTTTTCTTGCGCTATACTTATATCTCAATCTTTTGCCTTCTGACTGGTATCGGCACCTTGCACCTGATCTATATCATCGTGCGAAATAAGTGCGCGCGAGAGTGTCCTGTACTGTTTGCGTGAGGGCGTCAGACGAGAGCTTAAGAGGGGCGGCGGTCATGGACAATCCCGGAAGTGAGCTACGGAACGACCGTAACAGCAACCAATCGGATCTGGAAACAACGCTTTGGGCAAACCGGAACGCGTTTTTCGGCTTCCTGATCAAGCGGCTGGGAAACCGGGTCGACGCAGAGGACGTGCTGCAGGAGTTCTGTATCCGTGTTCTCACGCGGAAGGATCAACTGCGCGAGGCCGATCGGATGGATGCTTGGCTTTACGCAGTGTTGCGCTCGACGCTCAATGATCACTATCGGAAGGCCGGCAGATCCAAACGCCTTAAGGCAGCGGTTTCGCACGAGGCGCAGTCCGCACCAATCGTCGATAATCCGGTTGAGGAAATGGATGTGATTTGCCAATGCGTCAAATCGTTGGTGAAGGAATTGCGACCAGCCGATGCCGACCTGATCCGCCGCATAGACATCGATGAGGGCGACCGGTCCGAAGTGGCCGCTGATCTCGGGATCAAAACCGGAACGCTCAATGTCCGGTTGCACCGCGCCCGCGCGGCTCTGGGCAATGCCTTGCTGACGCATTGCGGCCCCTGCTGTCGGCACGGTTTCGAGGATTGTTTCTGCCCACCGCAGGGTTGCGAACACCCTGTCGCAGAGACCGATTGCGAGAATGAGGAACCAGCCGCCTGAAAAGATATGGTAAGGGTCCGCCTCTGGCAGCGTCATTCTTTTGACGATGTTGCGGGAGGACGGAATGATGACCACACCGACAGATGCACGCGAGACCAAGCAGCTGCTCGTGGAAGTCTTTTGCAGATGTAGAAGTGCGGTACAGTCCGACATTGGAAACATGGCGGGAGAACTGTTCCGCAGAGTGGACATCGAGGGCGAAAGCCTCCAGATTGCTGCGGCTGACTTGGGGCTCGAACCGTCCGAAGCGAAGACATTCCTGTCAGTTACCCGCTGCCGGATAGCTTCCGCCCTGGTCGACCACATTTCGGCGCGTTCGGCTCCGGAGCCTCGCGGGAACCCAAAGTCCGATCAGTCGCCCCGAAACAGTTGATGCAACGCCGGGTAGTTCCTGGCTCGGTGCGCGCTCAACTCAGCCGAAAACCAAAGACGTCCGCCTCCTGTAATAAATGCGCGGAACGAGCGTCCTTTCTCAGAAATGTCCAGACCGATTGGATCAGGAGGAAAACACTCATGTTCGCAATATCCATCATTTTCGCCTTTGGCGGCTCTGCCTTGCTGTCAGCGCTGGTCTTGGAAGACCAGCGAAAATTCGACGTGGCGAAAGTCCCGTCGCCAACCCTCTGAGCATGTGATGCGGAATCCGTCCCAGACAACCATTGTCGGTGCGGGGCCAGCAGGCCTCGCCTGTGCGATCGTTCTTGCGCGGGCTGGCACAAGGGTTGTCGTGCGTGAGTGGAAGGACCGCGTGGGACATCGGTTTCACGACGATTTTCAGGGGCTGGAGAACTGGAGCGCCGAAACCGATGTTCTGGAATATCTTGCGTCGTCCGGGATCACCGCCGATTTCGACCACCATGCTTTCGACAGCGGCACCGTTTTCGACCCTGCGGGCCGCCATTACAGTGTGCGGGGGCGACGACCGCTTTTTTACCTGCTTCGCCGTGGACCGGGGCGGGGCACGCTGGACAGCGCGCTTCTGGCGCAGGCTCGCGCCGCCGGCGCCGAGGTTCGCTTTGGTGACCGGGTGCGTACATTCGAGGGCGCGGGCGTGCTGGCGGCGGGGCCGCGCGAGGCCGATGTGATCGCCGCCGGTCATGTTTTCGACACCGACATGCCCGATGGGGCCTGGCTTGCGCTCGGTCACGAGGTTGCGCCGGGCGGTTACGCTTATCTCCTGGTGAAAGACAAACGCGGCACCGTCGCAAGCTGCATGTTCACAGGTTTTCGTGATCAGGCACGCCATGTCGCGGCGGCCGAAGGCTTCTTTCGCAAGCACGCCGGGCTTCGGATGCGCAACCCGCGCGCTTTCGGCGGGTACGGCAACTATCGCTTTTCGCGCAGTGCCACTCAGGGCGGACACCCGGTCGTCGGCGAACATGCCGGGTTTCAGGACGCGCTTGCCGGTTTCGGAATCGGCCATGCGATCCGGTCGGGTGTCCTGGCCGCCGAAAGCCTGCTTTCGGGGGACAGCTATGCCGCGCGCTGGCAGTCGGAACTCGGCCCGGCTCTCAAGGCTGGCATCGTCAACCGTTGGATGTTCGGCCTCAGCGGCGAGTTCGGGATGCAGATTGCCTGCCGCAAGTTGGCTCGGGGAGATGCCGGAGATATCCTGCGCCGCGCCTATGGCCTGACCGCCTTCAGGGGGCTGGCGCTGCCGTTGGCTCGCCGTCGCTACCGCAAAATGCTGGATGACCCGAGTTGCAGCCACCAAGATTGCGATTGCGTCTGGTGCCGCCACGGCGATCACGGCTCGGTCGCTTCAGGGGGAAGAGCATGAAACAGGGAACAATCGATGCGCCGGGCCGCCGCGCGGCCTTCACGCTCTGGCACTTGGATCGGGCGCTGCACAAGCTGATCCAAAACGGCACGCTTCGCATTCATCTGCCGGAGGGTGAATTGCGGGCCTATGGTAGCGGGATGCCAGTGATTGCTATTTCAATCCACGACCGGTCGACCTTGCGCCGGATTGCGTTCAACCCCTACTCGGCCGTTGGAGAGGCGTGGATGGATGGCGCGCCCGGCGTGGAAACCAAAGAGCTTTACGCGGCTCTTGCGCTTTGCCTGCACTACGCTGAGACGCTGAAAGCATGGCACGAGAGATTCCTCGCAAGGAGCGACGAATCTGCCACCCTTTATGACGAACATTTTGCCGGATGAGGGAGTTTTACCTCGCGGCCTGCGAAGCCGGGTTCCGTCCCAATAGTCTTGTGGTGTGTTCAGATTCAACTCGCGCACAGACTGGAGGGAACTTGGGGCACATGGGCATTCGCGTGAACGCGATCTCCGCCGGTCCGGCGACGACGCGCGCTGCATGCGGATTGGTTGGCGCGACCGACACCGAAAATATCCCGCCCGAGCATGATCCAGACACTTTGGAAAACAGACGGGATTTTCTTTACTACGCAACAGCGGGATCAGGGGCAGTCGCCACGGGTGCCGCCGTTTGGCCCATGATCCATTTGATGATCCCATCCGCTGACGTTCTCAGCCTATTGACCCTGCGCGTTGATTTGCCAGGCATGGAACACGGCCAACGGATTACTGTCGGCAGGCAGGGCATGCCCGTCTTCGTCTGGCGGCGATCTCAAGCAGCGATCGACGCGGCGCGGGCGACGCCGCTTGCGGCATTGGCCGACCAGACGGACAGCGTAAAGGAAAATCCGAACCAAACACAGCCGGAGCCTGCACTTGATCAGAACCGGACCGCAGACGAGGCCGGTGAATGGCCGACCTTCAGTGCGGCGCTCGGTCGGGAACTGTTCACGTGAATAGGCTGCATTGTTTGCCATTCCGTCAATGTTATCGGCGGCGAGGACGCTCAGCCGTTTGCGGCGGAATACATGGACGATGTTCTTCACGAAATCGAAGACTTGATCGAAGCGCATGAAGACTGGGGCGAAGAAGGCGACGATCACCAAGTATGACTGGAAGGTGCTGAAAAACGAAGCGCTCAATGTAACAGCTTGGTCTATCAAGCGTCTACATGATGAAGTTTGAAATCGGAGACATCCCTAAGAATGACAATATGACGACCCAGGCGAAGCAGGATGGCACCAGGGTGGAGGGCGGATGTTGTTGCGGCACGTCAAGGGCGCTCCCAGAGCCTGGAAGCACACCCAACCGATCCGGTTCAGGGCAGGAAAGCAAAAGTTCTGCGGCCAAACCCAAATCCGGTTGCTCCGGAAAGAGCAAGTAACCATGCTTGAGAGGGACTCCATCTTATACGATCGGGAATCCTGATCCACCGGATAGGTGCCGTTGTCCACAAGGTCGATTCATCGTTCTGAATTCGGTGAACCGACCGCATTCCCGTAATAGCGAAGACCTTTGAAGGACGCACAAAATGCACGACCATACCAGTTACGATCATCCGAACGCAACAGGCGGGGATGCTCATCCACCGTCCTTTTGGAAGTCCCGCGCAGGCCTGTATCTGATCGTCACGCTGGTTCTCGGCGGGCTGCTGCTCGGGTATGAACACCGCGTCCATATCTTTGCGAGCGGAATGTTGATCTGGCTGCCGTTGTTAATCTGCATGGGTATGCATTTCTTTATGCATGGCGGACATGGCGGGCACGGCGGACACGGGGCCGGAGGTGACGAGAAATGACCGACCCCGGTGCCTCCTACGGACTATGGCTGCTTGTATTCATCAACTCAGCGGTTTTCATTCTTTTCGCATTCAGCTTTTTCAAGCCACAGACATCGCGGGACTGGCGCAGCTTCGGGGCCTTCAGCGCCTTTATCGTAGCGCTCTTTGTCGAGATGTACGGTTTCCCACTGACGATTTTCTTCCTGTCTGGGTGGCTCCAGTCCAACTGGCCCGGCGTCGACTGGTTTGCCCATGACAGCGGTCACCTACCGGAGATGATGTTTGGCTGGAAATCGAACCCGCATTTCGGCCCATTCCACCTCATCAGTTTCGTCTTGATCGGTGCAGGCTTCTGGCTGATTTCGGTGGCTTGGCACCACCTTTGGTCTGCACAACGTGCGGGGCAGTTGGCTGTCACGGGCCCCTACGCCCGGATACGGCATCCGCAATACGCTGGCTTTGTCTTGATTATGGCAGGCTTTCTAGTCCAATGGCCGACGCTGCTGACGCTGGCAATGTTTCCAGTGCTGGTATGGATGTATGCGCGTTTGGCCCGAAACGAGGAAGTTGACAGCAGTGCCCGTTTTGGCGAAGCTTGGGACAGGTATGCAGAGGCGGTCCCTGCGTTTTTTCCCATTATGAGCAAAGCGCCGACGCACGATAAAACTCCAACCAGCAAAAGGGAATAGCTACGATGACCAGTTTTGGAATGGGAATGGGATGGGTGTGGATGATCCTGTTACTGGTACTTGTCGTGCTCGCGATCGCGGCACTGGTTAAGTACCTTCAGAAATAAGGGTAAGAAGCCTTTACTATCGACCCAATTTTGGATTCGGTTTGATCTCGGCAGCCGCGTCCGTTCACCCTCTTGGGTCGACAGAGTCGGTGCTTGTCGGTGGGACGGAGATGTCGGGCAGCGGCTCGTACATCTATTGCACACTTACAACCAACAGGCTGTGCGGGTGATTTCACACCGGGCTAGGGACGAGTTGAAACCGTATTCACAAATCGAACCGTTGGCGTTGGAAATTGCAATATCGGGTGCGTTTCAAGCTCTCCCCAAGGCAGCAACAGTCATAAACCTGACCGAGGCTGCGCCGCCAGAGCTCATTGCTGAACTTCTCGCAAATGGCGGAACGGTTCTGGATACCTCAGCGACACCCGATTAAGTTGACGCGTTTGCGGCCATTGGATTGGACAAGCCCGGACGGTTGATATTGTGTGTTGGGACTGCACCATGAGTCAGCACTCTCCTGGCTGCTGATCTGGCAAGTGATGACCTTGCTATGTCGGTTCATGTCTGCCTCGAACTCAGCATGGCCCGTCATTACGGCCCGGCGGCTATGCAATGGTTTTTCCGCGCTTTGGGAAAGACACATTGTGACCGTGAGATGGGCCGGAACTCTGCTCCGGGAACACTGTGGCACCGGTTTGCCTTCATACCATCAGAACGGCCCCACCAAGCTTCTAACACCGGCTTCCCTGACGCAGGGATCCTTCCTCTTGAAAGCGAAGTGCAAATCCGCACGTACCTTTCAATCGATCCTCCGCTGATTACGCGCTGTCTTGCGCTGCTGCTGCGCGCCGGACTTGGGTCACTGATAACGCGACATGCAAAGCGCGTGTCGCAGAGAATACCTGCGTTTGATCCCAGCACTGACAACCACAAGGCTCCAGCCCGATTGGTAAGTCAGTTGGTCTCTGCGGATCTGATTTCAGAGAAATTTGACCCAATTTTCAACTCCCGGCTCAAGAACCGCTGGATGGGCGCAAGCGATGGTGGCAGAACTTTCTTGCTCAGACCTTGCGGACGAGCGGGATGCGTTGTTTCCTCGGGCGTAGTCGGTTACGACAACGGTCCGTACCTTAGAGCAGGTGCTGCATATGTCCTTCGAGGAACCGGCTTGAGGGCGCCGTTTTTCATCACGTTTGAGACGGCTTTTGTTTGTACGGCGGAAAGTATTCATTGCTGACGTATTTTTCCCAGCTGATACCCAACCTCAAAATAGTTGGGGCGATCGACAACCGCGATTATCGCGAATTTCACTAGGGTCTGTGGACATTCGGGATTCCTATTTGGTTTGATATCTGATTCAAACTTCCAAAATGGAGGTTTGAATGAACGAGCAACGGTTTGTGGTGTCGGACGATT
>CBFHND010000052.1:0-8168 GCA_965657085.1 uncultured Paracoccaceae bacterium
CCCCCCCCGCCGCTGTCCTACATCTGCCCGCCCGCGATCTCGATGCACTGGCCGTTGATGCTTTGCGATCCCGGCCCCACCAACCATGCAGCCGCCGCCGAAATCTCATCGACCTCCAGCAGACGCTTGTGCCGGTTGGCCTTGACCATCACATCACGCGCGTCTTGCGCGCTCATCCCTGTCCGCGCGGCGATCGTTTCCTCGTTGCGGCTGACGATCGGCGTGTCGACATAGCCCGGGCACAGCGCGTTGAAGGTAAAGGGCTGGCCCATGTAATCCTCCGACAGCGACCGGATCAACCCGATCAACCCATGCTTGGACGCCGAATAGGCCGCAGCCCCCGGCAGCCCCCGCAGCCCTGCGACAGACGACACGCCGATGACCCGCCCCCAATCGGTCTGCCGCATGGATTTGAGGCTTTCACGGATCGTCAGAAACGCCCCGTCGAGGTTGGTGGCCATCGTATTGCGCCAGAACTCCATGTCGGTCTTGTGCACCGCGCGCCCTTCCGCGATGCCCGCGTTTGCCACGCAGATCTGGATGGGCCCGCGCGCCGCCACTGCCGCCGCAATGATCTCGGTCACGTCTTCCTCGTTGCGCACATCCATGGCGTGCCCGGTCATGCCTGCCTCTGCCACCTCGTCCAGCACCTCCTGCCGCCGCCCGGTGATGGTGACCTGCGCCCCCTGCGCCACCAGCATCTGCGCGATGCCAAGCCCGATGCCCGTGCCGCCGCCGGTCACCAGCGCGTGTTTTCCGTTCAATGCCATTGCTCTCTTCCCCTGTTGGTTTCGCGCAGCGTACCGCCATGCCCCCGGCGCGCAAGAACTGACGCTGCGCGACGGGCACACAGAAATCGCGCATCCTCTCTTGCCTTACGTATTCATGTTTGCGAATGTAAATCAAAGGAGAACCACCATGCGCCTTCTATCCCCCGTCATCGCACCTGCACTCGCACTCGCACTCGCTCTTGGCCTTGCCGCACCGGCTTTGGCGAGCGAGGACATCGCCGATCAATACCCGGCGTCCGAGCTCTATTCGAAACCGGTCGAGGTCATTCCCCATGTCTTCAGCGCCATTGGCGCCACAGCACCCCCGACCTATGAGAATGCAGGTCACAACAACAATCTCAGTTTCATCGTCACGGATGAGGGCGTTGTGGTCATCAACGCCGGCGCATCCAGCCGGTTGGCCGAGGCATTGCACACCGAGATCAAGGCCGTCACGGATCAGCCCGTGGTTCTGGTCATCAACGAGAACGGGCAGGGCCACGCGATGCTGGGCAACGGCTATTGGCGCGACCTTGGTGTGGATATCCTCGCCCATGTGGATGCGGTGGAAGAAACCAGGCGCGACGGCGATTTCATCCTGCAGAACATGCAACGCTACAACCGCGACCGCGCGGAGGGCAGCCGGGTGGAACATGCGAACCTCACCTTCGAGGACCGACATGACATCAGCCTTGGCGGTGTGGACATCCAGGTGCTGCACCTTGGCCCCGCGCACGATCCCGGCGATGTGCAGGTCTGGATCCCCGCATGGAGCATGATGATCGCAGGCGACATCGCCTTTCACGAACGCATGTTGCCCATCTTTGCCCACACCTGCACCAAGTGCTGGCTCGAGACATGGGACACCGCCTTTGAACCCTTGGCGCCCACGTACGTCATTCCCGGCCACGGCCACCCCACCAACCTTGCACAGGTGCGCCGCTATACCCGCGACTACCTGATTGATCTGCGCGAAAAGATCGGCGCACATATCGACGCGGGTGGCGAATTGATCGACGCCTATTACGTGGATCAGGACCGATGGCGCGGGCTGGACACCTTTGACGAACTGGCCACAAGAAACGCAGGCCGCGTGTTCGAGGAAATGGAATGGGAATGAGCCCTCTGAAGATGATCGACATGCCGCCCGTGTGGCTCGCGGGCTTCGTTGCACTGGCTTGGGCGCAAGGGCGATGGTTTGACATGGGGCTGAGCCTTGCGCATCCGATCACCCAGCTTCTGGGTGGGTTGCTCGTGGGGGCGGGGATCGTTCTGATCGCGCTGGCGGCCTATGAGTTTCGCCGTCACGCCACCACCATCATACCGCACCAGATGCCATCGCGGGTGATCCAATCGGGCATTTTCTCGCGCTCGCGCAACCCCATCTATCTGGGCGATGCGCTGATCCTTGCGGGGCTTGTTCTGCGCATGGACGCGGTGGCGTCCTTGGTGCTCGTGCCGGTCTTTGTCTGGGTGATCGAGCGGCGCTTTGTCATCGGCGAAGAGGACCGGATGCGTCGTGAATTCCGGGCCGATTTCGCGCGCTACGCACAAAAAGTACGTCGGTGGGTGTAAATCTTTCCAAAAATTACCGCTGCGCCGCAGCGTCGCAACTTGTGCTGGCGGCGCGCTCAGGATAGTGGACAAGGCGCGCATCAGCGCCATGTTGCCGGATAGTGATTCAAGACGGGGGGTTTTCGAGTGAAAATCGGAACACCAAAAGAGACTTTCGAAGGCGAGCGCCGTGTGGCGATGACGCCCGACAGCGCCCAACAGTTGCAAAAACTGGGCCATACTTGCGTGATCGAAAAGGGGGCGGGCATCGAGGCCGGTTTCTCCGACGCCGATTACAAGGCTGCGGGCGTCGAAGTGGCCGCCACCACCGCAGCGCTTTACAAGGCCGCCGACGTGGTCGCCAAGGTGCGCCCGCCCAGTGATGCGGAAATCAAGCGGCTGCGTGAAGGTCAGACGTTGATCTCGTTCTTCTATCCCGGTCAGAACGAAGCGTTGATGGAAGCCGCCGCCAAGAAAGGCAGCACCGTCGTCGCCATGGACATGGTCCCGCGCATCAGCCGGGCGCAAAAGATGGATGCTCTGTCGTCCATGGCCAACATCGCGGGCTACCGCGCGGTGATCGAGGCAGGCAACAACTTTGGCCGCTTCTTTACCGGTCAGGTCACGGCGGCGGGCAAGGTGCCTCCGGCCAAGGTGCTGGTCATTGGTGCGGGTGTTGCGGGTCTTGCGGCCATTGGCACATCGACCAGCCTTGGTGCGATCACCTACGCCTTCGACGTGCGCCCTGAAGTGGCCGAACAGATCGAATCGATGGGCGCCGAATTCGTCTTCCTCGAATTCGAGGAAACGGATCAGGACAGCTCGGCTACCGGTGGCTATGCCGCCCCGTCGAGCCCGGAATTCCGCGACAAGCAGCTTGAGAAGTTCCGCGAAATGGCGCCAGAGATGGACATTGTCATCTGTACGGCACTCATCCCCAACCGCGAAGCGCCCGAGCTTTGGACGCCTGACATGGTAGCGGCGATGAAGCCCGGCAGCGTCATCATCGACCTCGCGGCGGAAAAGGGCGGAAACTGCAAGCTGACCGTCATGGACGAGAAGATCGTGACCGACAATGGCGTTACCATCGTCGGCTATACCGACTTCCCCAGCCGCATGGCCACACAGGCCTCCACGCTTTATGCCACCAACATTCGTCACATGCTGACCGACCTTACCCCTGAAAAGGACGGTGTGATCGATCACAACATGGAAGACGACGTGATCCGGGGCGCCACCATCGCGCACGAGAAGGCCGTGACCTTCCCGCCGCCACCACCCAAGGTGGCCGCCATCGCGGCGGCCCCGAAGAAGGAAGCGCCCAAGGAACTGACCGCAGAAGAAAAACGCGCGCAGGAAGTGGCGGCCTTCCAACAACAGACCAAGACGCAGGTCACGATGCTGGCCGTGGGCGCCGCAATCGTTCTGGGCATTGGCCTGATCCCCGGCATGCCTGCGAGTTTCATGCAGCATTTCATCGTCTTCGTGCTGTCCGTGTTCATCGGTTTCCAGGTGATCTGGAACGTGGCGCATTCGCTGCACACACCGCTGATGGCGGTGACCAACGCGATCTCGTCGATCATCATTCTCGGGGCCTTGATCCAGATCGGATCGACCAGCCTGCTGATCACGCTCCTTGCTGCGCTGGGCATTTTCATGGCCGCCGTGAACATCTTCGGTGGCTTCCTCGTGACACGGCGCATGCTCGCCATGTTCCAGAAATCTTAAAGAGGGGCGGGGACTATGGAAAACGCATTCACCATCGCGGCCTATGTGGTCGCAGCCATCCTTTTCATCCTCTCGCTGGGCGGCCTTTCGGGGCAGGAAAGCGCCAAGCGCGCCGTCTGGTATGGCATTGCAGGCATGACGCTGGCCGTCTTGGCCACGATCATCGGACCGGGGGCGGGCCTTTGGCTGCTGTCGCTGATCCTGATCGCGGCAGGCGGGGCCGTTGGCTATCAACTCGCCACCAAGGTCGAGATGACCCAGATGCCCGAACTTGTGGCCATCATGCACAGCCTTGTCGGGCTCGCGGCGGTCTTTGTCGGGTTCAACGCGGATCTGATGATCAACTACATCTCAGGTATCTATCAGGAGCAGGGCCTTGTGCTTGGTGCGGTCGGCGCTGATGGCCTGACAGCCATTGGCCTGTCCAAGGAAGTCTACAACACCCTCTCAAGCTTTGGTCAGCTGATCGCCAAGAAATCCGGCGTCGAGATCGGCATTCTGCGGGTCGAACTGGTGCTGGGCATCTGGATCGGTGCCGTGACCTTTACCGGCTCCGTCATTGCCTATGCCAAGCTGGCGGGCAATTCGTCGAAGCTGCCATTCGAGATCGATACAAGCGCCAAGAAACTGCCCGGCGGGCATTACCTGAACGCAGGCGCCGCTGCGCTGTCGGTGATCTTTGCGATCATGTACCTCGGCAATGGGGGGACGTTCACGCTGGTCCTGCTGACGCTGCTGGGTCTTTTCATCGGCTATCACCTTATCATGGGTATCGGCGGTGCGGATATGCCCGTGGTGGTCTCCATGCTCAACAGCTATTCGGGCTGGGCGGCGGCGGCCATCGGCTTCAGCCTCGGAAATGACCTGCTGATCGTGGTGGGTGCGCTTGTGGGCTCTTCGGGTGCGATCCTGTCCTACATCATGTGCAAGGCCATGAACCGGTCCTTCGTCAGCGTGATCCTCGGCGGCTTTGGCGGCCCTGCAGGCGAACAGATGGCCGTGGAAGGCGAACAGGTCGCGATTGAGGCGGACGGCGTGGCCGCAGCCCTGAACGAGGCCGACAGCATTGTCATCATCCCCGGCTACGGCATGGCGGTGGCACAGGCCCAGCAGGGCGTGGCCGAACTGACCCGCAAGCTGCGTGCCAAGGGCAAGACCGTGCGCTTTGCGATCCACCCGGTTGCGGGCCGCTTGCCCGGTCACATGAACGTTCTGCTGGCCGAGGCCAAGGTGCCCTATGACATCGTTCTGGAAATGGACGAGATCAACGACGACTTCCCCGACACGGACGTTGCCATCGTGATCGGGTCCAACGACATCGTGAACCCGGCCGCACAGGACGATCCCAACAGCCCCATCGCCGGCATGCCGGTTCTGGAATGCTGGAAGGCCAAGACGGTCTTTGTCTCCAAGCGGGGGCAGGGCACGGGCTACTCCGGGATCGAGAACCCGCTGTTCTTCAAGGAGAACACGCGCATGTTCTACGGCGATGCCAAGGCGTCGATCGACAAGCTGTTGCCGATGATCGACTGACCCGCACTCGGCGCGCCGAAAGGCCGACGCGCCGAGGCAGTGAAATGTGGAATGCCTCGCCTTTGGGCGGGGCATTTCCTTTTTGTTAACTTATTGCTGCCCGGTTTGACGTGTTCCTTGGGCGCATGAACAAGGTTAACTGGAAATTCCGAAACGCATCACGTGAGGCCATTGCGCACAACGGGTGGGTCAGGGATCTTGGCCGCCACATGGCTGTATTCGTGCCGCGCGGTCGTCTTTTGCTGGTGACGTTCGACCGCAAGGACATGCATCTCGAACCTGCGCCGCGCTACCCTTGGGGCAGCAGTTTTGCCGCCAAGGCGGGGTATTCGCATCTTGGCATAATCATGAAAGGGCCAAGCGACTGGTTCCGCCAGCGGCCCATTCTGGATTTCTTTGATGAATTGCGTGACGAGGGGTTCTTCGAGTTCTTCGACGAGGTCGTTTTCTATGGCAGTTCCATGGGCGGGTTTGCGGCCTGCACCTTCAGCGCTGCGGCCCCCGGTGCGCGTGTTGTGGCCTTCAGCCCGCAATCCACGCTGAGGCTGGATCGTGCACCGTTTGAAAAGCGCTATTTCAGGGGCTACACCTTGGGCAATTGGGACGACCCGCGCTATGTCGATGCGGCGACGACGCTCAGGCTGGCCGGGGGTGTGAGCGTCTTTTGCGATCCCTTTCACACCGAAGATGCCGCGCACCTTGCCCGGTTGCCGAAGGCGCACATGCGCGTGATCGCCTGTCCTTATGTCGGCCACAGGGTGCCGCAGGTCCTTTCCCGATATGGCGGGTTTTCCACGTTCATGCAGGACGTGATCGAAGGGCGCGCAGATGTGGCCCGCATCAGGGCCTTCATGGCGGGCCGCAAGAGGTCCACGGCCTATCACCGGCAACTGGCCATTCATGCGCTGAACCGCAACCACCCGGAGTTGGCGTTGCGTGTCATCGAGGCGGTTCAGGCCCGTGACCCCCAAGAGGATTTCCCGGTTCTTATCCGACAGGCAAAGCGGCGTCGTGCCCGAATGATGGGTGTTACCGTGCCGGATGAGGTCGCGGCATAGCCGGATCAGATCCCGGTGGTCCACAGTTTGCAATGATGTGTGGGCTTAGGCCTTTGGCAAGACCTTGAGTGTATCAGGGCTGTCATGGGCAAAGGTTACTGGAAATTCAGGCAGTCGGCGCGCGCGGCACGGGACGCGGGCGGATGGGCGCGGTTCATGGGGCGGCAGGTGGCGGTCTATGTGCCACGTGGCACCACCCTGTTGGTCAGCTTCGACACCATGGGCGCGCGGGACCTGCCTGCGCCCCGGCTGCCATGGGCACACAGCTTTGCGGAAAAGGCGGGCTATTCGCATCTGGGTGTGATGATGAACGGCGATGACGATTGGTTCCGCCGCCGCGCGCTCTTTGACTTTTTCGATGAACGGCGCGACATCGGCTTTTTCGATCAGTTTCAGCGGGTGGTGTTCTATGGCAGTTCCATGGGCGGCTTTGCCGCCACGACCTTTTGTGCTGCGGCACCGGGCTGTCACGTGGTGGCCTTCAGCCCGCAATCGACCCTGATGCCCGCGCGCGTCCCGTTCGAGCGGCGCTATGACGCGGCCTGTGGGCGCGGCAATTGGGACGATCCACGCTATTGTGATGCGGCGACGGCGCTGCAGCTTGCGGACAGTGCAACCTTGTTCGTGGATCCCTATCACGCCATTGACGCGCGGCATCTGGCGCGGTTGCCCGACGCCCGTGTGACCCTGCGGCCCTGCGCATTCATGGGGCACCGCATCCCCATGCTGTTGTCCGGCCTGAAGGGGTTTTCGGAGGTTATGCGCCATGCGGTGGACGGCACGCTGGACACTGCGCGCTGGCACGGGTTCTTGGCTGCGCGGCACAAGACCCCGGCCTATCACCGGCAATTGGCGCGGATCGCCCTCAACCGGGGCCATCCCGTGCTTGCACGCCGGGTTCTGGCCCATGCTGAAAGGTTGCCAAGGCCGGTCAGCTTCCCCAAGCTGGAGGCGGCCCTGGCGGACGCATTGCAGGGGAGCATGATACGCGCCGGCAAGCCTCATCCGGCCTTCAGTACCCGTCTGCAAAGACAGTCGGCATGTAGGGAGACACTGAATATTGCAGTACCGGGAAGAGGCCGGAAGAATGCGGAAGAATCCGGATTCCCTGTATCCGTTGTCGTCGGATTTTGATCTGTGAAGTGATGGGTCAGCGACAAAGGTGGACTCTCCTACCTAAAACGGCTTTGTCTGCTCTGAAGGTAGTAAGCGGTTCTGGGCGCAATGAAAAAACTTTCACCCTTTCGTCGAAGTCGAATGGTCAGAGTGCAGCGTTTTGAGGTGCAACGCAAAGATGACCTGGAAGAGATCGTCGAGGTCTCTCGCAATACATCCGCGACAGCCTGCCAATATTGGAGTTCAGAGCCAGCCCCAGGCGATGAAATCAGAGAGGCGGACATTGCTGGAGACATGCATAGGCTAGGGGCTGTGGACAATCATCTTGAGGCGATGAGGGTGGCTGCCAGGTTCCAACACGCAGCGTAGCTGCAGTCCGTTTTGTCGTATCTTGTGGCTATCCCTCTGA
>CBFHND010000053.1:0-7765 GCA_965657085.1 uncultured Paracoccaceae bacterium
CACCACAAACCGTTGCTCGTTCATTCAAACCTCCATTTTGGAAGTTTGAATCAGATATCAAACCAAATAGGAATCCCGAATGTCCACAGACCCTAGAAGTATTTTGGTAAATATTTCTGCTTCTTTTTAGCCCGCCCGCGGGGCCACGCGACGTGGTCTCACCTTTTGCGGGAAAACAGCCCCTTAAATCGAACACACCACCGAGAATGACTTCGCTTTCGGGCAGTCAAGCGCGCCCAAAGGCAGGCGCGCTCTACCAGATGTTCCGTGGCGCCGAGGCGTCTTTCAGAAGACCTCGTCAATTCCCAGGAAGAAATCGCTGGAGGTCAGGCCCAGATCGGTCCGCATGTTGATCTCGAAATCCGAAGAACCGTCTCCATCGATATCGACCAGAACCAGCTTGCCTTGGGTGATGACCTCGCCGGCGGTAGAGGTGAAAGCACCAGTGCCGTTGAATGTGCCGGCACCGGCAAAAGGCCCGTCCGCATCTCCAAGCGCCTCCGGCGCGATTAGGTCTGTAAACAAACCGAACAGATCAATCACGTCCTCGCCCCGCACGAAATCGCGGATCACGTCGCGGTTGCCTGCGTTGCCTTTTATGTGATTGAAAAAACCGAAAAAATCTAATCGTTATCGGCGGACACTGGGCGACTGGCCGATTGGGGTAAAGACACCAGCCGGGATCGGCGCGCTAATTGCGCCTGTGTATCAAATTTGTCGCTCAGGTCCTGCGCTTGCGCACCGGCTGCGGTTTCACGCGCGCCTCGATCATATCGTAGACGCGGCCCACGATGTCCTTGCCGGTGGCGGTCTCGATCCCTTCGAACCCGGGGGAGGAGTTGACCTCAAGCACCTTGGGCCCGGTCTCGGACCGCAAAAGGTCCACGCCCGATGTGCCAAGGCCAAAGGCCCGCGCCGCGCGCACCGCCGTTTCGCGCTCGGCGCGGGTTATGCGCACCGATTTCGCCGATCCGCCCCGGTGCAGGTTGGACCGGAAATCGCCCTCCGCCCCGGTGCGTTTCATCGAGGCCACCACCTTGCCGTCCACCACGAGGCACCGGATGTCTTCGCCCGCGGCCTCCTTGACGAAATCCTGCACCAGGAAATTGGCGCGCAGGCCACGAAAGGCGTCGATCACGGATTCCGCGGCCTTCTTGGTTTCGGCCAGCACGACGCCTTTGCCTTGGGTGCTTTCCAGCAGCTTCACGATAAGGGGCGCGGTGCCCACAAGGCCAATGAGGTTGGCGGTGTCCTTGGGCGAGGCGGCAAAGGCGGTGGTGGGCATCCCGATCTGCTTGGAGGCGAGGATCTGGTGCGCGTGCAGCTTGTCGCGGCTGGCGGTGATGCCGTTTGATCCATTGACGCAATAGGTGCCGATGGTTTCGAACTGGCGGATGACGGCGGTGCCATAGGCGGTCACCGACGCACCGATGCGCGGGATTACCGCATCATAGCGGGGCAGGCGCTTGCCGTCGTAATGCACTTCGGGGGCCATGGCGTTGATCGCCATGTAACAGCGGGTGGTGTCGATCACCTCGACCGCGTGGCCGCGTTCTTCACCCACTTCGACAAGGCGGCGGGTGGAGTAGTTGTTCTCGCGGCTCAGCACCGCGATGCGCAGCGCCCGTTGCGGGGCGGCCTTGCGCACGGCAGCGGAATGATAAACGTCATAGCCGAGGTCGGGTTGCAGCCGCTTTTCGGTGGCGGTGATGCTGATGTGATCCTGCAGCGCCTGCCGGCCCAGCAACATCCGGCTGGTCATGCCGCTGCGGTCGGTCAATGTCACCTCGATGGGCCAGCTTTGGCCCCCGACCTCGAGGTTTGTTTCGATCACATAGCGCAACTCGGCCTCGCCGTTGGAGGACGTGACTTCGCGCCGGTCGATGATCGGGGCCGAGCAGGTAACCTGAACATCCTGCTTGCCCGCGATGGGATGCACGATAAAACGCACCTTGGGCTTGGCCTGTGGGCCAAAGACCTCGATATCATGGGCATGAAGGGCAGAGGTGCGCGCGCCGGTGTCAATCTTGGCCTTGAGCGCAGGCAGGCCGAGACCGGGCAGGGACACCCATTCCTCCCACCCGAAATTCAGGTTTTCCATGCAGTTCTCCCGATCACGGACACGCCAAGGGTCCGATTAGTAGAGCTTTTCCCGCTCAGCGGCAAGGCGGCCCTCGTCCATGAAGTGGCTGACCATCACCGGGGTGGCATGGGCATAGGCGGCCTCCAGCGACATGTCTCGCTGGGCCGTGACAGCGGCCTTGCCTGCGGCGATGGGACCGGGGTTGCGCGTGGCAAGGGTGGCGGCAAAAGCGGCGGTTTCAGCCGCCAGTGCCTCGGGGGCAAAGACCCGTGTGATCAGCCCGGCATTCAGCGCCCAGCCGGTGTCCTTGACCTCGCCCGACAACATCAGGTCCATCAGCGGGCCATGGGCGATCTTGCGGGATACGGCCACCGCAGGCGTGGTGCAGAACCCGCCATTGACGACACCGGGCAGGCAGAACCGCGCATCCGTGGCGGCAAAGGCCAGATCGCAAGCGGCCATCAGTTGCAGCCCGCCCGCCGTGGCAATGCCGTGCACCTGCGCGATGGTGGGCTGCGGCATCCGGGCCAGCGTGATCATCATTTCACCGCAGCGGCCGAAAAGCTCTTCGAGATAGGCGCGGCCATGGTCGACGTCCTTGCGGTGCGCCGCGATTTCCTTGAGGTCGTGGCCTGCGCAGAAGATACGCCCGTCTCCCACGATCATTACCACCCGCACGTCGGGATCATCGGCTGCCGCGTCCAGATCGGCCCGCAGCGCGTCGATCATCGCCAGCGACAGCGGGTGTGCCGGGGCCGCGCCAAGGGTGAGCGTCAGAACACCATCCGACAGAACGCGGTGGACGAGGGTGGGTTGGGACATCTGGTTCATATGGGCCTCCGGGTCACGCGCCAGCATGGCACGCTTGCCGGTCACCGGGCAATGGGGCGCAGGTCAATCATTGATGTCGTGGTAGACATGGCGGGCGCCCGAGCTTTGCTTGCGGAACGCCACGCGCAGCACGATCCACGCCAAAAGCGACAGGCCCGCAAAAAGCGCCAGCATCATCGCCGTGGTCAGGGCAGGGTCAATCAGGCCCACAATGCCCGCCATCACCAGCGCCCCCAGCGCAAACCCAAGGAAAATGAACCCCGGTGCCAGCACCTCGATGACCGCCAGAACCAGCGCAAAGGCCAACCAAGCCCACCAGATCGTGACAAGCGTACCCATCAGCCGCGCCCTTTCAACAGTTTGAACGCATCGCCAAAGGCCGTGAGCGCCTCGGTGGGCACGACGATGGTCTGGTTGCCGGCACCAGTGCCCATGGTGTTCAGCGCCTCGACCTGTTTCAGTGCAATCTGGTACTGCGCGGCCTCCAACCCGTTTTCATTGATCGCCGTGGCCACCACCTGCGTGGCATAGGCCTCGGCATCGGCCAGAACCCGGCGCGCCTTGGCCGTCTGTTCCGAGGCATAAAGTTCCGCGTCCGCGGCCAGTTCCACCGCGCGTTTGGATCCTTCGGCCTCGGTGACCTGCGCGCGGCGCGCACGTTCGGCGTTGAGCTGCTGCATCATCGCCGCACGGGTGGCGGCATCAAGGTTGACATCAAGGATTTCGGCGCGCGTGACCTCGATGCCCCAATCGTCCACCGCCTGTTCGACGCTCGCCTTGATCGTCATGATCAAGGACGACCGGTTGGATTGCACGTCATCAAGGTCCATCTTGCCGATCTCGGCCCGGACGATACCGGCCACGGTGGTGGAAATCGCGCTGTCCACATCGCGGATGCGGTACACCGTCTTTTCCGGCTCGATGATGCGGTAAAAGACGGATGTGTCGACCTGAACCAGCACGTTGTCGCGGGTGATGGCATCTTGCGAGGCGGTGGGCAATTGCCGTTCGAGGATGGACACCCGATGCGCCAGACGGTCGATGAAGGGCACGATCATGTTGATCCCCGGCCCAAGGACCGTGCGCAGCCGGCCAAAGCGTTCCACCACATGCTGTTCGGACTGCGGCACGATCTTGACGCCCTTGAACACCACGATGATGAGCAGGAGCGCCAGCAACAGATAGGCAATATTGTCGAGCGCAAGTGCGAGAAGCTGTTCTTCGATGGGCATGATGTGTCCCGCAATAATGTTCTGGTGTTATCGTGCTTTACCGCGCGGCTTGCAAGCGGCGCGGCGGCGCGGGGGCACGGGCGGTTCTTGTTTGCGCGGAGCGGGCCGTGTAAGGCGCACGGCAGCACCTGCGAAGGAATCCCGGCGATGGCGGCACCACGGTTTACATTCGATCTTCAGGCCACCGATGGTCAGGCGCGGCAAGGGGTGATTTCCACCCCGCGCGGCGACATCCGCACGCCGGCCTTCATGCCCGTGGGCACGGCTGCGACCGTGAAGGCGATGATGCCCGAAAGCGTGGCGGCCACGGGGGCCGATATCCTGCTGGGCAACACCTATCACCTGATGCTGCGCCCCACCGCCGAACGCATCGACCGTCTGGGGGGGCTGCACACGTTCATGAACTGGTCGGGGCCGATCCTGACGGATTCCGGTGGCTTTCAGGTGATGAGCCTTGCAGGCCTGCGCAAGCTGACCGAAGAGGGCGTGACCTTCAAAAGCCACATCGACGGGTCCAAGCACAGCCTCACGCCTGAACGGTCGATGGAGATACAGCGCCTTCTGGGGTCGGACATCGTGATGTGTTTCGATGAATGTCCCGCGCTGCCCGCCGACCGCGACCGCATCGCGCAAAGCATGGAACTGTCCATGCGATGGGCGCGCCGGTCGCGCGATGCCTTCGGGGATCGTCCGGGCCATGCGCTGTTCGGCATCCAGCAGGGCGGGCTGGAAGAAGACCTGCGCGCGCAAAGCGCCGAAGCCTTGCAGCAGATCGGTTTCGAGGGCTACGCCGTGGGCGGTCTGGCCGTGGGTGAAGGGCAGGCGGCCATGTTCGGCTGTCTGGACTATGCGCCGGGGCAACTGCCCGAAGACAAGCCGCGTTACCTGATGGGCGTGGGCAAGCCCGATGACATCGTGGGCGCCGTGGCGCGCGGCATCGACATGATGGATTGCGTGCTGCCGTCCCGGTCGGGGCGCACGGGGCAGGTGTTTACGCGCCACGGGCAGCTGAATATCAAGAACGCCCGCCACCAGGACGACCCGCGCCCGATCGACGATCAATGCACATGCCCCGCCTGCGCCAACTATTCACGCGCCTACTTGCACCACGTGTACCGCAGTCAGGAAATCATCAGCTCGATGCTGCTGACATGGCACAACCTGCATTATTATCAGCAGATCATGGACGGCATGCGCCAAGCCATCGCCGAGGGTACTTTTACCGCATGGCAGGCCGCTTTCCACGCAGGCCGCGAGATCGGGGATATCGACCCGCTCTAGGCCCGGCGTCACCGCGACAGCGCGCGGTTCAAAAGACGCTGGACCCACGGGCGTGGCTGGATGGTGATCTTGTAGGTGCGGTCGCCGGGGCCTTTGGGCGGGGATGCGGGTTCCTGTGGATGGGTGGTGACGGTGGTCACGCTTCGGGGTGTGGCGGCATTGGCCGTGGCCTCGCCCAGCTCTTGTGCCGCTGTGTCCAGCAATGCGTGCAGATGCGCCAGCGGCAGGTCGCTGGGCGGCACCCATGCGGCACCTTCCAGATCGGCGCGCGCGGCGTCCAGATCGGGGGCAAATCCGCGTGATGCCGCGAAGGTGCTTGAGTTCTCTTCGAACCCGTCCAGCAAGGCCCGGCGGGCCGTGGGCGCCAGCAGGCTTTGATCCGCGCCGGGGCGCGGCGGGGGCGGGGCGGCGAAATAGGCGGCCATGATGCGCGCGCGGCGGCCCGTGTCGGGGCCGATCATGTTCAGCAGTTGCATCAACTGTACCGCGTCGCGGTCCGGCGAGGGATAGCGCGGCGCATCCAGTTCAGGCAGGTCCGCGCGCAGCCCCGCGAGCTTGCAAAACCCCTGCCACAACCCGTCCGAGGCCAGAAGCGCATCGAAATCAGCCAGCCGCACGGGCGCCTTGGCATGCGCCTCGAAGGGGGCAAAGAGGGCCTCAAGATTGGTCAACGTATCGCGGTGGTCGACCAGAAATTCGGGCAGGGACCGGCACCCGGCAGGGTGGCCCGTGCACACCCATTCGCGCCAGAACGCCTCGGCATAGATATCTGCGCGGCGTGCGACCGCCACCACCTGCACCTGCGCAAAATGGCCCAGCCGCGCGAAAAGGGCGGCAATCAGGTCATCGCGGTCGGGCGCCGTGGGAAAGCCCATGTTCTCGGCCGAAATGACAACCGTGCGTGCAGGGCTGGCGGCGATTTCGGCGTGCAGATCGGCCCATGTGGCATCGTCGCCATGGCGCAACGCACGCACCAGCCCCTGATGGCCCGACAGCGCGCCGGGGCGTCCCTGCACATCCACGTTGAACCCGGTTTGGGGCACAAGAACGCCCATGCGCCGCAACGCATCGCGGTGCTGCAAAAGATGGTGTTGTAAGAAGGTCGTGCCGGTCTTGTGCAAACCCACATGCAGGACCAGCCGTTTTTGCCGGTGGGCCGGGCCCGCTTTGGGCAGGGCGGGGGCAGGTGCGCGCATCAGCATCAGGGCATGGGCATCGGCAAAGGCCCCTTCACGCAGGGCCTTGTGCAGCGCGAAAAAGTCGGTGCGGGTGATCCGCCCGCGGCGGGTGCGCATCCCCACGCGGCTGGTGGTGGCCACCATCGGATCGTTGAAGATCGGGTGCCCAAAGGCATCATCGCCCAGAAGCACCTGAATGCGCGCGCCCATGTCGAGATAGGCGGGGTCTTCGGCGGCGGCCAGATGCGGGATGATGTCCATATCCCAGATCAACCGTGACACGCAGTTGAAAAGTTCGCGTTTTTCGAACCGGGGCGCGAGGTCGAAGGCCTCTGTTTCCGCCCGGATATGGGCCATGCACTTTTCCAGCAGCTGCACCTGCAAAAGGTGCGTCTCGGGCGTTGTGCGCGCCGATGAAATGGAATTGGCCCGCCTGCGCCAGACCCGAGCGGGTTTGCCCAGAAAGGCGATGCGCCGGGCCTTTGTCACCACGTTCAGAACGAACAACCGGTCCTCGAACTTGCGCTGTTCGACGTCGAACCACAGATCGTTCTGGTCGAGGAATTCGGTGCGGTACAGGCTGGACCAGCTGGACACGATGAACTGCGCCTCCTGGGCGATCATGCGGCCTTCGACCACGCGCTGTTGCATGTGCAGCAACCGGTCGCGGTTCAACAGTGACCCGGTGGCCCCCCCTTCATCGCCCAGAACACAGGCCGCATGCGTGATGTCGGCGCCGGTCTCGCGGGCATAGTCGAACTGCTCTGCCAGCCCCCCGATGGTGTAATAGTCATCGGCATCCAGAAACCCGATCCATTCGCCATTGGCGGCGTCGATCCCGGTGTTGCGCGCCGCCGACAGCCCCTTGTTGACGCGGTGGTGCACGATCCGCGCGTCGAATGGATCGGTCAAAGCGCGCAGGGCATCGTCGTCAAAGGCATCTGGGTTGTCGTTGACGACGATCAGTTCCAGATCGTCGATGCCCTGATTGCGCACCGATTGCAGAGCCGACCGCAAAAACGGCGTCTCGTCGTAGGGTCTGTGGACATTCGGGATTCCTATTTGGTTTGATATCTGATTCAAACTTCCAAAATGGAGGTTTGAATGAACGAGCAACGGTTTGTGGTGTCGGACGATTTGTGGCGACGGCTTGAACAGCA
>CBFHND010000054.1:0-7761 GCA_965657085.1 uncultured Paracoccaceae bacterium
AGATTTCGGTAAACCGGCCTCAAGACGCGCCATCTGCGCATCGCTCAACCGGAAAAGATCAGACACCTCACCGTTCGTTTTTCCAGCGGTGAATCGCGCAGCCTCACGGAGATCAATGGGTCCTGACGGTGGCAGAAACTCTATTCAAACTCTAGCAGCGCGGTAATTTGATCGTAAGCACGCCGGGTGGCCACTGCTCCTGCGGCGATGCAATGACGTTTCAAGCGGAATTCCAGTGTGCCGATCGTCTGGGCGAAATCGGGCCGGATGACCAGATCCGCTTGTGCGAAACGCAGTCGTGCGTGTTCGTATTGACAGACTTCAATGGAGCGCAGCATCGCCTGCAGGCCATTTTTCGGACCAATCGCATTTTCGCGCTGGCTGGGATCCACGGCGATTACCGCTTCCACGCCAGTCGCCCTGGCAACGTCCACAGGAGCTATGTCGGCGTAAGCTCCGTCCATCAGCACATGCGGACCGTCTACGTGCGGTGGCAGGATGCCAGCCAGCGCCGCGCTGGAGTAGACATGATCCGTCGCATCTCCTTTGCTAAATACCACCCGTTGTCCCGACAGCATGTCGGTTGCACAAACGAATAACGGAATACGGCCGTCCTGCAGGTTTCTGCCTTTCGTCAGGCCAGACAGGGCTTTGCGGCCCCAGGTCTCGGTGCGTGCGCCAACACCCCAGCCGAAATACATGTCTCTTGCGGCAAGAAGCGCGATCTTCAGTCCCCGCATTCTTGCCCTCACCCCCGGCAGCCGGAAGTCCGGCGTGGCAGGAAATCCGCTGGTATCCATGTCGACGAGTTCCTCGTACCAGTTGTCGTTTAGGGCATAGGTGGCCGCGACAACCGCACCCATCGAAACGCCAACAACCGCGCTTGGGATGTATTCTCTGGCAATCAGTGCCCTCAGGACACCCGCATGCGACAGTCCTCTCGCTCCACCACCACTGAAAACAAGGGCGAAAGACTTATGGGGTCTGCGGCTCGTCATTGTTCGGTCTTCGCTTTCAATTCGCTGCTTGGTATCCGGAGGAAGTTCCATATGGTCCTCGTTTATTGATGCCCCTTTGAGACACTGACGCCGGGTGTGGGATACTGATACTGCACGGCGCAGGGCGGCGGAAGCAGATTACCGCCACTACCCTTGCGCGATTCTGCAACAACCCTCGCGCGAAGTTCATGCATTGCCAGCCAGCATTCAACAACGCTGATACAAAGATGGGCAGACAGATCGTGTAAGAGTTCGATATCGTTTCGATAGAGGTGACGGAGGACGTGTTCGATCAGGCCGAGACCCGTTTACATACAATCAAGGCAGTCTTTCCACTTGATGTTCACGGAGCCGAAACCGGCGGCATGATCGCCAATGTGGTCGAGCAGGAGCTCGAAAACGCCCTAGATCACGGGCAGCCGATGGTTGCGCCCATGACACAGGTGGTGGTGGGCTGCCATGATCCGGCGTTCCGGAACCCGACGAAGTTCATCGGCCCCGTCTAAAGCTGGGCCGAAGCGGAGGCCCGAGCAAATGCGGCACCACGGTTTCTCTGAACCGGGCTTGATCCAGTGCGTCCAGCGGCAATTTTGGTATCGACCGAGCGCCGGCGAGGTCGGCAAACGTGCAACCCGGCAAGGATTGAAACCCGCACGGCGGGAGAGCTCAGAGCCCTGGTAAAAGGCTGGCGAACAGCCCCATGGCGACGGTGACGAGCAATGTGACTTGCACCACAATGCGCATCGGGATGGACAACAGGTTTTTCCCTTCCACTGCAGTGCCGCCGCGATAAATTGGAACGACAAGGCGAAGATAAACGGCCAGTCCAAGGACCGAGTTCAGGATGCCGATCACCGCCAGCCACAGGAACCCGGCCTCGACCGCCGCGGAGAGCAGGTAGAATTTGCCTACGAATCCGAAGAGCGGCGGGATGCCCGTCAGCGACAGCAGAAACACCACCATCGCGGCCCCAAGCCACGGACGGGTACGCCCGAAACCTTCAAGATCGTTCAGGTCACGCCCCGCCAGCATGACGATGGCGAAGGCCCCGAGGTTCATAGCCACGTAAGCCGCCGCGAAGACCAAGATGCCCGGCACCGCGAACCCGCTGACTCCGAGTGCCACTACTCCCATCAGGAAATAGCCAGACTGCGCGACCGAGGAATAGGCGATGAGCCGGACGAGGTTGCTCTGCACCAGCGCGGCGAGGTAGCCGTAGGTCATCGTCGCCGCCGAGATGAGTGCCAGTACGAAGGGCCAGCCGCTTTCGCGCGGCAGATCGCCCAGCACCTGCGCAAAGGCGAAGAAGGCCGCGGCCTTGGTGATGACCGACAGATAGGCGGCAATCGAAACCGGCGCACCCTGATAGGCGTCGGGCGCCCAGAAATGGAATGGCACCAGCGCGGCCTTGTAGCCCAGCCCGGCAATCAGCGCGATCAGCCCGGCAATAGTAACCAGCGTTTGGCCTTCCAGGCGGCCCAGTTCGGAAAACAGCGTCGATCCGACGCCGCCGAACCAGAAGGTTAGCCCGTAGATCATCACCGATCCGGTGACCGCGCCGAAGACAAGATACTTCATCGCCGCCTCGGTGGCGGCGTCGTCGCGTGGCCATGCCACCAGCGCGAAAGACCCCAGTCCGGTCATCACCACGCCGATCACGAGGACCATCATGTCGCCACCGCCTGACAGCATCAGTGCGCCCAGCGTCACCAGCACGACCAGAGCATAGACACTGCCCTCGCGCGGCCGCCCTGCGATCTCGGCCCGGACCATGAGCAACGCCAGCGCAGTGCCGGGCAGCAGGATCAGTTTTGCCCAGCCCGCGATCCGGTCGATCCGGTAGGTGCCGCCGAAGACGGTGGTGTCGGCGTCGAGGACCGGCAGCGTCAGAAGCGTCGCCGCCGCCAGCCCGGCTAGCCCGAGAGCCAGCACCAGCCGTGCCGCCCGCGTCATTTCCGCGACGATCATTAGCATCGCGGCAGAGGCCAGCGTCAGTTCCGGTGCAAGAAGGGCGAGGTCGCGTCCCATCAGTTGGCAAGACCAGTCATCGTGGTGTGAATGAGGTCGATCAGCCAGCCGGGTGCGACGCCCACCAGCACCGTCAGCACCAAGAGCGGCACGATCACCAGCTTTTCGCGTCTGTCCAGATCCGGCATCTCGGCCCATTTCGCATTTGCCTCGCCCAGGAACACCGCCGCGATGGCCCGCAGGTAAAGCGCCGCCGTCACTACGATGGCGAGGATCGCGACCAGACCCCAGGGCATGCCATTCAACGTGGCCAGGAATATCTGGAACTCGGCCGGGAAATGCGCCAGCCCGGGCAGTCCGAGCGATGCGAATGCCGATAGAATGAAGGCCCAGCCAAGCCAGGGCACACGTCCAAGGAGCCCACCGAAATCGCCCACACCGCGGGTGTGGGCGCGGTCCTGTAACATGCCGACAAGGAAAAAGAGCGCCGCGGTCACCAGTCCATGGCTGATCATCTGCAAGGTCGCTCCATCAAGGGCGATCGTTCTGATGCGGGGCTCGGACGCCAGTGCAGCGACGGCGACGCCCATGACGACATATCCCATGTGGTTGACGGAGGTATAGGCGATCATTTTCTTAAGATCGGTCTGCGCCAGCGCCGCGAACGCACCGTAAAGCGCGGAGACCACGCCGAAGGCCAGGATAATCTGACCCGCCTGGGCGAAAGCCTCGGGCGTCATCTGGAAGGCGAAGCGCAACAGCCCGTAGGTGCCGAATTTCAGCATCACGCCGGCCAGGATCACGCTGCCTGCCGTGGGGGCCTGCACATGCGCCGCCGGCAGCCAGGTGTGGACTGGGAAGGCCGGGATTTTCACCGCGAAGGTGACGAGCATGGCAACCAGTGCCAGTGTCGCCGCCAATCCGCTCAGGGCGGGCGCATCCACCCAGACACGCATGTCGAAGGTACCCGCACCAAGGTAGAGCCCGATGATTGCCAGCAGCAATGGCAGCGACCCGAGCAATGTGTAGAGGAAGAACATCAGCGCCGCGCGCTGGCGCTCTTCATAACCCCAATCGGCGATCATGAAATACATTCCAACGAGCGAGACCTCGAAAAACACGTAGAACAAGAGCCCGTCCAACGCCATGAACGTGCCAAGCGAAGCGGTCTCCAGCATCAGCATCAGTACCACATAGGACGCCGCCCGCTTGCCAATCCGTGCCGAGTAGATCGCCGAAAGAAGGAACAGCAGCCCCGTCAACAGCACCAGCGGCAGGCTCAGCCCGTCTACGCCCAGGCGGTAGGCGGCACCGATGGCCGGAATCCAGGCGATCTCCTCCACCTGCGCAAAGCCGCCCGGAACGATGCCGCGTACCCAGATCGCCAACGTAAGCAGAAACGTCGTCCCGGTCGCAACGATGCAAACCCCGTGTGCGATTTTGGCCGACCGGTCGGGCAGGGCCATCAGTGCAAGACCCGCGATTAGCGGAAGGAAAGTGGCGAGGGTCAGAAGCGGCATGATTGCAGTCCTTAGAGATAAAACGAAGCGGCCAGCAGCACGCCGATAACGAGGGCGATGCCGGCGAAGGTCAGCGTCATTTCGCGATGGATAAGACCGCTTTGCAGGCGCCGGGCGCGGGTGCCGAGGGCGATGGTGCGATTGACCAGATCAAAGATGGCGCGGTCTATCACGTCCCGGTCGGTGCGCAGGCTGAACCTGCCGAGGGAAAGGTTGATCCTGCCGACCGCGTTTGTACCGGAAAGCAGACTGTGTTCTGCCTGTTCCACCTTGGCGGACAGGGTGCGTGCGACGCCCGCGACACCGCCAAGGACGACCCGATGAATGATCCAATTGTCGGTCCGGTCACACATCCGCGCGAGCGCAAGCGCGGGCCGGGCGATCAGCGCCTCCATGCCACCGGCGATGGCAAACCCGTTGTTCGCAGGGCCAAGAAGCGGCCCCAGAAGCCGGGGCGGCGCGGCGGTCCAGCCAAGGGCAAGTCCGCCGAGGCCCACGCCCAGCCCCATCGTCGGGACGATCCATTCGGGGTCCGGCATCTGGGTGCCGAGCATCGCCTCCAGCGGTTTGAAGGCGAAGCCCAGCGTTGCGGCCAAAGCCACGAGAACGCCCATGCCGGTACCCATCAACGGGACGGCGTCCTTCGGCTTCACGGCGCTTCCGCTCCACAGCACCCTGAGCGCGCGCCCCATGTAGGCCCCGGTCAGAAGCGATCCAATCAGCGCCATCGGCAACAGCCAGAGGGCCGAGCCGCTGTCGAGCGCCGCAGCCAGGATCGCGTCCTTCGAGATGAAGGCCGCCATGGGAGGCAATCCCGCCAATGCGAGCGCGGATAGAGCGAATCCTGCAAAGAGTACGGGGCGCGCACGGCCTGCCCCGGCAAGGGCATCAAGGCCGGTGCCGCGGCGATCATGCTGGAACACCCCGACCCCGAGGAAAAGCGAGGATTTGATCGCAGCATGGGCGATGAGGTGCAGAAGGGCCGCCACGGGTGCCCCGGCCCCGATCGCGATCAGCATCAGCCCATACTGGCTCGCCGTGGAGGCGGCGAGCAGCCGCTTGAGGTCGCGCGCGGCCAGCGCCATCAGCCCGGCCACGACGGCGCTCACGCCACCGACGAGGCCCACGGCCAAAAGCGCGCCACCGGGCAGCATGGGGGCCACCCGGATGAGCAGGATCGCGCCCGCGGCCACCAGCGTCGCCGAATGCAACAGCGCCGAGACCGGCGTCGGCCCGGCCATCGCGCGCATCAGCCAGTCCTGCATCGGCACCTGTGCCGATTTGCCCATCGCCGCCGCCAGCAGCAAAAGCCCAGCGATCAGTGCTGGGGTGCCGGTTGTGGCAAGCGTCGCGCCGATCTCCGAGGTGCCGGCCACGCCAATGAGCAGGAAGGCCCCGATATAGAGCCCCAGATCGGCGGTGCGGGTATAGAGAAAGGCCCGCGTCGCGGCCCCCGCGACCCCCTCGCGGCCATGCCAGAAGCCGATGAGCATGTAAGAAGCAAAGCCGATCATCTCCCAGGCCGCCAGAAGCGTGATCCAGTCGCCTGCCAGCACCAGAAGCTGCATCGCGGCAATAAAGAAAAGGATGGTGGCGAAGAACCGCAACGGCTCCGGATCATCGGCCATGTAGCCCGCAGCGTAGATCAGGACCATCGCCGCCACGGTGGCGACCACCAGCGCCAGCGTCGCGGTCAGCGGCGCCGCCAGCAACCGGACCGGAAAGTCGGGCAGGAAGGGCAGGGTAACGGCCGTCTCCGTGCCGCCGGACGCAGCGAGAAAAAGTCCCACCGCACCTGCCAGCCCCAGTCCCGCCCCCAAAAGCGCAAGCGGCACCGGCCCGCGCCTGAGAGCGAGAAGCGCAGTAGCAGAGCCCAGGGGGGCAAGAAGTGTGAGCGCCAGCCAGATCACCCCTTGAGCTCCCGTGCTTCTTCCATCTCGACCGACCCGCGGGACCGGAACCTTGCGATCGCGATCGCGAAGCCGACGGCCATTTCCACCGCCATCACCGCCATGACGATCAGCACGAACATTTTCGCCGCCGTCACATCGGGATGCAGATAGCGCCAGAACGCCACGAGGTTCAGCAGCGCGGCGGCCAGGATCAATTCGACCCCCATGATGATCATCACGAGGTTGGTCTGGCTGAGCGCGCCATAGAGGCCGACGCCAAACAGTGCCGCACCGACGCTGAGCGCTATGAGGAGTTCAGGGATCATTGCCTGTCACCTTCCTGCGGTTCGATTGCGACCACGGTCGCGGCGATCATCGCGGTTAGGATCATAAGCGCCGCACTTTCGAAGATGAACATCGACCGGCCCAGCAACTCGCGCCCCAGGGCGCGGGCCTGTTCGTCGGCCCCCGGCACCTCGGGCACCGGACCTTGCCAGCCCGCGAACCAGATCACCGCCAGTGCCGCGATCAGACCGACGCCGCCGACCCAGAGCGACAGGCGTTTCTGATGGGTCATGTCCATCTTCCCCATGCCGCCCGGATCCATCATGAACATCACCATGAAGATCGCCATCACGCTCATCTCGGTGGCCATCATCATGATCTGCAGGACCCCGAGAAATTCGGCCTGCATGACCAGGAACATCGCGCCAATGGCGGTCTGCGAGAACAAAAGCGCGATGGCAGAGCGCAACATGGAATGGGTGCGAAAGACGACGATGCTAAACCAGATAGCGGCCCCGCCGAAAAAGACGAGGAACAGGGATTGCGCGAGGTTCATATCGGAACCACCAGTGCGATGACGCCGACAAGAAAGATATTGGCCAGTGCCAGCGAGATGCCAAGCTTCCAGCTCAGGGCGAGGTATTGCGCTTCGCGCAGGCGCGGCAGGCGCGGGCCAAGCGCCAGAAGTGCCGCAGCGACGGCCAGCGTCTTGAGCGCCGTCCAGGCCCAGCCCGGCAGCCATGGCCCCAGCCAGCCGCCGAGGTAGAATGTGACCGTAGCCGCCGATAGCGTGACGATGATGACCAGCCGGGCGAGCCGCAGCACGGCAAGGCGGGCACCGGTGTATTCGGCCTCGACCCCGCCCGCCAGATCGCCGGCCCCGGTGGGTAGGTCGACAGGCGGCAGCCAGGCCAGGCCCAGGACCGCGACGACGAACAGGACAAACCCAATGGGCTGATAGGCGATGTTCCACAATGCCGCCTGCGACAGGACAATCTGCGTCGTCGAGAGCGATTCCGCCCGCATCGCAACGGCCGTGATCGGCATCACGATAAGCATGGCATAGGCGATGAATTGGCCTAGGAAACGCCAGCCGCC
>CBFHND010000055.1:0-6928 GCA_965657085.1 uncultured Paracoccaceae bacterium
TTTGCGGTCCGGCACGATTGCGTTGATGGCCTCCAACGCGGCCAGCACACCGCGCCGGCGATAGTCTTCCAGGGACAACTCCGACTGATCTGCGGTCGGGTTGCACCACGAGATCATGAAGACGGTAAAACCCTGTTGCACCAGATAGTTGACCATCGAATTGTGCGGCGACAGGTCGAGAATGTAGTATTTCATGATCCACGCCGGGATGAACAACACCGGCTCTGCCTGAACCTCTTCGGTTTGCGGGCTGTATTGGATCAATTCGAAAAGGTCGTTGCGATAGACCACTTCGCCGGGCGTGCAGGCCAGATCAGGCCCGATCTGGTAGCCTTCGGGCGCGGGTTTGCGGGTCTGGGTGAGCGTCTGGATCATGTCCTCGCCCAGATGCTGCGCGCCGTCGATCAGGTTCTTGCCGCCGGTGCGATAGGTCTCGGCGATGATTTCGGGGTTCATCCATGGCAGGTTGGACGGCGACCAAAGATCGAGGACCTGACGCATTTGGAACTTGGTCCGGTCCGCATCCTGCTTTTCCAGACCGCGCATTTTTTCTGTGGCGTGATCCCACCAATCCTGCATCGCAAGAAAGCTTTGCTGCCAGATGTGGAACGGGGCCGTATCCCATGCCTCATCCTCAAACCGATGATCATAGGGCCTGGGTTGAAAGGGGGCAGGACCCGGCTTGCCCGCGGCCATGTTTGCGGCTGTGGACGCCACCTTCAGGATGTTGGTTTGCGCGCGTTCGACCAGTTCCATCTGCCGCCCCGGCGACCGGCTGAGGTGCAGGGCCCAATCGCTCCACGCTTCCTGCACCGAATGGGGGGAGATGCCCCCCGTGACACGCGCAACCGCCGCCCGCACGGCCCGGTCGAGGTTCTGATGCGGATGCGCAGGGGCCTGCGGTTCAACAACTGCGGGCAAACCTGTCACAGTCGGAAGGTTCACGATGCGATCTGTTTGCGAGGATGGTTCGGTCATCTGCCAAAGCTCCTATTCATGTCGCAGCGCGTCGATGGGGTTCAACCGTGCCGCACGGCGCGCCGGAAAGTAACCAAAGACCACGCCGACAGCCGCCGAAAAGAAGAACGCCAGCAACACGATCTGAGGGTTTGGACGGAAAGGGATCGACAGCATATTGGCCCCCACCATACCCAGCCCAAGCCCCACAAGAATGCCGATCAGGCCGCCAAAGAGTGACAGGATGATCGCCTCGACCAGAAACTGCATCAGGACCTGCCGCGCCTGCGCCCCGACGGCCAGACGGATACCGATCTCGCGGGTGCGTTCGGTCACGGACACCAGCATGATGTTCATGATCCCGATACCCCCCACCAGAAGGCTGACTGCCGCCACAGCCGACAAAAGCCCGGTCAGCACACCCGTGATCCCCGACAGCATGGTCGCAAGTTGTTTCATATCCATGACAGTGAAATCATCGTCTTCGCCGCGTCCGATGCGCCGCAGGTCGCGCAGGACGGCTTCGATCTCTTCCTGCGCGCGTGTCGACGACACATCCGCGTGGAGAGCGGCGAACAACACCGCCACATCGGTGTTGCCCGCAATGCGGCGATGAAAGGTGCGGATGGGCATGATGACAAAGTCATCCTGATCACTGCCAAAGGTCGACGCGCCTTTGGATTTCAGCAATCCAATGATGTCACAGGACAGGTTGCCGATGCGGATTTCCTCACCCAGAGGGTCGGAGGCTCCGAACAGCTCCTGGCGCACCGTCTCGCCGATCACGCACACCGGCTTGCCCGATTTGATTTCGGTGTCGTCAAAGATGCGCCCGCGCTCGACCTCCCAGCGGGCGGCGGTAAAATAGCGGTTGTCCGTGCCGACGATATCGGTGCGCCGGTTCTCGTTGCCGAAAACGGCGCGTGCACGCGACATGCTGACCGGGGCAGAGACGTCTATCATGCTGATCTGCTCTTCCAGCAGGTCGTTCATCCGAATGGTGAACATCGGGTCGATGCTGCCGGATGGGCCGCCCTCCATCGCGTCCTGACCCGGGACGATCATCAACAGGTTGCTGCCCAGCTTTTCGACGTCCGCCGTCACCTGATCCGTGGACCCCTGACCGATGGTCACCATTGCAATCACCGCACCCACACCGATCACGATGCCCAGCACCGTCAGAAAGGACCGCAACGCGTTGCGAATGATCGCCTGAATGGCCAACCTGATCGTCTCAAGCAACATGGGTGGCCACCTTTTGGGTGGGGCCATCGCGTTCCACGCGGCCATCGACCATCCAGATCAGACGCTTGGCATATTGCGCCATATCTGCCTCGTGGGTCACCATGATGATGGTCAGCCCGTCGACCTCGTTGAGGTCTTTCAGGACATCCATGATTTCACGCGACAGTTTGGTGTCGAGGTTCCCGGTGGGTTCATCGGCCAGAATAACCTGCGGATTGCCTGCCAAGGCACGCGCAATCGCAACCCGCTGTTGCTGACCGCCGGACAGTTCCGAAGGATCGTGATGCGCGCGCGATGCGAGCCCGACCTTGTCCAGTGCCTCGGTTGCCGCCGCATGGCGTTCGGCGCGGCCCATGCCCTTGTAGATCAGCGGCAGTTCAACGTTTTGCAGCGCCGTGGTGCGGGGCAAAAGGTTGTAACCCTGAAAGACAAAGCCAAGGTAGTGCCGCCGCAACAGGGCGCGCTGGTCGCGTGACAGATCCGCAACCTCGACACCGTTGAACAGGTATTTGCCCGCCGTCGGCGCATCAAGGCAGCCGATCACGTTCATCGCAGTGGATTTGCCTGACCCGCTGGGCCCCATGATCGCGACAAATTCACCGTCTTCGATGTCGATATCCACTCCGTCCAGCGCACGCACCTCCGCCTCGCCCGCGCCGTAAACCCGGCTGATCCCGCGCAGCCGGATCAAAGGGGGGGCATCGTGATCCGTGTCACCCATCGATCCGCTCCACGACGATAAGGTCCCCGGCTGCCAGTTCACCGTCGAGAATTTCGGTCATGCGGCCATCGCTGGCCCCGGCGCGAATTGTGATCTCTTGCGGCGTGCCATCACGCATCACCCAGACCGTGTTGCGATCCCCCCGCGCGCTGGGCCCAAGGCTTTCTGGGATCAACATGCCCAGAAGGCCGCTGCGTTCGTCATCGTCCTCGGGCACAATCGGCGGTGCATAGCGCAGTGCGGCGTTGGGCACGGTCAACGCATCCGAGATTTCCGCAACCGTGATATCGGCCGTTGCCGTCATGCCGGGGCGCAGCAACAGTTCGGAGTTGTCGATGCTCAGAACGGCCTTGTAGGTCACGACCCCGTCCACCGTCTTGGGCGCAAAGCGGATTTCCGAAATCTCTGCGGGAAAAATGCGGTCGTCGTAGGCATCAACCGTGAATTCAGCGGCGTTGCCCACGGCGGTCTGGCCAATGTCCGCTTCGTCGATATCGACCTGCAATTCCATCTTTGTCAGGTCTTCGGCCAGCGTAAACAGCACCGGCGCCGACAAGACCGCTGCCACGATCTGGCCTTCATCCACCGCACGGTCCAGAACAACGCCATCAATGGGCGAACAGATGCAGGCCTTGTCGAGGTCGGTCTGGTGCAGGTCCACATCCGCTTCGGCCAAGGCGCGGTCCGCCAGTGCCGCCTGCAATTCCGCCTGCGCCCGCACGTAGGCTGCACGCTGTGACACGAAGGTCTGGTGCGCCGTCACGCCGCGTTCTTCCAGCCGCACGCCGCTTTCGTATTTCTCACGCGCTTCGTCGAGCGTCGCCTCGGCCATGGCGATGCGGGCGATGCTGCTGTCCAGTGCGGCCTTGCTCAGCGCCAGCTGCGCCTCAAGTTTTGTTGTGTCGAGTTCCGCGAGGATCGTGCCTTTCGTGACCGCGTCGTTGAAATCCACATGTATGCTTTTTAGGGTGCCCGAGAGCTCGCTTGATATTTCGATCATATTGGTCGGCTCGATTGTACCGGTCGCCGTCACCGTGATCCGCAGGTCGTTCAATTCGGCATTTGCGGTCACGTACCTGATGCCGCGTTCGGGATCCGCTGTGCCGATCCAATAAAGTGCCGCTGCGCCGGCGATCACCGCGATGCCCGCGTAGACAATCCAACGTGGTATCCGGTGTTTCACCGAGCCGATGCCCAGCTTTTCAGCGACGTTTTCTGTTGTCTCCGGCATGGTTAAGAACGTGTCCTCATATGAAATCTCAAGAAAGTCTGGATCACTCGGACCCGCGCCCGGGCATCCCGAAGCCACGGGCGTCACTCTTTTGATTGCGACCACAGCGTGCTGGCAGAACGTCTCGATAAGACATTTTCCCACGCCTCAAGCTGCTTGGCTGTGATTCCCTTCTAACGCGTTGCTCCACATCGGCATTGAGCCAGATCAAAGCCATGACTGGCACGGGGCGACGGAGAAATGGTGGCGTGCTGTTTGACTATGTGGATGCGCGCAGAATGCGCATAGTTTGCTGCCCCAATTCCTGTGCGGCACGCTGGGTGTCGGCAACCGCCATCACGTTGACCATCGTCCCGTGAGGGGACGTAGGGGGCGACAGCACGACAACTCCGTTTGCAGGCGCCGTGTGCCGGAACAGCAAGCCATCCAGCTTTTGCAAAAGGGTGGCCGTGTTGATCCAGACGTCGGGGATCGTCTCTTGCATGATCATCAGGCCTTCAAAATGCCCAAGCACAGGAGAGGTGGCGGCGGTCATCGGAATGGACACGCCGCCCCACCGGCCATTGCATTCAATCCAGTGAATCGTGGTGTCGGCACAGATCACCGCATCAAAGCTGCACCGGCCGTAGTACCCAACCTGTTGCAGCACGGCGGCCAGCGTGCAGGCGTCAGAGACCAGCCGGGCCTGAACCGCCATCGGCAGGCGCGATTTCCCCGCCCCGACAAAAGCGGCGGCTTCACTCATCACGCTCTGCTCGAAAACGCCTTCGGCAATTGGCGGACCTTGCCCGGTGCGGGGTATCCACAACTGAACCGAAGGGCTGCATTGAACCATGTCGTCCCAGACCCCGACCAGAACGGGATACCGATCCTGCCAGCCCGTGGCATGAAGACGGTCCATCAGAAAGGCGCGGATCTGGGCGATGGTCTTGCCTGTCAGGATCGTGCTGTTGATCCTGACGTTGCCCGCCGAACCGGCGCTGTCGGGGATTTTCACGATCACCTGTGCCGCGTTCTTGCTGATGCGCGACACAAGGGCCGCGGTTGCGGCCGGGCCATAGGCAGACATCGTGGCTGGCGTAGAGCCTTGGCCCAGAACCGCGCGGGCCAATCGGGAAAACCACAGTTTGTCATTGGCGCGCTTTGCCACTCTTGGCGAGGGGCCGCAGACGTGCACGACCAGACCTGCGGCCTCTCCGATCGCTTGGGCCATGCGCCAGACGTTGCCCGTTGTGAGATAGGATTTCAGCGTCAGACCGCCGCGTTGCCGTGCAATCATCGCCAGCTTGTCGATCAGCTGAGGTGACATCAACACATGTTTGGCCACCGACTGCGTTTCAGGCGGCGCGCTTTCGATGAAGGAGACATTTGTCAGGGCCAGACGTTGCTCCAAATAGGCCTCGAACGCCGGGTCGCGCCTGCGCACAAGGACAACATCGCCCGGTTGGGCCAGATGGGCCATCCGGTAATCCAGACGCTTGCCCGCTGTTCCAGACAGCAGGCTTATTTCCGATTGATCCCCGATCAGCAGCGTTGGGCCATCCCCGGTGCCCTGTGCCACCCATGGCCCGAAATCAAGCGAACCCAGCAACGCGGGTTCATCCGCGACAAGACGTTCGGCAATGGTTGTGCAGGCTTTCATGGAAGTCCTTGGCATGGACAGGGATCGGACGATCCTAAGCCGGTTTTTCAGCCGCGAATTGACCGATGTCATGTGCGCCATGCGCAGGACGGATAAACGTGCCTTGTCAAAACAAGGAGTGATCTGATGTGCCGCCTTTACGCGATGCACGCGAATGAACCGACGCGGGTTGAATGTGGTTTGGTGAAGTCACAGAACGCCCTGATGGCGCAAAGCAAGAGCGACAGGAGCGGTTATGCCCATGGGCACGGCTGGGGGGTGGCGGATTACCCTGATGGCGTCCCTGTGATCGAGAAACAGACCTGGGCCGCATTCCACGGCGAACACTTTGCCCGCAAGGCCGCGCGGGTCTATGCGCGCACTGCCGTGGCCCATGTCCGGCGCGCAACCGTCGGCGGGACCAGCATCGAAAACACCCATCCCTTCGTGCACGGCCACTGGATTTTCGCGCACAATGGTACGGTGCCCAACTTTGACGAAGTTCGGTTCAAGATGCTGGACCACCTTGACCCTCTGCACCGGTCCGAAATCCGGGGCACCACTGACAGCGAGCATGTGTTTCGCTATCTGCTGAGCCTTTTTCTGCAACATCCTGAACGCGGGCTTCTTTCCTCGGTGCGCCGGGGTCTGGAACAGATCGTTGCCTGGTCCGCCGAGGTGGACCCCGAAGCCAAGGTGGGCCTCAACATCGTGTTGACGGATGGCGAGCGGATGATCGGATCACGGCTGAACCGGTCACTTTATTACCTGCAGCGTGATCACGAATTTTCCTGCCCGATCTGCGGCAAGCCGCATGTGCACCACGATCAAAAGACCGACTATCAGGCGATCGAGATCGCATCGGAACCCGTCACTGCCGGAGAGAACTGGTACGAGGTGCCCAACAACACGATTTACCGGGTGGCCGAAGACTACCGTCTGGATATGGAACCGTTGGTGCGCAGATCAGCGGTGTAAGCGCTCAGAACATTTACACCGACACGCTGCCGACTTCAGGCTGCGGCGCTTCGGGCTGTGGCTGCTCGGGGATAGGGATTTCCGGTGAGGGGACCTGTGGGTCGGGCATCTGGGGGGCCGGCTCTTCCGGTGGAACAGTGTCGGGTTGCGGGTCCGTGGGCTGTGGTGCCTCGGG
>CBFHND010000056.1:0-6252 GCA_965657085.1 uncultured Paracoccaceae bacterium
TCTGGGGCATCTTTATCCAAGCCTGTTACGAGATGTTCCGCCTCGCGATGAAGAACCGCTATGACGGCCCTTTTGAGTCCATCGTTGCCATTTTCGAGATCGGCGCGGGGTTTGGCCTGATCATGTTGACCATTGAAATTGGCATGACCGTGGTTGCCGCGGCCGTGCTGTCGGGGCTTTTCACGGAAGTGGCATGGCGCAAGTGGCGCTAGCATGACAACCGCCTTCTTTTTTGGAACCCTGCGCCACGTGCCTTTGCTTGAGGTGGTGATGGGGGCCTCGGCCCATGATCTGGACATATCGACCGGACAGTTGCCCGATCACGAGGTCCGGGGTGTGCAGGAAGGTCCGTTTCCGACGCTGGTCCACGCGCCACAGGGGACGGCAGACGGCATCGTTGTCGAAAACGTCACCGAAGCGCAAAGGGCGCGGCTCGATTTTTATGAAGGCGCGTTCGACTATGCGCTGCAAAGCCACCGCCTCAGCGATGGGCGCATGGCAGAAGTCTATTTCCCGCCGGCCGAGCGGTGGACAGCCGCAGGCCCTTGGGATCTTGGCGACTGGCAGGCCCAATGGGGTGGGTTGAGCACGATTGCAGCGGGCGAAGTGATGGGGTATCTGGGACAACGGGCGCCATCGGAGATCGCACAGATGTTCCCGATGATCCGCGCGCGGGCCGTCGCACAGATGCTGGCAAAGCAGTCGAAACATGGCGCGGGCACCTTGCAAGGGACAGTGGAGGTCAGTGATCGCAGACGATCCTATGCCAATTTCTTTGCACTGGATGAATTCAGCCTGCGCCACCAGCGGTTTGACGGCACGATGTCGCCGCGATTGGAACGCGCGGTCTTTATCGCCACCGATGCGGCGATTGTGTTGCCGTACGACCCCGTGCGCGACCGGGTGATGGTCATCGAACAGATGCGGATGGGGCCCTTGGCCCGTGGCGATGTCATGGTCTGGCAGATGGAACCCATCGCGGGCCGCATCGACGCAGGCGAGACCCCGCAGGAGGCGGCCCTGCGCGAAACCAGGGAAGAGGCGGGCTTGGAGGTCAGCCGGCTGGAGCCGGTGGCGGAAACCTATGCCTCGCCCGGCAATGCAACCGAATTTCACCACATCTTTGTCGGCATCGCCGATCTGCCGGACGAGGCCGCAGGTGTGGCAGGCAAGGAAGACGAGGCCGAGGATATCCGGTCCCACGTCATGAGCTTTGATGCGTTGATGGAGATGGTCGACACCCTGCAGGCGGCCAATGCGCCACTGGCCTTGGCCGCGCTCTGGCTGGCCCGTCATCGCACACGATTGCGCGGAGCCGCTTGAGGTCCGCAAAGGGCATCGCTACATCAGGGACACCACCGAAAGGGAAACACCATGGAATTTGCAAGCGATCTGTCCGAGGCCATTGGAAACACGCCACTGATCAAGCTGCGCCAAGCCAGCGAAGAGACGGGATGCACCATTCTGGGCAAGGCCGAGTTCATGAACCCCGGCCAGTCGGTCAAGGACCGCGCGGCGCTGTTCATCATTCGGGATGCCATCGCGCGGGGCGATTTGCGCCCCGGCGGCACAATTGTCGAAGGCACGGCGGGCAACACCGGCATCGGGCTTGCGCTGGTGGGCGCGTCCATGGGCTTCAAGACGGTCATCGTCATCCCCGAAACCCAAAGCCAGGAAAAGAAGGACATGCTGCGCCTTGCCGGGGCTGAATTGGTTCAGGTGCCTGCGGCGCCCTATAAGAATATCAACAACTACATTCGATATTCGGGTCGGTTGGCGGCAGAACTTGCCAAAACCGAACCAAATGGCGCGATCTGGGCCAACCAGTTCGACAACGTTGCCAACCGTCAGGCGCATGTGGAAACCACTGGGCCCGAGATTTGGAAGCAGACGGATGGCAAGGTCGATGGGTTCATCTGTGCCGTCGGGTCTGGCGGCACGCTGGCGGGCGTGGCCGAGGTGCTGCAACCCAAGGGCGTCAAGATCGGACTGGCTGATCCCGATGGCGCGGCGCTGCACTCGTTTTATACCACGGGCGCATTGGCGTCTTCCGGCGGATCAATCAGCGAAGGCATCGGGCAGGGGCGGATCACCGCCAACCTCGAAGGGTTCAAGCCCGATCACAGCTTCAACATCCCCGACGCCGAAGCGCTGCCCATCGTCTTTGACCTCTTGCAGAACGAAGGCCTGTGTCTGGGCGGGTCGTCGGGAGTGAACGTCGCAGGTGCCATTCACCTCGCGCGCGAACTGGGCCCCGGCCATACCATCGTGACCATCCTGTGCGACTATGGCACCCGCTATCAATCCAAGCTCTACAACCCGGCGTTCCTGCGTGAAAAAGGGTTGCCTGTGCCGGAATGGCTGATCGATGGTCCCAGCAGCATTCCGGGCGTGTTCGAGGACGTTTGATGCACATGCTTCGGGCCGTTTGCGCGGCGTTTTTCCTTGTTTTGGCGGGCGTTGCCTTTCCCGGCGGCGTCCTTGCGCAACAAGGCACCGCCACCGCACCGGACTATACCGCGTGGGAACAGGTGGCCACACGCGCTGAAACCGCGGTTGGGAATGCGCGCGCCTCTGATCAAGCCTTTGGCAACCTGCGCGCGGAAATCGCCGATTGGCGGACCCGGTTTCAGGCGCAGCTGTCGGCCAATGACAGCCGCCTGCAAACCATCCGCGACCAGATCGCGTCGCTCGGGCCTGCACCGGCTGAGGGCGAAACCGAAGCCAGCGAGATCGCGCAGCGCCGCAGCGAGCTGACCGAACAGCTGACCCGGCTGACCACCCCACGCCGCACCGCCGAAGAGGCGTTCAGCCGCGCCAACGGCGTCATTGCCGAGATTGACGAAATCCTGCGCACGCGGCAGGCGGATGCCTTGCTGAACCGTGGTCCTATTCCCATCAATCCAGGCTTCTGGCCCGGTGCGGTGCAAGACCTGAGCGAAGCATTCCGCGCCACATGGGCCGGGGTGCGACAGGCGTGGAACACCGAAGCACGGCAGTTGAATGCCCAGAACAATCTGCCGCTGATCGTGGTGTTGCTGGCGCTGGCCATTGTGCTTTTGTCCCGTTCGCGGTCATGGACGGAACAGATCGCCGTGCGCATCGAAGCCCGCGAGACCGCAGCCAGCGCCGGATTCACCGGGTTCGTGGTGTCGCTGGGGCAAATCCTGTTTCCGCTTTTGGGGCTTTTTGCCTTCGTCAGAGCCGTTGATGCCACAGGGCTCTATGGTCCGCGTGGTGAACTGATCCTTGATGCATTGCCCGAGATCGGGATCACTGTGTTCTTTGCCCGCTGGCTTGGCAGTCGCATCTTTCCAGCCTCGAATGCTGTTGAAACCCCGCTGGGGCTGTCCGAGGAACGGCGCGTGGAAGGGCGGCTTTATGCCATGCTTTTGGGCATCGTCTTTGCCGCCAGCTACCTGATTTCCCAGCTGAGCGATTTTGACCGCTTCAGCGCCCAAAGCGATGCGGTTCTGGCCTTTCCGCTGATCATTATTGCATGTGTCATGCTGTTTCGCGTGGGTCAGCTGTTGCGCCGGCACAATGCGCAGGAAGGATCGCTTTCCGCCGAAAGCGCTTATCGCAATCAGCTGATCGGCCTTTTGGGTCGTGCCGCCATAGCGATTGGCGTGGTGGCCCCGCTGTTGGCGGGCGCGGGGTATATCACCGCTGCCGAAAAGCTGGTGTATCCATCGGTTCTGACGCTTACGGTCTTTGGCACAATCGCACTGCTGCAAGAAGCGGTGCGCGACTTCTTTGCCTTCTTCAGCAAGGCCGACCAGCCCGGCGAAGGTCTTTGGCCCACCCTTGTTGGCTTTGTGCTCTTGTTGGCGTCCATGCCGCTCTTTGCCCTGATATGGGGCGCGCGGACGACCGATCTGACAGAGCTGTGGGCACGTGCGCGCGCCGGCATTTCGATCGGCGAGACCACGATTTCCCCCGGCAGCTTCTTTACGCTGATCCTTGTCTTCGTGATCGGCTATTTCCTGACCCGCGCCTTGCAGGGAACGTTGAAAACCTCGGTACTGCCCAAGACCCGTATTGAGCCGGGCGGACAGGTCGCGATGGTGTCGGGCGTGGGCTATGTGGGCATCTTTCTGTCCGCACTTGTCGCCATCACCTCTGCGGGCATCGACCTGTCGTCGCTGGCCATTGTCGCCGGTGCGCTTTCGGTCGGCATCGGTTTTGGCCTGCAAAACATCGTCAGCAACTTTGTCTCGGGCATTATCCTGCTGATCGAACGCCCCATTGCCGAAGGCGACTGGATCGAGGTGGGTGGCCAACACGGCTATGTGCGCAATATCTCCGTGCGCTCCACCCGCATCGAAACCTTTGACCGCACCGATGTCATCGTACCCAACGCCGATCTGGTCAGTGGCACGGTGACCAACTTTACCCGTGGCAACACGGTGGGGCGGATCATCGTGCCCGTGGGCGTGTCCTATGGCACCGACACGCGCAAGGTGGACGGCATCCTGCGCACCATCGCCGAAAGCCACCCCATGGTTCTGGCCAACCCCGCGCCAACGATCCTTTTTGCCGGTTTTGGCGCGGATTCGCTCGATTTCGAAATGCGGCTGATCCTGCGTGATGTGAACTGGAGCCTGAGCGTGCGCAACGACGTGAACCACGCCATCGCCGAGAAGTTCGCCGAAGAAGGGATCGAGATACCCTTCGCCCAACGCGATATCTGGCTGCGCAACCCCGAAGCCCTGCGCGCAGAAGTCGCGCCCGCAGCGCCCTCGGCAGACCCGACCAAGACCAGGACTGACAAGGACAAGACATGACGCAAATGCTCTTTCGCGATGATGCTTATGCCCGCGAAGCGCCCGCACAGGTGATCGCGCATACGGCGGAGGGCGGTGTGGTGCTGGACACCACCGTGTTTTATCCAACGGGCGGCGGGCAACCCGGCGACAGCGGTACGCTTGAGTGGGATGGCAAGGCGCTTTCCATCGCAACGACGGTCAAGGGAGAAGGCGATCAGGTCGTTCTGGTCCCGGCGGAACCGCGCGAACTGCCCAGCCTTGGCGCGCATGTGACGCAATCGCTCGACTGGGATCGTCGCCACCGGCATATGCGGGTGCACACGGCCTTGCACCTGCTGTCGGTGGTAGTGCCTTTCGGGGTGACGGGCGGATCGATCTCGGCCGACCGGGGACGGCTGGATTTCGACATGCCGGACGCGCCTGCGGACCGCGAGGAACTCGAAGCCGCGTTGAACGACTATGTCAGTGAAGACGCGGTGGTCAGCGAAAGCTGGATGACCCAAGACCAGCTTGATGCCAATCCCAGCCTCGTCAAGACGATGTCGGTCAGACCGCCGCGTGGGGCAGGGGATATTCGCCTTATCCGCATTGGCGATGCGGCCTCTCCCATCGATCTGCAACCCTGCGGCGGCACCCATGTGGCCCGCACCGGAGAGATCGGCGCACTGCGTCTGGGCAAGATCGAAAAGAAGGGGCGGATGAACCGCCGCATCTATATCCATCTCGAGAACTGAAACCGGCCCGATTGCCTCTTGCAATCGAGCGGCGGGCCGGGCTATGTCGCGCCAACGGAGCGGTGGCCGAGTGGTCGAAGGCGCACGCCTGGAAAGTGTGTAGGCGGGAGACCGTCTCCAGGGTTCGAATCCCTGTCGCTCCGCCACCTGCCCTCGCGAAAGCGTTCTCCAGATATAGCTGCGGCCGGATTTTTCCGTTGTTTTCGAGGGTTATGCGGGAGGGGCTGAGCACCGGCTTGGCAGCGGCCAGCCCAAAATCTGTTCTCTTGGGGCGCAATTCTCTGGACCTAATGACTGCGCTCGTTTGGTGAGTTTCTTGCAGGGCACTGAAAACGAATAGTTTTTCGGAGCCATGAACTGAACACTTGTATCCGGGTCGCGTTCGGTCAAATGCAACGGAGATCGAACCTTCGCTTGTCGCGCGGCCTAGCACAGCGAAGGGATCGAGCAGTCCGCGGGCGACGACATGGAATCTGTCCAGCGTGAGCGCTGCGGATGTTGCACAGAGACACTTCAGCGACTGTCTGCACTTTTGCAAGTCTCGTACGCAGGCCATGTGTTGCCTTAGCCAGGTTGTGGATGTGACCGGTGCACCCTTTGCAAAAACTAGGGTATCTCAATCTGAAGTTTCCGCCTTCCAAGGTAAGCCCCCATCACCTCAACGACGCTCAAGTACATACAGTTGATTGTCGGAAACCCAACGGCTGGCTGATGGTCAGGCCTTACCACAGAGACTTGTTTGAATGGGC
>CBFHND010000057.1:0-5016 GCA_965657085.1 uncultured Paracoccaceae bacterium
GGATCACGACGCTTGAATTGACGGCCCGGCGCGCGATGATGGACGATGACGCGGAGGCTGCGGCACGGGCGGCCTACGAGACGTTGAAGGGCACAGATGATCCCCGGCTGATCGCGGCACAGACCCTCGTCGATGCAGGCGACTTGATCGAAACCAACGTAAGCACATCGCTGACTGTCAGCTACCAGTTCTACAAGGGTCTTGTCGCGGGCGGTGGGCTGGACATGACCGAAAACCAGATCATCGCAGAAGTCTGGGCGCAGGAAGACGAGATGCGTGCGGACACGGAAAGCTGGCTCATGGGGTTCCTGCTGTTGATTTGCGGGGGGCTGAGCGCCGATGATCTGGATCTTTACGTGCGCTTTTGGCAGACCCCTGAGGGCCGCGCCCTGACATCCGCCCTTTTTGATGGCTACGGCGATGTCTATTCCGAACTGGCCTTTGCCACGGGGCAGGCGGCAGCACTCTATATGCGAGGCCCGGACGCAGGCGACACCGATCTGTGACGGGCGGGCCATGGCCATGGCGGGGAAAGCCGCCGGAATTGGGGCAGGGGCGCTTGACTTTGCCTGCGCGATGCTGCAATTGGCGGCTCTGATCCGGGGCCATGCCCCTATTTGACATGACCATCCCGAAGGGGATGCGCTGTTCGAGGCGCGGAAAACCGCACGAAAACCGAATGTTGCCGGTGCCACAGAACGCGGAAAACAAAGGAAGACAACATGTTCGCGGTTATGAAAACCGGCGGCAAGCAGTACAAGGTTCAATCGGGCGACACGCTCCGCGTTGAAAAACTGGCCGCAAACGCAGGTGAAACTGTTCAATTCAACGATGTGATGATGCTGGGCGGGGACAAACCCGTTGTCGGCGCGCCCTTCGTTTCGGGTGCCGGTGTGCAGGCCGAAGTGATCGACCAGATCAAGGGCGAAAAGACCATCAACTTCGTCAAGCGCCGTCGTAAGCACAGCTCGAAGCGCACGAAGGGCCACCGTCAGCAACTGACACTGGTGCGCATCACCGACATCCTTGCGTCCGGCGCGGACAAGTCGGGCGTTGCCGCCGCTGTTGGTGCGGGTTCGGTTGCTGGTGTGGCTGTTGCAGCCGCCGAAGCCAAAAAGCCAGCCGCCAAGAAAGCGGCCCCAAAGAAAGAAGCCAAAGCAGAAGCCCCCAAGGCCGAAGCCAAGGCAGCCCCCAAGAAAGCCGCAAAGGCCGCGGGTGGCGACGATCTGACAACCATCTCGGGTGTGGGTCCGGTCATCGTCAAGAAGCTGAACGCCGAAGGCGTCACAACTTTCGCACAAATCGCAGCATGGTCCGACGCGGACGTGGAAGCGATCGAAGAGAAACTGTCGTTCAAGGGGCGTGTTGGCCGCGAAGAGTGGATCAAACAAGCCAAAGAACTGGCTAAAGGCTAAGGAGAGACCAAATGGCACACAAAAAAGCAGGTGGTTCATCCCGTAACGGCCGCGACTCAGCGGGTCGTCGTCTTGGCGTGAAACTCTATGGCGGTCAGGCCGCCATTCCCGGCAACATCATCGTTCGTCAGCGCGGCACCAAGTTTTGGCCGGGTGAAGGCGTTGGCATGGGCAAGGATCACACAATCTTTGCAACCGTCGATGGCGCCGTGACCTTCCACAAGGGTCTTAAAAACCGCACGTTCATTTCGGTCCTGCCAAAGGCGGAAGCCGCCGAATAAGCCGTACCCAAAGGTTTGACACATTCAAGGGATCGGCGGAAACGCCGGTCCCTTTCTCTTTTTTCGGGCGCATATCTTAATGTCTGTTGCAGTTGCCACATTCGCGGTTTTTGCCGCCAGCCAAGTCGGGACACCGGGGCCAGCCAACATGGCCTTGATGGCCACCGGTGCGCGCTTTGGCCTGCGCCGTGCCCTGCCGTTCGTGGCGGGCGTGGCCTTGGGCAAACAGTTGATCATATGGCCCATCGGCTTTGGCCTGATGGAGTTGGCAGACCGTGCACCATTTGTATTTGATGCGCTGAAATGGGCCTCGGCGGCCTATATCATCTGGTTGGCGTGGAAGGTGGCGAACCTGCGGCTGAACACCGAGGCCGAAGCCCGCGCGCCGGGATTTGCCGCCGGGCTGATCGTGCATCCACTCAATCCCAAGGCCTGGGCGATGATTGTCGGTGGGTTTACCGCCTTCGTGGCGCCCGGCACCCCGACCCTTGAGGCGACGGTAACGATTGCGGCGGTATTGCTGGCCTGCCAGCTTTTGATGCATCCGCTGTGGACGCTTGCAGGGGCCGGCATTGCCCGCACCCTCGCAGGAACGCCCGCGGAACCCTATTTAATGTACACCCTCGCGGGCCTTACGGTCGCGTCGGTGCTGTTCGTACTGTTCGGAGGAGGAACATGACGATGGAAATGGCACGTATTCCGGTGCAAGCGGTGATCGAAACCGAACGCTTCGACCTGCGCCCCCTGCGGCGGTCCGATATGGGGCTGATCGAACTTTATGGCGGTGACGCACGCGTGGCGCGCATGACCACGTCCATTCCGCACCCGATCCCCCCCGGCATGACCGAGGCATTCGTCTCCCGTGCCATGGCAGATGCGCGGGACGAAGACGTCTGGGCCATGGACGGCACCAAGGTCGGCGGCGCCGAACTGATGGGGCTGATCTCGCTTGAACGGATGGATCGCAACCAGTCCGAGATCGGCTACTGGGTGGCGCCTGCCTTCTGGAACACCGGGCTTGCTTCTGACGCGGTGCACGCACTGGTCGCCGACAACCCGATGCGCAACGACGCCATGTTCGCCTCGGTGTTTCAGGACAATCCGGCCTCGGCACGCGTCCTGACCCACTGCGGGTTCGAATATCTTGGCGATGCCGAAAGCTTTTCGGTCGCGCGGGACGCATCTGTGCCCACGTGGACCTATTCGCGTAAACTCCAATTGCCCTGAGGGCCGACCGTCGCTAGGACCGCACTATGAAGTTTCTTGATCTCTGCAAGGTCTATATCCGCTCTGGTGCGGGTGGCGGCGGCTGCGTGTCGTTTCGGCGCGAAAAATACATCGAATACGGCGGGCCGGACGGCGGCGACGGTGGCACTGGCGGATCGGTCTGGGCCGAGGCGGTCGAGGGGCTGAACACCCTGATCGATTTCCGCTATCAGCAGCACTTTTTCGCCAAGAACGGCCAGCCGGGCATGGGCCGCCAACGCACCGGCAAGGATGGCGGCGACATCGTGCTGCGCGTGCCTGTGGGCACCGAAATTCTGGACGAAGATCAGGAAACGGTCGTGGCCGACCTGACCGAAGTGGGCCAGCGTGTGCAACTGGCACGCGGCGGCAACGGTGGCTTTGGCAACCTGCACTTCAAATCCGCAACCAATCAGGCACCGCGCCGCGCCAATCCCGGCCAGGACGGGGTGGAGCGCACGCTGTGGCTGCGCTTGAAACTGATCGCCGATGTGGGCCTTCTGGGGCTGCCCAATGCGGGCAAGTCCACCTTTCTGGCCGCCACCTCGAACGCGCGGCCCAAGATCGCCGATTATCCCTTCACGACCCTGCACCCCAATCTGGGCGTGGTGGGCGTGGACAACGTGGAATTCGTCGTGGCCGATATCCCCGGCCTGATCGAAGGCGCCTCCGAAGGGCGGGGCCTGGGCGATCTGTTTCTGGGCCACGTGGAACGCTGCGCGGTTCTCTTGCATCTGGTCGATGGCACGTCGCACACACTGATCGAAGATTATCACACCATCATCGGTGAGTTGGAGGCTTACGGCGGCGATCTGGCCGACAAGCCCCGCGTGACGGTCCTGAACAAGATCGACGCCCTCGACGACGACGAACGCGCCGAGGCCAAGGCCGCCCTCGAAGAGGCGTGCAAAGGCGACGTGATGATGATGTCGGGCGTGGCCCGGACAGGGATCACCGAGGTGCTGCGCACCCTGCGGTCGCAGATTGACGCGGACCGCCTGCGCCAGCGCCCCCAGCAGGAAGAAACGACGTGGCAGCCCTGATCCAAGCCAAGCGTCTGGTGGTCAAAATCGGGTCTGCCTTGCTGGTGGATCGTGCCACCGGGGCCTTGCGCGAGGATTGGTTGAAATCGCTGGCGAAAGACGTGGCGTGGCTCAAGGGGCAGGGGACGGACGTGGTCCTTGTCTCTTCAGGCTCGATCGCGCTGGGGCGCGGTGTACTGAACCTGCCTGCAACGGACCTTGCGCTGGAACAGTCACAGGCCGCTGCCGCCGTAGGTCAAATTCGCCTTGCCCGTGCCTACGAGGATGCGATGGCACCGCACGGCATCACAACCGCGCAGGTGCTGATGACGCTGGAAGACAGCCGCGACCGGCGGCGATATCTGAATTCCCGCGCCACGCTGGAACAGCTGTTGCGCTTTGGCGCGCTGCCCATCGTCAATGAAAACGACACCGTGGCCACGGACGAAATCCGCTTTGGCGACAATGATCGGCTGGCCGCCCAGATCGCCGCGACCATCGGGGCCGATCAACTGGTGCTCTTGTCGGATGTGGACGGGTTCTATTCCGCCAATCCCGCCGAGGACCCGACGGCGCGCCGCTATGACGTGATCGACGTCATCACCCCCCAGATCGAGGCGCAGGCGGGCGATGCAGGTTCGGGCCTCAGCAAGGGCGGCATGAAGACCAAGCTGATGGCCGCCAAGACGGCCACCGCCGCGGGCTGTGCCATGGCCATCTGTCACGGTGCTGAAAACCGGCCCCTGACCCGGCTGGCCGAAGGCGCGCCTGCCACATGGTTCACCGCCGGGATTGACCCGCAAGCGGCGCGCAAACGCTGGATTGCCGCGATGAAACCCCTTGGCACAGTCACGCTGGATGCCGGGGCCGCCCGCGCGCTGTCGCAGGGCAACAGCCTGTTGCCCGCAGGGGTCCACGCCGTCGCAGGAGACTTTGGCCGGGGCGATCCCGTGGCCATCGCAGGCCCGGACGGGCATATCCTGGGCCTTGGCCTTGCCCGCTATACCGCCGCCGAGGCGGAGGCAATCAAGGGCCACCACAGCGCCGAGATCG
>CBFHND010000058.1:0-3651 GCA_965657085.1 uncultured Paracoccaceae bacterium
TCGTGAACCCGCCGCAAAATCAGGCAGGGTCCACGTTGGGCGGTCAGGGCATCTCGGTTGTTGCGTATTCTGACAAGCAGGACGCCGCACTTGAGTACATCAAGTGGTTCGCCAACCCAGATGTGCAGGCAAAATGGTGGTCACTGGGTGGCTATTCCGCACACAATTCCGTGTTGAACGATCCGGGCTTCCCCGACAGCGCGCCGTTTGCCGGCGACTTCCTCGAAGCCATGGGGTCCGTGCAGGATTTCTGGCAGGAGCCGGCCTATGCGGAACTGCTGCTGGCCATGCAGAAACGCATGCATGACTACGTTGTCGCCGATCAAGGTACAGCGCAGGAAGCGCTCGACAAGCTGGTCGAAGACTGGACCGAAGTGTTCGAGGACGAAGGCAAACTTTAATCCTCCTGACGGCCTTCCTCCCGGAGGCCTTCAACGAAGACGGGCGACCCCGGACGCAAGTCCGGGGCACGCTCCCTCTACATCTTCACCACCGGATCGAGCGACATGTCTGAGACACCCGCCACCCGCGCAGCCAAAGCGACACCCAAAAGGGTCGCGCGCAAGATCAAGGGCCTGAGCGACCGCGCCATCGCGTGGATTTTCGTAGGCCCCACGATCTTTTTGCTGCTTGCGATCAACATTTTCCCGCTGATCTGGACGATCAACCTCAGCTTTACCAATTTCAAGGCCAACCGGATCGGCCGAGAAATCAAGAATGTGGGTTTCCGCAATTACGAGCGCATCCTGACCGACAGCGATATCTGGCTGAACATGCAGGCGACCGCGCATTTCCTGTTCTGGACCATTTTCTTTCAGGTGCTGATCGGCTTCACGCTTGCCTACCTGATCAACAAGAAATTCAAGGGCAATGACCTGTGGACCACGATTATCGTGCTGCCCATGATGTTGTCCCCCGCCGTGGTCGGGAATTTCTGGAAGTTCCTGTATCAACCGCAAATCGGTCTCTTCAACTACATCGTTGCCTTCTTCTCGGGCAAGGACCCCTCCAGTTTCGAGATGCTTGGATCGGTGCAACTGGCACCCTGGTCCATCGTGATCGTGGACACATGGATGTGGACGCCCTTCGTGATGCTGATCTGCCTTGCGGGGCTACGGTCGATCCCCGACTACATCTACGAGGCCGCCGAGGTCGACCGGGCGAGCAAGCTGAGGCAGTTCTTTACGATCACCATTCCTATGGTGCTGCCCTTCCTGATGCTGGCGGTGCTGTTTCGCGGTATCGAGAACTTCAAGATGTTCGACCTCGTGGTGCAACTCACGGGCGGTGGTCCGGGGTCCACGACTGAACTCACATCGATCAACCTCAAACGTGAGGCGTTCGAGAAATGGCGCACCGGTTACGCCTCTGCCTACGCGATCATCCTTTTCGTCACCGTCTTCGGGCTTGCCTCGATCTACGTCAAAGCCCTGAACAAGGTAAAAGAAAGATGAGCAGCTTTTCCGTCACAGAGCCATCCACCCGTTCCAAGTGGTTCGCCGGCACGATGGTCATCGTCTATGCGCTCGTTACAATGGTGCCGCTGGCGTGGATCATGCTCACCGGCTTCAAATCGCCATCGGACGCCATCAGCTACCCGCCCAAGGTGGTGTTCGAGCCGACGTTGGAAGGTTACGTGAACCTGTTCACCACGCGCACCCGGCAGACGCCTGAGTTTCTGGCGGCAAACCCGCCACAGACCTGGTACGAGGAAATCGTGCGTGAATACGACATGGTCATCGCAGGCCCCTCGAAATTCGGCGAGCGGTTCCTGAACTCGATTATCATCGGTTTCGGGTCCACCTTCCTCAGTATCTTCCTCGGCACATTGGCGGCCTATGCCTTCTCTCGGTTCAAGATACCGCTGGCAGACGATCTTTTGTTCTTCATCCTGAGCACGCGGATGATGCCGCCCATCGCCGTCGCGATCCCGATCTTTCTGATGTACCGCCAGCTTGGCCTGTCGGACACGCATCTGGGCATGATCCTGCTCTACACAGGTGTGAACATCTCGCTGGCGGTCTGGCTGTTGAAGGGCTTCATCGACGAAATCCCCCTTGAATACGAAGAGGCCGCACTGATCGATGGCTACACCCGCTTTCAGGCGTTCTACAAGGTGGTCTTGCCGCAGGCGGCGACGGGCATTGCGTCCACCGCCATCTTCTGCCTGATCTTCGCGTGGAACGAATACGCCTTCGCGGTTCTTCTGACCTCGGGCACCGCCCAGACGGCGCCCCCATTCATTCCGACGATCATCGGCGTTGGTGGCCTTGATTGGCCCGCTGTCGCGGCTGGCGCCACCATCTTCCTGCTGCCGGTCATGATCTTCACCATTCTGCTGCGCAAACACCTGCTGCGCGGCATCACCTTCGGAGCGGTACGCAAATGAGCAACTTCTTCACAGGTCTTCTCCGGCTCAGACGCGGCCCATGGGAAATGCTGGCCACGATCCTGATCGGGCTGGGGGTGTTCATGCTGATGCAGCCCTTTGTTCTGTGGCTCTACACCTACTCATTCATCGTAACCCTGATCGGAACCGTGATGTTCATCATCGTTTCGCACTTCAAGGAATAACGCCGTGGCGCAAATCCAGATCAAGAACATCCGCAAGGATTTCGGCGCATTCAATGCGGTGAAGGAAAGCTCCTTTACCATTGAGGACGGCGAGTTCTTCATGCTGCTTGGCCCCTCGGGCTGCGGCAAGACCACGACGCTGCGCATGATCGCGGGGCTTGAATTGCCGACCTCGGGCGAGATCTATCTCGACGGGGAAGAGATCAGCCAACTGCCCCCCTCCAAGCGCGATATCGCTTTCGTGTTCCAGATGTTCGCGCTCTATCCGCACATGAATGTCGGCAAGAACCTCAGCTATCCGCTGGTCAGTCAGGGGATGCCGCGTGCGCAGGTAAAGGCAAAAGTCGAAGAGGTCGCCAATATCCTCGGCATTCAGGACATCCTGAAACGTCCCGTCGGCGGGCTGTCCGGCGGCGACCGTCAGCGTGTGGCACTGGGCCGCGCCATCGTCCGGGACCCAAAGGCGTTCATGATGGACGAACCCTTGGGGGCACTCGACGCCGAGTTCCGCGAACGCATGTCCGAGGAATTGCGCGCCCTGCATGACCGCATGAACGCCACCACCGTTTACGTCACCCATGATCAGCTTGAAGCCATGCAGATGGGCGACAAGATCGTGGTGATGAACAACGCGGTTGTCGAACAATTCGGAACCCCGCAAGAGATTTACGACAAGCCCGCGACCATGTTCGTGGCCGATTTCATCGGCTCGCCCTCGATGAACTTCCTGAATTTCGAAGGGGCGGTTGCAAAGGGCGCCGACACGGTCACCCTCAACGGCGAAGCCTTTGGTGTTCCCAAGCAGTTGCAAGGCGCATCTGGCAAGCTGGTCTTTGGCGTACGGCCCGAACACATCACCCTGTCCGACAGTGGGCAATACCGCGGCGAGGTGCTTGCCGCCGAATACCTGGGCACCACCCAGATCATCACGCTGGACACGCCCAACGGCGAACTGAAAGCCCGTATCGACAGCGATCAGGTGGCGACTGTCGGCGAGAAGGTCGGCCTTGGTTTCGATCCCAAGACGATCACGCTGTTCGATCCTTCGCACGGACAGGCCCTGCGCTCCGAACTCAA
>CBFHND010000059.1:0-3500 GCA_965657085.1 uncultured Paracoccaceae bacterium
CCGCTGCGGTGCAATGTCATGCGCCCAGACCTGCGCGCCCCGGGCCGCCAGCGCCAATGCTTTTCCGCCGCCGCCCGCGCAATAATCCAGAATGCGCCCCGCCAACGGCAGATCGTCGATGACCGCCTGGCTGGATGCGTCCTGCAATTCGACCAGCCCGTCCAGATAGGCCTGCCCCAACTGAATGCGGCGCAGTCCGCTTTCCACCAGCAAAGCCGTGGCACAGAGCGGGTTCGGCACCGCAACAACGCCGTCAGCCTCCAGCCGCACAATCGCCTCTTCCACGGTGGTTTTCGCCGTGTTCACCCGCAGGGACACCGGCGCGCGGGACTGCAAGGCGATGGCAGTCGTCTCAGCGTCTGCGCCAAGGCTGCGATCCCATTCGGGCAACAGCCAGTCGGGCAGATTCAACGCCGTGCCGCGATCTTCAGGGGCCGACCCGGCGGCATTTTCTGCATCACTCAGGGGTTCGGGCGCGTGGCCCTGACCGTCGAAAACCGTCGCCAGATCGACACCCAACGCCCGCGTGCGCCCGATCATCAGCCCCCGGCCCGTGCTGGCCCCACCGCGCGCGGCATCGCTGCGCCAATTGCGCAGCACGTCGAACACATGATCCCGCACCGCCGCGCGGTCCTTGGAGCCAGCGAACCGGCTTGCGCGTGCCCATCGGCTCAGCGCCTGCTCTGCCGCCAGCCCATCGCACATCTGGTCCAGTATTTCGATCGCAGCGGCCACGCGCGCAGCAGGAGTCATGATGCAAATTCCACTTCAATATCGCCCCGCAAGCACTTGATATTCCTACATCACGCGGTAGTTGGGACTTTCGCGCGTGATCTGGACATCATGCACATGACTTTCCTTGAGACCCGCTCCAGTGATCTTGACGAAGTTGCAGCGCGTGCGCATCTCTTCGACCGTGGCATTGCCGGTGTAGCCCATGGCCGCCCGCAGGCCGCCCACCAACTGGTGAATGACCGCGCCCGCGCTGCCCTTGTAGGCCACCTGCCCTTCGATGCCTTCGGGCACCAGCTTGTCACTGGCGGCGTCCTTCTGGAAATAGCGGTCGGCAGATCCGCGCGCCATGGCGCCCAGCGACCCCATCCCGCGATAGCTTTTGAAGCTGCGGCCCTGATACAGGATCACCTCGCCCGGCGACTCGTCGGTGCCTGCGATCATGCTGCCGACCATGGCGCAGGACGCGCCCGCGGCGATGGCCTTGGCGAAATCGCCCGAGAACTTGATGCCCCCATCGGCGATGACCGGCACGTCGCCAGCCGCAGCGGCGCAATCCATGATCGCCGTCAGCTGTGGCACGCCCACACCTGCGACCATGCGCGTGGTGCAGATGCTGCCGGGGCCGATGCCCACCTTGATCGCATCCGCGCCTGCATCGATCAGGGCGCGCGTGGCCTCGCCCGTGGCCACGTTGCCGGCCACGATCTGTACTTCGTTGGACAGCCCCTTGGCCCGGCGCACGGCTTCGGCCACGCCTTCGGAATGGCCGTGCGCGGTGTCGATCACGATCATGTCCACGCCCGCATCCACAAGCGCCTCGGACCGCTCAAAGCCTGCGTCGCCCACGGTGGTTGCCGCAGCCACGCGCAGCCGCCCCAGATCGTCCTTGCAGGCCGTGGGGTTCAGCACCGCCTGTTCGGTGTCCTTCAAGGTCAGAAGGCCCGTCAGCTTGCCATCCTTGTCCGTCACCAGCAGTTTTTCGATACGGCGCGCCTTCATCAGGCTGATCGCCTCATCCCGGTCGGCGGGCTCGTGCAGGATCGCCAGATTTTCAGTGGTCATCATGACGCTGACCGGTGTGGCGTCATCGCTGGCAAAACGCATGTCGCGGTTGGTTACGATGCCGACCAAGCGGCCACTTTCGTCCACCACGGGGAAGCCTGTCACCCGGTAACGTTCCTGCAGCGCCTTGGCATCGGCGAGGGTCTGATTGGCCCCGAGGGTAATGGGGTTGTAGACGATCCCGCTCTCGAAGCGTTTGACGCGCCGGATCTCGCGGGCCTGTTCCTCGATGGTGAGGTTGCGGTGCACCACGCCAATGCCCCCCGCCTGCGCCATGGCGATGGCCATGCGCCCTTCGGTCACGGTGTCCATGGCCGAGCTGAGCAGCGGGATGTTCATCGAAATGGCGCGCGTCACGCGGGTACGTGTATCTGCGGTGCTGGGCAGCACATTCGATGCCCCGGGCACCAGCAAAACATCATCAAAAGTGAGAGCCTCACGAATCTCCATGGCAGACCTCGCATCGGAGTTACGGTTGGCACTTTCCTATTTCACGGGTTGGCCGGGATGGAAAGAGGGCAAATGACGTTGCGTGGCCCGCAGGACTGCGCAAGACTGTCGCACAGACATTTTCACCGGTAGCCCGACACGTTTTCCACCCCCTTGCCCCCCGCGCCACGCCGACCCGCAGGGCGATGCCAGAGAAGGACACTCCATGACCAATTCCTATGACACCGGGCGGCTTGATCTGCCGTTCGTCGGCATTTCGACCTTCGGCAAGCGGGCTTATGTGGCGGACTGGTCCACGCTGGATGCCGATGTGGCAATTCTTGGCGCGCCTTTCGATGCAGGTACGCAGTGGCGATCAGGCGCGCGGTTCGGGCCGCGCGGGGTGCGCGAGGCCTCAACGCTGTTCAGTTTCGGCCATGCAGGTGCTTACGACCATGAAGACGACGCGGTGTACTTGCCCAGCGACGTGCAGATCGTGGACATGGGCGATGCCGACATCATCCACACCGACACCGAGGCCAGCCACGCCAACATCGAGGCAGGCGTGCGCGCGGCACTGGCCGCAGGGGCCCTGCCGGTGACCATCGGAGGCGATCATTCGGTCAACATCCCCTGCATCCGCGCCTTTGACGACCAGCCCGATATCCACATCCTGCAAATCGACGCGCATCTCGATTTCGTCGATGAACGCCACGGCGTGCGCCACGGTCACGGCAACCCCATGCGCCGCGCCGCCGAACAGGATCACGTCACCGGCCTGACCCAGGTGGGCATCCGCAACGTCAGCAGTACCGCGCGCGAAGGCTATGAGGATGCGCGGGCCATGGGCTCGGACATCATATCGGTGCGCCAGGCACGCGCCATGGGCACCAGTGCCGTCGCCGCCCATATTCCCCAAGGCGCGCGGGTCTACGTGACCATCGACATCGACGCCTTCTGCCCCTCGATCGCGCCGGGCACCGGCACGCCCAGCCATGGCGGGTTTCTCTATTACGAGGTGCTGGAACTGTTGCAGGCCGTGGCCAAGACACACGAGGTGGCCGGCATTGATCTGGTAGAGGTCGCCCCCGACTATGACCCCACCGGCTCCACCTCGATCCTTGCGGCACAAATCCTGCTGAACTTTCTGGGCTTCATCTTTCACGCGCGGGCGCAGAATTGATCTGAATCACGGCCCCAGCCAAAGGCCCGTGCGATCCCTGCCCTGACATCAACAGGAGGGCCGCATGTCCGCACCGCTCAAAGGCATTACC